>JAQVIJ010000005.1 GCA_028695735.1 Deltaproteobacteria bacterium | reverse complement strand
GGCACGCCGCCAGCGTTAGTTCTGAGCCAGGATCAAACCCTCCAGTTAAATAAACCGGATGCTCAAAAAACACTAAGCAATTTCTATAATAGCTGCTATCCTCTACTCAGTTTTCAAAGATCAAAGACAAAAAATACTATATTCCGCATCCTGACTATTGTCAAGACGGCCGAGAGAGAACACGTAATTCCTATATCTCTTACTGCGTTCAGAGTTCGAAAGAACCCTGATGCCCTCCTCCTCGGCAGAGCTATGTAAATAACAAAACCATTCGAATTAGTCAAGTTCTTTTTTTGTATTTGTGACGACTAACTGCGCTCCGCCTATTTTCTTATTTTTGAAACCCCGAAAAAAGAAAAATCGTTATTGCAATTCCAAGAGCAGCCAAAACTATATTAGTCATCATGCCGAGATATTTCCAGTACTCAGCCGGGGTTTCAAGGGGTGTCAATGTCCTTAAAAATCTCTGGTATTGCAAGGATGATACAATCGCCAAAATAACCCCAAGGATTATAAAAATGATACCAACCCAGAATGTACTGTGTTTTTGCGTATAATCATTTTCATGGCTGATCATGTGCAGAAAAAGCCCAAATCTTTCTATGACAAAGCCGAAGCTCATCAATGTAAGACTTGTACGGTTCCATGCCAGCAATGTGCGCTCGGCGGCAAAAAAGACCCGTGGATCTCTTGAATCAGGCACGATCAGCTCCTTACTCTTGATGGTCGTCAAGAATCTTTTTGACGATGGCACTGGTGGAGATATTATGGCTGAATGGAATCCGCAAGATCCGGCCGCCTCTCTTTTTGACCAAATCGGCGCCCACGATGTCATCCTCCCTCCAATCAGCTCCCTTTACAAGCACATCAGGCCCTATGGATTCAATAAGCGATAATGGATTGGTTTCATTAAAGATTATGACATAATCCACACAGGCCAAGGCCGACAGCACCGATGCACGATATAATTCATTGTTGATGGGGCGAGAATGCCCTTTTAGTGCAGCAACAGACCTGTCGCTATTCAAGCCCACAACAAGACAATCCCCCTGCCTTCTGGCTTCTTCCAGATAATGCACATGACCCGCATGGAGCAGATCAAAACAACCATTCGTAAATACAACTCGCTGCCCGACCCTGCGGCGGCACAAAAGGGCCGTGGACAATCTATTCACATCAACCAGTTTATGTCGGCCATGCCAGAACCATGGACCAGGAGGCAAATGGGTTTGAAATCTACCACGTACATCTTGCGTTGCAGACAATGCACAGGACACCACAAACAAGAATTCTTTTGCTTCGGCCTCATACAACACTTCGCCCATAGGGTCTATGACCTTGGAACCACCGCCCATAATATAATCCGCCACATGACCACATGCATTCGACGCCGCCACAAAACACTGATTCTCAATAGCGCGCGCCTTGAGAAGGCAATCAAAATGGGCCATGCGGCTCTCAGGCCACAGGGCTGAAACCAGCAGCAACTCTGCCCCGCCCCAGACCAACTTTCTGGCATGCTCAGGGAAACGCAGATCAAAACATGTCATAACCCCGATGCATATCTTTTTATTATCCCGTAAGCTCAGCCAATTGTGAACGGCCCCTTCCCCGGGCAAGAAATAACGATCCTCCTGCATCGGCGCAAAAAGGTGTATCTTTCTATAAAGTTCAGTGGCATCAGCAAATGGCGATGTCAGGTATGTGGAATTATAAAACAACTCTGGCATATCAGTAGTCGTTGGGAAAGTCCCTATGATAACTATCCCTGTTTCATGCGCTAAGTGGTTCAAATATCCCACAACCTGCCTGCAAGTATCATCAAACACAAAATTTGCAGACAATGGCCCCGTAAGCCACAATTCGGGCAGTAAAAACAGGTCGGCGCCCTGCCGCGCAGCATCTTTGATGGCGTCACTAACCTTTTGCAGATTATGCAACGGCGCATTTTGAATAGGGCTGAACTGAAAAACTGCTATATTGACAACACTCATCTCAATATACCAAAAGTCGATACCACACTGTTTTCAATCAATGCATGCGCACCGATACTGCAATCATTCCAGATCACAGAGGCCCTTAAAACCGCATTCTCCCCAACACACACCCTATCCCCAAGACAGCCCCATTCCTCGACTCTAACCCCTGGTGCCAGACGGCAATCATGACCTCGTTGAATGAGACAATCGCTTGCGGCAAGCAGCTGCTTATGCGCCGCAAGATATCCTGCGACCGTGCCGATATCCTCCCAGACACCATCATGAGAAAACCTCACCAATGGTAACGCCCTGATGGAATAACCCATTTTCAAGGCGTTTTTGAAGCCATCTATCAAAGAGCAAGGCATCTCTTTTGGCAAAAAACGAAAAAAAACAGGTGAGAAGCAAGCAATACCCGTATAGGCCACCGCAGCGTTTCCATTGTTTTCAAAACCGGTCAACAGGCCGTTTCTGACATCAAGTTTATTATATGGTTCTTTATTATGCACCAAAATCGTTGCGATAGCGCCGCTTGCGGTGTGATCTTCCCAGAACTGTCTGAAATTCACATTACATACCACATCGGAGTTTATTAGCAGCAACGGGCTGTCTTTTATAAAATATGGGGAAGCATTTACAAGCGCACCGCCAGTACCCAGGAGAAATGGTTCTATGATGGGGAGCAGATTAATTGTTTTAGAAGAAAGCCAATTAGTTAAAAAATCTGCAATACGGGAGGCCAGATGGAAAAGATTTACATAAATATGACCAAATCCTTGCTCCATCAAAGAGGACATAATGCGCTCTATTGATGGAGTATTCAGGACAGGGAAAAGTGGTTTGGGGAGAACATGCGTCAATGGCCGCATTCTGGACCCCAAACCAGCAGCCAGGATCATAGCCTGCATAGATCAGACTGTTTTCTGTGCGGCGCCTTCCGACGAGTGCTCCACTGGCTTAGAAGCAGTGGCTTCGGCCATGGGTTTCTGCACTTCTTCCTCTGCTTCACGAAGCCCCCTTTTAAAAGAACTCAAAGCCTTGCCCAAACCAGCCCCAATCTCAGGCAGTTTCTTGCCGCCAAAAATCAGAAAGGCAATCAAAAGAATAACGACCAGTTCCTGCGTTCCAAGCCCAAACATAAGCCATCCTCCAGTAGAAATTAACGAGGCGCTCCATAGCTATGGAGACCTGACAAGAGAAAATTGACACCAAAATAGGTGAAAATCACCGAAATAAAACCGATTATAGACAAATAAGCTATCTTTTTCCCCATCCACCCGCGTACAAAACGGGCATGCAGGGCGATTGCATATACAAACCATGTAATCAACGACCAGGTTTCTTTGGGGTCCCAGCTCCAATACGTACCCCATGCCTCATTTGCCCAAACAGCACCTGTGATGATGCCCACACTCAGCCACAAAAAACCAAAAAATATGGTCTGATGCATCAATTCATCCAGATTTTTCTGGGAAGGCAATCTGGAGAGCAAACCTGTTGTATAGTCCTTTGATTTCATAAGATACATCAAGCCCATACCACAGGCAATGGCAAATGAAGAATACCCCAGAAAACATGTCACCACATGGGCTATCAGCCAGTTACTTTTCAAGGCAGGAATGAGGGGCTGTATCTCATCATGCACATTTGGGCTGAAAGAGGCGTAGGCCATGGCAAGAGACGCAAAGGGGGTGGAAAAAACACCTATCACCCGATTCTTCAGGCGAAATTCCAAAAATAGATAGACCAATATGGTCATCCATGAAAAGAAGACAAGGGATTCATAAAGATTAGAAAGGGGGGCATGACCATAACCCATCTGATAAGACTCCACCCAGCGCAGCAGAATGCCCGCTGTCTGGGCCAAAAAACCAATGCCGGTGGCAAAGGTCCCAAGAAGGCCGACCTTCTCCACACGAAACACCCATGCGATCAGGTACAATACTGCTGCTCCAAGGTATATGAAGGTGGTAAGGCTCAATAGATACGAACTTGTAAAGATCATATTTTAACTCCTGTCATTGTGCGGATTTTTTGTTCCATCTCATCAAAAAACCGTTCAAATTGCATATTGTTTTTATTGGTTCTGCCTGCAAGAATCAATGTGGGCCGTCCGTTCCTTTCGCCTACCCACAACCATATTCTACGATGAGCAACCCAAAACACCACGCCAAAGCCCAAAAGCATACCAGCACAGCCAAGCCAGACCACCCATACACCCGGGTCCTTCTTGACCTGCAAGCCTGTCATATAACGCTGCTCCACATCTGTAATGGACGCCTTGTAGATATTATTGCCGCGCCTGAATTCCTTTTCAGCGCCCTTCAAAAACCAGATGGCCTCCGGAGGGAATCCATCGTCACCGATCCAGACATGTGCGGCCTGACCGCCGTGAATATTCGGCAAAAACTGCATTACACCCACAGATAACCCCGCCTCCTGCCATGAAATCTTTTCAGACACAGGCAGACTCAAAACCTTTTTTTTGCCATCTGCAGATGTAATTGTAAAGGTTATAAGGGGCATGGCGTCATAACTGGACTGATAAAAGGTCAAACCATGATAAGAAAGCGGTTCGTTGACCCGTATGGATTTTCTAAGCACCTCTTTGCCACTCTCAAAGATCACCAGGTCCGAACGGAACTCCTTCGGCGCGCCGGTATCATAAAAATCCACAAAAAACTTCTCACAATACAGTTCAAAACCAAGCGGGAAATCTTTGCCCGTAAAACGTTCGACCGCCTCTGATACCTTTTCGCCTTCAGCAAGCATAATCTGGCCCTTGAACCCCCAGATGGCGCCTATAAGGGCCCCTGCGAGAATGATGAGAATACTTGTATGCAATATATAGACACCCCAATAACTCCATTTGCCGCTCTCTTTGAAAAACAGACGGCCGTTTTCCACATCGTATGACAAGACAGGGGCAGGGAGGATTTTGTTGACATCTTCCTTTGAAAAAGATGCCGCGGATGGCAGGGAAAGCACGAAAGAATGAGGCATCTTCAACAGACGTTCTACGGCCTGTAATGATGTATCTTTTTTATAGAGCTGTGAGATGATGGGGAAACGATTTATAGTGCATGCCACCAGATTCACAGCAAACAGCAACAGCAATGCAATGAACCACCATGAATTATACATATCATGCAGACGAGCTACTTTGATGACCTGAAACATGGATGGCCCGTATTTTTCAAGGTAGAGATGCAGGGATTCACCCTGAGGGATCAATGTCCCTATAATTGAAGTAATCGCCAGCAAAATAAAAAGCGATATGGCCAAACGGACCGATGTGAGAATGTGCCAGAACGGTTTTTTTGAATTACCTGAAACCGGATGAGATGATGTCGGGATTGTCATAGGGATACGGGTTAGGGAGGTTAATTACATATCATCTGATTACAATTGAATATGCAATCGTTTGCCTGCCTTTTCTCCTTTCACATTGGATTATAAAAAATAACTTATAAAAATATTCCCTCACCCCATCCGTCATCCGTTGAAAGCATAAAAAGAAAAACGAAAAAATGCAAGCCACAAAATAAGAATTGCTATAGACTTGGCATGATTCAAGACCCATAACAGATTTGATTATAGGGTACCCTATACTTAGTTTATGCACTCCTTCCAAAGCCAACACTCAAAAAAACACCAATACATATGGGGAGTTTTCAAAAAAAAGGGGAGGCTGACACTCAGACCTCCCCTTTGAAAAGCTATAAAAAAACGGTTACAAATTACAATGTTACCCGGCTATGCCGAAGATCTTTGTGAGCTGAGGCAACAATGGATTGGCATACAGGGCGATAAGGGCAATAACCAATGCATAGATGGTCAGAGACTCAATAAGGGCCAGACCAATGAACATGGTAACGGTCAATTTGCCAGCCAATTCAGGGTTACGAGCAGTACCCTCCAAGCAACCACGGGCACAGTGACCCATACCCACACCGCAACCAGAGGCAGCTATACCTACTGCCAGACCAGCGGCCAGCAGAGAAGCGGCCATCAGCATACCTACATGACCACCCTTCTCCACATCGCCATCGGCTGCAAAAGCCATGGCTGCAAACCCTACGACCATCAACATGGACAACACGGACACCAACGAAAACCTTTTCATTCTGCTACTTCCTCCTTAATTTGGAATATATTTTTTGCCTTCTTCCCCACAGTGATCAATGGCCCTCAGACATGGCCTCTACAGAATAAACAATGGACAACATCATAAAGATAAAGGCCTGAATCAGGCAGACCAGCACTCCAAGAAACATGATTGGCAAAGGTGCCAGATAGGGCCCAGCCAACATAAACAAAAGACCCAACAAAATCTCCTTGGAAACCATATTTCCAAAAAGTCGAATGGCCAGCGAAAGGATACGGCCTATGTGGCTGAATATCTCAATAGGAAACATGACAGGCGCCATAGCCGGCACAGGCCCCAAAAAATGCTTTATATACTTCAGACCATGGAATCTGAACCCCAGGGCGTGATACATCACTATGGAAATGGCGGTGCAACCCAGCGTGATGTGCAGATCCGCCGTAGGAGACATGAAGCCTGGAATCAAACCCAGATAATTGGCTATAAGTATATACAGCGCAAAGGTCGCCACCACAGGAAAGATGATCAATGTCTTTCTGCGGTCGTGAGTCTGTTCTGTTATAAAGTCCTCAAGCCCGCCCACAAATGCCTCCATGACATTCTGCATTCCCCTCGGCACCATCTCCAGACGGCTTGTAGCCATCTTGGCCAGCACCAGACAGATAATCATGGCGAGAAAGCTGTACTGCATGTAGGGCGCAAGGATTCTCTCCAGAAAACTGGTGCCCCCATGAGCCGGCAACCCCAGTGCATCAAGCAAAAGGGTCAAAAATAACAGTGGATGTTCCATACCCCGTTTACGCCTCCTTAACTCTAAATTTATAAAATAAAATCATAGCCACGATTAGATAAAAATTCGCCACAGGCACTGAAAGACCGATGAAAAGCCCCACCGGAGAGATCTTTACGGGCAAAAACAAAAAAATAACCGTAACAGCCAGGGTAATCAGGGCCATGCGCACAGCCAGCCCACCATAATAAAGAAATATGTTACCCCACCGCACAACCCTGTTGCAATCCCTTTGCAGGCCCAGACAATTGAGGTTGGCAATCAAAAGCCCCATCACAACCCCGCCGAACATATCCTGCCTCCAGAGATAGAACCCCATGGCGGCAAGCCCTCCGATAATCCAGTTAAACCGCAGAAAGCTTGTCATCAGCCCTTCCGCCAACTCGCCCTTTAAAAGAGATCTGATTGCAGTTGTCATCACAAATTCATTCTTTCGTAAAACGCTTGGTCAGGATAAAAAAATTCTTAACTCCACCTGCCACACCAAATATAAAAAAAATAATTGTAAACCATGGCGAGGTCTTTCCGTTAAACAGCCATGTATCTATATAATAACCGCTTATCACCCCCGCCATTATGGAAAACACAATGGACATGGCGATAGTGGAAGCAGTGCCAAAACTCCGCAAGAGGGTTGCCAACTCCTGTTTTACACCTGCCATTCGAGAACCCTCACAACTGCCATTCGCGTCTGCAAAAGCGCAAAAAATGAATGAGCTTTCATTTTTTCTTTCAGTTATCACAGAATCAGCAGACTGTCAATCATTAAATTGAAGAAAATGAAGCCCCCGAGATAACCGGTTACGCCTTCTCATGGCGGACCTTACCCCGAATATACGGCATGAATCCCCATTCTAGTTCAAGCTGCTTTCAGCAAAAGAGTGAAAATCAGGCGTTCAACATTGAAACAGCCGTTACATGTGAAAAATGTAATTATTCCAAGCAGTTTTAAACAGGCTTTTCATTATGAAACACATGACAGCCCGATAAAACCGGCTTTATCTATATTAACATAAACATTACAAATAGTTATCAACTTGGCATCACAATTGCTTATTTTATGAAAATCGCAGCACTCAAATCGTTTCCGATACCTTATAGCATATCTTGTTATCGATAACAAAAATGAACACAAAAGTATTGTGCAAAATGTGAACCATGGCAAGGGATTCTAACGACACAGACCAGCAAGATGTCCATAAAAAGGTTTATAGATGAGCACAGGGATTACCCTCATATTAGACGGCAGTAATTCAGACCTTTATTCCAGTCTTTATGCCACAGAGCTCGCAAAAAGGGTGGGGGCCGACATACATGCGGTCCTGGTATCTGCATGGGGGAAATACAACGATACCAACGGAGACAGCGCTTCAAAAAACCTGCAAATTACAGATCCCATGGCCTCGTTAAAGACGGTTATTCGTCTCGGCGAATATAAACACATCAAAATATCTTCTTATATGATTGAAAATGACCTTGAAGAGGCCCTTGTAGAATTTCTGAAACAACGGCGCATCTTCTGCCTGATTACAGGAGCCAACGACGAGAGTACCGCAAAAGAAAAAAAAGAATGGCTGGATCGCCTGAAAATACGTTTAGCCCAACATTGCAACTCTCATTTCAAACCCTTTTGGACATTGGTGGCCACTCCGTGGAAAGACAGGGTTTATTATCATATGCTTGAAAGAATGGAATTATATAGACAAAAATTCAATTAAAAAGGAAGGGAGCTTATGCTGTATCTTTACTTACCTCTCGCACTTACAAGTGTGAACATTCTGGTGCCAGTAGGCTTGGGGCTGCTGGTGGGTCTTCTATCGGGTCTTTTCGGCGTTGGCGGCGGTTTTCTCATGACGCCTCTACTCATGATGGTCGGCATACCGCCCACCATTGCAGCGGCCACGGACGCCAACCAGATCGTAGCGGCGTCAGCCACAGGCACACTAGCCCACTGGAGGCTTGGCAATGTGGATTTCAAGATGGGTTTTCTGCTGCTCGTCGGCGGCTTTACAGGCGGCGCATTGGGGGTTCAATTGATCAAGGTACTAAGGGCGACCGGCGGAGCCGATTTTCTCATTAAAATGACCTATGTCATCATGCTCGGCCTTGTGGGCACATTCATGTTTTTTGAGAGCCTGAACGCCCTGAGAAAGGCCAAGGCTGGCGGCGGCAATGCCCAAAAGACACAACAGGACGCATCATCAAAAAAAGACGCAGGCACCAAACCATCGAAAGGTTTTATGGGCGCCTTACCCATACAGATATACTTTGAAAAATCGGGAGTCACTCATTCCGCTCTGGTGCCGGTAGGCCTTGGAGCGTTTGTGGGAATACTGGCAGCCATCATGGGGGTTGGAGGCGGTTTTCTCATGGTGCCTGTCATGATCTACCTGCTGAGAATGCCCATGCACGTAGTGGTGGGAACCAGCCTTTTCCAGATCATGTTCACCTGCGTGGAGGTAACATTCCTTCAGGCCTACACCAACCACACAGTGGACTTTGTGCTGGCCATTCTGCTGCTGCTCGGCTCCACATTCGGCGCTCAAATCGGCACAAAGATCGGCAAAAAACTCCACGGTGACCAACTCAAGATATTGCTTGCCATTATAGTGCTTGCAGTGACAGTGAAGATCGTCCTGGAGCTTCTCATGGAGCCATCGCTTCTTCTGGCATATAAAGGAGGACACTAATCATGTCACATACAAAATATCTATATGTAGCCGTAGTCCTGCTCATTGGCGCCCTCTTTATGGCAGACCACTCGATGGCAGCGGAACCAACCGAGGCCGCATCATCCGTTATTGAAAAGGCACCGGTCACTTGTGAGGTGCTTCCGGATGAGGTCTTCATCGACTCCTTTTATCATGGGGCTAAATTGACCATCACCGGAAAAAGCGACGCCAACGACGAGATCATCATCAAGATCTCCTCGCCTCCCACGGAAAGCAGTCTAAAATTCATGGGCAAGGCAGCCGGCCTCTTCTGGATGAAGATAGGGGATATGGAATTCAAACCTGTTTCCAATGTCTATCTGCTCTACACAACAGGAGAGATTCAGAAGATCACAACTCCAGAGGAACGCATCAGGAGTCTGGTGGGATATGATGCCATCAAGGCACAGGTGGAAATAACCAGTTCCAAGGGCCCTGTGGACAAGGACCGCTGGTTCAATGAATTTATAAAATTCAAGGAAAAAGACAGGGTCTATGGCATTCACGAGGGTACTGTTGTAAAAGATGGGAAGGGCGGCTTTTCAGCGACGGTGGATTGGCCTTACCAGGCATCTCCCGGCGAATATAAAGTGGCTGTTCTTGCCATTCGAGATGGCAAGGTCTATGCTGAAGCATCCCAAAAACTCTTTGTCAAGACATCCGGCATGATAACCCTGTTGTCAGACCTTGCATTTAAAAATCCGGCCATATATGGTGTAATAGCCATTGTGATAGCCATGCTTGCTGGTCTTGGCGTAGGCATAGTATTCAAAGGCGGCGGAGGTCATTAAAGGCAAGGGAGGTGGGGACCCGGCTTGAATATCCTTGAGAGCCTGAAACATATCTTTGGCGGTGGCAAAACAGAAGGCGGCGAAGCCCCCCTTTCAGCGGCCACCGCCTTTGAGCGTTTTAGAGAGGTCCTTCGCTGCAACAACAGCGCCCTTGAATTGATTGCCGATCTTGGAGAGAAGCTAAGCGGGGACTACATCTTTGACAGACAATACATATATAACACCATGGAAGGCCTTGAAAAGGCCGTATTGCAATCTGTTCATGCCCTGAATGCACTTTGTAACAACAAATATCAAATATTGTATTCCACATATGACCGATTGACTACACGCCTTGATACAGTCATGGAAAACAGAGAGGACAGGGACGGCGTTCCAGTGATCAATATCGCAGACACATCCCGTTCCCATTACATCATACTGGGAGGTAAAAATGCCCATCTCTCTCAAATGCTCCATGAACTGAGGCTTAAAATTCCGGAAGGCTTTATTCTGACCACCAGGGCATACCACGATCTCATAGACCACAACGGCCTGCGGGAGGCCTTGAATGCCTTTGAGACCGCCATGGAGGCACCAGAATGCACAGTAGAAGCCCTGGAGCCCTTGAGACACTCCCTTGAGCAAGGCATTCTGAATGCCCAGCCGCCCGATGGACTGCTGTCCGCTATCGCTGATCAACTAAAGGCCATCAAAGGTATATTTGGAGAAGATCTGCGGCTTGCAATCAGAAGCAGCGCCCAGGAAGAGGACATGAATTTCTCTTTTGCAGGCCAGTTCAGGACCATCCTAAATGTATCTCCAGCCCCTACGGCTGTATTCAAGGCATATCTGCAAGTAGTGGCCAGCCTCTTCAGCCCAAAGGCCTTGCGTTACCGGCTGAGGGTATTCCCAGGCGAAGGGCATATGTCCATCGCTGTCGGCTGTTACCGAATGGTGGAATCCAGTGCAAGCGGCGTAATTTATACCGTTGATCCCGCTGACCCCGCGGGCGATGCCATGATCATTGTCTCCACATGGGGGCAGGGAGAGGCCATCGTGGAAGGCCGGGCACCTGTGGACACATTCCGTGTTCAAAAAAAGCCGCCCTATACCCTGTTAACCCAAAGCATAGCCCGCAAGAATACAGGTCTGTACCCAAAGGAGGAGGGTGAACTGGGTGAATTGGATATCCCTTCGGAATTACAGGACCAACCAAGCCTTACGCCTTCTCAACTGGAAAGGCTTGCCGCTTATGCCATGCAGATTGAAATATATTACAAACGCCCTCAGGACATAGAATGGGCCATCGACCATAACGGAGACATATACATACTCCAGGCACGGCATCTGGTAATACCAGCGACGGCAGGCCCTAAAGGTTCCCTGGCCGATGCCCTCAAAAAATATGAACTTATCGTATCTGATAGTGGTTCAGTAGCCCAGCAAGGGATTGGAGCAGGGCATGTCCACATTGTAAACACCATCTCCGACCTAAATGAATTTCCTGAAGGCGCTGTATTGGTCAGCAAAAGGGATTCCTCCAATTTCATTCGAGTGATGCACAAGACAGCGGCCATTGTAACAGAAATCGGCACGCCGGTAAGTCACATGGCCACTCTGTGCAGGGAATTTCAGGTGCCGTGCCTCGTCAATGTAACAGACATCCTCTCCAAGGTATCAGACGGCATGGAGATCACTGTGGATGCTGAGGACCGGAGAATCTACAAAGGCCGAGTGGCTGAACTCCTGGCATTCAAGACTGCAACAGACCTGAATATCAGCGCCACCAAGGAATTCAGGCTGCTCAAACGCCTGCTGGACAATGTCTCTTCCCTGAAACTCGTAGATCCGTTGATGGATGAATTTACACCCGAGGCCTGCGAAACATACCATGACCTGTTGCGTTTCATACATGAAAAGGCAGTGGCACAAATGGTGGAGATGGGCAAGGACGAAAGACGGCTTTTAAAGGACTATCGTGCAGTGCCTCTGGACCTCCCCATTCCAACAGGCATACTCTTGATTGATCTGGGCGGCGGCATAGACCCAAAGGCGGCGGGCGATCGAATCACCTTTGCATCCGTAACATCGGAACCGCTGAAGGCCATACTGGAGGGCATGCTTTTTCCTGGCGTGTGGCATACCAGGGCCGCAGATGTGAGTTTTGGAGACCTGATCACCAGTATAGTCAATGTACCCACGGATGCATTGGCCGGACAATATTCAGGCCACAACATAGCGATAATCAGCAAGGACTATCTGAACCTGAGTCTGAGATTCGGATACCATTTCAATATCATAGACGCCTATTGCAGCGACATGACAAGGGACAACCATATATATTTCCGTTTTCTGGGCGGTGCCACCGACATCACCAAACGCTCCAGGCGGGCGCGCATGATCGCCATCATACTGGAGGCATTCGGCTTCAATGTGGCGAGCAAAGGTGATATAGTCACAGGACGTTCAGGCAATATGCCCAAATCGGAGATCATCAGGACCCTTAACATTCTGGGCAGAATAGTTGGATTTACCAGACAACTTGACGTTCAAATGGACAGCGATGCACAAGTCGATAGATATGTTGAGGCCTTTCTGATGGGAGATTATGAAATAATAGGCAGACACTGAGGAGCATGAATTATGTCAGACCAAACAATAAAACTATTGGTAATCGATGATGAACCTATTGTAGGCAAAAGATTGAAACAGGCGTTCATGAAAATGGGCATGGAAGTGGAAACCTTCACAGATCCAAGAGAAGCTATGAATACAATCAAGCAAAAATCTTTTGATATAGTAGTAACAGATCTAAAGATGGAAGGCATGGATGGAATGACTATCCTGGAAGAGGTACAAAAACTCAATCCAAAAGCCAAGGTCATAATCATAACAGGTTATGCGCAGGTGGATACTGCATCGGAAGCCTTCAGGAAAGGTGTCTTCGATTTTATTCCTAAACCATTCCGTTTAGAAGAATTGAAAAATATCATATTAAGGGCAATGTCAGGCGCATTATCAGAAAGTAATAAAAACATATAAATCAATAAGCGAGAAATAATATTTTGTTTATCTCTTTTGCATTTAGAACCATCTATGGGAAACTGATACTGAGTTTTTCCATTATATGCATCATAAGCGGCTTGGCCGCGATGGCCGCTATTTATTCGCTTTATAAGGTAGAAGATAAAATAAGTGTTATAGAATCATTCTATGAAATAAATCAGAGGATACTCGAAGTAAGATCATCTGAAAAAAACTTTCTATTATACGAAAATAAAAATGAACTAATATCAACCATTGATAAATTAAATGAGATAAAAACTTCAATGGATGCGTTGGAAACATCTGGCATAATCACTAATCATAATATCAAAAACTGCAAAACAGAATTTGAAAATTATTATGACTTAATTCACCAACTTATTCGTAAAGATTACAGCGAAATAGATTTTAATAATCTTAAGATAAATCTAAGGGCATATGGACATGATTTCATGAACTGTGCCATGTCAATGGACAGCAGTGCAAAACAACAGATAGAAAGGGAATCAAGAAATTATAAAGCTATAGCATTTATTTTAATTCTTATAATTTTACCTATCTGCGCCATGATAGGTATATTTCTGGCAAGATGGATCATGACCCCCTTAAGGGAGATCAGAAAGGCTGTGGCCCAGGTCATGCGGGGTGAATTATCATATATTCCTGTTGAACCTACCAAAAAAATATGTTCGGAATGCGCTGAATTGATAGATGCCCTCAACAAGATGCTTCAGGCCCTTGAAGATAAACATCAACAACTCATACAGGCCGAAAAGCTCATGGCCCTGGGCAAGGTGACCGCAGGGATAGCCCATGAGATCAACAACCCCCTGAACAATATCTCCCTTACCGCCGAGATCCTCATGGAAGACATCTCCAATATGGACTGTGATGAACGCCGCGGCATGATCCATGACATCATCGTACAGGTGGACAGGGCAAGGGAGATCGTGCGCAATCTGCTGGACTTCTCAAGGGCAAGAAAACCCACCGACTGGAACAGGGTGAATCTCGGAGAACTTATTCACAACACCCTGGGGCTTTTGAAAAACCAGATACGCCTCAGCGGTGTTGAAACGGAACTGAACCTGCCTCAAGAACCTGTAACCATAATGGGCAACTCAAGCCAACTGCAACAGGTGTTCGTAAATATCATCCTGAATGCATTGCAGGCCATGAAAGACGGCGGTAAATTGCGTATAGAAATAAAGGCGGTTTCCGAACAGGATAAGGCCATGATAGAGATATCGGATACAGGGCCCGGAATACCACATGCTGTCATGGAACACATATTCGAACCCTTTTTCACCACAAAACATGACGGCACAGGCCTTGGGCTTTCCGTAAGTTACGGCATCGTAAAGGAGCATAAAGGCGATATACAGGTCATCAGCGAGCCCGGACAGGGCACTACCTTCAGGCTTGAATTTCCTCTGTGGTTATAATCAACCCGTTATGAATGAATTTGCAGGATCCAACATCGTTATCATAGATGATGAACCCATTACGGTTCAAAGACTCACCTATGCCCTCAAAAAGGAAGGCTATCTGGTGGAAGGCTTCGTATCCGCAAAAGACGCCCTGAACGCCATAGCGGCAAGCAGGCCTCATATAATCATCACCGATGTGAGATTACAGGATGCAGACGGCGTAGAGCTCATGCAGCGAATCAAAACCATGGCACCTGAGGCCGCCATCATAGTCATAACAGGCTATGCCTCCCTTGAACAGGCTGTAGAGGCCACAAAAAAGGGGGCATTTCATTACCTGGCAAAACCATTACAATTAGAACAGCTAAGATCCGTTATAAAGGAAGCCCTGGAGCATGTGAGAGAAAACCTGCGCAAGGACAAACTCGAACAGCAACTCCGAAAGGCCAATGCCTACGGGGGCATCATCGGCACATCCCCTGCCATGCGCCAAATCTTCAAAACCATAGAGCAGGTGGCCGCCGTGGACTGCAATGTCTTCATTCAGGGCGAGAGCGGCACCGGCAAGGAGCTGGTGGCAAAGGCCATTCACGCCAAAAGCCCAAGGGTGCAAAATCCCTTTGTCTCCTTCAACTGTGGCGCATTTTCCGAGGACCTGGTGACCAATGAGCTCTTCGGGCATGAAAAGGAGGCCTTCACCGGCGCTGTCACCACAAAGCTCGGACTGCTGGAGACCGCCAACGGCGGAACGGTGTTTCTCGACGAGGTGGGAGAGATGCCCCTTTCCATGCAGGTCAAACTGCTTCGCGTGCTTCAAGAACGCGTGTTCTATCGAGTCGGCGGCGTTCGGCCCATCGAACTCGATGTCCGCCTCATATCAGCCACCAATCGAGACATCTCCTCCCTCATAGAAAACGGAGAATTTCGCAAAGACCTCTTCTACAGGCTCAATGTGGTAACCATCGAAATACCCCCTCTCAGAGAGAGGACTGAAGACATACCGTTACTGGTAAATCACTTCATTGAAAAGGCCACGCAAAAATTCGGCAGGAATATCAAAAAGATCACGCAGGAATTCCTGTCCCCCCTTGAATCCTATCCATTTCCAGGAAACGTCAGGGAACTTGAAAATATCATCGAACGGGCCGTTGTCCTGAACAAAGACGGGGTGCTCGGCATAAATGACCTTCCGGCTGACATATCGGGCGGCGCTGAAGATGGTTATGAACCAACTGCTGACGGATACAGCCTTAAACACCTGGAAAAAGACCATATCATGAGCGTCTATCAAAGAACAGGCTACAACCAGAGCGAAACCGCGAAGATACTCGGCATATCGAGAACCACCCTCTGGAGAAAGCTGCGCGACATGAAACTGCTGAACAAGACAGGTGAAAAAACCTGAAGCCCATGACAGCCCTCTCGGCCTTTCATACTCCCCGGCATTCCAGTGACTCGAACGCACTGTCCCTCACAGGCATATTCAGACGATTTCAACACATCATAGAGCTCAACAACAAGGCCCTTGAGATCATCAGCGCCATGGAGGAAAGTCTGGGCGGTGCATATCTCTTTGACAAGGTATTTCTGGAAAGGTCTATAGCCAGACTGAATGACATCATTCGAGAGGTCATCTACAACCTCAATGCCATGTCCAAAAACGCCTATCTCGGCCTGTATGAGCCATTTGAGGCCATAAAAAACAGCCTGGAAGATATCCTGTCAGGCGGCCCAGGGCCATATCATGACCAGCTAACCCTGCCCTACAATCAGCTCAACATAGATATGGACATGCTCGTAGGTGCCAAAAACGCCAACCTTGGCGAGGTCTGTAACCGGCTGCACCTTCGCATACCCGAAGGATTTGCCCTGACCACTCAGGCATACAGGCTGTTTATGGAAGAAAACGGCCTGTTGGAACAGATCAGACTGGCCTTCAATGCCAATAAAAACAATGAAGAGGTCTGGCGGCAAGTGAAACAGCTCTTTGAAAAGGCCGTCATACCAGAACAGTTCGAACAGGCGGTGATGGCCGCCCTTTCAGAGCTATATGAAAGGCTTGGCCGCAGACCTGCCCTTGCCGTCAGAAGCAGCGCTGTGGGCGAGGACACGGAGAGAAGCTTTGCAGGCCAATTCAAAAGCGTTTTAAATGTGCGGCACGAGGATGTCTTCAGGGCATGTAAACAGGTGATGGCCGCCCGTTTTTCTCCGCAGGTGATGGCATATTTGGGCAATGACGACATCTCCTTAAATGTACTCCCCATGGCCATCGCTGTTCAGGAGATGATAACTGCCAGCGTATCGGGTGTCATCTACACTCGTAACCCGTCCAATCCTTTGAAAAAAGAAATGGTGATGTCCGCTGTGTCAGGCATCGGGGCCTCATTGGTAAATGGTTCTGCGCCGTCTGACTGGTACAGGCTCTCCCGCACACATCCATTCAAACTGCTTGAGGCCAGGTTGAACACCAAGGCACATGAGCATTGCCTCGACACGATGCCATCAGGTTTAAGAAGGGGGTCGGCCCTGCTTACCCCCAGAATGCTTCAGATGGTTGCCGAGGCGGCCCTCACCATTGAAAAGGCCTTTGGAAGACCGCAGGACATCGAATGGACCTTTGATGACTTGAATAATCTGGTCATTTTACAAGCAAGGCCGCTACGCCTGCAATCCGCCTCACCAGCCTTGCAGACGGAGCTTGCAAATCAGCTTCAACAACTACCTCTGATTCTAAAAGGGAAAGGCCAGGCGGCACATGTGGGAATCGCCACAGGCCCTGTGGTGCATGTCTCACCAGAGGACGATTTAACAAGGTTTCCAGTGGGCGCCATAGCCGTATCTAAAAACGCAAGTCCTGCGCTGAGCCCCATACTTCAAAGGGCCGCAGCCCTGGTCACGGAGGTGGGCAGTCCCACAGGACACCTGGCGACCATTGCCAGGGAATACAGGACGCCGGCCATTGTTGGCGCAGAAAAGGCAACGGAACTCCTCAAAGAAGGCATGGAGGTGACGGTAGATGCCTATGATATGTGCATATATGCCGGCGGTATTCCGGATTTCTTGACAATGGACACCCTGGAGGAGGATGTATTCTTTGAATCCAATGAGGTGCGCACCATGCGAAGGCTGCTCAGATGGATAGCACCCCTCAATCTGGTGGACCCCTCTTCTTCAATGTTTGCACCGGAAAACTGCCAGACCTATCACGACATCCTGCGCTTCTGCCATGAAAAGGCCGTGGAGTCCCTGATTCATCTGCAGACACTTACACCTTCATCAGAAACCATGTCCAGCAATCTCCTTGAAGCACCCATTCCCATCGGCATTCACATAATAGACCTGGGAGGAGGCCTTAAACCTGGTGCACAACCCAACAAAAAGGGGGCTACCGTGCCTCTCTCCGGCATTTTGAGCAGACCATTCAATGCCATCCTCAAGGGGCTTCTCAGGGAAGGTGCATGGGACAAGGAGCCGGCACCCCTCGGCATGAGGGATATCCTGTCAGGCATCGCCAGGCCATCCCTGTCCTTGATGGGTATCCCTGAATACAGCGGCAAAAACCTGGCGATCATAGCCGAAAATTACTGCAATATCAGCCTGCGGTTAGGTTATCATTTCAATGTCATCGACTCATATCTCACGGCCAATCCTGACAACAACTACATATATTTCCGTTTTGTGGGAGGCTTTGCCGATGAAGAACGCAGAAAACGCCGGGCATCACTCATCGTCTCACTGTTGCAGGCCCTCTTTTTTCGAGTGGAACAGCACGGTGACCTGGTAGTAGGCAGAGTGAAGATGCTGGACGACCAACAGACAGAAAACATCCTCGTAAAACTGGGTGAGCTCATCGCATTTACAAGGCAGCTCGATGTGCGCATGACCGATGATGAATCCATAGATCGCTTCTTTGACCGATTCCTGAAACAGACCAGCGCGCAAACAGCATCAGTGGAATGAAACCATGCTTCAATGGGTCAAAAATCAAATAAGCAAGTGGCATGCGGCCAAAACCAGGCAGGCACAGGAACAGGTTGCCCTGCTCAAGGCCAGGTATCAGATCTTTCGGGCCATACTCCAATTAAACGGCAGGGCCATAGAGCTCATCACTGAACTCGACATGAGGCTTCGAGAAACCGAAGTCTCCTATGAGGACATGGCAAGCAGAATCGAGGAACTGCTCTCTGTGACCTTTGAAATGGTGGAAAAACTCAATGACATAAGTGACAACCGCTATGAAGCCCTTTTTGCACGGCATGAGCTCATCTCAAAGGACATAAAAAAGGAAATGGAGCAGGCCCCAAGGCAGCAGGAACTGCCTGATTGCCTTTCTCTGAGACAAATCGAATTCAATTCAGAAAGGCTCTTCGGCAACAAGGCCCTTGTGCTTGCAAGGCTCATGAAGACAGGCCTCTTTCACATACCTGAAGGGTTTGCCATCTCTGTTCATGCCTGCCGCCACTTTCTGGAGGAAAACGGCCTTACCTTCAAAATCATTCAAAAATTGGGGAGATACGCTAAGCAAGGCAGAACGGGCAATGCCCAACTGCCGCAACCTGTCTTTGAGGCCGTAAGAAATGAGATTCTGCTGGCCCCGCTTTCCAGAGAACTGGAGGAACACATTCTTGACCTGGCCAAGCCCTTCTTCGAGGCCGGTCATGGGCTTGCGGTCAGAAGCAGTGCCATTGGTGAGGACGGCAAGAAATACTCCTTTGCAGGCCAGTTCACCACCATCCTCAATGTAAGAACAGGGTCAGGGCTCATAACAGCGGTCAAGGAGGTCATAGCGAGCAACTTCAATCCCAGAAGCATCGCCTATCGCATAAACGCCGGCATAGAGCCGCTGGACTTCAGCATGGCAGTGCTGTGCATTCAAATGATTCCAGCAGTGGCGGCGGGCATACTCTTCACCATCGACCCCAACGAACACGAATCAGGCCGCATGCTCATCAGCGCCGTCTTTGGATTGGGAGAGCTGGCCGTGGCCGGTGAGTCCAATGCCGACATCTACAGACCGCTTCGACAGCCCGCCAAAGAAGACACCATGCCATGCTTTATAGCTAAAAAGGAAAGGCGGCTCATTCTCGATTCAATGGGCAAAATGGCCATGCAAGACATACCTGAAGAGGAACAGACACAACCTGTCCTGACTCAAGGGGACATAGAGACCCTGGTTCGCCAGGGCATGGAGATAGAGCGTCTGGCCCAAGCCCCTCAGGACATAGAATGGGCCAAGGATGCCGCGGGCGAGCTCTTTATTCTTCAGGCAAGGCCATTGAGATTTCTGGCTGCACAGGCCGCTTACAAGGTGGAGCCGACAAGGGAGATCTTGTTTTCACAGGGAGTCACGGCCTCCAGAGGCATTGCCACAGGCAGCGTGTTTATCGCAAAAAGCAGGCAGGACCTCAATCACCTGCCTTCAGAACCCGTGATTCTGGTGCTGCATCAAAGCCTGGTGGATGCGGCCCGCGTCATGGGCCAAGTGCAGGGAGTGCTTGTGGACCTGGGCAATCCAGCAGACCATCTCTCATGCGTAGCCAGGGAATATGGGAAACCCATGCTCACAGGCCTTCAGACTGCCACCAAAACACTAAAAAACGGGCAGTTCATCACCATAGACGCCGATGCACACCGAGTCCTTGCGGCCGATGAGGCCGAGATGGCCAGGGCAAGAAGCGCAATGCTGAAAGGCGCTGATACCGCTCAAAAAACACCAGAGGAAAAGGCCGCTGTGCTGCCTGAATTTCAAAATGAGCTCAACAGGCTCATAGTGACACTAAACCTCACCGATGCCTATGGTCCGACCTTTTCCATGCTGGAGTGCAAATCCCTTCACGACATCGTTCGCTTTGTGCACGAAAAGGCCGTGCTCTCCATCTTTGACACAAACGATGACCTGCTGGCCAATACAACAGGCGCTGTCTTTACCCTGGAATCAGGCATACCTTTCTTTTTGCACATAGTGGATTTAGGGGGTGGCCTGGCGCCGAAGGAACACCGCTGGCTTAAGGTGCGGCCTGAAGAGGTGGTCTCCACACCATTTAAGGCCCTGTGGCAGGGCATTTCCACACCAGGGCTGCGCTGGTCAAGCCCGCCGCCCGGCGTCTCAGATATCTCTCAGACCTACTCCCGCTGGGTGGCCGATGCACGCTCGGAACGGCCCATAGGCCTGCCCAACTATGCCATGATCAGCAGGGACTATCTCAATCTGAATGCCCGCATGGACTTTCATTTCGTGATGATCGACACGGTCTGCGGAGTAAATGCCTCTGGCAACTACATCAAGTTCAGGTTCAAGGGAGGAGGCACCGACCTAATTCAGCGCAGAAGACGGGCGAGTTTCATAGCCGAGCTTCTGGAGCAAAACGACTTCTTCGTGGACTGGAAGGACGACCTGATAAACGGCGAGATAAGCGGCATAGACCAGACGGCCATGCAGGGAAAACTCGTGTTTTTGGGAAGGCTTCTGGGCTTTACACGGCTTCTGGACATGGCCATGACCAGCGACAGCTCGGCTGAACAGGTGGCAAAGGCCTTTATGGAGGGGGATTACGCATTGACATCACTTAAGTGAGCCTTGCAAAATTGCCCTTTCGCCCAGACGATTGAATAATATTTTGAATATATTTTTTGTTTTTAGTGCGAGGTCAACGGATATTTGTTTCAGGCCTAAAATGTGCCTGGACTTTTTTTGTGGGGCAATATGTGATGACTTTATAACTTTGATTGCGACTTTCTGCTTGCGATGGAAAATGTTGATGGCAAGGCCTGAAATACCAGGCATCATTGCGAACGAAGTGAGGCAATCCCTTTGGTATTTTTTGTGTATGTGTATGTGGTGAATGCAATATTCTGGGCGGGGGCAGCCGGCATTTGTTCCATGCCCCACATAACCGCCCTCCATGGCGGTAATGTGGGGCCGGCGCCCTCGTGGCGCCTATTCCACAAACACCGACTGCCCTCGCCCCTCCGGAACTCCACGCCCAACCGTAAACGACGCTTAAAAAACACCATATACCCTTTGAACTTTGCTTAACACCCTTGCTAAAACCCCACGTCCAACAGTAAACGACATCTCAAGACAGCACATAGCCTTTGAACTTTGGTTAACAGAGGGTAAAGGCCAATTCCACGTTTTTTATTGGCAGAAGTGCCGGTTCAGCCAGCGATTTTTATTATCAGAAGGGTAGGTTTATTATTCCAGCAGGTCAATCCGTTGTCAGTGGGATTGCAGTGGGAATGGATAGGGCATCCGTTCTGGACATGGGGTTCCGTAGGGGCGAGGAGGGCGGCAGTGGTGGAGTGTTTGTGGAATAGGCGCCACGGAGGGCGCCGGCGGCGCATCCTGCCAGGGATGGCAGTTATGCGCCGCATGGAAGTGGTGTCTGTCAAGTTGTGCAAAAACGCGGTACTGGTAAAGGTTGATACTGGGTGCGCTGTGGGTGACGCGTAGGGCGTAGCCCGCAGCGGCGCCAACAGCGCACGGCCGCCTCATGCAGCCAGTCGCAACGCCTCCTTCTTCTGCTCCGCCAGGAGCATCATGTTCAAATAGCGGCTATCCTCCAGCCAGGCCTCGTGGGTTTCAACGCACAGCGCGCGAACCAACCTCAGACAGGAGTCGGCATTGGGAAAGATTCTGACGACATGGGTACGGCGCTTGATCTCCTCGTTGAGCCGCTCGAGCATGTTGGTGCTCTTCATATGCTTGTGATGGGCCCGCGGTAGCCGGTAGAAGGTCAACGTCTCGCCGATGTTCGTCTCGACCCAATCGACCAGCTTCGGATACTTGCCCTGCCATTTGCCGATCCATGCCGCCAAGTCACGGTTGGCCTCCTGAATGTCGCGCCGGTCGTAGATCCAGCGCAACTCCTGCAGGCAATCGTCGTCTGCCTTGCGCGGCAAATAGTCAAGGGTATTGCGCAGGAAATGCACATAGCACCGTTGCCACGCCGCCTCGGTCAGTACTTCCCGGATCGCTTTCTTGAGGCCAGCATGGTCGTCAGAAACGACGAATTCGACGCCAGAGAGCCCGCGCTCCTTGAGCCGAACCAGAAAGTCCTTCCAACTGCTCTGGCTTTCCCGGTTGGCCAATTCGACAGCGAGCACCTGCCGTTGCCCTTCCCAGTTGATGCCGATGGCGATCTGCACGGCCCGATGAACAATCACCCCATCCTCCCGCACTTTCTCATAACGGGCATCGAGAATGAGGTAGGGATACTCCTCTTCCAGATGCCGATTGGCAAACCGCTCCAAGGCAGCGTCCAGCCTCTTGTTGATGCTGCTGATGCTACTTGCCGAGAAGCTGTGACCGCACAACTCCTCCGTGATGGCCTTGACCTTGCGGGTGGAAACCCCTTGGACATACATCTCGGCCAAGGCCGACACCAGCGCTTTCTCGCTCCTCGCATAGCGCTCGAATAAGGCAGTCGAGAATTCGCCATTGCGATCGCGCGGCACACGCAATTCCAGCTTGCCGATCCGAGTGACCAAGTTGCGGCTGTAGTAACCGGCACGGTAACCCGTGCGGCCTTCCGTCCGCTCCCCGGGTGCCGCTCCCAAAAATTCAGTCATCTCGCCTTCCAGCACTTCCTGCAACGCCTCCTTCATCAGCGCTTTCATTAGGTCGCGGTCGCCCGCCACCGCTTCCAATGCCAACATTTTCGTCTTATGCTTCCTCGTGGTCATGGTTGCCTCCTTTCAAGGGTTTAAGATCGATTTGGTTCATCAACCTTTACCATGACCACCCGCCCGCTTCCCACTGCTGACGCTTTTTTGCACACAAGTTAGCACAGTATCCGCATGGAACAAATGCTTCACCACTGCCGCCCCCAAAAAATGATGTTTTTTTGTATTTATTAAAGAGGGTAAAGGTCAATTCTGCGATTTTCATTAGGAGGAGTGCCGCTCATTATTCCAGCAGGTCAATCCGAGTGGAATTACATCAGAAATGGATAGGGCATCCGTGATGGACATGGAGTTCCGCAAACACTCACCACTGCCGCCCTCTCCCAATTTCTTTTTGTCCTTTAAATGCGATAGCAAAATTTGGAATCACCCAAAGTAAAACTCCACCTCTGGCAGCTTAACGGCGGTGAGGAGGTTTCCATATACAGCGCCTGTATCTATGCCGATGCGGCCATGTCGCACAAACGGCGTCTCAAATGGAGTATGTCCAAATACAACGGTCTTTTCAAACTCAAAATCGGAGTCAAAAAAGGCATCTCGAATTTCGTATATGATCGGAGGCCTTTGGTCACTCAAGGCCTTAAAGGGCTCAAGCCCGGCGTGCACGAAGATAAAGTCTTCTGTCTGCCAAAGGGGTTTGAGGCCTTGCAAAAAACGCCTGTGCCTTTCGGGCATAAAGGCCAAGTCCTTGATCTGCGACGGTTCTTGAACCCCATAGCTTTGTAATGTGGCCTCTATGCCGATAAGCCGCAAGGTGGTTATAAAATTTTCATCACTCCCTTGGGCCGCCTGAAGCAGATAATATTCATGATTGCCCATGAGCATCACGGTCTCATGGCCCGTATCCTCCAGGTCACAGAGAAGGTCCGCAACCCCGCGCGCATCAGGGCCCCTGTCTATATAATCGCCCAAAAAGACCAGCACATCCCTGCCTTTTACATAGGGCAGACCATTCAGCAGCCGCTTTAGATGGGCAAGGCAGCCGTGAATATCGCCTATGGCAAAGATGTGTCTGTCTGAAAATGCACTCAATGTCTTTACCTCTATTTCAAATTAACAGCATGCTCTCTGCCATCTTTTTTCTCCTCCTTGATTTATGGCAGCCTACCATGCACCTTATTACCATGTCCAGTTTCCGAGGGATATTATCTTATGGATATTCTGACATGTTTTTTGTTTTTGGGGCGAGGCATCATGTTTTTTATTTTTGGGGGCGAGGGCAGCCGGCATTTGTTCCATGCCCCACATAACCGCCCTCCATGGCGGAGAATGTGGGGCCGGCGCCCTCGTGGCGCCTATTCCACAAACACCGGCTACTCATCGCCCCTCCCCACAAAAGAATGTAGGGGCGACCGGCCGGTCGCCCCTACTTCGGCGGCTATCGCCGCCCTGCAATGACGATGAGTCTGTATCGCCCTTCTTGGCAGTTATGCGCCGCATGGAACAAATGCTTCACCGCTGCCGCCCCCTCCCAATTTCTTTTTGTTCTTTAAATTCAATCGCGAATTTTGGGCTCTGTTGCCATAAGGGTTATTATGTGGTAGTTGCAATAACATATCAGGGACCTCAAAGCATACTATAGAACTTCATGCGGAACTTTGCCATGACAAACTGTAACCTCAACCTCTCTCAATTTTTGATGATCGGACTGCCTGGTTTCGTCCTGAACGATGAGACCCTGCTGAACATCACCAACTGCGGCATCTGCAATTTCATTCTGTTCAAGCGAAATGTACTACACCATAATCAGTTAAAACTCCTGTGCACACAATTGAAAGAGGCATGCAAGAATGCAGGCCTGCCGCCACCCATCATAGCAGTGGACCAGGAAGGCGGAGAGGTGCAGAGACTTGGCCCACCCCGCTGGCCCAAGCTCATCTCCAACAGGGAGGTGGGCCGTCAGTTAAATCCAATAAGTGCAGCACAAAGACAGGCCACCGAGGCGGCCCTGGCCTTGAAGGATTGCGGCATTCCCCTGAACCTGGCGCCCGTGCTGGACATCTATAGAGGCAGCCAGGAGACCCTGTTGCAAGAGCGTTCCTATGGCTCAGACGAGAGGTTAGTGGCAGACTGTGGAACCGCCTACATTGGAACCCTGCAGTCCCATGGCATTGCAGCGACAGCCAAACACTTTCCTGGCATAGGCAGCGTCACCACAGACCCCCATCACACAAGACCCGTGGTGCCGGCCGAGCTTTCTCTGGAGAGCGAATTATTGCCCTTTATAGAGGCCATCGATGCCAATGTGGCGGCGATGATGACCTCGCATGTGGTGTATGAAGCCCTGGATTCAGGGGTTCCAGCCACATTTTCATACAAAATAGCCCATGAACTGCTGCGGGAGCGTTTGGGCTTCAAGGGCATTTTACTCACCGATGACCTGGAGATGGGCGGCATTCACACCATGGATCACATCACCGATGCCGGAATAAGGGCGTTTCAGGCAGGCCATGACCTGCTTTTAGTCTGTCACCATCAGGATCAGGCCCTGGACATCATAGCCGCCCTGGAACTGGAGTTGAAGCAGGGCAGAATTCCCCTGGAACGCATAGCAGAGTCTGCCCGACGGCTTCAAAGGTTTAGAGAGAGATATTGCAGCGATGATCATGCACAAAATGAAAGGCTGGATACAGAGGACCCTGCGTCCTGAAACCTTTCTGAAGGCCAGATACAGGGCATTTAAGGCCCTTCTTCAGGCGGACACATCGGCCCATGAGGCCCTGGCCGACCTGCAGGAAGTGGCGTATTCCAGCAGCATGATCAAAGTCGCTCAGCCCCTACTTGCCACCTATGAACGCCTGAGAAACGCCATAAACGACATGATAGACCAGTTGCTGCTCATGGCGCCTTCAAATTCCTCCTACCAAGGTTTATTGGAGGTATTTCAAAGAATAGATACGCAGATACGCGACAGGCTCATGAATGGGGCATCAAACGGCGATATAAAACCAGTGATGCACCTCATCGATCACCTAAATCTAACAAATGCCTCGCATGCCTCTTTCATGCCATTCGAGTGCCGTTCCATGCACGACATCATACGATTTGTGCACGAAAAGGCCGTTTGGGAGATGTTTTCCTCCACCTCCCAAATAGGCGCTGTCAAGAAGGGCGCCAAACGGCTTAAAGCAGAGCTGCCCTTTGAGCTCTACCTCTTGGACATGGGCGGCGGACTGACTCATAACATCGGCGATGAAAACCCGGTGGACATATCAGCGGTGCGCTCCACGCCTTTTCTTGCCCTGTGGAACGGCATGTCACATGCGAGCATTCAATGGGCGGCTGACCGCCCACATTTCGACTGGAAGGCATTTGCAGAGAATGTATCGGCTGAGGGCATAACAAATTCCACCTCTGCGGATTACGCCAGTTATGCCGTCATATCGGCTGATTACATGAACCTGAACATCAAATTCGGCTACCATTTCTCCGTCATTGACAGCCTCTGTGTAAAGGATGCCTCGCACAACTACATCCTGTTCAGCTTTACAGGCGGCGGAGCAGGGCTTTCAGGCCGTATGCTGCGCATCCATTTTCTCACCGATGTACTGAAGCACTCGGGCTTTGAGGTGACGCAAAGACAGGACAACCTACAGGCCCGTATCAACTGGCTCGAACAAGGGGAGATACAGGAAAAACTGCAAACCCTAGGCAGATTGCTGGCGGTTACGCGACTGATGGATATGGTCATTGTGGACAAAGACACGGCCACGGCATGGGCTGTACAGTTTTTGAAGGGTAAAGATGACTTAATGCAAGGCAAGGTGGGCAAGAATGACTGAATACAATCTGAACTGGATCACTCCCAATCTGGCCGTAGGTGGTGCTCCCATGTCCTATGAGGAGCTCGATCTCCTGAAAGAGCATGGCATAAACGCCATTTTGAACCTCTGCGCCGAATTCTGCGACCTGCACCAGATAGAACAGGGCGAGGGCTTTGAGGTCTATTATATGCCGGTGGAGGACGACAGCGCACCAAACATAGAGGCAATGGAAAAGGCCTTGGCATGGCTGGACGAGGCCATCTATCTGGGCAAAAAGGTGCTGGTGCACTGCCGTCATGGCATCGGAAGGACAGGCACCTTCGTGACAGCCTATCTGCTGCGCAGGGGCCTTGGACTCAAAATGGCGGAAAAGAAACTGAAAAATACGCGCGCCACGCCCTCCAGCTATACTCAATGGAAGCTTCTCAAGAAATATGGAAAACAGACAGGCGAACTCAAGATACGGGAACCTTCCCTGGAGAACAAAAGGACAGTGGAACTTGGCGGCTTCTTTGCTGAATACGAGGCCATTTGCCGAGATCTGGAAGAAAAACGGAAAAACGCCGTACAAAACGGCCTTGATGTGCCGGAGTGCGGCAAAAAGACCAGTTCATGCTGCCACACACCCTTTCATGTGCTGTTCATTGAGGCAGTGTATGTCAATCATCAGATGGGAAGGACACTGACCAGCCAAGACAGAATGGCAGTCCTCAATGAGGCGGCCCGACTCACCTCCCATCTAAAAAAATGCGATACAGCACAGGCCGTGTCCTATCTCTGTCCGCTCAATCGAAACGGGGTTTGCATCCTTTACAACTATCGCCCCCTCGTGTGCAGGGCCCATGGCCTTTCAAATGCGCTCATACAACAGGATCTGGTGCAAGAGATGCTGCTCAAGCTGTCTCAAAGCCTGTTTTTTGCCCTTTCCGGCGCCTTTGCATCAAAAGAGACCCTGCTGTTTCCTTTTTTGGATGTCATCTCAGGGCGTTTTGTGCAGACATATTTTCATAACATGCTACTCTTACAAGATAGTACGGCCAAACAATCTACGAATCCTTCAGGAAGGGAGCCTTGAAGTAATTGAGCTACATAACTTCAAAAGGCTCATGCGGAGAGCACCCGTTCCACCTTTTCTTCCAGCTCCTCTTTATCTATGGGCTTGACACAATACTCCGCTGCGCCTAACTTCAGGGCCTGTCCAGCCGTCTCTATGGTGGGGTAACCGGTGAGCATGATGACCCGTATTTCGGGCCGAATCTTTCTCAATTCCTCCAATACCTCTATGCCGGTGAGCTTCTTTAGCTTTATATCCAAAATGGCCAGGTCAACTGCGTGTTCCCGAACATACTTCAAGGTCTCCTCTTCCTCGTCGAAGACCTGAACGCTATGGCCCTTTCTCTCCAGTATCTTTTTTATGAGGATGCCGGCATCCAGCACATCGTCCAATACAAGTATTTGAGCCATACAACCCCCTGTCTTTTACTTTTCGTGCGCCTTCTTATAAATACCCGGTCGATATTTATTATGACGAGTATATGTCCATCGAACCAAAGATTCAACATAAAGAATTCATTCACATTCCGTGATTTAATCTAAAAAAACAAAAAGATGCAGGCATGAAGCGGAAGGGGGAAGATATTTGTTCCATGCGGCGCATAACCGCCCTTCTTGGCGGTGATGTGAAGGCATAAAAAGGTTGACATCACACCATAACATGTGACATGCTTAACAACATAAGGGAACCACCAAAAGACAAGCGGCGAGGCCATGACCATGTTAGTGCAATCCATTCGCTTTTCACCAGCCTTATTTCGGCTACGGAATATCATAAGGCCCATTTTCATTTTTTGCCTGTTTTTTCTGCTACGGCCAGACCCTGCCTTCTGTCTTCAGGTACATGGCGGAAACGAGGGGTTTTATACACATCAGATGGCACACCTCTTCTTCATGGCTGCCATGGTCTTTCTTTCGTATATTCTGTTCAGGCACCCACTTGGACATGGCAAGGGCTGGCAATACCTGAAATTCTCCCTGCTATTTTTCTTTATCTGGAACATAAACGCCTTTATCACTCATGGGCTGGAGCTGGAGATTCCCCATGAGACCATAAGGCAAGAAGGGCTCTTGCCCAATGCACTGTGTATCCCCCTCACCTTCAAGGTATGTATCTATTACATCGGCAAATTTGACCATCTGCTGTGCGTGCCTGCCATGTTCTGTCTGGCCATGGCCCTGCGAAGTTTTTGCAGTGAGGCGGAGCAGCGCAGTCAGAAAGACAGGGCGGAGGCCATATGAACTCGTGTCTGCCTCTGCTGCCTGTGCATGTGGTGGATTTTGTAGGCGCAAGCCTCATGATCCTCTTTTCCCTTGTGGCCTTTTACTATGCCTGGAAGCTCACCGTCCTGGAGCCCAAGAGCGTGCTGTGGAGCTATCTCTTCTGGCTGTGCATGGCCATGGTGGCCTTTGCCCTCTCTCGGGGCATAGGACATGTATTGAAATTTGTCTTTATTTTCATGGGTTTTCCCCATTTTTGGGACTTCTTTGCCCCCTACAGCGGCGGGCTCAATACCATAACCTTTATCTCCATCACCACCCTGACCTTTTACTTCCCTGCGGTACGGCGAGTTATCGGCCGCGTTAAAGATGACGCAAAGAGGCTGAAACAGACCTCTTATGAGCTGGCCATGGCCAACAAGGCCCTTGTGGAACTAAATCAAAACCTGGAGCAGCGCGTAGAGGAGCGCACACGGGAACTGCAATTGTCTGAACAGAAATTTAGACGGCTGTTCGAAAACTCCAAGGACATCATCTTTTTTTGCGACTGTAATGGCAAGATTCTGGATATCAACGACAGCGGCCTGGAACTGCTGGGCTTTTCAGAGAAAAAAGGGCTTGCCCACCAGGAAATTCGAGGGCTGTTCGTAAATGAAAACGACTGGCAGCGGTTTCAGGGCAATCTCAAGGAGGCAGGGCATGTAAAGGACCTGGAAGTGGAATTCAAATGCCAGGACGGCTCTCACATCTCCATGCTCATCACCTCGGACCTGATTCGAGACGAAAACGGGGCTGTGGTGGGCTGTGAGGGCATCGCCAAGGACCTGACTCGATACAAACAGGTCATGGCAAATCTCGTGCATTCTGAAAAGATGGCCTCTCTGGGACGCATGGCAGCGGATGTGGCCCATGAGATCAATACGCCTTTGGGAATCATTTTGGGCTATACTCAGCTTCTCAAAGAGGATTTGAGTGAACGCAAAGACCTGATGGAATCCCTTGAACTCATTGAAAAACAGACCAAGATCTGCAAAAAGATCGTGGCCGACCTCCTGAATTTTTCCAGAGAGTCCCTGCATAAAACCAAGGAACCCGTAAATATCACGCAGTGTCTGGAGGAGGTGATGGCCATCGTGGAGCACTCACTGAAAATGGACATGATCTATGTTCACAAGGTCTATGCCCCTGACCTGCCACCTGTCTTGGCAGACAAGGAAAAGCTGCGGCAGGTATTTGTAAATATCATCAACAACGCCCACGACGCCATTCACAAGGAAGGACTGGTGGGTGTCTGGACACGCTATAACCCGGCCACGCAAATGGTGGAGGTGATCATAGGCGATACAGGCCCCGGCATTCCACCTGACATTCTAACCAAGATATTCGACCCCTTCTTCACCACCAAGGAGGTGGGAAAGGGCACCGGACTGGGGCTGTCTGTGTCCTTCGGCATTGTGCAGGAGTGCGGAGGCACTATCTCGGTGGAGTCGCCGCCAAGGGATGAGGCACTTGTGGAGGCAGGTATGGAGACGGTATTTATAATAAAATTGCCGAGTTATACTCAAAAGGAGGAGTAACGATGCGTTTTTTCATCACAGGCGGAACAGGCTTTGTGGGCAGGCACCTCATCGGCCACCTGCTGGACTGCGGACATGAGGTCATGGCATTGGTGAGAAATCCCGCCAAATTTCAATTGAAGCACTTGAAGTTACAGACCATACAAGGCGATCCCATGCAAAAGGGGGCCTGGCAGAATCAGGTTGGGCAAGTGAATGTGCTCATAAATCTGGTGGGGCGTTCCATCTTCGACCGCTGGAACGAGGCGATCAAACAAGAGATATTGGAGAGCCGCGTGGTCTCCACGCGCAATTTGGTAGAGGCCATACCTTCCAATTCAGGCCAGACCATGACACTGATCAACGCCAACGCAGTGGGATATTACGCAGGGGGAAACGAGGTGCGCACCGAGACATCTGCAAAGGGAAATGACTTTCTTTCCGATGTCTGTGAGGCGTGGCAGAATGAGGCACTCAAGGCCGAAGCAAAGGGCGCACGCGTGGTCATCGCACGGTTCGGCGCGGTCATGGGCAGCAACGGGGGCGCACTTCAGCAGATGCTTCCTGTGTTCAAAAAGGGGCTCGGCGGCAAAATCGGAGACGGCAGCCGCTGGTTTTCATGGGTGCACATTCTGGACCTCTGCCGCATATTGGAGTTCTCGGCCACTCAAGACCGAATCAGAGGCGTGGTAAATGTGTGCGCAGAGCCTGTGACCAATGCACAATTTACAAAGGCCTTGGCCTGCGCTGTTCAACGGCCGGCATTTTTCAGGATACCGGAATTCGCCCTGCGCCTGGCCCTTGGTGAGACAGCTGCTGTGATTCTGGCAGGCCAGCGAGTGACATCCGAGGTCCTGCCAAGGCATGGCTTTCAATTCAGATTCCCTGAGATTCATGAGGCACTTCAGCATCTGGTGCAGTAGGCTGACTCGCCTGACCGTTCTGGGCAGGATTCAGACTGCGCATGTAGTTTGAAATGATCTCCCAGGCCTGTTCCGCCGTCTCCACGTAGCTGAAAAGATTCAGGTCTTCTGGAGAGATCACTCCTTCCTCCACAAGGAAATCGAAGTTTACGGCCCTTTTCCAGAACTCCCTGCCGAAAAGGATGACTGGAATGGGGGTAATCTTGCCCGTTTGAATCAAGGTCAGGGCCTCAAAGAGCTCGTCCATGGTGCCGAATCCGCCTGGAAATGCCACCAGGGCCTTGGCGCGAATGAGAAAGTGCATCTTGCGCATGGCAAAGTAGTGAAACTGAAGGCAGAGCTCAGGCGTTATGTAGGGGTTGGGCCTCTGTTCATGGGGAAGGACTATGTTCAGGCCGATGGTCTTGGCCCCGCCTTCGCTGGCCCCCCGGTTGGCCGCCTCCATGATGCCTGGGCCTCCGCCCGTCATCACATAACAGGCGGCAGCCGAACACTTCATGCAGTTATCGGCAATGAGCCTGCCCAGACGCACCGCCTCTTCATAGTAGGCGGTCTTGGTCAACATCTTTTGGGCTATAATCACCTGCTGCTGTAATTCCTCGTCTCCGGGTTTGCTCTGATGCCTCTTCAATATCTCCTGATAATGACGCTGAGCCTGCTCGCGGGGGGGTATGCGGGCGCTGCCGAACACCACAATGGTATGCTCGATGTTGTACTCCTGAAAGAGGAGCTCCGGCTTCAGAAGCTCCAGTTGCAGCCTCACAGACCTTAATTCATCACGCAGCAGAAAGTCTGCGTCAACAAAGGCCAGCCTGTAGGAAGGTGAAAGTGTCTGAGGCGTTCTTACAATACGCCTCGCTGCAATGGAGTCCTGCTGTGCATCAGGATAATGCCGCATTTTGGGTTTTTTCTCCGCCATAATCAATCCCTGTTCAGCTACAATTTCTCTCCACATGCTCACAGAGGGCGGCGGCTATCATTTTGATTTTATTATCGTCTTCTCCCTCCACCATAATACGGATCAGGGGCTCCGTGCCGGATGCGCGAATGAGTATGCGGCCCCTGCCGTTCAAGTCTTTGGTTAGATTCCTCTCCAGCTCTTTCAGACCGGAAATGGCGCTTACCTCAACACGCTCCTTGATACGCACATTTTGCAGGATTTGAGGGAACACGGTCAGCACCCCAGCGAGTTCCGACAACGGCATACCCCTTTCCTGCATAACCGCGAGAAGCTGCAACGCGGCCAGTATGCCGTCCCCTGTGGTATTGTAATCGAAAAAAATGAGATGCCCGGACTGCTCTCCACCAAGGCTGTATTCACCCTGTCTCATGGCCTCCACTACGTATCTGTCTCCCACCTGCGTCCGCAACAGACGGCAGCCAATAGCGTTCAGGGCGACCTCAAGGCCCATGTTGCTCATGACCGTAGCCACCACAGTATTTGACTTCAGCCTGCCCACCCCCTTGAGATAATGGGCGCAGATGGCCAGCACATGATCCCCATTCAAGATATTGCCCTTTTCATCCACGAATATCACCCGGTCTCCGTCGCCATCAAAGGCGATGCCGAGATGGGCTTGATGGCTCAAGACCAATTCGCGCAGATGTTGCGGAAACAGGCAGCCGCAGCCGTCGTTGATGTTTAGACCGTTGGGCTCCACACCTGTACGAATGACCTCAGCACCCAGCTCCTCGAAGACTGTGGGGGCCACTCGATAGGTGGCGCCGTTAGCGCAATCCAGGACTATCCGCAGACCGTCCAGGGTCAGGTGTCTTGGAAAGGTGTTTTTGAGAAAAACGATATAACGGCCTGGTGCGTCTTCGATACGAAAGGCCTTACCGATATCCCTGCCTGTGGGCTGCTCATAACTATTCGCTGACATGAGGCCCTCAATACGCATCTCTATCTCATCTGGAAGCTTGAAACCGTCACATGAGAACAGCTTGATTCCGTTATCATAAAAAGGGTTATGTGAGGCGGAGATCACCACGCCCGCCTCTGCCCTCATGCCCGCTGTCAAAAAGGCGATGGCTGGAGTGGGCATGGGGCCCACCAACAATACATCAACACCCATGGAACAGATGCCGGCTGCCATGGCGTTTTCAAACATATAACAGGAGATGCGCGTGTCTTTCCCGATGAGAATCCGCCTGTGCCTGCCGTTTTTCCGCTGAAACACGTATGCCACAGCCTTTCCAAGGCACATGGCGGTGTCAACAGTCATGGGGTGGACATTTGCCGTCCCACGAATACCATCTGTTCCAAAAAGTCTTCTATTCCGCGATTCACCATTCACCATCATTCATTCTTCCACAATTCATCATTAACTCTTGCGTTTCAAAACCGTATTGATTTCCATGGGCCTTATCTCTATGAGATGAACATCATCGGGCAGAATAATCTGCGGCGCAATGGCCTTTTGTCTTGACTCCACCGCATGCTGGGGAATCAGCACCCGAATATCGTCAGGGCTCAATTCCCTGATCTTATACGCAGGCCCCTCTACGGTCACGGTGACCTCCGAAGGCCATAATTTTATTTTCTCGTTGGGGGCATCCAGGGATACTGGTATGTTTTGCAGTTTTCTCCTGCCTATCACAGGTTTTATTCTGACCTTTACAGTAATACCCTCCGATAGATTGGCATTGACACGCTTCAGGCTGTTCAATTCCAGGCCGACCTTTTCCATGACATCCTTGGTTGCGCCCTCCACCACCACGGGTTGTGTCCTTATGGTCTTCACTCGTTCAAGGTGTTCCCTGGAGCCTATAATCTCCACTCTGGGGGGATCTATGTCTATGCCGTCGATTTCATAATCCTTGGCAGGACTGCCGACTATATTGGGAGAGACCGGCACCATGCGTTTTTCTATCTGCCCCAGTTCGATGTCGAACTGATTGGGCTGAATACGAATGATCTTCACATTGGCAGGAGTGGCGATGGCGTCAGGAGTTATATTGATGGTTATCGTGCCGGAGTTGACATTCTTGAGGTCAACCACATAGGACAGCCGCTGTACAGACAGCTCCCGTATCTGACTGCGCGCCCCATAAAACCTGACATTGATGGTGGTGGGAATCTCGTTTAACACCATGAGGCCCTTGGGCACATTCACCAATTCCACCAAAATAGGTAATGTGAGTTCGGATTTCTCCTCCGCCACCACAAAAAACCACAGCAACGTGGCAAAGAGCAGGGAAATGATCTTGATGACGATACCAGAAGAGAAAAAGGACCTCATCGCTTTTGAAACCTCTTCCACCAGGCATCCGGTTCATTTTCAACCATGAAGGTATTGTGCAGAATACGCCTCAGGGTGCCTGGATCGATGTCCCTCGTAATCTTACCGCCTATAGCCACCGAGATGGCCCCTGTCTCCTCGGAAACGATTACAGAAACCGCATCGGTCTGTTCCGTGATGCCGATAGCGGCCCTGTGCCTTGTGCCCAGCCGCCGGCTGATATCCGGGTTTGTGGTCAGGGGAAGCACACATGCTGCGGCGGCTATACGTCCGTTCTGTATGATGACCGCTCCATCGTGCAAGATGGTGCCTTTATAGAAGATGGTGCTCAAGAGATAACGGGAGGTCTCTGCGTCCAGTTTGATGCCGGACGATATATATTCGCTCAGGCCCACATCCTTTTCTATGACTATCAATGCCCCTGTCTTTTCCTCAGAAAGGTACGCCGCGGTCTTTGCTATCTCCTCCAGGGCATTGAATGCCTTGACCTTGGTCTTCAAAAACGGGCTCTGGCCCATCTGTATGAGGGCCCGGCGTATGTCGTCCTGAAACAGGATGATGATGAGAATGAAGATGGAACCCAGTACAGCGCCCAACAGCCAGTGCAGGGTCTGAAGCTGAAACTTGCCCGCCACAAAATATATCACAACCACTATTGCCAGACCTGCCATGGTCTGCATGGCCCGCGTGCCTCGAATGAGCAAAATGACCCTGTATATGATAAAGGCCACTGCCAGGATGTCTATTATATCCTGCCAACGCAGTATGGGCAGATATTCAGCCATGTAATGGGTCAATACATCAAACAATTTTCACTCCATGGTTTCCTTGATTATTGCGGTCATAACCCGCAGCACCATACGTATATCCTGCACCGAATGGACGCGAACCATGTCCGCCCCGCGCAGGGCAGCCACTGCCACAGCCCCGATAGTGGCGGTATCCCTTGCATCAGGTCTTGCAATTCCGGTCACGGCAGCGAGAAAGGCCTTGCGTGAAGGACCGACGAGGACAGGGTATCCCAATGCCCGCAACCTGTCTATTCTGTTCAGCAACACCAGATTGTCCTGAAAACGCTTGCCGAATCCAATACCTGGATCAATGATTATTTTTTCAGATGGTATCCCTGCATTCCGGGCAAAGGCGATGCGTTCCTCAAGGAAATGCCTGACCTCGGCCTCCACATCCGCATAAAACGGATTGACCTGCATATCCTTTGGGACACCCTTCATGTGCATCAACACGCATGGCACCCCGTGTTCCCGCACAACATCGGCCATGCGACTGTCCATACGAAGCGCCGAGATGTCGTTTATCATGTCGGCTCCAGCATCCAGACATGCCTGAGCCACCTCCGCCTTGGTGGTATCCACCGAGATGGGAATTCCGGAGCGTTCACGAATGGCCTGAATGACCGGCACTGTCCGCCGCAGTTCCTCTTCTGTGGAGACCGGGGCGGAAAAAGGCCTGGAGGACTCTCCGCCGACATCCAGGATGTCGGCCCCTTCTTCTATAAGACGTTCTGCATGGGCCACTGCGTCATCAACATGGAAAAACCGCCCGCCATCCGAAAAAGAATCCGGAGTTACATTGACGATACCCATGACATAAGGCCGTTCACCCCAGACGAAATGTGTCCCCCTGATGGAAAGCGATGTCATCTTTGAATGTAATGCCTCATGCTCTGCATGCACCAAGGATTTCATCTATGGCATCGGCATCCAGGGATTCCTTTTCCAGAAGGCCGTTTGCCAGTGAATGCAGGCAGTTGATATGTTCACTAAGCAGCGTCTTCGCCCTATCATGGGCATCTATTACAATCTTGCGAATGGCATCGTCGATCTTGCGGGCGGTTTCCTCGCTGTAATCCTTCACCTGGCCGAAATCCTTGCCCAAAAATACATGCTCCTGTTTCTTTCCAAAGGCGACCGGCCCCATATCGCTCATACCCCACTCACAGACCATCTTTCTGGCCATATCAGAGGCCCGTTCTATATCGTTTCCGGCCCCGGTGGTGAATTCGTTGAATACGAGTTCCTCGGCCACTCTGCCGCCCATGAGAATGGCAAGATTGTTCAGCAGATAATGGCTCGGATAGGTATGCCGGTCGTTTTGTGGCAACTGCTGTGTGAGGCCCAATGCCCTGCCGCGCGGAATGATGGTGACCTTATGAACGGGGTCAGTGCCGGGCAACAGACGGGCCACCAGCGCATGTCCTGCCTCATGGTAGGCCGTTATCCGCTTCTCCTCATCGGAAAGGATGAGGCTCCTGCGCTCGGCACCCATCAGGACCTTATCCTTGGCCCGCTCGAAATCATCAAAGGTGACCTTCTCCTTTCCCTCCTTGGCTGCAAGCAGGGCTGCTTCGTTCACGAGATTTTCCAGATCCGCCCCTGAAAAACCTGGAGTCCCCTTGGCTATCTTGGCCAGATCCAGCCCCTCGGCAAGGGCGATCTTCTTGGCGTGTACCGCAAGAATCTGCTCACGGCCACGAACATCCGGTACAGGCACCACCACCTGACGATCGAACCTGCCCGGCCTCAAAAGGGCTGGATCCAGCACATCGGGTCTGTTGGTGGCTGCTATCACAATCACTGCCTCAGAGGTTTCAAAACCGTCCATCTCCACCAGGAGCTGATTGAGGGTCTGTTCCCTTTCATCATGGCCGCCGCCAACGCCTGCCCCCCTATGCCTGCCCACTGCGTCGATCTCATCTATGAATATGATGCAGGGTGCATTTTTTTTGGCCTGAACAAAGAGGTCCCTCACTCGAGAGGCACCCACGCCCACGAACATCTCCACAAAATCCGAGCCGCTTATGCTGAAAAACGGCACACCGGCCTCTCCTGCAATGGCCTTTGCCAAAAGAGTCTTGCCTGTGCCCGGAGTTCCCACCAACAAAACGCCCTTGGGAATACGGCCCCCAAGTTTCGTGAATTTCTGGGGGTCTTTGAGAAAATCCACTATCTCGGTCAATTCAGCCTTGGCTTCGTCGATGCCGGCCACATCCTCAAAGGTGACGGTGATATTCTGACTGGAAAGGAGCTTGGCCCTGCTTCTGCCGAAGGACATGGCCCTGCCTCCGCCTGGCTGCATCTGTCGCATAAAAAATATCCATACGCCGATGAGGATGAGCATGGGGAACCAGGAGATAAACATGGTCAGATACAGGGGCGTCTCCTCCTTAGGCTTCACATGCACGGTGACATTGTGCTGCTTCAGGAGTTTCATGATCTCTGTATCCTGAGGTGGAAGCCCGGTGCGGAAGGCCTCCTGTGTCACCATGGCGCCGGTGACCTTGTCGTGCTCGATGGTCACCTTGGCGACCTCATTGTTGATCACGCGATTTACAAAGTCCGAGTATGGTATCTCCGGCACATATTCAGGCTGCGTGTTGAAAAGGTTATACAAAAAAATCCCTACAAGGCCTATAATAAGCCACAGGCTCAGATTTTTGAGAAACGTGGTAAAGGTGTCCAAATTGCCTCCTAATAAAACGAATTGTTGACCTATTTTAGCGCAAATGTCTCAAAAGGTAAATTGTAGTTTTAGATTTTTTAATTAAATGCAAACATCGTGCTTATATTTTTCTATGGGATTGTCCCCCATAGAAGCAAAAAAGGAGGTCATGTCATGAAAGAGGCCATGTTTTATGAAAAACTTACGGAAAATCGCGTAAAATGTCTGCTTTGCAACCACCACTGTGTCATAAAACCCAATGGCAGAGGCATCTGTGGCGTAAGAGAGAATCAAGGGGGCACCCTGTACAGCCTGGTGTACGGCAGGCTGGTTTCAGCCAATCTGGATCCCATCGAAAAAAAACCGCTTTTTCATTTTCTGCCCGGCACCACCTCCTTTTCCATTGCAACCGTAGGATGCAACTTTCAATGCGCCCACTGTCAGAACTGGCAGATCTCCCAGTTTCCGCACCTGTTCCCTCAAAAGGAAATGCCAGGGGACACCTTTTCGCCAGAAGAAGTGGTGCAAAATGCCCTGGCAGCAGGGGCGTCCAGCATCAGCTACACATATGTGGAGCCCACCATCTTCTATGAATTCGCCTATGACTGTGCTGTATTGGCAAGGCAAAAGGGGCTGAAAAACGTCTTCGTAAGTAACGGCTATATGTCTGAGGCGGTCACAAGACACATAGCGCCTGTACTGGATGCCATAAACATCGATATCAAGGGTTTTACCGAAGGTTTTTATCACGAGGTCTGCAAGGCCCGGCTTCAGCCTGTCCTGGAGAATGTAAAGCTGTTTCATGAATTAGGTGTCTGGGTGGAGGTGACCACCTTGATCATACCTGGCAAAAACGACAGTCCCTCGGAACTGGAGGCCATCGCCCAGTTCATAGCAGGCATCAGCCCGAACATGCCATGGCATGTGAGCGCCTTTTATCCGGCCTATAAAATGCTGGATACGCCTTCAACAAAGGCCTCCACACTGGTGCAAGCACGGGAAATAGGCCTTAAAAACGGGCTGAATTTCGTATATGTGGGCAATATCCTGAATGAGGAAGGGGAAACCACCAGATGCCCCCACTGCAAGACCGTGCTCATCAGGCGCATGGGCTACAGAATAATACAAAACCTGATTCAGGACGGCGAGTGTCCGCAGTGCAAGACACCTGTGCCAGGGGTGTATCTTGCCCCCTTGCAAACTCTCAGAAAATAGGCTAACAATATAGGCACATGAAATATGGGCGGTTAACTCAGCGGTAGAGTGCCATCTTCACACGGTGGAAGCCATAGGTTCGATCCCTATACCGCCCACCACTTCTTTTAACCTTATTTCTTTAAACATTCATGTTAAGCGTGTTCCATAACCCCTTGTCAAAGGGCTGTGTTCATGTTGAAACCATGCGACAACTCATTGCCTCTCTTATAATTATCCTGTGTCTTTTTCTCTCGCATTTCGCCGCGGCCACTGATACCGTGCCTGCCGCCACTGTGGAAGAGGCCCAATATGTGCTTCAGGAATTGCGGAACATCCCTGAAGCCAACATCCCCGATGACCTCCTTTACCGTTGTTCAGGGCTTGCCATCTTTCCCAAGGTATATAAGGCCGGCTTCATCATAGGCGGGAATTACGGCCAGGGCATTCTGGTGGCAAGAGACTCGCAGACCGGACAGTGGACCGGCCCCATCTTCCTCACCATCGGAGGCGGCAGCATCGGATATCAGATCGGCGTCAATGTCACTGAGCTGGTGCTGGTCATCATGAACCCCAAGGGCATCAACGGCTTTATACAGGAAAACCTCACACTGGGCGGAGACCTCTCTGTGGCGGCAGGCCCCATCGGCCGAAAATTAGAGGCCTCCACTGATATCGCCTTGAATGCCGAGGTCTATTCATACTCCATCTCCCGTGGGCTTTTTGCAGGCGTTGCCCTACAGGGTGTCTATGTTCAGGTGGATTACAAGGCCAATGAGCGTTTTTATGGCAAGCCCATGCTGCCTCGCGAGATACTCTTTCAAAAGGCTGTCGCATCCCCCCCGTCTTCAGCTCAAAAGCTGCTGGATTTTCTGAATCTCTATTACGCAAAGCGCCCTCGATGAAGGTCTATATCATCGCAGCCGCCACTGTCTGCGGCAGAATCGGGCCAGGTCTCATCAGTACGCCCTCAGACAGAAGACACCTGGAGGCATGGCGTGAACGCACGGACGCCAGCCTCATGGGCGCGGGCACGCTGCGGGACGGCGAACCAGAGATGCGCTGCGGACACGGACAACTCCCACTCAGTCGTATGCGCTGTATCATCAGTCAAAGCGGCGAGATTCCAGTAAACCGACGGCTTTTTAACTCCGCTCCTGCACCCATCGTTTTTACATCCGAAGAACATGCCCCTTTGTTAGCCAGCCGCCTGAAAACACGGGCTGAGGTGCTCCCTTTGCCCGCTTATGATTGCGGCCACGGCCTCTCCCTTCAGGCGGCAGTGCAGGCATTGAGGGCCAGGGGAGCCCGTTCCCTGCTCATAGAAGGAGGCGGCAGGCTTAACTATGAGGCATTGAGACAAAAAGCGGCCCACGAGCTCATTTTGACGATTCTACCCCAAATAGACGGCTCGAATAACTCCATATCCCTTTTTTCCGGTGCCACATCCCTGAAGGTCCACCTGACCCCCCTCGAAATTCAACACGGTGAAAACCAGGAACTTTTTCTACGGTATAAGATAAGTTATGGAAATCACTCATAGAGACCATTCAACCGGACACAATGACCTAAAAAGGCTGGTGCGATTCCTCTTCGAAGGCAACATGCTCAAACGCACCTGGCGAACGGGCTATGCCTTTTTAGGCCAGGGCCGCGAATCAGTGGCGGCTCACACCTTCGGCACCCTGCTCATGGCATTTGCCCTGGCCAAGGGAGAGCCTGACATAGATGAGTTGAGGCTTTTGAAGCTCTGCCTGATTCACGACCTGCCCGAGGCGCGTACAGGGGATGCCAATGCAGTGCATAAACGATATGTTACACGGCATGAGGAAGAGGCCGTAAGAGATATGACAAAGGGCCTGGCGTGGGGCGCAGAACTGGCAGCGTTATTTCAAGAATTTCAGGAAAGGTCCTCCAAAGAGGCCATTTTGGCCCATGATGCCGACCAGTTGGATATGATTTTATCCCTTAAGATGCACTTGGACACAGGGAGTGAAGACGCCCTGCGCTGGCTGCCCCATGTCAAAAAGCGTCTGCTCACTGAAAAGGCAAAGGCGTTGGCAGAGGCCATTTTGCAGGAACACTGGGCCTGCTGGTGGATGAATGAACTTATTGGTGAGTGTGAATGACTCTATTTGGGAATCTTGAAAAATTGCCCTTTCGCCCGATAACTGCGTTGCTCGTCGGCGCAAAATGCTCACATACAGGAAGTATGCTCCGCTTTTTCGCCTTTCATCGCGCCTTGTTCTCGAACGAAAATTCTAATTTTTCAAGACTCCCAATTTGATATAAAACGGTAACAGTTTGTTTTATTTTTTAATAAACCATTAAGGGAAAGGAAAAAGAAATGACAAAAATCATCGCAACGATTCTGGGACTGCTGCTATGCAGCCTCACCACCTTGTCCATGGCCGAAGAGGGCCAAACCATCACCGTCTGTTACACAGGCAGCACCATCGGCATTCTATCGCCTTGCCCCAGCTGAAAAGGCAATACATCCGGCGGCCTTGCCCGTCGCGCCAGGTGGGCGCAAGACAATCTGAAAGACCGTTCTTCCACCCTGTTATTGGATGCAGGGGATTTCTCTGCCAGAGTGAATGTCCCCACTGAAAAAGAGATAGCCCAGGAAAGGCTGCTCATGGAGACATATAAAGACATGGGCTACAATGCAGTGGCCGTGGGCACCATGGACCTGCCATATCTCTCCAGCCTGCCTGACAAAAGGCCCCTGCTTTTGAGCCTGAATCTCCAGGCAGAAAAACCTGTCTGGAGGCCTTACGAGGTCTTTGAACTGAAAGGGATAAAGGTGGTGGTCACCGCCCTAACACAGGCAGCCGGCGCAGGGGATCTCATCTCTGTGTTACAAACCGCCAAGAATCCTGGAAGGATTCCGGACTCTTACAAGATTCTGGACCCTGTGACGGTTTTCAAGGAGCAATTGCCCATGCTTAAAGCAAAGGGGGATATAGTCATAGTGCTTTCCAATCTGGGGGGTACGGCGGATTTTGAGCTTGCTCAAAATGTGCCCGGCATAGACCTCATCATAGAAAGCGGCCCCATGCCACCCATCAATACGCCAAAACAGGTGGGGAATACATACATACTGAAGGCGCACAACAAGGGCCAGTCCATCGGAGTCGCTACCCTCTCCATCTCTGACAAGAAACTCACTGGCCTGACCAATCGTCTGGAGATACTCGCCTCGGACCTGCCCGTGGATGAGGCACTGGAACGCCGCATCGAGGCATTGCCCAAATGAATACCGAATGCATGAAACCATCCTGAAAGCCGTTTCAAATACCTCAATCCCGCAAGGCTCTCCCTGCACACACTGCGGCGCCTGCCTTGCGGTCTGTCCTGTCTATGACATACTGCGCACGGAATGCTTTTCTCCTCGGGGCAGGAGTCATCTGCTTACGGAAATCGAGGCGGAAAGACTGCCATTGAATACGGGTGGCAGATTTTTCGAGGCCATGGACGCCTGTCTGCAGTGTGGGGCATGCAGTGCATCGTGTAAGGCAGGAGAAGACACGGCTGCTCGGGTGCTTCAGGCCCGCACCCGATTCAAGGAACTGCACACCATTCCCAAATGGGCATGGCACCTCCTGGAAAACAGGCGGCTTTTGGACTGGACGCTTCCAATCCTGTCCCTTGTGCCTCAGAACAGCGGCCTGCTTTTAAGGCTTCTCGGCCTGTTCCGCCATGAAAGAGACGCACTGCGGCTGCGAATCAAACCGGCCTTCAAAACCGCCATAGACACCATAACACTCAAAAATTCCTGTAAAATTTGCAAGAGCTCAGCATCCTTGGCAGGCCTGCGCATCGCATTCTTCATAGGATGCGTACAAAACTACATCTACCCGCGTGTAGCCGAGGCCATAGCAGCTATACCCGGCGCATCGCTTTGCATTCCCAAGGACCAGGGCTGCTGCGGCATGCCTGCGTGGACAAACGGCAGACCCGACACAGCCAAAGAACTCGCCCTTAAAAACATAACCGCTCTGAGAAAGGCCGAACCTGACATTGTGCTCACAGGCTGCGCCAGCTGTGCGGATATGATGCGAAATCACTGGCCTTCCCTTACGGGCTCAAAAGGCATCGGTCGCGTCATGGAGCTTTCACAATTCCTGGTTGAGTACGGCATCGTCCCTGCCTTGGCACCGAAATATAAAGATATGCCATTATATGCACACATCCCATGCCATCAAAGATACGGTCTCAAGGATACCACATCCCTGCCGTCCCTTTTGACTGGCCTCACAAACGGCAAAACGCAAGTCACACAGGGCTGCTGCGGTGGCGGCGGGCTCTTCGGCGTAAAACACACGGAGCTGTCCGCAAGTATTCTGCAAAAACAGTTGCAGGGCATTCTGTCAGGGAATAAAGGCGCCTGCGTGGTGACCACCTGTTCAGGCTGCCTTCTGCAGTGGAGGGAACTCTCGAAGGCCATGGGCATGCCCATTGAGGCGGTGCATTTAGCGGAGCTTTTTTTATGAAGAAGCTGCACGACTTTTACTTCCTGAAGGCAAAAAAGGAGGGGTTTCTCGCCCGCTCCATTTATAAATTGCAAGAAGTGCAGGAAAAATACCATATCATGAAAAGCGGAGACTGGGTATTGGATCTCGGCGCGGCACCTGGTTCCTGGACTCAATATGCATCCAAGATTGTAGGTGCCACCGGCCGTGTGGTGGCCGTTGATCTTCAGCCCATTCGGTGCAGTGGAGGTAACATCATCACCCTTCAGCAGGATGCCTTTGACCCATTGCCGGAAGGGCTCTTGCCCGCCGAAGGCTTTCAGGCAATTCTGAGCGATATGGCACCCAAGACCAGCGGTCACAGGGAGCTGGACCACATGCGTTCCATGGCCCTGGTCGAACAGGCCTTGAATACGGCAATGCGGCTACTGACACGTGAGGGGACGTTCTTCTGCAAGGTGTTTCAGGGAAAGGACCTGCCTGCCTTTGTAGAACAGTGCAAAAAGGCATTTGATGTTGTAAAATTGATAAAACCTAAGGGCTCACGCAGCGAAAGCGTCGAGATATTCGTGTTGTGTTCAAAGAAAAAAGAAAAAGGAGAATGACATGGCCACAATCTTTGCCACTCGATTAGAAGGTATTCCATTGGCCCACATGGGAAAGGTGAGGGATGTCTATGAGCTTCATGACGCCCTGCTGATCGTGGCCACGGACAGGCTTTCGGCCTTTGATGTAATACTGCCCACTCCGATTCCAGACAAAGGCGTTATTCTGACACAACTCTCCCTTTTCTGGTTCGATTTTCTCAAGGATACTGTGAGGACACACCTGATTGCCCACGAAGTGGACGATTACCCTGCCGAACTGCAAAAATTCAGCGAGCAGATTCAGGGCCGAAGCATGCTGGTGAAAAAGGCGAGCCCCCTGCCTGTGGAGTGTATAGTCCGGGGTTATCTCTCGGGTTCAGGCTGGAAGGACTACAAAAAGACCGGCTCTGTCTGCGGCATTCCTCTTCCTGCCGGGCTGGTGGAGTCAAGCCGGCTGCCTGAACCTGTGTTTACTCCCTCCACCAAGGCTCAGGTGGGCGAACACGATGAAAATATAGACATGAACCGCGTAAAAGACCTCATAGGCAAGGATCTGGCGGACAAAATACAGGATTTGAGCCTCAAGATATATGCCAAAGCCGCCCAAAAGGCCTTGGAATCCGGAGTCATCATAGCGGATACAAAGTTTGAGTTCGGCCTTGTGAACGACGAGCTGATCCTCATAGACGAGGTCCTGACACCGGATTCCTCACGTTTCTGGCCGGCGGACGAATATAGACCGGGAGGCCCTCAACCCAGCTTCGACAAACAGTTCGTCAGGGATTACCTGGAGTCCATCGGCTGGAACAAAAAGGCACCCGGCCCTGTGCTGCCTCAGGAGATAGTTGAAAAGACGCGTACCCGCTACATCACTGCATTGGAACGGCTTACAGGAAGACCATTTGAGCGGAAATGAAAGCAATACGCCGCAAAAAACTGTATTACATCATTCCAATTACATGGCTGTTCACTGCATGGCTGGTTACTCTTGCCCTGGCAGACGAAACAGCGACGGTGAAATATGTAATAGATGGAGACACCATCATTCTTGTGGACGGCAGGCATGTGCGATATCAGGGCATAGATGCCCCTGAGATAGCGCATGACGGCCAGTCCGGCGACCCTTTCGGAGAAGAAGCCCGACTTTATAACGAAAAATTGCTTCAGGGCAGAAAGGTGAGGCTGAAACTCGACGAACAACATACGGATCACTATGGCCGCATATTGGCCCAGGTCTTTCTGCCGGACGGCACATGGATCAACAAGGCCATGGCGGCCGAGGGACTGGCCTATGTGTGCCTGTACGACAAAGAAAGCCCCACTGCCGCATCCACTTTCAAAGAGCTGTTGTCCGCTCAAAGGTCGGCCATTTCCGCCAAAAAGGGCATGTGGGCCGTTTCACCCGCAAAATCCGAGCCGATTTACATAGGAAACAACAGGACCATGCGGGTTCATAGGCCTGATTGCCCGTCTGCCAGAGAGACCGCCAAGGGCAACAAGACAATATTCCATACACGAAACGATGCCTTTATGCAGGGTTTTTGTCCTTGCAGGAGATGCAAACCATAACCTCACAGACTCAAACCACATTCGAGAAGGAGGAAAACGACCCATGAGCAACACCGATGCACACAAAGACGAGGGCAAACTGATGCCTGGAGTGAATTTTTCGACCTTCATAGTTTCCATAGGCACATCCGCCCTGATGTATCTCGGAGAACTCAGCGCACCCGGCGCAGAAGGCCCGAAAAAAGACCTGGCCATGGCCAAACATACCATCGACACCCTGGCCATGCTTCAGACCAAAACAGCAGGCAATCTGACAAACGACGAGACCGAGCTGCTCAGACAGCTTTTATACGACCTGCGCATGAAATACATAACAGCGACATCGGCTTGAAAAGAAACGAAAGCCCGGCCACTCCATACCATGTCAGTTACATCTTTATATCAGATTTCAGCACACGCCAAACTGAATCTCTTTCTGAAGGTCTTGGGGAAAAGACCTGACGGCTATCACGACATACTAACCCTTTTCCAGAAGATATCCCTGGCAGACCAGCTCACTATCGAACTTACTCACCACACAGGCACAAAATCCAACGGCATTCAAATCTCGGCCGAGGGCTGGCCTGTCCCGCAGAATGAAACAAATCTGGCATACAAGGCGGCAGCGGCCTTTCTGCAGTACACGGGGATACCCTGTTCTGTGGCCATTCATCTGCACAAAAACATACCCTCGGGTGCAGGCATGGGAGGGGGCAGCAGTGACGCGGCTGCGGTGCTGCTGGCATTGAACAGCCTCACAGACGATTTACTGCCATCCGTTGAACTCATGAAAATAGGCGCGAGTATCGGGGCCGATGTGCCTTTTTTTATCTCGCGGCAGACCTCCGCCATAGGCAGTGGCACTGGAACAGAACTGAAGCCGATTAACATCGAAAGGTTTTGGTTTGTTGTGGTGTGGCCCGGATTCTGTATTTCCACAAAGTGGGTTTATGACCATTTTGTGTTGACAAATTCGGGCATACACACTAATTTACTGGGCGCTGACGGCTTGACGGCATTTTTATGGCAAAACGACCTGGAACAGGCCGTGATGCCCTCTTATCCACTTTTGAACGATCTAAAAACACGGCTCATTTCTTGCGGGGCATTACACGCCATGATGACAGGAAGTGGTTCCGCTGTATTTGGAGTCTTCAAAACCGAAGAGGAGGCCAACAAAACCGCCGATGCGCTGTCAATACAATTGAAAGACGAGAAAACATACAAGCCAGCGGAGGATAATCCGGTGGCGTGGCTGGTGGCGCCGGTCACAACCCTGTGACAAATCGCTATCAAACCATATCCTTACAGATTGCTGTGAGTTCATCGTTTTTTTGATCCGCCGGGCATTATTATAAAATATAAGGGAGCCTTGAAAAATTAGCATCTTCGTTCGAGAACAAGGCGCGATGAAAGGCGAAAAATATGTGAGCATTTTTCGCCGACGGGCAACGCAGTTATCGGGCAAAAACGCAATTTTTCAAGATCCCCAAATAATTGGGGTGTAGCCAAGCGGTAAGGCACGGGTCTTTGGAACCTGCATTCCGGAGGTTCGAATCCTCCCACCCCAGCCATTTTTTGAGGATGTGTATGTCTGAAAAAAAAATAAAGATCTTCACTGGAAATGCCAACCCTGTATTGGCCCAGGAGATATGCGACTGTCTGAACCTGCCGCTGGGCCGGGCCACGGTCAAGACCTTCAGCGATGGTGAAACCTTCGTTGAGATCGGAGAAAACGTAAGGGGCGCCGATGTGTATGTCATTCAACCCACATGTCCTCCGGTCAATCACCACCTCATGGAACTGCTCATCATGGTGGATGCACTGAGACGCGCCTCCACAAGACGCATAACAGCAGTCATGCCCTATTACGGCTATGGCAGACAGGACAGAAAGGCCGCCCCACGTGTACCGATAACGGCCAAGCTGGTGGCTGATATCATTACTACCGCAGGCGCCAGGCGTGTCCTTGCAATGGACCTGCACGCAGGCCAGATTCAGGGCTTTTTCAGCATTCCTGTGGATCATCTCTTTGCCGCGCCTGTCTTGCTTCAATACCTCAGAGAAAAATTTGAACCGCCTGTGGTCATGGTCTCTCCCGATGCAGGCGGCGTGGAAAGGACCCGTGCATTTGCACGCAGGATGAATGCAGGCCTGGCCATCATCGACAAGCGCAGGGAAAGACCCAACGAATCCACGGTCATGAACCTGATAGGCGATGTAAAAGGAAAAATAGCCATTCTTCTGGACGACATGGTGGACACGGCAGGCACGCTTTGCAAGGCAGCGGAGGCGCTTATGGCCAACGGGGCAAAAGAGGTGCATGGCTGCGCCACTCATCCGGTACTTTCCGGCCCAGCCCTGGAACGCATTGCAGACTCTCCCATGAAATCCCTGATTGTTACCAACACCATTCCCCTGTCTGAAAAGGCAAAATCCATAAACAAGATACAGGTATTATCAGTGGCGTCTCTGTTGGGAGAGGCCATCTGGCGCATACATAACGACGATTCAGTAAGTTCACTTTTTGTCTAATATCACAAGGAGTTATAAAAATGAAACAGATCGACTTAGACGCATCCATTCGAACTGCAACCGGCAAGGGCGGGGCCAGGAAACTGCGGAGTGCAGGTGAAGTGCCTGCCATACTTTACGGGCCAGGAAATCCATCCGTTCCCCTTGCAGTGAACGGTCACGCCATAGACCTAATCCTCAAGAAAAACCGCGGGGAACATATCCTGTTTACACTCAATCTGAAAAAAGATGGGCAGGACACAGGAAAACGCCTTGCCATGGTCAAGATGCTTCAGTTCCATCCGGTCAGTGAACGGCTCAGACACGTGGACTTTTATGAGGTCTCCCTGGACAAGACCATCGAGGTAGATATCCCCCTGGTGCCATTCGGCAAGGCCAAGGGTGTGGAAATCGACAAAGGCATCCTTGAGATCATAAAGCGCACCGTAAAGGTGAAGTGTCTGCCCACCGCCATGCCCAAAGAGATCAAGGTTGACATAACCAACCTCGGGCTTGGCCAGGCCATTCACATCTCCGACATTCAAGCGCCCGAGGGGGTAAAATTCACCGAGGATGCCAAGACAGCCGTCATCACCATCGTAGGTACCAGTGATGGCGAGAAGGCGGCTCCGGCGGCAGAGGAGACACCAGAGGCAGAAGCAGGGGCAGAGGCAGCCAAGAAGGAATAAACGGACATACACGGTCAACATGCCCTGTAGAGCGATCATCGGGCTTGGCAACCCTGGTCCCCGTTATGCCATGACCCGCCACAATATGGGCTTTATCACATTGGATGCGATGGCCTCTCATGAGGCCATCAGTTTTTCCGGCTCCAAAATCGCTCAAGCCGAAACAGCCGCTTTCCAGATGGATATTGATGGAATGAAAACGGATATCCGGCTCATCAAGCCCATGACCTACATGAACAGAAGCGGAGAGGCTCTGGCGCCGTTTTTGCGGTATTATCGCATCGACTCGCAGGAAATTCTTGTGATTCACGACGACCTTGACCAACCCTTGGGTAACATGAAATTCGTAAAAAAAGGCGGGACTGGAGGGCATAACGGCGTTCGTTCCATCATTCAATACCTCGGAACCGATGATTTCCCCCGTCTGAAACTGGGCATAGGCAGGCCGCTGCCCACCATCGCCGTGGAACAATACGTGCTCATGCCCTTTGAACCCCATGAATTGCCTGTCTGCCAGCGAGTGATTGCAACGGCCGTAAATGCGGTTTTCCTGTTTCTCACAAAGGGAATGAATGTAGCCATGAACCAATTCAACAAAAAGTCAGTGGAGGGTGCTTAAGTGATCGCAATCATCGACTATCGCGCCGGCAATCTGACCAGTGTGGGCCGTGCCGTCCGCCACATAGGTTTTGAATGCTCCATCACATTCCGGCCTGAAGAGATATTAAAGGCGGACAGGGTCATATTTCCGGGTGTGGGCTCCGCTCAAAAGGCCATGGCGGACCTCAAGGAATTAGGGCTTGATGATGCCATTCGTTCGGTTGTAAAGGCAGGGAAACCTGTTTTGGGCATCTGTCTCGGCACTCAAATCATCTTTGACTGGAGCGATGAGGGCGATACGCCGTGCCTTGGCATACTGCCGGGCAAGGTGGTCAGATTTCCAGATGGGCTCTCCACACGCCAGGAACGCCTGAAGATTCCCCACATGGGCTGGAACAACGTAGAGCCCATTCAGGACCACTTTATCTTTACAGGCATATCGCCAGATTCCAGGTTCTATTTTGTGCACTCCTATTACCCGGAGCCTGCAGAGGCTGCACACATTTTAGGCCTTACGGACTACGGCATCTCCTTCGCATCGGCGACAGGCAAAGAAAATCTCGTGGCAGTGCAGTTTCATCCGGAAAAGAGCGGCAGACCAGGGCTTAAACTCCTGGAAAATTTCTGCAAATGGAGCATCTGACATGCTGACCAAACGCATCATCCCATGTTTGGACGTTCGAGAAGGCAAGCTCACCAAAGGAATCAAATTCAAAAACAATGTGGACATCGGCGATCCGGTGGCAATGGCCGAATTCTACTATGAACAGGGAGCGGATGAACTGGTCTTTTACGACATCACCGCCTCCAGCGACCATCGCGGCATCATGCTGGACGTGGTCAAAAACACGGCGGAACGGATATTCATGCCTTTTTCAGTGGGCGGCGGCATCCGCACCGTCGAAGACATGCGGCAAGTGCTGCTGGCGGGCGCGGAAAAGATCAGCATCAATTCGGCTGCGGTCAAGAATCCTGACCTCATCACTCAGGGTGCACACGCCTTCGGCAACCAGTGCATTGTGCTGGGCATGGATGTAAAGCAGGTGGAAAGACATCAGGCCATTCCATCAGGTTATGAAATAGTAGTGCACGGCGGGCGGACACACATGGGAATCGACGCCATCTGGTGGGCCAAAGAGGCTGAAAGGCTTGGGGCCGGCGAGATATGTCTCAACTCCATAGACGCCGACGGCACTCAAAACGGATATGAGCTCACACTCACCAAAATGGTCTGTGATGCCGTCAACATTCCGGTAATCGCATCCGGTGGTGCAGGAAGACCCGAACACCTGGCGGAAGTGATTCTGAAGGCCGGAGCGGATGCAGCCCTCATCGCCTCCATGACCCACTACGGCCATTACACCATTCGCGAGATCAAAGACTATTTAAGTGCCCGCGGAATCCCTGTGCGCATGAACTGGTGACAGGGCTATCATCCTGTATGGCCGCAGTATCTCAGTCTCATGTAAAAACCGGTCTCCAATGCCTGCTGGACACACCCCCCTCGTGGATAAGAGGCAGGCGGTTGGGTCTGCTATGCAATCAGGCATCCATTCTTTTCGACGGCCTGAAATTTCTGCACTCCGCAACCCTGCTCAAACAGGCCTTTTCAGACAATCTGCGCTGTCTTTTTACTCCACAACACGGACTTTTTGCAGAAAAACAGGACAACATGGTGGAATCCGCCGACGGCGTCTGGAACGGACTACCGGTCTTCAGCCTTTATAGCGAGCACCGCCGGCCCACGGCCCGGCAGTTGGAGCACATAGACATGCTGGTGGTGGATATGCAGGATGTGGGCACTCGTGTCTATACATTCATCTGGACCCTGTTTCTGGCCATGGAGGCCTGTGAAAGACACGGCAAGACCATGGTGGTGCTGGACAGACCCAATCCCATAGGCGGCGATGCAGTAGAAGGCAATGCGCTGCAATGGGAATTTCGATCCTTTGTGGGCATGGATAACATCCCCATGCGGCACGGCATGACCATCGCGGAGTTGGCCCGTCTGTTTCAGTCCCGACATTTCCCAAATCTGGAGCTGTTTATAGTGCCCATGCAGGGCTGGAAAAGGGAAATGACCTTTGAAGATACAGGGCTTGCCTGGGTTATGCCATCCCCCAACATGCCATCTCTTGAAACTGCCTTTGTATATCCTGGTCAGGTACTCCTGGAAGGCACCAACATCTCTGAAGGCAGGGGGACTACCAGGCCCTTTGAGATATTCGGCGCGCCGTACCTGAATTGCGCAGGGCTCTTGAAACAGGTGAACACATGGGGATTACCGGGCTTTTGCCTGCGTGAACAACACTTCGAACCCACCTTTCACAAATGGGCAGGGCAGCCATGCCACGGATTCCAGATACATGTCACAGACCGGCGCAGCTTCACACCATATCTCACAAGCCTTTCCATGGTCTCTCTGATCATTCAGTTGCATAAAACCGATTTTCAATGGAAATCACCACCTTATGAATACGAGTTCCAAAAGCTGCCGGCGGACCTGATTCTGGGCAATCAGACCGTAAGGCTGGCATTGGAGGCAGGTGCAGGCCCGGCTGAACTGAAGACCCTATGGCAAAACGAAGAGGATTGCTTTAAAGAGGCAAGAATGCCTTTCCTGCTCTATTGAATGCTTCAGGAATTTCTCACACACCTTTTTACCTTTGCCCCGCGCCATGTCAAAAAAATGGGCTATCTGCATGAATTGATTGCCATTTCAGCACGCCATAAACGCTGCCGCAGTGCATGGCAGCCTCATCTTGAGTCCAGCAAAAATTTCATCATGCAGGCCGTAAATCTCTGCCCCAACCGTAAAAAGGCCGTGATACTGGGATCAGGCCTGCTCCTCGACATCCCTATTCCGGAATTGTCCAAGGCATTCGAGGAGGTAGTGCTGGTGGACATAGCCCATCTTCCTGCAACCAAATGGGAGACCCGCAGATATCGCAACCTATCCACATTGAATGCCGACATAACCGGAGCAGCCCATGCGGTTTACAAAACCCGCAGAATCGTCCCTCTTGAGACAACTGCCTGGCTCCCGGGCTGCGACTCACAGACCAGTCTTCTGATCTCGGCGAACACCCTGTCCCAGCTTCCTCTTTGCCCCGCCTCTTTTCTGGCAGAAAAATGCCGTGCGAATGAAATAGATGTTCAAAACTGGTCGAAAACGCTTATTAATGCCCATCTGAAACGTCTTGCGAATCTGACATGTACGGTTTGCCTCATAACCGACCGCAGCATTTCCTTTAAGGACGAAAGCGGCAGGATACAAGCTGTCAGAGACACGTTGTATGGTATAAGACCAGAGATGGAGCTACCTGACATCAGATACAAGGCGCAATGGCAATGGGAAATGGCGCCATTGGGAGAACTATCAAGGCATTGCAGCATGACCATGGAGGTAATAGGGCTTATCTGTTCAAAATAATGGCATACATGTTGCTTTTGTTTTTTTAAAAGCAATTGGGAGGGCTGGAAATGACTTCAAAAAATCTCATCCTGTACGACAATGTCAATACAGAACCGGCATCCTTTGGGCCAGGACAGCCTCATACCCGGCGTTCCAGACCGACAAAGACCTCCTTCGCCCAGGTATTGAAGAACAGACAGATGCATCAGACCAGTCAGCACTCAACTCCAATCCTCAATACCACACATACAGATAGCCAAAATCTTGACACCAAGAGAGATGAAATGAAAACAGCCATTAATTCTGCCCTTACAGTCAAACCAAGACACCCCATCTATCTATCAAAAAACGGCATGAATCATAGAAGTGTCACGTTCTCTCAGGCAAAAAAGGCATATCAAGCCATGAACGAACAGGGCAATCCCCTGTTGCAGACAAAAAAACTTACTCAATCCGGCCCAGGCCGTATATCCGCATATTTTGAATCCGGTGCAAACGGACCTGGCACCATCGGCTTTGACCCCATGGCAGGCACCTCATACGGAACTTATCAGATCGCATCCAGGCCAGGCACCATGAATGAATTCATTCAGTATCTGGCGGAAAAAGCCCCTGCATATGCAGCAAGGCTGAGGCATTGCGGACCTGCAAACACCGGCGGAAAGACAGGCCGTATGCCTGCCGTGTGGCAACAGATCGCTGCCCAGGACCCTGTGGGCTTTGAAAGGCTTCAGAGGGATTTCATAGAGCAGACACACTATCTGCCAGCATGTGAGGCCATAAAGGAACGGACGGGAGTGGATATTGCAACCCAGCCGCTGCAGGTCCAGGAGGCTGTTTTCAGTACCGCTGTGCAGCATGGGCCCCAGGGCGCGGCCAATATCCTGGAAAAGGCATTGAAAAACCGAAAAACAGCCTCACCCCAGGCTGTGGTGCAGACGATATATGCAGAGCGCATGAAGCGATTCAGGTCTTCGCCCATTGAAATCAGAAGGGCCGTGGCCTCCCGTCTTGCACAGGAAAAAGGCATGATAATAGCGGCCCTGCGTCAGGGCCAAGGCCTGATTGGCAGAAACAGTCTCTTTGAAACGCCCACGTAACACAACCCTTTCATAAAAGCAACGGGACACCATAGCCGTGGAGGCAAGGCGGCATTAACACCTCGGCCTTTCTTCCCCTCTCAAATTCCCTTGCATGGCAGGCATAAAGTGGCATAATAATGCCCTTATGATTGAGAGATACATCGACGAATTCATCGACTTTTTACTTGCGGAGCGCGGAATGTCCGAGAGAACTGCCCATGCCTACCGCAGGGACCTCACGGAATTCCAGGCAGCCACCGGCGCTTCAGACCCGTCGCGTATCACCTCGCGGGATATTCGCGGGCACCTGGCCGCACTTCTGCAGAAAGGCCTTTCACGGGCCACCGCAGCCAGACGCCTCGCCTGTCTGCGCTCGTTCTTTCGGTTTCTCGCACGTCAGGGCAGGGTCACTGCAAATCCGGCAGAGGAGATCCATCCCCCCAAACCGGAAAAACGCCTGCCTTCGTATCTCACGGTGGACCAGGCGGCAGGATTGCTGAATGCGCAAACAGTGAATACCTTTCAGGCCATACGGGACAAGGCCATCTGGGAGATGCTCTACAGCACGGGTGGACGTGTGAGCGAGATGTGCGGTCTGGACATGGACGACCTGCACATGTCCCCCGAGATGCTCAAATTGCACGGAAAGGGCGGCAAGGACCGCATCACGCCATTTGGAGGCAAGGCGAAGGAGGCCATGACCGCCTATCTTGCAAAACGGGCTGAGCTTTTGAACCGTTTGAAACTTTCGCAACAGGCCGTATTCATAAATGAACGGGGTGGCCGGCTGACGCCCCGCAGCGTTCAGCGAAGTCTGAAGCAAAGATGCCTTCAGGCAGGGCTTCCAGACGGCATCACGCCCCACAGCCTGCGCCATTCCATGGCGACACACATGCTGGAAGGCGGTGCAGACCTGCGCTCCATTCAAGAGATTCTGGGCCATGCCAGTCTTGCCACCACCCAGCGATATACACATCTGGATATGGATCGGCTGACCGATGTCTATCGTTCGGCTCATCCAAGATCAAAAAAATGACAAGAGGTTGAAATGACTGAAAATAAAATGCGAAGCACCACCGTAATATGTGTGAGACGAGGAGGCGCAGTGGCCCTGGCGGGAGACGGCCAGGTAAGCCTCGGAAACACGGCCATCAAACACTCCGCCAAAAAACTGCGCAGACTCTATAACGACAGGGTTTTGACCGGTTTTGCAGGCGCCACAGCTGATGCCTTTACCCTCTTTGGAAGGCTCGAAGAAAAACTGGAGCAATACAAAGGCAATCTGCTGCGAGCATCCGTGGAACTCTCCAAGGACTGGCGCACCGACCGCATGCTGCGCCGCCTGGAGGCCATGCTCATAGCGGCGGACGCCCAGTCGTCCCTTTTGCTCTCGGGGTCTGGCGATGTCATCGAATCGGATGACGGTATTCTCGCCATTGGTTCAGGCGGGCCGTATGCCCTGGCCGCAGCCCGCGGGCTCATGAAACACACAGCTCTCTCCGCAAGGGAAATCGCAGAAGAGGCCTTGCGCATAGCGGCCTCCATCTGCATATACACCAACGACAACATAACAGTAGAAACGCTTGACACCGAAGGGAAATAAACGTGGAACTTACGCCAAAACAGATAGTCACCGAACTCGACAAATATATCATAGGACAGGCTGAGGCCAAAAAGGCCGTGGCCCTGGCCCTTCGAAACCGCTGGAGAAGACAGCAGGTCACCGGCCTCATCAAGGACGAAATCTCACCCAAAAACATCATTCTCATCGGCCCAACCGGCGTGGGCAAGACAGAAATTGCCCGCAGGCTGGCTAAACTCGCCAACTCACCATTCCTAAAGGTGGAGGCCACGAAATTTACAGAGGTCGGGTATGTGGGCAGGGATGTGGAATCCATGATTCGCGACCTCATCCACATCGCAGTTGACATGATCAAGAATCAGGAAAAGGCCCATGTGGAGGAAAAGGCCAAGGCCCTGGCGGAGGAACAGGTCCTGGACCTGCTTCTGCCAAAACGCATCGAAGACACCGAGGCCGACTCCAGCAACACGCGTGAGAAGTTTCGCGAGATGCTGAGGGACGGCAAGTTCAATGAGCGCATGGTGGAGCTGGAGGTCAGCCATAAACCTCCGGCAGGCCCCATGATGGAGGTCTTTGCGGTCACCGGCATGGAGGATATGCAGAACAACATTCAGGAGATGCTTTCCGGCATATTCCCAGGCAAAAAAAAGCGGCGCAAGCTTCGAGTCTCGGAGGCCCTCAGGCTCTTGCACCAAGAGGCCGCTGCCAAGCTCATCGACATGGAAAAGGTCACGGAACAGGCTGTGACGCTGGTGGAGCAATCCGGCATCATCTTTCTGGACGAGATCGACAAGATCGCAGCAAAGGGGGGCGGACACGGCCCGGATGTCTCACGGGAAGGCGTGCAGAGGGACCTGCTGCCCATAGTGGAAGGCACCACAGTGCACACCAAATACGGCTCTGTGCGCACGGATCACATCCTTTTCATCGCAAGCGGGGCATTTCATGTCTCAAAGCCCTCTGATCTGCTGCCTGAGCTGCAAGGCAGATTTCCCATTCGTGTGGAACTACACTCCCTGACTCAAGAGGATTTCAAACGCATATTGCTGGAGCCGGAAAACGCCCTTATTCTGCAATACCAGGCCCTGCTTGCCACCGAAGGCATAAAAATAAGCTTCGACGACGAGGCTATCGACGAAATAGCGCGTATCGCCTGCGAGGTCAACGAAAAGACGGAAAATATCGGGGCAAGACGGCTTCACACGGTACTGGAAAGGCTTCTTGAGGAGGTCTCGTTCAACGCCCCTGATATAGGGCCTCAAGAGATCAGTGTCACCGCAAATTATGTTCGGGAGCGGCTCAAGGAGATCGTAAAGGATCAGGACCTGAGCAGATTCATTCTATGATTAATGGAGTAGGGGCGCTGACCGGTCGCCCCTACTTCGGCTCTTATGATAGTTTTAAGGAAACCTCTAAGAAATTAGAATGTTCGTTTAAGAAATATTCGAGAAATAAAGGTTCTTTCAGGAGGTGCCATGAAAGGAATTATAACAATATGCTTGAGCCTCATGATATGTTGCTGGGCATCCAATGGCCTTGCCATTGAAAAGGCTGACCGCATATCTGACAGGGAGATCATAGCGTCCCTTACAGAGCTAAAAATCGAGATGAGGGCCATGGAAAAACGCTTTGATCAGCGTTTTTTGGATATGGACAAACGATTAGAGGCCATGGATAAACGACTCGACGGCATGGACAAACGACTCGACGGCATGGACAAACGACTCGACATGCTGCAAACCATCCTGCTTTGGGGCTTGGGTCTGATGACCACTGGCATCTTTACCCTCATTAGCTTTGTGCTCTGGGACAGACGTACAGCATTGGCCCCTGCTGTACACAAGACAAAAGAATTGGAAGAAGAGCTGGAAAAAGAGATCAAAAAGCGAAAAAACCTGGAGGAAAGGGGGGAAAGGCTTGAAAGGGCCATCAAGGAATATGCCCAAAAACAACCTGAACTCCTAAACGCCCTACAGGCCGCAAAACTCTTATAATTAAAAGACCGGAGCAATATCCATGACTACTGAAGATAACATATCAAAGGCACATATCCTCACGGAGGCCCTGCCCTATATTCAACGATTTTACGGCAAGACCATCGTCATCAAGTACGGCGGCCACGCCATGAAGGATGAGCGGCTCAAGGCCCAATTCGCCCAGGACGTGGCCCTCATGAAGTACGTAGGCATCAATCCCGTGATAGTGCACGGCGGAGGTCCTCAGATATCCCGCACCCTGGAGCGCATGGGCATTCAACCCACATTCATAGAAGGCCAGCGGGTCACCGATGATGAGACCATGAGCGTGGTGGAAATGGTCCTGGTTGGCACAGTCAACAAGGAGATAGTCGGACTCATCAACAGCCATGGGGCGCGAGCAGTGGGGCTTTCTGGCCGGGACGGCGATCTGATTCAGGCGGAACGCATGAAGATATACAGATATTCAGGAGACGATAGGCCCACAGAGATCATCGACATAGGCCGGGTGGGCAAGGTAGTGCGGGTCAACACAGATGTCCTGACAGCCCTGGAAAAGGCCGGCTTTGTGCCTGTCATAGCGCCGGTAGGCGTCGGACCCGGCGGACAGGCCTATAACATCAATGCCGATCTGGTGGCAGGGGCCATCGCCGCCGCCCTCAAGGCTGAAAAGCTCATTCTGCTCACCGACATCATGGGCGTAATGAAAGAAAACCCAAATGGTGAAAGGGAGCTGATACCATCCATGACCGTAACTGATGTCAAAAAAGCCCTGGAAGACGGTACCGCCACCGGTGGCATGATTCCAAAACTCAAGTCATGTCTCAAAACACTGGAACAAGGGGCCAAAAAGGCGCACATAATAGACGGCAGACAGGAACACGCCATACTGCTGGAGCTCTTTACGGACAGCGGCATAGGCACAGAGATCACAGGTGAGGATTAAAAATATGCAGGCGCAAGGCTATATAGCCGACACATACAGAAGATTCCCCGTTACCCTCGTAAGGGGGGCAGGCACACGGGTCTGGGACGACATGGGTCGTGAATACCTGGATTTCGTGGCAGGCATAGCTGTTTGCAGCCTGGGGCACTGCAACCCCCAGGTAATCAAGGCTGCACAGGCCCAGCTGGAGCGTCTGGTACACGTCTCCAATCTCTACTCCTCGCAGCCTCAGATGGAATTGGCGGCCCTGCTATGCCGACACTCCTTTGCTGATCGGGTGTTCTTCTGCAACTCCGGCACCGAGGCCGTGGAATCCGCCATAAAACTGGCGAGACGCCGGGGCCACAACCTGCATGGCCCGGATTGTTATGAGATCATCTGCCTTGAAGGCTCCTTTCACGGCAGGACATTGGCATCCCTTTCTGCCACGGGACAACCCGTATATCAACGGGGCTTTGAGCCCATGATGCCTGGTTTCAAACACGTACCGTTAAACAATCCCCATGCCCTGAAACGCGGGGTCACATGCCGCACATGCGCCATATTGCTGGAGCCCATTCAAGGTGAAGGCGGTGTGCGCATAGCCACAGACGAATTTTTACAGACCGCCCGAGACCTCTGTGACGAACACGACCTACTGCTCATGTTTGACGAGGTGCAGGTGGGTATGGGCCGCACAGGCAGCCTCTTTGCATACGAACAGACACCCGTCACACCGGATGTCATGTGCCTGGCCAAGGCCCTGGGAAATGGGCTTCCCATAGGCGCCATGCTGGCCGGCGAGACCACTATGTCCCATCTCACTCCTGGCAGCCATGCCTCCACCTTCGGCGGCAACCCTGTTGCATGTGCCGCTGCGGTGGAAGTGGTCAAGACCATGCTCTCGAATGGCTTTCTGCAAAGAATTCGAGAACATGGTGATTACCTGCAACAGGGCCTGACGGCAATAGCCGCACAACATTCAGACAAAGTCAAGGAAGTAAGGGGCAGAGGGCTCATTCAGGCCATGGAGTTTCACAACCCCATGCCGGACTTGGCATTGAAACTGCTTGAGCGAGGCATTCTGGCCATTTTGAGCCACGATACCGTGCTGCGCCTGATTCCGCCGCTCGTGATCACCAGAGATGAAATCGACCTGCTTTTGAAGACATTGCAGGAAATTCTATGAGGTAAACCCATGCAAAATACATTCTCCAAACACTCACGTTCTTTTTTAAGAATAGCCGATTTTGAGACAGAGGTCCTGAACAGCCTGCTGGACCGCGCCTTCTACTGGAAAAACCAGCCGAGACCCCATGAGACACCTGCTCGCGGCAAGGTACTGGGCATGCTCTTTGAAAAACCATCCACGCGCACACGCATCTCCTTTGAAGCGGCCATGTATCAACTGGGTGGGAATGTGAGCTTCATGGCCGGCAGAGACCTGCAGATAGGCAGGGGAGAACCCCTGAAGGACACGGCACGTGTCCTGTCAAGATACATCGACTGCCTTGCCGTGCGCACCTACGGACAGTCGGTGGTAGAGGAGTTGGCGGCCTGGGCTGATATTCCGGTGATAAACGCCCTTTCAGACCTCTACCATCCATGCCAGATCCTCTCGGACATCATGACGGTCATGGAGCACAAAGGCAGGGATGTGAAAGAACTCACCATCGCCTGGGTGGGAGACGGCAACAATATGGCCAATTCCTGGATAGAACTGGCGGTTCGCATGGGTTTCAGGCTGCAACTGGCCTGCCCTTCAGGCTATGAGCCGGACTCTAAAGTAATGGGCTGGGCACTGGGTCAACTCAAAGGCTCTCGAATCGTGATCACACATGATCCTATGGAGGCGGTCAAAGGGGCGGATGTCATCAATACAGATGTATGGGCCAGCATGGGACAAGAGGCAGAGGCGGAGAAACGCAAAACGCTTTTTGCACCATATCAGATAAATGAAAGACTGCTCAGCAACGCCGCTTCCAATGCCATAGTCCTGCACTGTCTGCCTGCCCATAGAGAGGAAGAGATCACAGAAGAGGTGCTGGAGGGGCCGCGCTCCGTAGTCTGGGAGCAGGCCGAAAACAAAATGCATGTCCACAAGGCCATTCTTGAGTGGGCTATGGGGATTTAAAACACATCTAAAAAGGTGGGCAGACCCTGTTAGACAGTCTGCCCACAGTGCAAGGTATTCCCTGACCGGTTAACGCCTTTTTACGCTGTCCCAGTCCGCCATCCAGACAGACGTGGAGGAGGAGCGGCGCTTTTGCGGCGTTGTGGTGTTGTGAGAGCGGTCGCGGGATCCTTCCTGTCTGGGGCTTCCACCCCTTATCTTCAGGCGGGCATTCGGCCTGGTGTCAGACTCACCGGACTTGAATGAGCTCACAGGTCTCCATTCCGCTGAATCGCCCGCAAGGCTGCGCCTTTTATTGGGCGAAAATGTACTGTCACTGCGATCATGAAAACGGGCAGGACCGGCATTCCGCTCACTGCGCTCCTCTGATGGCATGACGTCCCTTTTCCATTGCCTGCTTTCATGAGAGAATTCCTTTCTGCCGCCCCTTTCAAATGAGGCATCACGATTCGGCCCATCACTTCTTCTGCGGCTTGACTGCGTGTTGCCGGAGCGTTCCGCACGAAAGCTGTCTCCGCCGTATGAGACTTGCCGTGAGTCACTCCGTGAATTCCTTCTATTGCCAGCAGCGGCAAAAGGTCTGCCGAACCGCCCACGGTCGCTTCTTTCGGCAGGCACAGGCTTGAATCGGGGTTCAAGACCAGCAATAACATGCACTTGAATGGGTTTTCCTGTGTAATTTTCTATGGTGCGCACCATTGCCCTTTCACGATGTGAAGCGAAGGTCATGGCGATTCCCTGCCTGCCCGCCCTACCCGTCCTGCCTATGCGATGGACATAGTCTTCGGCCTGTTTTGGCAGGTCGAAATTGATGACATGGGTTATGCCCAGGACATCTATGCCGCGGGCGGCCACATCGGTGGCCACCAGCACCCGCACACGGCCATCCCTCAATCTCTGCAAGGCCCTGTTGCGTTGGCCCTGATTCATGTCACCGTGAAGGGCCGCTGCGGAAAAACCGGCGGTCTGAAGGGTTACGGAGAGGTCCTCTGCGGATCTTTTGGTGGATGTGAAGACAAGCGCCTGTTCCACGGCGTCATCCTGCAGGATTGCATTCAGCAGATTCTCCTTGTGGGCCATGTCATCGGTGAAAAGGAGTTGCTGCTCTATGAGTTGTTCGGCGACGGCAGGCGTGGGAACCGCTATACGAGTGGGGTTTGTCGTCAAACGTTTGGCCAGATTCCCCACTACGCCTTCAAGGGTAGCGGAAAAGAGAAGGGTCTGACGCTTTTGAGGGGTATGCGAAACGATTTCCTCTATGTCATCAATAAATCCCATGTCAAGCATACGGTCCGCCTCGTCCAGAACCAATATCTCTATTCTGCCGAAATCAATGCGGCCTCGATGAAGATGGTCCAGAAGACGGCCGGGAGTGGCCACCACAATATCCACAGGCTGGCTCAGCTGGCGCAGCTGCTGATTGTAGGAAGAACCTCCTACGATACATGCAGTGCGCAGACGTTTCAGCCCGCTTCCGTAGATATCCGCTGCGGCTTGCACCTGTAGTGCCAGCTCACGGGTCGGAGTCAACACCAGCACTCTGGGACCTCGGCCTTTGTTGGCCGCATTTGACTGCAAACGCTCCAGGGCTGGCAACAGAAAGGCGGCGGTTTTACCGCTTCCGGTGTGTGAAGAAACAAGCAGGTCAGCACCCTGAAGGGCGACTGGAATAGCCTGCTCCTGCACAGGGGTAGGCGTTGTATGGCCGGCTTTTGAAATGGCATTGAGAATAACGGGGTTGAGTTCAAAATCTGAAAAATTCATGACAGTCCTTTCTTGTATAAGGCGGAAAAACCGCCAGGCTTGGAATAAGGCCAGCTATTCACGGCATGACCAGTGAGTGCGCCTTCATAGGCTGCGCTGCATTGCGCCAGCAATCAACTGTGAACAGGCGCTGTTACATCGGCGCCAACCTACGTTCAAACCCGTTACATCAAAATCGTCATCAAAGACGAAAAACGGCAACGGGTGCAGGCTGCCAAACCCCAAACAAGCCAAACAACAAGCGAGGCATCACCAGATTATAGTGGATCGGGATTTACAAACTACATGAAAGGTCGGATACGATGAATTTGATTCAAGGACTATATAACCATTAGCTGGAAAAAGCAATATAAAAATACAGTCCAAATTCCGTGTTTGGACTCAACAAACAAAAAAATATACTGTGAAGAGGGCGGCAGTGATGGCATTTGTTCCATGCGGCGCATAACCGCCGCAGTAGGGGCGACCGGCCGGTCGCCCCTACATTCTTTTGTTCAGGGGATTGCTTCGCTACCTGCGGCGGCTCGCCCTCGGGCCAAGGCCTCGGCGCGTGGCGCAATGACAACCGCATTTCACGATTCAGCCGTTCGACCTAAGATTTGTGCAAAGAATTACACAGTAAATGTTTACAGAATGAAACGAGGGGATTTCAATCTGCAACAACTATTTGAAATACACCAAAACCATTCAATAAATCCACCTAAAATATCATTTAAATCAACAATATAGCATCAAGGATGGTTTTCAAATCTAATGGAATGAATTTTGCTTAAGACTATATATAGATGCCAAAAAAACAAGAATAAAATTACAAAAATCATGGGTTTGTTCAACGGCATCCTACACGAATCCAAACCGAATCAGGAGGCAAAAAGCCATGCCAGAACCTTCCGATAGAGATACTTACATCACAAAAATAAAGGACTTTTTCAATCAGCACATGGCGGCAACCGCCTTGGCCGAAGAAGGGTTGTCGCAGGCGGCGCTGGAAGTGCTTGATGCAAAACCAACGGTGCTGCTGGTAGTGGAGGGAGACGGCATCGGGGCACGCACCCTGCGGTATGCAGTTGACCTCTGCCATCGCACCAGTTCGGTGCTGGACATACTGCATGTCAACCGTCCCGGCGCCAAAACTGATGACGGGACAACACTGCACCGGCAGGCTGAAACAGCGGATGGGGCACAACTCCTCACCACGCAGGAGGCCCAGAAAAAAGGGCTGCTGGACATACCATTTCGTGAACACACAGCCAACGGCAGGTTCAAGGACTCCATTACATCCTTTCTGCGCACCAGAAAACAGGTGATCTCGGTTGTCCTTGAAAAGCTCACCTACTCTCGATCCGCATCCCTCAAAAGACTACCGCTGGGCCTACCCTGCCCCCTGATAACCATATAATCACTCAAAAGGCCTGCTGTATCGGACTGTTACTCCACGCCCATCTTTTTGAGTTTGCGCCACAAAGACACCCTGTCTATGCCCAGGATATCAGCTGCCTTTTTCTTGTTGCCGCCCACCTGCTCCAGCACCCATTTTATATAGCTTGATTCCTGCTCTTCCAGGGCGGGCATTCGATCTTTTTTAGGACGGAAGGTCTCCACAGCCAGATCAGGCAGGTCTTCAGCCCCGATGAGCTCTTTCTTTGTAAACACTACAGCCCGTTCCATCAGATTTTCAAGCTCTCGGACATTGCCCGGATATGCATAGGACTTGAGTATCTCCGCTGCGTCGGAATCGATGCCGGTTACCTTTTTATTCATACTATTCGCATACTTATACAAGAAAAAATGTGCCAGGAGCAAAATATCGTTGGGTCTGGCCACCAAAGGCGGTATGTGCAGATGCACCACGTTGATGCGATAATAGAGGTCCTTTCTGAAGTGTCCTTCCTGCACCATGGTGGCTAAATCCCTATTGGTGGCGGCGATAAAACGCACATCTATGGGCTGTGCGCGTGTGGCGCCCAGTCGCAAGACCTCCTTTTCCTGAATGACGCGCAGAAGCTTCACCTGCATAGCCAGAGACATCTCAGCCACCTCATCCAGAAAAAGTGTTCCTCCATGTGCCGCCTCTATGAGGCCTATCTTCACTCGGTCGGCCCCTGTAAATGCCCCTTTTTCATGGCCGAAAAGCTCGTTTGCCAGCAGTTCGTCCGTAAAGGCCCCGCAATTTATGGCAAGCATTGGGCCTTTGGCGCGAGGGCTGTTCTCATGTATGAAATTGGCGAGCAGTTCCTTGCCGGTGCCGCTTTCTCCGGTGATCAGGACATTACAGTCACTCTGCGCCACATCCTGGGCGGTTGCCAGAAGTTTCAGCATGACAGGATCTTCCGTAATGATCCTGGAGGATTTCAGCCGTTCCAGGCGGTCGTTGAAATATGTCGTGTCTTTCTTGAGATTGCGGCGCTCCAGCGCCTGCTGCACCACCCGGCGCACCTCTTCGATCTGATATGGCTTGGAGATATAATGGAATGCCCCCATTTTTATGGCCTCCACAGCGGAATCTATGGTGGCATAGCCGGTGATGATGATGACTTCAGTGTCAGGCCAGGTCTCTCGTACCCGTTGCAGTATCTTGAAACCATCCACCTTGGGCATCTTGAGATCCGTCAATACCACATCGAACTCCTGATTGGCTATCAACTCCAAACCCTTGACGCCGCTTTGTGAAGCCACTACATCATAACCGGCCTTGGTGAGTATATATTGCAGATTGCGCAATGCCACCTGTTCATCGTCAAGCACCAGCATTCGGGCCTTGGTTTCATCAGCCATTACCATTTTCCTCCTTACTCAATTCAAGCGGCAATTTTATTATAAATTTTGCGCCCATTCCAGGGCTTGATTCCACTGTGATATTTCCGCCGTGTTTTTTGATGATCTCATAGACGATGGACAACCCCAGCCCGGAACCCTCTCCCACGTCTTTTGTAGTGAAAAATGGATCAAATATGTGGTCCTTGATGTCATCAGGTATGCCTGGGCCGTTGTCCATAACCTGAATCACCACCCTGTCCGCCGCTGAGTCCACCCTGGCTTCGATACATATCTCGCCCTCGTCTCCCACCGCCTGAAGGGCATTCATCAAGAGGTTCACCACCACCTGCTGCAGCCGCTGCTTATCCCCCTGAAAAAGGCCATCCTGAGTTACGGAGACCTCGAGATTCACACCAGTGGGCACAGCACCGCGTACCAGCTGCACTGCTGTCTCTAAAAATACCGAAAGCTGCAATGGCTCGAAACGGACGTCGGTAGCCCTGGCAAACTCCCGAAGAGAAAAAATGACACGCCTGGCGCGGTCCAGTTCCGAAAGCATCTGTCCGATCATCTCGCGACAGAAATCACCTTCAGAATCCGGTTTGGCCTCCTGGAGCTCCTCCATCAATATCTGGGCCGAGGTGGAGATATTGGAGATGGGATTGTTCAGTTCATGAGCGACACCTGCTATGAGGGTGCCGAGAGACGCCAGTTTTTTGCTCTGAATCACCTGCTCTTCCCACTTTTTCAGCTCCCGTTTCATGACATTCAACGCCTCCACCACCGCATTCAGTTCCATCACACGATGTTTAGGCGTATAACTCGTAAAATCACCACGGGCGATCTTGGTGGTATAATCCACTATCTCCTGCAATGGTTTCATAATAACCGTGGACAACTGCTGACCCAAAAACAACGCCACAAAGAACATGAGCATCAACCACATGAGTGTTGTAAAATGTATATAATCAAGGGTTTGATATATCTCACTCAATTCCTTTGTGGTAAGTTGCCGGGTGTCATTTTCTATATCCCTACCAAGCTGACGCACAATCTGCAATCTGAAGTCATCGGCTTGACCTGACTCATAGGCCAATCCCTGAATGTTTTTTTCGTATTCCAGAAGCTGTGTGGATAGATCGTTCAATGCAGAAGACAGTCCGAGTGTCTGAAATTCATTGCGATATGTTGCAATCAATTCCTTGATACGACCTATCAGGCGCTGATTGGTGTCAAAGGCCTCGTCGTCTCTGAACAGCAGCCAGTTCTTTTCCTGCCGCCTCATCTCCAAAACCGCCTCATATATCTGACTGGAGGCCTCTTGTTTGCTGAGACGGGTCCTGACCATGTTGACGTTATACCACATGAGTATGCTTGATATAATGCCGATAATTATCAGGAGATAATAACCAAATTGTATCTTCCTGGATATGCTGTTCATGAAGATCCTGAACATTACAAGATAACCTCTCAATTACGCAGGACTTATAGGGTCCGGCGGCATCAGACATTCGGGGCATGGCCACCATCTATTCTTAAAAACAGAATTTGCGGCCACGGCCCGTGCATGTCTTTAATTGCAAAATGCAACAATCTTACTTCAAACTGTTACAAAATACACAACTATTTCTTTTCAATAGCTATTTTACAACACACACTCCAGACAATAGAAAATAATGTTGCGATTTGCAACAAATATTGCAATAAAATCGCACCGGCAGGCTATATTTAATAAAAATGCCATTATATCAAGTAGTTATGCCCAAAAAAATATGGCATTATTATTGAATAATATAAAACCGACAACAAAATAATACCGCCGATGCGGTCAAAATCAAAGACAAGGAGATAAAAAATGAAACGTTTATTTTCACAAATGACGGCACATCTGGAACGGCTGATGACGGCAGTCACCTTTGCCGAAGCCGGTGAACCCGACGAGGCCAGACGGTTTCTGAACGGTTCATGCTGTAACAACCCCAAAACCTATAAAAAGACACAGCCTGAGCTCAAAAGGCTCGTAGCAAGGGAGGTGTAAGATGATGCAAAGCATACAGGCAGATATGGCGGCAATCGCCTTTGCAGAGGCGGGCGAACATGAAACCGCCCGCCAGATGATGCAGGAAGGCGCCAGAAAGACGGCGCCCGCCCCTGCGGCCCACAAACCATCCCTGGTCACTATTATCTTCCAAGGTATTCTGTCCTTTGCTTTTATTTGGGCGGTATTGAAATATCAAAATATTATCAATGAGCTGGATTTCAAGGGACAATCAGGCGGTCTATATTTTCTATTTCCGCTGGTGATGGTTGCTATCTATACATACATACATGCCAATTTTGCGCATGGACTCTATGATTACTTCGGCATAACGGCCAAGAAAAAATAAGGAGGCAAATAAAATGGCTGATGTAAGTCAAATACCAACAGATATAAATCAGGTCTTTATCACACTGGATGCCGCCAAGATCGGCTTTCTCTTCATAGTCGGCTTTATCGGCGGCCTGGTAAGCGGTTTTATAGGTTCAGGAGGTGCCTTCGTCCTCACACCAGGCATGATGAGTTTAGGTGTACCGGCGGCTGTAGCTGTGGCCAGTAATATGTGTCACAAGTTTCCAAAGGCCGTAGTGGGCGCCTACAGACGCCTGAAATACGGCCAGGTGGACCTGAAATTGGGTCTGGTCATGGCCACTACTGCGGGCATAGGCGTGCTCGTCGGCATCAAGATACAGGAATTCATCAAGCACACATGGGGTGAGGCCGGGTCCAACCTGTATGTGAGCGTGGCATTCTTTGTAGTGCTTGTGGTAGTAGGTGGATATGTATTCATGGATGCGCAGAAGGCCAAGAAAAAGGCCCTTCAAGGCGGTGTTGATGCAGAAAAAGAGGTCATGGCGCCCCTGGCACAAAAACTTGCAAAGATTAATCTGCCGCCCATGATCACCTTCAAGACCGCAGGTATCCGCATGAGCTTTTGGTTCATAGCACCTGTGGGTTTTCTGACCGGTCTTTTAGCGGCCACCATAGCAGTGGGCGGCTTCATAGGCGTGCCTGGCATGATATATGTTCTGGGAGCCTCGGCATTGGTAGCCAGCGCAACCGAGTTGGTGGTTGCAGGCGTGATGGGCTTTACAGGCTCCATAAAATGGGCCCTGCTTGGCATGGTTGATCTACGCCTTACACTCATCATCCTGATGGGCTCCTTGTTCGGAGTGCAGCTCGGCGCCATAGGCACCACATATGTAAAGGATTATATGGTAAAATTCGTCATGAGCACCATCATGCTCATCGTTGCGGCCTCCAGGCTCCTGGCCATTCCGGAATATCTGGTGGCCCTGAAGCTCATGGAGCTCCCTGCGGACACCATCAAGATACTTAAAACCGGCAGTTTCATCATCATGTGTATTGCCCTGGCGGTCGGTGCATTCATCATCATGAGCGCCATCATCAAGGGTATGGTGCAGGAACGTCAGGCAAAGGCAGCCCTTGCACACAGGGCATAACGGTATAACACCATGGAAAGATATCAGAAGATATTGGTGGCCTTAGACGGCTCTTCGGCCTGCTATAACGCCCTCAGGCAGGCCATCAAGCTGGCATCAGAGCAAAAAGGGGCCATAACAGGCATCTATGTGGCCCCACGGTTCTTGGGCGATCTGGATCTCACAGGCATCAGGGACATAGAGGCGGTCATAAAAGGCCCGGCAGAGGGAATAGCAGCCAAGGCACAGGCCATAGCCAAAGAAGAACGCGGGCTGACCATGAGGGTGATTACAGAGCAGGGCGAGCCCCATGAACGCATTCTGGACATGGCCGAGGCAGAGGGCTGTGACCTCATCGTCCTTGGTTCCAAGGACTACTCTGCCGTAGAAAAGGGGGCAAAGCAGATGCTGGGACGCACCCTGACCCGTGTCATAGGTTACAGCAGATGCGATGTGCTGGTGGTGCCGGAAAATGCCTCTATTCGCTGGGGTTCCATACTCCTGGCCACGGACGGCTCCCTTTACAGCCAAGCCGCCACACAAAAGGCCATCGCATTTGCAAAGGCCTACAGCGAACGCCTGAAGGTGGTGGCGGTTATCAATACATCGGACGAATTCATGACCATCGCCCCAAAGATTCAAGATGAAATGGTCAAAAATGCCCAAAAACTGGTATCTGATACCGCAAAAACGGCAAAAGAGGCAGGCTGCGAGGTAGAGACCTTCGTAAAGGAGGGAGACACGGCGCAAGTCATTGCAGAATTGGCTCGGCAGGAGGGCGTGGATGCCATCATAATGGGAAGCCATGGCAGAACCGGTATTAGGCGCCTGCTCATGGGTAGTGTAACGGAGGGGGTTATAAATCTTTCACCATGCCCTGTGCTGGTGGTAAAGGCATAGCCTAAGCATTAGGGGGCCCTGTGCTCGAACGAAAATCCTAATTTTTCAAGGCTCCCGCTATTCACTGATTTCTTTTTTTAGGGACGTGGCAACACGTCCCTATTTATTTTCGGCATCAATACGGGCCACAGCCTCCCCTATAAGCTGTTGAACCATGGTGTCAAGGGTTACACCCCGTTGCTGACTGCCAGAAAAACCCAGTGCAGCCTTGGCTGTCTCATCCACTTCCATCTTTTTCTCAAGATAGCCACTGGTAACCTGCTCGGATGTAGATGCATCCATGACCTTATATCTCATACCTATCACCCATACCTTGGCAGAATCCCTGTATTGCACAGAGGAGACTCCGGTATCCACAGCGGCAGCGGTCCGGCCATGCCGTATGAGTGAACCGGCTATATCGCCTGCCACGCCTCCATCAAAACCCTGTGAGGCGGCGGCAACCGGTTCAGCCTTGAGGATGTCAAAGCGCACAAACCACTTGGTGGTCTTGAACTGCCCTTTTTTGAACTGCCCCCTGTCTGCGCTGCCCATCTCATGGGCAAGCTGTTGTTCCCTGAGCAGTGAGTCTATATCACCTCGCTCCAGCACTCTAAAATTGGCCCTGGAAAGCTCCAATTCAGCAAAGTCCTTGATGTTGTTGGCAGTAATCTTCTGGCGGAAGGTGGCATTGTTACTCTTGATCTCGCCTGGCATCACTATAACGCTGGGGCCCTGCACACGGGCATTGGCATAAGACCGCTCCTGATACATGCGGGAATCCGCCTCACGATTGGCTGTATCAGAGGCACTGCTGAAACTAAATGACCAGGACACAACAGGTGTCAACCCCAAAAAACAGACCATACCAACTAAAGCAGGCAATAAGGGCATTTTCATATGTCTTTTCTTATTTCAACGGCACAAACAGCGTGGGTTCAATGGTCAGATCCATGTGAAAACGGTTTTTATTGTCCGTCAGAAAGGAAAGGCGGCAGCATGGCATCTGTTCGATGGTAGAGGACTTGAAGACCAGGCCGATGGGGGTGGTTATGGGCACCACTGCTGGTATGTTGGCCTCTGCCGTCAGATCAAAAACAGACTGAATGGTGGCACGGGCACCACCAATGATCTGATTCAAAAGCTCTCCAAGAGAGCTCCTCACCGACTCTGACATATGGTGCTTTGGTATTTCCGCCTCAGGAAGCCCCATGGTGCGAAAGGAATTGGCCACGATCTCCACGGCCGCCGCCCTATGGAAATTCATAACAAGTATGCCGTTATAACTCCCATAAAAGCTCACAAATGCGCTGATATCCTCACACATCTGCAGGGATTGGAGCATCTGTGCAGTCTTGGACACCGCTACCTGCATTCGAGCGGATCTGGCCAATATATCCTGAATGGTCTTTCCCATGATCTGTGCAATGGTCAATATAGAAGTCTCTTGTGCCATCTTCATTCCCCCCTCTGTTCTATTTTCAATAACTTATAACTGATACTGTCCAGCAAGGCCTGCCAGCTCGCCTCCAGAATGTCATGGGAGACGCCAACTGTTCCCCATTTGTCATGCCTGTCAGTGGACTCGATGAGCACCCGCACGCGAGCGCATGTGCCCGGCACACCAGGCAGTACACGGACCTTGTAATCCACCAGGCTCACATCCTTAAGCGCAGGATAGAACTTCTCCAAGGCCTTGCGAATGGCATTGTCCAGGGCGTTTACAGGCCCCTCTCCCACAGCTGCCGTATGCTCCACATGCCCCCCCACTCGAATCATCACTGTGGCCTCTGCCTGAGGCGGGGCATCCTCTTCCACCTTTTGATCTATCACGCGAAAGCCTATGAGGTCGAAATACTTGCGGGCCTGTCCCATGGCCCTGCGCATGAGCAGCTCAAAAGACGCCTCTGCGCCCTCAAACTGAAATCCCTGGGCCTCCAGCTCCTTGAGCCGGGCAACTATATCCATAACCACTGGGTCGTGGCTCTCTATATCCAGGCCGAACTGTCTGGCCTTGGCCAGCACATTGCTCTTACCAGAGAGATCTGAAACCAGAATGCGCCTGTGGTTTCCCACCAGTTCAGGTGCCATGTGCTCATAGGTGGAGGCATTCCTGCTCACAGCACTGACATGGACTCCGCCTTTATGGGCAAAGGCGCTTCTGCCCACATAGGGCTGATATTTGTTGTGGGGCAGGTTTGCGATTTCACTTACATAACGGGAGATATTGGTCAAGGAGGAGAGATGCCCACTCGCATGGCACTGAAGCCCCATTTTAATGGAAATAGCCGGTATGATGGAGCAGAGGTTGGCATTTCCGCAGCGTTCTCCAAAGCCATTCATGGTGCCCTGCACCTGGCACACCCCTGCTCGCACAGCCATGAGGGAATTGGCTACGGCCACATCGGCATCGTTATGGCAATGGATACCCAGAGAGGCCTCAGGCAGCTCTCGGCGCACCTGAGTGCAGATCTCATAAATCTCATGGGGAAGGGTCCCGCCATTGGTGTCACACAGCACCAGACAATCCGCACCCCCTGCTATGGCCTGCCTGACGGTCTGCATGGCATAGTCCTTATTGGCCTTGAAGCCATCAAAAAAGTGCTCGGCGTCATAAAAGACCGTCTGCACCTGGCCCTTTAACCAGGCCACAGAGTCCCGAATGATCTCCAGGTTGCGCTCCAGACTGATGCGCAGGGCGTCGGTCACATGCACATCCCAGGTCTTGCCAAATATGGTGACCACAGGCGCCCCTGACGCCACCAGGGCGTTCAGGTTAGGGTCTTCATGTGCCTGATGTTTAGCCTGATGTGTGCTGCCAAATGCGGCTATTTGGGCATGTTTCAGGGCATATTGCTGAATCTCTTTGAAAAACTGCTCATCCTTTGGATTGGAACCAGGCCATCCGCCCTCGATGAAATCCACATGTAGTTCATCGAGCTTTAAGGCGATGCGGACCTTGTCTTCCACTGAAAGGCTGAAGTCCTCGGCCTGCGTTCCATCCCGCAAGGTCGTATCGTAGATCTGAATCCAGTTTGCCATAGTCATTTTGCATCCAGGCCAAAGCCTTCGTGTAGGGCCCTGACCGCCAGTTCAGTGTATTTTTCCTCTATCACACAGGAGATCTTGATCTCAGAGGTGCTGATCATCAAAATGTTGATGCCGTGCCTCGACAGAATATCAAACATCTGGCTGGCCACACCTGCGTGGTTGCGCATGCCGACACCCACCACTGATACCTTGGCGATATCGGTGCTGCCGGCCACCCGTTCGGCGCCGATCTCCCTGGCCACCTTTTCCACTATCTCCATGGCCTGGGCATAGTCTGTGCGTGGAATGGTGAAGGTCATGTCCGTCATGTCTCCGGCGCGTGTGTTCTGAATGATCATGTCCACCACTATATTGGCATCCGTGATGGGCTTAAAGATAGTAGCAGCGATGCCAGGCCTGTCAGGCACCTTGGAAATGGTTATACGCGCCTCGTTCTTGCTATATGTGACCGCTGAGATCAGCCTTTCTTCCATGGATTTATCCTCCTTTGTAACTATGGTACCTGGTAAATGGGTAAAGCTGGAGAGCACGTGCACAGGGACATCATAGCGCATAGCAAAGGCCACAGACCGGATCTCCAGGACCTTTGCGCCAAGACTTGCCATCTCCAGCATCTCTTCATAGGAAATACGATCTATCTTTTGGGCCTTGGGGCACATGTTGGGATCAGTGGTATATACGCCGTCCACGTCCGTATATATCTCACACACATCCGCCTTGAGCGCCGCAGCCAAGGCCACAGCCGTGGTATCGGAGCCGCCTCTGCCCAGCGTGGTGATGTCCCCTGCGGCAGTCACACCCTGAAAACCAGCCACTATGGGAATGCCGCCCATCTCCAGGCACGCCCGCAGCCGGTCCGCTGGAATATCCAGAATACGGGCCTTGGTGTGGGCATCGCTGGTAAGAATCGGCACCTGATCCCCCAGAAACGACCTGGCCTTACCACCCATCTTTTCTATGGCTATGGCGCAGAGGGCTACAGTCACCTGCTCGCCTGTGGCCATAAGCACGTCCATTTCCCGCAAATTAGGCCTGTCTGTAATCTTGTGCGCAAAACCTATGAGCTTGTTGGTCTCTCCGGACATGGCTGACAGCACAAGCACCACCTGGTTTCCGGCGCGCTGACACTCCAGCGCCTTTGCAGCCACCCGTTCGATCTTTTCGCAATCCGCCACGGATGTTCCACCGTATTTTCTGACTATAAGCGCCATAACTCACTCATCCTTTCATGCTTACTTATTCAAGCAGCCCATGCGGCATGCCCCATTGGATTATCATTCATCTTGACCTTTCTTATCGCCGACCCAGACAGGGTCCTGGCCGAAGTGATACATCCACCAGTCCTCATCGTTCATGCCTGCTTCACTGGGCGCAAGATGTATCTTGTAGGAATCCACATAATCCATCAGCAACCTGTATGCCCTGTTCAGATCCGTCATTGCGTCGGAATTAAATCCAGCCGTATCCGGATGCAGTTCCCTGCCCTTTCTGCGATAGGCATTCTGTATCTCGAGCCTGGTTACCTCCTCCGGCAATTCAAGCATCTGCCTGGCCCAGGCTATGTCCTGCCATTTGTCATTCATATTCGATTAAATACAAAATTTCTCCATTTGTTGGAATCCCATGAAAAATAATGGCATTTCGTGAAATTTTCCAGTAAAATATCGCCTCTTGAAGACTGCTTTGCAAAATTAGCAAAATGTAGCATGATTGCAAGAAAAAGGACATCTTTATGAACACATTTCCCAAAATAATCCCATCATTAAGGACCCAGCACATAACATACGCCATTCGGGACATCCTGGCCATTGCAAATGAACGCAAGGCCGCTGGAGGTGACCTGATCTTTCTGAACATAGGCGACCCCTTGCTCTTTGACTTCGACACCCCGCCGCATCTCATAGAGGCCACCTATCAGGCCATGAAGGAACGCCATAACGGTTATTCCCCATCCGAAGGCATTGGAATCGCCATAGATGCCATTCATAAGCAGGCCGTAGCTGATGGCATAGTGCCTACGGACATACTGATCACCACAGGGGCCAGTGAGGGCATTGATCTCGCCCTGTCCGCCCTGGTGAACCATGGAGAAAATGTCCTGGTCCCATCTCCAGGCTATCCCCTCTACAACGCCCTGCTCTCCAGGCTGCTTGCAGAGGGCAAACCATACATCCTGGATGAAAACAACAACTGGCAGCCTGACATAGCCCACATGGAAAGCCAGATCGATGCCAAAACCAAGGCCATAGTCCTCATAAATCCCAACAACCCCACAGGCGCCATCTATACCGAAGACACCTTGAGAGAGATCATCAAACTGGCCATCAAGTATCATCTGGTTATTTTAAGCGATGAAATATACGATAAACTCATCTTAAACAGCCAAAAACACATCAGCATAGCCTCCCTGAACCGTGACATCCCCATAGTCACCTTTAACGGCATCTCCAAGTGTTATCTGGCACCAGGTTTCCGCATAGGCTGGGCCATCATAAGCGGGGCAAGGGAGCTCACGGAAGACTATGTAGAGGGCATGAAAAAGCTGGCCCGCGCCAGGCTCTGCGCCTGCCATCCTGAACAATATGCCATACCAGCGGCCCTGCAAAACGGCCTTTCGCACCTGCAACTGCCCCTTGAAAAGCTCAAGAGGCGCAGAGACCTCACCGTAGAGATGTTAAACGCCATTCCAGGCATCTCATGTCAGGTGCCAAACGGCGCCTTTTATGCCTTTCCCAAAGTAGATGTGCCCATCTCCGATGAAGAGTTCGTAAAACATCTCATACGAGAGACCGGCGTGGTAGTGGTGCACGGCAGCGGCTTTGGTCCGTTTCCAGCATCTCCACACTTCAGGCTGGCGTTTCTGCCCACTGAAAACGAACTGGAAAAGGCATACAGCAGGCTTGACGGCTTTATGCGCAAGCACTACGGGGCATAAAACCACACCCATTTCTATCGCTTCTCTTTAACCCAACTTTCGCAGTTGCCTATTTTTGATAACTTTCTGTAATTATTATAGAATAGCGTCGTAATCCATGTTAAACTGGGTTTGTTACCAAGCAAATCCACTTAACATAGGAAAATGACGCTATGAACATAACTATAAGAGAAACAGGCCAGATAGAAAACAAGATAATCTATTTTTAAGGATTGGAAGTTGGGCACATTTCTGTCTTGCTGGCCATCAGCAAGGCTGCCCAATCATCGGGTGGATGGCCAGACTGAAGCATCCTCTGAAAGACAACATATGGATCGGTCTTGGCACCAGAGGCGCGCAAGGTGTTTTTGTCGTTGATCCAGGCAAAGATGATAATACGACTCTTGGAATCAAAGCGAAAAAACAAGCGGAAACGCCGACCGATCTTGGCCCGCCTCCAATGACGAAATGCGGGTCCCATGGTATTGCCAAGTAAATACACATCTCTATGTGGATCGCTGGGAATCACATCAAAGATCAACGTCGTTAAGGCATCGAACAATTTTACATTGGCGTTGGATGTGAAGCCTTTTGAGTCTTGTATCTGAGCACGCGAGACCGCGGCTTCAAGCTTTCGCAGTTGTTCAATCAGGCATTCATGAAAAAGCAGTGTCCATCCATGGCGCTCTATCATAGAGCCACATCGCCTTCGATGTCTTCATTCAGGTTTAGCCCTCTTTCAAGCCTGGCAAGCATGGATTGCGCCAGATCATTCGGTAGCGTCGTGATATGCTGACCTGACCGAATATCCTTTTCCAATAAGGCAAGAAAGCTGGCAATAGCAGGGTCTTCGTGCAGCTCATCGTTAACCCGTGTGACAATGACATGATCGCCTGTAAAATCAAAGACTAATTGGCTACCGGTCTGCACACCAAGTACATGGCGAATGGATTTAGGCAAAGTGATCTGGCCTTTCGATGTAACTGTTGCGATTGCATGAATGACAGACATATAGCGTCCCCTTTGAAGATAAGGATAAGTTAGTTTTAATGTAAGGCATTTTCCTTACTACGTCAAGGCAGTTATCATCGCCTCGATGATTTCTTGTATCCCTGCTTCTTGCGCCAATGCTGCGATCAGGTCTGATTTATTGCTGGTATCTCTACCAACCCCTGCCACATATAATTCGGCAGAGGTTTACTTGTTGCCAGCACAGGATATTTTTTAAGGGAATTCATTATTCAATAGCAGTGACCTGGGCGATAAATGCCCCTACAATTACCTCGCTTTTGAGCCTCACAGGCAGGCGACGCTTGTCGTCTGTGAGCCAGACGAGTATTCGGGCATTAGGGCTTTTTTGAAAGACACCTGTCAAACCCTCCATCTTTGGTTCCACCAAGATGGTCTGAAACCTGCCAGCCGGTGTCTCTATGGTCTCCCTGCCCAAGACAGTAGCCACGCCAGTGCTGACCCTTTTGCCATCTGTGAGGGCCAAATGCACAGGCCCTTCGCTCAAATTCGGCAGTTTGCGATAGAAATAGAGACAGGAAATGGGGTCATGGACATCAGGCGGTATGGCCAGGGTCCGCTTGGGCCTGCCGTTTTTATAGACATCTGCCACCAATCTCTCCCTGTCAAACACTACCTCGCCGGTCTTTTCCTCTCTCCAGCCCTCTTTGGAGCGCTTGAAATACCTCTTGGGCAGGCCAGAAGAGGCCAGTATCTCCGACTCCACATGGGTCCTCACAGGATATATGGCATCCATCACCGAAAGGCTTCGGGCGTTTAAAATGACCTGCACCCTGTCTCCATTCTCTACAAACTTCAAAGTAGCTGTGCCTGCTGGAATGGACTGCCAAGAGATGTTATATGACAGGGTCTCTGCCTCAGCGTTGAGGCATAAACAGCTTATGAGCACCACACAAAAGACATAGGGCATATACCGATACATGAGGCATGCTCCTCCTTGCAAAAAAGAGCCTATCCTATAAAATCCTGCCATGCAATCCTTGAATATCTCACACCTCAAACAACGGCCCTGTTTTCTTGCGGACCTACACATTCACTCCAGATACAGCAGGGCCACCAGCCCTGAGATGCATCCCGCCGCCATCAATCGAGTGGCCAAGGAAAAGGGCATTCAAGTGATGGCCACAGGTGATATCACTCATCCGCAATACCTAAAAGAGCTGAAGAACGAATTAGAGCCTGCGGAAGAGGGGCTCTTTGTCTGCAAGGACGACTTAAAAGGCACACGCTTTTTACTTACGGCAGAGGTCTCCAACATCTTTTCTCAAGGCGGCAAGGGACGCCGCATTCACACCCTGATACTCATGCCCAGCCTAAAGGCGGCAGAAAGGCTTCAGGCCCAATTGGCCAAACTGGGAAACATCACCTCCGATGGAAGGCCCATGCTGGGCTTTTCAGTAAAGCAACTGGTACGCATAGTGATGAACATCTCTGAGGACTGCATGGTGATACCGGCCCATGCCTGGACACCGTGGTTTTCCGTATTCGGCTCCAAATCCGGTTTTGACTCCATTGAAGAATGCTTCGAGGAGGAAAGCGGCCATATATATGCCCTGGAGACCGGTCTTTCCTCTGACCCATTGATGAACCGCAGGCTCTCTACCCTGGATAAATATACACTCATCTCCAATTCAGATGCCCATTCTCCAGCAAAATTGGGCAGAGAGGCCAATATCTTCTCATGCCCCATGACATACCAAGACATCATCAAGGCAATCAAGCAACCTGCACACGGGCTGGAAGGCACCATAGAGTTCTTTCCCGAAGAGGGCAAATACCACTATGATGGCCACAGGGACTGCGGCGTTCTGCTCTCCCCTGAGCAGACACGAAAATTAAACGGTATCTGTCCCGTCTGCCACAGGCCTCTGACGCTGGGCGTGGCATATCGCGTGGAGGAACTGGCCGATCGCACTGAGGAAACGGCCAGGGAGATTCTACGCCTGTTTCATTTCGACACGAAGATTCGACCATACATAAGCCTGGTGCCGCTTCAAGAACTCCTGGCCGAGGCCATGCAAATGGGCGAGGGAAGCGCCCGTGTTCGAAAGGAATATCAACGGCTGGTGCAGATGGGCGGTTCAGAGATGGATATCCTGCTGTGGAAGGATGAGAAGGAATTAGAGGCCTTTTTGCCTGAGGCGGTCTTAAGGGGCATTCAAAACATGAGGGCAGGAATGGTTCAGATCAGACCTGGCTACGATGGGGTATATGGAGAGGTAAGGCTGTTGTCAGAGATAAAAGATACAGTGGAGCCTAAAGGGGCTGAGCCGTTTCAGCAGAGGTTATTTTAGGGCACAAATGCTGCAATTGAAGTTGCCATAAGGGCAATAACTCCTTGTCTAACCTTGATTTTGGATGAGTAATTCATTCATCCATTGGGCACCAGTGAAGTCTGGACGATTGAAGAATCTTACTGAGATTATAGAATGATAAAACTGATAGAACTGATAGATATGATGACATTGATTTTTGCTTTTGTGAGCGATGAGCGGCACAGGAAGCTGTCATTGCGCCAGGCGCCGAAGGCTTCGCCAGAGGACTCTGCCCGAAGGGCGCTCGCGCCGAGGCGAGCGAAGCGAGGCAATCCCCAGATGTTTTTGTCGATTATAGTATGCGGCTGATTAATAACATGTTTTTTGTTTTTGGGGCGAGGGCAGCCGGCATTTGTTTCATGCCCCACATAACCGCCCTCCTTGGCGGTAATGTGGGGCCGGCGCCCTCCGTGGCGCCTATTCCACAAACACCGACTGCCCCCGCCCCTCCGGAACCCCACGCCCAACCGTAAACGACGCTTCAAACCACCGCATATCCTTTGAACTTTGGTTAACACCCTTCCTGAAACCCCACGTCCAACAGTAAACGCCGTCTCAAGGCAGCACATCCCCTTTGAATTTTGGTTAACAGAGGGTAAAGGCCAATTCCACTTTTTTATTAGCAGAAACGCCAGGTTGGCCATTATAGCAGCTCAATCCGTCATTAGTGAAATTACATCAGGAATGAATAGGGCACCCGTTATGGACATAGAGTTCCGCAGGGACGAGAAGGGGCGGCAGTGGTGAAGTGTTTGTGGAATAGGCGCCACGAGGGCGCCGGCGGCGCATACTGCCATGGAGGGCAGTTATGCGCCGCATGGAACAAATGCTTCACCGCTGCCGCCCCCAAGAGATCCAACTTAAAAAATTGTTCAGGAATGTATTTGCCCTTGTTCTTTTTTCCTCTTCTGTCTCATCGTGCTTGTTGTTTTTTCCCAGTTTTAATACATGGTGATAATTCGATTTCTGGGCGAGGGCAGCCGGTATTTGTTTCATGCCCCACATAACCGCCCTCCATGGCGGAGAATGTGGGGCCGGCGCCCTCGTGGCGCCTATTCCACAAACACCGGCTACCCTCGCCCCTCCGGAACCCCAAGCCCAACCGTAAACGACGCTTCAAACCACCGCATATCCTTTGAACTTTGGTTAACACCCTTCCTGAAACCCCACGTCCAACAGTAAACGCCGTCTCAAGGCAGCACATACACTTTGAATTTTGGTTAACATGAGATTAAAGGCCAATTCTAAGATTTTCATTGGCAGAAACGCCAGATTGGCCATTATAGCAGGTCAATCCGTTATTAGTGGAATTACATCAGGAATGAATAGGGCACCCGTTATGGACATGGAGTTCCGTAGGGACGAAAGGGGCGGCAGCGGTGGAGTGTTTGTGGAATAGGCGCCACGAGGGCGCCGGCGGCGCATACTGCCATGGAGGGCAGTTATGCGCCGCATGGAACAAATGCTTCACCGCTGCCGCCCCCAACGCCCACCAACGCCTTTCAAACACCCCCCAACGCCTCTCAAACACCCCCAAGGAGTCATGATCATTCATTTTTCTCTTGCCTTTCCCCATCTTTCACCCTACATTGACCTTACTATTGGTTTTTATGCCATACAGTCAGGGGAGACGACGCAACCCTGTAATGGGCCTGGCTTTATGCCAAGGGTGGAGTAGAAGTCGAGAAACAGGCCAGTCACATTTTTAACTATGGAAATTTAATTGTTATGTAATTAGAATGGAAAGAAAAAGGAGGAGAACCCGCATGAAAATGCCACAATTTAAAACAACCACCGCGGCTATTGCCTGCCTGATGACCATATCCGCAACCACCATTTTCGTGCCCAATGGCACTTCCCATGCCACTGATTCAGAAGTCAAAGAGGGTCTGTGGGAGTTCACTACACACATGCAGATGGAAGGCATGGAAGAGATGCCCAAACTGCCACCAGGCGTACAACTTCCGCCTGGCATGAGCATGTCCACTCAGGGAAATACCATGCAGGTCACAGTCAAACAGTGTATCACAAAGGAAAATATGGTGCCCCAGGATAAAGACATGAAAGAACATAACTGTAAAATCATAAATCAGGAGAAAAGGGGCAACACAGTTAAATGGACTGCTGTCTGCAATGAAGAAGACATGAAAATGACCACTGAAGGCACTGCCACCTATACCGGCAATGTCATGGAGAGCAAAATGGTAATTAACACGCAGGCAAAAGGTGAACCACCCATGAAACAGATAGTAACTGCCAAGGGTAAGTATTTGGGCCCGTGCCCCAGTAAATAATTCAAGGAAGTTAACTCAGGAATTAGCCTATGAAATACATCAGCACTCGAGGAGGCATAACCCCCATAAGCTTTGAGGATACGGTAATGATGGGCCTGGCCACGGATGGCGGGCTTCTACTGCCCCAAACTATTCCGGTGATTCCATTTGAGACATTGCAGAAATGGTCACGGCTCGGCTATGCAGATCTGGCATTTGAGGTAATCCGCCTCTTTGCAACGGATATACCCACGGAAACCCTGCAAAAACTCATCGACACCTCCTATGCCTCCTTCGACACAGACGAAGTAACCCCTCTGGTGGAATTAAACGGTCTGCACATCTTGGAGCTGTTTCACGGCCCTACCCTGGCATTCAAGGACATCGCCCTGCAATTTTTGGGCAATCTCTTTGCCTACATACTGGAAAAGCGGGGCGGCAGGCTCAATATCCTGGGTGCCACATCAGGAGACACCGGAAGTGCCGCCATTTATGGCGTCAAGGGCAAAAAGAACATTCACATCTTCATTTTGCACCCCCATAAACGGGTAAGCCCCATACAGGCCATGCAGATGACCACTGTGCCGGACGCCAATGTCTTCAACATAGCCATTGAGGGCACATTTGATGACTGTCAGGCCATTGTGAAGACCATCTTCAACGACCTGGAATTCAAAGAAAGACACCACTTGGGTGCGGTGAACTCCATCAACTGGGCCAGAGTGATGGCGCAGGTGGTCTATTACATCTATGCCTGCCTCAGATTAAAGGGAACTCCGTTGAACCCGGTGCATTTTTCCGTGCCCACAGGGAACTTCGGTGACATCTTTGCTGGATATGTGGCCAAACGCATGCTGAACGGCCTCATCGGAAGGCTCATTTTGGCCACCAACGAAAACGACATCTTGGCCCGTTTTCTCACAGAAGGCCGCTACAAAAAGGCCAGACAGGTGGTTCCCACCATCAGTCCGTCCATGGACATACAGATAGCCAGCAATTTCGAACGATACCTGTATTACCTCATGAACGAGTCCGGTGAACTGGTCAAAGACGCCATGACCCTGTTCGAACAGCAGGGTGAAATCAAATTCAACGAGAAACAGATGGAGACGGCGCGAGGGGACATGTCAGCCCTTGCAGTGAACCAGAAGCTCACCACTCAAACCATCAAAGATTTCTATCATAAGTCAGGCTACATCCTCGACCCTCACACCGCTGTGGGGGTGGCCGCTGCCATGGCCCACAGAAAGGCCCTCGCAGGCCCTATCGTATGTCTGGCCACGGCACACCCTGCCAAGTTTGCAGAGGCAGTCAGGGCGGCTACCGGTGTGGAACCGCCCAGACCTTCGAGCCTGAATGGCATCGAACAGAAACCACAGCGTCTTACGGTGATGCCCTGCTCCATGGCAGAGGTCAAGGCGTTTGTGGAGAAACACGCCTTATAATTACAGGGGGCCTTGAAAAATTAGAATTAATGGCAATTTTGCAAGGCTCCTTACAGCCCGACCTCTTTAAGCTGCTGAAGCAGGTCTTTTTGCCGCTGAGTCAGCCGTTTCGGCACACGTATAAAAAACTGAATATACTGGTCACCTCTTTTACCCGCGGCATCGGGCAGACCCTTGCCCTGTAAGCGCAGGCGCTGACCTGCACCCGTACCCGCTGGCACCTTTACGCGCACCTTGCCACCCTCTATGGTGGGCACCTCTATCTCTGTCCCAAGGCAGGCGTCACTAAAGGCAATCTCCTGCTCCAAGGACACGTCCACGCCCTGAATCTTAAAACGGCCGTCATCCTGAGGCGTGATGAGCAGATACAGGTCCCCTCTGCCCCCAGGGCCGTAATTCCCTTTCCCAGCCAGCCGGATCTTTTTACCAGGGGCCACACCCGCAGGGATTTTGACTGAAAGCCTCTCCTGTCTGCCTCCGTTGTCCAACATGATGAGCTTCTGACAACCCTCCAGCATCTCTTTAGGTGTGAGAGCCATCTCCAGCACCAGGTCTTGCCCCTTCGGTGCGGTCTGCTGAAAGTGCTCTCCAAAATCAGGCCCTCCCCCCACATTGAAAATGCTCGAAAAGATATCCTCGAAATTCATGCCACCCCTGGAGCCGCCATATTGCTTGAAACGGCCGCCCATACCGATGTCCCTGAATACATTGCCAAAATCGAAGTTTCTGAAGATATCCTCCTGGGTATAACGTTTGTTGAAGTCCGAGGAGCCAAAGGTGTCGTACTGTTTGCGTTTTTCAGGGTCACTCAATACGGCATAGGCCTCGTTTACCTCCTTAAAACGCTCCTCGGCCTGTTTGTCTCCCTTGTTTTTATCAGGATGATACTTCATGGCCTGTTTGCGAAAGGCCTTTTTTATTTCATCGGCAGAGGCTGCACGGGAAACACCAAGCACCTTGTAATAATCCTTTTCAGGCATATACCCCCCTTTTGAATTGCTTGAATTAAATTTTAACAAAATTTAAGGATACAAACGGCAAAGTCAACAGAAACCATAAGACCAAATTCCGTGACGGGATTCAAGAACACAAAAAGATAGCGGGAGAACGGTGGCAAATACAGAAAAACAAATCAGGCCAGACCAAAAGGCCATAACAGAAGGGCAGAAAAAACAGTAACATGCCCGAAAGGCAGGACTAAACAAGGCGGGAAAAACAAATTGGCTGGGGGACAGGGATTCGAACCCCGATAAGCAATTCCAGAGACTGCTGTCCTGCCGTTAGACGATCCCCCAGCGGCATGTGCCTTCTTCGTTAAAGGCGGAGCATATCTTAACCAGAGAAACTCACGCCTGTCAAGAGAGAGGCAAAAACGAACATCGATATGACTTTCTTTAGGGAACCCTGAAAAATTAGAATTTTCGTTCGAGAACAAGGCGCGATGAAGGCGAAAAAGCGCAGCTGACTTCCTACCTGTGCGTTGCATGCAAACAGGTATGTGAGCATTTTTCGCCCCTGTCTGCGTGCAACGCACAGGCAGGGACAAGCAACACAGTTATCGGGCGAAAGGGCAATTTTTCAAGGCTCCCTTGAGTCCATGTGCAAAATAAGGTCAAGCACTCGGTTGGAATAGCCCCACTCGTTGTCATACCAGGCCATCACCTTTACCAGCCTGTCGCCCATGACCTTGGTGCACAGCCCATCCACTATGGAAGAATGCTGATCCCCGAGAAAATCAGTGGAAACAAGGGGCTCCTCCGTATAGCCCAAAAAACGGTTTGCAGCCGTCTTCAAGGCCGCATTGACCTCTGGCACAGTGGTATTCCTCTCCACCTGCACCACCAGGTCCACCACAGATACATCCGGCGTAGGCACACGCACGGCAAGGCCGTCCAGCTTGCCTGTGAGCTCCGGAATAACCTTGCTCACTGCCGAGGCAGCGCCGGTCTTGGTGGGGATCATATTCAGGGCAGCCGCCCTGGCCCTGCGCAGGTCCTTGTGAGGAAAATCCAGGATACGCTGGTCATTGGTGTAGGCATGCACAGTGGTCATCAGGCCGTGTACAATGCCGAAGTTCTCCAACAACACCTTGGCCACAGGTGCAAGACAGTTGGTGGTACAGGAGGCATTGGAGACTATATGATGATGGACAGGGTCATAGTCGTCTTCATTTACACCCATGACAATGGTCTTGTCCTCGTTCTTGCCAGGGGCGGACAGCACCACCTTCTGTGCCCCTGCATCTATGTGCCCCCTGGCCAGGGCCGCATCCGTAAACCTGCCGGTAGCCTCCACCACATACTCCACTCCAACCTCGTCCCAGCGGAGTTCTGCAGGCTCTTTTGTGGCGGTAACGCGAATCTCCTTGCCATTTATCACAAGGTTGTTGCCGGATGTCCGCACCTCGGCACCGAAACGGCCCATAACAGAATCATATCGCAGAAGATGGGCCAGCGTCTCAGCGTCAGTCAGGTCGTTGATGGCCGCAATCTCCACGCCGCTGAACTCTGGGTACATGAAAGCAGCCCGAACAATGTTTCTGCCTATTCTACCAAAACCATTGATCCCTACTTTAACAGCCATACCATACACCTCCATCATATATTTTTGGTCATAACATAACTCCCGGACAGACCAGGCCCGCCTGCTGGTTCGAATCCCCATTCCTCATAAAAGGCTAAGGCGGCCGCATTATCTCTGCGCACATCCAGAACAATCCGGTCACAACCACGCCCTCCGGCCCTGATTATCATGTGCTGCATCAGCAGACTGCCTATACCACGGCGACGCCGGCCATCCGCAACCGTTATATTGATCAGATAACATTCGTTCAGAATCAATCGGAATATAATATAACCCTGCACCCTATTATTTTCATCACATATCAACCAGAACTCTGCATCAGGCCTTTGGAGCTCGGAAGTAAAATCCCCCAAACTCCAGGGCGTGGTATGGGATACTGCTTCGATAGAGGAAACCTGATAAAGATCAGACAGCGTGGCTTTTCTTATTTGCATGAGCTACAGGCACAAAAAAAGCGGTCGTAAAAACCGCTTTTCAAAATGAATAAATCAGTTGAATCTTTTTTACCCGGCTGCCGAAGAGGCTACAGGATATACGCTCACGCGCATTTTGTTGCGCCACATCTCGAACTTCACTTGGCCCTCGGTCTTGGCAAAAAGGGTGTAATCCTTACCCATACCCACATTGATACCGGGGTAGAATTTGGTGCCCACCTGTCTTACCAGGATATTACCTGGAATGACGTGTTCTCCGCCGAACTTTTTGACACCACGGCGTTGCCCTGCGCTGTCACGACCATTTCTTGAACTTCCTCCAGCTTTCTTATGTGCCATACTCTCCTCCTATGCAGAAATCGCCTTGACCTCAAGGGCGGTATAGGTCTGTCTGTGACCATGTTTGACCTTAGAGCCCTTACGTCTTCTCTTTTTCATCATGACCAGCTTGTCCCCAAGCCCATGCCCCAGAACCTCGGCCGTTACCGAGGCATCGGCCACCACGGGTTTGCCGATTTTGACATCGCTGTCATTTACGACCATCAGGACATCCTTGATCTCTACGGTAGCGCCCACTTCATAAGGCAGGCGTTCCACACGCAATACCTCGCCCTGAGAGACCTTATATTGCTTTCCGCCTGTTTTTATGACTGCGTACATGGTTAACCTCCACTATCACTCAAATGAGCTTTGAAAAATAATTGGAAAACGAAAGGATGTCAAGGGCAACGGCCCCAAAAAATGATAGCTACGGCCAGAACACAAAATGGCCTACTCCTGCAAAAAGAGCGGCGGCTCCACACCGAGCTCTTCACCGCAGCCCTTGCAGGCCTCCAGAAGCAGAAGCCGCGCAGGGCGATTGCAATGCGAATGCACAAATCTGATACGCTTAGGCTCCAGTCCATACGATCTGCATGACACCATGGCCTTTGCAGTCAATGGCGCTGGATAAATAAACCAGAACCTGCCGCCTGTACGCAAGGCATAGGCGGCGGCCCTGCAAAGCCCTTTGAAATCCATTAAAATCTCGTGCCTGGCCAAGGCATCGCATGAATCGAGACAGAGCCGGCCTGTTTCAGGCTGTCTATATGGAGGATTTGAAACGACATAATCAAAGGATTCCGGCTGGATATGTCCTTCCACAAGACTAAAATCAGCAAGCCGGATGTCAACACGATCAGTCATACCGTTGTCAATCACATTTTTTGAGGCGCATACATACAATAGCTCCTGTAATTCCATGCCCAATACCGTGATATCCGAGTGTCTCTTCGCCAAAACAAGGGAGATGACTCCGCACCCCGCTCCAAGCTCCAACAGGCGGGCATCCCTTTTGCGGATCTGCACGAAGTCCGCCAGAAGCAGGGCGTCAATGGAAAAACGATAGCCGTCCACCGGCTGCCAAAGCATCAAACCTTCTGACTTAAGTCTGGTGAGAGAAAGATTGGCTTTCACGGATTTCATGTTATTCTCCAGAAAATTCCAGGCAGGAGCAAACAACATGCGTGTTGTATTTCAGCGGGTAAAAGAGGCAAGAGTGCGCATATCCGGCCAAGAGATAGCGCATATCGGCTATGGCGCACTTATACTGCTGGGCGTAGAAAATGGTGATACCGAGGCGGATGCCGCATACCTGGCGGAAAAATGCGCTGGACTTCGAGTATTTGACGACAATCACGGCAAACTCAATCTCTCCATTCAGGATATCAAGGGTGAATTTCTCATAGTATCGCAATTTACCCTGCTTGGAGACTGTAGAAAAGGCAGAAGGCCATCCTACATTCAGGCAGCCCCATCTGAAGAAGGCAGAAGGCTCTATGGAATCTTTTGTTCACGAATGAAAGACATGGGGGTTCCGGTGCAACAAGGCAGATTTCAGGCTGAAATGGATGTAGAACTCATTAACCACGGACCTGTCACCCTGCTGTTGGACAGCAAAAAGGCCTTTTAATCTCACAAAAACAACCCACAGCTTCGGGCTGGAGACATATTACAACGACTGAACCGAGAGATAGAACAGCCGTTTGATCTCCTGTCTTCCCCGAGTGACCGTATTCAGCACCAGACCGCACACAAAGCTCAAAAATGCCAAAATCATAAGCCCCATGGACAAAAAGGCCGTGGGGAAACGGGGCACAAGCCCTGTGTGTAGATATGTGGCGATTATGGGGATGGCAAGCCCGATAGAGGTCAGGGCGAAAAACAACCCCAGGAGGCTGAAGAAAAACAGGGGTCTTTCCTGCTCCAAAAGCTTGATGATGGTGAGCAAGATGCGAATGCCGTCCCTGTATGTATGCAGTTTACTTTGGGATCCTGGAGGCCTGGATCTGTAAGGGGTCTTGAGTTCAGCCGTGGGCATGCGCAGCTGCAGGGCATGCACGGTGAGCTCTGTCTCTGTTTCAAAGCCGGTGGAGAGGGCTGGAAAGCTTTTGGCAAACCTGCGCGAGAAGACTCGATAGCCGGAAAGCATGTCCGTAAACGACCTGCCGAACAGCTCTGTGACACAGCCTGTGAGCAGGGCATTACCAAAACGATGGCCCAATCTATAGGCCGCTTCCTCCTCCGTGACGCGCACACCCACCACCATGTCGTATTTGTCTTTCAGCAACAGTTCTATCATTTTGGGGGCACTTTCAGCATCGTAAGTGTCATCTCCATCCACCATCACATAGACATCCGCCTCCACATCCGCAAACATACGGCGAACCACATTGCCCTTGCCCTGCTGCTTCACGCTGTAAACACGCGCCCCTGCCCGCACCGCTTCTTCACTGGTTCTGTCCCTGGAATTGTTGTCAAAGACATATACCATCGCATGTGGCAAGGCACGCCTGAAATCAGAGACTACCTTGAATATGGCGGCCTCTTCATTATAACACGGTATAACCACTGCGATTCTTGGTTCGTTACTCATAAAGGTTCTCCTTCTTGCACCGTTTAGACAACAGCATGGGGAATCCGCTCATTTCGTGAAATCCTTTTTCACCGCACAGAACATCAACACCCCTTCGCAACACCTGTCGATATGGGGTTTCATGCCCTGGCACTCCTCCTTGACTAAATGCAATCCGTATGCCTTTGTGGCTGAAACAGCCGTGCTTTCATCCATGGAACGAAAGATTACATAGATAGGCCCGGCATGTCCGGCTATTCTGCGCTGCATAAGCAGGTCATAACCGTTGGGATGGTCAGAAGGGCCTGTAAAATAGCTGTGAATGCGCAAAAATGGAATGTTTCGAGGGAAATATGGAATCAGATAGGCCATTGGCTCATAACCCGTCATCAAAATGATGGTGTGGTCGGCATCCGTTATTTCAGGGAGTTGAACCCCGAAATAGTCTTTGGCATTCGGTAGCCATGGCACCCGATCCCAGGCAAGAGGCCTGGTGGTGACCAGTAGAATCGCTGCAAAAAGCCACCAGATGCGAAATGACTGCCGCATATTCTGCATCACGGCATAAATCAAGAGAAAGAGGGTCAGAGGTGCGAGCATCTCCAACGGAACTATATAGCGGTATATGGCAAAGACCTTCAGCCACAAAAGATACGAAATGGCGCAGAAGGCCAGCACAACACTCATAGGGGCTGGAAGATATTTCTCCATCAATGCCTTGTCTTTTAATCGCAGCGCCAAGGCGGCAATCAAGCCTGTAACGACCACCGGATAGAAAAGCGCCAGGCGCAGGTCAAAAAAAGCCACTTCACCCGCCTGATATGGGTCCTTGAGCAGAATAAAGGGCATGAACAGCCATTCCCGCCAGCCATCCGGCAGAAACCGGGCATCCCGATACGCGTCCTGAAAGGCCATGGGAGACTTGAAGATGTGATTATAATAAGGGAAAAGGGGGTTCCCGAAGCGGTGCCACATCTCCCAGAGCCAGTATCCGCCTGTGACTGCCATGCCGATCAGGGCTGTCATACCGAATATAAAGGCAAAGAGCAGGCCGCGAGGCAGCCCCTGTGGCGTAAAAAGCAGAGCGAGACACAGGCCGAGCCCGAAGACAGCGGTGGTCTGCTTTAAGCCCATGGCAAGGCCGCACAAAAGGCCTGCTATGGCCACGGGCAAAAGGCGCCCTGATGAGACGGCCGATAGACACACATAAAGGGCTGTAAGAATGAGGATGCTCAGAATGTTATCGCTGAACATGGTGCCCAGCTCGGAGACATTCCCTGCGCCCAACAGGCCCAGGACAGCCACGCACAGGGATATAAAACAGGCCCTGGCCTCAAAATGGCCCTGTATGCTCGCATGAGAGGGGCTAAAGGCCGTTATGAGCTGTCTTGAGACGAAATAAAGCGGTATGAAATTCAGCCCCTGAATCAGGCCCAAAAGAAAACCGACTAATTTGGGTGAAAGGCTTACCACCATCCAATAAAACGGCACATAGAGGATGGGATTATAAAAGGTGGCCACATGGGCAGGGGCTACATCCACATCCATTCTGCCATAAAGAAAGGCATAGGGGTTATAAAAGTGATAATTTCGCAGGTCCCAGTTGGCATCCTGGCCTAAAAATACGGCAAAAAGCCCAAAACATAGGGGCACGAGGCCGAAGAGGAGGTATTCTAAACGCCTAAGATGTAGATTTGTCATCGACAGGCAAGCAAAACTCACACTCAAACACTAAAACAATCCCATCAATTTGGCCAAAAGACCCACCATTGAAATAGCAGAAAAGGTCATGGCAAAGGTAAACATGCGAATAATCATGGTACGATTTTCACGCAATCCTGCATCGATGCGAGTATCAATGCGTTCAAGAATCTTGTCTAATTTTTGGTCTATCTCAAGAAACCGCTTGTCCACCTGCTCGAAGCGTTTATCAACTTGCTCGAAGCGTTTGTCCACCTGCTCAAAACGCTTATCCATGCGAGACTCAAGGCCCTGAATCTCGCTGTGTAAAAACTGTATCTGACCATCCACCTGCTCAAAACGCTTGTCTATCTGCTCGAAGCGTTTGTCCACCTGTTCAAACCGCTTATCCATGCGGGACTCAAGGCCTTTAATCTCGCCGTGTAAAAACTGTATCTGACCATCCACCTGCTCGAAGCGCTTGTCTATCTGCTCGAAGCGCTGATTCATGCGGGACTCAAGGCCCTGAATCTCGCCGTGTACAAGCTGTATCTGACCATCTACCTGTCGAAAACGGTCCTCCATGTGCACTTCGAGGGACTTGATGCTATCCTTAACCCCATGAATCTGATTTTGCAGGTCATCAAAACGGGCCTCAAAATATTTGGAGGTAGGTATGATATTGGTTATCAATACATCAAAGGCCCTTGAATTGATATCGCCTTCCAATGGGGTTACCTGTTTTTTTTCCGGTTCTTTTTCCATTTCAGCCATGGCATACCTCTATCTCTTAAGGGTTCCCTGAAAAATAAACCCTTAAGCATTTTACACAGATTCTTCTAATATTGCACAACTATTCTTCAGCACCTGCTGAGACTCCAGCCGCTTGAAAGGTAGCCATTTCAGAATAGATCTTGATGCCGGCATCCACTAAAGTCATGGCAAGGGCCGCGCCTGTGCCCTCTCCAAGCCGCAGATCCAGGTCCAAAAGCGGCTCAAGCCCCATAAATTCCAATTGAATACGGTGCCCCTGTTCCACCGAACGATGGGCTGCAAAGATGTAATCCCTGACATCAGGGCACAGGCAACAGGCCACCAATGCCCCTGCTGTAGAGATAAAGCCATCTATGATTACAGGCCGCCTCATGGCCGCGGCCCCCAGCACCAGGCCGCAGATACCAGCTATCTCGGCGCCTCCCACCTTGGCCAGCACAGCTAACGGCCTTTGGGCGTCAGGGCGATTGACCTGCAATGCCCTGCGAATCACCTCTACCTTGTGACGCCAGGTCTCCTCAGACACCCCTGTACCCCGGCCAGTGACCTCAGCCGGTTCCCTGGCGCACAGACAGGCGGTGATGGCGCTGGCGGCGGTAGTGTTTGCTATACCCATTTCACCGGTGGCCAACAGGTCTATTCCCTCACCAACGGCCTTTCTTGCCAGCTCGACTCCAGTGAGCACGGCCTTTGCCGCCTCCTCTTCGCTCATGGCAGGTCCCTTGGCCATATTGCGTGTACCGCGCATCACCTTGGCGTGTATCAGGCCGTTTACACCCTCAAAATCCCAGTCCACGGCCATGTCCACTACGCGCACATCCGCTCCAGCGTGCCTCGCCAAGACATTTATCCCTGCACCGCCCTTTAAAAAATTATAGACCATCTGGGCGGTCACCTCCTTGGGAAAGGCACTCACCCCTTCCTCCGCCACGCCGTGGTCTCCTGCAAACACAAACACGGCCTTGCGAGGAATGACCGGCCTCAATGTGTTTAATATAAGACAGTATCTTTTAGCGATCCACTCCAGCCTGCCCAGACTGCCTCTGGGCTTGGTGAGGTTGTCCAGATGGGCCTGCACTTGTTGTTCCAGTGCCCTGGACACAGGCTGAATGGATTTAATGACATCAGTAAGTTGCTGCACATAATTCATAAAGTTTTCTCCTTAAATTCATGGTGAAATACAGAGATTGGACTCAATCACTTCATTCGCATGGCGATTCCGGCTGCCACAAAAAAGACCTCGTGGGCTATGGCGGCTATCTCCTGATGCAGTCTGCCCGCAGCATCCCGAAAACGCCGGGCAAGCGGGTTGTCAGGCACGATGCCCAGCCCCACTTCATTGGATACCAGAATGGTCTGATTGGACATTTGCCGAAGTACCGTGCAAAGCTCGGGAAATGCCTGCTCCAGGGGTATTTCACAGGCCATGAGGTTGGATACCCACATGGTCAGGCAATCCACCAGCACCACCGGATATGCCCCACTGGACTTCAGGGTATCAGTCAGGTGAATGGGTGCCTCCAGGGTGTGCCAAGGCTCGCCACGCTCCTCTTTGTGCCTTTGAATGCGCTCCTGCATCTCTGCATCCAGGGCCTGGGCAGTGGCAACATAGAGGGCGTGTTGCCCGGCACTGCAAGCGAAAGCCTCGTCTCGAGCTTGCATCAGGCGCCTCTCCGCCTCTTTCAGCGCCCAGGAGGTCTTACCGCTTCTGGCACCACCCAACACCAGCACTATGCGTTTATTCATTGCATTGAGTCAGCTTCAAGAGGACCTGTTTGAGGCCTGTCATGTCCTGAATGGAAACCGGCATAAAAAACACAAGACAGCCCTTTTCTTGCCGAAATTCATTACCGCCCACGGTCATCTTTTTAAGCAGGGCTGCGGCCTCTTCCTGCCCTACTTGAAAGGACTTGACCTGCTCCCGATCCCCATAGGCCTGCCAGAGGCTGCCGTCTTTTTTGTAGATAAGCACCAGGTTGTCTGAAAGGGGCAGCAAGGCCTCCATACGGGCATTCAGTAGCCAGAGATTCTCTGTATAAAGGGCCAGGGCAGTGGCATCGGAAACGGCCTTGGCCTGACTCACTCCCTTTTCCACCAATAGCTGCCTGTGGCTCCGCCACTCCAACCAGCCGAAAACCACCAGAAACAGAAGGGCGAAGAGGCACAAAAGACTCACAAAGGCTGCAAAAATACGCTCACGCAGTGTATTTTTAAATGAAAAATTCAATAAATTCAAAATATTGACCTCTTCAGAAACTCAATAACACAGTTATTTCAGCTCCACTGCCCTGAAAGGCAATTTGCCCGAATTTAACTGCAAACCAAGCCGTTGAGCAACCTCTGAATTGTAATAAACAACCACTGCATCGGCAAAGGCGGTTTCATCTGGCATTTGACCCGATTCCTGATAGCCCTTTATGGCCCTATAAGTTACCTCGGGCAGCCTTTCCAGGTCATAGGCAACGGCCATCAGGGCGCCTGCGGCAACCGAGGTCTTGCTGATTCCTATGACGGCCCTTCTTTTTTCCTGTTGTAAAAGCAGCATGGACTCCATGGTGAGGTTGTTCAACAATCTTGTATCAGGAAACATGAATACAGCATGACACTCATCAAAGAGAAAACGCAAGGCCTGAAGAGAGCCGGCAGGCTCCACCCTTTTCGCCTTTATTACCAAGCCGGTCCTGGAGGCGGCCTGTAGCAACAGGTGCAGCGCCTGCTCGGATTCAGGGCTGTGAATCAGGCCCAGGTGAATGACATGAGGCAGCATAGAGCGCAAGGCCTTCATATGGAATTCATAGGGCGGCTGAATCATGGCCCCCTGCCACCTGCCGGTGGAGACGGCCTGACTGGCCAAGGAAACATCTGTCACCAGCAGAAAGATACCCTTGCTGTCCTGAAATTTCATGGCCTCTGCCAGGGCTGAATCACCTATGGCCAGCACAAAATCAACCGGCAAGCCAGCAGCATCGAATTCCAATTGCACTCTTTTATTCCTCAGGCTATCATAATGGACATGACGACCAAAACCATAAGAGAGGCCATAGAGGAGCGGGAAAGGCAGTTCCTGGCGCCTTATGCCACCTTAAGCGCCCATACCAAGGGCAGGGCCATTCCCATTCTGGAATGCCCAATTCGCACCGCATTTCAACGGGATCGGGACCGCATCCTCTATTCCAAGGCATTCCGCAGACTCAAACACAAGACTCAGGTCTTTCTTTCCCCCATGGGTGACCACTACCGCACTCGACTCACCCATACCCTCGAGGTGGCCGAGATCGCCCGTACCCTCTGCCGGGCCCTGCGCCTCAACGAAGACCTGGCTGAGGCCATAGCCCTCGGCCACGACCTGGGGCACACTCCCTTCGGACATGCAGGCGAGACCATACTCAATGAGATAGTCCCAAGTGGTTTTTCCCATACCCAACAGAGCCTGCGCATAGTAGAAAGGCTTGAAAACGGAGGCAAGGGCTTAAACCTCACATACGAGGTGCGGGATGGAATAGCCAAGCATTCCAAGGGGTTCGGGGATATAATTCCCAAAAACGACGATGCCTGGGCTGTAACCGTGGAAGGTAAGATCGTGAGACTCTCGGACATCATCGCCTATCTGAGCCATGACTTAGACGATGCCATCCGCAGTAAGGTCATCGCTGAAAAGGACATTCCAGTGGAGTGCAGGGAGTTTTTGGGACACACCCACAGTGAACGAACCACCTCCATGATACGAAATGTCATAGAAGGCACAAAGATTGAGGGAGACACCATTCAATTGGGCATTACAGAGAAAGGTCATGAGGTAATGCTGCTGCTTCGTTCATTCCTCTACAACAATGTCTATCGCTCTCCACAGGTACATAGCGAGTTTGAAAAGGCCAGAAAGATCCTCTATGAACTCTATGGATACTTCATGCGAAATCAGAATGCCTTTTTAAAAGAGCGTAAACGGCTCTTTGAAGAGGAGATAGCAGGCGAGGCCGACACGCCTTATGAACGCCAGGTCTGCGACTTCATAGCCGGCATGTCCGACAGCTACGCAAAAGACCTTTTTGTATCCATCTTCGTGCCCTCACCGCATGTGTAAAAGGTTCAACCCCTCTCCATGATATAGATCAGGTGATAACCGAACTGCGTCTTGATGGGGCCGTGCACCTTGCCCACCGGCTTATTAAAAACTACTTTGTCGAACTCCTCCACCATCTGCCCTGGCGTAAACTCCCCGAGATAACCGCCGTTTTTACCTGACGGGCACCTGGAATACTCCTCAGCCAGCTTATCGAAGCTCTCTCCTGCCTGAATACGCTGTTTCAATGCCTCACATTCCTCTTTGGTCTCCACCAATATATGGCGGGCCTTTGCCTTTTGTTTGGGTTTTGCCACGAATTCTACCTCCTTTTTTCAATTAGTTGTGCCTGCCGCCAAATACAGACTCATGGGGCTGCACCACACCCTTTGGCATCTCTTTCACTCTTTCGCCACTCAACACATAACCACCATCCAAACGAATGCTGGCGCCTGTCATATAGTCTGCCTCTTCCAAGATAAAGCGCACGAGCCTGGCCACCTCCTCAGGCCTGCCCACTCGCTTTAGAAGGGTATGGTCTATGAGGGCCTGGCGAGCTTGCTCTGAGAGCAGACTCCAACCCCGTGTAAAAGGCCCGTGCCTGGTTTCAAAGAGGCCCAGGACGACCTCGTTTACCCGTCCTGAAGGCGCCAGGTCCCGTGCCCATGTCTCTGTAAGGCTGCCAACAGCCCTGTTGGCCGCGGAATAACAGTCAGGAAACACATCAGAGGCAGGGCCGCTTCTACCCACAATCCCTGCGATGGAGGAGATGTTTATCACACAGGCACTTTCAGCGGCCTTGAGATAGGGCCTAAAGGCCTCATAAAGCCGCCACTTGGCCGTAAGAGTGGTGTGAAATTCCAAATCCCACTGCTCAGGCGTGTAGGGACCATGCACCACCGGCCAACCACCCCGTTCTATGTTGTTGATTAGTATATCCAGACCGCCAAAGCGCTTCACAGTCTCATTTACCACTTGATTTACGCCATCTGAAGTGAGCAGATTGGCCTCGATGGCCACATATTGCGCCTTTACCTCCTGCAAGGCCTGATGCATACGGGGCAGGTCTTCCTGCCAATCAAAATAGGTCAAGGCACACCGCACACCCCGTGCAGCCAATTCCTTTGCCATGGCCAGACCTATTCCTCGAATGGCACCCGTAATCAGGGCGGCTTTCCCTTGTAATTCCATAATAATGACCCCTTTCCCCAAAGAATAACAAAAAATCACTGAATTCAACAGCCCCAAATTTCTGTCTCTTTTCCATGGCGTTGGGCGAAAACGGCCATTACCTGTTTTTCCCCTTATGCCTATCCTGTTGACCTGTTTGAGGCAGCATCCTGTCATTGCGAGCGAGGCAATCCATGATGTTTTTTTGAGAGGCAGTGATTAAATATCTGGGCGAGGGCACCCGGCATTTGTTCCATGGCCCACATAACCGCCCTCCATGGCGGAGAATGTGGGGCCGGCGCCCTCGTGGCGCCTATTCCACAAACACTGCTGCCGCCCCAGGAGATTTACCCTAATAACAAAAAAGGACATCCAACTTCTTGAATACAAATGTAGGGGCAGGCCCCTGTGCCTGCCCCTTATTGTTTGTGTGCCTGCCCAGATTTAATCTTTTCGGGGCGAGGGCACCCGGCATTTGTTTCATGCCCCACATAACCGCCCTCCATGGCGGAGAATGTGGGGCCGGCGCCCTCGTGGCGCCTATTCCACAAACACCGGCTGTCCTCGCCCCTCCCCACCTCCACATCTTACCTCAGAAGTCGCTTAAAAAAGGCATAGACCCTTTGGAGTTTGGTTAACACCCCTCCTGAACTCCACGCCCAACCGTAAACGACGCTTCAAAACACCGCATATCCTTCGAACTTTGGTTAACAGCGGGTAAAGACCAATTCCACGTTTTTTATTGGCAGAAGTGCCGGTTTAGCCATTACAGCAGGGCAATCCTATATCAAGAGGATTAAAAGAAAAAAGGAATAGGGAACCCGTTATGAACATGGGGTTAAGTAGGGACGAAAAGGGCGGCAGTGGTGAAGTGTTTGTGGAATAGGCGCCACGAGGGCGCCGGCGGCGCATACTGCCATGGAGGGCAGTTATGCGACGCATGGAACAAATGCTTCACCGCTGCCGCCCCAAGAGATTTAATTAAAAAAGTTGTTCAGGAATGTGTCTGTACTTTTTCTAACTTGCGAAAACGGCCATTGCCTGTTTTTCCCCTTATGCCTCTCCTGTTGACCTGTTTGAGGCAGCATCCTGTCATTGCGAGCAAAGCAATCCATGATGTTTTTGTATTTATGACTCAATATCGGGGATAAGGAGCCTAAAAAATGTCTTAATCAATACTTGACAATTGAATTTACATAAATATATTTTATATACTATCAAAATAAGGAGGGACGGTTATGAAAAACATTCAACGTGTTATAATACCCATCATTTTTTTGTGGGCGACACTCCTGGCTACCACCCAAACGTCGTTAATCCAGGCAGCGGATGAAGAAGGCTTTGTATCTCAAGACACTCGTATCACCAATATCACTCCTGTCACATTAAACTATCAACTCGTTTCCCCAACCCCTCCAGGCGGAACCCTGTTACCTCCAGCTCCAGCCCTACCTCAGGACGCCACAATAAAACTCGAACCATGGGCACCTCCAAACATTGGGATATTGCCACAGATAATTGACATCCATCAAATCTATGAATTTATCACTCCATTTGATCTTCTCATTATTGCGGACGAACAATTCGTAGATGCACTAAAACCCCTCAAAGCACACAAAGACGCCACTGACATACCAACACGTATATACAGCTGGCAGGAGCTGGTGCAGAGATTTCACAGCCAGGGTAGGGATGACCCTGAACGTATAAAAAAGGCCATCGCCGCCTTTCGCAAGGGCTGTAATATAAAATACGTCATGTTGGTAGGCGATGTGGACCGTTTCCCTGTCAGATACTGCAAAGGCTATGACTCTCAGGATTGGGGGGACGGCTATGCTCCGAGTGATCTCTATTATGCAGATCTGTTTAAGGCAAACGGAACCGAGTTCGACGATTGGGACGGAAACCATAACAACATCTTTTGTGAGATCCAAGGAGCGAATGGGACGCTCAATGATGAAAGCCTATCCAGCATCAATTTAGACGGTATAGACCTCTATCCCGATGTGGCTGTGGGGCGTGTGCCTGCATCTACTACAGCTGAGGTCACAATCTATGTAAACAAAGTAATCCAATATGAATTCGCTGCCTATAAGACCGAATGGTCCCAAAAGGCGCTGCTTATAGTACCCGGCTATCTAGATGATAATGATGGTAAATACTATGACTACCCTGGGAGCTGGCAGGCCAAAGAGGTCGTAAGCACCACCCTGGCTGCCGCTGGATTGACACCCACAAAACTCTATGACTCACGCATCGTAGGTCTGACCGCCGGCCTCAGCAATGGTGAACCAACAGCCCTGAACATCAAAAATTTCATCAACGGCGGCCTTGGATTTGTCAACTTTCTGGGACATGGCGGTCCTGACACATGGGGCCCATACAACATAAGCGATCTTGCCGCCCTCACCAACAGCGACAAACTTCCGATAGTCTTTGCCGGCGCGTGCAGCACAGCGCAATTCCACTTTGGCACCACATTTATGGATGTCAACGGCCACGTCTTCAACCAACTAACACAATGCCCTGTTTATAATGGTGCACATCGCTGCTGGCCTGCCAATCCTAATGCAGCCCACATGCCTGAACCTGCAAACGTGCAGCCGGCAGTATATGATTCAGACTCCATGGCGGAAGAATTTCTTGTCAAGAGAAACACAGGGGCGGTAGCATATATAGGTGCGTACACAGGCACCCAGGGCGGCAGCCAAATGCTGGATAAATATTTCTTCGAAGGCTACCGCTACATGATGCATCCTGCCAAACTCGGCTATATGTGGAACTATGCTGTCAGAAGATATATCGCAAACAACTTTCATATTGATTTCGGCGCAGGTTGTGATTGGTGCCCTGCGGCCATGTGGCACCATATTCACAAATACATGTTGTTCGGTGACCCATCCCTGCGTGTGGGAGGGATCTCGACTATTCAACGCGCCGATTTCGTAGGTACATTTCAATCCGATCATGACGGGTGGCGAGGCCATCTGACACTCCAAAAAGCTGACGGAAACTTCATAGAGGGCACACCAAATATGTCCGGCACATATACCGATGGGAGCGGGAAAAAACACGGAGTGCGCGGTTATGTGCGCACAGCGGACTATCCTTTGACCCCAGCATCGGATCCGGATCACAAAATCACCTTCTATATAGATTTCAATGATACCGCTACGCAAAATGATGACCAAAAGTTTGAAGGCTATCTATTCACTCGCACTAAAAACGCCGTAGCCGGCATCACTTATTGGAACAATATCCCGTTTGGTTTTTTCATTAACCAGAAGGGTAATCTTCAGGGCGGCCCGCAGCTTATAAGCGGCCCTGTAACCACCAATAGCTTCATCGGCACCTATAGCATGAACCATGACGGCTGGGAGGGTGTTTTAAAACTCTGGCGGAATCTAAGCACCATACATGTCATCGGTTCAGATTTCTGGGCATTGCTCGGCCAATATACGGATCAAAACAACAAGACCCATGCAGTAAGAGGCAAGGTAAAAGAATCTGTAGCCAATCCAGCCGGCTGGGTGGACCACAAGATCGAATTCTACATTGATTTCAATGATACCATCACGAATCAAAACGACGATCAGAAATTTGAAGGTTATCTATTCACTCAAACTAAAGACGGCATGGCCGGCATCACATGGTGGAACAACACGCCTTTCGGTTTCTATGCCGAGAAAGAAAGACCCCCAGCACCCCATATCTATGCCAATGGTGCCACAAAAACCCTGCACATAAGCCATACTGAACAGGTTTCTGTAACTGTACAATTAGATCCCGGGGTACTCAAAAACTCTCAATATGACTGGTGGGCGGTGGCTGCCACGCCGTTTGGCTTCTTCTCTTTTGTCCCACCAGGCATCTGGCAGGCAGGTATCCATAACGTGTTTCAATACATGCCGGTCGCACTGCCACCCTACGAAATACTGAATATAGCACTGCCTCCCGGCACCTACACCTTCTACTTCGGTCTGGATGACCAGCCTGACAACCAACTAAATGGCAATATCTACTATGATGGAGTGGAAGTGACAGTTGACTGACAGCGACTGAGGACATTACAATTGAATTACAAAGCGCCGCAGGTTTCGATACCAGCGGCGCTTTTTTTGCCAAACTTCCTCCTTTATTTTTCTGACCTTTCAATTATAATGAAAAATGTAACAACCAAATCAATTATATTCCCTGATAACCCATAATCAGCTAAAATCCCAATGGGAAATATTCCAACGGAAAATATCTTATGATGCATACCATACATTACGAAACCATCTTCGAAAACGCCAACGACCTGATTCAATGCGTCAAAAACGATGGCACCTTTGCCTATGTGAATCCGGCCTGGCTCCGAACCTTGGAATACACCGCAAACGAACTCCCAGGCCTTACATACATGGACATCATACATCCAGAAGAGCGGGAGCACTGCAATCTCGCCTTTCATGAGCTGATGTCCGGCAAGGTATTGGGCAAGGTGGAGACACGCTTTATCTCCAAAACAGGACGCACCGTCTGGGTGGAAGGCAATCTCAGCCTCAATAAAGAAAAAGATGGACGGATTCTCTCCACTGTGGGCATCTTTCGCGACATCAGCACACGAAAACGCATGGAGGCTGAAAACGCTGCCCTTCAGGCCAGGCTGCTGGAGGCCAGCAAACTTGCCGCTATAGGCCAGTTAGTAAACGGAATTGCACACAACTTCAACAACATCCTGACCTGCGTCAAAGGCAGTATAGAATTGATGCGACGCCATGAAACCCCTCAAATCACACCCCATCTAAATCGCATGGAGCAGGGGTGTGAACAGGCCCTTTCCTTAATAGACAAACTCATGGCCTTCAGCACAGAACAGTGCCATGCAGCCTCCTTTCCCATGAATGTCAATGGCTATCTCAATGGCCTTACCGCCCTGCATGAACTAGCAAAGACTCACGGGGTCGCCTTGGAGTTAAGGCTCGATCCAGACCTGCCGCCTGTGCTCATAAAACCAGGGGATTTGGAGCAAATCGTTCTAAATCTCGCACAAAATGCATGTGAGGCCATGAATGACATGCCCAACAAACAACTGCTCATCACAACGGAATATCTGACCATTCCAGCCTCCACGAATCAAAACTCACAAGCTGATGCCCCCTGCCCATGCGTTCCACCAGGCAGGTATATGAAACTCACTGTAACAGACACAGGAAGGGGCATGGAACCAGAGCTCATCTCTCGCATCTTTGAACCATTTTTCACCACCAAGCCCATGGGCCAGGCCACAGGGTTAGGGCTTGCCATGGTCTATGGAATCGTCTATAGCAATAAAGGCCTCATAGATGTAAAGAGCCAGCCTGGCAAGGGCAGCACATTTACTATCTACTGGCCATTAAAACACGATTAAATACCACTCGATGCCTGTTTGAATGGCGCTGCCATGCCTCTACAAATCAGCCATTCAAAAGACTAAAGCTCGCACCATGCCCACAAAACGCACCCTTGAACCCAAAGGGCCCCTCAAAATAGCCCTTCAGCCCTCGTGTGATACCTGCTTAAGGAAGGAGATGGACACGACGCTGAACCGCCCTCAACTCATCTCCATAACAGGCCGTGAGCTCATTGACTTCTCCTCCAATGACTACTTAGGTCTGGCACAGGACACCCGTTTGATGCAGGCGGCTATTGAGACCATGGGGCGTTGGGGTGTGGGCGCCACAGGCTCCAGGCTCATGAGCGGAGATACCGGGCTTCATCACGAATTGGAGGCCAAGCTGGCCGCCTTCAAGGGCACTGAGGCGGCCCTGCTCTTTGGTGCGGGCTATCTGGCCAACACAGGCGTCATTTCAGCACTGGTCAGCAGAAATGACCTCGTCTTTGCAGATAGATTGGTGCACGCAAGCATCATAGATGGAATACTCCTTTCTCGTGCCAGGCTGTATCGCTTTCGGCACAACGACATGGCGCACTTAGAAGAGCTGCTTGCCTCACACAGACCCTCTGCTAAAAAGGCCTGGATTGTGGCAGAGACCCTTTACAGCATGGACGGCGACATGGCGCCTTGGGAGACGCTTTTGAGCCTCAAAAGACGCTATGATGTCCACCTGTTTTTAGACGAGGCCCATGCCCTGGGCGTGTTCGGGGAAAAAGGGGAAGGGTTAGTTCATGTACAGGCTGCCCCTGAAGTGGATGTGCTCATCGGCACCTTTGGCAAGGCATTTGGCAGCTTCGGTGCCTTTGCAGCCTGTTCCCATGCCATCAAAGACCAGTTGATCAACCATGCCAGATCCTTCATATTCTCCACCGCCCTGCCACCTGGCGTAGTGGGGGCCAATCTGGCAGCCCTGGAACTCATGCCTCACCTTCAAAAACGGCGCAGCCTCATTCACAGCAATATCGCCCTGTTATCGCAACTGCTGGCAAATGAACTGGGTATTGAGACCTTTAGTTCTTCCCAGATTTTGCCCATCATAATCGGCGCAGAAGAACCCTCTCTCAAGGCCGCGCAGGGGCTTTTTGAGCGAGGTTTTTATGTAAAGGCCATTCGTCCACCCACCGTGGCCAAGGGGACCTCCAGGCTGCGCATCTCCCTAACGGCCTTGCATACCCCAAAAGACATTCGTGCCCTGGTAGCCGCACTAAAAGATGTCCTCTGACCTCCCCCTGCTCCTCATACCTGGCCTGGGTTTCGGCCCTGAGATCTTTCTGGAAATGAACGGCCTGGGCCTCGTTCAACCGCCTTCTTTTGGTCACAGGCGACTTATCTATTTGCCAACTGCACCCCATTCAGGGATGCTCGAGACCATGGCAGGGCTTTTGAATCAAGAAGGACTGAAATGCCATGTAATGGGCTGGTCATTGGGCGGCCTACTGGCACTTAAACTCAAGGAACAACTGCCGCACAGAATTCATAAGCTGGTGTTGGTGGCAGTGAGGGACTCCTTTGCAACGCATGAGATAGAAATGCAGATTCAGGCCGCAGAAAAGGACCTAAATAGCTACCTGCGACACCTCTACAAGAGGTGTTTTATCGGCCAGCAGGAGGCCTATTCCTGGTTCTGCCAGACCCTGCAACCCAGATTTTTGCAACGAGCGCGACTTCAAGATATAATTTGGGGGTTGAACTACCTTGCGTCTCACTCGGCAAGAATAGAGGGCATTCAGCCTCAAGAGCTCCTGTTATGCCATGGCTTAAAGGACATCATCGTTCCACTCCATCGCATACCCAAATGCCCTGAGGGCACTGAGGTAGCCATATTGAACACAGGGCATCTTCCGTTTCTACACCAGGATTTTAGCCAAATAATGCAGCGCTTTTTGAGCAAAGATTAAAAACGGCTTTGAAGAGGCAAGACATCTTGAAACAGGCCATCTGTGACTCATTTTCTCGGGCAGCACACAGCTATGACTCATGGGCCTCGGTGCAGCGAGAGGTGGCGCACCTGCTGCTGGCTGAGCTCCCTTCCATGCCTTCCTCAAGGAGTCCGCTTCATATCTTGGAAATCGGCTGTGGCACAGGGTGCTATACCGCCCTACTCATGGAATACCTCAAGCATTCCCTTGGCAGCCGTGAATACAGGCTTACAGCCCTGGACATCTCCTTTGACATGATAAAACAGGCCCAAAACAGCCTGAGATCATCGTTTCAGGCACTCTCCCAGGCCGTTCATGCGCCGCTTGCCCCTACAAATATCGCCTTTTTATGTGCAGATGGTGAGGAGCTTCCATTCTCTTGTGCCAAAACACGATTTGGCCTCATCACCTCCAACAGCACATTTCAATGGTTTCAGACACCAGAAAGGTCCATCAGGGCCGCCTACGACCTGCTGGCAGGCCATGGCATACTCCACTTCTCCTTTTTTGGGCCCCAAAGCCTGAAAGAGCTTCAAACTGCCCTGCATGAGGCAGGTTTTGACGCCCAGCACCTGGCTGCAACAGGCTTTTTGAGCAGGGAAAGGCTTTACTCCATTTTATGCAGCATATCGCCTTCTGTGCGCATGAAAGAGGTGATGATCACTCGGAGATATGACAATCTGTTGCACCTGCTCAAGACACTGAAGCTCACAGGTGTCTCGGCCAATGCCCGCGCCTTTGAAAGGGCGAATCAGGGGCTTGGTGCCTACAAACCAAGGCCAGGCCACAGAGAGATTCTGCACATGAGCAGTCAAGGCCTTAAACGCATAGAACAGGCATATCTCAAGCACCACAAGGCTATTTGCGCCAGTTATCAGGTTGTTATCTGCACACTCTTTAAGGAATAAGGTCGGCTACCAGACTCCCCGCAACCCTAACTCCTTTCGCACTGCATCCACTCTGCGCTCCAGATCCACGCGCCACTGGGCGTGTATGCGGGCCGCAGGAGGAGGAATGAGCTCAGGCAGGCCGTAAACCAACTTGTCAGCCACCTGGCTGGTCTCTATCACCGCCTCCATGGAACGGGCGCCGAATTTATAATCAGCCAACAGCAGGCGTAAAAGCAGGCCTGATGTCTTTCTGGCCGCCTTTTTCCAGTGGCTGTTCATCTGGTGCGCTATGATGAGGGCGCGCTTCATCAGAATGCGCTCCAGCTCCTCCAATTCCTCTGGCGTGGAGGAATCCCGCAGCAGGCGATCCGGTATCTCTATGCCGTCTATGTCCAAAACCACTCTAAGTCTGCTCATGAAGTCAGGGATCTTGAGGGTCTTCACCATTTGCAGGGTCTCTGCGTCACTCTTTTCCAGAATATCCATCATATCGTTCCAGGAGGACTTTACTCCGCCTGCAAACACAAAGATGGACCTGCCGATATAGCGCGGTGTGCCATGGACATAGGTCACGCCATCCTGCATAGCAGGCAGAAAATAGCGCAGATAGCCGAACTCATCTCCGGCATAACGGCAGTCAAACTCGTCCCAGAAGGCGATGGGTATCTTGCCTCGTGCCACAGACGCCCTGACCAGGTCAATGGCTGCGTTTATCTCTTCAGGGCCTGTAAACTGCGTCAGATTGAACTGAAAGAAGTCAAATGGATTGACAGCAAACCTGTGGGATATGACTCGTGCCACCTCCTCCACGGAAAAGGACTTGCCTGACCCAGGCGGGCCGAACACCCCGATACACAGAGGCCGCTTATAATTTTCCTTGGTGATGTAGCTGTCTATGACATTGTAAAGGGTGATCACCGGCTCGATCTCCGCAGGGTCTATGGTCTTGAGATTGCCCAGCTGAAACATGCGCAATTTTTTAAAACCATTTTTACGGTTTACCTCGTCCTTTAGATGCCCCAATATGCGCAGAATCACATCGAAATAGGGTGGATGTATGCCCTTTTTCTTTTCAGGAATACTGCACAGCCAGGTCTTGCGGGACAGAAAACTTCTGAGCGCAGCCTTTCGTTCTGGAGTCCACTGCTGGCTGGAGAGGAGCTCCAGGGTCTTATCCAACTCCAACGAGATATGAGGCAGCTCAAAAAAGTAATTGTCATCCCCTCTGTCAATCATACTGCATGGGGCACCGCTGGGATATGTCTCTCTAAAGTCTATATTGGGAAACTCCAAGCTGTCACTAAAGTAATAGCCGTAATCAAATATCTGAAACCAGTTGGTGAGCACACGCCTGGAGAAGTCAAAGATATATTCACGATTAGATGGCACATGGCCCAGACGCAGGCTGTCGATGGCCAGCATGGCCACCGGCATGGTATCATGACAGGGTACAGACCCTCTTTCTCGAGAAGCCCCCCTGTCAGGCCTCACCCCCCTGCCCTCTCTGTGGCGAAAGAATATGTGCTCAGGGGTAATAAAAAGCAGACCTCCTGGGTACATCTCCACCACGATATTGCAGCGAAAGCGATTGGTCATAAAGTCAAAAAGCCCCACCTCTGGATTCTTAAGCCCTCTGATGGTCATGGCAAGAACGGTCTCCCACAAAATAGCGCTGTCCATCTCCATACGCGTGGTCTCCAGGTCAGAACGCCTGCAAAAAAGCGTAAACCGCTCACCGAAGTGGTCTGCCCAGCACTCCCATTTGGCGGCGCTGATTCCAAGGGCAATCACCCAGGCATCAGGGTTCCATTCCCGCAATTGATCCGCCACCTTTGGAGGGCTTCCACCGTCATCCACTATGATGATGCCGTTATTGTTTTGAAATTTATGCCTGTTTTCATCCGTAATCTCTAATGTATCCGGCTCCGCATGCCTTCCTCCTGGCGGCAAGATCTGATGCACCATAAACCAGCCATGGCCTGCATCGTGAGTGTCGTTGAAGGAGGTCTTTCTAAATATCTGAAATATCTCCTTTTGTGCCCCATAGGTAACGGTATTGAACTCAGGGGTCAGCTCTGTATTGGTCAAAAAGGATGACAACCAGGTGATACACTCCTCCACCCGGCCTTCCACCACTGTGACATTGCCGGCCAGGAGTTCGATGAAGTCCCCTGGATTATAGCCATAAGCAGGCAGACTGCCCTGGGCCAGAAGGCTCACCTCCTTGACTGGAAGGTTGGTGACGCGAGCATTGGAACCCATGATCAAAAATTTATTGGAGCGCATGAAGGACCTCCTAAAAATAAAATGCGGAATACCAGGGGGTATCCCGCTAAAAAATACTTCGCAAACGGGTTAAGACTAGAAGCGAAGAGTGAACATGGCATCCACCATCAGACGATCCTGCAACAGGCCTTTGGAATCATCCGTAAGCGGAAACTCATAGACAGCACCCAAATCCACCCACTGATTCACCTTGAAACGGGCACCCAGAGCCATTGTGACCATGTCTCTATTATCATCACTGTGCTTACCACCTAAATTGATGATATCACAGCCATTGAACTTGGCAATGCCAGCGACCAGATCGTCCTCCTGATGGGTACCGATGGCGCCAAGGCCAGCCTTGGGCACATCCCTGTCCCCTGCACTCAACACATGGAAATGATTGAGTTCCACCAGGGGATGGAACCAGGGCGTAACTGCATAGCTCACATGCCAGGAGTCATAAAACAGGGTATTTTCCTCATCATTGTCCACGGGGAGTACCAGGCCAAGGGCGCCGGAGAACTGAAACCCATTAAAACCCTTCAAAAACAGTATGCTGGGATTGATATTGCCATCTCCATTGCCCTGAAAGACCTGATCGCTTCCAGTAGTGCTCTCGTACACCAAACGGCCTGTCAAAATGAAATCCTGCTCGGGCATATACAAAAACGAATACTGAAGCCCGGCAGCGATATCAGCCCAGCCGTTATGGTCGTTTAAGGTGTGGTCAGGATTGCAATCCACATAGCCGTCTTTCACTGCAACTATGGACATCCGCTCATTGATGGCATAGCTGGCCTGAAGGGCAAAACCATTCACATATCCACCCAAAGGCACCTTTCCCACAATGGTATCCACCTTGTCAGGCAGGTTTTGACGCAGATAAATAGGCCGCACCATGGTGACATTTCGGGCATCGCCATCATAGATGGGATTACTGACCGGCATTACATACTGATCAAAGTGACCCGCCACAGCCGAAGATGCCAACAATGCCAATCCCACACCCAAACCAACAGACACACCTTCTTTGAACATAACAAAACCCTCCTTATGTTTTATTTATGAGAACATCTCGATAGATTTAATAAAAAAAATATTTAGACAAGTCTGTCAATATGCCTCTTCATAGGCCAGGTCCTTTTCTGTCACCTTATTTCCCAAGAACAGATACACCCACAGTTGATATGCAATGACGATGGGCACCATAATCAATGCCACCACCAACATGATCTTAAGGGTCAACTGGCTGGCAGCCCCATTTTGAATGGTAATGCTATAGGCCGGATTGAGACTTGAAGGCAAAAGTCTGGGGAAAAGGCCTGCCACACCGAAGAATGTCACAAATAGAATGGTCACGGCCGAGGACAGCCAGGCCTTGAGCCAGGCGGCCTGTCGAATGAACACAAAGGTCCCCAACAGGGCGAGCACGGCTATCAAGGGAAGAATCCAAAGCACAGGCATTTTGAAGTAGTTATTGAAGAGGTCTGTGGCCACCAAGGTAAAGGCCAAAAACAAGACCGCTACCACCAGAAGCACCGGCCAGAGCTTTTTGGCCATGGCGCCAGCCCTCTGTTGCAGCGCCCCTTCTGATTTGAGTGCCAACCACAGGCTTCCGTGCACTAAAAAGAGCAGGACAAAGAGCACGCCGCCTGCCAGGCCGTAGGGGTTTAGAAGGGTAAAGAGACCACCCTGAAACACACCGTCTTGATCAATGGGCAGACCTTCAAAGATATTGGCAAAGGCCACACCCAAAAGCAGGGCAGGCAAAAAGCTGCCGATCACCATGGCCGCATCCCACAACCCGCGCCAACCATCACTGTCAATCTTGTTTCTGAACTCAAAGCACACCCCGCGAATGATCAAGGCAAACAGCAGCAGTAGCAGTGCGGAATACAGGCCATTGAACATCACCGCATAGGCCACAGGAAAGGCTGCAAAGGTGGCACCACCTGCGGTGATGAGCCAGACCTCATTGCCATCCCAAAACGGCCCCATGGAGTTATAGATGATGCGGCGATCCGTTTCGTTCTTGGAAAGCACAGGAAGCAGTGTTCCAAGCCCTAAGTCAAATCCATCCAGCATGAAATAGACAGCCCACAAAACACCCCAAAGTATAAACCAAATGGTCTCAAGCATAGAGTTATTCCTCCTTTTTTAGTGTACAGGCCCTTTACGGGCATATTTGGACAGGAGATAGAAATCAATCAGGCCAAGAATGGAATAAAAGACCACAAAGGCCGTTAAAGAAATGGCCACCTGGCTCACATCCAGAATAGAAACAGCATCCGCTGTCTTCATGAGCCCATAGACAATCCAGGGCTGACGACCCACCTCAGCCACAGCCCAACCCAATTCCAACGCCAGATAAGGCAATGGTATGGCATAGATAAAGAGCTTGAGCAAGCCGGCCTGATTTTCAATGTCGTTTCGCTTGAGCCAGCCGAGCCCGGCTATGAGAATGAAGAGAAAGCCCAGGCCCACCATGAGCCTGAATGACCAGAAGGTAAGGGTTACAGGTGGCCTTTCAGATGCAGGGAAGTCCTTTAAACCCTTGACCGTTGCCGATGGGTCATGATGCGCCAACATGCTCAACATGCCTGGAATGGGAATGGCCTGCACGCTGTTTCTTTCATTGGCCGGATCAGGAATCTGCAACAAATACATGGGCACACTGGAGGCGGTCTCCCAATGGGACTCCATGGCTGCCAGCTTTGCAGGCTGAGTCTCTGCCACCTCTGCACCATGCAGATGGCCGTTAAAGGCCTCGAAAAGGGCAAAGACCAGGGCAAAGGTCACGGCCACATTGAAGGACTTTTTGAAGAACTGCACCTCGTTTTTCCGCAGCAGATGATAGCCGCACACCCCCATCACAAAGAACCCGGCAAGGATATAGGCGCCTGATACGGTGTGCATAAACTCCAACACCGCAAATTTATTGGTAATAACCGCCCAGAAATCCACCAGCTCCGCTCGGCCGTTTCGCATGGTATATCCCACAGGGTGCTGCATCCAGCCATTGGCTATCAGAATCCAGAGGGCGGAGATATTGGATGCAATGGCCACCAGCCAGATAAATAGGGCGTGTGTCTTGGGCTTGACCTTGTTCCATGTGAAGATCCAGACACCGATGAAGGTGGACTCTAAATAAAAGGCCAGGGTGGCCTCAATGGCCAAAAGGGAACCAAAGATATCACCCACATACTTGGAATAACTGGACCAGTTGGTGCCGAACTGAAACTCAAGGGTGATACCGGTCACCACACCCAGGGCAAAGTTTATGAGAAAAAGCTTACCCCAAAACTTGGCCGCCCGCTTGTAATCCTCGTCGCCGGTCTTGACATACATGGTCTCATAGATGGCTGTGAGGATGGAAAGCCCCAGTGTCAGGGGCACGAAAAGAAAGTGAAACATAGTGGCTACAGCGAACTGCAACCTGGACAACATCAAGACATCCATAGGCCTTGCCTCCTTGAAATAAAAGATTTTGTGTTTAAAAAGGGGCTAACGGCATCCGCAGGAAATAGATAGTTGAGATACCTGCTGTTGCCGTTCCAGCTCCTGTTTAATGCGATAAGCCGAATCCCGAATGATACTGAAAAGCAGATGACAATTGTCGTGCTGGCAGAACTCATCCCCCTCATCCGCCAGGATGATCATATCGGTCACCAGCCTCGATACCTTTTTGAAAAGTTCCTGCTCTGTTGGCATAAACCATCCTGTCATGTTGTTTTACGGACAGGCACATGGCCTGCACAGCAACCTTTCCTGTTCCCTTAACCGTATGCGGGAAATAAGACTTACCAAACCCTGCATCGCAAACTAAGAGAGACCCCAGCCTCATTCTCCCTCATCGCTTGCATGAATGAGGATAGAAGAATGAGGCGTAGCGCTACCTTGTTGCTGTTCTTTACATTCAAAGACAATGCCAAGTAATATAGAAACAACTATCTGATATTCTTACGATAAGTTCAATGCCCTGCCCTGCGTTTTCATGCCTTTTGTATCAATGGTGTATCAATGTGTCTCAAGTGTATCATGACGAGACGCCAATGACCTGAGACATAGAGACACAACGGGCACAAAAAAAGGGGCTGTCTCCAGCCCCTTTGGTAAGCAAGGTATTATGCCACAGCTTTATGCTTTAGAAGAAGACCTCGAAGGTGGCATAGAAGTTGTTCATTCGATCCACCGGTGCAAACTGCTGTGCGTTCAACACGCTCTTGGCATCCTCCATCTTGATAGGCTTGCCCATCCAGCTACCGCTGTTGGTGTAGTCGATCCAGTAGTACTGATAACCGGCACGAATAAAGGCCTTACCGAACTTGGTAAGCGGGGTGTCAGGAATATCATATATCCAGTACACCTCGGCCACATCACCACGGGTAGCCAGCTTGGAGAGGTAGAGGTCGTCAGCAGCAGGCGTGAAGTTGATCCAGTACTGAGAGCCATGGTTGTATTCCAGACCGATCTTGCTGTTCAACTGCTCCACTGGAATGCGTACACCCAGGAAGGCAGCCCAGCCCCAATGATTCTCATCCTCGCCAGGGGCATTCAAAAGGCCTGGATACATACCATAGTGATCCACGAAACGGTTGTCGGTGCGGCTCAGACCTGCGCTCAGGAAGTAATCTATGCCCATGAGCTTGTGCATGAATACACCGCTCAGGTGATAGATGTCACCCACCTGATAGCCCTTGTAGGCAGTGGACATCAAAGGATCGTTGATGGGGAGAGGCTGACCCGGGTCCACCAACATGGGGAAGTTTATGGGCCTCATCTCCATATAGTTTGGCACATCAGCTGCCTTGAAGAGCTGCACATTGGCAAAGAGGTTCTGGCTCTTGTCATCAATGATATCCCAGCTCAGACCGTAGAGGTCTGTATCGTTCAGGGAAGGCGTATTGGGGATATTGGCAAAACCGGCCTCATAACCGCGGCCGTAACAGATACGCGCCTTGCCTGGAACAGGATCGGAGTACGCATAACCCAGGGTCAGACCGTCGAATGTCCAGTCCACACCAAGTGCAACAGGCGTGGCATAGCGCTTGTCATAGTTGTATTTTAGGTTGAGTGGCGGGCCATCTGCTGTGGGGCGACGGCCAACAGAAAACCAGATGGGCAGGCCGCCGATATCGGTCCAGCTCACATAGGCCATCTCCACACGAACGGTGTTGTCGTTGGGACGACGGGTGATATTGGGGTCGTACAAAAAGCCATTCATGCCGAAAGGCACCGCAGTTGCTTCAGCAGACTCCATTCCCCATATCTTATACATGGCAAGACGACCCTTGAATTCCACATTCTCGGTGGGCTTGGCGTTCATGTTCAGACGCAGCCTGTTGGTGTAGAGCAGGTCATTCTGCGTCTTGTAGGACTTCTGCATCTCGGCACCGAACATGTTCATCATGGCCGCGCGCTGCTGCTCGGTGAGGGCGCCCATCATGCCGTTCAAAACCGCAAACCGCTGCTGCTGGGACATGGAATCCCACTGCTGCATCACGCCACCAAGCTGCTGCTGAAGGGCAGGAGGAAACATGGCCATCATGGGCATCAGATTCTGGCCCAATTGGGCTGAATTCCATTGAGTCATAGTGTTGGATGCGGTGAGCACATCCATCTGGTTCCAATAGTTGGTTACATGGGCACGAGTTGAATCGACCCTGAAACGATAGTCTCCAGAAAACTCCAGGTTGCTCTTTAAGGATTTAGCAGACTTTTCCACCTTTTCGGAAACAGACTCCACAGTGGAAGAGGTCTTGTCCTGAGCGGCCTTGACCTCAGCCATCTGCTGCTTAAGACTCTCAAGCTGCTTTGTGAGCGCTTCGACCTGCGCAGCCAGCTGATCCGCTGTGGGCGGTGCAGCTATCGCCTGCATGGGAGCCGGCAACAGAAATGTACCAGCCACTAAACCAAGCCAAATTTTCTTCATTGAAATCCCTCCTTTAAGGATTTATTTAACGCAAAATACAAACGGTGATGATACCTTTATTACAAAACAAACATCTTGTCAAGAAGTTAAGACCTATATTCCGTGATTAAATTTGCCATAAAAACAATAACGCCTTGGCTGAGTTGTAAATTGTCTTCGGTTTGGTTTGAGCGAAATTTGAATCTTATCCTCAAAAGTTGTTTTCAAAACCCACCTCACGTGATAATAATATTAAATAATGTCAAATATCCTGATTGAACCATCTTTTGTATCCGATGCGAGAGAACCCCTACCACCCCTCCCCTTGTCAAGGGAGGAAGGAAGCCCAAATTTATACGGCCTGACACCTCATGAGGAATGATATGCCGACAAACGAACTCAACACACAAGCCTTGAGAGACCTCATTCCACAACTGGAATGGCTGCCCAGCCCCAATCCCAACCTCTGCCGCATCCTCTCGTTGATGCGCAATACGGACAGCGACATCAGGCAGATAGAAGAGCTGCTGCAAGCAGACCCTGGCCTGTCCTCACAGGTGCTTCGCTTTGCCAACAGCTCCTTTTATGGCGTGAGAGGCGGCATTCATGACATCAAAAAGGCTATCCTCGTACTTGGCACAAGGGAGATTCAAAACATCTGCCTGACAGTAGCGCTGCTCCAGCAATTCCGCAATAAAAAAACAGCGCCATCCTTTAGCAACAAATCCTTCTGGCATCACTCCATTCTCACTGCAATGCTCAGCGCCGAACTGGCCAGGAGATACGCCCCCACCATTCCTCGAGAAGAGATGTATATCCTGGGGCTGTTACACGATATCGGCCGCCTTGCCATGGCCGTATATCTTCCGGATCTGTTCGAAAAGACTCTGTCAAAACCCCATGCAGGCATATATGAGGCCGAGAAGGCCGTTGGTGTCACACATTGCCAAGTAGGCCATATCCTTGCAAAAAAATGGGGAATGCCTGAGGTCTTTGCCGCAGTTATTCTGCTACATCATGAGCCGCAAAATGCAACAACACACATCCTTGAAACAGGATTGGTGGCAATGGCCGAACACCTATCCAATTCAGATACAGCTACAAACGGCCCAAGACCCACTCAACTTTCGGCCGTCATTCCATCCTCATGCAAGGATGTCGCAGCACTGTTGCATATTTCAGAGGAAAACTATATAGAACTCTTAAACACCCTGCCGGACATAAATGAAAAGGCACAAGATATGTTAAAACAATTCATCTAACCTATCACCTAAACAGGACATGAAACACAAATAAGGATTGAACAATATGGACGAAGAACTCACAAACATGCTTCAGGAAGGCTTTTTGAACATCCGGGAACAAAAAAATGAGGCGCTGGAGACTCTGGGCATAGTCTCCCGCATCGTCAATCTTGCCATACACAGCGTCTCGCGAGAGGATGTGGTGCAGCAGATACTGCGCATTCTCCTGGAAGAGACCCGCTTCGACAATGTCTCCATCCTGTTATACGACCAATCGGCCAACTGTCTGAGGCTGAAGGCTGCTGCAGGCGTCTGGGATATCCTGGCCGAACAAAATCAAAAAACATTCAACAAAGACCTCTCATTCGGGCCTGGTCCAAGCATAGCATGGCAGGTATTTGAAAGCCAAAATCCTGTATTCATTCAGGATTGTTCCCAATATCATATTGCAAATGGTAACAATGCAGTAATCAAACCCGGATGCCTGGCATGTCTTCCCCTTGCAAAAGAGGGTGTGCTGAATCTCAGCGCCAGCCAACCTCGAGATATTCTACCATATCAACGCCGTGAGTTGGTCATTCTGGCAAACATCATCGCAAACCTGTTGCAGTCCACCACACTCAAACAGGAGCTGGAAGACCACCGTAAGAATCTTGAAAAATTGGTGGAGCTTAAGACCAAAGATGTATTGGCTGCCAACAAAAACCTCAAAAGCACTCTCAGTCACCTGGAAGCCATCGTAAGAAACAATCCCGAGGGCATCTGCCTTTTAGACGGCCAGGGCAGGGTGATCATGGCCAACCCGCGCTTTCTTTTCATGCTGGGTGCAGCGCCAAGCGAAATCATGAACAATACCCTGGAGCACATCTTTCAAAATCCCGTTCATTACCAGACCATTCAACAGGCCATAAGCAAAAAAGAATCCGTCCGGTTCTCCGATATACCTGTCACAAAAACGGACGGACAAAACATTTCCATCGACATCTTCCTGCACCCCATAGCTGACCAATTGAAGCAGGGTGCGCAGACTGACTGCAACTACATGGTCATGTTTCATGACCTCACAGAGCAGAAAAAAATGGCGGAAAAGATGCTCCAGAGCGAGAAATTGAGCGCCCTTGGGGCCATGGCCGGAGGTATCGCCCACGACTTCAACAACATCCTGACCATCATCATGGGCAATGCGGAGTTACTGCTCAAGGAGACCATGGACCCCAAGGCCAGAAAACGCCTTGAAAACATCCTGACGGCCGCCACTGACGGCGCTTATATCGTAAGACGCATACAAAACTACACCAGACTGCATCAGAAAGACACCTCTAAAGCAGCATATGCGGATGTCAATGCCATCATCGAAGACACTATTCGCCTGCTGGAGCCCAAATGGAAGGCGGAATATGAAAAACAGGGCATTCCATTTGTTGTGGAACTGGATTTCTCTCAGGTGGAACCCGCTGCAATCAACCCAACAGACCTCAGGGAGGTGCTCATAAACCTCTTCCTGAATGCCATAGACGCCATGCCGAAGGGTGGCACGCTAACCATCAGCACAACACTCAAGGGAAACAATATTGTAATAGAAATTACAGACACAGGCACAGGGATACCGGATGAACTGAAAAAACGCATCTTCGACCCATTCTTCACCACCAAAGGACCGCAGTCTTCAGGGCTTGGTCTCAGCGTAACCTATGGCATCATCATGCAGGCAGGAGGCGAGATTCAGGTCAAAAGCCAACCTGGACAGGGCACCACCTTTACCATCTCCCTGCCAGCAGCGATAAATACCTTGACACCCAATACCCTGAAGGATATCAAGGCCAAAAAACAGCCTCCAAAAGGAGTGACCATCCTGACAGTGGACGATGAACCCGACATAGCCGAGATGATTCAGATGGCCATTGAATCCCTGGGGTATGGGGCTAAGGCCCTTACAGACCCTCGAAAGGCCATTTCTGAGATAGAATCAGGGAAATATACACTCCTCATAACGGATCTGGGCATGCCCCATCTGACCGGCTGGGACCTGGCCCAAAAGGCCAAAGAATATGGCATTCCAGCCATTTTGCTCACTGGTTGGGGCTATGAATATGAAGGACAGGACCTGAAGGCCAAGGGTGTGGAGGCGGTCATCTCCAAGCCGGTAAAGTTAGACCAGTTGAGCGATGCCATTACCTCGGTACTCTCATCTTAAAAAAACACGCCTTAACAGCCATAGGACATGCACAAAAAACATTGTACCATCACCATAGACGGCCCGGCCGGGGCAGGAAAGGGTGTGGTGAGCAGCCTTTTGGCAAGACGTCTTGGCTTCACCAGGCTGGATACAGGCGCCATGTACCGGGCGGTCAGCCTGCACGCATTGAAACAGGGATTTGAGCTTTCGGGAAATATAGCAAAAAAACACCTCGAAGACAGGTTGCAACTGCTCCTTGCAGGAATCGAGATTGAAATGGACGAAAAACGAGTGCGGCTGAACGGCGAGGAGGTCTCTCAGGCCATTCGTAGGCCGGAGGTGGGCATGGCGGCCTCATTTATCTCGCAGTTTGCGTACGTCAGGCAAAAACTCACTGAACTCCAGCGCAAAATCGCCCAGAGCACAGACCTGGTGGCCGAGGGCAGGGATATGGGCACTGTGGTCTTTCCCGATGCACAATGCAAGTTCTTTCTCACTGCGAAACCGGAGATTCGAGCCCGAAGAAGGTGGCTGCAACTAAGAGAGCAAGGCATTGAAAAGACACTTGAAGAGGTTCTAAAAGAGATACAGGAAAGGGACAGGGCGGACAGCTCACGAGAGATTGCACCCTTGAAAATGGCACCCGATGCCATTTTGGTGGACAGCTCTTATATGGGCGTAGAAGAGGTTGTAAACACCATGTATGAGCATGCAAGACAGCGCATGGCTAATTTTTCAACGCTTTCTTAGGGATTGTCCGGCCTCAATCCCTTCTCAAGCCGCAATCTCCTCTTTTCATAGCGCTCTTCCTCGCTTAAGACACAACCGCAATAGGCCTGGCGGTAGATACCCAGCTCTTTTGCCATCTCCTGGCCTTCCTGCCAGCCCCTTCGAAAGTCCTCATAATAAAACTCAATCCCTGTCTTCTGTGCCACCTCCTCTGCGATTCTGCAAATGGCCTCATGGTTCTGGTAACGGCTGTAAAGCAGGGTGGTGCTGAAGTGAGTAAAACCCTTCACTTTGGCATGTTTGGCCGTCTCCAGGAGCCGCATTTCATAGCAGCCCAAACACCTCTTTCCAAAATCCATATTCCCTGCCACTGACTGCAACCACGACCTGAGACCATAGCCCTTTTCGCTGTAGATTACAGGCAGGTCATGAAGCCGTGCCACAGTCTGAAGTGCCTCTATACGCCTTTCGTATTCCATGTATGGGTGTATGTTGGGATTGTAAAAGAAACCCGTGACTGGCATGGCCAGTTCCTTTAGGCGTTTGATGGGGAAAAGCAGGCAGGGACCGCAGCAGATGTGCAGCAAAAGGCGCATGGCACCCCTCTTATAAGTACACCACACGCAAACCCTGATTCAGATATGGCTGAAGTGTGCAGAGCTCCACCGGCCTCATGCGACAGGCCAGGCCAAAGGCATCCTCAAAATCCATCTCCATCTCTCGCAGCCAATCATGCAACAAGGGCAGGCTTCCTGCAAAAAACTCGTCCGTAATGGCGATCCACAGCTCCAGCCGCTCCAGAAAACGCTCCTTTCTCACTGCCATCACATGGGGCACAGCCTTTGACACCTGGCCACGACTCAGGCGTGCCAAACCATGCCTTACAAAGGCCTCCACCTGGTCCAGGGAGATGTTCAACCCGCGCACCTGCACCAGGCCGTCCGTCCGCTCATAAACGGGCTCCATGCGCCAGGTGGTCCTGCCGCAGACACAGGGCTCGGCAAGAATGCGGGTCAGCTCGCCTGTACGGAAACGGATAAGGGGATTGGCCTTGGTGGTCAAAGTGGTGATCACCAGTTCACCCTTTTCACCGGAAGGCAGCACGGCCCCTGTGGCAGGATGCACCACCTCGGCTATGAGGTGATCCATGGCCAGATGCAGCCCGTTTCTCTTCTCGCACTCATAGGCCATGACAGGCCCGACTGCCTCCAGAATTCCGTGTCCACACAGGATATCCACTGCAAATTCCCGCTCCATCTCCTCTCGGGCGTCCATATCCAGATGTTCATCCAGCAGCACCACCCGCTTCAGGGACAGATTGGCCAGATGCATACCGCTTTCCGCCAGCTCAGCAAACAGATACTGTAAATAAGACGAAAACGTAATGAGGGTGGAGGTCTTGAAGTCCGCCAAAATACGCAGACGCTCCTGAACGGCCATGGGCTCCGGTGGAATGACCAATGCCCCCATGGCCTCGGCCGCCTCCTTCAACTCCTGGGCAAGGAAGGCCATACCAGGGTCCAGACATATCTGAACGATATCGTCGGCAGTAACGCCTGACGCCGAAAGAAATCTACAGGTAAGCCCCTGACGATGGGCCACATCCTGTTTCGTATAGCCCATGACTATGGGGTTGGAGACGCCGCAGCTCAGGGTGTGCAGACGAATGATGTCCCGCAGGGGCACCGCAAACTGGCCGTAGGGATAATTGGCCGTCAGGTCCTCACGTGTAGTAAAGGGCAGTCTGGCAAGATCAGCCAGGGAGGTCACGGCCTCAGGCGTGCATTTCAGGGCGTCCATGGCCTTTCGATATGATGGCACGCGATTATAGACACGGTTCAAGGTACTCTGAAGCAACTCCACCTGTAACTGCAACAGCTCATTTAATGGGGTGTATTCTATGGTATTCATATCATTCCCTCTTCCTGGCAGGCACATGGCCGGCCACCACAAGCTTCATCTCTCCGCCACTTGTGCGTAATCCTTGCCCAGATATGCCCGCTGCACATCAGGATCGTCCCGCAGATCCCGGGCGCTTCCCTGCAGCACTATTCGGCCTGTCTCCAGTACATAACCACGATGAGACATCTCCAACACTCGACGGGCGTTTTGCTCCACTATCAGGATGGTCAGCCCCTCTTCCTGATTCAGGGTTATAATGGCCTGAAAGATGCCCTCTACCAGCTTGGGTGCCAGCCCAAGAGAGGGCTCATCCAATAAAAGCAGCTTGGGACGGGCCATAAAGGCACGGCCTATGGCCAGCATCTGCTGCTCTCCTCCGCTCAGAGTGCCTGCGATCTGTCTTCTGCGCTCATAGAGCCTTGGGAACAGCTGAAAAACCCTTTCAAAATCCCCTTGAATCTCCGGCTTTTCAGCCCTTCCAAAACGATGATATGCCCCGAGTTCCAGGTTTTCCATCACAGTGAGGGGCGCAAAGACCTGTCTGCCTTCAGGTGAATGCCCTATGCCCATTTTCACGATGACATCCGGGGCAAGCCCCAAAAGCCCCTTGCCCTGGTACAATATCTCACCTTGGCTGGACGGCACAAGCCCGGAGATGGTGCGAAGCAGGGTGGTCTTACCCGCGCCGTTTGCACCGATGAGACAGACTATCTCACCCTGCCTGACATGCAGGGACAGATGCCGCAAGATGGCGATGGATGAGTAATATGTGTTGAGATTCTTGATTTGAAGCATGGCAATTCTCTTTGTGTGAGATGTTAGCAAAGAAGGACATATTTTACAAGTTTTACAAGGCAAAGGCCGAACCAATTTCCGTGGCATTGTGGTCTGAAAATATGCCGGCAGGGAATTTAAGCAACCCTCGCAACCTGCCGATAGATTCCTTCAAAAGACGAAGGAAAGAGAGGACAGCCCAATATGCAAAAGAAGCTCTGGATTCCCATGGTGTGCGGCGCCACATTTCTGTGCGCAGGATGCTGCAATCTATCCCTTCTGGACATCTCCTGCAAAAATCCCTTTCAACGGACACAGGTAGTGATACCCTGCAGCGCTCCGCAACCCAATACTCCCCAACCCACCTATTATGTGCTCAAGAGATACGATGCCCCTAAAATACAGGTCATAGAGACCGACAGCTCCGATACCCACATCTATCAGCCTCTGCCGTTTAAAATCCAGGAGTAAGCCATGAAAAGACATCTCAGTGCATACATAGCCTGTCTCTGTATTCTAACCCCCTGTGTATCTTCGGCTCAGGACGCACCAGCATCTGAACAGGTCGTTCAGCCTGTTCAGATGGAAAAGGCCGTTATGATCGACGAGGCGTCCCATCTCAACCTACAGATACACAACTTAGCGGAACAATTGGTAAAAAATTACAGATACGGTATGACACCGGCTGAACCCGTTGCAGTGACCACCTTTGTGGATGTAAACCACCTCTATAAGACATCTCCCTTTGGGCGCTACATCGCCGAACAGCTCATAGGCGAGCTTCAAAGGGCCAGCTTCAATGTGATGGAGTATCGAAAGACCAACAGCATCATGACCCGTGAGGGCTTCGGCGAATACTCCCTATCTCGCGACAGCAAGGAGATTTCCAAATCCACTCCTGCAGGGCTGGTGCTGGTGGGCACCTATATGATAAAAGACCGCTATGTCATGGTAAATGCCCGCATAGTGGACTCCAATCAACTGGTGCATTCCTCAGGCATGACAATCCTGCGGAAAGACGGCCTGATAGCCGACCTGCTGCAACACGCCTCCATACCTGATTTGGCGCCGCCGGCACGCATAGCCATAAAAGGCTTAGGTGAGCCCACTCCTGTAGTGCAGCCCGCTGCTGTCACCGAGCCTGCGCCCACTGTACAGGAGGCCAAGCCTGCCTTAGACAATGCAAACACAAAACCGGCCATCAGGACATCCAAGCAGCGCACCTCAACCACTTCACGCACAAGGCACAGCTGACATTCATATGAAACACTGTATTCCGGTATTGATTCTCTCTCTGTGGCTGGTAGGGCTTACCGCCTGTGAAATGAAGGCGGTCTCCCTGCGCCAATCCCAGGCCCCGCATCCGCTTTATTCCCATGCCTCTGTCTTTGATATCACAAGAGAGCTGGCACAGGAGCTGCTGGCCAATCTGCAAGACGAGGCAGCCCGTTCCTCCACCTGCATCATCACCACCTTTGTGCGTCTGGACGACCTCAAAAAGACCGACAGCCTGGGCAGGCTTTTGGCAGAGGGCATGGGCAATGAATTGGTCAAGGCAGGCATGGCGGTCACTGAGCTGAGAAACACAGGTGCCGTCTCTGTGCACCCAACTACAGGTGAAATCATTTTGAGCCGCGACAGCGCCGAGCTCAAAGGCTATGTGGACACAGCCTATGCCCTCACAGGCACATATTCCGTGGGAGAACGGTCAATCGCCGTCTCGGTGAGGCTTTTGGACATGCGCACTCACCGCATTGTGGCAGTGGCCAATAATGAACTGATTCGAACGCCTGACATCGACACCCTGCTCTCCGGATTAAGCCAGGTGGCGCCCACTGCCTATGACAAACTCCCCAAATAACACCTGGAAGTCATAAAAAAACGGTGCTATAGTAGCACTATGTCTCAAAAAAACCCCATAAAACCCATTTTCATGCTTCGGCAAGTGCCTTCCCTTTTTCTGCTGGCCTTGTTGATTGCCTGCAGCCAGCCACCCTTTCTGCAGCCGCCCAACTTTCCTCAAAACGACATGGGCCGCCTGCCTGATGTAAACCTACAGGTCTATATTCAGCCTCAACGCCCCCTGGGATTGGGCAAACAAAACACCTATCTGACTCCCCTCTACCTGCCACAGCGCTACGACAAGGCATTGACTGTGAGCTATGCTGGAATAGTGCAGGACATCTTTCTTCAGCGCCGCATATTTCAGGTCCTGGAGCAGCACAGGGACTTGGAAAAGGGGATTTCAAGGGCCGCACTTAAGGACCGCGGCTTTCACTATCTCATGGAGATCAGCGCGCCGTCCTTTCTGGCGCCGGCAGGCAACTCCAGAGGCTGGGTGGCCCTGGACTTGAAACTCATTCGACTTGCGGACGACGCCACTCTCTGGCACATCTATGGCGAGGCAGACCTCATTCCCCTTCACCGAGGCCACGACATCCTCTTCCCTCGGGATTACCGTGAGGCCCCCACCATAACAGAGGGCCTTGCCGCCATCGTTCACAAGATGGCGGATGTGATCTCAAGCCAGGAGACAGGCGCACCCTTGCCATGAAAATAGCGGCCTTCAGCCCATCCAGCCCGCCAGACTCGGCAAAGATGCAAGGCGGCATAGAGCTCTTAAGACGCCTTCTTTCCACTGCCAGCATCACCTGTTTTTCAAAAGACGAGGCCACGGCGCCCTTTTCTTATCTGGCACAGGAGGACACAGAGCAGGCTCAACTGTTTCAACACCTGATGACCACTGATGAAATAGACCTGGTCTGGGCCATGAGGGGCGGCTACGGCTCCTTGAGGTGGCTCACTCATGTGGATTGGCATGCCTTGGCCCATGCGCCTCGCAAAAACCCTTTGATGGGCTTTAGCGATGTCACCTTTCTGCACTCGGCCCTCTTAAACCTGCATTGGCCCGTGCTGATTCACGGCCCATTGCTCACCACCCTCATCAAGACCGATACTCCCTCCATTGAGGCCGTTAAGCGCCTTCTTATTCATCACGAGCCCCCAAGCCTTTTGGGCCAACCACTGCTCGCAGGCACGGCCAGGGGTCATCTCATAGGAGGGAACCTCACCTGCCTTCTTCATACCCTGGGAACCACCTTTGAACCGCCGTGGGACCAGGCGATTTTAGTGATAGAAGACCACAACGAGGCCCTCTACCGCATAGACCGCATGTTGACACACTTGAGGCTCGCAGACAGGCTCTCCAGGCTGGCCGGCATAGCAGTAGGCGAAATACTGCACACAGGCATTGACGAGCAACAGCTCAAGGCCCTGCTTTTAGACCGTTTGCAGGACCTGGGCATACCCGTCATTTGGAATCTGCCCGTAGGCCATGGCACACGCAATATGCCGTTTATTCTGGGAATGAAATACGAAATTCAGGGCGAAACAGGGGAACTCAGGCCTTATAGCCGCATATCCATTGAGCTGCCTCCAGCAGGTCCTTAGCCACATAACCGATGAGCTTGAGCTGGTCTTGCGTTAGGGCATTTAATGTCCTTTGTCCATGGCCTGTGCGCACCAGGACAGGCACGGCCTGAACATTTAATGCCAGTTCCATATCCCGCCAGGTATCGCCCACCACAAAACTCACTTGCGGCACAAGCCCCAATTCCTCACACGCCCTTTTCACAAGGCCAGGGCCTGGTTTTCTGCAGTCACATGGAATGTTATAAGGTGGCCTGCCCTCTGTGGGGTGGTGAGGGCAATAATACCAGCCTGTTACACGGGCACCTTCTGCGGCAAGCATCTGATTTAATGCCTGATGCAGGGCCTGAACCTGGAATTCTTCAAAAAAGCCCCTGGCGACACCCGATTGATTGGTCACCACCACCACTTGAAAGCCACAGTCATTTAGAAGCTTAACGGCCTGAACAGCCCCTGGAATGATTTGAAGGTCCTGAAGGGAGGAGAGATACCCCACTTCCTCATTTATCACTCCATCTCTGTCCAAAAACACTATCTTCATCGGCAAGACTAAAACAGATAGGCCTGGGATGGCGCATGAAGAGCTGCTATTCGTGCTTCAGCAAGCTTTATGTACTTCGAATCAATCTCATAACCCACATATCTTCTGCCTGATTGCAAGGCTGCTATGGCAGTGGAACCGCTTCCCATAAAGGGGTCCAGAACAATGTCGTCAGTAAAGGTATATAACTGAATCAGGCGATACGGGAGTTCCACAGGAAATGGGGCGGGATGCCCCACTTTTTTAGCCGATTCTGGATTCATGACCCAGACCGATTTTGTCCATTCCATAAATTGCTCACGCGTGATGGTGTCAAATTTCCCCTCTGGCCTTTTACGGGAAAAGGAACCCTTTGAAAAAACAAGGATATACTCATGGGTATCCCGTAGAACAGGATTGGTGGCTGACTGCCAGCTGCCCCAGGCCATTGAAACCCCAGCCCCTGCCCCTTTATGCCAGATGATCTCACCACGCATGAAATATCCAATCTCCAACATCAGTTGCGAGATGTAGTCTGATAAGGGGATATAGGGCTTGCGGCCCAGATTGGCCACATTTATACAGGCCCTACCACCATAAACAAGGACACGATAGGTCTCGGCAAAGACATTTCTTAAGAGCTGTAGGTATTCTTCCAGGGTCAGGTCCATGTCATACTCTTTGGTGACATTGTATGGCGGCGAAGTAACCATCAGATGCACAGAGTTATCGGGAAGTTCTTTCATATACTCAGCATTTCCCTGTATGATGTTGTTTTCATAGTCTTTGGGGAAAGGATTCTCATCAGTGAGAGGGGCACCATCCTCCTTAAATAAGCCAAAGTAGAGTCGGGAACTGTAATACTGAGATGAGTCATGGCTTATTCTGGTGGTGGTGCCAAATCTGCTTGTCTTTGAGCCTTTACTCATGGGTTCAATCCTTTTGCCAAAGTTCTACCCATCGTTCATAAGGATTATACTCAATCCTTTTTCGCAGCCAGTTTATGGGAAACTTAAAACTTCCTGAATGCCCTGCAAGAAGACGAAGGCCCTGCGCTGAGATCTCCACTCCACGGGGATTGGTTCCTGCCTTAGGAAGTTGTATATACTTCTGTGGGCCTATTGTATTAAAAATCTCTACCTGGACATCTCGGGGGAATAAATAAAACCATCCCACATCATTCCAGTTTACTTGTACCAATAACATATCAAGATTAGGAAAATAACTTTGGCCGAATTTGAAAGCTTGTTCTGCGTCAACTGTCCAACTAAGTTTTATTCCTCTTAATTGTTTCGCAGTTATCGTTTTTATAGAAATTGGTTCATTATAGACCCTTACATCTACTTCGGACTGAGTAATTGGAATATCAGTTTCTACATTATTCTTGCCGAATTTATAAATCAATAGGGCAATGATAATCTTCTCTCTGATTGAACCAACTTCCATGCCTACTTTACCAGCACGAGAGCTTTCCAATTCAGCAAGATAAAATAAAGATGGCAGGCGTTCTTGTATCTTTGAGATAAGCCTGCCATCAGTGAACAGTTCCTTGATCTTCATAGTAAATGATTAACACGGCTATTTAATAAACTGGCAATCTTTGGGACTTTGTGCGCAGTGTATGCGTAGACCAATGATGCCCCCTAAAACGGCACTTCCTCATCCATGGGGGGAGCGGCTGCATCCAGATCGTACCCAAACTCTCCACCGCCGCCCTTGTCACCCTTGGGCTCCAACAAGACGAAATCATTGACCACCACCTCTGTCATAAAACGCTTGTTGCCGCTCTGATCAGTCCATGAACGGGTGCGAAGTGAACCTTCCACATAGACCAGGCTGCCCTTGTGCAAAAACTTGCCCAACATGTCCGCCGTCTGCCTCCATGCAACGGCCCTATGCCAGTCGGTCTCCTCTTCCCACTGCTCATTGCGCTTGACACGGCGGTTTGTGGCTATATTGAATGTACATACACTCGTGCCGTCCTGTGTGTAACGGATCTCAGGGTCTGCCCCGAGCCGGCCTATCAACATGACTTTGTTTAGACTGCGCGCCATGGGTTATGGTCTCCTTTTATTAAACCGAGAACTTGAACTGCCCCTTTCCGAGCAGGTCGTGCAAATGAACTATACCCACAAGTATGCCGTCTTCAACAACCGGCAATACGGTGATCAGATGCCTCTCCATGAGGGCCAATGCATCAGCGGCCAGTGTGGACGGATGCACTGATTTGGGGGATTTGGTCATGATACGCTCCACAGGTGCAAACAGGACATCACTGCCATGCAGCAGCCCCCTGCGGATATCTCCGTCGGTCATGATGCCCACCAGCTCGTCATGCTTATCCAAAACCAGGACACACCCCAATCTCCCTGCATTCATGATGCCCAGGACCTCTTCAATCCGCAACCCCATGCGCACTCGGGGAATGGCGTCACCGGTCAACATCACAGTCCTGACCTGCAGACGCAAGGCCTCGCCCAGACTGCCGGCAGGATGATTACGCCTAAAATCCTGTGCGTCGAAGTTGCGTAATTCCAGCAGCACCACCGCCAGTGCATCCCCTGCAGCCAGGGCCGCTGTAGTGCTGGCAGTAGGGGCCAGCCCCAGGGAACAGGCCTCCCTTTCAACGCCCACATCTATGACCGCCTGGCTTTCCCGGGCAAGCGTGGAATTCAGGCCGCCGGTCATGGCGATTACAGATATGGAACGGGCCTTGAAAATGGGCAAAAGCGAAACAAGCTCCTGGGTTTCGCCGCTGTTGGAGATGGCCAGAATGCAGTCCTCACTGCCCAACATGCCCAGATCCCCATGCATGGCCTCCACAGGGTGCAGAAAAACCGAGGGCGTGCCGGTACTGGACAGGGTGGCCGATATCTTGCGGCCTATGAGCCCGGACTTGCCTATGCCCGTCACCACCAGCCTGCCTTTCGTATTCAGAATCAGTTGAACCGCCTTGCAAAATCCTGCATTCAAGCGGTCTTTTACACGATTGAGGCCTGCGATCTCGATATCTATGACCTGCCTGGCCCTGTCCAACAAGGCTTGCGAAGATGAGGCGCTTACACCTGCGTTCTGACGATCTTCTGCGCTCATTTCCGCTCCAACTGAAATTTACCCCTAAAGTCCTCGCTCTCCACGGGATAATCGCCGTCAAAACAGGCCATACAGAAACGGCCTCCATCCCCGCCCGCGGCCTTGAGCATGGACTCTATACTCAAATAATGCAGGCCGTCCAGCTCCAAAAACCGGCGTATCTCCTCAACGGAGTTCTTGGATGCGATCAGCTCACCCTTGGTGGAGAAGTCTATGCCGTAAAAACATGGAAAGCGCGTTGGCGGACAGCTTACCAGCATGGAGACCTCTTTGGCCCCGGCGTTTCGAATGGCGCGCACACGCGTACGGGAGGTGGTGCCCCGAATGATCGAATCCTCTACAATGATGACCCGTTTATCCCGCAACATCTCCTTTACAGGATTGAGTTTCACGCGCACGGAAAAATCCCTCATGCTCTGGCTGGGCTGTATGAAGGTGCGTCCCACATAGTGATTGCGGATCACCGCCAGTTCCAAGGGGATCTTTGCGGCCTGGGAAAAACCAAGGGCTGCATAGTTGCCGGAATCGGGAAAAGGCATGACAAAATCCGCTTCCAGACTCACCTCCTGGGCCAGCGCCCTTCCCAGGGCCTTGCGAAAGAGATAGACATTCTGGCCGAATATGCGGCTGTCAGGCCTGGCAAAATAGATGAATTCAAAGATGCAGTGCCGGGTTTCGGTGTGGCTGACAGCCTGAAAGGAGCGCAGGCCATTGTCATCTATGACCACCACCTCCCCAGGCTCCACATCCCGAATGTACTCGGCCTCCACCAGATCCAGGGCACAGGTCTCGGAGGCCAGCACATAAGAACCGTTTAACCTGCCGATGCACAGCGGCCTGAAACCGTAGGGGTCCCGAAAGCCTATGAGGCTGTCCTCTGTGGCTATGAGCACTGCGTAGGCCCCCTTTACCACACTCATGGCGGAGGCGATGGCCTCTTCCATACCCCTTGACCTGGCCTTGGCAATGAGATGCACCAGTATCTCGCTGTCCATGGTGGTCTGAAATATGGAACCCTTTTCCTCAAGGCTGGAGCGAATGGCAGCGGCATTCACCAGATTGCCGTTGTGTGCCAGGGCTATGGAGCAACCGGCATGTTTTACGCAAAACGGCTGGGCATTCTGCAGCACGGAAGAGCCTGTGGTGGAGTAGCGCACATGACCCACGGCCAGATGGCCGTGCAACTGGCTTAAGACCGCCTCATTGAAGACATCGTGCACCAGGCCCATACCCTTGTGCTCACGAACGGTTTCACCGTCCGAGCTTACTATGCCTGCGCTCTCCTGGCCTCGATGCTGCAGGGCATAAAGCCCGAAATATGTAAGCTTTGCGGCATCCTTATGGCCATAGACGCCGAATATGCCGCATTCCTCCTTCAAGATAGACGGAAGTAGGATAGGAAATGAATCACGCATAGTAGTCCTGGAGTGCCGCCACTCTCAGCTCCTCTTTTTTCAAGGCATCTATGGCCTCTACTGCGGCCAATGCCCCTGCAACCGTGGTGAAATAGGGCAATTCATACTCCAGGGCGGTCCTTCTCAGGTAATAGGAGTCTGAATGGGTCTTCTTGCCGCTTGGGGTATTGATGACCATGGCTATCTCGTTGTTTTTGATGAGGTCCACGATGTTGGGCCTGCCCTGGGATATCTTCATGACCTCGCCGCTTTTGACCCCGTGGGCGTTCAGATAACCGGCTGTGCCGTCAGTGGCAACCAGTTCAAAGCCCATTTCCTCCAGGCTTTTGGCCACAGGCAGAATAGCCGCCTTGTCACCTGGCCTGATACTTAAAAACACCCGTCCAGAAAGGGGCAGGTTCACCCCTGCGGCCAACTGGCTCTTGGCATAGGCCATGCCAAAGGTCCTGTCTATGCCCATGACCTCGCCCGTGGACTTCATCTCAGGCCCCAGTACGATATCCACACCAGGAAAACGCTTAAAGGGAAAGACCGCCTCCTTCACAGCCACATAGTTCAGGGTCTTTTCAGAGGTGAAACCCAATTCCGAAAGCCTTCTGCCCAGCATGACCTTTGTGGCCAGCTTGGCCAAAGGCACACCCGTGACCTTGCTCACAAAGGGCACTGTTCGGGATGCCCTGGGATTTACCTCCAGGACATAGAGCCTGCCGTCCTTTACAGCATACTGCACATTCATGAGGCCTATGACATTTAATTCTCGTGCCATGGCGCATGTGGCCTCTCGAATCTCCCTTAAAAGCCTCTGGCCCAGGCTCTTGGCTGGAAGCACACAGGCGGAGTCACCGGAGTGAATGCCCGCCTCTTCTATATGCTCCATGATGCCGCCGATGACAGTGAGCTCGCCGTCTGAAATGGCATCCACATCTATCTCTATGGCATCCTGCAGAAATTTGTCTATCAGCACAGGGTGGCCCTCAGAGACCTGCACCGCCTCTTCCATAAAGGAGCGAATGCCATCTTCGTCATACACAATGCGCATGGCCCTGCCGCCCAACACATAAGAAGGCCGCACTACCACCGGGTAGCCTATCTCCTTGGCCACCATCAGGGCCTCTTCCAGGCTGCGGGCAGTGCCGTTTTCGGGCTGCACCAGCTCCAGTTTCTTGAGCATCTGCTGAAAGCTCTTTCTATCCTCGGCCTTGTCGATGTTTTCAGGGCTCGTGCCCAGTATCGGCACGCCCGCCCTGGCCAGAGGCACTGCGAGGTTTAGAGGGGTCTGACCGCCGAACTGCACTATCACGCCCGTGGGCCGCTCTGTATTGACTATATGCATGACATCCTCAAAGGTAAGGGGCTCGAAATAGAGCTTGTCTGAGGTGTCATAGTCCGTGGAGACCGTTTCAGGATTGGAGTTCACCATGATGCTCTCCACCCCCTCTTCCCGCAGGGCAAAGGAGGCATGCACACAGCAATAGTCGAACTCTATGCCCTGGCCTATGCGATTGGGGCCGCCGCCCAAGATCATGACCTTTTTTTTATCAGAGGGCCTGGCCTCGTCCTCCAGTTCATAGGTGGAGTAATAATAGGGGGTATAGGCCTCAAACTCCGCGGCACAGGTGTCCACCAGCTTGTAAACCGGCCTTATAGCCATGTGGTCTCGCTCCCTTTGAATCTCAGGGAGGTGAATGCCTGTGGTATGGGCGATCTGCACATCAGAAAAGCCCTCGGTCTTGTAATGACGCAAGTGCCTGCCACCCTCGGCTGTGAGCGTGTCGTAGGTCTCGCGCGCCAGGTTCTTGCCTTCCTGCAAGATCATGGCGATCTGATGCAAAAACCAGGGATCTATGCCGGTTATGCCGTATATCTCGTCTATTCCCATGCCCATTTCCATGGCCAAAGGAATATAAAAGATGCGCTGGGAATTGGGTTCCCGCAGTCTCTTCAGCACTGCGTCCATATCAGGGGTTACTCCGGCCTTTTCCCATGGATTACGGCCATCGAAGCCCAACCCAAACCGGCCTATCTCCAGGGAACGAAGCCCCTTCTGAAGGGCCTCTCTAAATGTGCGGCCTATGGCCATGGTCTCGCCCACACTCTTCATGGAGGTGGTGAGCAGGTCCTGGGCCTCCTGGAACTTTTCAAAGGTCCAGCGTGGAATCTTCACCACACAGTAGTCAATGGTGGGCTCAAAGGAGGCCATGGTCTCTCGAGTGATGTCGTTGGGTATCTCATCCAGTGTGTAACCCACGGCCAGCTTGGCAGCGATCTTGGCGATGGGAAAGCCTGTGGCCTTGGACGCCAGGGCCGATGACCTGGACACGCGTGGGTTCATCTCGATGACCACCATGTCGCCGTTTCTGGGATTGACTGCAAACTGCACATTGGAGCCGCCGGTCTCCACTCCGATCTCCCGCATGATGGCGATGGAGGCATCCCGAAGCATCTGGTATTCCCGATCGCTCAGAGTCTGAATAGGGGCCACAGTGATACTGTCTCCTGTGTGCACGCCCATGGGGTCTATGTTTTCTATGCCGCAGATGATGACTACATTGTCCTTTTTGTCCCGCATCACCTCCAGCTCAAATTCCTTCCAACCGATAACCGACTCCTCCAGCATGACCTCATGAATCATGCTGAGCTCCAGCCCACGAGAACAGATGGCCTCCAGTTCCTCCCGATTGTAGGCGATACCGCCTCCTGTGCCTCCCAGAGTGAAACTGGGGCGCACGACAACCGGAAAACCCACCTCCTGCACCGAGGCCAGGGCCTGGTCAAGGCTGCGCACGATGACGCTTTTGGGCACACGCAGGCCTATGCGCTCCATGGCGCTTCGAAACAGCTCACGGTCTTCGGCCTTGTGTATGACCTCTCGATTGGCCCCAAGCATCTCCACCCCTAAACGCTCCAGCACGCCCTGGTCCGCCAGCTTTACAGCGGTATTGAGCCCTGTCTGGCCGCCCAAAGTGGGTAAAATGGCATCCGGCCGCTCCTTTTCCAGAATCTTTGCCACCACCTCAGGTGTAATGGGCTCCACATAGGTGCGCTCGGCCATGTCGGGGTCTGTCATGATGGTGGCCGGGTTGGAATTCACCAGCACCACCTCGTAGCCGTCTTCCCTCAAGGCCTTGCAGGCCTGAGTGCCTGAATAGTCGAACTCGCAGGCCTGTCCTATGACGATAGGCCCTGAGCCTATGATCAATATCTTCTTTATATCATTGCGTCTCGGCATATTCTTCCCATTGGCAGGGGTAACTGTATATTCCCTGCATTACATTTTTATCTTCTGGTGTCGGCCATGAGGCCTATGAAACGATCAAAGAGATATTCGGAATCGTGCGGCCCTGGCGCGTTCTCCGGATGGTACTGGACACAAAAAACCGGCTCGCTTTTGAGCCTGAAGCCCTCCACGGTGCCGTCGTTCAGATTGATATGAGTCACCTCGGCATCCGCGGGCAGGGAATCTGCGTCCACGGCAAATCCATGATTTTGAGAGGTGATCTCGATTCTGCCGGTTTGAAGGTCCTTGACCGGCTGATTCGCCCCTCTGTGGCCAAACTTGAGCTTGTATGTGCGGCCTCCCACTGCCTGGCCTAATATTTGATTGCCAAGACAGATGCCAAAGATGGGCAGTTTTCCGATGAGGCTGCGCACATTTTTGACAATACCCGTAAGGGCCGCAGGGTCACCCGGGCCATTGGAGAGGAAAATCCCGTCCGGATTACAGGACAGCATTTCATCGGCGGATGCGAAGCATGGAAACACAACACACTCACAACCCTTTTGAGTCAAGAGCCTCAACTGATTGAACTTCAGGCCGCAGTCCAGCACCGCCACGCGCGGCCTTTCGGTCTTGGCTGGCAGAGAGGCGATATTCAGAGGCTCGGGCCCCTTGCCCCAGCCGTAAGGTCTTTCAACGGTCACCTCTCGCACCAGGTCCCTGCCCACCAGGCCGGGGGATTCCTTGGCCTTTTTTATCAAGGAGTCCGCAGAGAGGTCCTGTGTGGAGATCACGGCCTTCATGGCGCCTGCCAAACGAATGTGCCTTGTAATGGCCCGTGTATCCACTTTATGAATACCCAGAATACCCTGACTGCGCAGATAGTCCGCCAGGGAACGGCAGGCCCGCCAGTTGCTGTAAAAATCCTCGTATTCCCGCACCACAAAGGCAGAGACATGTATGCGCAAAGACTCATCATCCTCTGTATTGATACCGTAGTTGCCTATGAGAGGATAGGTCATGGTGACCATCTGCCCCTTGTACGAAGGGTCTGTAAGAATCTCCTGATAGCCGGTCATGCCGGTATTGAAAACCATCTCACCAGCTACTTCCCCAGGGCCTGTAAAGGATTCCCCTTCAAAGGTCCTGCCATCTTCAAATGCTATAATGGCCTTCATTGACTATCCTCACTTGTGCCGATGAACTTCTCCATGGCCAGATACGCCTCGTGATCCGTCATCTGAACCGGTGGGTGTTTCATGAAATATGCAGATGGCGGTAACACAGGGCCACCCATGCCACGCATCAAGGCCAGCTTGCAGCAACGAATGGCATCTATGGCCACGCCAGCAGAATTGGGCGAGTCCTCCACAGAGAGCCTCAGCTCGAGGTTCATGGGCACATCCCCAAAGAGCCTCCCCTCCATGCGAATAAAGGCGACCTTGTTGTCCTTTTGCCAAGGTACATAATCACTGGGCCCGATGTGTATATTTTCAGGGGCCAGGTTCACGGGAAGCATGGCCTGAACCGCCTCGGTCTTGGAGAGTTTTTTGGAGGCCAACCTGTGCCGGTTTAACATATTCAAAAAATCCGTATTGCCTCCGGTATTGAGCTGATATGTCCTATCCAGACGCACACCCCGCTTCATGAACAGGTCCGTAAGCACTCGATGGACAATAGTGGCGCCCAGTTGTGACTTGATGTCATCGCCGATGATGGGCAGATTGCGCTCTTGAAACCTCTGTGCCCAATGGCTGTCGCTGGCCAGAAACACGGGGATATTGTTGACCATTCCAAGCCCTGCCTCCAGTGCGCATTCAGCATAAAAACGGCTGGCCTCTTCTGATCCAACGGGCAGATAATTGAGCAATATCTCGGCCCCGCTTTCTCTGAGCAATCGCACCACATCCTCTTTGGACGGCTCGGGCAGGGATGCAGGCGAAAAGGTCTGGCCTTCTGGATAACTGGCCATATGCCCCGAAACACCATCCAGTATTCGACCCATACTCACCAAAACACCTGTTTTGGGTATGTCCCTGCAAAAAACCTGCGTGCAATTGGGCAAGGCAAACACCGCTTTTGACACATCCAGGCCCACCTTGCGGCGGTCGATATCAAATGCGCAAACAACTTTTATGTCAAATGGTCTGAATCCGCCTATCTCCCAATGCATAAGACCAATGGCATCCTGGGCCGTCTTGCTTCTATAATAATGAATACCCTGAAACAAGGCGCTGAAACAATTGCCCACGCCCACTACCGCCACACGAATCCCCTGCATTTCTCCTTCTCCTTACCGAATTGTTATTTTTTTTCAGGGCTGTCGTCTATTTCGAGCTTCAACTCAAAAAAACTGTGACCGCAGTCATAACATTTGACATCGATGATATCCTTGGAGCTGAAATAGACATAAATCTCATCACAGCCGCACTCACACTGGTTGTGCACGGAATTTTTTATCTCATGCTGAATGGACGGCCTGATGGATGTGGGTATATCAGGGTCATATACGATCTTCACTATGTTTCCTCCTGTTGGCTTAAACGGTGCTTTGGGCAATAAAATCTCTTTTGCAGCCCTCAATTGACCGAACGATGATTTTAATCGCCAATAACCCTCTATGTAAAGGCTTTTTCGAAGATATTGTCCGATTTATTTTACAAAAATCGCAGGAAGGGGCAAACCCGTGCGTTCAGCCTGTGAAGGCGCAGGCATAGTGACCCGGCCCTGTGCTGTCAGTGCCGATGTTTTTTTATCATAAGGGCGAACCAGTGTCAGGGGTGTCTTATATCCCCACCGGTCTGAAGGAAAATGGTGCGTTTAGCCGTATCAGAAACCCTCGAACGCCAGTGACCCGTCAGTTCAGCCCAACCCCAAAAGCCCCAGATCACCGCCAGGACCGACACAGCCACAACCCATGCCGGCACACGCCTGGCAGCCACATGGGCGTTCAAACACCCCTTAACAGGGCATACATTCACGCATTCCATGCAGCCCTGACACTCCGGCGTTCGAATCACTGCCATGCTATGCACCTGAATGCAGGAAGGACATGCCCTTGAGCACCTTTTACATTTAATGCAGGCGGTTTCGTCTCTTTTGACCTGCGTGGGTCCTATCCATGCCAGAAGGCCAAGCAGCGCGCCGTAAGGGCAGAAAAATCTGCACCAGGGATTGCACACCACTATGGAGAACAACAACAGGGCTGTCAGCACCACCAAAGTGAGGCTGGAGGGGTGCATGAAAAACTGAAGCATCTTGACATCCACCAGCAGATTATAGGGGCTGGCGGCAAAGGCATCTATGGCCTCTCTATTCATGGCAAGGCAGATGACATACACGAAAAAGCCCAGCAGCACATATTTTACGGCGGAAAGTGAGAGAGTGAGCCACCTGGGCAGGCAAAACGCCAGACCAAGCCCTCTGCCCAGTCTTTCGCACAGATTGGACAAAAATCCCACAGGACATACCCAGCCGCAGACACCCTTGCGGAAGAGCAGGGCTGAGAGCAGTACGGCCATAAAGATGACCAGGGCAGCAGGGTGTACGACATCGAACTCACCGGTCAGAAACAGGCGTTTCAGGCTCGTCAGTGCCCCAATGGGCAAAAAGGCCTCCACAGAAGGCAGGTGGGGCACATAGGTATTCGACTGTCCACTGACCCACAGGTAATATCTGTAAAATACATAACCCGCATACAGAAAATACAGGGCAAATCCAGCCTGAACTGCAAATCGAATTCGCTTTAAGTCCTTCATAACATTACACTCCATTCGTCAACAGATTCAAAGGAAGCTGATTTTTTGCAGCATAAAGACCCTCATAGGATACTCGTAGGATATCAAGGCGTTCGTTCACTGCATTGATTCAAGTCAAGATTTGCAAAATAACGCCAGTGAAATAGAAAAAGGACAGTCACATTCCTGAACAACTTTTTTAATTAAATCTATTGGGGGCGGCAGCGGTGAAGCATTTGTTCCATGCGGCGCATTCTGCCAAGAAGGGCGGTTATGTGGGGCATGGAACAAATGCCGGCTGCCCCCGCCCAGACATTGAATTATCACCATGTATTAAAACTAAAAAATCAACAAGCACGATGATACAGAGGGGCAACTCATGACAGATTATGTGCTTCTAACAAAAAACTGAAAACATATTTTCTTTTACCCATTCATTTGTTATAGTCGTGTCTTATGCAGAGTTTTCATTACAAAAATGAATCGTGGAGGGACGGCCTATGAAGGCTTTGGTGGTCGATGATTCCCAATCAATGCGCAACATCGTAAAGAGCGGCCTGAAAGAGATGAACATCTTCACAGAGATCGCAGAGGCTGAAAACGGCCTTGTGGCCTTGAAAAAACTTCAGGAAGAAGGCCCGTTCGACATCGTTTTTCTGGACTGGTACATGCCTGAAATGGAAGGATATGACTGCCTTGTCAATATCCGTCAGAACTCCAATTGGGACGATATCAAGGTCATGATGGTCACCACTGAAAATCAGCAGGAAAACATCATTCGGGCTGTGATGGCCGGGGCCAATGAGTACCTTATGAAGCCTTTCAACAGCGAGATGCTGCAGGAAAAGGTCAAGATAATGCTGGGGTTGGAAGAATGATCCTTATAAAGGTATTGGTTGTCGATGACTCCATAGTATTCCGCAAGATACTGGAAGAGGCCCTGAACAAACAGGTCGGCATTCGAGTAGTCGGCACGGCCAAAAACGGCAAAGAGGCCCTTCAGCTCATTCGCACTCACAGGCCCCACTTGGTTGTCCTGGATGTGGAGATGCCTGAAATGAACGGCATTCAAACCCTGGACGAGATCCGTCGTCAAAAACTCAATGTTGGCGTCATCATGTTCTCTTCCCTCACACTGGAAGGCGCCCGCACCACACTGGAGGCCCTTTCCAAAGGTGCATTTGATTTCGTTCCCAAACCATCAGGCACAGGCGCCTTTGCAGAGAGTGTAAAAAAGATTCAGGAGGACCTGGTTCCAAAGATTCGTGCCTATGCCGAGGCGCAACGCATCACAACCCCAAAGCCTTACGTCAAACCCGCCACAGCTCCATCTGCGCCCACCGTCACCCCCAAAACCACAACGGCTACACAGAGACCCACACTCACTCCACAAGGTGTTCCACAACGGATTGCAACCCAGACCACTTCAGACAAAACACCTTCAGCCCCCCCTCGCATGAGAACATGTGCCATAACCCCTGCACTCAAATCCGGTACCTGTGCCACACCCCAGGCAATGCCTCAACCAATGAGGTCAGCTCGTGCCGGGCAGATAGAGATAGTGGGCATAGGTGTCTCCACAGGCGGGCCCAATGCCTTAAACGAGGTCATACCAAGGCTGCCGGCCAACTTTAATCTGCCAGTGCTGCTGGTCCAGCACATGCCCCCGGTATTCACCACTCAGCTTGCCAACAGGTTGAACGAAAAATCCAAGGTCCGAGTGGTGGAGGCGCAGGAAGGCATGAAGATAGAGCCAGGCACCGTCTATCTGGCCCCAGGCGATTACCACATGGAGGTCACAGTAAACGGCACCGAACGGCTCATAACCCTCAATCAAAAACCACCTGAAAACAGCTGCCGGCCCGCTGCAGATGTTACATTTCGTTCCATAGCCCAGGTCTATGGCGGCAGAAGTCTGGCTGTAATCATGACCGGCATGGGTCAGGACGGTTTCAAAGGGATTCAGGAACTCAAGACCAAGGGCGCTTGCGTAATAGCCCAGAACCAGGAAACCTGTGTGGTCTGGGGCATGCCCAAGTTTGTAGTAGAAGCAGGGCTGGCGGATCGTATATGCCCATTAAATGAGATAGCATGCGCAATAGTTGAAATAACCATGACATCCAAAAGACCAATGATGGAGAGTGGAAGATGATCACTCCGGAACAATTTCGTTTTTTTGCAGAATTAGTAAAGACGGCCAGCGGCATCGCCCTGGCGCCTGGCAAGGAATATCTCCTGGAAAGCAGGCTGAACGAGCTTGCCCGCATATTGGGACTCAAGGACCTGAATGAACTCTACTCCAAGGCCAAGACCGGCATGACCAGCTCCCTAAAGGAGCGCATCATCGACGCCATGACCACCAACGAGACCTACTTCTTTCGGGACCAGCACCCCTTCGACACCCTGAAAAAGGAGATTCTGCCGGAAGCCATCAAAAGAAACGGCAACTCCGTACGCATCTGGAGTGCGGCCTGCTCCACCGGCCAGGAACCCTACTCCATGGCCATGCTGCTCTGTGAAAGCTTTCCTGCCCTTTCAAGAGGCGCTGCGGACATCCTGGCCACGGACATCTCCCGTGATGCCGTTGAAAAGGGCAAGGCAGGCCGTTTCACACAGGTAGAGGTGAACCGGGGCCTACCCATCACACTGCTCATAAAATATTTCAAACAAAACGGGGCGTTTTGGCATGCCAATGACAACTTGAGGCGGATGATCAACTTTCAGATATTCAACCTGCTCTCCCCCTTCAATTTCGGCACATTTGATGTAATCTTCTGCCGTTACGTGCTGATCTACTTTGAACAGCAGACCAAACAGCAGATTCTGGAAAAACTTGCAAAGTCATTAAATCCAGGCGGCTGCCTGATTCTCGGCGCAACCGAAACACCCATAGGTCTTCCGGCCTATATGGAGCGGGTGGTGTCAGGCAAGACAACCTATTGGAAGAAGAACGCTTAAATCTCAAAGGAGGTATTTTATATGGGCATGGAACAGGACATTCTCAAGGATTTTCTATCAGAGGCCAAGGAGAATCTGGAGCTCCTGGATCAACAATTTGTAGAGCTGGAACAGGACCCTGAAAATGCGGAGCTCATAAAAAGCATCTTCCGCACCATTCACACCATCAAGGGCACTTCCGGTTTTTTTGGATTCACCACCCTGGAGGCCATAGCCCACTTCGCAGAAGACATCCTCTCCAAACTCAGAGACGGTGTCATCAAGGTAACCGAAGACATCGCCACCATGCTCCTCAAGGCCGTGGACTATATAAAGGCCATAGTCGCCAGTCTGGAGCAGACAGGCAAGGAGCCCACTGACCTCGTATATCTGGATTTTGTAGTGGACCTTCGAAACTTCGCTGAAAAGGTGACAAAGGGCCAGCCCGCTACTGCATCAAGTAAATCAACGCCACCGCCCAAGGCAGCCGCTCCTGCACCGGAACCAAAGACGGAATCTCAGGCAGCAACGCCTGAAACACTTGCGCCAGAGACTCCACCACTTGAGGCCCAGGCCGCAGCGGTATTCAAGCCTCAACCCGAGCAAGCGGCCACTCATGAGCCCAAGGCCCCGGAACCTCCCGCCCCATCCGAGACCAAACAGCCAGCCGCAGGCCCGCCGCCCGCCGCACCCCAGATGACGGAGACCCATGTGCGCGTGGATGTCCAGCTTTTAGACAATCTGATGAACCTGGCGGGCGAACTGGTCCTGTCCCGCAACCGTCTGGCCCAGCTTGCAGGCTATATCAACAATCCGGAGCTGATGGCGGCCAATCAGCACATGAGCCTCATTGTAACGGAGTTGCAGGAACAGATCATGAAGACTCGAATGCAGCCCATCGGCAATGTCTTCAATAAATTTCCGCGTATTGTGCGGGATCTGGCCAAAAACGCCCAAAAACAGGTCCAATTACATATAGAAGGTGCTGAAACAGAATTAGACCGCTCCATCATAGAGGTCATAAAGGACCCACTGACCCACATGGTCAGAAACTCCATCGACCACGGCATAGAGGCCCCTGAGATTCGAGTGCAGAAGGACAAGGACCCCGTAGGCACCCTGACCATGCGTGCCTATCACGAAGGCGGTCAGGTCATCATCGAGATCGAAGACGACGGGGCAGGTATCGACCCCAACAAGATTCGCAGAAAGGCCGTAGAAAAGGGGCTGTTAACCGCTGAACAGGCCAATGCCCTCTCTGACAGGGACGCCCTGCTGCTCATCTTTCAGCCGGGCTTCTCCACTGCCGAAAAGGTCACCAACATCTCCGGCCGCGGGGTAGGAATGGACGTGGTCAAGACCAATATCGAAAAGATCGGAGGCACTGTAGAGCTCCAGAGCACGGTCAACATGGGTTCTGTGGTCAAGATCAAGATTCCACTGACCCTGGCCATCATTCCTGCCTTGATAGTCAGGTGTGCTGAAGAGCGCTACGCCATACCCCAGGTCAATCTGGTGGAGCTGGTGCACCTGAGCCCGGAGGCCGTTTCCAGGGATGTCCAACTCATAGGAAATGCCGAATTCTACCGTCTGCGCGGCCAGATACTGCCTTTGGTGCGCTTGCGGGAGGTACTGCATCTGCCTGCCGAAACCGGAAATGAAGAATCAGGCCTCGAGATCGTGGTTTTGAATTCCGGCGAGAGACAATTCGGATTGGTAGTGGATAATATCAACGACTCAGAGGAGATCGTCGTAAAACCCCTGGGCCGCCACCTAAAACACCTCAGATGCTATGCCGGCACCACGCTCATGGGAGACGGCAGGGCCGCCCTCATACTCGACATCGTAGGCATCGCCTCCATGCTCCATCTCAAGGCTGATGAGGCATTGAAGAAGGCCAAGGCCGCCACTGCGGTGGCCACCGGCGAAGAGGAAAAACAGTTCCTCCTGCTGTTCACAGTCGCACCGGATGAATTCTTTGCCATTCCACTGGCCCTCGTCAACCGCCTGGACAAGATCAATATACACCAACTGGAGCATGTAGCCGGAAAGGAAGTGGTGCAGTACCGCAACCGTTCCATGCCCATCATACGTCTGGAAAATTATCTGCCCATCGCACCCCTTCCGGAACAGGATGAATACAACCTGCTGGTCTTTCATGTAAACGGGCGCGACATCGCATGTCTGGTCTCCAAGATCGAAGACAGCATCAATATCTCCGTCAACATAGAGGAAGAAAACTTCAAGCAGGAAGGCATGATAGGCTCAGCCATCATCAAGGACCGCACCACCATATTCCTGGACATCTATCAGATCATCAACACCTATGACCCCAATTTCTTCGCAAAGATCACAGAGACCGAGAGCATGGCGGCTCAGGTGCTGCTGGCTGAGGATTCCAATTTCTACCGCAATATCCTCACCTCATACCTCAATGCTGCCGGGCTGAATGTCACAGCAGTAGAGGACGGTCAAAAGGCCTGGGAACTTCTCCAGAATGAACACTTCGATATCGTCATCACCGACATAGAAATGCCCAACATGACCGGCCTGGAACTCACTCGCAAGATAAAGGAAGACCCTGCCACCAGGGACCTGCCGGTCATAGCAGTGACCTCCCTTTCAGGCGAGGAGGACAGGAAACGCGGTATTCAGGCCGGAGTGGACGACTATCAGCCCAAATTAGACAGGGACCTGGTGTTAAGGGCCGTAGAGCGGCTGCTCAAGATTCGACTTCAAAACGCTGCATAACAAGGAGGACTATATGACAGAAAATCTGCCCGTCCAATCCCAGACCACAGATGTGGCCGTTGCTTCCGACACTACAACCCAATTCATCACCTTTTATATGGGCAAACACTTCTTCGGCATGCCCATAGACCTCGTCATCGAGATCAACAAGAACCTCAATATCACCAGCACACCCCTTGCACCTGATTATGTGCTGGGCGTGGTAAACCTGCGCGGACATATCCTTACAGCCATTCATCTGGCCAGGCGCATCGGGCTGGATTACACGCCTCCAGAGGGCATCGCCTTTCATAACATCATCATGGGTAATCGGGAAGAACCCATAAGCCTGCTGGTGGAGCGCATAGGCGATGTCATCTCAGTGCCCACTGCGGACATAGAACCGCCGCCCGACCTATTGGCAGGCATAGACATTCGCTACGTGAAGAATGTCTGCAAACTGCCGGGGAAACTCCTGGTCATCATGAACACAGATGCCCTACAGAGTGTGTCCAACAACTGACCTTCTCAACCAACATACAAATGTTGCACCAGGACTACATAGATGCCCTGCGCACTCTGGGCCTGGATGTGTCCGCCACAGAGGAGGAGATTCGTAAGACCTATCGCAACCTCATAAAACGGCTGCATCCCGACAGCTCCTCCCTTGCGGACAAAGACCTGTTTCTGCGCATTCAACGGGCGTATGAGTGCTGCCGCGCCCGATTTGAGCAGAGTCAGTGCAGAATTGCTTGCGAAGAGCAGGAAAAGCATGGGATTTCAAGCAATTATTCCACTGGCTTGACCAGCTCCGAACCCTGTGACAGCCTTCAAAACGGCACATATCTCTTTCTGTCAGTTTCGGCAAGGGATGCCCTGCTGGGGGCCGGCAAGGAGATGTGGGTGGTGGATCGAGAGGAATTCTGCCCTCGCTGTAACGGCACAGGCACTGCCGCAGGCGGCGAAGACGAGGCCCGATGCCCCAAATGCCATGGCAAGGGCTGCATACCCATGCAGTGGGGAGAGGAGACCCTGCTCATAGTGTGCTCCACCTGCTCAGGCACCGGCTTTACCGGCAGAAGACCCTGCACCCTCTGCAAAGGCCGTGGCCGAGTGAGCATCAAGCGGCCCCTGCGCATACACCTGCCTCGCGGAATTCAAAACGGCACCATCATCAAGCTGCCCGGCCAGGGCCCATGGCAGGCCAACAGATACTCACGGGCGCCTGTCTTTGTGGAGGTGCGAGTGGAGTTTCCAGAGGGCTGGCACATAAACGGCCTGGACCTACACACTCAACTCGACATACCCATCTGGACCGCCCTGAAAGGAGGACAGATACCATTTCAGACACTGGATGAAAGGTGGATACAGATACCTGTTTCCAGTGGTGTGAATTTGATGCAAGAGCCCATTTTGGTGGAGGGCCATGGATGGATCAATGAATTGGGCAAAAGAGGGAATCTGATTCTGACCCCTCGCCTATTACTGCCTCAGACACCGCCCTCTCAGGCGGCCACGGCCTTACTTCAACTCCTGGAGGCCGTCTGGCCCTTTTCCCACAGACTTGCGCTGCCGCCGTAGAAACAGGGCTCGTGTCTGCGCGGTAACACCCTTTGGCATCATTAAAAATTTATATATCAACATCAAAAGGAGGAAATTTTATGAAAAACTTGAGAATCAAACAGGCATTTCAGATTATGCTGGCGCTGCTCTTGATAGGTACCGCCATAACCATCTATGTGCAATATGCCTCTGTCAGCGCTGCAGAAGGCCGTGCTAAACGCATAATAGCCCTGCATGAGGCCTCCAATCATGTTGCGGGCGCCCTGTCAAATTTACGGGGATATCAAATCACTAGCTCAGATAAGTTCTTAAAGGACTTTGAAGAGGATTCAAAGAAGGCAATTGAGCACTTGACTTATTACAGTCAAACAGCAACAAACCAAAAAAATACGGAATTAGCCAAGCAAACCATTGCCAGCTTTAAAGACTGGATCAATCTGCAGCCCAGGCGATTGGAGCTCATCAAAAAGGAAAAGTCTGAGAGTGGCCTGACTGAAGGCGAAAAAAAGGAACTAAACGAGCTGTTTAACAAGTCAGCAAATATAATAGCGACTACAATAGCTGATCTGAACAAGCTGTTGAACGATAACTTCAATACACAAAAGGAGCAGATGAACGCCACTCTCTGGGAGACAATAACGGTCTTGGGTGTGGCCATGCTGGTGGTCATCGTCTTTACGCTTCTCTTCTATAAAAATCTGATGGCAGGCATATCCGAGATACAATCCATCATTTCCAACATGAAAGAAGGCCGTTTTGACACTCGCATTCACACCAACTTGACCAATGAAATGGGCGAAATCCTTACCAACCTCATAAACACTCAAGAGGCCATGAAGACACTCTTTGACAAGCTGACTCTGGCTGCCCACAAGACAGCGGATAACATCTCCCTGGTGTCAGACAGCGCACAGACTCTGAGCGTGGCCACGGAACAGGGCAAGGGCTTTGCAAACGAGATAGGCCAGAAGGCCCAGGCCACCGCAGCCAGCATAGCCTCAGTGGCCTCCGCCATGGAGGAGATGGTGGCCACCATCACAGAGATCAGCAAGAACACCACGCAGGCCAAGGATGCAGCGGACAACGCCAATCAAGAGGGCGCACAGGCCATGCAGGTGGTGGATAGCCTGGCACAGGCCGCTCAGAAGGTGGGAGAGGTGAGCAAACTCATAGGCGGCATCGCTGCCCAGACCAACCTCCTGGCATTGAACGCCACCATTGAGGCCGCCAGGGCAGGTGAGGCAGGCAAGGGCTTTGCCGTGGTGGCCAATGAGGTCAAGGAACTGGCCAAGCAGACATCAGACTCCGTACAGGAGATCGACAGCATCATTCAAGAGATTCAAAGGGGCACCACAGACACCCTGAATGTCATGAAGCACATCTCCACATCCATAGCCAATGTGACTGACATCACCAATCAGATAGCTGCCGCAGTGGAGGAGCAGACCGCTGCCGCCTCAGAGATCAGCCAGAGGCTTCAGGAGAGCAATCAGAACGCACAGGATATGTCGCAAAATGCCGGCCAGGTCATGGAGCTCAACGACTCCCTGGCTCAAAAGGCCGAGGCCCTGGCAAAGGTCACTCGTGAACTGACGGATGCCAACAAGGCCCTGCAGGATGCCATGAGCGTCTTTAGGACTCTATAATTCTTTCTTCACCTACTCCACCCCTATTCACTGCTCACCTTTAATTAAATCTCTTGGGGCGGCAGCGGTGAAGCATTTGTTCCATGCGGCGCATAACTGCCCTCCTTGGCAGGATGCGCCGCCGGCGCCCTTCATGGCGCCTATTCCACAAACACTCCACCACTGCCGCCCTTCTCGTCCCTGCGGAACTCCATGCCCAGAACGGATGGCCTATCCATTCCTGATGTAATTTCACTCGGATTGACCTGCTGTAATAATGAGCTGGTATTTCTGCCAATAAAAATCGCTGGCTAAACCGGCACTTCTGCCAATAAAAATCGCAGAATTGATCTTTAACCTCATGTTAACCAAAGTTCAAAGGGGTCTATGTCTTTTTTAAGCGACTTCTGAGGTAGAATGTGGAGGTGGGGAGGGGCGAGGGCAGTCGGTATTTGTGGAATAGGCGCCAGGAGGGCGCCGGCCTCACATCTCCGCCATGGAGGGCGGTTATGTGGGGCATGAAACAAATGCCGGCTGCCCTCGCCAAGAAATCGAATTATCACAATGTATTAAAACTGTAAAAAACAACAAGCACGATGAGACAGAAGGGAGGAATAAGCATAAGGGGCAGGCACAGGGGCCTGCCCCTACAACAGAAAAAGGGACAACAGAAAAAGGACAGACACATTCCTGAACAACTTTTTTAATTAAATCTCTTGGGGCGGCAGCGGTGAAGCATTTGTTCCATGCGGCGCATAACTGCCATCCCTGGCAGGATGCGCCGCCGGCGCCCTTCATGGCGCCTATTTCACAAACACTCCACCGCTGCCGCCCTTCTCGTCCCTGCGGAACTCCATGCCCAGAACGGATGGCCTATCCATTCCTGATGTAATTTCACTCGGATTGACCTGCTGGAATAATGAACCTAGCCTTCTGATAAAAACAACAGAAAAAGGACAGACACATTCCTGAACAACTTTTTTAATTAAATCTATTGGGGCGGCAGCGGTGAAGCATTTGTTCCATGCGGCGCATAACTGCCCTCCTTGGCAGGATGCGCCGCCGGCGCCCTCGTGGCGCCTATTTCACAAACACTCCACCACTGCCGCCCTTCTCGCCCCTGCGGAACCCCATGCCCAGAACGGATGGCCTATCCATTCCTGATGTAATCCCACTGATAACGGATTGACCTGCTGTAATAATGAGCTGGTATTTCTGCCAATAAAAATCGCTGGCTAAACCGGCACTTCTGCAAAAAGTGAATTTGGCCTTTACCTTCATGTTCACTCAAGTGCAAAGAGTATGTGCTGCTTTGAAGCGTCGTTTACGGTTGGGCGTGGGATTTCAGAAAGAGTATTAAGCAAAGTTCAGGGAGTCTATGTCTTTTTTAAGCGGCTTCTGATGTAGAATGTGGAGGTGGGGAGGGGCGAGGGCAGTCGGTATTTGTGGAATAGGCGCCATGAAGGGCGCCGGCCCCACATCTCCGCCATGGAGGGCGGTTATGTGGGGCATGGAACAAATGCCGGCTGCCCTCGCCCAGAAAAGATTAAATCTGAACAGGCACAGCATAAGGGCAGGCACAGGGGCCTGCCCCTACATTTTTTCGGTCAGGACGTTTCCTCTGTATTACCAGTCCCCTGATGCACCGCCACAAAAGAACAAAAGGACAGACACATTCCTGAACATGGCGTTTCTGCCAATAAAAAAAGTGAAATTGGCCTTTACCATCATGTTCACTCAAGTGCAAAGAGTATGTGCTGCTTTGAAGCGTCGTTTACGGTTGGGCGTGGGTTGCAGGAAGGGGGGTTAACCAAAGTTGTTCAGGGGATCTATGTCTTTTGTAAGCGACTTCTGAGGTAGGATGTGGAGGTGGGGAGGGGCGAGGGCAGTCGGTGTTTGTGGAATAGGCGCCACGAGGGCGCCGGCCCCACATTACCGCCATGGAGGGCGGTTATGGGGGGCATGGAACAAATGCCGGCTGCCCTCGCCCAGAAAAGATTAAATCTGAACAGCATAAGGGGCAGCACACAAACAATAAGGGGCAGGCCCCTGTGCCTGCCCCTACTTTATATTCACCAATTCAGCACTACTGGCATGCACCTCCATATGCCACATAGCGGTTCATGATCTCCACTGCATCGGTTATATTTACAATACCGTTGTTGTCCACATCCGCCACCTTGGCCTCGTCATCCTCTAGGCTGTAAAGGTTTAGGAAGTAGTAGAAGGTCCAGAGGGCATCCTGCGGTGTCAGGAGCCCGCTTCCATCCACATCCCCAGGGCAGACCAGCTTGAAGTTTCCTGCCGTAAGCGGCACGCCTGCTATGTCATCCACCGCATTGGAAGGGGTCACACTGGCCACAGTACCAGGCTGGGCATTGCGATTTATGGAAAAACGCAGATATATCAAGGTTTTGGTGGCACCCGGCTCAATGACCTTATCTATTGCCTCGGCATGTCCTGCAATACGCACACGGCCGCTGGAGACCTGCTGCCCAGTAACAGTCCATCCTGAGAGGTCACTGGGTGTGCTCACGCCTGTAAACACCAGCAACTGCGGATCAAAGGTGACATCCATACCCCAGGCATCTATGGCCACGCTGGGTACTCCGCTTATTTCGATGGGCACGGTCACAGTGGAACCTGCCTTGCCGATACGATTCACCACGGAGACACCGGTGGGTCGCACACGCACAGTGATGCTGCCGCTTCCCACATTGCCGTCGTTGTCTGTAACCTGCACGGTAAAGGTGAAGAGGTCCGATACCTGCGGTGCGGTCCAGCCCACGGATTGGGCAGTGGGCGGATCAGGATTGAATTGACCTGTATCCGTTCCACTACGTGGCACCACAGACCAGGAGTAGAGATAGGGCGCCGTGCCGCCACTTACCGATGCACCCAGGGTGATGGAACCGCCCAGAGGCACCACAGATGAGCTGGCAGAAGGGGTGACCGTAACGGTCTGTGCACCCGTGAATGTGAGCTTCAAAAGCCCCACATCTCCCTTATAGCCGTTATCAGTGCCGATCTGCAGCACCTCACCCACCACCACCTCACTGGTAGTGCCATATTTTGCTGCAATACTTATGGCCTGACCCGTTACGCCGTATGTCGCGCCGGCCAGGGGAGTAGCGGGGTTGGAGACATTGACCACCGCCACGCGAGAGGTCTGACCCAATACAGTGTCGTTGGTGGAAGAAAGCACCAGGTAGTATTTGGAATTGGTGGTATCTGCCACAAAGGCCAGGTTATTCACCTCTGATTCTGCGGTATAGGTGCCTTTTACAGCGGCTGAAGACGGCGTGCTCACATCCACTATGACGATTTTATTGCCTTGAGTGGCGGTCTGCACCAGGACATAGGCATAGTATGCCGAGCCCTGCTGGCCGATGACCACCTTCTTGGCATAGCCGCCCAGAGTAGCGCCGTCTATCTGGGCCGCGGTGGAGGGATTGGACCAGTTGCTGAAGGAGGCATCCCCTGTATCGAGAATCAAAAGCCCCTGGTCTCCGTAGGCCACATGCACAAAGGAACTGGAGGTGCGTTTGTCAATGGCCACTGACTCCGCCACGCCAGCGCCCTGCAGGGCCAAAGAGCGATTCAAGGTGAATTTATTAGCAGTGGTTCCATAATCCATGAGCAGGATTCCGGCATCCCCGTCTGCCACCGCCACTTTGAACACGCCTGCTGCTGTCTGAGAGGCATCCACACCCCTGGCAGTGCCTGGAGTATTGTAGGACTCTACTGCATTAGTGTCCTTATCGTAAACAAAGTTGGTAGCGTCGCCGACGGCTGTCAACTGCATTTTCTTTAAGCCTGCAGAACCTGCCGCCATAAAGAGATGCACCGTGGTTAAGGTAGTTAAATCCGCTGCTGCATAGAGGTCATAGGGTGTGCCTGCCAGATTGGTACCTGTACCCTCTTTATTGTAGTTGCTGTTCCAGGCCAGGTCAAAGCCATATTTACCACCTTTGGTATCGGCCTCTTCCTGAGGAATCAGGGAAGGTGTAGTGCCCATAGTGATTTTATACAGCTTTATACCGCCTGCCTGGTCCAACACCACGGCATAGTCATCGGTACCGTTATTTACTATCTTGGTGGCCACTGCCGCCACTGATTCATCCCACTGGTATTGCAGACTTACTTCAGGAGCCGTGCTCAATGTGGCCCCAGCCAGGTCCTTAAAGCCACCGCCGCCATCCGCCACATAGATATGGTCAATAGTGGTGGTAGGATTAGTACTATTAGGCACTATACCGAAGACCTTTTCGGTGGTGCCGGTGGTGTCCAGGGCAGCTACATAGCTCAAGATCAGTGTATCGGGCGAGGCCGTAGCATCGCCACCACTTTTCAGCAGATAAAAACCGCCTGTGCCTGCCGCCACACCTAACCAGCCGGCCCTACCTGAGGCGGTGCCTGCTGCATTAAAATACACACCATAGGCATCCAGATTTGGCAGCTCCCCCTGAGTGAGGTTGCCCTTGTCTTCCAGGCTATAGGAAGTGCCGGAGTTATCCAGCTCAAAGCCATAGACGCCGTTGTTGGTGGCGATGAAGATCAAGACTTCAGCATTGGCTTCAGTGGCTGTTGTTGTATCCACCGCTGCATCGGCATAAACCGCCACATCCCTGGCAGTGCCGTCAAAGGTGCTTTGTGCTGCATCAGAAAAGGCATCTGTTGTGCTGGTACCGCCTATATTTGCGCTATTGATGGCCTTGATCACCAGGTTATCCGGGCCAACAATAAACAAGAGGTCTGCTGCTCCTGAGCCGGTCACATTGGCATTCACAGTGGCAATGGCATTGGGGGCAAAGCTGGTGCGCAGGATATCAAAGGCTGGAAGCCCGGCATTGGTTGCAAATCCGTCTGCACTGTGGTCAAAGGCGATTAGAAAGATGGCGCCACCTGTGCCGCTCTGCTCTCTGGCGCTGACAGCCAGATAGGTGGGTCCACTAGCAGCATGAGCTACAATCGCCAGGTCTGTGGGTTCATACTGCCTGGTATTGTCGGACGGGTCATAGATTTTGACATATTTGGGGTCTGAAAGCAGACCGGCAGTAGAGAGGCTGTACTTTACAAGATAGGCGCCTGAGATGGCAAATACGGTGTCATACTCTGTCGCTGACCCCAGAGCCGCGTTTGACTGATCCGCCACCACTCGAGTGACAAAGAGCGGCACCTCCTCTGTGCCCATGGTGATGCTGGTCTTGCGATCAATAATGCCATACTTAGGTGTGGTCGCATCATAATCAAAGGTCACCAGACCGCCCTCGCCCATGGCCAGAATCAGCTCGGCACCCCCAGCAGTAGTAACCCCCGGTATGCCATCATACACATAGCTCTGAAGGTTCTTGTACCCAGGTTGAGTAGCTGTAGTTACTTGGTCCTTGGGGGTCTCATAGAGCTGTGAGAGCGTGGCTGCCGCCCATACCCAAGAACCGCTACAACACGCCCATACCAAAAACAGGCAGAAAAGAAGTCCTTTTTTCATATCACTCCTCCTCAATGCACGGCTACTATAGCTGTCTTGCGTACCACATTTGAGCCATATTCCATCACCGCTGTGAGGGAATAGGCGCCTGGTGGCAACTGAATACTGGGAAGCACAAGATATGCCGTCCCGAAGAAATAGTCATAGTACCACTGACAATAGGGCAAAAGCGGGGCCAGAATGTCCACCCCTTCATATTCTAAGCGAAGGCCGGTCAATTGCCCCACTTTTGGCACCACCCAGAAGAGATTTCCCCTTTCCACATCCGGCGTACTCCACATATCAGGGGCTGTCACATCTTGAATGCCATAGATCCATGCCCGCTTGGGATTGACACCTTGCACGGTATCGATCAGGTCAGAGGGATTGAAGGCAAAGAGATAGGGGCCTGGCGATAAGACGCGAAAACGCATGGGAACCGTCAGGGATGTGGCCATAGGGTTCATACTCATCACACCGACTCGGACACTTGCCCCGGATGGCATGGCGGTGTTCATGGCATCCGCGGTGGAATCCGCTCCCATGAACTGCAGGCGATCCGCAGGATAGGTGAGACTAAACCCTGCTGAACCCACTGGCCTGCCATCGTTTTGAATGACCACATCCAAGGAAAGGGTTGTGCCGCTCATTAGCATATTGCCTACGGCAATGCTCGCAGCAAAAGAGGGCGCAACCCAGACCAACACCCCCATAAAACCTGCAAGCACAGACAGATACACTTGCAAGGTCTTCCACTCAAAAGGCCAACCGTTTTTGAAACTTCCTTTACCGCTCATGACAGCTCCTTATTTTTGATTTGCCATAACATATTGCATTTTTTATGCCTTTTTTATCGGCAGAATGCGAATAAAACTGTAATGGAGTCAATCTGGGCAGGCACAAAGCCCTATAACAGGGGCAGGCACAGGAAACAGAAAAAACAGAAAAAACAGAAAAAGGACAGTCACATTCCTGAACAACTTTTTTAATTAAATCTCTTGGGGCGGCAGCGGTGAAGCATTTGTTCCATGCGGCGCATAACTGCCCTCCCTGGCAGGATGCGCCGCCGGCGCCCTCCATGGCGCCTATTCCACAAACACTCCACCACTGCCGCCCTTCTCGCCCCTGCGGAACCCCATGCCCAGAACGGATGGCCTATCCATTCCTCATGTAATTCCACTCGGATTGACCTGCTGGAATAATGAGCTGGTATTTCTGCCAATAAAAATCGCTGGCTGAACCGGCGTTTCTGTCAATAAAAAACGTGGAATTGGTTTTTTTACCCTCTGTTAACCAAAGTTCGAAGGATATGCGGTGTTTTGAAGCGTCGTTTACGGTTGGGCGTGGGGTTCCGGAGGGGCGAGGGCAGCCGGTGTTTGTGGAATAGGCGCCATGAAGGGCGCCGGCCCCACATTACCGCCAGGGAGGGCGGTTATGTGGGGCATGAAACAAATGCCGGCTGCCCTCGCCCAGAAAAGATTAAATCTGAACAGCATAAGGGGCAGCACACAAACAATAAGGGCAGGCACACAGGCCTGCCCCTACATTTTTTCGGTTAGGACATTTCCTCTGTATTACCAGTCCCCTGAGGCACCGCCGCCGCCAAAACCTCCTCCACCGCCGGAGAAGCCGCCACCGCCACCACCAAAGGAACCGCCACCAAAACCACCTGAATAGAAACCACCGCCGCCAAGGCCGCCGCTTCCCATGGCCATACCCAGGAACATGGCTATGAGACCTATGAGAATGGCCCAGAGAAGGGAGGTCAGGATAAACCATGTGAGAAAGGCCGCTGCAAGAAAGGTGAACAACCCGCCTAAAAATCTGCCGAAGATGCTGCGCAGGAAGATACTGCCCAGTATGGCGCTGAAAAAGACGGTCATGAAGAGCATGGGCAGCGTGCCGGATGTGCCACCGGCTGCGCTGCGCCTCTTCGCCTTTAAACTATCGGAAGGAGGAGGCAGTTTTTCACCTGAAACCACTCGTATAATGGCACTGATACCTGCATCTATGCCGTCATAAAATGCTCCGGCCTTAAAAAAAGGCGTGATGACCTCGCTTATGATGCGCTTGGCCACGGCATCGGGCAGCACACCCTCCAGCCCATACCCCACCTCTATGCGCATTTTCCTGTCATTTTTGGCAATAAGCAGCAAAACACCGTCATCTACACCTTTTCTGCCCAGTTTCCAGGCCTCCACCACACGAATGGAGTACTGTTCAATGGCCTCAGGCTGAGTGGTCGGGACCAAGAGGACTGCTATCTGTGCACCCTTTTCTGCCTCGAAGGCGGCAAGTTTTGCCTCCAAGGCGGTCTTCTGATCAGCGGTCAATGTACCGGTCAGGTCCACTACACGGCCGGTCAAGGCGGGCACAGGCACCTCTGCTTGTAGTGGAGAAGAGAGGCAAGAAATGACAAACGCCAGGCACAGGACTAACAGCCTGACCTGGCGCACTGAAGGGGCAAAAATAAATGGGGTCATGTCAAGCTATCACTGTTTGGGGCCGAAATCCACTTTAGGGGCCTTGGAGATGTCCTTTTCGTTTTCCACCTCGAAATTCGGCTTGGTGGTATGGCCGAAGAACTTGGCAGTGAGATTGCTTGGGAAGGAACGGATGGTGACATTATATGCCTCTACCGCCTTGATATAGCGGTTGCGGGCCACTGTGATGCGGTTTTCAGTGCCTTCGAGCTGGGCCTGCAGGTCCCTGAACACACCGTCCGCCTTTAGCTGCGGGTAGTTTTCAGCCACCACCAGCAGACGCGACAGGGCCGAAGACATCTCTTTTTGGGCGGCCTGAAACCTCTTGAAGGCCTCAGGGTCATTTAACAGGGCCTCGTTGGCCTGTATGCTGCCCACTTTTGATCTGGCCTCAGTGACCTTGGTGAGCACATCCTTTTCGTGTTCGGCGTAACCCTTCACCACATTTACCAGATTGGGCACCAGGTCGGCACGACGCTGATATTGGTTCAGAACCTCAGACCAGGCGGCCTTTACAGCTTCATCCTGCTGCTGAATGGTGTTATAGCCGCAGCCTGAGAGCTGGAACATGGAGATCATCAGTAAACAGACCCAAAAATATCTTTTGACAAGGTGCATGGCCTACTCCTTAAATTGAAATTAAGATTTTATTAACATTCAAAACAAACACTAATGACAACACCATATCTTGTCAATGCCGTATTTCAAAGCCCACAAGCCCGTCTTCAAGCCCCTCTTCCCTTACATCAATCCCTGTCACCACGGCAAACTTGGGGCCCTTTTTACACCACTCCACAAAGGCATCCACCTGGTCATTCGTGCCTTGGGCAACGGCCTCCACTCCGCCATCAGGTAGATTGCGTACCCAGCCCACCAGACCCAGACGCCTTGCCTCATCCTGGGCGCTGGCCCTGTAAAATACCCCTTGCACACGTCCTGTTATTCGCAGATGCACACATTTCATGAACAACCTCCTAATCATTGGAATTTGAGTAAGAATACCATCAAGTTGGGCAGGCACAGGGGCCTGCCCCTACAAAAAAACATGGGTAGGCACGGAGGCATAACATGGGCAGGCACATAGCCCTTAATGGGCAGGCACAGGGGCCTAACATGGGCAGGCACAGGGGCCTGCCCCTACTAACTGCAACGGGAGAACCCGCAGGACCTGCACACCATGCACCCACTTTCCGGCTCCATGGTGGCCCCGCACTCAGGACACAGCTTTATGTCATCCATCTTTCGCTGAACATTTACCTGGGCAGCAGCGGCCAGCACCCGAGCCATGGCGTCAGGACACGAAAGTATCTGCTGCCCTTCCTGCCAAATGGGAGACGGGCATCTTATGCCTGCCAGCTGCTTTACTATGGCCTGCGTGCTGATGCCGGAACGCAATGCCAGGGAGATGAGACGGCTCTCGGCCTCTATCTGACATGCGGCGCACCCACCTGCCTTGCCCATCTGGGCAAACACCTCACACAGGTCCTGATCGTCCCGATTGACCGTGACATACAGATAACCACAGCCGGTTCTCACACGCTCCGTTACGCCTGTGGTGCGGACAGGCCTGGGCCTGGGCACGATCTTGCCGTTTGAGACATAAGGCTGTTCCTCCACTGGCTGCGGCTGCGAGGCCGGCTGGGCCTGGGTCTGTTTATCGTCTTTTTCATCCTTCTTGAGGTTCAACACCTGCACTGGCCTGCTGCCGTAACGGTAGATGGTGATGCCCTTTAACCCCTGATGCCAGGCCAGGGAATATGCCCGGCGAATGGCATCCTTTGTGGCGTTTTCCGGAAAATTTATGGTCTTGGATACCGCATTGTCTGTATGCCTTTGAAATGCGGCCTGAATGGCTATGTGATCATCGGGCGAGACATCCATAGAGGTCACAAATACCCGTTTGATCTCCTCAGGTATCTCCTTGAACCCCTGAATGGAACCAGCCTGGGCTATGCGCTCCAGCAGCTCTTCTGAATAGATACCCGCCCTTTGAACCGCCTTCAGAAAGAGGGGATGGGCCTCCGCCAGTTCTGTTCCGTCCAGAACACGCTTGATGTAACTGATGGCGAAAAGCGGCTCTATGCCGCTGGATGCGCCAGCTATCATGCTGATGGTGCCGGTGGGAGCGATGGTGGTGGTGGTTGCATTGCGCATGAAGGGCGTCTCCGGCCTGTCGTAGATGCTGCCCTTATAGGCCGGGAAATTCCCCCGTTTTTGAGCCAGTTCCGCGGATTTCCTCTTGGATTCCCTGTCTATGAAGGACATGACCTCCTCTGCCACCAGTATGGCGCCATCGGAGTTGTATGGTATGCCCAATGAAATGAGCATGTCCGCAAAACCCATGATACCCAGGCCTATCTTACGGGTACGCAAGGTATTTTCCCGAATTTGAGGCAGGGGGAAACGATTGGCGTCAATGACATTGTCCAGGAAATGTACGGCCTTGTGCACGGTTTCGCTCAGGCTTTCGTAGTCGATTTCTCCTGCTTTTACGAATTTGGCCAGATTGATGGAACCAAGATTGCAGGATTCATAGGGCAGAAGCGGCTGCTCACCGCAGGGATTGGTGCTCTCGATCTCACCCAACTGAGGCGTGGGATTGGAGCGGTTTATGCGATCCAAAAATACTATCCCTGGTTCGCCACTGCTCCAGGCTGATTCCACAATGAGATCAAATATATGTTTTGCGGAGATACGCCTGACTTCTTCCCCTGTTCTGGGATTTTTCAGGGCATAGTCATCCCCCCGCTCCACAGCCCACATAAACTCCTCTGTAAGGGCCACGGAGATATTGAAATTATTCAAACGGTCTGTCTTGGTCTTGCAGGTGATAAACTTTTCAATATCCGGGTGATCCACTCTCAAAATCCCCATATTGGCACCCCTACGAGTCCCCCCCTGTTTTATGGTCTCTGTAGCCACATCAAATATGGTCATGAAGGAGATGGGGCCGCTGGCCACGCCATGAGTGGTCTTGACTGGATCGCCCTCTGGCCGAATGCGGGAAAAGGAAAAGCCTGTGCCGCCACCGCTTTTATGAATCATGGCCGTATGCTTGACCGTCTCGAAGATGCTCTCGATGGCATCCTCCACCGGCAGCACAAAACAGGCAGACAACTGCCCCAGTTCTCTGCCTGCATTCATAAGGGTGGGTGAATTGGGCAGAAAACGCATACTGGTCATCTCCTCATAAAATACAGATGCCAAGACGGAGATGTCTGCGGTTTTATCGTATATGCTATCGGAGGAAGCCACTGCATGGGCGACGCGTTTGAACATATCCTCCGGCGTCTCGATTACATTGCCATTTTCATCCTTGCGCAGATAACGCTTGGCAAGCACGACCAGGGCATTTTGAGTGAGGGGCAGATTGGTCTTGGGAAGCTGCATCTTTTTGTCCATAATCTTCTCCATTAAATTATAAATTTTTTAATTAAACCCTAAAATACCATATATTGTGGCGATATGCCTTAATGGCAACTGCATGTTGTGTATGTGTAATAAAAAAGCCGATGACTGTCAATCCCCTGCTGTTTTTTAAGGTAATTCAGTTGGGCGAGGGCAGCCGGCATTTGTTCCATGCCCCACATAACCGCCCTTCTTGGCGGAGAATGTGACTGTCCTTTTTCTGTCCGAAGAATGTTTTTTCTTCAGCGGTGGTACAAAGCGGTTGTCATTGCGCCACGCGCCGAGGCCTCGGCCCGAAGGCGAGCGAAGCGAAGCAATCCCCTGCACAAAAGAAGGTAGGGGCGACCGGCCGGTCACCCCTACCTTCTAATAACATGTTTTTTTGTTTTTGGGGCGAGGGCAGCCGGCATTTGTTCCATGCCCCACATAACCGCCCTCCCTGGCGGTAATGTGGGGCCGGCGCCCTCCATGGCGCCTATTCCACAAACACCGCCTGCCCTCGCCCTTCCCCACCTCCACATTCTACCTCAGAAGCCGCTTAAAAAAGGCATAGACCCCCTGGACTTTGCTTAATACCCTTTCTGAAACCCCACGCCCAACCGTAAACGACGCTTTAACGCAGCACATCCCCTTTGAATTTTGGTTATTATGAGGATAAAGGCCAATTCTGCATTTTTTATTGGCAGAAATACCAGCTCATTATCAACAGTAGGTCCATCAGTTATCAGTAGGATTACATCAGGAATGGATAGGGAACCCGTTCTGGGCATGGAGTTCCGCATGGACGAAAAGGGCGGCAGTGGTGAAGTGTTTGTGAAATAGGCGCCATGAAGGGCGCCGGCGGCGCATCCTGCCATGAAGGGCAGTTATGCGCCGCATGGAACAAATGCTTCACCGCTGCCGACCCCAAGAAAATGATGTCTTTTTTGTATTCATTAAAAATGTTATTCAGGAACGTATCTGCCATTGTTCTGTTTTTCCCTTCTGTCTCATCGTGCTTGTTGTTTTTCCCAGTTTTAATACATGGTGATAATTCGATGTATGGGCGAGGGCAGCCGACCATCCCTACTCTTGTAAGGGCCGTGAGTTTGGAATATAAAAAGGGAATTATTTATCAGCCGGAGGCAGGCAATTGGAGATTCGACTCTACAACACACTCACCCGCACCAAAGAGGTCTTTCAGCCCCTTGAGACTGGCAATGTCCGCATGTATGTCTGCGGCATAACCGCATACGACCGCTGCCACATAGGCCACGCCCGTTCCGCCATAGTATTCGACGCCATGGTCAGATACCTCAAGGCCATTGGACTAAATATAACCTTTATTCGCAATTTCACAGACATAGACGACAAGATCATAGCCAGGGCCAAGCAAGAAGGCATCGACTCCAAGGCATTAGCCGAACGGGAGATTCGCCACTACTATGAAGACATGGACAGGCTTGAAGTGCTGCACGCCACCTTTGAACCCAAGGCCACGGAGCACATTCAGGAGATCATAGATATGATACGGCTCCTGATTAAAAAGGGGCATGCTTATGAGGCGGAAGGGGATGTCTATTTTGCTGTGCGCACCTTCCCTGACTACGGCAAGCTCTCCAATCGCAAGCTGGACGAGCTCAAGGCAGGCGCCCGCATCGAGCCTGGCGAAAAAAAGAAGGACCCCCTGGACTTTGCCCTGTGGAAGGCCGCCAAGCCCGAAGAACCAGCCTGGGACAGCCCCTGGGGCAAGGGCAGGCCTGGGTGGCACATAGAGTGTTCGGCCATGTCCCGCAAGTACTTAGGCGACACATTTGACATTCACGGCGGCGGGCTGGACCTCATCTTTCCACACCACGAAAACGAGATAGCACAATCCGAGGCAGCCACTGGCAAACCCTTTGCACGCTACTGGCTGCACAACGGCTTTGTCACCATCAACAATGAAAAGATGTCCAAGTCCCTGGGCAATTTCATCACCATTCAGGAGATACTCACTCGGCATCACCCTGAAACCCTTCGGCTATTTCTGCTCTCCAAACACTACAGAAGCCCCCTGGACTACTCAGAAGAGGCCATCTCCAATGCCAGAACAGCCCTTTGGCGCATCTATTCGGCCATTGCAGAGGCCAACCACCTGACAGCCCAATGCAAAAAGGAAAGACCCATTTCCGAATCGGCCAAGGTGAATATGGCGATTTTACAAGACATTCCTGCCCGTTTTCATCAGCACATGTCCGATGACTTCAATACCGCTGGCGCCTTGGGGGTGATCTTTGAGGGGGTGAAGGCCCTAAATCGTCTGATGCAAGAGGCGAATCAAACGCCCTCGCAGGCCCTTCTCAGCGCCATAACCGAAGGGGCCCAATCCATTCAAGACCTGAGCCAGGTCCTGGGGCTGCTGCAACAGGAGCCGCTGCGTTTTCTACACGATTACAACCTGGAATACCTGGCCCGACAAGGCATGAGCGAGGCACATCTGCAGGCACTCATAGAAAAACGGGCCGCAGCCCGACAACAAAAGGACTGGGGCACAGCGGATGCCATTCGAAGTGAAATGGAGGCCAAGGGGATTTTGCTCAAGGATACGCCTCAAGGCACCACCTGGACGGTCAAGGAAAAGGAGCTGTAAATAAATATGAAGCGGATCGGAATATGGCTGAAATGCGCAAGGATGCCCCAATGAAGCCCGACTCCAATGCTCAAAACAAAAATAGCCAGACATCTGCAGGCCGCCAAAGACGCTCAAAACGCACCTACACCTGCCATGCCTGCGGCAGGACCTTGCCCTTTTGCTGGAACTGCCAGTGCGGATTTGCCATCTGTGACGACTGCATGAAGGAAAACCAGTGGGGCATGAGCAACGGCCCCACCTGGATCTGCCCGGACTGTGAGCGCATTCACATGTTTTGAGAATAAATCACAGGGCATCAGCCTCGGCCTCCACCTCCTTTACCATATCTTCGATGAGTTGAAGGCCGCTCATCCAGAAATCCCTGGAGTTTATGTCCACACCAAAGGGTCGCATCAATTCCTCCGGTGTCTTGCTGCCGCCTGCGGCTAACAGCTCCAGATACCTCTCCACAAACCCCTGCATTCCATTCTTGAACAGGGCATAGAGCGAGAGCACCAGAAGCTCCCCAAAGGCATAGGCATAGACATAACCCGGGGCATGCACGAAATGCCCGATGTATGCCCACCAGCGGGAATAGTCATCGGTGAGGATTACACTGCCTTTAAACATCTCACTCTGAGTCCGCATCCAGAGGGCATCAAAATCCTCCGGAGACAACTCACCCTGCTGTTGCCTGGAGTTGTGAATGGCATCCTCAAACCGGTTCATGGCCACCTGCCTAAACACAGTGGCAAAGATGGACTCCAGCTTGGAGCACGCCAGGGCCAGCCGTTCCTTTTTATCGGAAAGCCTGTCCATAAGGGCATGAAAGACCAAGAGTTCTGCAAACACCGAGGCTGTCTCTGCAAAGGTCAGGGGGGTATTGCTGTTAAAATAGCCCTGCGAGGCGGCCAAAACCTGGTGCACGCCGTGTCCAAGTTCATGGGCCACTGTCTCCACATCCCGCAGATTACCTGTATAGTTCACGAGCACATAGGGATGAGCCGACGGCACGACTGGATGTGCGAACGCCCCTGATGTCTTGCCGGCCATTACCGGTGCATCTATCCAGTTTTCTTCAAAGAAACGCTGGGCCGTCTTTGCCATTTCACTGCTGAAGCCCGAAAATGCATTCAGCACTATAGTACGGCACTCCGGCCAGGGCACCAAGGTGGTGCCTGCAAAGGGCAGCGGGGCATAGCGGTCATAGTCAAAAAGCTCGTCCAGCCCCAAAAGTCTGCGTTTCAATGCATAATAGCGCTGGACAATGTCGTATCTGCTGGTAACAGCGGAAATCAGGGCGTTGACCGCCTCATCCTCCAGTTCATTTGCAAGGTTCATGGAACGAAGCCAATGTGGGTAGGAGCGCAGACGGTCCTCTATCATCTTCTCAGCCAGGACGGTATTGAAGGTGTGAGTGATCACCGTGGAAACAGCCTTCAACCCCTCGGTGAGTTCCTTGGCCGCCTGCCTGCGCACTTCCCTGTCAGGGGAATAGAGATCGGCCAGCACCTCCTCCTGAGGCCGTTTGCGCTCGCCATAGAGCTGCTCTGCGAAAACCTTTTCAAAGAGATTCGTCCAGGCGGAGACACCCACGGGCGACAGCTCCACCAGGAGCCTCTCTTCCTGATGGCTCAAAAGATGCGGCTTATAACGCCGAATGTTTTCAAGATAATGGCGGTAACGGCCCAACACATGGGATTCCAGCAGTTTTTTTGCCGCATCATTCGGCAGGTTCGCCCACTCCAGGTCAAAAAACACCAGTTCCTTTACGATGAAGGAGGTCTGCTCCTTGACCTTCTGTAAAAAGGCACCTGCCTCGCTATTTGTGACCTGTGTGGCAAAATTCAGGCTTGCAAAGCTGGTGATGCGGCCCACTGTCTCCAGCAGAGCTTCCATACGGGAGAGCAGCTCAAAAAACTCCTCTGCCGCAAGCCCTGCCAGACGGCCTGCAAAATGCCTCGCTATGGCCTTTGCCTCGGACTCACATGCCGCCATATCCTGGGCAATGCGGTCATCTGAGATGCCCTGATACAAATGAGTTATGTCCCATCTGACAGAGTCCACACCCAGGCCCTCCAAATCATTGGAAGGCCCCACCTTTTTTACAGCCGCTTTGTTCTGGCTCATAACCATCCTTTCAAAGAAAAGCTTGATTTTAATTCCTGATATAGTAAAAATCCTACCATCATGAGGGACATATTGATATTACTTATAACTTGCCACGACCTTCATGATTCACAGGCCCCATGATTTGTAACGATCTAAATGTATAACAATAACCTTTGGGGAATACTGTATAATTTTTAATGATGCAAATACACAAGTCAAGCACAACCACAATATTATTCTGTTGCAGCCTGCTTTGTCTAACCTCAACGGATGCAAACGCCTTTCAGACACATGGAAACCCCGAGGGTATCTATGTGCATCAGGCTGCCCATCTGTTTTTCGCCGCGTCCTGCACACTGCTGCACCGGCAGCTGCAAAAGAGCGGCTTCCTTGACATGGACGGCTGGCATTCCATCGGAAACGGCATATTCTGGCTGATCCTCTGGAATATCTGGACCATCACCGGCCATACAATAGAAGAACTCCTGCCGGGCGCCAATATCACAACGGATGGGAGCCATACACCCATCATCTATCTCGACTCATGGGTGGCGTGGGCATATGTAGTCTTCAAGTGCGACCATCTTCTCTGTGTCCCAGGCATGTATCTGATCTATAAGGGAGTAAAAAAGATCGCTGCCTCACCGGATCTGATCCCCAGGTTTCCGCTATGACTACATTTCCTCTATACCCAATCTGGGGGATAGACATGCTGGGCAGCAGTCTTATGATTCTCATAAGCGCAGGCTGCTTAGTACACGCACGCAGAATACTTTTAACCCATGTCCAGCATCCGCTTGCACGCTACCTCGTGTGGTTTACATATGCGCTGTTGATCTTTGCAGTCTCCAGGTCATTCGGTCATATCCTGAAACACATTCTTTATTTTCTGGACATGAACTGGCTCTGGCGAGAGATATCTCCTGTGAGCGGCGCCATCAATTCCATCAGTTTCATCATCATAGCCTCTGTCACCCTCTTCTTCGGAAACATCTATGACATCATGGTGCAGATGCTCAAGGACAGAAAACGGATAGAACAAACCAGCAAGGAAATACTGAAACTCACCAACGACCTGGAAAACATCATATCGGAACGCAGTAAGGCGGAGATGTCCCTGAAGCTGGCCCATGAGATACGCAACCCCGTCATGGTGATCGGAGGTATGGTCCGTTCCTTGCTGAAAAAGGGCGACGATACCCGTGCACCGCAGTTTCAGGCCATTCTCGACGAGGCGCAACGGTTGAATGAACTGGTCGCCAACTTCGAAAAAAACATGATCCTGCCCCAGATACACTATACGCAGCTGGAGCTGAACACACTGACGGAAGAGGCCATAGAACTTGTCAGACCGCTGGCTGAACAAAAAAAACAGGTGATACTGCTCAATCGAAGCCCTTTGAACCTGTTTTTCTATGGAAACCGGCAGACTGTCATAATGGCCATCAAACACATAATAGGAAATGCCATAGAGGCCTGCCCAGAGGCTGCCACCATAGAGATCACCACCGATCTCACTGAAAAAGGAAATACCCTCATCATCGAAGACAACGGCCCGGGTATCGCGCCGGAAATGCTGGAACATATCTTCGAACCCTTCTACACCACCCAGAAGGGCAAAACCACCGGTCTCGGCCTGGCGTATGTCAAGCAGATCATAGAGGACCACCGGGGTTCCATTCATATCTCAAGCCCGGAGGGCAAAGGAACTGTTGTCAGGATATATTTCCCAGCATATTACCCCATCAAATGACGGATGACGGAAAATAAAACGACCACATCGGTCGTTGCGAACCAGCAGGGGCGGTTCGCTAACCACCCCTACTATCCTTTAAGAGCCAAATTTAAGGCCTAATCCGCTTTTTTTCGCAAAAATGTCGGAATCTCAAACTGATTCCAGTCCACCTCATCAAGACTTACGGCATTATTCTGGACGCCGGTTTCTTTTTTGGCGCCCCTGCCTGCCTGAAGACCGGGAATCCTTTCATCCGGCCCAGCCAATTCCTTCTTTTTGTCCAGAAAATCCACCACCTCGGCCTTAGGACACGCATCACGCTTGCCGATGCCGGTAGCTATTATGGTAACGCGCAACTCATCTCCGGCGGTTTCGTCCATGACTGTCCCTATCTTGATGTGTGCATCCTCATGGGCTTCGTTATAGATGAGTTCCGATGCCTGCGTCAGTTCTTCCAGTTTGAAGGTATCCGGATGGGCGGTGATATTCATCAAAATACCATAGGCACCACTGATGGACACATCCTCCAGGAGCGGATTGGCTATGGCCATCTGAACCGCCTCCACGGCCCGTCTTTCACCCTTGGACACACCTGTACCCATGATGGCAAGCCCCATGTGCTCCATAACCGCCCTGACATCAGCAAAGTCCACATTCATGTGCCCACGCACCAGAATCAGGTCTGAAATGCCCCTGACTGCATAATACAACACCTCATCCACCTTGCGATACACATCCAGAAGCCTGCTGGAGGTGTCGAGATTCTTGATGCGGTCGTTGGGAATGGTGATGATGGTATCCACCACCTGTCTCAACCGCTCCAGACCCTCTTCCGCCTTTTTCATGCGCTGTTTGCCCTCAAATGCAAAGGGTTTTGTCACAACAGCTACGGTCAGGGCGCCGAGTTCCTTGGCCACTTCAACTATTACAGGAGCGGCGCCGGTGCCAGTGCCTCCTCCCATGCCGGCTGTGACAAACACCATGTTGCTACCGGCCAGCACCTCGCGAATCTCGTCGATACTCTGTTCTGCGGCCTCTCGACCCACCTCAGGCTTTGAACCTGCGCCAAGTCCGGCGGTAAGTTTCTTGCCCAATTGTATCTTGATATCGGCCTTTGACGTCTCCAATGCCTGTATGTCGGTATTGGCGACGATAAAATCCACTCCAAGTATCTTGGATGCGATCATATTGTTGATGGCGTTTCCTCCGCCGCCACCTACGCCTACAACCTTTAATTTTGCAGTGGGAGTGCTCTCCACAAATTCAAACGACATATTTCCCTCCTTCATCAAAACTTGAACCATGACTTCATTCTGGCCAGCAATCTGTTGAAGATGTTGCCGTCCCGAATGCGAAATTTCCTGTCTGCGTTGTGCTCCAGGCCATGCAGCACCAGGCCGATGGCAGTGGAGTACATGGGTGTGTTGACCATATCCACCAGGCCTGTGATGTGCTGTGGATATCCTATGCGGGTCGGAAGCTGGAATATCTGATCCGCCAGCTCGGCCATACCAGGCAACAGGGCTGAACCGCCCGTAACAACCACGCCCGATGCCACTTTATCCCTTGAAACCACACGGGACATCTCCTGCTCCACCAATCCCAATATCTCCTCCACCCGTGGTTCCAGTATCTCGGCCAGAACGTGCCTGTAAAGCAGCCTTGGCTTGCGGCCTCCCACACTTGGCACCTCTATGGTCTCGTCCGGGGGCACAGCGGAGGCAAGACAACTTCCATACTGTATCTTCAGGCGCTCGGCCTCGTTGATGGGGGTCTTCAGGCCTATGGCAAGGTCATTGGTAAGGTTATACCCCCCCAACCCGATAACCGATGTGTGTTTTATGGCCCCCTCTACAAAGACCGCCAGATCTGTGGTGCCGCCTCCAAAATCCACCAGAGCCACCCCCAGCTCCTTTTCCTCCTTGCTCAAGACCGCATCGGAGGATGCAATGGGCTGAAGCACTATATCCACCACATCCAGGCCCGCCCTGTTGGCGCAGGCCACCAGATTCTGGGCCGCTGTAACCGCAGCGGTCACGATATGCACCTGGGCCTCAAGCCGCACACCGCGCATTCCAACAGGGTCCATGATACCGGCCTGATCATCCACCTTGTATTCCTGGGGAATCACATGCACCACCTCCCTGTCAAGGGGAATCGCCACGGCGCGAGCAGCGTCTATTACCCTTTCTATATCCTCAACAGACACCTCAGGTCCCTTGATAGCGATGACGCCATGGCTGTTGAATCCCTTGATATGGCTTCCGGCGATACCGATATACACCTGCCCTATCTCACAACCCGCCATACGTTCCGCATCCTCAACGGCCTTTTTTATGGAACGCACAGTGCTTTCCAGATTGACCACCACACCTTTTTTAAGCCCGACAGAGGGATGTGAGCCCACACCGATTATGTCCACGCCATCTTCTGTGCAGACCCCCACCACAACGCATATCTTGGTAGTGCCTATATCGAGCCCAACTATCGTTTCCGATTTATCAGACATTTCGCTTCCTCATTTAAGCCGCGCCACAGCGCGATCCTTCCCATAATCCAGATCAATGGCCTGAAGCCTGTCATAATTTCCTGACTTATACAAATGGAACAGGATATTTTCAGCCCTTGCAAACTGCTGCTTCACATCGGTTGCAGAAAACAGAATGGGCACCCCCTTGTCCACCGTATAGACAGTCAACTCCCCTGATTCAGAGACATGTATCTCCTTTATATTGCCCACACCCAGGGTCCTGGCCCCCTTCTGCGCCATTTTCAAAAGTTCCATGCTGTTTATGGCCTCAGCCGGCAATCTGCCCTGCCGCACACTATCCTGTTTCAAGCCAGTGATCACAGGCAACCCGTCCGTAGGTTCCGAAGGGTTCAACTCCCTGAACAAAACACCCGATGCATTCACCATATATGCCTTGTTTCCCAAAGACACCACCGCAACCGGCACGTGCTCCTTGACACTGATATGCACAGCAGAAGGGAATCTGCGCTCCACCGAGGCCTTTTCAACCCATGGATTCGCTTCAACGGCCCTTTCCACGGCATGCACATCCATATTCAGGATGTTTGTGGTGGATGAAAGACCGCTCAACTTCAGTATCTCCTCTTCGTTCAGATGCCGGCTCGGTTCAATACGAATGGATTGTATGCAAAACACATAACTGTGGGCAAGATAATTCCACGCATAAAGACCGCCGAACACCAGAAACACAGCTGAAACACCACACAGCATGGTCTTCCAGCCCAATCTCTTGAGCAGGTTCCATCGGGCCCTTTTTCTGGCCATTTGCCTAGCTGAAGAGCGGTATCTTGCATTGGAACGCACAGAGGCCTCAAACATAATCCCTCCAGACAGCCACTTCAGGCGCCAATACAATACCGGTGTGTGCAAATACTTCCTCTTTGGCCGATGTCATGAGCTCAAATACCTCGTCAAAACCGGCCTGCCCAAGATTTACGATGAAATTGGCGTGTTTTGAAGATATCTGGGCATCTCCTACGCGCCTTCCCTTCAGTCCGCACATCTCAAGAAGCCGGCCGGCCGAATCCCCCTCCGGATTTTTAAACACACAGCCGGCGCTTTTGCTGCCTATGGGCTGAGTGACGCGTCTGCGGCCCATTATCACTCGGACATTACGCATCAAATCCGGCACTGAACAGGGCATCAGTAAAAATCTTGCAGCGCTTACGACCGCATCGTCCGGCGTAACAAGCCGCCTGTATTCAAACTTCAGGACATCCCTCGAATACCAATGACTTTCACCTGGAAAGGTGAAAAGCACCGCCTCAACTACAGCGGAAATATCTGTGCCGTTGGCGCCGGCATTCATGAACGCAGCGCCGCCCACACTGCCAGGTATGCCGGCCAGGCGTTCCAAACCTGAAAGACCGTTTTTCACGGCCCAGGCCAACAGGCGCTGCAAAGACATACCAGCCTCCACCATCACACCTATGGGCTCAAGCCCCCTTGAAAACTGAAGCTGTGGGGCAAGATGTCGGGTCAATCCCCGAAGGCTGAGCACCACATCCACCCCTGCATCGTCTATGAGCAGATTGCTGCCGTTCCCAAGGATTCTATAACCTTGCTCATGGCGTTTGAGGCTCAAAAGCGCCTGCTCAAGGGCTCTAATGTTCCTTGGCGCCAGAAAAAGCCTGGCCTTTCCACCGATATGAAAGGTGGTTAAGGGCGCAAGAGGCACATTCCGAGTAATATCAAGGCCGTCTATGGCCTGGAGCTCCGCCTCAAGCAATTGCCTGTCCCTTAAGAAGGTGTGACAACATGGCATAACCCACCTGTCCTATGGACCCTGCACCCAGGGTCAGCACCACATCTCCCTGCTGCAATATCCCTGCAACACGCTCCGGAAGCTCGCTCACAGCGGGCACAAAACGCACAGGGCACCCTGTCTCTTCTATTTTTCTGGCTAATCTCTCTCCGCTGACCCCTACTATGGGCCTTTCACTGGCCGGATATATCTCCGTAAGAAACAACAGGTCAGCATCCTGAAACGCCGCCGGGAACTCATCCATCAAGGCCAGGGTGCGGGTGTAGCGATGAGGCTCGAACAGCACCACCAGCCTTCTGTCAGGCCAGCAGTATCGCGCTGTCTTCAATGTAGCCCCTATCTCCGTGGGGTGATGGGCGTAATCGTCCACAAATGTGATGCCGTTGCAGTCACCTATCACCTCGAATCTTCTCCCCACCCCCTGATACTCATAAAGGCCTCTACTTATGGCCTCAAAAGGCAATTCCAGTTCCAGACCGATGGCCAAGGCCGCCAGTGAATTGCGCAGATAATGCAGACCGGGCACCTGAAGGCGAATCTCTCCCAGCCCTTCTCCCCTGAAAACAGCGCGGTAGCGCACTCCAAATCCTGTTAACTCTATATCCACAGCCCTCAAATCCGCCTGTTCACAAGTGCCGTAAGTCAGATACCGCTTATGCAGACTGGGCAGCAGGGCAGAAATGGCTGAATCGTCGGCGCAGAGAACAGCAAGGCCGTAAAACGGAATCTTTTCGATGAATTCATGAAAGGCCGCAACGATGCTGTTCATATCCGGATAAAAATCCAGATGCTCCCTGTCGATATTCGTCACCGCCACTATAGACGGGGTGAGACGCAGAAAACTGCCGTCGCTCTCATCGGCCTCCGCCAGAAGAAAATCACCATTTCCCCACACAGCATGAGTCCCCAATGCCTTGACCTTGCCTCCGATGATGACAGTCGGGTCCACCCCGCCTGCCTGAAGCACAGAGGCCGCCATGGAGGTGGTGCTGGTCTTTCCATGGGCACCGGCCACCGCAATGCCGAACTTTTTGAGACGCATGAGTTCGGCCAGGAGTTCGGCGCGGGGTATGATGGGTATGTTTGCCTGGTGGGCAGCCAGGATCTCCGGGTTGTCCGGCCGGACTGCAGAGGAATACACCACAACATCCGCACCCTGAATGTGCTCAGGGGCATGGCCCTTGTAGATCAGACCTCCCAGGGAGGCCAGTTTATTGGTGATATCCGTAGAGCGCAGGTCGGAACCGGAAATCTCGTAGCCCAGCTGTAAAAGCACCTGGGCCAGACCACTCATACCGATACCACCAACCCCCACAAAATGAATATGCTGTCTTTTATACATTAAAAGCTCCAAAAGAAATTAGATTAAAATACACTACTTGCGCAGCCCCAGAAGCGCGGTTGCAATGCGCTCCGCCGCATCAGGTCTGGCCAGCTCAAACGCCCTTTCGCTCATGGCACCCAGAATGTCCCCGTCGTCCAGCAGCCTCTGTATCTCGCTCGCCAGCCGAACCGCGCCCATCTCGTTTTCGCGAAAACACAAGGCGGCGCCTTTCTGGACTAAATACATGGCATTTGCCTCCTGATGTCCGGCAGCGCCTGTATATGGCACAAAGACAGCCGGCGTGCCTGTGGCCGCCACCTCTGCAACCGTACCGGCTCCGGCTCGAGCCACCACCAGATTCGCCCAGGAGTATGCCTGGGCCATATCCTCAATGAAAGGCGTGACCTTGGCGTTGACTCCGGCCTCTTCATAAAGATTGCGCACAGTTTCTTCATCTACTTTACCAGTCTGATGCCACACTTCAAGAAAAAATCCAGACCTACTTAAAAGTGTCACAGCAGAAGATACCAGTCTATTTAAGGTGCTTGCGCCCTGGCTGCCTCCCAAAACCAGAAGACGATGACCGTCCAGCCCGACCCTTGGCCGCAAACAGGCGGAAACCAGCTCACTGCGAATGGGGTTACCGGTCCACTGTATGTCCTTGTGATGCAAAAGCCCCATCGTCCCCTCAAAACTCACCAGAATACGCCTGACAAATCGGGCGGATATGCGGTTTGCAAGTCCTGGAAGCATATTCTGCTCGTGCAAGGCAGCCGGTATCCCCAAAAGCCATGCGGCGACCAACACCGGGCCTGAGACATAGCCCCCCACCCCCAGTACCACATGTGGCTTGAACTCCTTCAGCCATTTGCGGGCCAAGGCCACATAATACGGCAGGGTCAACAGGCTTTTAAGCCTGGATATCCACTGAAAACCCGTCAGAGGTCTCACAGCCAACACCCTGTAATCCCACCCCCTGGAGTCGAGCAGGGCCTTTTCCATGGGCCTGCCTGTGCCGATCCATAGTACATCCACAGGCATTTCGGCCCTGAGCGCCTCTATAACCGCCATACCCGGAAACACATGGCCGCCTGTGCCCCCGCCTGCTACGGCCAGTCTAAGCATGGTGCAATCCCTCTGCTGAAAATCTGTTTACGACCGCTTGAAACACATCCCCACGCTCAGCATAGCTCCTGAACAGGTCGAAACTGGCGCAGGCAGGGGCCAAAAGTACCACATCGCCTGGTTCAGCTAAATCCATTGCCCTTCTGACAGCCATTTCCATGGCGGAAAGCCCGCTCGTCATCTCCGTCACTTCATAAACAGGGCAGGCGCCCTCAAAGACCCTAGCGATGGCAGGGCCCTCTTCTCCCAGGGTAACCACCGCCTTGATACGCCCTTTTTCCGCCCAATCCCTTAAACCATCGTATGCCTCTTCCTTACCCCTGCCGCCTGCCAGGAGCACCACCGGCCTGTCCATGGCGGAAAGAGCTGTATGCACAGCCGCCACATTGGTGGCCTTGGAGTCATCGTAAAAATCCACTCCGTTTATCACAGCCACCAGCTGAAGCCTGTGGGCCGGAGGCTCAAAGGCGGCAATAGAGGCCGCAATGCCTGGCCCTGCCTGCTTCGCCTCATAAAGAGAACGCACAAGCAAGATGGCTGCCGCCAGATTTTCCAGATTATGAAGGCCCTTGAGACGCCACTCAGCGGTATCATATGTCTCCACACCGTTCATGCCGTATAGCTCGATAAGACCGCTGCCTATCACTGCCCCGGACCTGCCGCGCCTTTCAAGCCCGAAGGTCCTGTATTCGGTGGATGCCATATCAAAGTCTGCCAAAGAGGCGAAAAGCCCTGCATTCACCACCGCCTTTGCGCCTTCACTCAAAAAATGCAATCCCTTCAGTTTACTGGCCGCATACTCATGAAAACCATCGTAGCGGTCAAGGTGATCCGGCGCTATGTTCAAAACAGCAAAGCCATGAAACCTCGGCATGGGCAGCCCCAAAACCGGCTCATTCAAAAAGGTATCCAGCTGAAAACTGCTCACCTCCAGCACAGCCACTTGATCGCGGCATTCATTAACCAATGAGATCAGGGGACGGCCTATGTTTCCAGCCACCACATGGTTTACACCCATGCGCTGCAATATATCTCCCACCAGTTTTGTGGTCGTGGTCTTGCCGTTTGTACCGGTAACGGCCAAAATCGGGCCTTGCCACAGGCTTGCCGCCAAAAAAAGCTCGCCTGCCACAGGAATACCCAATGCCATAGCCGCCCTTATGACATCTATCTTCAGATCTATGCCCGGGCTCACCACCAGCAGGTCAAAATGCTCCAATCCATGACAGCTGTGCCCACCAGCCTCCATTTCAACGCCGTTTTTTTCACACCACGCACGAAACCCTTCATTCCATGCCTCAAACGGCTTCACATCGCTGATCATGACACCGAAACCCTGGCCGACGGCCCAGCGAGCCGTCTCCTGGCCGGAGATACCAGCCCCTAAAATCAATATGTTACGCCTGTCACTCATCTCAATTTCAGTGTACTGATGGCTATCAGGCCCAAAATAATGGATATAATCCAGAACCGCACTATAACCTTGGGCTCCTTCCAGCCTTTGAGCTCAAAATGATGGTGAATAGGCGCCATGCGAAAGATGCGCTTACCGCCGGTGGCCTTGAAATAGCCCACCTGCAACATGACCGAAACGGCCTCCAAAACAAATATACCCCCTGCAATCACCAGGAGCATCTCCTGTTTCACCAGCACAGCCACCGCACCCAGGGCACCTCCCAATCCCAACGACCCCACATCCCCCATGAAGATGGAGGCAGGGTAGGAGTTGTACCACAGAAACCCCAAACCGGCTCCGACCATTGCACCGCAGAACACCGCAAGCTCTCCAGCCCCCGGAATGTATGGAATTTGTAGATACGAGGCTATGGAACTGTGCCCGGCCAGATAGCTGAAAAGGGTGTAAACCGCTGCCACCACCACAAAAGGGCCTATGGCCAGACCATCCAGACCATCCGTCAGATTTACTGCATTGGAGGCACCGACCACCACCAAAATCGCGAAAAATACGTAAAATATACCGATATCAGGCCGAAATTCCTTAAAAAACGGCACGCTCACCTGTGTATTCCAATCGCCGAACGTATAGATCAGGTAGCCCGCCACCAGGGTGAAAAAGATCTGTCCCACCAGTTTCCATCTGCCCTGAAGCCCGCGGCTGTGCCTCTTCATGACCTTCTGCAGGTCGTCTATCAAACCGATTAGACCGAAGCCCCACATCACAAAAAGGCTGACCCACACCAGCAGATTGGCAATATCCGCCCAGAGCAGAGTGGCAATGGAAATGGCACCTATCACCAGGATCCCCCCCATACTGGGCGTACCTGCCTTGGCCAGATGGCTCTGCGGCCCGTCGTCCCTGATGACCTGGCCCATCTGAAGCTCCTGCACCCTGCGAATGAACCATTTCCCCAGAAGCAGAACTATGCACATGGCGGTGAGGGCGGCATAGATCGTTCTGAATGTTATGTATCTGAAGACATTGAAGAACGCCCAATAGGTATGTAATGGATACAAAAGCCAAAAAAGCATATCAATCCTTTTCCAAGATGTCCTTGACGGCCTGCACAACCCTTTCCAGACCCATTCCCCGAGAGGCCTTGACCAGGATTGTGATCTCTCCTTCTGCAAGCCCGTTTTGAAGGCCAAGACCGCCTAAACTCACTGCACTCACCAGGGCCTCCGTATTTTCATATACACGCACCGCATCCGGAGAAATACCAGCCTCAAAGGCGGCGTTCGCCATAGTGTTTGCAAAACCCCCGGCTACAAACAGCCGGTTCAAACCACAGGCAGCGGCCAATCGGCCCACTTGAGCGTGATAGGCCTCTGCATTCACTCCAAGCTCAAACATATCGCCGAGTATCGCCCACAGCTCGCCCCTTCCCCAGAGCTTCAATGTCTGAAGGGCGAGTTCCATGGAGGCAGGGTTGGCGTTATAGGTATCGTCGATGATATAGAGCCCCCTTGCAAATGCCTTCAACTCCAGTCTGCCCTTTACAGGCCTCACTGCCTCGAGCCCCGCCTGCACCGCCCGCACCATGGATTGAATATCGTAATCAAGGCCGATGGCAGTGGCGGCGGCACACAGGGCATTTTGCAGGTTCGCAATGCCTATCAGCTTCAGTTCCGCCGAAAACACCTGCTCCCCCTGCTGCGCATCACGAACGGCCAGTTCCAATCTGGTGCCGTTTTCGAGCACAGACCATTTTTTCAAGTAAACCAACCGGTTCAAATCAAGCTGTGCCGCCGGCCCTTCATGCAGACTATAGCCGATTTTCTGCACCGCACCGCCCAGCCGGCCTGCGCTTTCTGCAAGCAGGGCGTCATCCAGATTCACTACCGCCAGACCGTTTTCATCCATGCCGCGCCACAAGGCCGTCTTCTCCCGCAACACGCCGTAAATGTCGCCCAGACCCTCCAGATGCACGGGTTTGACATTGGTGATCACACCCACACACGGCCCGGCTATCTCACAAAGCCTCCCTATCTCTCCTGGCTGATTCATACCCATCTCAAGTACGGCCCAGTCCTCGTTTCCGGGTGAATCGAGAATGGTCAGCGGCAGCCCTATCAGGTTGTTGTAGTTGCCCTGCGTCTTCAAAACACGGGCCCTCTGGCCCAAAATGGAGGCTATCATCTCTTTTGTGGTGGTCTTGCCGCAACTGCCAGTAACTCCTATAACGCGATAGCCGCTTCTCCTGCGGTGAAACCGCGCCATCTCTCCCAGGGCATACAGGCTGTCCGGCACAAAAAACACCGGAGTATCCTGTGAAATGCCAGCCACCGCATGCCTGTCCTGCTCGTTCACCACCACGGCAATCGCGGCCTTTTGCACGGCCTCCTTGACGAAATCCACTCCCTTGAAACGCAACCCGTTCAACGCCCAAAAGATTTGAGACGGATACAGGCTGCGACTGTCATGAGAGATGCTGTGTGAAGCGATATTGCCGCTCAAATGGACCGAGGGGGCGATACCAAGGGCGTTAGTTATATCCTCAAGAGTAAATTCAGGCAATACTCCGATGCGATTTTGCAGAGACTCCTGAAGCACAAGCCTGTCATCGAAGGCATGGCGCACACCGGCTATCTCCTGATAGGTTTCATGGCCTTTGCCGGCCACCAGGATACAATCCCCTTCTCGCGCCAAGGAGCAGGCCAAGGCTATGGCCTTTTTGCGATTCGGCTCCACATGAACCCGGCACCGCCTTTCCTCAGGCCACGGGAAAAGACCCCGCCACATCTCAAGAAGTATGCTGTTTGGATCCTCGCTTCGAGGGTTGTCGGAGGTCATGACCGCCTCGTCTGCCCACGAAGCGGCGATATGCGCCATTTCCGGCCGTTTGGACCTGTCCCTGTCGCCACCGCATCCAAACACGCACAAGAGCCTTGCATTCATCTTCAGGTCTGAAAGTTCCCGCAAGACATTGAATAAGGCGTCAGGCGTATGTGCATAATCCACAAAGGCATGAATCCCTTCAAAACGTATGGGCTCCAATCTTCCAGGCACACCGGAAAGGGCGGCTATACCCTCCTCGATGGAACTCTTTTCTATGCCGATGCCGATGGATGCAGCGATTACCGCCAGTATATTGGAGATGTTGTAACGGCCCACCAGAGAAGAGACAATGGAAAGCGGCCCCAGGGGCGTGGCCACCTCCATTTGAATGCCATGAAGACTTGAGGCATAGGACACAGGCCTCACCATGGCCTGCCCATGAAAACCATAGCTGATTTTTCGGCCTTCAATCTCGTTCCAGAGCCTTTTGCCATAGGCGTCATCTATATTGACGATGGAAATTTCCGGGGCGTATTCCGTAAACAATCTGCGCTTGGCCTGATAATAGGCCTCCATATCCCTGTGATAATCCAAGTGGTCATGGGTCAGGTTTGTGAAGATCGCGGCATGAAAATTACAACCGGCCACACGCCTCTGGTCCAGGGCATGGGATGAAACCTCCATTACCACGGCCTCCACACCGGCATCGCTCATCTCCCGCAGGGTCCGGTGCAAGGTCACAACATCGGGCGTGGTGAGCATAGACGGCCTTTCGACACCCTTGAAGCGGGTGTTGATGGTGCCCATAACACCTGTCTGTATCGCGGCTGTCTGAAAAACGGACTCCAGCAGGTATGAAATGGTGGTCTTGCCATTGGTGCCGGTGATGCCGATAAGTCGCAAGGTGCCGGTGTTGAAGCCGTAAAATGCAGCAGCCAGTCGGGCCAGGGCATCCCTCACATCAGGCACCTCGACAAAGGCAGCTCGAGCGGCCTGAGACGGCGGCGCATGCAAGGCCGTATTCTTTGGCAGCACCACAAAGGAGGCGCCGTTTTTTATGGCATCGGCTATGAAATCACAGCCATTCAATCGGCTGCCCGGCATAGCCACAAAGACATACCCCTGTCTCACTTGCCGGGAATCCGATGTGACACCCGACACCTTACCCTGTTTGATGAGGCTCAAAAGCTGTTTGAGGGGCCCTTCAGAGGTCCGGTTCATGTCATCCATCCAATGGGAAACGGGCTGCCTTGGCCGCCACGTCTTTCAAGGGTTTCAACAGTTGAAAATACTGATCCGGCAGGTGCTGCACTCCATCCATCACAAAGATATATGACACCACAGGCGCATGCTGCGGATAAAAGCCAAGGGCGGTGACCTGCATACTGTTATCTTTCCGCACAGAAGACGGGGCTGCAAATACCAGGGGCAGGCCGTCCTCATTGGCAAACGCCTCACGCAATCTCATACCCAGTTCCTCGGTAAGGGGCACAGCCTTCGGCCCTGTAACCATACCGCCGTCCCAATAACTGATTTTTTTTAAGACACTATTATTGAAATCCATCAAGGCCACATGAGGCGGTACCAATTTACCCCTGTTTATCAATGCCGAAAACGCCCGCAGCGTCTGGACAGGGCTGGCCTCCATATGCTGTTCCAATACGGCATCCCAAGTGCCAGCCATACTTGCAGGCAGGCTTCCGGCCTCTTCTCCCGGAAGGTCTATGCCTGTAACCTGACCGAAACCCAATCCCCAGAGGTCATTCAATATGTCCTGCTGAAAGACCATCCCCCGCAGCTCAGACTCAGGCCACGGGCTATACATGCGAAACGCCCCGAATGCTACGTCGTTCCAGGCACCGGGGGCGACATTGTAATCGGGCAGCGCTGCACCGCCCTTTTCCGGCGTTTGACCCGGCGACGACCTTTTAGGATGATTCAAAACAGCCCTTTTTTGCGCAAACCACTGCAAAAACACGGGAAAGAAAGACGGATTAAGCCTGGCCGATATGGCGAAATTCGGATACTTAGACCTGTCATACTCCCAATATCTTTCAGGGTCATAAAAAGGGACATTGACCAATGTCAGTATCTCACCGTTTTCTATGGCCATGACCACGAAACAACCGCTGTCTCCCTGAAATATCTGCAACTGTCTTTTAAGCACGTTATTGACTAAGTTCTGAAGACCTCTTTCTATTGTGACAGGAAAGACGGTACGGGATCTGTCGCGCAATATCTCGTCATACTGATACTCGACGCCGTCCAACCCCCTGCCCTTCTGATCCACAAAGCCGATGACATGGGCGAAAAGCGGACCATCCAGATATGTCCTGTGCATAATCTCCAGTATATTGATGCCGGGGATCCCCGCTTTTTTCAATCCGGCTGCCTCAGTCTCGCTGATGTCGTGTTTGAGATAGACAAAACCCTGCGTGCTGATAAATCTGGAACGGATATCCTCACATTTCATATGTAAAATGGAGGCGGCCAATTCACACCATTGCTCCAAGGGAGCCGCGTTGACATGATTGACGCATACCGAAAGAGAAGCGGCCTGATCAGCCAACACCGCACCGGCACGATCCACTATACTCCGTCTGAACTGCACAGCAGCGCCGGCCACTGCATTTTTATATCTTTTTCCGCCGTCTTCGCCGCCTGTCTTATGAAAGGCCTGCCAATACCACAATGCCCCAAATACCCCAAGCAAACAGAAGGCCACCAGTAAAAATCTGTAAGGCTCGCGTCTCTTATGCCTCATGGCCTCTCAACGATATGAGCGGAAGTGTGTCTGCTACTTAAGTTCTGCCGTCATACGGACAATCTGATGCTTCTGTGGGGGATTAAGCCCCATTTTCTGTGCCGACAGCGCGATATTGCTCACTGTCTTCAGCTGTTTTTCTTCCGCCTGCAGCAGAGCGTTTTTCGAGATGCTGCGGCTCAGCTCAGTCTCGATAACAGCACTCTGTCCCCGCATTTGGCTGATATAAGAATTGATCAGAACCTGCAAACCCAGCAGAAAAACCAGACACAGACAAAGCAAAACATCATTCAAGGAAATACTTACGGACAGATACCTGGACAGGCCGGGCCGCAATGCACGACCTGCGACCCATGACTCTGAAAACTGTCTTTGGGGAAACCGGACTGCACCTACACGATAACTCATCTCCTCACTACCTCCTTTAATGATCTATACGCATTGCGACTCGTAACTTGGCGCTTCTTGACCTCGGGTTTGCAGAAATCTCGACATCGGAAGGGGTTATCGGCTTCTTGGTCAGATTCTGCAGAAGCGCATGACTTCTGAATGTATCCTTGACCATACGATCCTCCAGCGAATGGAAGGAAATAACACAAAATCTGCCCTTCGGACTCAGGCACGCAGGGAGTCTATTCAGGGCATTGCGCAGGTTGTCCATCTCCATATTTACAGCTATGCGCAGGGCCTGAAATGTCCTGGTGGCTGGGTGTAAGTGCCTGCCGTGGAATCTCCTGGGAACAGCCTGGGCGATCACATGAGCCAGGTCCAGCGTTGTCTGAAAAGGCAGTTCCCTGCGTCTGGCCGCTATAGCCCGTGCAATCCGTCGTGACCACCGCTCCTCTCCGTACTCATAGATAAGATTGGCCAGATTCTCCTCCGGAAGCCCGTTCACCATATCCGCTGCCGTGACAGAGGAAAAACGGTCCATTCGCATATCTAATGGCGCATCCCTCAGAAAGCTGAACCCCCTGTCACTGCTATCGAGCTGATATGACGATATGCCGAGATCCAGCAGAATACCGTCCACCATATCTATGCCCTCACCCTCCAATATCTCCGGCAAATCACAGAAATTTCCTTGCACAAACAACACCCTGGTGCCGGCCAACCCTTCCTGTCCCAGGCGATCCCTGGCCTTGTCAAGGGATTCCGCATCCCAATCCAGACACAAAAGACGGATATCAGGACATGCCTTCAGCATGGCCGCTGAATGACCCGCCATGCCTGTGGTGCCGTCCACATAAAAACCACCAGGTTTCAGATCTAAACCGCTCAAAACCTCGTTCAGGAGAACAGGGACATGCAGCCCTTCAGTGCTCTCATCTTGAGGTGATGGGGGAGATAAGACGGGTGTGTTGTTCGAAATTATTACGGGCCTTCTTGAGTTCTTCATCCAAAGCTGGTTTACTCCATATCTCGAAGTATTTAAGCATTCCACAGAGCACCACCTCTCTATCTATACCTGCCTCTTCCCTGAGATGAACGGGCAACAAGGTCCTTCCCTGACCATCCACAGGACACTCTATGCCACCTGCCAGAAAATAACGCTGAAAAGACAAAACCTCCGGAGGGGATACTAGGTCAAATCTGCCGAAATTTTCCTCCAGTTTACGCCATTCATCCATGGGATAGGCGGCAAGACAGGTAGGAAGTGTAGTAATGACAAGGACATCTGAATTGTAACGCGAGCGCAATACATCCTTGAACCGCGACGGTATGCTCAAACGTCCCTTGGCATCGAGTGTATGGCTGGATCTGCCCCTGAACATGTCTCCCTCTTTACACCACTTTGTACCACTGGCTGCCACTATATGAGCTTTTTAGAAGGAATGTCAAGGGTATTTTTTTAAAAAAAACAAACTTTACGAGGCGCCATTGGGCATAGAAAGAAGAGCAGCGGCATTAAAATTTTATTATGAATATAACCATTTGGTTTTATTGATAAAAACAAGAGGCACGACTATGCGGATATGGTGGTATAAAGTGGTGAATCTAACGGAAAATTTTCCCCCGTCATCACCCTGAAAGGGCAGATTCAATGCCCCGTATCTTTGTCTGCAAGCTCACGGCGGTACCGGTAAACTGCGGCGTTGTGTTCCCTCAGATCAGAAGAAAAATGATGAGAGCCATCCGCCTGGGCCACGAAATACAGATAGGGCACATCGGCAGGGGACAGAGCGGCCTCGATGGAGGCCTTGCCTGGATTGCAGATAGGCCCTTTGGGCATACCCTTTATGACATAGGTATTGTAAGGCGTTGGAGTGCGCAGGTCAGCTGCTGTTATTGTATCCCTGGCGGGCTCATCTTCGGAAAGCAGACCATAGATCACGGTAGGGTCGGCTTGAAGGGGCATCCCTTTGCGCAGACGATTCCAGAGCACCGCCGATACCAGAGGACGCTCCTCGCGAATGCCTGTTTCCTTCTCTATGATGGATGCAAGGGTCAGGACATCCTTGACTCGCATATCCATGGACCTTGCACGAGTTGCATAACCATTTTCGTTCCAGACCTGCCAGAAACGTCTGATCATTGCCTCTGCAATCCTCTCTACAGAGGTCTTTTTCACAAACCAGTAGGTATCCGGAAACAGATATCCCTCCAGACTGTCGGCATCCACACCCACACGCCTCAAAAATTCCGGGTCATGTGAGATGCGTAAAAATGCACTGGAGGAACAGAGCCCCATTTCATTCAGGCGTCTTGCAATGTCAAAGACATTAAATCCCTCCGGCACCACCACTGCATATCGCTTCACCAATCCCTTGATCAGGATGTCCAGCACCTCATTCAACGTCATGGATGGTGACAACTCGTATTCGCCTGCCTGAATACGGTGAAAGGCGTTTTTCTGCAACACACCCCAGTAAAAGGCCCATCTGTTTCTTATGACACCCTTTTGATACATGAGCGCCGGTATCTCACTCAAGGACATGCCGGGGACTATTTCCAACAGCACAGTGCCCTTGTCATCGGACACCGGCCGTTTTTCATATTCGAGAAAGGCCAGCCCTAAAAAAACAGCGGTCAAACTCAAAAACAGCCATATCCATCGGCCCTTCAGCAAAAATCCCTTGAAATCACTCATGAATTCCATATTGCGGCCCTTCGCCACTCGATGCGCTCATTCCCCTGAGCCGCTTCAGCCTGTCCCTCAGGACAGCAGCGCGCTCGAACTCCATGTTCCTGGCAGCATCCTTCATCTCTATCTCCAACCTGCCCATCTCCTCTCGAAGACCTGCCTCCGAAAACTCCTCCACCATATCCGGGGCGATCTCCTGCACATCCTGTTCATAGATGGAAAAGAGCGTGGGTTTTCGAGTCTTTTGAATGGTGACAGGGGTGATGTCATGCGCCTTGTTGTACTCGGCCTGAATGGTGCGCCTGCGATTGGTCTCCGAGACAGCACGGCGAATGCTGTCCGTTATTCTGTCTGCATATAGAAGCACCAACCCCCTTGAATTGCGTGCAGCGCGACCCGCGGTCTGAATCAGGGAACGCTCGGAACGCAAAAAGCCCTCCTTGTCCGCATCCAGCACCGCCACAAGCGAAACCTCCGGCATGTCCAACCCCTCCCGCAACAGGTTAATACCCACAAGCACATCGAATTCACCCTCCCGAAGGGCCTGAATGATACGGCTACGCTCCACTGTCTTGATGTCGGAGTGCATATAGGCCACCTTTATGCCAAGACTTCCGTAAAATTCCGTCAATTCCTCCGCCATGCGCTTGGTGAGTGTGGTCACCAGTACCCGCTCGTTACGCTCAATGCGCAAGTGAATCTCCTCCAGCAGGTCATCCACCTGATTCCTTGCAGGTCGTATTTGAATCTCTGGGTCCAGCAGACCTGTGGGGCGTATGATCTGTTCCACCACCCGGCCTCCTGCCTTTGCAAGCTCATAGGGCCCGGGAGTGGCCGAGACATAAACGACCTGATTCACCATGGTTTCGAACTCCTCAAATCGCAGGGGCCTGTTGTCCAGGGCTGAAGGCAGCCGAAAACCATACTCCACCAGAGTGGTCTTGCGCGATCGGTCTCCTGCATACATGCCTCCGATCTGCGGAACGGTGATGTGACTTTCGTCTATGAACAACAGGAAGTCTTTGGGAAAATAATCTATCAGGGTGGGAGGGGCCACTCCAGGAGGCCTGCCTGAGAGGTGCCTGGAATAGTTCTCGATACCGTGGCAGTAACCTAATTCAGAGAGCATTTCTATGTCTAATTGAGTGCGCTGCTCCAGTCTCTGGGCCTCCACCAGCCGGTTCTGGGACTCAAAAAAGAGCAGCCGCTCATCCAGTTCCAGCTTTATATTACGAATGGCCTCATCCAGTCTACCGCCGGATGTGACATAGTGACTGGTGGGATATATAACCGCATCCCGCAGCCGGGCCACCACATTCCCGCGCAGGGGATTTATCAGGCTGACGGCCTCTATGGTGTCGCCGAACAACTCTACACGAACTGCATGTTCCTCCTCATGGGCAGGGAAGATGTCGATGATATCACCCATGACACGAAATGTGCCGCGATGGAAATCCACCTCGTTTCTCTGGTACAGCATGGAGACTAGGCGGGACAAAATCTCCTCACGGGGCCTTTCGTCATTCACTCGCAGATACAGCTGCATTCTTTCATATTCTTCAGGGGAACCAAGCCCATATATGCAGGATACACTGGCCACTATGATCACATCGCGGCGGGTAAGAAGCGACCGGGTGGCGGAATGACGAAGCCGGTCTATGAAATCATTGATGGCGGAATCCTTTTCAATATATGTATCGGACTGGGGGATATAGGCCTCCGGCTGATAATAGTCATAATAACTCACAAAGTATTCCACGGCATTTTCAGGGAACAGCTCCCTGAATTCCTCGAAGAGCTGGGCGGCCAGGGTCTTGTTGGGGGCCATAACCAGGGCAGGCTTATCCATCTGAGCGATGACATGGGCCATGGTAAATGTCTTGCCGGAACCGGTCACTCCCAACAGCACCTGATGCCTCGACCCCTTTTCCAATTCATGCACCAGGCTGGAAATGGCTGCGGGCTGATGTCCTGCCGGATTAAAATCACTCTTTATCTTGAAAATAGACATAAAATTATGTGGTTGAATACCGTTAACTATGGATAAAATCAATTTTTGAATTATAATGCTTTTTTTACAAAAATGCAGCCGGACTGCATGAATCAAGGGATATATTCCAATTAAAATGAAAGGATTCGTCATGGAACAGGTGCGTGTGCGCTTTGCCCCCAGCCCCACGGGCTATCTGCATATAGGCGGTGCAAGAACCGCCATCTACAACTGGCTCTTCGCCAAAAAACACAATGGAACATTCATACTTCGCATCGAGGATACGGACGCGGAACGATCCACACAGGACTCTATTCAGGGCATTCTGGACGGCCTCAAGTGGCTCGGCATGGAATGGGATGAGGGACCGTATTTTCAGAGCGCCAATCTGAATGCGCACAGACAGGCCGCCCAGCTCCTGCTGGAATCAGGACATGCCTATAAGTGTTTCTGCACAAAAGAGGAATTGGAGGCCAAAAAAGAGGCGGCCATAGCATCGAAACAGGCATACAAATATGACAGGACGTGCCGCAATCTCTCCCCTGAGGAGATCGCCCGCAAGGAACAGGCAGGCATTCCCTATGTGGTGCGCTTCAAAATCCCTGACATGCAGGAATCCCTGATCTTCAACGATCTCGTTTACGGCCCCATTGAAAGAAAATATGAAGACATAGAAGACTTCGTGATCCTGCGCTCGGACGGCAGCCCCCTTTATCTGCTCTCCAATGCGGTGGATGACATCAACGACCGCATCACCCATGTGATTCGCGGGCAGGACGGCCTTGCCAACACACCCAGGCAGATACTCATCTATAAGGCCCTTGGCGCCAAATTACCGCAGTTCGCCCACATGCCTCTCACACTGGACCTGCAGAAGCGCAAGATATCCAAACGCACTCATGGTGAGGTGGTATCTGTCCAATTTTACAGGGAAAAGGGCTTCCTGCCGTGGGCATTGGTAAACTTTCTCGCCTTACTTGGGTGGCATACCTCCGATGACAGGGAGATATTTTCCAAACAAGAACTGATAGACGCCTTCTCTCTGGAAGGGGTCAGCAGGTCCAATTCCATCTTCAACTACACGCCGGGCGATGCAAAATTCTTCACTGACCCCAAGGCCATTTCCATAAACGCCCACTATATCAAAACCATGCCGTTGAATGAGCTGGAGCCATGGGTCAATGCCGTGCTGAAAGCCGCTGATATCTTCGATGAGACATTCCTGACCACGCAAAAGGCCTGGTATTATTCGACCATCGATCTTATCCGCCAACGCTTTCATACCCTCAATGACTTCGCCACACTGGGTGCCGCCTATTTCTCCGACAACTTTCCCATGGATTCAAAGGCATTACAAAAGAATGTCCTTAAACACCCGCAGCTGACCGAATGGCTGCCTCAACTGGCCGAACGCATGGAAAGACTCGATTCATGGACGCTCGAAACCACTGAAAAGGCCGTCAGAGACTTTATCGCAGAGCGGAATATCGCATCAGGCACCCTGATCAATGCCATCAGAACAGTTGTGACAGGTCAATCAGTAGGACCAGGCCTGTTCGAATGCCTCGTAATCATAGGTAAAGACAGAACGACAGCCCGACTCAAAAACACGCCAACACTATTTTAAAGGAGGCTCCAATGGCCAGAAACGCCTATCAATTTGAAAAACGCAAAAAAGAACTGGAAAAAAAGAAAAAAATGGACGAAAAACGGCAACAGAGACTGAACAGGAACAAACCGTCCGAATCTGAGGGACAGGCAGGCGACATTCAGGATGCCGCCGGTGAACCAGCCGGGCAAGAAACGGTTTGAGCGGAAGGGAACCTCGAAAAAATAGAATTTTCGCCCGATAACGACCAAGCTCACCTGCCGCTATGGAGCGCAGCGGAATAGCGGTCAGGTGGAGCGCTTTGTTATGCCAGATTATTCCATTCGTCAGCTTGGATATCTCTCTTTATTATTGAGTTTACTTCATTGATCATCATACGCAATTGAGGAATAGAATACTCCACGTCTGAGGGGATACTTAAACGGTGATTCTTATAAACCATAAACTGATGACGTGTTCCTGAATAAGGCCCTTCAAAACCGAGTTGTCGTAGTCGCTTTATAAAAACTCTACGTTTACATGGTTGCCATTGACTCATAAGTAGGTTCCCGATTCATATCATACTCCTCGATAACCGGAAGTTGATGCCCCAACTTCAAACCGACCAGAATCCAATCCTCTAAGGTAGATTGTAATTCAGCCTCACATTCGCGTAGCGTTTTCCCGAAAGCAATGACCCCTTTACATAAAGGAATGCGACCGGAAAAAGTGCCATCCTCAAGTTTGTCATATTCTGCATAAGATAAAGCACTTTCGATATAACCTGTTAGAATAGATTTAAGCATTTCTCTTCCCCTTATCTTTATTTTGTTGGCATAACTGCGTTGCTCAAAGGCGAAAAGGCAATTTTTAGAGGTCCCCTCTATACTTCAAACGGGTGAGAACGATTTTCGACTGCTCCTCCCCTGCCTTCAAGGTCTTCTTCTGCAATGCGATATCATAATCCTTGGCGCAAAGGGGCAGAAACCGGGCAAGGCTTTTCCTGTCCGCTGAATGCGCAAGATATATCACTCCACCAGGTGCCAAAAGCTGATTGAATACATTTAAAAGCGGCAGGAAAAACCGCTCGTTGAACAGCACTTCCGAACCCAGGATCATATCAAATTTATTCAGGCCGGCGGAGGGTGACAGCCAATCCAGTCTTGCATGAGAGACCGTTGTGCAGCCGTTTATTACGGCTGAAAGCCTGGAAAAATCCAGGATATCCTCTTCAATATCCGTAATGGTGACATTACAGCCGAAAGCGGCCGCCACCACGCCTGTTATACCCAGACCGGCTCCAACCTCCAGGACACGAACGCCAGGCTTTAACGGCAATCTGGCCACCATATCGGCCAATGCAACAGAGGCGTCCCATATCTTGACCCAGAATGGAAAGTCGGAAACAGATGCAAACAGGTCCTTGCCGGCCAGAAGCGGCTCCAGGTCCTGAACACAGACAAAACGGAAACGTCTTTCGCGAATGGTCACATCCTCAAGACCCAGCACGTATTTGGAAGACAATCTTTCATATACAGCGGTATATTCCGGCGGAATCAGGGCACGCAGCCCGTTCGCAGGTTCATTGTGGTGAGTATTGGCAGGCTCATTCATTGCATCAGGCCGCCTTTCTCGACTTTTTTCTGCGTCTTTCCTTGTCTTTGTAATACACCATGCCTGTACCTGCGGGAATGAGTCTTCCCATGATGACATTCTCCTTCAGACCCCTGAGATAGTCCACCTTGCCTGCTATGGAGGCATCGGTCAGGACCTTGGTGGTCTCCTGGAAAGAAGCCGCCGAGATGAAGCTATAGGTGGTCAGCGAGGCGCGTGTAATGCCCAGCAACATCGGTTCTGCAACCGCTGGTCTGCGGCCTTCAGCCATCAATTTCTCGTTTTCTTCCTCGAATTTCCTGTGCTCCACCTGCTCGCCAAGCATAAAGATACTGTCACCCACATCTGTTATTCTCACCCTGCGCACCATCTGACGCACTATCACCTCTATATGCTTGTCGTTTATCTTGACGCCCTGATGCCTGTAAACCTCCTGTATCTCATCCACCAGGTAGCTGGCCAACGCCTTGATACCCTTGACGCGTAACAGGTCATGCGGGTTTACGATGCCGTCTATTATGGGCTCGCCGGCGCGAATATAGTCGCCCTCGTGCACACTGACATGTTTGCCCTTGGGCACCAGATATTCCTTTGGTTCGGCGCCCTCTACATCAGGCGTTACCACAACACGTCTTCTGCCCTTCATGTCCTTGCCAAAGGATACCACACCGTCAATCTCGGAGATCATGGCGTATTCCTTGGGTTTTCTCACCTCGAACAGGTCCACGACACGAGGCAGACCACCGACAATATCCTTGGTCTTGGTAGTCTCGCGAGGCATCTTCGCCAGTATTTCACCCGCGGCTATTTCATCTCCTTCATTCACCAACACAATAGCCCCCACAGGCAGGACATAACGGGCATCGCCCTTCCCTCCGGGTAGCTTGATGGTCTTGGCGCCATCTTTTATGGAGATGCGCGGGTTATAATCCGCTGATTTACTGCCTGTCACCTTGCGAAAGGACCTGCCTGTGATCATGTCCACATTTTCCTGAATGGTCACGCCTTCTATGAGGTCACCGAATTTTACACGGCCCGCCACCTCACTCAAGATAGGCGTGTTGAACGGATCCCACTCCGCCAGCTTTGTCCCTTCGGTTACGGTCTGCCCATCCTCAACCAAGAGTTCAGCGCCATAAATGACCGGATAACGCTCCATCTCACGGCCGTCGGGCCCAAGAATCACCAATTCACCATTGCGGTTCAACACCACCATTCTGCCTTGGCGGTTTTTGACGCAATTGATGCGCTCGTAATGCACTACACCACTACCGCGAGTCTTGATGTCGGCCTGTTCAACCTTACCGCCTGCTGCGCCGCCTATATGGAAGGTACGCATGGTCAGCTGGGTACCTGGCTCACCGATGGATTCAGCCGCCACAATACCTATGGCCTCACCCATGGCAACCATCCGGCCCCTTGAAAGGTCACGACCATAACACTTGGCGCATACGCCATAGGGGCTGCGGCAGGTCAGAACGGAACGGATGTCCACCTTCGATATGCCGGCATCCTCGATCTTTTTCACACCGGCTTCAGTGATCTCTTCACCCCCTGCCACAAGGACCTCACCGCTCACCGGATCCACCACATCGAACAAGGCCACACGGCCCAGGATGCGCTCCCCCATTCTCTGCACTATCTCACCATCCTTGATGAGATGCTCCATCTCGATGCCGTCTATGGTGCCGCAGTCTTCTTCATAGATGGTGGTATCCTGGGACACATCCACCAGTCTGCGGGTAAGATATCCTGAATTCGCAGTCTTGAGGGCTGTGTCGGCCAGACCCTTTCTGGCGCCGTGAGTCGAAATAAAATATTCCAGGACATTGAGACCCTCTCTGAAATTGGCCTGAATGGGCGTCTCAATAATTTCACCGGAGGGCTTGGCCATGAGTCCGCGCATACCGGCCAGCTGTTTGATCTGGTCCTTGCTGCCTCGGGCCCCTGAATCCGCCATAATAAATATGGGATTGAAGCTGTCAGCGACCACCTTTTCGCCGTTTGGGCCCGTAAAAGTGACCTTTGAGATATTATCCATCATCTCCCTGGCCAGTTCATCGGTCACCCTTCTCCAGATGTCTATGACCTTGTTGTACCGCTCACCATCCGTGATAAGACCCTCGCTGTATTGATTGGCCACCTCAGCCACCTCCAGCTGAGCCTTATGCAGCAACTCACCTTTGCGTTCGGGCACCACCATGTTGTCGAGGCAGATTGAAATACCCGCCAGTGTGGCAAAATAGTAACCGGTGGTCCTGAGACGATCAGCAAAAAGTATGGTCTTTTTGACACCGCTTGTCCGATAACTGGTATTTATGAGCTGAGCCAGGTCCTTTTTCCGCAATACCTTGTTTACGGCCTCAAAGGGAATCTCCTCCGGCAGGATATCGGCAAACAACACCCGACCCACAGTGGTATCCACAAGTTTGTCATTTATTCTGACCTTGATTGCCGCCTGAAGGTGCACCTGACCATGATGCCAGGCCATGATGACCTCCTCCTTGGAGCTGAAACACTTGCCTTCTCCCAGGGCAAAAGGTCTTTGACGGGTCATGTAATAAACGCCAAGAACAATATCCTGAGACGCTGTGATAATGGGTTCTCCACTGGCAGGCGACAGGATGTTGTTGGTGGACATCATCAACACACGTGCCTCAGTCTGCGCCTCCACTGAAAGCGGGACATGCACGGCCATCTGGTCTCCATCAAAATCTGCGTTGAAGGCCGTACAGACCAGGGGATGAAGCTGAATAGCCTTTCCCTCGATGAGGACCGGTTCAAATGCCTGTATGCCCAGACGATGCAGGGTCGGCGCCCTGTTCAACATGACAGGATGCTCGCGAACCACCTCGTCCAGTGCATCCCAGACCTCAGGGACCTCCCGATCGACCATCTTCTTGGCGCTCTTGATCGTGGTAACCAGACCCTTTTCTTCCAGTTTGTTATAGATGAAGGGCTTGAATAACTCAATGGCCATACGCTTGGGCAGACCGCACTGATACAGACGCAGTTCAGGCCCCACCACAATGACCGTTCTTCCTGAATAATCTACACGTTTTCCAAGCAGATTCTGTCGGAAACGCCCCTGTTTACCCTTCAGCATGTCTGCAATTGACTTCAACGGACGCTTGTTGGTGCCTGTCACCACACGGCCTCTGCGGCCGTTGTCGAACAGGACATCCACCGCCTCCTGCAACATGCGCTTCTCGTTGCGAATGATGATCTCGGGGGCGTCTATTTCCTGAAGACGTTTCAGCCGGTTGTTTCTGTTGATGACACGACGGTAGAGATCGTTCAGGTCGGATGTGGCAAACCTGCCTCCATCCAGGGGCACCAACGGCCTGAGATCCGGCGGCAGAACAGGGACCTCATGAAGGATCATCCACTCCGGACGATTCCCTGAATCCTTGAAGGCGTCCACCACGCGCAGACGCTTGGCGAGCTTTTTACGCTTAAGGTCGGAACGGGTGGACAACATCTCCTCACGCAGGCTTACAGACAGCGCAGGAAGGTCCAATTTCTCCAAAAAAAACCGGATCGCATCTGCCCCTATGGAAACCTGAAACTTATCACCCAATAATTCCAAATACTTATGATAGGCATCCTCAGAAAGGACATCCCCAACCTTGAGCTCAGGCGTATCGGAATGAATGACGATATAAGACTCAAAATACAAAACCCTTTCCAGATCCTTGGTAGTCATATCCAGCAGCATACCGATCTTGCTGGGAAGACTCTTCAAAAACCATATATGTGCCACGGGGGCCGCCAGGGAGATGTGCCCCATACGCTCTCTGCGCGCCTTGGCCTGTATGACCTCCACACCGCATTTTTCACAGATGACCCCCCGGTGCTTCATGCGTTTATATTTGCCGCAGAGACACTCGTAATCCTTCACAGGCCCGAATATCTTGGCACAAAACAAACCGTCTTTTTCCGGCTTGAAGGTACGGTAATTTATGGTTTCGGGTTGTTTGACCTCCCCGTGGGATCTCTCCAGTATCTTTTCCGGAGAGGCTATGGATATCTTGACTGCCTTAAAATTCAAAGGATCTTTGGGTGCTGCAAAAAAAGGGAATAATTCTTCCATCGAAAACTCCTGGCGAAAGTGTAGGGGCGCAATTCATTGCGCCCAATCCTGATCAGGCGTGACCAATCACACCGTCACAACGCTTTGACTGGATGCATAATGGCAAGCTACAAGACCGCATCACTCGATCAGCTCCATATCCATACACAACCCCTGTAATTCCTTGACCAATACATTGAAGGATTCAGGAAGTCCGGCCTCCAGCAGATTGTTCCCCTTGACGATCTTTTCATACATCCTGGAACGTCCGTTGACATCGTCGGACTTCACGGTCAAAAACTCCTGAAGGGCATGGGCGGCGCCGTATGCCTCAAGGGCCCAGACTTCCATCTCGCCCAGACGCTGACCACCGAACTGGGCCTTACCGCCCAGCGGCTGCTGCGTGACAAGTGAATAGGGGCCTATGGAACGGGCATGTATCTTCTCATCCACAAGGTGATGCAGTTTGAGCATGTACATTATGCCTACGGTTACAGGCTCGGCCAACGGCTCACCGGTCATGCCGTTATAAAGCGTCATCTGGCCGGTCCTGGGTTGCCCAGTAGAGGCAAGCAGTTCATGGATATCCTCTTCCGTAGCGCCGTCAAACACAGGCGTAGCCACAGGAATGCCGTTTTCAAACCGCATACACAGCCTGGACAACTCTTCATCGGAAAGACCGGAGAGCATGCCCTCCAGTTCCTCGTCTGCAAAAAACTCCTTCAATCTGGTGCGCACTGTGTCTATTTTATATTCTCTGGCCAACTCCATCAGCTGCTTACCCAGATTACGCGTGGCCCAGCCCAGATGCACCTCCAGTATCTGGCCTGCATTCATACGGGACGGCACGCCGAGGGGGTTGAGAATGATGTCCACCGGCGTCCCATCTGCGAAATAAGGCATATCTTCCACCGGCACAATCTTGGAAACCACACCCTTGTTGCCGTGCCTGCCGGCCATCTTGTCACCGACCTGCAACTTACGCTTCATGGCCACATACACCTTGACCATTTTTATGACACCAGGAGGCAGCTCGTCCCCCTTTTTTAATCTTTCTATGCGGCCTTCAAAGAACTGGCGAATGCGCTCATCTTCCTGTTCATACCAGGCCAGGACCTCGGCGACAGACATATCCAGGCGCTTCTGGCCCTCCAGAATGAGATCGTGCAAACGATAAAGGGGGATATCCGCCAGGGACTCGCTGGAAATCTCCCTGCCTGCCTCCAAAAGCAGCCTGCCCTTGCTGTCCTTGATGGATACAGCGGGCTTTTTGCCTGTCAGAATACGGGCAAGTCTCTCACGCGCCACGCGCTGAATAATGGCCAGCTCGTCCGCCTGGTCCTTCTGTATGCGGGCGATCTCCATGTCTTCGTTACTCTTGGCCCTGATATCCTTCTCTACACCCTTTCTGCTGAAGACCTTGGCATCTATCACCACGCCCTCGATACCGGGAGGCACGCGCAGGGAAGTATCCTTGAAATTACCAGCTTTTTCACCAAAGATGGCCCTGAGCAGCTTTTCTTCCGCGGAGAGCATCGTCTCACCCTTGGGTGTGACCTTGCCGACCAATATGTCACCGGGCTTGACCTCTGCGCCCAGACAGATTATGCCGCTTTCATCCAGATTTTTAAGGGCCTCCTCGCCGACATTTGGAATATCACGTGTGATCTCTTCTCTGCCCAGTTTGGTATCCCGAGCCTCAACCTCAAATTCCTCTATGTGAACGGAGGTATAGATATCCTCTTTGACTATCCTTTCGTTAATAATGATGGCATCCTCAAAGTTGTAGCCACGCCAAGGCATAAAGGCCACCACCACATTTCGGCCAAGGGCCAATTCACCGTTGGCGGTGGCGGGACCATCCACCAGCACCTGGCCCTTTTTGATTCGTTGTCCTGCATAGACCAGGGGCTTCTGATTCAGTGTGGTGGTCTGATTGGATTTTTGAAACTTCTTGAGTTTATGTATATCCACCTGCAATCTGGAGGTGCGGCCGGAGGCATCCAGTTCCATACCCTCCTGAGGATTTTCTTCATAAACCACCACTAAACGAGTGGCGTCCACATCCTCCACCCAGCCATCCGCCTTTGCAACTATGGTGGCACCGGAATCCCTGGCGACATGCAGTTCCATGCCTGTACCCACCAACGGCGCCTCGGAAACAAGCAACGGCACCGCCTGCCTCTGCATGTTGGAACCCATTAGGGCGCGGTTGGCATCGTCATGCTCCAGAAACGGAATCAAAGAAGAGGCCACGCTGACCAACTGATTTGCAGCTACATCCATGGCGGTCAACTCGTCAGCCGACACCAGCATGAAATCACCCTTTGCCCTGGCGCCAACCCGCTCTGGAATGACACGGTTCTGATCATCCACGGGCACAGTTGCAGGCGCTATGACCTCCTGCTGGTCCTCAGATGCCGTCATATATATGACTTCAGGCTGCACCTGTCTGTTTACAATCTTTTTATAGGGTGTTTCAACGAATCCATAATCGTTCACTCGGGCAAAGGCGCTCAGGGAGACTATGAGGCCGATATTGGGGCCTTCCGGCGTCTCGATGGGGCAGATACGGCCATAATGCGTGGCATGCACATCCCTCACCTCAAAACCGGCCCGTTCGCGAGAAAGACCTCCGGGCCCAAGGGCGGAGAGACGGCGCTTATGGGTTACTTCAGCAAGCGGATTGGTCTGATCCATGAACTGGGAAAGCTGGCTTGAACCAAAAAATTCCTTCAAAACCGAGGTGACAGGCTTGGGATTTACCAGGTCATTGGGCATAAGGGCATCAATATCCTGAAGGCCCATCCGTTCCTTTATCGCCCTTTCCATGCGCACCAATCCTATGCGGTACTGATTTTCCACCAATTCACCCACAGAACGCACACGTCTGTTGCCGAGATGGTCGATATCGTCCACAACCCCTTTTTCATCCTTGATCCTCACCAGTTCCTTTATGGTAGCGATTATATCCTCGGCAGCAAGGACCCTCTGGGACAGAGGTGCGGAAAGCTTGAGTCGTTGGTTGATCTTATATCTTCCAACCTCCGAGATGTCATATGTCTCTGGACTGAAAAACAAGGAATTGAAGAATTTCTCTGCCACATCCACGATCAATGGGCTTGAAGGCCTGAGACGTCTGTATATCTCCAGCAATGCGTCATTTCTGTCTTTGGTCTTATCCATCAACAGTGTGTCTCTTATGGAGGAACTGACATTGAGGCCGTCCATAAACAACACCTTCAATTCATGGACATTATGCAGCAGAAAACCGTCAAGGTGCTCCGCCTTGATGGTATCATTGGAGTGCAAAAGGACCTCACCGGACACAGGGTCCACCACGTCATAGCAGACCACCTTGCCAACGAGTTCCTCCCTTTCCACCGCAATACGGGCTATACCGCTTTCTTCAAGCTTACGCAGCACACTTTTGGAAAATTTGGCGCCTTTTTTGACCAGTACATCGCCTGTTTGTGGATTCAATATATCCCTGGTGGCCTTTTGCCCCAGCATGGTTTTTGAATTGACCATGCGGTATGCCAATCCATCTTCCAATTGATATATATCCAGGTCATAAAAGCTTCCGAGAATATCCTCGACCCCTATGGCTTTCAAAAGCAATGTGGCGGGAAACTTGCGTTTACGATCGATTTTTACATACAGAATATCTTTTATATCAAATTCGAAGTCGATCCAGGAACCTCTGACAGGGATGATACGGGCTGAATAAAGCAGCTTTCCGCTTGCATGGCTTTTCCCTCCGTCATGATCGAAAAAAACACCAGGTGATCTCTGAAGCTGACTTACGACAACACGCTCGGTGCCATTGATCACAAATGTACCGGTACTGGTCATGAGTGGAATGGTGCCGAAATAAACCTCTTGTTCCTTGATATCTCTCAGGCTCTGCGCACCGCTCTCTTTATCGATATCATAACTGGACAGCCTGATACCGATTTTCACAGGCGCTTCATAGGTCGCCCCACGCGATATACATTCATCGATGGAATACTTTGGTTCACCAATCTCATAATCTACGAACTCCAGCGAAAAGGTACCGGTGTAATCACGAATGGGGAACACACTTTTAAAGGCATCTTCCAAACCGGAATGGTGCATTCCATCGGCAGTCTTTTCACCGTATAAAAATTTCGCAAATGAAAGTGTCTGCAGCTGAATGAGGTTAGGATACTCAATATTTTTTTTGACAGAGCCGAAACTTTTCCTGAGAACGAATGTCTGGTTATGCTCCATATTTTTGTCGCCCCTTACGGCTATTTTGAATGGCTTATATAGCAGGCAAAAGATAACGCAGGCAAATCACCTGCAAATTACATGGGATATCGATATATTGAACCCAAATCACCAATTTTTACACTCCAAGTGTGATGAATCACACCATTCAGTGAATCCTGAAAGAAGCCGATACTGAACATATACTGTATATTATTGGTACTTGGTAATTGATTACATGCAAAAACAACAAAAAGAAGATGTTGGGAAGGAGATAGTCTTCCCAACATCTCAAACCGATATGCTCGTTATATACGATGTAATAGCTCTACAAAAAACAATATCAAAACACAACTATTTAATTTCGACCTTGGCGCCGGCCTTCTCGACTATTTCCTTGATCTTGGCGGCCTCTTCCTTGGAAACGCCTTCCTTTATGGGCTTGGGAGCACCCTCAACCAAATCCTTGGCCTCTTTCAGCCCAAGACCCGTAACTGCACGAATCTCTTTGATGACGTTTATCTTCTGGCTGCCCACATCCGCCAGAATAACGGTGAACTCCGTCTGCTCTTCAGCTGGAGCGGCTGCCTCTGCAGGGCCTGCCGCTACAGCCGCTACCGCCATGGGGGCAGCGGCACTGACACCGAATTTTTCCTCAAGCTCCTTGACGAGCTCGGATAGTTCAAGAACGGTCATGTTGGATATGAATTCTATGACATCTGCTTTAGTGATGGACATCTGAAAATTTCCTCCTGATAGATTATGTATATTGGATTAAACAAAATAGCTGAATTACAACAGCGCACTCAAAATCATTGTGCCTTCTGTTCTTCAATAGCCTTGAGTGCGTACAAAAGCTTTCTGGGCACACCAGCCAGTACATTGACAAAACCCGTAGGGACAGCAACCATTACAGACAGCAACTTGGCAAGCATAACTTCCCTGCTCGGCATCTTGGACAAGGCCTCGACACCCGTTGCATCCATATATTTACCGCCCAACATGCCGCATACGATTTTCAACGACTCCAGTCCCTTTAGAGACTCCAGAAGGACCTTGGCGGCAGCGACAGGATCTTGACCGTCATGCACGATAACGAGTATCTTGGGACCGGCAAAATGATTCATCAGAACCTCAGCCGGAGTACCGGAGGCAGCCATTTTCATGACAGTATTTTTGGCAACACGGAGCTCGGCTCCAACTGCCCTTAGTTTCCGTCTGATGCTGTCTGATTCAGAGACCTTGAGATTTGCGTAATCCATCAGAATGATAGCTACGGCATGCGAAAACCTGTCATGCATCTCAGACAATAATTTTTCTTTTACTTCGCGCTTTAACGCCAACTTTCTCACCCCTTTCCGCCACAGGCAGTTGATTAACCACCAAAGCAGAGGTTGCACCGTCTCGGTAGGTAAGGACATATCCTCTATTAAACACTACATAGGTGTACCTACTGTCTTTGACTTCAAGGGCATGAAAGAAAGCTGATGATTTCCTCCATGCCCTTGATATGGTCTTAAAATTTTTATTTTATTTCTAATGTGCTCACATTTACACCCGGCCCCATCGTAGTGGCCAGAGAAATTGCCTTAAGATACGTGCCTTTTGATGTAGATGGTTTCATCTTTTGCAATGTATCCATAACTGCGGAGAAATTATCTCTCAGCTTGGGGACGCCAAAGGAAACCCTACCAATGGAAAGATGCACTACGCCACCCTTGTCAACACGAAAATCCACTTTCCCGAGCTTGATTTCCTTGATCACCTTGGCCAGTTCAAAGGTAACAGTGCCGGTTTTAGCGTTCGGCATCAGACCTCGCGGCCCAAGTATCTTGGCCACCCGGCCCACCAGGCCCATGGTATCAGGGGTAGCGACAACCTTATCGAAATCCAGCCAACCCTCTTGAATTTTTGCAATCATTTCATCGGCGCCAACATAATCAGCACCTGCATCCTCGGCCTCTTTCGCCTTCTCACCCTTTGCGATTACCAGCACTCGGGGCACCTTGCCTGTGCCATGGGGCAAGACCACCGAACCTCGAATGTTTTGATCAGCCTTTTTGGGGTCAACTCCAAGGGCGACAGCGGCATCAACACTTTCATCGAATTTGGCATAACTTGTGCTCAAAACCGTCTCAAGCCCTTCATCCAGCGCATATTTCTTCAATCTGTCGATCTTGGCCTTGCCAGCCAGATATTTTTTGCCATGCTTTGCCATAGTTATCTCCTTAATCAACTATCTCTATGCCCATATTGCGAGCCGTGCCCGCAATGGTACGCACAGCGGCATCAATGGAAGCGGCACTCAAATCGGGCATCTTCAATTTGGCGATCTCTTCCACCTGCGCCTTTGTAACCTTTCCGACCTTGTCCCTGTTCGGCACACCGGAACCCTTTTCTATCTTGGCGGCCTTTTTTAAAAGCACGGATGCAGGCGGGGTCTTCAGGACAAAGGTAAAAGACCTGTCGGAATATATGGTAATCAAGGCAGGGATGATCATGCCCACCTGATCTTGGGTCTTGGCATTGAATGCCTTGACAAACTCCATGATATTGACACCATGTTGACCCAAGGCAGGGCCGACAGGGGGTGATGGATTAGCCTGTCCTGCAGGTAACTGCAATTTGACATAAGCGGAAATCTTCTTAGCCATTATATCTCTCCTTCAACTACTTTGTAGGGCGACTCCGAAGAGAATCCCCCTTTAATTTATACCGTTTTATGCACATGGGCGAACTCCAACTCCACAGGTGTCGCACGCCCAAAAATGGAAACCATGACACGAATCTTACCCTTATCCGGCTTCACCTCTTCTATTACCCCGTTGAAATTCGCAAACGGCCCCTCTGTAATAGTCACATGATCACCTTTCTCAAAACTATACTTGGGAACAGGTTTTTGCGCCCGCTCTTCCATCTGCTGAATGATCTTCTCGGCCTCAGCATCCGACAAAGGCGTGGGGCGCTGGTTTGCGCCGCCTACGAATCCGGTCACCCGCTCATTGGATTGCACCAGATGCCATGTCTGGTCGTTAAATTCCATCTGAACCAGTATATAACCAGGATATATCTTGCGGGTAGATGTCCTGCGGGCCCCCTTGACTACCTCTACGACATTTTCTGTGGGGACAACAATCCTGCCGAAATATTGTTCCAGGCCCTGCTGACGGATCTTTTCCTCAAGAACCGACTTCACACGGGCCTCGAAACCAGAATGAGTATGCACAATATACCAATTCAAAGCCATAAGATTACCAGACTCTAACTCAACACCAGGTGAACGAGCTTGCCCAAGGTCAGGTCCACCAGTCCCAGAAATACTGTAAAGAAGACGGTCAAGACCAGCACAGCCACAGCCATCGCCAGGGTTTCCTTACGAGTCGGCCAGGTTATTCTGTCGAATTCCGCCCTGACCTCCCTTAGAAAGGCCTTTGCGGTCTCCGTTCTGTTTTTGATGCCGGATTGAAAATCTTCCGCCCTGACAGAGAGACCTTCAGATGCAGCTCCGGACTCTTTATTTGAAGAATCCTTAGCCAAAGATTTAGGCTGTGCCATGCTTATTTTTTCGTTTTTTTTGTCCATAGACCACATTCCAGTTCGTGAATCACAAAAGGTGCAAAAACATGGCAGGCCAGGAGGGACTCGAACCCCCAACACCCGGATTTGGAGTCCGGTGCTCTACCATTAGAGCTACTGGCCTGCATATCAATTATTTGGTTTCTTTATGTACCGTATGTTGCCTATCAAAAGGACAATACTTCTTTATCTGCAACTTCTCAGGTGTGGTTCTCTTGTTTTTGGTAGTGGTATAATTCCGTCTCTTACAGACTGTACAAGCCAATACAATAATATCTCTCATAATGTACCTACTCTATAATTTGACTGACTACACCAGCGCCAACAGTACGGCCACCCTCACGAATGGCAAAACGAAGACCTTCTTCCATGGCAATAGGCTGAATCAATGCCACTTCAAGGGAAACATTGTCTCCAG
>JAQVIJ010000003.1 GCA_028695735.1 Deltaproteobacteria bacterium | reverse complement strand
TATCCTTTTTCAGCTTCAATGCAACCAATAACTTTATCAATAGATCCCGCATTTCTTCCAGGGCATTTTCCAGCTTATCAAGCTCCTGCCTGGCCACATCCTGGGATGATTGTGCCGCTATTATATTGTATGCCGATTCTTTTATGATTTTCATTAATCTTGCTTGGCCATGGTTTATATCTTCCTGTTTTGAAACGGCATTTTCGTATTCAGAAACGGCATTCAGGATGTTGTCAGCGCTGTCCAGGGTGCGTTGAGTTGCAACGACCATCACATCATTAATGCTCTGTGCCATGTCGGCCAATTCCGGTGTATCTTCGGAAATACGGGTAAGAGTGGGTTTGGCATGTCTGAGGGACCTGACGAGCTGGTTGATGGAGGCAGCAAGATGTCCGAGGATGCCTTCGGCGTCGAATTGAATATCCTGATCCCAATTCCCAGCCGCAATGGCATCTGTTATATCTACCAATGTCTTTAATTGCTTTTCAAATTCCATAACCCCTCACAAAAAACAGCGGCTGATTTCTGCTGGTTAGGCAAGTTTATTTATACAAATTTGTAATTAAAATTACGATTCATGATTTTGTCAATCCTGTAATGCATCCAGTGCAAACCAAAGTTGACACAAGGCCCTGAATGAGCTATTTTTGAGTAATATTAAAATAATAAAAATATAATTACATTTTGTGCCAGCAACTTCTGCATTAAAAAACCGCTGGTGCATGGGTTGCGGAAATATGACTTTCACAGAGAGATTATGTAACAGGCGTAACTGGCTTGAGGCCTTGGGGCTTTGTCTTCTGTTCCATCTCTCCGTAGGCATTTTGCTGTCTGAGATTACATGCCATGTACCGGAGAACAATACCTTTGAACAGTTCATCTCTGTAATGCCCGTAACGGAGACAATCGAGGAGCAGCAAGCGGTTTATGGAGTAGTGCAACAATCAGTACCGTCACTTGCCGCCTCCAATAAAGTCCTCAAAAAAATTCAGACGGCAGCACCGCTCTCTCGCATGGCTGGCGAGAATGCTCAACACCATGCCCAGTCCATGTCCAGGGATCAGCATATTGACTCACAGAAACAGTCTGATTCGGCCGTTTCCTCCATTGCCACCGTAAAAGAAGATGTTTCCTCCGTCCCGTTAGAGCCGTTCAAACAGGGCGATTCGCAGGCGGAATCTGAAAATGAAGACATGCACCCAACTGGGAATGCAGGGACTCCCACTCACACAGATGATTTTCTGCATGGAAACGAGCGCGGACTGAATGTCGCTGCCGGAGAAAATAAAAAAGAAACTTCAGCCGATATGCTGGCTGATTACAAACAATATCTCAAGACATCTATCGAATGCGCCAAGCAGTATCCTCTGATAGCGAGAAGGCGGGGTGAGGAGGGCAAGGTGGGTGTGGTCTTTGAATTGGACAGGTTCGGCAGACTTCTGGCTTCCAGAATAGCAATGTCCTCGGGAAGCGTTGTGCTAGATGAGGCCGCAATTCATGCTGTCACGAAGGCAGCCCCATTTTCAAGGCCTCCCGTGGAGGATTCATCACTGTCTTTCATGGTGGTACTGGATTTCAAATTGTCGAACAGATCCTGACAGATCGTGCCGAATTCAACCATCCGTTCAAAGTGCCTATACCAGGAGATGCCCTATAAAAGTTTGCGTTTGACTCCAGCCGTTTTTTTCTGTATATAGTTGCGAGGAAATCGCTTATGAAAGAACGGATTCTCATCGCAAACAGGGGCGAAATAGCCATTCGAATTATGCAGGCATGTGAGGCACTGGGGCTGGACCATGTTGTTGTCTATACCCCGGAAGACCGGTATTCCATGCATGTCCGTATGGCTGCCAAGGCCTTTCAGATTGCCAGCTATAAGGATCCGAATGATATATTCGAGGTAGCCGATCACGCCAAATGCACTGCCATTCATCCAGGTTATGGCTTTTTTTCGGAGAATTTCCGATTTGCCAGAAGGGCTGCGATGCGCAGCAGACCTGTAAGATTCATTGGCCCTCGCTGGGAGGTCATCCGTGACCTTGGCAGTAAAATCAACACAAAAAAGGTGGCCAAAGACCTGGGCATTCCCGTAATACCAGGCACGGACAGGCCGATATACAATGAAATAGAGGCGGAAGGCATAGCCGAATGGCTCTTTCTCCTGCAGAAGGAACAGGGGGTGACACACCCATCCATTCTGGTCAAGGCCTCGGCAGGCGGCGGCGGAATGGGTATAGAAGAGGTGAATCACCTCAATACATTCCGCAGGGTCTATCGCCGTATTCAAAGTTATTCCAAACGTCAGTTCGGTGATGAAGGTGTGTTGATCGAGCAGTGTCTCAGGGACTATCATCACCTGGAGGTCCAGCTCGTATGCAGCCAGCACTCTGAGATCAGCCATTTCGGCACGCGCAATTGCACTATTCAGAGCACAGGAAGGCAAAAACGCGTGGAAGTAGCCCCTGGCTTTGACCCTGATTACTGCACATATCCCTTCAATGCCCAAAAGGTCTTGGAGCGCATAGTCGCCTACTCCGTAAAAATGGCAAAGCATGTGCAATACGATAACGTAGGGACATGGGAGTGGGTGGTAACCAGAGACGGCAATCCATATCTGCTGGAGGTAAATACACGCATTCAGGTGGAAAACGGCATCTCAGCCAGAATAGCCCGAATAAAAGGCACTGATGGCTATCCAAATATCGTAAAAGAACAGATACGGGTGGCCTTTGGCGACAGATTGGGATATTCACAGGAAGATATCTCTTTTAGCGGTACAAGCATAGAATTGCGAATCGTTGCAGAGGATGCCAGGCGTGGTTTCAAGCCATGGTGTGGGGCTATTACCAGATTTGCGCCGTATCAAGCGGATTGGGTCAATGTGCATACACACATTCCGCCGGATCTGTCCTATTTTATTCCCACTGAATACGATCCGAATCTGGCCTTGGCCATTATTTGGGGGCAGAATACTGCGGAGGCCGTGGAGAGGGCCCATATCTTTATAAAAAACACCCAAATCGAGGGTAAAGACAGTCATGATCAAACAATCATTACAAATTTGCCTTACTTGCAGGAAAAATTAAATGATGTGCTTAAATTTTGATTGCAATCGCCCTGATTCCGTAAACGAAACGCCATGCCTGCAAAAGACAAGACAATGATGGACAGCGGTAAACTCATAACGCAATTATATGATAGGGCGACCTATCTCATAGATATAAAAAAGAGCCAGGATTGGGGCAACATAGGAGACATCCTTAAGAATCTGCATCAAGTCAGGCAATCCATTTTTGACCTTGACGAGCAGGTCGTATTCGAGCAGCTGGAACAGCTCGACGCCCAGATATCTGATCTCGAAGGCCGATTGGCTCGTTCCATCACTCCGGCGGATGTAGTAAACATCGTCAGAAGCCCCCAGCGGTTCACTCTGATGGATGTCCTTGAAAATGTTTATGATTCCTTTACGGAACTTGGAGGGAGCGGGGATTGTAACGTTGACCCAGCTATGGTAGCGGCAAGGGCGACTGTCTCCAGACGCGTCAAGGACAAGCTTTATACCCACCAGATAATGGTCATAGGCCATGAAAAGGGCAGGGGAGAGGAGTTCCGAAACGGTGGATGTGCCAGGCCGTGGGGCAACGACAAGGCATTGCGTTACATGCATACCGCCGAGACAGAGGGCATTCCCATTCATTTTTATATCTTCACTCCGGGTTCATATCCCATCGAAGACTATCCCGGCGCAGCGCAACAGATCGCCCGCAATCTTTACGCCATGGCCAAGCTGCGCACTCCCATGATATCGTTCATATCAGAAGGGGGTTCCGGAGGCGCCGAGGCGATTGGACTCGCTGACATGCGTCTCATGGCATCCCATGGTTACTATTCCGTCATCTCACCTGAAGGGGCTGCGGCCATTGAAGGCAAGATACGGGAAGGCCATAAGGTTCCCAAAGAACTCATAGAACACTGTGCCGCCCAGCTCAGAATGACAGCCCGCGACAATCTTGAGTTGGGCACCATAGACCGCGTGGTGCAGGAACCGCCTTTGGGCGCAAAACGTGAAGATTATGCATTTTTCAGAAGACTCAGGTACGAGATGATTCGGGCCACCGACGAGGTGGTACTGCAGGCCAAGAGTTTCAGGGCGATGCGCACCTATGCCCTCAAAATGGACGATAACGACGGCTCCGTTGAAGAATTTCCTGTGGGCGTTCATTGGGAGATGGATCGCTCGGAGATTCGCAGGCTTCTGGAACTGCGATCGGAAAAATACAGACGCATGGGTCAGGGTTTTGGAATCGAAGAAAAGAAGGGGCTTTTGGCCGGCCTGTCAAAGGCGAAGGAGTTGGCCGAAGCCGGATATTACGAGTTGAGATACGGCCTTATCAGGCCCCATGAGAAAAATGTAAAGAAGGTCATATCAGAGGTCTCAAGCGAAGGTTCCACCTTTTTGCGAAAGGTGACGGAACCGGTCAGGGCCATGTATGAATTCGTCCTGCCTAAAACAGAAGACGTTCGAACCGGCCCCATGGAAGGCGTGGAAAGGCGTTCCATATTCATAGAGGAATGGGAACCCTATGTCAGTCCATTGGCCAATGAAGACCGCACCATCACCTGTCCGAATGCGGAGAAATCAGGCTGTCAGGACCTGTGGGTACCCGATCTCTACGGGGAGTTCTGTGGCGTTTGTCCCACATGTGGACATCATTTTCCCCTGGAATATCAATGGTATCTGGAAAATTTGTTTGACAGAAAGACCCTCAAGGAATTCAACACACATATCGTTTCCCAAAACCCCTTGCGCTTCCAGGGGTTTGATGCCCGTCTGGAAAAGGATATCAAAAAAACAGGCCGCAGGTCCAGCATCATCACCTTCGATGCAGGGGTAAATGGCATCAAACTGGTGGGTGCAATGCTCTTCAGCGACTTCAGAAACGGCACTGTGGGTTCGGCTGAAGGCGAGAAATTTGTCAGGGCATGCGACAAGGCCCGAATTACCAGAAGGCCTTTTCTTGCATACATTCATACCACAGGCGGTATTCGAATAAATGAAGGGACACTCGGTGTGGTGCAGATGCCCAAATGCACCATGGCTGTTCGGGAATATATCGACAGCGGCGGCTTATACATCGTGGTCTATGACAACAACTCCTATGCAGGTCCTGTGGCCAGTTTTCTGGGTTGTTCTCCCTATCAATTCGCTATCCGTTCCAGCCGGATAGGTTTTGCAGGCCCGCGTGTCATTCGGGAAACCACAGGCCAGGATGTACCTCCTGATTATCACAGCGCCCATAACGCCCTGAAAAGGGGTCATATTCAGGGGATATGGGACAGACGTGAATTCAGAAAAAGACTTTACGAGGCCCTCGTCACCATGGGTGGGCCCAATCTTTATTATAAATAGGGTCGCATATGGACATTGATCTGAACGCATTGCTGGAGACATATCGCAAAAATCCGTTTGAAGATCACGTGCTTCAAAGCGTGCACACCGGTATCATTACCTTCAAGGTGCAGGAGGATCAGGAAGTACACGGCCCTGAGGGCAAGTGGCATCAAAAGCCGGGCACCCTGCTCTATCAACTGGAGCGGGAAAACAATATAAAGAAGATTTATTCTCCATGCAGCGGCACAATCATCGATCTTCGAAGGGATTTGAACGGTAGTTTTACCGAAGCGGGTGTGGATCTCATGTCTATTCGGCACCGGCTCGACAAGGATGAGGTGATAGACAGGATACTGAGGGATGTACTCATCCTCTTTACAGCGCCTCAGCGGGCCAGATACTTGCTGTCCCCTGAGTTTGCTGTAAAGATAGAAAAACAGGGTCAACCTTCCATTCAGCCCGGGGATGAGCCTATAATAATGTCTCTTATGAAAAGAGATACCAATCTGGTGTACAGCAGCACTCCAGGCGTGATCTACAAGGTCTATTTCCAGCAGGGTGCGCTGGTGGAGGAAGGGGCCCCTCTTCTGGGCATATGTCAGGAAGAAAACCTTTCCTATATTCAACAAGTTGTAAACAAGATCAAAACCGAATGGGAGTAAGGCGATCAAGACCTTTCTCATCGCTCTGCAATTTTTGACGAGCATTACCATATCCCGCCGTTTTTTTGTTGAATTTAAAGAACTTACAGCGAGTCTCGCATATTTTCCAGCAGTCGGCCTGGTTATCGGAGGTCTTTTGTCTGGTTTCGACCGACTTGTAACCCTGTTTTGGCAGGCTGACATCAGGGCTGTACTGGACGTCATATTTTTGATTATCCTAACGCGCGGCCTGCACTTAGACGGTCTTTCGGATACCATGGATGCGTTGGGCAGCAATGCCCCTGCTGAAAAGGCACTGATGATCATGAAGGATAGCCGCATAGGGGCCTTCGGCGCAATGGCCTTGGTCATGTGCCTGCTTCTAAAAGTAAAAGGCATTGAAGCCATCTCAGGCAAAGGGCTGTGGCAGGCCATGATCCTGACGACCTGCCTTTCTCGTTGGGGCCTGAATGTGCTGGCATCCATTTCCTCTTATGCCAGAAAAGAAGGCGGATTGGGTGAGGCCTTTGTGGGAAGGGCTACCCTTTTCACGCTCCCATGGGCAGGCCTGACAGCGGGAATCGCCTCGTTTGTCCTGTTTGAATGGCAAGGGATACTGCTGTTTGCCGGCGTCAGCGTGTTCAGCTGGCTGACGGCAATTTTTTTCAGGAGACGCCTTGGAGGCGTGACAGGTGATGTGCTCGGCGCGCATCTCGAATGGACCGAGGCAGGGATTTTCTGCATATTTTCCAGCATGATATGATACATACTTCATGTTATACATTAAGTGAATCTCTAAAAACTTAAGAAAATGAAACTTGTTCTTGTGAGACATGCCAAACCCGCTATTTCATCCCGTATATTTTACGGGCAGATGGATGTGCCCCTAAGTGAGGAGGGAAGGATACAGGCCGTCCTGGCAGGTAATTTGCTGAATACATTCCATTTTTCTCGCATCATCAGCAGCGACCTGTCCCGCTGCATGGAAACCGCCGCAATAATATGCGATACAATCAGATTTGAGGGGGACATAGAGGCCGCACCAGGTCTGCGTGAGGTTGATTTTGGTGACTGGACGGGTCTGACATGGGAACAGATAGAGGAACATTATGCAGGCGCATTTGAAAAAAGGCTTAAAAATCTGCCGGAGTTCAGGCCGCCAAACGGAGAAACCTTACTGGAGGTGAGCAAACGGGCATGGACGGTAATGTCCAATGCCATACAGAATGCGCAGGGCGATGTGCTCATAATAGGGCATGGAGGGGTAAACCGCCTGCTCATCGCCAAGGCCATCGGCCTGCCTCTGCAGAACATCTTTAATCTCGGCCAGGACCATTGTTGTGTGAATATCATTGAATGCTACGAGGACGGGAATATGGGCCTGCTGGCATTGAATCTGCAGGCAGCCCAGCGGAATTCAGGGAAAAATCTAAACATGGCGTGGCCCATCTCTTTGGTTTAATATGTTGGATGTTTCAGTCAGATTAAGCAAAAGGAGAAATATATGGCAATAACAAAAGAAGATGTATTGAAGGTCCTTTTCAATGTAAACGATCCTGAATTGCACAAGAGCCTTGTGGAACTCGGTATGATCAAAGACATCGAGATCGTTGGCAATGCGGTAAAGGTCACCGTGGCCCTGACCATGGCAGGCTGTCCCCTGAAGCATCAGATCAAGGGCGATGTAGAGGCGGCGGTCCGGAGTATGCCAGGCGTTGAGCATGTAGAGGTGGTGCTATCCACTATGACATCCGAGGAACGGGCCAAACTCTTTGGAAAGGGCCCGCAGGATGAAATGGAGGGCATCAAGCAGGTCAAGCACATCATAGCCGTGGGAAGCGGCAAGGGGGGTGTGGGTAAGACCACGGTATCCGTAAATCTGGCCATTGCCTTGGCCAAAAAGGGGTTTCGAGTCGGCATTCTGGATGCGGACATGCATGGTCCTGACATCCCCATCATGCTTGGAGTCACAGGAAGGCCTTTGGGTTCGGAAGGTATGCTGCTGCCTCTGGAAGGACATGGCATAAAGATGATGTCCACGGGCAGCCTTGCCGGAGAGGGTGTACCCATAGTATGGCGCGGCCCCTTGGTGAACAAGGCCATCAAGGAATTTCTGGGAAATGTAAACTGGGGTGTCCTGGACTTTCTTGTGATAGACCTGCCCCCGGGAACAGGGGATGCAGCCATCACCCTGGCCAATTCCGTGCCGTTGAAGGGCATAATCATTGTTACCACCCCTCAAAAGGTGGCGCTTTCGGATGTCAGACGTTCCATTGGGCTTTTCAAGAGCACAAACGTGCCCGTGCTTGGAATCGTGGAAAACATGTCATATCTCAGAGTGCCTGGAGCGCCCAACGAGATCATGGATGTTTTTGGCACAGGTGGCGGTGAAAAGATGGCCAATGCCTTCAAGGTGCCCCTTTTGGGCAAGATTCCCCTGGATCCTGCCATTCGACAGGGGGGAGACGAGGGCATGCCCGTTGCGCTGAAGAATACCGGAGAAGCGGTAGAGGCGTTTCAGCAGATTGCGGAAGGTGTATTAAAGCAATTGTGTTGAGAGTACGGTCTTATGAATGGATTAGACAGGCTCAAATTCATTTCTGGCGACATTACAAAACTTGAAGTAGATGCCATAGTCAATGCCGCCAATAACTCACTTCTGGGCGGCGGTGGCGTTGACGGGGCCATTCATCGGGCGGCAGGGCCTCAATTATTGGAAGAGTGTAAAAAACTCGGTGGTTGTGCCACAGGCGATGCCAAGATCACAAAAGGCTATCGCCTGCCTGCTAAATTTGTCATTCATACAGTTGGGCCTATCTGGCAAGGGGGGCGGCACAATGAAGCAGCCCTTCTTGCCAGTTGTTATAGAAGATGTCTGCAATTGGCCGTGGGACACGGATTAAAAACCATTGCATTTCCTGCAATCAGCACAGGGGCCTATGGTTTTCCGAAAGAGGAGGCTGCATATATAGCAGTTTGTGAAACTCTTAAGTTTTTACAAAAAGAATCATCTATAACTTGCGTTTATTTTGTTTGTTTTAACAATGAAACAAAACGAGCGTATGAAGAGGTTTTATCGGCGTTGAATCCCGCTCCTAATCTGATATGTCCATAGATATCTTTATTGGGTCAACTCTGACCTGGCTTTTGCGGAGGACCTGATGGCTGCCTTAAATATCACAGAATAAGTAACCACCAGAGGATAAGTATCTTCCTTTTATCGTAGGCATTATTTTACATAATATATCTTATACGACATCAAATTCATGCTACAGTTCTTTATTTTTTCTTTGCTCCACAGCATTTCTTGTATTTTTTGCCGCTTCCGCATGGGCAAGGGTCATTTCTGCCGACCTTGTCCTCGGTACGTTTCACGGTGGAAGGCTTGCTCTGTTCCTTTTCGTCACCATGACTCAGAATAAGGCTTGCTTCCTGCCGCCTTCTGCGTTCTTCCTCCAGCTCTTCCACTGTCTGTTCGCGCATGGGCCGAACACGCAACAGCAGACTCAAGGTTTCGTCCTCATAGGACTGAAGCATGGAGACAAACATCGCGAAGCCTTCTTTTTTATACTCCTGCAGAGGGTCTTTCTGGCCGTAACCCCTGAGACCTATGCCATCCCTCATGTGGTCCATGTTCAGAAGGTGTTCCCGCCACAGCGTGTCCAGATTCTGCAGCATAAAATAACGCACCAAACCCATCATTTCATCTGGCCCGAAACGTTCCTTCTGGGCATCAAAGGCCTCGTAAAGTATTGATATTATGTGTTTTTGCAAGGCATCCGGCGTGGTAATCCGGCCCTGATTCAAATCCGTCTGAATGCTGAACTGCCCCGCCAGCCTCTCCTGCAAGGTCTTCAAATCCCATTCTTCAGGCGCCACATGTTCATCGGCATAGGCTTCGGTAAGGCGCTCCGCAACCGCCTGAATCATGTCTTCCAATTCTTCTTCGAGGTGTTCACCCCCCAATATCTGGCGTCTCTTGCCGTACACCACCTCTCTCTGCTTGTTCATGACATCGTCATACTCAAGCAGATGCTTGCGAATCTCGAAATGATGCGCCTCTACCTTGCGCTGTGCATTCTCTATGGCCTTGGAGAGCAGATTGTGTTCAATGGGCTCGCCTTCCTCCATGCCGAGTTTATCCAGTATGCCTGAGATGCGATCTGAGCCGAATATGCGCAACAGGTCGTCTTCCAGGGACAGATAAAATCTCGATGAACCAGGGTCCCCCTGACGTCCTGCCCTTCCTCGCAACTGGTTGTCAATCCGTCTGGATTCATGGCGTTCTGTGCCAAGGATGTGCAGCCCGCCAAGCTCTTTCACACCAGGCCCCAGGACAATATCGGTGCCCCGGCCTGCCATGTTTGTAGCTATGGTAACCTGCCCCAATTCACCTGCATGGGCGACTATTTCAGCCTCCCTTTCATGATGTTTGGCATTTAGCACCTCGTGAGGCACTCCCATTCTTTTGAGAAGGCCTGAGAGATACTCTGATTTTTCCACACTGGTGGTACCAACCAGCACAGGCTGTCCTTTTTTATGCAACGCCTGAATATCCTTGGCTGCGGCCTCGAATTTTTCCTTCACTGTCTTGAATACCAGGTCAGGCATATCCTCTCGAATCATGGGTTTGTTGGTGGGAATGACCACAACAGGCAGCTTGTATATCTTCATGAGTTCCGAAGCCTCTGTCTCAGCGGTGCCGGTCATGCCTGCCAGTTTTTTATACATCCTGAAATAGTTCTGAAAGGTGATGGATGCCAGTGTCTGGTTTTCAGACTCTATCTTTACCCCTTCTTTTGCCTCCAATGCCTGATGAAGACCATCGCTGTAACGTCTGCCAGGCATGACGCGGCCCGTAAATTCATCGACTATGATGACCTGCCCGTCTTTTACAATGTAATCCACGTCCTTCTGAAACAGCACATGGGCCTTTAACGCCTGTTGAACATGGTGAAGCAGTTCAGAGTTGGCCGGATCGTAGAGATTGGAGACCCTCAAGAGCCTTTCACAGAACTGAACGCCTTCGTCAGTCAAAACAGCGTTTCTGGCCTTTTCGTCCACTGTATAATGGACATCCTTTTTTAACGGTGGAATGATGCGATCCACCTTGTAATAGAGGTCTGTGGCCTGTTCCGATTGCCCTGAGATTATGAGGGGCGTTCTGGCCTCGTCGATGAGAATGCTGTCCACCTCGTCCACTATGGCGTAATAAAAGTCACGCTGCACCATATCCTCGAGGGAAAATTTCATGTTGTCCCGCAGATAATCGAAACCGAATTCATTATTGGTGCCATAGGTGACATCCGCATTGTAAGCGGCCTTTCTCTGCACATCGTCCAGACCGTGAACTATCACATCCACTGTGAGGCCCAGAAAACGATATATCTGCCCCATCCATTCGGAGTCACGTTTGGCCAGATAGTCGTTGACCGTGACTACATGCACGCCTTTTCCAGTGAGGGCATTGAGATAAACGGCCAGGGTGGCGACTAATGTCTTGCCCTCACCTGTTTTCATCTCCGCTATCTTGCCCTGATGCAGCACAATACCGCCTATAAGCTGGACATCGTAATGCCGCATGCCCAATACACGCCTGGATGCCTCACGCACCACGGCAAACGCCTCAGGCAAGAGACTGTCCAGGGACTCACCATTGTTCAAACGCTCCTTGAATTCCTGGGTCTTTGCAACCAATTGTTCATCCGAAAGGCTTGAAATAGCGGGTTCGAGTTCATTGATGGCATGCACCAGCGGCATGATCTTTTTTATCTCACGTTCATGTTGTGTGCCAAATATCTTGGTCAGCATTTTGTTTAGCATCAGTAAATCAAAGCTCCATTATCAGGGCGTATTCATCACAGTCCGGAAACTTCGGACATCTTATGCAATCCGCCCATATTTTATGCGGCAATAAAGACTTATCTATGGGTTTAAACCCAAGTTTTTTGAAAAAATCTTCCTGATAGGTCAAGGTAAAGACCCTTGTGATACCCAAAAGCCTGGCCTCGTCCAGACAATGCTGCACAAGCGCCCTGCCAAATCCCCTTTTTTGATGGTCCTCCCTTACAGCAAGCGAACGCACCTCTGCAAGGTTCTCCCAGCAGATATGCAGGGCCACCACTCCGATCAATTCCCCCTTTTCGTTCTCCAGCACTGCATAATCCCTGAGATGATCATACAGCTCGCTCAAGGAGCGGGGCAAAAGCAGCCCCTTGGAGGCAAAAGAGGCCAACAGACCATGAATGGTCTTGATATCGCTGATTTTACCCTTCCTGATCATGCAACAGGCGATATCTTGTGGGAAAAATATGAAAACGCCATCTCAATCCTGTAACATCACGACATAAGAAGGCTTGGAATAGCCATGGGAAGCCAGTTCGCCCTGGGCCGCCTTTGCCTTTTCAGCTGTCTCATATCTGCCTATGTACACACGAGTCCAGGTGCCTTTCTCAGGCCCGAGATCCACGGTGCGGATTTTGCCCTTAAGCCCCTTGCTTTCAAATTTTTTCAGCTCTGTTTCAGCCTGCGCCTTGTCTTTGAATGCAGCCACCTGCAATGCGTAATAACTGCCCGATGAGACCGGCTTGGCCTCCGTCTTTGCAGCAGGGGCGGGTTTTGCGGGTTCAGAATGCAATGTGCCTGCCTTTTTCTCCTCCAGCTTCTTTATCTTCTCCTCCACCTTGGCTACATCATTGGCCTGAGTCGAGGGTTTAACCTCCTTTTTGGCGGTTTCATGGCCTGGTGCCGGCTTGGTCTCCTTGGTTGCCGGTGCAGGAGGAGTTACAGCCGCCTTGGGCTTCTCTGCGGCAGGTTTCGGCGCAGCAGCCTCATGCCTTTCTTCTACGACAGATTGTGCTGGTTTGGGAGCGGGTTTTATTTCCGGCTTAAGCTCCGGCTTGATGACTGGCTTGATGGACTCAGCCGCTTCCGGCCTTATGGGCTGTTCCTGGGCCAGCTGATCAGTAGGCGTTGTTGCCACCTGCTCCAGCGGGACGGCTGAAGCCGGGGCTGCGGTGCGGGTGTCTTCAGCCTGTCTGGGTTCCTGTGGAGATGCCGGTCCAGCAGCAGAAGGCGGAGCCGTTTCAGGGGTTATGGGCTGTGCCTGCTGTAAAAAGGCGCCCTGTGCATATTTCTTCTCGGTAATACGCTGCCCTGCCCAGAAACCCAGGACAAATATCCATAAAAGCACACATACCGTAGAAAAGAAGATAGCAGCAATTCCACCCCAACCCATCTGGAATTGAAACTTTTTGCCATTGCTGGAAGAATCATTCCTTGCCATTTGAACCTCCTCTACACTTCCTACATTTTTTCCAGGGCTGTTACACCCAGAAGCTCCAGACCGTTTTTAAGCACCTGTTTTGTCGCCCTGGCCAAAAACAATCTTGCGCTTGTCAGGGCGGCATCATCGTCTATGAAACGATGTTTTGTATAATACACATGGAACAACCCCGCAAGTTCAGTGAGATAATAACTGATTCTATGGGGTTCGAAACCTAACGCACTGTCTTCTACTACCTCTGTAAATACCGCCAGATGTTTGAGAAGATCGATGTCTTCACGAGTATTCAGGAGAGAGAGGGGGATGTTATCCGTTGCAGAGAAACGGCAACCCTGTTCCGCTGCATTCCTTAAAATACTGGCAAGTCTGGCATGGGCGTACTGCACATAATAGACAGGGTTTTCCTGTGTCTGCTGTTTAGCCACTTCCAGATCGAAATCCAGATGGCTGTCGGCCTTGCGTGTAAGGAACATAAACCGGCAGGCATCCTTTCCCACCTCGTCCAATACCTCCCGAAGGGTTATGAATTCCCCTGAACGCGTGGACATGGACTTCGGGACCCCATTTTCCAGAAGGGTCACGAACTGCACCAGCAAGACCTTGAGCCGTTCCGGGTCCACTCCGAGCGCCTGCACCACCGATTTGATGCGGGGGATATAGCCGTGATGGTCAGCTCCCCATATATCAACCATCATATCATAATTTCTGGAGATCTTTTGCCTGTGATAGGCCATGTCAGCTGCAAAATAGGTCAACACCCCATTGGAACGCCTAACCACACGGTCTTTTTCATCCCCGAACCCGGTGGTTTTGAACCAGAGGGCGCCGTCCTGTTCGTAGATAAAACCCTTATCCATCAACTCCTGAATGGTGGACTGTACCAGGCCGGAGTCGTGAAGCGACCTCTCGCTGAACCAGTTCTCAAAAACCACATCGAAATCAGCCAAATCCTGTTTGATACCTGTGAAGATGTCGTGGACGGCACGATCTATAAAGAATTGCAGACATTCCTCAAGAGGCGCATCTGCAAACACCCTTCCCTTCTCTTTGAGGATGCCTGCGGCGATTTCCTTTATGTAATCACCCTGATAATAATCCTTGGGGAACTCAATGGTGTTTCCCAGGAGTTCCTGGTACCTGAGATACACGGACGAGCCCAGCGTTCTCATCTGATTGCCCACATCGTTTATATAATATTCCCGTTCCACATCAAAACCGGCATGACGCAGAATGCGGGCAAGGGAATCCCCCACAGCCGCTCCCCGGCCATGCCCCACGTGAAGCGGTCCGGTGGGGTTGGCGCTTACAAACTCCACCAGCACCCGTCTGCCCTCACCTGCCCTGCTCTTGCCGTAATCCCCGGCCAATCTGTTGATATCCAACAGATTTTCCTGCCAGTATTTTTCGGCTATGAAAAAGTTGATAAAACCGGGACCTGCAATCTCGATCCTTGAGAACACCGGCTCGTTTTTGAGCAGATCGACCAGTATGGCCGCTATGTTGCGAGGCGGCATCTTGGCCTGGCCAGACAATACCATTGCAAGATTGCTGGCGATATCCCCGTGTTCCCGTTGTTTGGGATAGGAAATCTGATGGCCTTTGGGCAGCGGCATCTCCGGCAGCAAACCATTCCGGCAAGCGGTTTGAAAGGCCTTTACAATAATCTCGGTAACCTTTTGACGCATATTTCACAACTCCCTTTGAATTGAATCAATGTAAGACCATAACAGTGGCGCATCTGCCCGTATTTTTCTCCCTGCGATAGGAAAAATACTCCTTTGAACACACGGTGCAGATATTTGAAAGAATGATATTGTCTGGGGAAAGCCCTGCATTCAACAGGTCGTCCCTCGTAAGGCTCCAGAGATCAAAATATGCCGGTTTCACCATATAGGCCTTGAAACGGGCCGGGAATATCTCCTGCCACGCCATGAATTCCCCGCAGCATTTACCCATTGAAGGGCTTATAAAGGCCTTAAGTGTAGCGGGATCAGTCCCATATGTCTTGACCATCTCCTGAACGGCCTTTCCTGCAATGCCGTTCACACAGCCTCTCCAACCGCAATGTATATTGGCTATGACAGCCTTCAGTGGATCATAGAGCCCCACGGCCTGACAGTCTGCATGCTGTATCATTATGGCCAGCCCCCTCACACGGGTGATCAGACCGTCTATATTCAAAAGATGGTCTTCAGGCACATAGGAATCTATGTGGGCGATGCGATCTCCGTGGGATTGACACGCGGAGACCAAAAAATTCGCGTTCACCGCCCGTCTGATTATCTCCCTGTTCTGCTGTACGCAGCTCAAATCGTCTCCCACATGAAAACCTATGTTAAGGCTGTCATAGGGTGCAGCGCTCACGCCGTTCATGCGGTTGAAGGTGCCTGCCCAGACACGAGGCCTTTCTGCGCTTGAGGCACCCTCGTCCGTAAAGGCACCGCATCCGTCCAGGGGATAGCGGAGTATGCCGTTATGATAAACAGGTTTTAGAGGAATCAATAGATGGCGATCTCTTTCAGGATGTCTATGTTGTCAAGGGCCTTGCCGGAACCAAGCACAACGGAAGAAAGCGGGTCATCCGCTATTATAATGGGAAGTCCTGTCTCTTTTTCCAGTAATTTGTTGAGATTTTTCAGCAATGCCCCACCGCCTGTGAGCACTACGCCCCTGTCCACAATGTCAGCGGCCAGTTCAGGCGGGGTCTGCTCCAGGGCGATCTTCACAGCCTCAACGATGGCGGCCACCTGTTCTGTGATGGCCAGACGAATCTCGTTGGCATCTATTGTAACCGTCTTAGGAATGCCGGTTACGAAGTCCCTGCCCTTTATCTCCATCTCTTCATAGGGCGGGTCAGGCATGACATTTCCTATCTCCATCTTTATAGTTTCAGCGGTGTATTCACCTATGAGCAGGTTATAGCGCCGTTTGATATGCTGCACAATGGCCTCGTCCATCTTGTCGCCGCCCACTCTCACAGACTTACTATAGACTATGCCTGCCAGGGAGATGACAGCCACCTCCGTTGTACCGCCTCCGATATCCACCACTATATTCGCCGCCGGATCCGTAATGGGCAGCCCTGCGCCGATGGCGGCGGCCATGGGTTCCTCTATGAGATAGACCTCACGGGCACCGGCGGATTCCGCGGATTCCCTTACCGCCCGCTTTTCCACCTGCGTGATGCCTGAAGGCACACTCACTATGACTCGCGGTCTGACCAGTGTGCGGCGATTGTGCACCCGTTGAATGAAATAGCGCAGCATGGCCTCCGTGATCTCGAAGTCCGCTATGACACCGTCTCTCATGGGACGAATGGCGGTGATATTGATAGGCGTCTTGCCCAGCATCTTTTTTGCCTCGTTGCCCACTGCGAGCACCTTGTTGATCCCCCTCCCGTCTTTTTTAACTGCGACGACGGAGGGTTCGCGAAGTACTATGCCCTTCCCTTTCAGATATACCAATGTGTTGGCGGTTCCAAGGTCTATTGCCAGGTCCTTTGAAAATAACCCTGTGAAAATATTAAAAAACATAACTACTCCATAAAAATGATATAGTATTTGTTACAGAAAAATTCTTAAAATGGGCGTCAAAATCCCTTGCTATCTGATTTGAGCGGGCAATGCGGATAATTTCGCAGTGAGTCTATCTTTGTCCGATGCATTCTTTGTCAGTTCCAATGCCTTTCCATACATTTTGCGGGCATCATCATACATGCCTTTGGCTGAAAACACATCCCCCAAATGTTCAATAATCGTAGGGTCATCCGGAATCAGTTCATGCGCCCTTTCAAGATTCACCAGGGCCTGATCAAATTCCTTTTTCTTGAAATACACCCATCCGAGGCTGTCAGTGATATAGCCGTCATCAGGCTCCAGGGCAATGGCATTTTTTATGAGCTTTTCGGCCTCGTCAAGATTCACACCGCTTTCAGCATAGGAATATCCGATGTAATTCATGGCCATGGCGTTTTTTGAATCGATTTCAAGGAGCCTTTTCGCCAGAGACAATGCCTCTTGCTTTTGTCCTTTTTTGTCTAAAAGCATCACATGTTGAAATATGACCTGTGCATCGTTTGGGTAAGAATCGGCAGCCTTCTTGAGCCAGGTCTCGGCCTCCTCCAGCCTTCCAGCCTCCTCGTATAACAGGGAGATGGCCAGGAGCCACTCCTTGACATTCGGTCTTTCCTTGAGCCTGTCCTGGAGTATGGCGACAGCGGCATTCAAGTCACCTTTTCTGGCTGTCAGGACAGCCAGATAGCGTTGTGAATCCACATAGAATTCATCAGATGGTGCGACACCTTTCAACAATTCCATGGCCGCGGAGTAATTCCCCAGTTGTTCATATGCCAGCGCCAAAGGAAAGACGATTTGGCCGTTATCAGGGTATTGCCTTGCCAGTTCCGCCAATGTGTCCACGGCCTCCGAAAATTTACCCTCATCCATGTAAAGTATGGAGAGCTGAATGGCCGCCTTTGGGTCCTGTTTCAGTTCCTCGAGATAGGCGATGGCCTCCTGTTTTTTGCCCAGTTGAACCAGTATCTTTACAATCTGCTCCTTTACCCGTATATCGTCAGGCTCCAGAGACAGATATGCCTTATACTCGGCAATGGCCTTGTCTGCCTCGAACATGGCCTCATAGATGCTGCCGAGCGCCAGATGAACGGATGCAGCGGCAGGGTTGATGTCCAGTATCTTTTCAAGGCATTTGATGGCGTTTGGATAGTCCTTCAGCTCCTTATAGAAAAAGGCCAGATAATAGTTGGCGGTCACGGCCTCTTTGCCAGGCATATCCGCAAGCCTTTTGAAGACATCTATGGCCCTTGCATAATCCCGTTCCCTGGCATATACCATGCCTGCCATGAACAATGCCTCCTTGTCATCGGTTGCACCGTTCAACACGGATTCAAGGAGGGAAAGGGCCTCCATATCGCGATTGGTGGAGGCATAGATGCGGGCGAGCATGGATTTCGCCTTGAGATTGTCGGGTTCCTTTTGCAAAAGACGGTTCAGCCATGTCTCAGCGGCCTGGACATCGTGCAGCATAAATGATGTATTCGCCAGTTCCAGCAGAATGGATGGAGCAGTTTTGTCCCTGGAGAGGGCGGCTTGCAGGTCCGATATGGCATCTTCATGCCTGCCTGCCGCATTTTCGATGACCGCCTGCATAAATCTGGCATAGGCCTCTACCTTGCTGTTTTCCGCCGCAAATGTGCCATCAATATGGCACACCAGGCTGAACAAAAAACAAAAAAACGCAACCCAATATAATCTCATACGCTAATCCCTTTCAAAAACACTTCCATACGTGCTGATATCCGGCATCCTTTCCTCAAGAAAGGCCTTAAATCGTTTTTTGAGCCTTGTCTCTATCTGCCGGATACGTTCTCGCGATACGCCGAATTTCTCGCCAAGCTCCTGCAATGTATTGGATTCCTCCGACAACAACCTGTTTTCAAAGATAAAACGCTCTTTTTCGTCAAGAGACTTCAAAAACTCCTGAAGATGTTTATTTAATTGTTCGGATATCTCCATTTGACTGATGGCTGCATCCGGAAGCGGATCAGGGCTGGGCAGAAAGGAAAGCTGCGTATCCTCGGAGTCACTGGTGATCGGGGCATCGAAAGAGACCTCCCATGACCCCATGCGCTGTTCCATATCCACCACATCCTTTTCCGATACATCCAGGCGTTCTGATATGAGTTTCGGCACTGGTTCGAAGCCAAGGGCCTGCAACCGGTTCTTTTCCTTATGCAGATTATAGAAGAGCTTGCGTTGGGCCTGCGTGGTGCCGATCTTGACCAGCCGCCAGTTGTCCATGATGAATTTCAGGATGTACGCCTTGATCCAGAAGGATGCATAGTATGAGAACTTGACGCCTTTGTAGGGATCGAATTTTCTGACCGCCTGCATCAGACCGTAACTGCCTTCCTGCACCAGGTCCAGAAAATTCTGCATCCAGGCCTTTTGGAAATCCAGGGCAATCTTTACAACCAGCCGCAGGTTTGCAGTTACGATCTGGGAGGCCACGGCAGGGTCCTTGGTTTCATAATAGAGTTTGGTGAGCCTGTCTTCTTCTTCCCGTGTGAGCAAGGGATATCTGGCAATCTCCTTGAGATACCTCTTGAGCAGGTCCATCTCGCTCAACACAATGGCGTCGTGCTCGCGTTCCGCAGGCACAGGCAGTGTCAACGGCTTGGAATCGTGTTTTTTTTCGTTTTTTGTATCAGTTTTGTCAGAATTCATGGTTTCCAATGGATACCTCGAAAGTTGGAGTTTTCGAGGTACCCTTAATATAAAACGGTGATGGTTTATTTTCCAGGTAACCCCAGTAATAAAGCCATAATAATAAAGACGGTTAGCAACCCGCAAACAGGCAAGCCCGTTCAGACAAGACACACCCTTGTTTTACTGCCGCCCTTCATGTTAAATTATTGATGCTTTCTTATCAAGCTAAATACTCCATTCCTCAAAAAAATGAACTCCATCCATGAATGAAAAAAGAACGGATTTTATCATAGCCCTTGTGGGCCGTCCCAATGTGGGCAAGTCCACCCTATTCAACCGTCTGACCCGCACCCGTGACGCCCTGATCGATTCAACTCCCGGCGTTACTCGTGACAGGCGATATGGCATATTCGACCTGAACGGCATTCCGGTCACTCTGGTGGACACAGGTGGATTGGAGGCCGGGTACAGCAATAGCCCAGACATCCTTTCCAGGGCCATTATCGAACAGGCCGTTAAAGCCATCTCCGAGGCGGATCTCGTGCTTTTTGTAGTGGATGGCAGGGACGGCCTGATCTCCGATGACCAGGAGATATTCGATCGTCTGCGCTCCACGGGCAAGCCGGTCCTGCTGGCGGCCAACAAGATGGATGCCTCTTCCCATTCGGTGGCGGAATTCTACGAGCTAGGCGTAAATGAGGTCATTCCCATTTCATCGGCCCATGGGCTCGGCATTCCACAGCTTTTACAGACCATTCACCGGTATGTCAAAAGGCTTTCGCCTGAATCACCGGCGGCAATGGCGGCACAGGCGAATATGGGGCCGGAAGAAGACGACACGCAGCGCATAGAGGTTTGCGACGCCCATTTTCAAAAGGAACGGCCTGTACGTGTAGCCCTTGTAGGCCGTCCCAATGTGGGCAAATCCTCTCTGCTCAACCGTCTGGTGGGCTATGAACGCATGATAGTGAGTGACATTCCAGGCACCACAAGAGACGCCATCGACACACTGGTGCAGCGCAAGGGCAAACCTGACATCATCCTCACGGACACGGCAGGCATACGGAAAAAGGCCAGAGTCAAGGATCGGGTGGAAAAATTCAGTCTTCTCAAGTCGCTGGAGGCTGTCCGCACATCGGATATCGTGCTGGTGCTCCTCGACAGCGTGGAGGGCATCACAGACCAGGACAAGCGGCTGATCGGCTATGTGGAGGAACACGGCCGCGGGTGCATAACCCTTTACAACAAGTGGGATATGGTCAAGGATCAGCCCTCTCTGGTGAAACTCAGAAAAAACGAGCTGGAGATAGCCAAGGGCTTCATTTCATATACCCCCCATCTGGATATCTCAGCCAGAACCGGCTGGCGGGTGGATCGCATATACCCGCTTATCGACAGCATATTCGAGGAATTCAATGCCAAATTCAAGACGGCGGCTGTAAACCAGGCGCTCAGGGAGGCGATGGCCAGACGCTCTCCGCCCATCTCCAAAGGACATTATCTGAAGCTCTATTACACCACGCAGATTGGCTCCGCCCCACCTACATTCCTCATATTCGCCAATTATCCCGACATGCTGCCGGATTACTATATCCGTTTTCTGACCAATCAATTCAGAGAGCACCTTGAAATTCACCACATCCCCATTCGCCTGAGATTCAAACAGAGGGAGAGAAGACAGCTGGATGAAGCAAGAGACGCCTATGAACGATCAAACCAGACGCGCTGACGGCACCGTTGTAGTGGACGGCAAGGCCGTAGGCATCATAGGTCTGGACGGCGTATTGAACGACGCCAGAAGCCGCATTGCCGAAGGCATATCCGTAGAGGATGCCGCATTTTTCGCCTTGAATCGCATAGAAGAACGAAATTATATACCACCTGCCAAAAAAGATGCCTATCTTAAGGCCATCACCGTGCTTTTGGGCGGCGCATCAGACCAGCAACCAGGGGTTTCACACCTCATAGTCCGCATACTTGGGCCGGGGTGTGTGAGCTGCAACAGGCTCGAAGAACTTGTAATGCGGGTCTTGCAGCAGAGGAATATCATGGCCGATATCTTTCACGTTCGGGAACTGGATGAGATATGGCGTTACGGCGTCATATCCACCCCTGCCCTCGTAGTGAACGAAAAGGTAAAATCCACCGGCAGGCTGCCGTCACAGGCAGAGGTGGAGAAATGGATACTGGAAGAAACTACAAGCTGACATAGGGAGTAACATGATCATGACACAATGCAAAATCAACCCAAGTCCCATCGTTCCCGTACGCATGGATGAAAATTCCGCTTTTTCCTTTAACTGCGACAGGGAACTGGCCTGTTTCACCAAATGCTGTCACAATTTACACATCTATCTCACCCCATTCGATATCCTCCGCATGAAACAGCGTCTGGAATTGTCTTCAGCGGAATTTCTCAATCTCTATACCGTGCCGGACGTAATTCCAGGCACCGAGCTGCCCATCCCTGTCTTGAAAACCCTGGATGAACCCGAGAATCCCTGCCCTTTTGTGCGAAAAGACGGCTGCATCATCTATGAAGACAGGCCGGTGAGTTGCAGATACTATCCAGTGGGCGCGGGTATCTTTCACAATCGGGACGAGGCAGCGGACGAACGCTTTTTTGCCATGATAAAAGAGCCCCATTGCCTTGGCCATGGCATGGCTGCTGAACGTACCGTGGCCGAGTGGCTGAATGACCAGGGCGTAAAGCCGTATGAGGAGAAAAATGCGGGCTGGGTGGACATCATTTTGCGCAGAAAATCCCTGGGGCCGTTCATTACCCTGCCGGATAACACCCTGAAGATGTTCTTTATGGCGTCCTATAATCTGGATGTGTTTAGAATCTTTGTGCTGGAAAGCGGTTTTTTGAATGTTTACGAGGTGCCGGACGGGCTCCTGGAGCGCCTGAAGACAGACGACGAGGCCCTGTTGTCCTTTGCGTATGACTGGATGCAGACCACGCTGCTGGGCGCAAGAAAGATTCCGCTCAAAAAGAAGACGGCCACGGTAATGGTTTAATACACAAGGGAGCCTTGAAAAATTACCCTTTCGCCCACAACTGCGTTGCCCGTCCCTGCCTGTGCGTTGCCTGCCTGTGCGTTGCACGCAGACAGGGACGAAAAATGCTCACATAATCTATTTCAACACACCTGAGAGTTCCACATGCCTTGCTATCAGGCCCTGTCTGAACAGGAGTTCCTCGCTGTCCCTCCAGGCCGCCTTGTCGATGGTTCCGATGGGCACGATGTCTGAAAGCACCAGTGCCCGTGTGGCGGCAAGCTGCTCCTGAATGAGCTTCACGCCTACGGAACCGTCGAACTCATGCACTGCATCGGCCACCAACTGCCCGTTTTTTGCATCGAGTGCCTGTTCCCACCCCTTCAGCACCGCCTGAGTGAATGCCTGCACCAGTTCCGGCCGGCTTTCGTATATCTTGCGGGAGGTGACAAGGGAATTGGCGACCAGATGGATACCGAAGTCCTCTGCATCGAAAAACATGGGCATTCGGCCGTGTTCCTTCATCTTTTTGGCAAGCACAATCCCCTCCACATTGCTGTAAACAGGCCATAGCTGCGCATCTCCGTTCCAGAAGGGCGTATAGTCCTGTCGCACTGCATAGAACCTCACATCCTCCTTTGAAATGCCGTATGCGGCTGCCAGGGCCCGAAAAATGGCCTCGTCATTTCCGCCGTATGTGATTCCCACGCTCAGGCCCTTCAGGTCCTCCGGGCGTTGAATGTGTAATTTTGAACCGTCATATATCCATTTTAGGGGGTTTTTCTGAAATATCTGGGCCAAGACCACTATATCGGCCCCCCTTTCCACAGCCCGAATGACCTGGTCTGCGGATGCCACTCCAAACTGCGCCCTGCCCAGCTCTATGTCCTTGATGGCGTTATGCTCCAGGCCGCCTTCCTTGATCTCGACCTTCAAACCACTGGCCTCGAAGATGCCTGTTTTGAGCGCCCATATCTCTCCTGCCGCACTCACGTTTACCAGCCATTTCAGGCGCAATACCACGGGTTGTCCCTGATGTCTGGAGGTGCCGGTCTCTTTCTCACCAGATGAACAGCCTGTCAGCAACATCAGGTTTACCATTGAAAAAATACATAAAATTCGAAAGATAAATTGCATTTCTCAACCTTTTTGTAAAACCCTTGAAAATATCCTGCCAAGCATCTCTATCACCGCCAGATAAAAGGATGAGCAGATGCCTATGAGCATCAATGCAAGCAGAATACGGGCGAGATTGTCCTGATACAAGGCGATCTTGATGGCATGACCAATTCCTGCTGTGGCGGCCAGGAACTCCGCAACTATGGTGCCCACCATCGCCAGCGTGGCGGTGCCTGTCAGCACGGTCAGGAGCTTGTCCAAATTTTCGAAGAGCCGTATGGCAAGCCTCAGTCTGTGATTGATTCGGCCTGTCTCCACAAAAAAATGCTCTACATCCTCCACCGGCTGGGAAAAGATGCCCAAAAGGCTCAACAACAGCGGGAAATAACAGATGAGCGAGGCGATGAGCAGCCTGGACGCCAGCCCGTCGCCCAGAAATATGAAGATGATGGGACTCACCGCCACAATGGGATAGGCCTGTAGATTGTAGGCCGCAACACGCGTCACCACCCCCATAGTGGATTTGAGGCTGCCGATGACCGCTATCAACGAGGCGAGTAGAATGGCAATGATGTGGCCATAAACGGCTACGCCCAGCGTGTTCAGGCTGTAGATGACATAATCCGGACCGTCTTCGCGAATAACATGCAGAAACTCCGCGGGTGATGGAATCAGGTAATCGGAAAACCCCATACCGTACTTGGCCAGCCAGAGCAACCCGACAAAACAGCCGTAAATGGCGCTGAACTGAAATAACCGGCCCAGAAGCCCGTTCATGCCGCCTCTGCCCCTGTGCCGGCTGCCTTTAACAGCCCGTAAAGCCTTGTCTGCACCGTTTGTTCATCGGGAATCGCATCAGGAAGCTGGTCAAGGCCCTGTATCTGAATCAGCCCTGCACTCACCCTGAATGTCTGCGGCAATACGAAAATACCTTTTGAGAAACGCACCACCTCTATGGCGTTATGGGAGATGTAAAGCACTATGCGATTGGGGAAAAGCGTCTTGATGGAGGACAAAATGGTATAGCGGGTAGGCTCGTCCACATTGGCCAGCACCTCATCGGTTATGAGCATGTCCCAGTCCTGAAGCAGATAACGAATTAGATTTACACGGTTTTTCTGTCCCATGGAAAGAGAAGAGAAGCGCTGCTGCACTACATCTTTCATGCCGTATTCCCGAATGAGCTGTTTCAGCAGCCCATGATTTTTCGACGGGACCACTCCATAGAGGTGTCGTTCTATGGAAACCCAGCCCGGCAGCCGCTCCGAGTCATGGGCATAGAGAATGGTTTGAAGGTCTGTCTGGATTTTTCCCGACATCGCCCCATCCATTCCTGCATCCCTGCCTCCGTATCTATTTGTCAGCAGCCTTGCCAGGGTGCTCTTCCCCACGCCGGAAAGCCCGAACAGGGCATAAAAACCAGGGCCGTTCAAAAGGAGATTGACACCCCGAAAAACAGGTGGTGAATCGCTGGAATAGGCATACGACAGGTCCTCGCATCGCAGATACATGATTTATGCGCTATTCTCCCATCTCAGTCAGCAGCGACCTCATCGACCTTCTTCAGCAGGATATCGAGCTTGAATGGCTTGGCAAGAAAGCCTGCTGCCCCCTGAGAAAGCACCGTCTGTTCCATGCCCTTATCGGAATATCCGCTTGCCACCAGCACTCGCGCATTCATGTCCATTTCCAGCAGCCGTTGCAGACAGACATGGCCGCTCATGCCCGGCATGTTCAGGTCCAAAATCACCAGATGAATCTCTTTTGCACTGGTCTTATAGATTTCAAGGGCCTTTTCTCCGCTTTCCGCCTCCAGAACCCTGTGCCCAGCGGATTCCAGGGCCTGTTTGGCCAGGGATCGAATGCCCTCCTCGTCATCCACAAGGAGGATGGTCTTGCCTTTTGTCTGTGGGGTCAACAAGACAGGCTCCATCGAGGACTGATTTCCATTCATGGGCAGGCTCTTCCGGCTGACGGCAGGCAGGTATATTTCAAATCTGGTACCCTTGCCCAGTGTGCTGTTGCAGAAAATCTCTCCGCCGTATGCCTTTACTATGCCGTATGACGAAGAAAGTCCAAGACCTGTGCCTTTGTTTATTCCTTTTGTCGTAAAGAACGGCTCGAAGAGATGTTGCAAGGTCTCTTCCGTCATGCCACAGCCGGTGTCTGAGACCTCCAGCAGCACATAATCACCGGCAGCCAGGCTTGAAGTCCCTGTAGTCACAGCGGAGGTCTCTTCTTGACCCTCAGGCGGGCCTGAAAGAGAAACATTGCGGGTGGCTATGCGCAATACGCCTCCCTCCGGCATGGCATCCCGTGCATTGTTGATCAGATTAAAAAGCACTGTATGAATCTGGATTGAATCGGCCTTGACTGTCCAGAGCCTTTGTTCCAGATCGGTTTCCAGTGTTATGGCCTTGGGAATGGTATCTTTTAATACCTTTTGAACATTCAAGACCTCGTTGTTGAGATTGAGCTCCGTGCTCACATATTCGTTCTTGCGGGAGAAGGCCATGAGACTGCGCACAAGCGCCGCCGCCCTTTCGCAGGATTGCAATATCTGACTAAAACCCCGTCTGGCCACTTCGTCCTTCGCGGGTATTCGCTGGGCCAAAAGCTGGGCGTAGCCCGTGATCACCTGCAGCAGGTTATTGAAGTTGTGGGCTATGCCGCCTGCCATTATGCCGATGGCCTCCATCTTGGCGCTCTGTTGCAGCCGCTTCTGCAACTCCTCATGCTCCTTTCTGAGACGTTCGTCCTCTGTGATGTCACGGGCGGAACCAGCTACTGCAATGAGCCTGCCGTTTTCATCAAACATGGGTACCTTTATCACATCCAGACAGAGATATTTGCCAAATACTATTCCAGATTCCTTGCTTCTATACGGCTTACCCGTGGAAATGACTATGGCATCCGAATCCTTGCATGTCTGATCCAGTGAATACCATCCGTTATCATTTGGTCGTTCCGCACGAATACGCTCGGCAAAAAAACGATGATCATGGCCAAGAACTTCATTTTGATCCGGTAATCTGAAGAGAATGTCATTATGGGCCTTATTGGTAAATAGATATTGTCCTTGCAAGTCCTTCACCCAGATCATGTCCTGTACCGTATCTGCTACTGTCCTTAAAAAGTTATGGGCCTCTTTTAGCTGTTTTTCCTTGTTTTTGTGCTCGGTTATATCCACGAAATAGTGTAAAAATATGGAGGAGTCTATGGGCACCCACCAGGAATCCCAGTAACGGCTTCGAATAAAAAGCTCGGTGTGAACGGTTTTCCCTGTGTTCAGGGCATCCTCAGAACGGCAGAAAGAGCAACACATATTGGAATTGGGACCATGACATTCGTAATGTTTCCTCTGGTCTTCCGGCAGAAACTCGTAATGCCAGAGCTGTTCCCAGCAATATGCGCCTTCTCTTGCATTGAATAACTCCCTTGCCGCCGCATTGATGGCTATTATTCGGTGCTCTCTGTTTACCAGCAGCCCTGGGTATGGCATTCCGTTCAGCATGGCCTGCATGCGGCGTTTTTCCTCGGTTGCATTTAGCAGGGCCAGACCCAACAGCAGCACCAGACAGCATATCAGAAGCAGCCCTCCCAACATCAGGTATCCATGCCATTTATTGAGACGCAGCATGTCATTCCAGAAGATTTCAAGGGCATTGAAGCCGGGGAATTTCAGCTCAAGCATTATCTCTTCCACTTCGTCATAGCTCAAAGGCAGGGTATATCCTGCAATATATGAAGTATTCGAAGACGGATTTGAAAATTGCACGCCAAGCAGGGTGGCTGTGAGGGTGTGGCGAAGACCTTCATTTACATGGGGCATGGCAGCCACAGGCCACTCTGGATAAAGCTCTGTGGAGACCAGAAAAGGAAAGCCACGGTACTGCCGGGCATTTATGACCTTGATGTCCTGCGGCCTCAGAAGCCCATTCTGAAACAAGGCCTCAAGCACGCCTGTGCGCACAAAACCCACATCCGCCTGACCTTTCAGCACGGCCTGAACCACTTCATCATGGTCACTCAACTCCAGAATGGTCTTTGCCCAATCCGTGATCCTTATGCCTGCGTGCATGAGTTCATGGGCCTGAAGGGCAAAACCCCCCAGAAAATATCTGCCTGGGCAGGCGATGGTGCGCGCCATGAGGTCCTGTAGGTTGTTGATGTCCTGTCTGTCCCCGCGAGTGAAGATCACTCCACCCAATAGAGGTGTCGCCGATTCACCTATTGCCTTGACCTGAGTGGCCAGCAGCCTTGAAAGACCATATCTATGCCGTAACAAGAGGTAATGAACGGGATTGGTGGTGACAATGTCTATGGAGCCGTCTTCCACTCTGGAGTTCAGTTCCTGCTGGCTCAGGACCTCCATTTGTATCTCCACAGACGTTAACCGTTCATTTAAGGCATTGACCACCTGGGCATATTGGGCAGCCACTGAGTCCTTGTCCTCATAGGCCAACACACCTAATTTCAAGACATCCTTTGCAAAGGCGGTAGATGTGCAGAAAAAAAGAAGAATACAGAGCAGGATATGGCAAAAAGGGGCTGGCAGACGCATTACGGCCTTCCTGTATCAATTTTCACATTAGGGAAGTTATAAACTAAAATTAAATCAAAGCGTTAGATTAGCAATAAATATCAAAACTGTATATAGTCTCATGAAAACCGGCAGTCAAGCAGAAAATTATGGCTCTTCGTCCCTGTGGAACTCCATGCCCTTAACGGGTTTCCTGTTCCCTTTTCCCCTCTTTCCCAATCTGGAGCTTGAGAGCGATGGAAGGGCATGTGGTGTTTTTAAAGCGTTTTCTGATGCTGGGCGTGGAGTTACCGAAGGGTCACTTTTTTCTTGCAATCTGCCAATGCTTATTCTTAGAATAGGCATTGTATTTTTAAGGAGTCTCAGAATACATTCGCAATCAGAAGGTGCGCTGGCCCTCAGCTCAACTCCTCTGGCCTTGAGCCGAGGGCATGACAGGAGATAACATAAATATGACCATGAATATGGATATGAACGCATTTGAGGCACTACTTCAGGAATCGGTGAGGGTACACGGCCACCTATGCGCAGGCCAGGTGTTAGGGGTAAGGCTTGCCATGCTGGGGTTGAAACTTTTGGGAATAAACGACCCTAAAGGCAGGGATCGCAAGGCATTTTTGGTATATGTGGAGATAGACCGCTGCGCAACAGACGCCATTCAGTCCGTCACCGGCGCCACTCTTGGCAAACGCTCCCTCAAATTCATGGACTTCGGCAAGATGGCCGCCACCTTTGTACGGGTCAGCGACGGCATGGGCTATCGCATTCTGGCCAGGGAGGAGACGCGAGAACTCGCCGATAAATACTGCCCTGAAATAGAAGACAAATACAAAAGACAGCTTGAGGCCTATAAACGCATGAAGGATGAGGAACTCTTTGCGGTTCAGAGGGTGAAGGTGGAGATTCCCCAATGCGACCTTCCTGGCAGGCCCATTCGTCGCGTCCCGTGCAGCCGCTGCGGAGAATATGTCCAGGACTGTAGGGATGTGCAAAAAAATGGGGAGACCCTGTGCAAAAACTGTCTGAACGGCAGTTATTATCAAATCCTGGAGGCATAACACATGAAAACCATTCCTGTGGAAGAGGCCGTTGGCATGGTGCTGCCTCACGACATCACCGAGATCGTGAGGGGTGAAAAGAAGGGGCCGGCCTTTCGAAAGGGCCATGTGATTCGGCCCGAAGACATAGAGCATCTGAAACGCATCGGCAAAAACCGCATATATGTGCTGACCATGTCCGAAGATGAATATCATGAAAACGATGCCGCCTTGCTTCTGGCAAAGGCCATAGCCGGCGCAAACATCACTCATGACGACCAGCCAGTCGAGGGCAAGGTCGGGTTCAAAAGCACCATTTCCGGGCTTTTAAGGGTGGAGCAGGAGGCGCTTTTCCGCTTCAACATGCTGGGCGAGGTGATGCTGGCCACCCTGCACGACAATACAGTAGTCGCACCACAAAAGACGGTGGCGGCAGGCAGGGCCATTCCTTTAGTCATAAAAAAGGACATCGTGCAGGAGGCGGTGCGCATAGCGGAAGATGCAGGCGGATTGGTAAAGGTGCTTCCATGGCGCATAAAAAAGGCCGCCATAGTGGTAACCGGCCGGGAGGTCTATGAGGGCCGCATAAAAGACGCCTTCTGCCCTGTCATGACGGAAAAGATGCAGCAATTCGGCATAGATGTAGTGTATCATACCATTGTTCCGGACGATACGGACATCATCACGCAGGAGATTCGGACCGCTGTTTCAAAGGGCGCCGGTATCGTGCTCTGCACCGGCGGCATGTCTGTGGACCCTGACGATGTCACTCGTGTGGCCATAGCCAAGGCAGGCGCTACAGATATCTGTTACGGCTCGCCTGTGCTGCCAGGGGCCATGTTCCTGGTGGGCTATCTAAACGACATTCCCATAGTCGGCATTCCGGCATGCGGCATGTTCTTCAAGATTACTGTCTTTGACCTGGTTCTTCCCAGGCTGTTAGCTGGAGAACGCATCACTCGCAAGGATATTGCAGCCCTTGGGCATGGCGGCCTGTGCCTGTCCTGCAAGACGTGCAGGTATCCTGTATGCCCCTTTGGCAAGGACTAATGGAGGAATTATGTTCATTATAGGCCATTTGTTAAATGCTGTAGCCACCATTCTGGACCTGGCCTTGAGTCTTTACATGTGGATACTCATAGCCCGGGCTGTGATATCATGGGTCAACCCTGATCCATACAACCCCATAGTGCGATTCCTTTACAGCGTAACAGATCCGGTTCTTTACAGAATCAGACGCATTGTCCCCTTGTATTTCGGCGGTATCGACTTTTCGCCGATGATTCTCATTCTCGCTATAGTGTTTGTGCAGAGCTTTCTCATTGCCACCCTCAAATCCCTGGCTTTCAGACTCATGTAAAGGAGAAGGATACCATGACCATTGCACCCAACGACATACTTGAAAAGGAATTCAAGACCAAGCTCTTAGGTGTGGATCCGGATGAGGTAAGCGCCTTTCTTGAAGAGGTGGCGGAAGAGCTCACACAGGTCATAAAGGAAAGAAACGCCCTTAAGGCGCAATTGGCTCAAACCACTGCAAAACTTGAGGAATACCGGGCCAAGGAAGAGGACTTCAAGGCCGTCTTGACAGCAGCCCAAAAACTCTCCGATGAACTGCGCAAACAGGCGGAGAAGGAGGCGGAACTCCTGCTGGAAAAGGCAAGGCTGGAAGCGAGCCGCATTCTAAACGAGGCCGAAAAGAAGACCGAGCGGACTGCGGAGGAAAACATGCGGCTTATGCGTATCTACAGGGAAAATCTCAACAGGATTCGCGGTCAGCTTCAGACCTTCATGCGTGCCGTAGAAGAAGAGGCCGAACTCAAGGAAGGGCCCGGCCAGAATGAGGCGGAATAAGATACCAGAGGAATTAAGACCCGGCCTGGTCTGACGAGGCAATAGGTATGTCTTACCCGTCAAATAATAGGCCGGGGAACAGGCCAATTGAACAAAAACCGTGTATCAGTGGCACTCGTGGCTGGTGCACAATATGCCGGAATCCCTGAGATTACCAGCAAGCCATGAGGCAAGCACCGTCTTTACATCTCCGGAACAACCCCTGATCACCTGAATCCCATTGTTTTGCAACACATTCTTGGCGCCTTCACCCATATTGCCGGCCAGCATCACCTGCACACCCTTTTTGGCCAGGTCCACTGCCACACCTGATTTACAGCCGCAACCCTGAGGGGATTGCAGGGCCTCCTCGGCCACCACTTCTTTGGAATCGTTGACAGTGAATATGGAAAAATAATCACAGTGCCCGAAGTGATCGTCCACTCGACCATCCCTTGATGGAATAGCTACTTTCATAAAAAAACCTCCTGAATCTGAAATGATGAGACGTGCATAATTATAAGCATATGCTCATAAAAAACAAGCCCCCCTGCACAAATAAACCCAAATTTCGCTATGCCTGGCCTTGATTTTTGCAATGAGTGTCTCATTCACTCATTGAAAGAGGCAATTCCATAACAAAGGTGCTGCCCCTGCCGTTTCCCTCGCTTTCCACATAAATACTGCCGCCATGGGCGACTATCACCTCTTTTGCTATGGCCAGGCCCAGACCACTCCCTGGAATTTGCGAGGCAGGGCCGTCTGACATGCGGAAAAAACGTTCGAATACAAGTCGCTGCATTTCCTTTGGAATGCCTGGACCCTGGTCGCTTATGCGCAGAATGACCCGCTCATTGAATGCTGTGACCACGACCCTCACCATGGAATCAGGCTTCGTGTATTTCACTGCATTGTGCAGCACATTGAACACGGCCTGCTCCAGGAGCGAAGATGCAGAAAGCAGCAGGTCATGCTTCAATTCGTTTTGCACCTGAATCCGCACACCCTTTGCCCTGGCCTCCTCACCCGCCATTTCCAGGACGGACTTCAGCAGCTCGTCAAGGCTCATCTCTTCTTTTTGAGTCAAACCCTTGCTGTCCAGCATGGCGATGGTCAAAATATCTTCTATGAATCTGGATAACCGCTTGGAATTGCGAAGAATTACCTCAAGAAAACGTTTCAGCGCAGCTGCATCACAGGATTCGTTGTCCAACAGGGTCTCTGCGTAACCTCGAATGACAGTGATGGGAGTGCGCAGTTGATGAGCAACATTTGCCACCAGCTCCCTGCCGTGTGCCTCTGCATTAGAAATCGGTGTGATGTCCCTCCAGAGAAGCAGGACAAGGGAATCATTTGCAATTCCGCATATCTCCACCTCCAGGACGGCAGTTTGCAGCTCCAGGACAACTACTTGTTTTTCTTTATAATTTTGCCATGCTGCAAGTCCGTTTTGCACAGTCAGATGCCGACAAAATTCCAGAAACGGCCTTCCATGCCATTGTTCAAGTCCGCCTGGAATATTCAGCATTTTCATGACGGCCTGATTTACAAACAGGATCGCCCCGTTTTGCAGAATCAGTATGCCCTCGCTGATCGTTTGCACTACATCCTTGAGCAGATCGTGCTGAAAGGCCAATTGCTGCAAAAAGGCGTCCAGTCCCTGAATTTCATGGCCGCAGATCTCCGCAGGCTCCGAGGCACCGGAAATCCTCTTGAGCCTGTTTAGAAGGGGTTTAACCTGTTGCGCAAGGAAGAGCTCTGAAGAAAGGCGGTATCGTGCAAATCTATATCCCAAAAATACGGCCAGACATACAATGGCTGAATACAGGGCTTCATGCAACATTGAAACGGTAACCCACGCCTCGTATGGTCTCTATGTAGTCCATGGCAGGCCCCAATTTCTGGCGAAGTCTGCGAATATGCGTATCCACTGTGCGGGCATATCCGTCAAATGAATAGCCCCACACGCGATCCAGCAGCACATCCCGGGTCCTCACCCTGCCGATGTTGGTCATGAACTCGTGCAGCAGATTGAATTCCGTTGCCGTGAGTTCTATGTCTTTGCCATCCACCTGCACCTTATGGCGTGAGACATCCATCAAAATAATGCCCTGCCGAATGACATCAGGCGGCGATGTGTCGAAGGTGGCGGAGAGGCGGGACAAAATGGCCTTGATGCGCAATACCAGCTCGCGTGTGCTGAAAGGTTTGACTATGTAGTCGTCCGCTCCCAGCTCAAATCCTACGATGCGGTCCATTTCTGTGCCCTTGGCGGTCAGCATTATGACCGGTATGGAGGAGAGTTGTGTGTCTTTTTTCAGGGACTTACAGATATCCAGGCCGTCTGCATCCGGCAGCATGAGGTCCAGCAGAATCAGGTCAGGCTTGAATGCCTTTATTTTTTCCAGGGCCTGCAGGCCGTTGTGGAGTATCAATGTCTCGAATCTGGCTTGCTCCAGAGTGAATCGAATGAGTTCGGCGATGTCTTCCTCGTCCTCTATGACACAGATACGCTGTCTGCCCATAAGCTTACCACCTGTAAGGATTTTTGAAAATTGAATGGAATATAACAGCCGTAATGTTACATATCCATTACATTTTTTGCAAAATCACGTGTCATTGCAGGGAAAGATTACATGCGCGTCCGGCCTGACCGTGTCCTTTTTCTGTTCAGAAGAATGATCCTTTTCCTTCAGCGATGTCATAGGCAGTTGTCATTGCGCCACGCGCCGAAGGCCTTGGCCCGAGGGCTTCGGCCAGAGGACTCTGCCTGAAGGGCGCTCGCGCTGAGGCCTCGGCCCGAGGGCGAGCGAAGCGAAGCAATCTCCAGATGTTTTTTGTAGATTATAGTATGCGGCAGATTGATGACATAGTTTTTGTTTTATGGGCGAGGCATCATGTTTTTTATTTTTGTGGGCGATGAGCAGCCGGTATTTGTTTCATGCCCCACATAACCGCCCAGGTGGTTTTGATGGCGGCTTCTTCGGCGGTGGAGGAGATTTTGGCGGCGGCGGTGCCTCAGGGGACTGGTAATACAGAGGAAACGTCCTAACCAAAAAATGTAGGGGCAGGCCCCTGTGCCTGCCCCTTATGCTGTGCCTGCCCTTATTGTTTGTGTGCCTGTTCATATTTAATCTTTTCTGGGCGAGGGCAGCCGGTATTTGTTCCATGCCCCACATAACCGCCCTCCATGGCGGAGATGTGGGGCCGGCGCCCTCGTGGCGCCTATTCCACAAACACCGGCTACCCTCGCCCCTCCCCACCTCCACATTCTACATCAGAAGCCGCTTAAAAAAGACATAGACCCCTTGAACTTTTTTAATACCCTTCCTGAAACTCCACGCCCAACCGTAAACGACGCTTCAAAGCAGCACATACCCTTTGCACTTGAGTGAATAATGATGGTAAAGGCCAATTCTGCGATTTTTATTGGCAGAAACGCCAGGTTGTCCATCACAGCAGGTCAATCAGTTATCAGTGGGATTACATCAGGAATGGGTAGGGAACCCGTTATGGACATGGAATTCCGCAGGGACGAGAAGGGCGGCAGTGGTGAAGTGTTTGTGAAATAGGCGCCACGAGGGCGCCGGCGGCGCATACTGCCATGGAGGGCAGTTATGCGACGCATGGAACAAATGCTTCACCGCTGCCGCCCCCAAAAAATGATATCTTTTTATATCCATGAAAAAGTTATTTAGGAATGTGAACATCCTTTTGTTGCTTGCTTTTGTTGTTTGTTCTGGCTTTTCTGTCCGAAGAATGATCCTTTTTCTTCAGCGATGGTACAGGCGGTTGTCATTGCGCCACGCGCTGAAGGCCTCGGCCCGAAGGGTGCTCGCTCCGAGGCCTTGGCGCGAAGGCGAGCGAAGCGAAGCAATCACCTGTACAAAAGAATGTAGGGGCGACCGGCCGGTCGCCCCTACTTCGGCGGCTATCGCCGTCCTGCCTGTGCGTTGCACGCAGACAGGCTCGCAATGACGATGAGTCTGTACCGCCCCTCCTTCCTTGGCAGTTATGCGCCGCATGGAACAAATGCTTCACCACTGCCGCCCCAAGAGATTTAATTAAAAAAGTTGTTCAGGAATGTGTATGTTCTTTCTCTTTTTTTCTCTTGGAGGATGGGGTAAGTGAAGATGAATTGGGTGGGGGTTCACCTTGATTTTCTCCATATTTCACTCTAAATTGGCCTTATGAGTCACGCCAAATATGATGCCTTTTACAAGGAATTTTTCTCCCAGCCTCAAATGGTGGAAGGCCTGCTCAAAAATTTCGTAAAAGGAGACTGGGTGAATCACCTGTTCAACCCATTCCAGAATTTCAAGATTTAAAGGAGGTAACCCCCATGCTTGCCGAGACAGTGACTCACTGGACTCGCGAATGGAAAAAAGAAGGTCTTATGGAAGGCCGCAAAGAAGGCCGCAAGGAAGGTCGCAAAGAAGGTCTTATGGAAGGCACCCTTAAAGGTCGTGCCGCTGCCTTGGAGCGCCTGTTGCGCAAGCGTTTTGGCGAAATAGCGCCCATGTATTTGGAAAAAATACGAAATGCCTCCATTGAGCAGTTGGACATTTGGTTAGAACAGATTCTGGATGCCAAATGCATCGAGGATGTGTTTGAGCCTTAGGAAAAGGTAGAATAACATCAAAGGAGGTTATGTGAGTTTCTGTGGTCACAGGGACACTCCATACCAAGTCAATGAGATTTGAAAGGAAAATACCATGCGTCTTGTGGAAAATATAGTGCTTCCAAACGGTCTTGAAATAGAGATATACGACTATTCGAGAAAAGTGGCGGGAGACAGGTGGTTTGTTGGTTTCATGGCGCGAGTGCCGGTGGAAATCAAAGAGGAACACTTTTCAAAGGCCTTAAGAAATGACAGTAAGTATGCATCTCAAGTGCCGGAGTTATTTGCCGAATTCAAGGACAAACATGGCGCTGTCACATATTTCGAGATAAAAAAGGAACGAAATTTTATAGACCAGCAGGAACGGGACAAGCTCTGGGACAGCATGCTCAATAACTTCAAGGCCCATGTGCTGCACTACATGAAACACAAGGACTTCGAACAGCGCTTCATGAACAGACGCATCAAGGAATTTATGGAGAAACGGCTATGGTATCGTTAGACCATTCCACACAACAGAAAGCCGCAGAGGACGGCCTGATCTCATTCCTCTTTCAGGGCCAAAAAGACATCGTCATGCCTGATTGGAAGGCCTTACCATGCAAATCAGAGGCACAAGGGACCTGTCTTGAGCTGCCTGTCTTTTATTGGGAAGGAAGCCCTAACGAACCACACCTCTTCTATCTTCCCTCGGAATATGACACCCTTGACTCCCTCTTTAGCCTCTTTGAGGCCCTCAAGCTTTTGGACTTCAGCATCTTCTATTGTGACTATTCGGCCCTCTGGCGCAAGGCCCCGCATCTCTCCATCGAGGCCATGTGCGAGGCCATTACCCATGCCTTACAGTCTGTCTCGGCGCACATGGAACAAGGGAGTCGAAATGGACCGCTTACAGTGATGGGCAGGTCCATCGGCTCCGCCTTTGCCATTCACAGCGCTGCCTGCATGTGTAAGCGCACTGCCTGCCTCGTGGTGGAAAGCGGTTTTGCCAACACGGCAGACCTGCTTCAAAAGATGGGCAAGAACACATTGGAACTATCGGAAGACCCCTTTTCCAACAGGGCCAAGATGCGCACCTACACCAAGCCTGTGCTCTTTCTGCACAGCTCCAGGGATGAATACACCACCCTTACGCAGGTGGAGTGGCTGGTCATGGAGAGCCGCTCCAAGGCCACACAGTTTCAGGTGGTGCCAAGCCCCAGCCGAAACAACCTCTTTGGGTCCACCTCTGAATTCTATTTGCAGGCACTCAAGGATTTTATATACTTGCGAATGGGCAGACGCCCAAAATTAAAAAGACATTTAAATAAAATGAATTGAGGAGACTTGATCATGACCGCAGAAGATACCGAAAAAAAACCTATTCCAGGCCTGGTGCCCCAAAAAGACGGCTCCGTGGCCTTGAGCATCGAATGCCTAAACGGCTGTGTCAGCCCACAGCAACTCATTGAAATCGCTCGCATAGCCCAGGAGGCAAAGGCCATTCTTCACATCACCACAGCCCAAAAGATCATGTTGCTGGGCATGCAAGAAGAGGCGGGCATAAAGGCCCTCAAGGCATTGGATGAATTGGGTGTGTCCGTGAGAAAGGCCAGGGACCTGTCACAGCCGCGCGTATGCGTGGGAAAACCCTTTTGCAAACTGGCCTTGCAAGACACCTTCAGCCTGGGCGAGTACCTCTATAAGGCCCTGGCCCGCACTCCCATTCCACCCAAACTCAAGGTGGCGGTCTCCGGATGCCCTGCCGCCTGTTCCTGGTCAAATTGCCTGGATTTGGGGTTTGTGGGCATAAAGAGCGGGTATATCGTCATGATCGGCGGGCACGGCGGGGCCAAGCCCAAGGCCGCAGTGGAGCTGTGCCGCATCACCACTCACGAAGAGGCAGGCCGCATACTGGGCAAGCTTGCCGAGATCTTCTCTCAGGAGGTGAAACTCAAGGCCCGTGTGGACAAACTCATACAGAAGATGGGCCTGGAGGAGCTAAAAAAGAGGCTGGAGGTCGCATAGGCCCTAATTTTTCAAGGCTTCGTCAACACAGCCTGAATCTTTTGAAGCAGTTCAGTTGGTGAAATGGGCTTTGAAAGAAAATCGTATCCATTTAGAAGCTTACCCTGATTCATCAAAAGGTCCTGGCTGTAACCGCTTAAAAATACCGCCTTGATATGGGGATGCCTGGCCTTTATCTCCTCATAAGCGTCCCTACCGTTTTTCCTGGGCATCAATACATCCAGAAGCAAGAGGTCAATGCGCTGTGCATTGGCCTCAAAGACATGCACAGCCTCCTCGCCGTCCCGAGCGACCAGCACCTCATAACCCGCCTCCTTGAGCACAGATGTGGCGATCTCCCTTACCATCTCCTCGTCATCGGCTATCAGAATCACGCCGCTACCCTTGATCGCCCTTGTTTCTTGCGGCGTATGCCCGGCTTGAGTGGTTTCAGCCTCCTGAGTTAGCGGCAGATATATCTTGAAGGTGGTGCCTATCCCCTTTTCACTGTACACATTTATCAACCCTTTGTGCTGGACAACGATTCCATGGACTATAGAGAGCCCAAGCCCTGTACCCTTGCCGAATTCCTTGGTGGTAAAGAAGGGATCAAAGATATGATTTTTGACATCCTCATCCATGCCGCAACCGGTGTCAGAGACCGAAAGCATTGCATAATTCCCTGGGGTTACATCCACATAATTCTGACAATAAGCCTCGTCTAATTGTGCAAGTCCTGTCTCGATGTGTAAGCTGCCGCCATTGGGCATGGCATCCCTGGCATTGGCCGCAAGATTGATGAGTATCTGCTCTATCTGCAGACGGTCTGCATAAATCGGCAGCCTGTCTGAAGCCAGGTGTATTTGAAGTGCAATATCATCTCGAATGGTCTTTTTGAGCAATGGCTCCACACCTGTTATCACCTCATTGAGATTCAGGTGTTCCAGTTTCAACTGCTGTCTGCGGCTGAAGGCCAAGAGGTGCCGCACTAATTGAGCCGCCCTGTCAGCCCCCTTCAGTATGTTGTCCACAAACTTGACAAGAAATGGGTCAGTAAGCCGCATTTTAAGGAGTTCCGCATAGCCCTGCATGGCCATCAAGACATTGTTGAAGTCATGGGCTATGCCGCCTGCGAGCTGACCTACGGCCTCCATCTTCTGGGCCTGGCGCAGGCGTTCCTCGGTATGCTTCAGGTCAGTCACATCCACTGCAACAACTATCAGATATCTCCTGCTCCCGTCTTCATTAAAGACCGGAAGCTTGAACACATCGAAAATGTGTTTTACACCATCCGCTGTAGCAAACTCCTCATAGCCTCGCCAAAGCCCTTTATGTTGCCAGGCCTCCTCATTTATGGCCTTGAGCTGCAACAATACCTCTCTCTGCGCAGACAAGGCCGCCAGCTCAGCCTCATTCATCTGGAAATAGTCCAGGTCCTCCGGCAGGCCGAACAGCCTGAGGGTCTGTTGATTGGCCACCAGCCAACGGTCTTCACCATCCTTCAGGCATACAGCCACAGGCAATGCGTCTATGAGGTGCCTCAGCAGTTCCTTCTGCTCTTCCAGTTCCAGCTCCGCCATTTTTTGGGAGGTGATGTTGATAAAGTTTCCACGATAACCAATGGGCTCGCCCTGTTCATTTAGAATGGCGTTGCATTCATGGCGAATCCAAAGGATTTGGCCTTTTTTATGGCGAATACGAAATACGACGGCATCTCCCTTGCCGTGTATATGCCCAAGCCACAGATGCAGGTCTTCCGGTAGGATTATACGAATGAGCAATTCAGGATAGGTATGAAACTCCTGATCCGTATAGCCGGTAAGGCCAAGGCAGTTGGGAGAGATGTAGATGAGGTTATCCGCCATGTCACGCCAAAAGATCACATCCGTGGAAAAGATGGTGAGGGTCTTGAAGATCTCCTGATTCTTTCGAAGCTCTTCATATCTGCCATCTAATTCTTTTATGAGGGAGTTAAAGGCGCTTGAGACCTCCGAAATCTCATCCCTGCCAGTATAATGGAAATAACGGTCTTTCCCGATCTTGGCCATAAGCCCTCGAATATGGGCTGCAAAGGCCTCCAGAGGCGCAAGAAAACGGTTCACAAGCCACAAAATCACTACAATACCCAGCAACAGCACCGCCACCGCACGCAACAAGATGAATTGCTGATATTTAGCTATGGACTCTTCTATCTCCTCCATGGGATGATGGGCCAATATCACCCAGTCCTTGTATTTAAGCCACTTAACCGTCACCATATATCCCTTTTTGTCATGACCTGCCGGCTCATAAAGGGTGCCTTCAAGGTGTGAATTCAGGACCTTATCTGCTGTGGGCAGGGTTCCAGGCTCCACAATAGTAAAGATGCGGGCTGGATTGGAGTGCAGCAATATGCGACGGTCAGAAGACAAAATCACCAGAAAACCATTGCGACCGATTTTCATGTCCCTGATATGCGTCAGGCCGTTTTGGCCGAAGAGGTTCAAAGATCCCCCTAAAATGGCCTTTATTCCGCCATTTTCGTCAAATACAGGGGCGGTGAACATGACCACAGGGGACTGATGGGCCTGGGATGTGATGTAGGGGTTGGAGAGATAGGGCGCCTTCAGCTCCAGGGTCTTTTGTATATATTCCCGAAAGGAGAGGTCCAGACCCCTTCTATCCAAAGAGATAAAGGGGGATTCCACAAAAAGCCTTCCCTCAGGCGTAAAGATGAACAGGTGATTGTCGAACACGCTGTGCAGGTCCTGATGGTCGTCCAGCCACTTCTGTGCCCTTTCCACATCGGCCAGAACGGAGGGCTCCTCTTGCAGCTCCTTTGCCTCTGCGATGAGCAGACCATGCATCATGGCAAGCCTCATGTCCAGCTCGTCCGCCAGCACGGAGACGGTCTCTGCCTGTTTTTGTGTAATGAGTTCCTCTTGTGACCTTTTTACCATATAAAAACCCATGACCGCAGACAGCAATACAAATGCCAACCAGAAGATGAGCATACCCAGCACCAGCTTGAACCGAATGGAGCCAGGCCTTAACCCCCTGCACAGACTGCATTTCATAGGTTTCCTCCTGTGTTAACTACTACAGCGTTTTATTAAAGATGGCCTCTGCCTCTTGCACCGCCCTTACATCGTCTGACAGGGTCAAAAGGGAGCGCTGTGAGGTCTCATAGGCAAATATCTCAGGGCTTGCATGCACATAACCACCGAATATCAGGTCGCTTTCGGCTATACTCTGCTGTATGTGCCCGTTTAAGGCCTCTGGAATTACATCCGGCGCACGATTGACTATCAAGACCTTTTTGCCCACCTCTACTCCAAGGCTTTTGGTGAGGTCAGCTATGCGCCGCGCAGCAGTGACGCCTCGGGCCGAGGCATCCGATACCACAAAGAGCAGGCCTATCTTTCGCAGGTTAAAGCGGCTCAGATGCTCCATGCCTGCCTCATTGTCCACCAACATATAGCGATAGCTGGAAGAGAGCCGCTCCATCAGACCGGCCAGAATGGAATTGGCCATGCAATAGCACCCAGGCCCCTGCGGCTGCCCCATGACCAGGAGATCAAAGCCCTCGGACTCTATCAATGCCTTGTTGAACTCCATCTCCATGAAGTCGCTCTTGGTCATTCCCTGAGGTGTTTCGGTCTTCATGCGGTCGCGAATATCGCCCATAGTGACCTCCACCGGTATGCCCAGCAGTTCGTTCAGATTGGCATTGGCATCGGCATCCACTGCCAGCACAGGCGTCAAATGCCTTTTTAGGAGATAGCGGATCAAAAGTGCTGACATGGTGGTCTTGCCTGTGCCACCCTTGCCTGCCATGGCTATGATCTCGGCGGTTTTGGGAATAGTTGTCATAAGATACACCTCATTATAATTATCTAACAGGTTGGGCGGTGAGATAACAACCCACCAGGGCATTCAAATGCCTGCGGGGCAGATGTGCCTCAGCCATTGCCTCCCTCAATTCCTCATTCAACAAAAAAAATCCGTGTTCCTGCCTCAGATTCAAGATGGCCTGAGCGGTCTTTTGACCAACACCAGGCAGGAGATCCAGCTCCTCCATCGTGGCGGAATTGATTTCCATGGGTTCAAAATACAATACGGCGTAGTGCCTGCCAACGACATTCTTGACCATGTGTATGGGTGAATTTGAATTATGGAACGAAAATGCCCACATGGCCAGCCAGAAGAGCAATATCAATAGAGATAGAAGCAAAACGGCCTGTAGTTGTTCCCTGTACAGCTCCCTGTCAATCACATATTACCTCATGTGGTTCTGCCCTGTGCCGCCTGAGGTCTTGGGGCTTGAAGCTCAAACCATTTTGCCAATATCTTCTGGGCGATGGGGGCTGCAGCGGAACCGCCGTGTCCTCCGTGCTCCACCAGGACAGCCACTGATATGTCCGGATTTTCAGCAGGCGCATAACACACAAACCATGCGTGATCCTTGTATTTCCATGCCATTGACTCGTCTTGTTTGCGCTTCTCCTGCTTGACCACCTGGGCTGTGCCGGTCTTGCCGGCCACATTCACTCCGGGCACACGGGCCTTCTTTCCGGTCCCCCTTTCGTCCTGTACCACACCCATCAATCCGTTTCGCACCAGTTCCAGATTCCTTTTGGCTGTATTCAGGACAGCATCGGCTTGAGCATGAAAAGACCGGCTCACCTCGCCGGTGGGACGCACTATCTTTTCCACGAATTGCGGATGATAGAGGGTGCCTCCATTGGCTATGGCGGCATAGGCCCTTGCCATCTGTAGGGGCGTAACCGACACATACCCCTGACCAATGGATACGCTCAATGTCTCGCCCTCGTGCCACTTGTCTTTGAATCTCTTCTTTTTCCAGGCCGTATCTGGAATGATGCCTGCATGTTCGTTGGGCAGCTCTATGCCGGTCTTTTCGCCAAGCCCCAGAAGCCGGGCATACTTGGCGATGCGGTCCACTCCCAGTTTCAAGCCGACATTGTAAAAATAGACATCGCAAGACTCCACGATGGCCCGATAGAGGCTTGTGGAGCCGTGGCCGTGTTCGTTCCAGCAGCGAAAGGTATGACCGGCAAACTCCATGGAACCCCTGCAGAAAAATGCCGTATTTTCATTTACAACCCCCTCTGCCAATGCCCCTACGGCCAAAACAGGCTTAAATGTGGAGCCGGGGGCATAGGTGCCTTGCAGGGGCCTGTTAAACAGAGGCTTATATACAGGGTCGTTCAGCTCCTTCCATTTCTGCTGGGAGAGCCCTCCCTCAAAGACCGACGGGTCGAACTTGGGGCTGCTGACTATGGCCAGAATACGGCCTGTATTGGCCTCCATGGCCACTATGGCCCCCACCTGACCCTCCATTGCCTCTTCGGCCGCCTTCTGCAGCTCTAAGTCAAGAGTGAGATATACATCGCTTCCCACAACATAGGGTTGGCTATCCAGTTCCTGCTCTAACCTGCCCACGGCATCCACCTCCAACACACGGCTGCCGGCAACCCCCATCAACTCCTGATTGTAACGGGCCTCTACACCGAGTTTGCCCACCACATCCCCTGGTTTGGCATTGCTGTAACCCTCTTTTTTCAATTCATCCTCGCTCACCTCTCCCAGATAACCGATGAAGTGAGGGGCTAAATTGCCGTTGGTGTATTCACGGGCCGGGGCTATCTCGATCATCACGCCCGGCAGCTCTGAGAGGTGCGCCTCCACATAGCAGAGGGTCTCCCAATCTAAATTCCTGGCAAGCACTACGGGTAGGTATCTGGGTTCGGAACGGGAGACATGCAGCCTGCTGCGGATGGCCGCCATATCCTCTTTTATGATCGGCGCTAATCGGGCCAGAAGCGGCTCGATGTCCTGCTCCTTTACCTCCTGCCGAATGAGACACAGGTTGTAGCCTGGCCTGACGCCTGCTATCACCCTGCCAAAACGATCAAGTATCTTTCCGCGGGGCGGCTGAATGCGCAGGTATCTCACGCGATTGCGCTCGGATTTGGCGCGCATCTCCTCGCCCTGTATCACCTGAAGATACCAGAGCCTCACAGCCAGAAGCGCCACCGTAAGCATCAGAACAACTGATAGAATATAACAGCGCTGACGATAGATGCCGAGCTCAGCGTCATTGAAAAATTTTGGTTTGGCAAAAGGCTGTAATTGTGCTTTTTTTAACATTTCTTCCCTGCAAAACGCAGCACGAGGCTGGAAAATCCATTGAAACACCAAAAAAGAAATGGGCTTAACGCCGCATTGATAACCGCCTGAAGCAATGCCCACGGCCAGATCAGGTCGATTGCATCAGTCATGATCATCAGTGTTGCAGTATAGGCAAAACTCACTCCCAGAACCAGAATCATTCTATGTGGCAGGGGTGAAAAAAAGATATACTGTCTCAGATACCTGACCGTAAAAAAAACCATCAAAAAGACAATGAGATATAAAAATGATGCAACAATGGTAAAGATACCGGACAAAAAACCGAGCACAATCGGGGCAAGGACACCGTAGGGAAATTCATGGCGCAGCGCATGCCAGGTCAAAAGCGCTACGATTCCATTGAACATCAGAAATCGCCCCAGAAAAACCCCGTGCCAGACGGATTCCAGCACGAACAGAATTATACCCAATATGACGGTTATCAGTGTATTCATCATTTATCCCTTGAAGCTATTGGGCAGCATCCAATGCACACCATCATGCCCGCTTCGCCATTAGTTATAGCATATAATTTGTCGAGTTTTAAGGGAATCTTGCAATATTATGAATGTTATGACATGGTTTTTTGTTTTTGTGAGCGATGAGCGGCACAGGAATCAGGCGAAAAGAAAGCCTGATGGTATAAACCGTTTGACATGATTCTTTGATTTCGTATAACATACGGAAGATTTTTAAAAAACAGCCTCGAATGGAGACACTTGATGAATCACGATATTGAGGCGCCGGTCCTTCTTTGTGTAACTGGCGCGAGCGGTTCCATTTATGCCCTTCAATTCATTGAAATACTTGCCCAACTGCACCAGAAAACACACCTTGTCATATCAGGGGCCGGGAAACAGGTGGCGGCATTGGAACTTGGAGAGAAGGGCTGCGCCCGGCTTCTTTCCCTTGCCGAAGCGGCCTATGATGTAAACGACTTCACGGCCCTTCCGGCCAGCGGTTCAAGCCCATGGAAGGCCATGGTGGTCATGCCGTGCTCCATGGGTACACTGGCCGCCATAGCCCACGGCATGAGTCAAAACCTGATACATCGGGCAGCGGACTGTTTTCTGAAAGAGCGCAGGCCGTTGGTGTTATGCCCACGGGAGACACCGCTCAATGCCACCCATCTCAAAAACCTCCTGTCTGTCCATGAGGCCGGGGCCGTCATATATCCGGCCATGCCAGGTTTTTATCACTTGCCCGAGTCCATTCATGACCTCGCCTATTTCTTTGCAGGCCGCGTGGCGGCGTTTCTGGGGCTGGAACCGCCGGGTCTAAAAAGATGGCAAGGCATTTCAGAAAAGGCTTGAAATATGACGCATATCATATCTAAAATCAGTATCTTTCTTGAAATGATAAAATTTGAACACACCATCTTCGCCCTGCCCTTTGCCTACATGGGGGCATTCCTGGCGGCCCATGGCGAACCCACTCTACGCCAGGCCTTCTGGATACTTATGGGAATGGTGGGCGGCAGAACTGCTGCCATGGGTTTCAATCGCATAGTGGATATCCGTTACGACCTTCAAAATCCACGCACAAGGGACAGGGCCCTGCCCAGAGGACTGATAGCCCGCACAGAGGCGTGGGGTCTGGTGCTGATGGCTATCGCCCTCTATTTTCTGTCGGCCTTTATGCTCAATCGCCTGGCCTTGATGGTTTCACCGCTCTTTTTGGCTGTGCTGCTGGCTTATTCCTACACAAAGAGATTTACAGCCCTCTGTCACATTTTTTTGGGCATGGCCCTGGGGCTTTCTCCAATAGCAGGCTGGATCGCTGTGCGGGGTGACATTCAACTCCTTCCAGTCGTGCTTGGATGCGGAGTGCTGTGCTGGGTGGCGGGCTTTGACATACTTTATGCCTGTATGGATGCGGATTTCGACAAAGACACAGGGCTTTACTCCATACCGGCCTGTTTCGGGCTCCAAAATGCCTTTCGCATCTCGGCAGGGCTGCATCTTGCGGCATTTCTGGCCTTTTTGGGCGTGGGCATTCTTGGACATCTGAACTGGATTTATTATACAGGGTTGGCATTGACAGGCCTTCTGCTACTCGCACAGAGGAGGGTGGTGGCGCCGAACGATTTATCACGCCTGAATCTTGCATTTTTTACATTTAACGGCGCCATCAGTATCGTACTTTTTATATTTACCGCTATTTCACTCCTGTATTGAGCCAACGAAAGGAAGAATATGCGCATTGTTTCCACAGCAGAAATAACAGCCAATGAGGAGGTGGCGTCACAGATATTTCTCCTCACGATTTTTGAGCCTCTGATTGCTCAGTCGGCCATGCCGGGGCAATTCTGTATGATTGCCGCCATGCCGCACGGCCAGACCACGGACCCCTTGCTGAAACGTCCGCTTTCCATTCACAGTGTGCATAACGGCGTATTGTCTTTTCTGTACAGACGGATAGGCCATGGAACCACACTGCTGTCTCAGAGAAAGACAGGCGAATGTCTTGAACTCATAGGCCCTCTCGGTCAGGGTTTTGATCTCACAAATGACAATTATGTCCTGGTGGGAGGGGGTATGGGAATAGCGCCCATACTCTTTGCGGCTGAAGACCTGTATGCGCGCAACAAAAAGACCGTGGTTGTGCTGGGCGCCAGAAATGCAGCAGAGCTGCCGGAACGGGTATTGAGGCCCTTTAAGGCGGCATCCCATGCACTTTATCTGCTGACTGAGGATGGCAGTCTTGGGAAAAAAGGCTTGGTGACAGACGATCTTGCAGAGGTGCTGCAACAGCAAAAAACCGATGCCATTCTTGCATGCGGCCCGTTGCCCATGCTGAGTGCAGTTAACTCCCTGGCTGAAGAATTCGGGGTTTCATGTCAGGTCTCTTTGGAGGCGCACATGGCCTGCGGCATAGGGGCATGTCTGGGTTGCGCGCTCAAGGCGCGTGACGGCGGTTATCTGCATGTCTGCAAGGATGGCCCTGTGGTAAATGCCAGGCTTGTGCATTGGGATTTATAGTTTTTGTCTTTATTATTTGCAGGCTTTGTATTATCTTTTAAATAAGACAGGCTAAAAACTGGTTATCAGAGGGATTCACGCCATGACACAAATAGAAGAACCATCTATTGCATATTCCATCTCATCAAAGCCATCTCAAGAAGAAGTCGTTGAAATCCATACAGTAAATGACATCATCGTGGCATTAAAAACCCATCCTCATTGGTTGGAGGAGATAAGACGCCTTATTTTAACCGAAGAATTGATGCGTCTGCCACAGCGCTTTGATGCCTTTGTAAAAGATGACTTCAAACCCCTTGCCCAAAAGGTAGGGAACATAGAAACCGATGTAAGTGAGCTCAAAAATAGAGTAGGAGTTGTAGAGACCGATGTGGGGGTGCTCAAAACCGATGTTGCTGTCCTTAAGACCGATGTGGCTGTCCTTAAGACCGATGTCTCGGAGCTCAAAACCGATGTAAGAGTGCTTAAGACTGATGTAGCGGAGCTCAAAACTGATGTAGCTGTACTTAAGACCGATGTAGCTGTACTTAAGACCGATGTAGCGGAGCTCAAAACCGATGTTGCTGTACTTAAGACCGATGTAGCGGAGCTCAAAACCGATGTTGCTGTACTTAAGACTGATGTCGCTAAACTCACAGGCAGGGTAAATAAAATAGAGATAGATGTGGGTGATCTCAAGGGTAATGACTTTGAAAGAAGAGTGAGGGAAAGGGCGCCGTCTTATTTTGGGAAACTCATCAAAAAATGTAGGGTGGTAAGCCATGAGATGCTGGCGGATGCCCTGGATGAGGCCCTCGATCAACATATCATCAGCGAAGATGAACGATATGAGATACTCAATGTAGATGTGGTAGCCAGGGGTCTTTCAAGGCATGATCCCAATAGAGAGGTGGTGTTGGTCGCAGAGGTCTCTGTCAAGGTGGATCGAGTGGATGTGGAGCGGGCAGCTAAGAGGGCCGAGATCGTCAGTAGGGTTGTGCAACTACCTGGCATACCCATAGCCATAGGCAAGGAGGCCACAGAAGGGGCTAAACCAAGGGCTGAGGAGTTGCAAGTGGTCCTTGTCACACCATAAAACCGTTCCATTGCCAGGATTCAATAACTCCCAAATGTCCACAGTCAACCTCTCCACAAAGTTTTGCGGATTGACCCTTAAAAACCCCATATTGCTGGCATCCGGAACCTGTGGCTATGGGGCGGAGATAGCCGATATCACTGACATCAACATCCTCGGCGGAATAGTGGTAAAGGGCATTTCCATCAGGCCCAAGACAGGAAATCCTCCTCCCCGCATAGTGGAAACCCCAAGCGGCCTGCTGAATGCTATCGGGCTGGAAAACGTGGGTCTGGAGGCATTTCTGCGCGACAAACTGCCCTGGCTGTGCGGTTTGCGTACGCACATATTTGTCAACATCCTGGGTGACACCCCTGAGGAGTACGCAGAGCTCGCATCTGTCTTGAGTGAACAGAAAGGCATAAGCGCCCTGGAGGTCAATATCTCATGCCCCAATGTCAAAAGCGGAGGGGTCGCCTTCGGAACAGACCCATTCGCTGCAGCCGAGGTGACAAGGGCGGTCAAGGAGGCCGCCAAACTCCCCGTCATCGTAAAACTTTCGCCCAATGTAACGGACATAACGGTTATTGCAAGGGCTGTGGAACAGGCTGGGGCAGACGCTGTTTCCCTCATCAATACGCTTTCAGGCATGGCCATAGATATTCAAAGGCGAAGACCTGTGCTGGCCAACATATTCGGCGGCCTTTCAGGTCCTGCCATAAAACCTGTGGCGCTGCGCATGGTCTGGCAGACGGCGCGGGCTGTGTCCATACCGGTTATCGGCATAGGCGGCATCGTAAGGGCCGCAGATGCCCTGGAGTTCCTGATGGCTGGTGCGGCGGCTGTCCAGATCGGCACAGCCACTCTGATCAATCCCAAGACAGGCCAGGAGATTATCACCGGCATAGAGAATTATATGAAACAAAGAGGCTTGACTGAACTCAGCGGGTTGCGTATAAGCTGAAAAAAGGCATCCTGGAGGCAGTGTATGGAAAAGATCATATTTTTGAGCCTGTTGTTCATGACTTTTTCAGTCCTTCAACCAGCGGTTGCAGGCGAAAAGGAGGTAGGTATGAAGATATTTTCACCGGCCTTTGAGAATGGCAAGGCAATCCCCAAACGTTATACAGCCGATGGAGCCGACGTCTCTCCTCCGCTTTTCTGGGAAGGCGCGCCGGGCAGGGCTAAGTCCCTGGCCCTTGTGGTGGATGACCCCGATGCGCCGGATCCAAAGGCGCCCCGCATGGTATGGGTTCATTGGGTGCTCTACAACATTCCAGCAAATGCCACAGGATTGACCGAGGCCGTAAAGACTCAAGACCTGCCCACAGGCACCCTGGAAGGCCTGAATGACTGGAAACGCACGGGTTATGGCGGGCCGGCACCTCCTATCGGCAGGCACCGCTATTTTTTCAAACTCTACGCCCTGGATACAATGCTTCCTGACCTGCATCACCCAAGCAAGGCAGCTTTGCTGGAGGCCATGAAGGGGCATGTGCTGGAAGAGGCTGTGCTAATGGGGACATATAGCAGGGAACCCTGAAAAATTGCCCTACCGTCAAGAACGTCCCCTTTGAATACCCAGAAGACCGGCGATTGCCGCCCTTCTGTCAGGGCTTTTAACCAGACTCTCTCCTATGAGCGCCGCCACGATACCGGCCTCTTTCAGACGCCGAATGTCTTCAGGAGTAGAGATGCCGCTTTCGCTCACCATGGGTGTCTCGGCAGGTGCCATGGCCCTAAGTCTAAAGGTTGTCTCAAGAGAGACGGTGAAGTCCTGAAGATTGCGGTTGTTGACGCCGAGGAGCTCCACCTTTTGTCTCATGGCGCGCTCCAGTTCCCCTTCATCGTGAACCTCCGTAAGGCAGTCCATGCCCAATTCCCCTGCATGTGCCAAAAATTCCTGTAGCTGCATATCGCTTAAAGCGGCCACTATGAGCAAAATGGCATCCGCACCCCATCGTCTGGCCTGTTCTATCTGGATATGGTCGATAATAAAATCCTTTCGCAGCAACGGAAGACTCACGGCATGCCGGATTTGCGGCAGAAATGACAGGCTGCCCTGAAAGAAACGTTCATCCGTCAGTACAGAGACGGCCCTTGCGCCGGCGGCCTCATACTCCAGCGCCAGCTTTTCCGGGTTGAAATCAGGGCACAAAAGCCCCTTGGACGGAGACGCCTTCTTGACCTCGGCAATTATGGAAACGGCTTTATCCTGCAATAGAGCCCGAATAAACCCTCGTGGCGGTCCTGTATCCTCATCCGGTTCAGGGATACCATGTTTCTTGAGCGCCCTGATCTCTTCCTGTTTGTGTTCCAGTATCACATCCAGTATGGACATCTTCACTCCTTTCCTGCCGCTATCAGCTCTTCGAGTTTTTTCATCGCAAGCCCTGAATCCAGTACATCCTGCGCCATTTGAATCCCTTGTTTCAGCTCATGGGCCTTGCCGCCCAGATAAATGGCGGCCCCTGCATTCAATGCCACGATATCCCTTTGAGGGCCCTTTTTGCCGCTCAACACCTCACGGCATATTTCAGCGTTTCTTTTGGCATCCCCGCCTTTGATTGCATTGAGATCAGCCATGTCCAGCCCCACTTCTTCGCAAAAAAAATCAAATTCCATGAAATCCTTCCCGTTCCACTGGGCTACATGATTTGGGCCGGAAAGCCCAAGTTCATCCAGGCCATCAGGGCCATGCACCACCCAGGCCTGTCTGGCTCCGAGACCTGCCAGGGCCCTGACAAGCGGCATACACAGTTTCCGGTCATAAACACCCATGAGCTGCACATTTGCCCCGGCTGGATTGGTGAGGGGGCCAAGGACATTGAAGATTGTGCGGATACCAAGCTCGCGACGCGGCCCTGCCGCATATTTCATGGCAGGATGCAGGGAAGGCGCAAACAAAAAGCCGATACCGATGGTCTGAATGCACCGGGCCACCTGTTCAGGTGTCATGGTGAGCCTTACACCCAATGCCTCCAAGACATCGGCGCTGCCTGAACGGCTGGAAATGGAGCGATTCCCATGCTTTGCTACCTTTATGCCGCTTGCAGCCACCACAAAGGCCGCTGTAGTGGAGATATTGAAGGTGGAGGCTCCGTCACCGCCTGTTCCGCAGGTATCCAACAGCACATCGTTTTCCGGCAGATGTACCTCTATGCGCTGTGAATGGCGACGCATGACGCGGGCCGCTCCGATGATCTCATCCACTGTCTCACCCTTAGCCCGCAGGGCTACCAAAAAACCTGCAATCTGGGCGGCTGTGGCCTGACCTGACATGATTGTTTCCATGGCATCCGCCATCTCGTCCTGCGTCAAATCATGGCGCTCCATGACCCTCAGCAGGCTGGCCTTGAGTGGATTCGACATGATTATTCTCCTAATTGCAAAAAATTCTTCAATAATTTCAAGCCATCCTGAGTCATAATGGATTCCGGATGGAACTGCACCCCTTCAATGGCGAACTCTTTGTGTCTCATGCCCATCAGCTCATCCTGTTCAGACCATGCGCTGGGTTCCAGACAGGCAGGCAGAGAGGATTCCTCCACCAAAAGGGAATGATACCTCATGGCCTCAAAGGGATTGGGCATATTCTTGAATACACCCTTGCCGTCATGACGAATCATGGAGGTTTTGCCGTGCATGAGCCGTGCAGCCCGAATCACCCTGCCCCCAAACGCCACTCCTATGGACTGATGCCCCAGACATACACCCAAGATGGGTATCCTGCCCGCAAAATATTGAATGGCGGCCACGGATATACCTGCCTCATTGGGCGTGCATGGACCAGGCGATATGAGCAGCCGGTCCGGATTCAGGGAAACGACCTGTTCCAGGGTTAAGTCGTCGTTTCTGATGACCTTCATATCAGCTCCGAGTATCCCCAACATCTGCACGAGATTATAGGTAAAAGAGTCGTAATTGTCGATTACTAACAACATTATTTAAATTCCTTTATCAAGTTTTAAACCCTGCGCCTTATCTATGGCCTTCATCAAGGCCTTGCCTTTGTTTATGGTCTCCTCCCATTCCTTTGCAGGATCCGAATCAGCCACTATGCCGGCCCCTGCCTGAAGATAGAGTTGATCCCCTTTCTGACAGAGGGTCCGAATGGTGATTGCCATGTCCATATTGCCCGAGAAATCCATATAACCTGCCGCACCTGCATAAGGTCCTCGTCTCGTATGCTCCAGTTCCTCTATGATCTCCATGGCCCTAATCTTGGGGGCGCCTGAGACAGTGCCAGCAGGAAAACAGGCCTTCAACACATGAAACATGTCCAGACCCTCGTCCAGTTCACCGGTCACATTGGAAACTATGTGCATCACATGGGAATAACGCTCTATATGCATCAGTTCGCTGACCTTCACGGTTCCAAGCCTGGCCACACGGCCCACATCGTTTCTGCCCAAATCTACGAGCATGAGGTGTTCTGCCCTTTCTTTGGGGTCGGCCAGCAGTTCCTTTTCCAGCCGTTTGTCCTCGGCATCGTCCCTTCCCCTTGGACGTGTCCCTGCAATGGGCCGCAGCTCGATATGTCTGTTCGTGAGTCTGACTAATATCTCAGGAGAAGAACCAGCCATGGACTCATCGCCCATCTGCAAAAAATACAGATATGGAGAAGGGTTGATACACCTCAATGCCCTGTATATCTCGAAAAGGGGGATACGATTCCTGCCAGAGAAACGCTGTGACAGCACCACCTGAATGATATCTCCGGCACGAATGTATTCCTTGGCCTTTCTCACATCAGCCTCAAACACAGACTGTTCCACCTCAGGGGTGAGAGAGGTCGTTTCTGTAATGGAATCAGATGGATATGGACAGCCCTGCAACAGGCGGTTCCGCACCTGCCTCACATCTTCCACGGCCTTTTCATATATCTTGTTCAACGGAGAGCCGTCGAGCCGCGCCCAGCAGATTATCTGAAGGGTGTGCTTGATATTGTCATGGGCAAGCACCAATCGCGGCACCATGAAAACACTATCGTTGAAGCCGGTGTTGTTTGTGAGACGTTCCGGCAACCTCTCCATGAAACGCACCATATCATAGCCAAGATACCCCACTGCCCCGCCTGAAAATCGAGGCGGCTCGGAAAGAGGTATGTGTGCTGGCCTGAACTGCGCCAGTATCCTCTGAAAATCCTGCAGGGGATCGGTGGAATCCTGCCATTGCCTCTCCTCTCCTGCGTATTCCTGAAATACCTGTCTGCCCTTTGAACCGAATACAAGAATGGGGGAAAGGCCGATAAAACTGTAACGTCCCCATTTTTCACCACCTTCAAGGCTTTCCAGCAGAAAGGAGTGGGAACCTGACGCCACCTTGAGATAAATGGAGATGGGCGTGTCCATGTCCACTGAAACTGTGTCGGTTACAGGCGCCAGATTGGCGTCATGAGCGATGGTCTCAAACTCTTGAAATGTCGTAAGTGTCATGTGAATGTCTTTTAAAATCCCTTTGGTTGAAATCCCGCGATAATGTTCCTTGACATTATATCCAAAATCCCTTATTAAATAAAAGGTTTTTTTGCGGGTGTAGCTCAGCTGGTAGAGCACAAGCTTCCCAAGCTTGGGGTCGCGGGTTCGAACCCCGTCGCCCGCTCCAGAAAAACGGCCTGTAATTGCCCTATTTGAGGTTGGCCTTATATAATAGCCCATCGGCCTGGGCTTGGCTATTACTTCAATTAGTGGAGAAATGTATAATGAATGGAAAATATACTCTCTCTGCTATTTGAAGTGGGCTTATGCCCACTTTTTTATTTTATATGCCTGAGAAAGAACGATTGGAAGACAAACTGACGGAATTATTACAGCCGGTTATCATCAATTCCGGATATGAACTGGTGGATCTCGCCATTGTGAAGGCCCCTGGAGGCATCACCCTTCGCATTCTGCTCGACAAGCCGGAGGGTGTGACATTGGCTGACTGCGAAAGGATAAGCCGTCTGGCAGGGGATATCCTCGATGCGCACGACCCCATATCGAGTCATTATATCCTGGAAGTCTCGTCCCCGGGCATAAACCGTCCGCTCAAGAAGCAGGCGGACTTTCAGAGATTTGCAGGGCAAAAGGCCCTGGTAGAGACCAAAATCCCCATCTCTGGCCGCAAGAGATACAAAGGGCTGCTTTTAGGGGTTGAGAATGGAAACGTTATTATTTCTGTAGATGGAGCAGATCACTGCATACCAATTGAACAGATCAGAAAGGCCAGACTGGATATCTTATAATATGTAAAGGGCGAAAAAATATGTCTTTAGAGTTGAAACGAATCATAGATCAGGTCAGCAAGGAAAAAGGGCTCAACAAAAACATCCTGATTTCCACCATTGAAGAGGCCATTGCATCCGCCATCAAAAAACAGGCCGCCAATCCAATGGACATAGAGATCAAATACAATCCCGATGACGGAGAGATAGATATATTTCAATATCGAACCGTCGTGGAAAAGATTTCCAATAAAGATATGGAGATGTCCCTTGAAGAGGCCCAGCGGCTGGACCCTGAAAGCCAACTGGGTGACAGTATCGGCGTCAAACTGGACATAGCCGCCTTTGGCCGCATCGCTGCGCAATCAGCCCGTCAGGTAATCATGCAGAAACTCCGCACAGCGGAACGCGACCTCATCTACGAAGAATTCAAGGACCGGGTAGGTGAAATCGTAAACGGCATTATCCAGCGTGTAGATTCTTCGGGGGCAATCATCAATCTTGGCAGGACGGACGCCCTGCTGCCTACATCCGAACAGCTTCCTCACGAAAATCTCAGAAGAGGAGAACGCATTCGGGCGTATATCATGGAGATTCGAAAGGGCGCCAAGGACCCTCAGGTCATCCTGTCACGCACCTGTCCAGAATTTCTGGTCAAACTCTTCGAGTTGGAGGTGCCTGAAATCGCTGACGGCACCATCAAGATCATGGCGGTGGCAAGGGACCCTGGCAGCAGGTCAAAGATATCTGTTTCGTCCAATCTTTCGGACGTTGATCCCATCGGGGCATGTGTGGGTATGCGCGGCTCCAGAGTGCAGGCAGTGGTCCAGGAACTCAGGGGTGAACGCATAGATATCGTGCTCTGGAATCCGGACCCTGCCAGATACGTCTATAACGCCCTTGCACCGGCTGAATGTTCCAAGGTTATAGTGGATGAGGACAATCATGTCCTTGAAATCATCGTTCCAGATGATCAGCTCTCCCTGGCCATCGGGAAACAGGGGCAAAATGTAAGACTGGCAGGTAAGCTCCTGGGCTGGAAGATAGATGTCAAAACCGAAACCAGACACGCCAATCTTGAGAATCCGGAATACCGTAACCTCCTGAAGCTGAGTGGAATAACGGAAAATATAGCCGATAAACTGTTTGCCGCCGGCATAGATTCCGTGGAAAAGATAGCCCAAATGGATGCTGTGGACCTGGCGCATATCTCACACATGAAAAGGGATATGGCCAAAGCGGTCATCGAGGAGGCGAAAGGCAGTAATGAATCAACCAATGGGGCATTGAGGTAATAAAATATGAGTAAAATTAGAGTGCATGAGTTGGCAAAGGAGTTTTCCCTGGCTCCAAAAGAGATGGAGGCATGGATTAAAAACCATGGCTATCCCATAAAAAATTACAGCAGCACCCTTGAAGACCATGAGGTTCATGAAATAAGGATGAAATTCCGTGAGGAAAGGGCTGCCCGATCCGTCTCATCAGTGGTTGAAGGTGAAGGCCCCCACGCCAGACAGTCGCACAAAACACTGGACAAAATGTCTGAAGACACGGCCTCCAGGCAAACAACCGTCATCAGACGCCGCCCCAGCATCAGGCTCACCAAGATCACTCACAATGGCGAGACGGCCGCAGAGGAATCATTGGAAGAGACCGCTTCCACGGGCCGTGAAGAAAGGGCTGAAGTCTCAGAGGCACCAACCCCAAAACATCTTCCGCCGGCGCCTCCCAAATCCTATGTAAAGGTCATCAAAAAAGAGCCCCCCAAAGAAACTCCGCAGGCGGCTCCCCCAAAAACTTCGGCTACTGCCCCAAAAGAAACTCCGCCTCCAGCCACTGAATCCATGGACAAAACCGCTGTGAAGGCCAAGATGGAACCCAAAACAAGCAAAATACACCACCCCAAGCCTGAAACAGCCCCTGAAAAATCTGCCGAGGCACCAGTGACAGAGACCGCTCCTGTATCACCGGTAGAAACGCCTGAGGCTGAAAGACCGGACACAACCCGTCAGCAAGTAGCTATCGAAAAGACAGAGGCTAAGGAAGAGAAGAAACACCCTCTTCGAGAGGTTGTAATGGGCAAGCGAGAAAAGGGACATGAAAGACATGAGCCATCCACACAAAAAACCGCCCAGCAGCCCAAAAGTTATGTCAAGATAGTCGATAGACCACGTATTGTCCTGCCCCAACCCGTACCGCCTTCATCAAAACAGCAGCCAAGGCCGTCGCGACCCGGCGGCCCAGGGGCGCCAGGCTCCTATTCAGGGAAAAACCGCAGACCTGAAACAACACCGTCTGCCCCATCCTTTTCTGACAGGACGACCCCGCGCATTGATATAACGGCTCCGGTGCTTGAAATAGACAAAAAGACCAAAAAGAAAGACCTGCCAAAGCGGGTGGTTCAGGTCTCCGAGATGGAAGAGGCCGCCAGAAGACGCAAGGCCGCAGCCAAAAAGACCGAACGGCTCAAACCGATAACCAAGTTGCTGTCCGAGGAACTGGACACCGATTTAAATGTGACGGATGTCCTGCTGCCTGAAACATCCGCTGATGAAGCAATCCTTGAGCCTGTTGTTTTCAGGACCGGCACGGGTAAATCAGGGCCTGGCAGAAAAAAAACAACCAGGCCGCTTTCTTCGCCTCAAGCCGAAGCAGGTCATGTATCCTCCGACGCCCAAGCCGGCAGGAAAAGACTCATACTCGATGATGCCATACAACTGGGTGACCTTGCCAAAAAAATGGGGGTCAAGATCGGGGATGTCATCGGCAAGCTCATGAGCATGGGGGTCATGGCCACCATCAACCAATCCATAGATTATGACACAGCGGCGCTTCTCGCAACCGAGTTCAATTTTGAAGTGGAAAAACGCACTGTCGCAGAGGATATGTTGATGGAATTTGAACAGCAGGGTTCAGGGGAGCTGGTCCTGCGTCCGCCTGTGGTAACGGTCATGGGGCACGTGGACCACGGCAAAACCTCTCTTCTCGATGCCATTCGAGAGGCGGATGTGGTTTCCAAGGAGGCCGGCGGCATCACTCAACACATAGGCGCCTATCATGTCACCCTGGCATCCGGACACGATGTGGTCTTTTTAGACACACCCGGCCACGAGGCATTTACAGCCATGAGGGCCAGAGGCGCTCAGGTAACTGATATCGTGATACTGGTAGTCGCGGCTGACGATGGCGTTATGGCCCAGACAAAAGAGGCCATAGACCATGCAAAGGCCGCAAAGGTGCCCATCATCGTGGCCATCAACAAGATCGACAAACCGAACGCCAACATCGATCGCGTCAAAAGAGAACTGGCGGAATATGGTCTTGTGCCGGAGGAATGGGGCGGCGATACCATATTCGTGAATATCTCTGCCAAAAAACGCATAGGCATAGATGAATTTCTGGAGATGCTGGCCCTGCAATCCGAGGTAATGGAATTGAAGGCTGATCCCACCAGATCCGCCAAGGGGCATGTCGTAGAAAGTAAATTGGACAAGGGTCGTGGTCCTGTGGCCACTCTGCTCATATCCGATGGCACGCTGCATGTGGGAGACAGCATAGTCTGCGGCATGCACTACGGAAAGATTCGCGCCATGAACAACGACAAGGGATTGCCCATCAAATCAGCGGGCCCCTCCATGCCTGTTGAGGTACTGGGCCTCTCCGGAGTGCCTTCCGCCGGAGATGAATTCGTTGTGTTGCCTGACGAGAAAAAGGCGAGAGAGGTGGCGGAATACCGTCAGAGAAAAAATCGGGAGATAGAACTGGCCAAGAGCATACAAAAAATCAGTCTCGACAATGTATTCGACCGCATAAAGGCCCAGGACATGAAAGAACTGGGCATAATCCTGAAGACCGATGTCCAGGGTTCGGTTGAGGCCATATCGGACGCCCTAAACAAGCTCAGCACTCCGGATGTCACACTGAAGATAGTTGCAAGCGGCATAGGCGCCATCTCTGAATCGGATGTGCTGCTGGCCTCCGCATCCAATGCCATCATCATAGGTTTCAATGTCAAACCAAATCCCCAGGCCAGAAATCTGGCTGAGCAGGAAAAGGTTGACATCCGTTTTTATGATGTCATCTTCAATCTCATAGATGATATCAAAAACGCCATGACCGGTCTGCTTGAGCCTGTATTCAAAGAAAAGACCCTTGGCAGGGCACTGGTAAGGCAGGTTTTCATGGTGCCCAAGGTGGGCGCTGTGGCCGGCTGCGCCGTAACCGATGGAGTGGTACAGAGGAATTCCAAGGCGCGGCTTTTACGGGACAATGTAGTGGTATATACGGGCAAGATCATCTCATTGCGCAGGTTCAAAGAGGACGTAAAAGAGGTGGGATCCGGTTACGAGTGCGGTATCGGGCTGGAACGCTTCAATGATATCAAGGAAGGCGATGTCATTGAATCGTTTGTGCTGGAAGAAACCAAACATGTGCTTGCAAGCTGATTAGAGCCTGATGTTTACAGGAATCTTGCGTATCACCCTGAGTTTACCTGAAAATCACTCATTAAAAGAAAAACGGCGGGTGATAAAGAGCATTCTACAGCAGATAAAAAACCGTTTCGAAGCCGCTGCATCGGAGACAGACCATCACGATCTATGGCAAAGCGCTGAGATTGGTGTTGCAGTCGTGGGAAACAGCGCAAGCGTACTGGATTCGGTACTGAACAAGATAATAGATTTCGTTGAAAACATCGGCATCGTTGACCTTACGGATGCAGAGATGGAAATCATCAACATGGGTAAACATGAAATTCGAAGCAATAGATAGACTATAGGTATATATAATGGCGCATAGATTTCCAAGGGCATACAGAATAGCGGATATGATCAAGAAAGAACTGGCGTATCTGCTGCTTGATGAGATAAAGGATCCCCGCATACACGGACTTGTTACTGTAATGAATGTAGAGGTCTCCACTGATCTCAAGTATGCAAAGATATTTGTGGCGGTTGCGGGTTCCGAGCAGGACAAAAAAGATGTCATGAAAGGGCTCAAACAGGCCAAGGGCTTCATCAGGACCATGTTGGCCCACCGTATAGAGATGAGACAGATACCCGAGCTGAATTTCTCGCTCGATACCACACTTGAACGGCAACTGCATCTGGAGGATGTCCTGGCGACTATTCCCCATTCATCCACGCTTGCGGAGACCCTTGAGACACCCAGCGTTAAAACCAGCGGCGCCGGGTATATCGACAAGAATGGCAAATGATATTTTTTACCCTGTGATCATATATGAAAAAAAACGACCAGCAGCTTGAAAAGATAGCAAAACTCATAGAGGAATCCCGGAATTTTCTGATCACCGCGCATCAGAAACCGGACGGAGACGCCATAGGGTCGCTTCTGGCCCTTTATCTGGCCCTTACTCAGGCGGGTAAGACCGTCATACCCTGTCTCACCGACCCTGTGCCGCAGAACCTGCTCTTTTTGCCGGAAAGCGGCTCCATTGTATTCGCTTCAGACCTGGCTTCCGGTCGCTCCCCTACCCTTCCACAAGACACCATCCTGATTGTGCTGGATTGCAATGAACTGCAACGCACCGGTATCCTTCCATTTTTACCTGCGCATCTCTTTGAGACAGCCGTCGTGCTCGATCATCACATAGCCAGGCCGGAACCCCTTTCGGAATTTGCAGGCATATTTTCAAAGCCCCCCCTCCTCTATATCGACACAGAGGCATTTTCAACGGCCGCCCTGGTCTACTGGCTGCTGGAGACCATGAACCGCCCCCTGACTCCGGAGATAGCCACCAATATCTACACAGGAGTGGTCACTGACACCGGTTCTTTCTGTCACAGCAATACCAATGCGGATGCCCTGGAAATGGCTGCGGCATTGGTGAGGGCTGGCGCAAATCCGCACAGGATTTCATCACAACTTTTTCAGCAATACCCTGTATCCAGACACAGGCTGCTGGCCATGGCCCTGAACACCCTTGAGCTTGAATATAACGGCAAGGTGGGTTTTATGTATGTGTCGCCAGAGATGTTCCTGCAGAGCGGCGCCAACGAAGAGGACGCACACGATTTTGTAGGCTGTCTCAGGTCCATAGACACAGTGGAACTGGCTGTATTTATTAAAGAGACCAGTAACGGTCAGAGCAATGTAAGTCTGCGCTCCAAAAGCTATTTCAATGCGGCAGAGCTGGCGGCATCATTTGGAGGAGGGGGTCATTTTCATGCAGCCGGGTTTCGAATGAACAGGCCCATAGCGGAGATCAAAGGCATGATACTCGCCAAACTGGCTGATGTCACATGGCAATGATATGGAATTAAACGGCGTTCTCGTAATAGACAAACCCCTTGGAATGACCTCTTTCCAGGTGATAAAGCTGACCAGAAGGCTCCTGAACATCAAAAAGATCGGGCATACAGGCACGCTGGACCCACTGGCCACAGGGATATTGACCCTGTGCATAGGCAAGGCCACAAAACTCTCTGAAAAACTTATGATGGGCCACAAACGCTATGACGGTCTGATGCAGCTCGGCATGGAGACAACAACTTACGACAAGGAAGGCGACATTGTCTCAGAACAACCGGTCCCAGCAAACCTGACCATGCAAAGCCTGCAACAGCTCGCCGATACGTTTACCGGCAGGTTGTTTCAGGTCCCTCCTGTCTTTTCCGCTGTGAAACACAAGGGACAGCCCCTGTATAAATTGGCCAGAAAAGGGATATTCATTCAAAAAAACGCCCGTGAAATCGAGATATTTTCCTTTGTCGTGACCTCATGGGAACCGCCCGTAATGGGTTTTTCGCTGCATTGCTCAAAGGGCACCTATGTCAGGACCCTGGCCCATGATTTCGGGCAAAAATTAGGATGCGGCGCATGCCTTGCACGGCTTCACCGCACTCAAAACGGGATATTCCACATGGGCCACGCTGTTTCCATGGATGACATCAGAAAGGCGGTGAGCGCCAATACCATGGACGGGCTGCTGATTTCACAAGAACTGTTGGACATTACCCCTGAGCTTTCAGGGCAATTATCATAAAAAACAATAAAGGAGGTTTACCAAGGTGTCATTACAACCAGAACTCAAAAAGGAACTCATCGGGAAATACAAACGCAGCGATGCAGACACAGGTTCGCCTGAGGTGCAGGTCGCGCTTTTGACAGCCCGCATCAACAGTCTGAATGAGCACTTTAAGTCCCACAAAAAGGACCACAGCTCCAGAAGAGGTCTGCTCAAGCTGGTCGGGCAGAGAAAGAGTCTGCTCGACTACCTCAGAAACAAGGATATGGACAGATACAGAACCCTTATCTCTGAATTGGGCCTGCGTAAATAATCTATGCAAATGAATGGAGTAACGGAAATGACTCGAAAAGAGGCGATGCTGGGAGGACAGACGATTGTCCTGGAAACAGGCCGGATAGCCAAACAGGCAAATGGATCGGTAATCGTACGGGCCGGGGATACAGTGGTCGTTGTAACTGCTGTCGCCTCCAAACAGCCCAGGGAAGACATGGATTTTCTGCCGCTCATGGTGGACTATCAGGAGATGTTTTATGCAGCAGGCAAGATACCCGGCAGTTACTTCCGCAGAGAGATAGGCAGGCCGAGCGAAAAGGAGGTACTGACCTCCCGCTGCATAGACAGGCCCATTCGGCCCCTGTTTCCGGCGAACTATCACCACGACACGCAGATCATCGCCACCGTCCTTTCCATAGACCCTGAGATAGACCCTGATGTCCTGGCCATAACAGGGGCCTCGGCGGCCCTTTCCATCTCGGATATCCCCTTCAACGGGCCTATTGCAGGCGTTCGTGTGGGCAAGGTGAACGGTCAGCTGGTCATAAACCCCACAAAGACCCAGCTTGTGGAATCAGAATTGAATATCATCGTAGCTGGCAGCAGGGATGCAGTGGTGATGGTGGAGGGCGGAGCGGCTGTTCTGCCTGAGGAAGACATATTGGAGGCCATCTTCTTTGCACACAGGGAGATGCAGCCCCTGATAGCCCTTCAGGAAGAGCTGGCCAGAGAGCTTGGCAAACCCAAGTTCGATCTTGCCCCTGAAAAGGAACTGCCGGAGCCACTTCAAACGGCCCTGAATGAATACGAATCCGCCATGCGCCAGGTCATCACCACTCCAGACAAACAGCAGCGCGGCAAACTGAAGGACGCCATTGAACAGGAGTTCCTCGCCAGATTTGCAACTGAGCTGACCGGTTATGAAAAGGTCTTCAAAACCGCCCTCAAAGAGATGGAAAAAAACATGATGCGTTCCATGATAGTCAATGAGAAACGCCGCATAGACGCCAGGAAATTCGACGAGATACGGCCTATTTCATGTTCCATCGGAGAACTGCCTCGCACTCATGGATCAGCGGTCTTCACGCGTGGAGAGACACAGGTGCTGGCTGTGGCCACACTGGGCAGCGCCGACGATGAACAGCGCATTGATGCCATCGGAGGCGAGTTTTTCAAGCACTTCATGCTGCATTATAATTTCCCTCCGTTCTGTGTGGGCGAGGTCAGACCCCTCAGGGGTCCTGCCAGACGCGATATCGGACACGGCGCACTGGCGGAGCGCGGCATAGCCGCAGTCATTCCCCCTCCTGAGGACTTTGTCTATACCATTCGCGTTGTATCCGAGGTCATGGAATCCAACGGCTCCTCCTCCATGGCAACCGTATGCGGCGCTACTCTGGCCCTCATGGACGCAGGCGTGCCCATTCGCGATATGGTGGCCGGCGTGGCCATGGGGCTCATAAAAGAAGGCGACGAGGTGGTAATCCTTTCCGATATCCTTGGAGACGAGGATCATCTCGGGGACATGGACTTCAAGGTAGTGGGCACTCATGAGGGCGTTACATCCATTCAGATGGACATCAAAATATCCGGTCTCACACCTGAAATAATGAAAAAGGCCATGCTTCAGGCCAGAGAAGGCCGTCAATTCATTCTCGGTAAAATGAAAGAGGTCATCTCGACCCCCAAGGCCGAGTTGAGTCAATATGCCCCCAAGGTCTTTTCCATACAGATCAATCCGGAAAAGATAAAGGACCTCATAGGCCCTGGCGGCAAGAACATCAAGGCGGTGGTGGCTGCATCAGGCGCCAAGGTGGACGTGGACAATGCAGGCAAGGTCAAGGTCTTTGCATCATCCGGAGATTCCGCACAGAAGGCCATACAGATGATCAAACAGCTTACCGCTGAACCTGAAGTCGGTGTAATCTATGACGGTGTGGTGAAGAAGATCATGGACTTCGGGGCCTTCGTTGAGATCATGCCCGGTACCGACGGCCTTCTGCATATCTCGCAGATCGATACCAAACGGGTCAATTCCGTGCAGGATTACCTGAAGGAAGGAGACAGCGTGCGCGTCAAGGTGATAGAGATCGACAAACAAGGAAAGATCAAACTGAGCCGTAAGGTATTACTGGAAGAAAATCAATAAAATATGGATGAGAAGACCATAACTATTCAAAACAATACCATGCCGCCCCTTGAAATCGGCGATCTCTCCGTGCCGATTCCCATAATACAAGGCGGCATGGGCATAGGTATCTCCATGGCAGGACTGGCGTCCGCCGTGGCCCGTTCCGGAGGTATCGGGGTTATAGCCGCTGTCATGATAGGCATCACAGAACCCCATTGGCAGCAGGACCCCATGGGCGCAACCCGCACCGCCCTGGCAAAGCAGATAGCCCTTGCCAAAAAACAGGCGCCTGGCGGTGTCATAGGCGTAAATATCATGGTGGCCCTTCAGGATTATGATGAACTGGTGCGCATCGCTGCCAATGCAGGTGCTGACCTCATAATCAGCGGTGCAGGACTGCCCCTCAAGCTGCCTGGGCTTCTGCCTCAGGGCGTTTCCACCAAATTGGCCCCGATCGTTTCCTCGGGAAGGGCTGCGCAGCTCATCTGCCGCAGATGGCAGGATCACTACGGCAGACTCCCTGACCTCATCGTAGTGGAAGGCCCAGAGGCCGGAGGGCATCTGGCTTTCAAAAAGGAAGAGCTGAATGCCCCTGAAAACCGGCTGGAAAACCTGGTAAAGGGCGTCATAGAGGCAGTCAAACCATATAAAACCCCTGCAGGTAAACCAATACCAGTAGTGGCGGCAGGCGGTGTATATACAGGGGCGGACATTTATCATTTCATTCATGATATCGGTGCAGCAGGCGTTCAGATGGCCACCCGCTTCGTGGCCACATACGAGTGTGATGCCTCCGACGCCTTCAAGGAGGCGTATCTCCAGGCCAAAAAGGAGGACATCACTATCATCAAGAGCCCTGTAGGGCTGCCGGGAAGGGCCATAAAGGGCAAATTCATCGAGATGATGGCTGAAGGCAAAAAAAGGCCTTTCAAGTGCCCCAACAAATGTCTCGCTCCATGTGACTATAAAACAGCGCCCTATTGCATCAGCACCGCCCTCATAAATGCACAACGCGGGAATATAGACGCAGGTTTTGTGTTCTGTGGTTCAAATGTCTGGCGAGTGGACAAGATCGTGCATGTCCATGAGCTGATACAGGAACTGGTGGATCAGTATAGAGAGGCTGAGAAGTGAGTAAATAACAGGCCTGATGGATGACCGGACTGTTATTTGAATGTAAAAGGACGTAACGTCAATGGCAAATAACGGCCCTATCAAGACACCAACGGCGGCAATCTCGGTTTCGAAGCCGAGCTCTTCAAAGCCGCGGGCAGGCACCCCTACGGTTTGGCAATGGCCGCAACACATTCTCGACCTCTTCCCCGACCGGCTCATCGAATCGGAATCGGGGGGAAATTGTGGTTCGTGGACTTCGAGCCGGTGCGCGCCAAATGTAGGGGCGAACCCCCGTGTTCGCCCTCAATGGGGCAGGCACAGGGGCCTGCCCCTACTGGCCATCATAGGCGGAGGGACGCCAAAGACATCCATTGCAAAGTATTGGGACGGGGACATCCCGTGGTTCTCTGTAGTGGATACCCCTACTGCGGGGGACGTTTTCGTCGTGTCCACCGATAAAACGATTACAAACCACGGATTAGCCAGTAGTTCTGCACGGCTGATCCCGAAAGGCACCACGATCATTTCTGCGCGCGGCACCGTCGGCAATCTTGCCATTGCAGGTCGAGAAATGGCGTTTAACCAGTCTTGCTATGGCCTGCTTTGAAGGGCTGGTTACAGCGTGGTTTGAGGCTATTCTGTCAAAGGTTGAGGAATCCCGCACCCTCGCCCAACTCCGCGACACCCTTCTGCCCAAGCTGATCTACGACGAACTGCGCGTGCCGGACGCCGAGCGTATAGTAGGAGCGGCGGTATGATCTTGCTGGCCAACATTCACCCTCGGCGCAGCATCCGCTTAAAAGGATACGATTATGCGCAGGCTGGTGCGTATTTCGTGACGATCTGCACGCAGGGTCGCGCCTGTTTGTTGGGTGATGTGGTGGACGGGGACATACGACTGAATGACGCGGGGCGAATGATTGAATCGGTATGGAATGACCTGCCGACGTTTTATCCTGGTGTCGCCACCGACGAATTTGTGGTCATGCCCAATCATGTACACGGAATCATCGTCATCGTAGGGGCGGCCCCCCAAAGGCTGGTAGGGGCGGCCCCCCGTGGCCGCCCAGATAGCGATGACCGCCCATATTCGGGGCAACCACAGGGGGTTGCCCCTACATTGTCATTGCCTGATGTGGTTCATCGATTCAAAACGATGACCACGAAACGGTATGCCAACGGCGTGAAACAATCAGGCTGGTCGCCATTTGCAGGCAGATTATGGCAGCGCAACTATTACGAACACATCATTCGCGATGGGCAAGATTTGGATAGCATTCGCGAATATATCGTAAACAATCCGCTGCAATGGGCGCTGGATCAAGAAAATCCGCTCAATGCCCGCCCATAAGGAGAACCATAATAGCGTTTCTATCGGAGGCCGAAATCGAAACTGCGCTGCTGAATCAGCTGCGCGCTCTTGATTACACCATCGAACGCGAGGAGGACATAGGCCCCGATGGACACCGACCGGCGCGCAGGCGTGATCTGGCACACCCATGGTTCCGGCAAAAGCTGGTAGGGGCGAACCCCCGTGTTCGCCCTCAATGGGGCAGGCACAGGGGCCTGCCCCTACGGTTTGGCAATGGCCGCAACACATTCTCGACCTCTTCCCCGACCGGCTCGTTGAATCGGAATCGGGGGGAAATTGTGGTTCGTGGACTTCGAGCCGGTGCGCGCCAAATGTAGGGGCGAACCCCCGTGTTCGCCCTCAATGGGGCAGGCACAGGGGCCTGCCCCTACTGGCCATCATAGGCGGAGGGACGCCAAAGACATCCATTAAGGCTGGTAGGGGCGGCCCCCCGTGGCTGGTAGGGGCGAACCCCCGTGTTCGCCCAGATAGCTATTTTTCAAAAAAGAAGATGATGTTGTCCACCTCCCTCTGAATGGAGGCCAGCAGCTCTTCCTGTTTGTCGATGATTGAAAACGGAAGCATGCTTCTCTTCTGATCCGGCGTGAGATTTTTGTCCACAAGCGTATGCGCCCATACCAGGAGCCTGGTAAGGCCGTTTGGAAACCGCCTTTTGTCTTTCATGTGGTGATTTGCTATGGCAGTCACCATCTCTTCAGGCATAGACCAGCTTTTGGCCAGATATGCGCCTATATCCATGTGGGTTACCCTGAACAGAATGCGTTCCGCATCAATGGCCTTATCCCCGCCGCTTACGGCATACTTTGAAAACTCGGCCAGCTCAGCGTCCCTTTTTTCGTTTTTCAGATATTGCAGCAACACCAGCTTGCCGATGTCGTGCATAAGACCCGTGGTAAAACCGCGGGCCAAGGGTGTGATGAACATGTCCAGTTCTCGAAGCATACCCTGCATGGCGTATGCCACCAGAAGACTGTGCTCCCAGATGTCATATTCAACCGTCAAAAAGCTTTTGCCAAAGGAATCCTGCAGGGACGACGCAACGATGATGTCCAGCACCCTTCTGCCGCCCAGAATGGAGACCGCCTGAAACACGGACTCCACCTCCTTTGAAAGACCGTATGCTGCGGCCTTTGTGGCATCGAGTATCCTTGCGGACAGCACAGGCTCGAAGCTGAGTTTTCTGGCCAGGTCCAGCAGAGAGAGGTCCTCAAGGGAGGTATTGGTCACCATTTCCAGCACATAAGGGGAAATGGGCTTGATATTTTTTATGGCAGTCTGTATTCCAATAGGTATGGAAACATTTGATTGCTCTTGGGTCATTGCAGTTACTCTATATGCCCTTAAATTGAATTATGGATTCTCTTAGTTAAAATACAGACAACACCTTTGTAAATCAAGGATTAGATTATGCACAATTCACCTCTGGCGGAACGCATGAGGCCGCGACACATCGATGAATTTCTTGGGCAGAGACACCTCATAGGCCCAGGCAAACTGCTGACAGGCCTGCTGGAACGCGGCAAACTGCCGTCCATGATCCTGTGGGGTCCGCCCGGCTGCGGCAAAACCACTCTGGCCAGACTGTTGTCAAGTGTCGCAGGTATGCATTTTGTTGCATTTTCCGCTGTCCTGTCCGGTGTCAAGGAACTGCGTTCCATAGTTGAAGAGGCCAGGGAAAGGGCGGGAAAAGGCATTGGAACCACCCTTTTCGTGGATGAGATACACCGTTTCAACAAGGCCCAGCAGGATGCCTTTTTGCCCCATGTGGAAAGCGGTCTCATCACCCTCATAGGCGCCACCACCGAAAATCCGTCCTTTGAGGTCATAGCCCCTCTCCTTTCCAGGTGCCGTGTGCTGACGCTTCAGCCCATGGAGCCAGCTGACCTGCACATACTTTTAGACAGGGCGCTGACCGACACTGAACGCGGGCTTGGAAAGCTGGGGCTCACCATCACTTCACAGGCAGCAGGATACTTGGTGGCAGCATCGGATGGAGACGCCCGTCACCTCCTAAACAGCCTGGAGGTGGCAGCGGAACTTGCACTCTCCGGAAATACAAAAGAGATAGGCATGGAACTGCTGAAGGAGGCCATGCAACAAAAGGCCCTTCGCTACGACAAGTCTGGCGAAGAGCACTATAATCTCATCTCCGCCCTGCACAAAAGCCTGCGAGGAAGCGACCCTGATGCAGCCCTTTACTGGCTGGCCCGAATGCTGGCCTCCGGCGAGGACCCCCACTACATCGCAAGGCGCATGATCCGTTTTGCATCCGAGGATATCGGCAATGCAGACCCCAATGCCTTGACACTGGCCATCTCTGGGCTTCAGGCCTTTGATTTTCTGGGCTCACCCGAAGGAGAGCTGGCCCTGGCGCAGGTAGCCGTCTATCTGGCCACGGCGCCCAAGAGCAATGCGGTATATGCAGCCTTTGGAGAGGCCATGGCTGATGCCAAAAGATTCGGGGCGCTGGCCGTTCCTCTGCATCTGAGAAACGCACCCACACGGCTCATGAAGGAATTAGGGTATGGAGAAGGCTATCAATATGCCCATGACATGGAAGATGCTGTGGTCACGCAGGATCACCTGCCGCGAGAACTGCGGGAGCGTATCTACTATCGTCCCACGGCACGAGGCCATGAGCTGGTGATAAAGGAACGCCTCGAGAAGTGGCGCCGCATTCAGGCCCAGAGAAAGGCGATGCACCGCTGATATGCCTCAAAAGACCTGGCAGGAGATTGAGAAAATCGGCCACCTGCTCTATGACGGCCTGAAGGAGTGCAGGTTGTGCCCTCGAAGGTGTGGTGTAAACAGGCTGAAGGGCGAAGTAGGGTTTTGCAGGGCCGGGGCCGTGGCAAAGGTGGCCAGGGGTGTGCCGCACATGGGCGAAGAGCCACCGCTTTCGGGCCAAAAAGGGGCTGGAACCATCTTCTTTTCCCACTGCCACATGTCCTGCATCTATTGCCAGAACTATCAGATCAGCCACCTCCACTACGGCAAGGAGGTCAGTATAGAGGAGCTGGCGCAGCTCATGTGGGACCTGGCACAAAAGGGCTGCCACAACATCGAATGGGTCTCTGTCACCCATTTTCTGCCTCAGACCCTTCTGGCCCTGGCAAGGTGTGTGCGTAACGGCCTGAACCTGCCCATTGTGATGAACTCAGGCGGCTATGAATTGCCAGACACCCTGAAACTCTTAGAGGGTATCGTGGATATCTATCTGCCAGATGCCAAATATGAAAACAGCAAGTATGGCCTACAGTTTTCAAGGGCACCAAATTATTCAGCAATCAATCAGGCCGCCATAGCCGAGATGATACGACAGGTGGGCACTGAACTGGTGCTGGACTCCTCTGGCATTGCAAGACGGGGTATAATCATTCGACACCTGGTTTTGCCTGGTTGTGCCCAGGACTCCAAGGCCATATTGAAGCGCATAGCACTCTGCCACGGCACAAATGTGCATATCAGTCTCATGTCTCAGTATTTTCCGGCCTTTCGAGCCAAAGGAGATGAAACGCTTGGCAGGTATCTTTTGCAAGAGGAATATGAAGAGGTTATAAGATTTGCAGAGGTATGCGGCCTGGAAAATGGCTGGATGCAGCCCTATGAACCACTACAAGAGGAGTATTACCCTGACTTTCTGGACAATTCAGTGACCGTGATGGTATAAATGTGTAAGGAGTAACCATGTTTAAAAAATTATTGAAAAAACTCAAGGGAGAACCCATTGAGACGCAGTCTCCCTCTTTTCAAGAGGATGCCCAGGCTGAGGCCCCAACACTTGCAGAAACAGCCGAGGAGCCTGAAAAGGCCGATGACCTTTCACCCGCTGATTCCTTGCAAAGAGTAGCTCAACAGCCTCAAGAGGACGAAACAGAACCAGCCATTCAAGAGGAAACCGCACCAGCAGAAGGCTTCTTTGCAAGACTAAAGCAAAAGCTCACCAAAAGCAAAGAGGGCTTTGTCAGACGCATGGACGAGCTGCTTCTGGGCAAAAAGGAGATCTCGCCAGAGATACTGGATGAGCTGGAGGAGATTCTGGTCACTGCCGATGTGGGCGTCAAGACCGCTTCCGAGATCTTTGAGCAGATTCGAGCAGAGGTCAAACGCAAGGAACTAAACGATGTGGACGCCCTGCGAGAGCGCATTCAATTCAAGCTCCTGGAACTTTTGAATGTGAATGCCCCTCCACTTACCTGGGAAGGGAACCCCTGCGTGGTGCTGGTGGTGGGCGTAAACGGTGTGGGCAAGACCACCACCATAGCCAAGCTCACATATTTCCTGCAGGAACAGGGCAAGACCTGCCTTTTGGCGGCTGCCGATACCTTCAGGGCCGCAGCCATAGAGCAGTTAGATACCTGGGGTCAGCGCCTCAACACCCCTGTGATCAAACACAAACACGGTGCAGACCCCTCCGCCGTGGCCTTTGATGCCATAGAGGCAGGCATCAAACGAAAGGTGGATGTGGTCATCATAGATACGGCTGGAAGGCTGCACACCAAGACAAATCTCATGGAGGAGCTCAAGAAGATTCGCCGGGTGATCGCCAAAAAGATACCTGATGCCCCTCACGAGACCTTTCTTGTGCTGGACGCCACCACAGGCCAGAACGCCCTGTCTCAGGCCAAACTCTTTCGAGAGGCCACGGACCTGACCGGCATCATACTTACCAAGCTGGACGGCACTGCCAAGGGCGGCATAGTGGCGGCCATAGCCCATCAAATGAGGCTTCCCATTCGTTTCATAGGCATCGGAGAAAAGATGTACGACCTGCGGCCCTTTGATGCCAAGGATTTTGTGGCCGCCCTGTTTGAAAGGGATACTCAGGGAAGTTAGATGGGCGCATACCAGAAGGGCAGCAAAATGATATAGGTGGCTCCCATGCCATAGACCAGCAGTTCACAGAGCCTGTGCCTTAAAGGGCTTACCAGCCCATAAAAGTCTCCATAAACCAGCCGGTGCAGCACATGCAGGCCTGCAGCCACACTGCTTATCACCAAAAACAGGTCCAGCAGCGGATATATCCAAAAAGGCACATGAAATTCCCAGGAAGAGAGGTCAAGGCCGAATTGCCTGCCCAGGGTTGGAAAAAAGAACTGGGCCTCGTGCAGGGCATAGTTCAAACGGCAGACCAGCTCTCCGGCAAAGGCGGTGGGCACAAACACCGGCACCATGGGAGAGAATCTGCCGAACAGCTCGTCCTCGGTGGTACCAAAGACCTTGGCGCCCAATTTTAAAAACATCACGGTCATGACAAACCAAAAGAGCAAGAGGCCTGAAAACATGGCCATTCGATATACCGTTGAGTAATCGGCTGGTTCAAATGCCTTTAGAATACCGGCATCCATGAAACGGGCCAGCTGTGATGCGAGAAGCAGGGGAATGATGTAGGAACAGGTGATATAGCGGCCTTTACTGATGAGTAGTTCGGCAAAGGGGCTTCTGAAATTTATGCGGGGTGAATTTTTGTCACACAACGAGACGCATCTGCCGCAGATGAGACAATCCAGGTTGTTGGTGACTCCGAAGGCGCCTAAATATACAGGGCAGCCGCGCTGTCCGTCCCTGCCCCTCTTACAGGCAAAGGATGTACAGCCCTTGCAGATACTGTGGTCAGGCCTGAACTCCGTCATGGACATGGTGGAGGCCACACCTGTTATGCGGCCCATGGGGCAGAGATAGCGGCACCAGGCCTGAAGTGGATACAGAATGGAAAAGAATGTGGCGCCTCCCAGAATGGCCAAAATCAATAGGGCCGTGGCCCGGGGAGACTCCTTGATGCCCATGCTTTCCTCCAGCCAGATGATGACCGCAAAGAGAAAAACAGCCCAGTAAATGCCGTATTTCTGAAGCCAGCGGGGAACAGGCCTATATCGCACCCAGCCCAAACGCTGAAGAACGCGGCCCAGACCTGGAAACGGACAGAAACCACACCACATGCGGCCCACAAAAAACCAGCTCAAGACCATGCTGGGCCACCAGAGGCCCCAGGAAAGGAAGATGACTATGTTCTCGTGAGGGTCTTGAGGCCCGAAAAGGCCCGAAAGGATGATGAAGGTAAAGACCACATCGCCTATGGTGCGAATGGAGGCATGCAGTTTCCTGCGCTGCAAAATCTGTTTAAGGGCTGGAAAGGCCTGAAACAGGTCCAGACGCTCATTGGGGTATTGATCAAAGAATATGCCTATGACCCGTTTTAGTCCCATCTGCCCCGCCTTACCGAATTTAGGAATAAACCACACATGTTAAGATGTGGTGAAGGTAGTCTGCCATTGTGATTTTAAGCATAAACATCAAAACTTGTCCAGATGATTTGTACTCACACATCCTGCATCAGATTCACTCTTTCCCATTGACTTTTTGAATTTCTTTGTAATAATTGCAACCCTGTTTTTTCTAAATAATAACTATCTGCTGATTTAAAATTAATTGCATCATGACACACAAAAAAATTAGATCCTTGAGTGATATCCTTAAAAAATCCCCTCTTCTATTTGCTGTAGTATTAGGCCTGGCTATCTTTCTTTTGGGCTATACCTATCTCAAAAACGAGCTGGAGCATCGAGTCGCAATACACGAAGCCGCACATATCACCCTTCAAAAGGGTCTGCATGACAGCATGGTGGCCAGTCTGTACAAGGACAGTGAAATCCACTTTCGTCTTTTTGTATTGCAACCCGAGGTCATTCAAGTCTTGCAGGCAATTGCCTCATCTCCATGGACATTGAGACAGGGGCTGCAGCAGAACCTGGAGGATATAGTGGGGCCTGCCCATGCCCTTCTCAAGCCCATGGGCTTAAATGGCCTGTATCTCCATGACACACAACTCACGCCGCTTTTGGCCATTGAGAAGACGGTTTTTTTACTCCCTCCTGCGGAACAACGGCCTGAAATCCTTCAGGCCAGCATGGAAAGAAAACCCCTCACCTGCTTCAACACCTCTAACGAGGGCATAACACTTCATCACATCTTTCCCATCCTTTTAGAGGACAAGCAGATAGGCATAGCAGAATTTGTTTACTCATATGATGCCATATTGGCTAAACTAAAAGAAGACAGCAATAAGATTCTGGGATATACGGATTATGCCATACTCTTCAAAAAAGACCATTTGATGGCTCAACACCTTTCAGAAGGACTCAAAGGGTATAAAGAATCTCAGCATCTTTCCCAATGGCTCATGCCCATAGAGCAGAAGGTTTTCATAAATGGACAGGAAATCTACCTAAAAGACCTATTAGATGGGGCCGCCCTGACTAAAGGAATAGAGGAATTCCAACACAATCTCGCCTCATCCAAACCATTTGCAATTCAGCTCCCTTTTACAAATGCCTTCTCCTCTCTCATCTTTCTGCCCATTACAGGCATACAAGATGATTTACAGGCCTATACCGTGGTATTCATACCAAAAGACATGGAATATATGGCGCTTCACACGCATTATAAAACCATGCTTCTATACCTGTCAGGCATCACCATACTGCTTTGCAGCATGACATATCTATTAGTAGTTTTCCAGCGGAAACAAAATGATATCTCCAGTTTTCTCTCCAGCATGTTTGCAAGTATTCCGGATGGACTTTTGATAGTAGATTCAAACTGGAATATAAAGGATGCAAATGAGGCCGCCTGCCTCATTCTCAAATACTCCAGAGAGGAACTCATAGGGCAAAACCCCCATTATCTCTTGCACTATCACGGAGACAATCCCATTTCACAAGAAGACTGCCAGGTTTATAAGGCAATCACACAGACAGGCAGTTACAGCGGCGAGACGGAATTGAAAACAAAAGATGGCAGGTCCATTGATGCCCACCTCTCTTGCAAGTCATTTTTTGCAACAGGACAGAATGCCCCGCATCATGTCATAATCTTCAGGGATATCTCTGAACAGGTTGCAGACAAGCGTGAGCTTCTTGCCTCATCCAATTTCTATTCCATGCTCATGGATATCACCACCTTGTTTCTCACAACAGACCATAAGCGCATGGATGAGACCATTCATTACTCCATCGGCCAGATAGCCCAGTTTTTCCAGGCCGACCGCTGTTACCTCTGTCACTTTTCTGAGGACTACGAGTTTCTGACCGCCAGTTATAGCTGGCACAGGAATGGCTTAAATGAGGCCGGCGTCTCCTGTTTGGAGGCAGTCAAAAGATGTAGCTGGTTCATAGACCGGCTCTTTCGGCAGCAGGCCGTCTATATCTCCAGCATAGACCAGTTGCCTGCAAGCGCCTACTGTGAGCGGGATGCCATGATAAAGGGGCAAATAAGTGCATTGGTGCTCATTCCGGTCATTGACAACGCCATCACAACGGGTTGCTATGCCTTTGAATACATGACTCCACAGAAATTCACAGAGGATTTCATAAGCCGCATGGTCTTTGCCACGGATATCATCACCAACGCCCTGTATAAATTCAGGTTTGAAAGGCAGCTCGTGCAACTGGCCACCACCGATGGGCTGACAGGGCTGTTCAATCGCAGGCATTTTCTCGAACTGGCTGAAAAGGAGGCTCAGACCAGCCTGCGCTATAAGACACCCCTTTCACTCATCATGTTCGATATAGACCACTTTAAGCAAATAAACGACTCCTTCGGCCATGCAATAGGCGATGAGGTCTTAAGGGAGCTGGCCAAGCGAGTCAGGCAAACCCTGCGCGAGACCGATTTTGCAGGCAGATTAGGCGGAGAGGAATTTGCTGTCATCTGCCATGTTTCGCCTCAAAATGCCTATATCCTGGCCGAAAGGCTGCGAAAGGCCATGGAAGAGGCCTGCGTGGTGTGCGGCGAGGCCCGCATTCCATTTACCATCTCATTGGGCGTAGCCGGCCTTACAGGCGAAATTCACGACCTCACAGGACTGCTCAAATGTGCTGATGATGCCCTCTATCAGGCCAAAAATGCCGGCAGAAACCAGACTCGCATCTGGGGCGAGTGAGCCGGCATATTCCATCGCAATGAGAGAGAGGGGTGCGCACAGACCAGTGGGCCGGCCCCCTGTGGCCGGTAGGGGCGGCCCCCTGTGGCCGCCCAGGTAGCAATGACCGCCCATATTCGGGGCAACCACAGGGGGTTGCCCCTACATTGTCATTGCCTATTGTGATTTCTTTTGAAGCTCCGCTATGGCATGAGTCAGCTGCAGAATGCCAAAAGGCTTTTGAAGCATGGCTGCATCCTGGCCCTGCAAAACCGTCATCTCCTCCTCAGGAAGCCCGTAGCCTGAGATAAACAGGGTCTTGAGGCCCGAATAGATGGACTTCAGCCTCTCCCTTAGCTCCGGGCCGCTTATCCCTGGCATGGCAACATCCGTGATCAGAATGTCAATGGAGGGGCGTTCATCCTCTATTAAACGAAGACACTCCGCCGGGTCACTGAAGCCTCTAACTCGATGCCCATCTGCCTGCAGCACCATGGAGACCAGGCTGACTATATGCTCATCATCGTCCACTACTACGACCTCCAGGCCTTGAGCCGTTAAGGGCTCTGAAGCCTGCTGAAGTGCTTCGGCTGTTTTCAGGGCATTTTCCTCCTCCACCATGGCAGGCAGTGTGATGATAAAGGTGGTTCCCTTGCCCACTTCACTTTCTACGGCTATCTCGCCGCCATACTGTTTGACGATGCCATAGACATTGGAGAGTCCGAGGCCGGTTCCGTGTTCAGGGCCCTTTGTGGTGAAAAATGGGTCGAATATCCTCTCCTGCACCGCCTTACTCATGCCGCAACCAGTGTCTTTAACCCTTAAGACCACCTGCTTAACCACTCCATCTGGAGTATGAGTCTCTTGATTGCTGGTCTCGATGTTGATGACGCCACCCTGAGGCATGGCATCCCTGGCATTTAAGACCAGGTTCATCAGCACCTGCTCCATCTGATTTTTATTTACAAACACTGAAAAGAGGTCTGGCGCCAGATTTAGTTGTAGTTGAATATCTTCGCCCAAGAGTTGAAAGAGGCCGTTTTTCAGCTCCTCTATCACGCTATTTAATTGCACTCTCTCTGAAACGGCCTCTGCCTTTTTGCTAAAGGTCAAGACCTGTTTCACCACCAGGGCAGCCCGTTCAGCAGCCCTTTTGGTCTCTTGAAAATAGCCATACAGCTTGTCGGACGGGTTTAAGGCGTGCATGCCCATCTCTGCATAGCCCAGCACAGGCATCAGGAAGTTGTTGAGGTCATGGGCGATACCACCTGCCAGCCTGCCTACTGCCTCTAATTTCTGGGATTGAAGCGATTGCCTCTGGGCCTCGAGTGCCTTTAATGCAGCCTCTTTCTGCGCTGTGACATCCCGGGAAAGGAAAATGAAATGCTGCTGCTCGTTGAAAGGCATCTGTTTGGGGACCACAGTAAATTCAAACCATTTGAGCTCACCATTGATGGAAAGGGCGTATTCTCCAGTGGCCCTACCCTCTCTCAATGCCTGCTGCAGGCCCTTCATGCCGGCCTCAGCCACCTCAGGCGGAAGGCAATCCACAAGGGTCTTGCCCAGAAAGGCCTCCTTGGGCAAAAACAAGAGCTGAGGGTTGGAGGAGTGAAAGTCATAAAAACGGCCTGAGATATCCACCTCGAAGAGCAGGTCAGGAATGGCATTTAAAGTGGCCTCCAGGTGATTTTTGACGGCTGTGAGCTGCTGTGTGCGCCGAATGACCAGGTAACGCAAAATGACCACGGTCAAGGTCAGAATGACCACCAGGCCGGCCCCCAACCACATCAGCAGGATTAGCCTGGTATCCAATGGTCGTGTAAGGGGTTTCCCCATCCATTTGTTGTGAATTCGCTCATATTCCTGTGAAGTAATGCTGGAAAAGCCTTTTTGCACCAGCTCCAGCAGCTCTTTATCCCCCTTTTTGACGGCCCTGTGAAACTCGCCGTTGTAGAGATGAAATGCGTATCGCAGGTCATTTTCGGCCTTTTGGCGATGAATCAGGAAATTGGCCGGCGGTTCGTCCATACAAAAGACCTGAATGTTCTTTCTTACGGCCTCATTTAGAATGGCCTGATAACTGGAGTAGGGACGCAGGTCACGAATGCCATGGTCATTGAGCCAGTCCACACAGGCATCGCCTGCCTTGACGCCCACCACAAACCCTCGAAGGCTGCTCAGATCCGCAATGCCTGTGATGTCCTTATGGGTATAGATGGCCACGGGTATGGCGGCATGGGGCGGCAGAAAATCCATAACCTCCTCTCTGGCCGAAGTGCGAAAGGCTGTATCTATCACATCCGCCTTGCCTGACGCCATGGCATGCAGACAATCCGCCCAGTCCATACCTGTCAGAATGACCCTTATGCCGGTCTTTTCCTGCCAAAGCCTCCACTCATCCACAAGTTTACCCACCAATTTACCCTGCTCATTTCTAAAGACATAAGGGGGATAGTTGTCGTCCAAGACTACTGTAATGGAGGTGCGCTGGCCCTGCACCTGCGAAGGCCACAGAAAGACCACAGCCAAAAACATTGTTAGGGTTGAAAGAATAGCCCCATATAGCCGAGATAATGCCGCTTTAACCTTCATAACAGATATTCCCTTCTCACATTGGACAGCCCTCGAAAGATATTGTCCCGAATGCGGCGATCCGTACGGTAAAGGGTTGCAAGCATGGATTTTATGGCCTCACGGCGAGTCTTGCCGGCAGATGGGCAGGGGTTCGAGGAGACCGGAAGCCCAAGCTCCTGGGCCATGCGGTCTATTCGCTCCTTGGCCACCAGGGCCAGGGGCCGAATGATGGTGAGCCTTCCCTTGAACATCTCCTGCCTTGGTACCATTGTGCTCATCTCACCTGCGTAGCAGAGGTTTAAAAAGAATGTCTCAATGAGGTCGTCCTGATTGTGTCCCAGGGCCAGTTTATTACAGCCCAGGGCCGCAGTCAATTGAAAGAGCCTCTTTCTGCGCCACATGGCACAGAGAAAACACGGGCTTTTACCCCGATTTATCGAGGAATGCGCCAGGACAGCGTAATCCGTGGCCTCCATGTGAAAGGAAAGCCCCATTTTTCGAAAGAAGTCAGGAAGCAGGCCTTGAGCCTGGGCATGAAAGCCCATGTCCAGATACACTGGCAGAAGAGAGTAGTTAATGGGCGCCTTTTTCAGCCAGTGGTTCAAAAACCACAACAACAACAGGCTGTCAGAACCGCCTGAGACCGCCACCAGAATGCGGTCGCCGTTTTGCAGCAGGCCGTATCGGTGAATGGCCTCTCCCACCAAATGATTGACTCGTTTTTTGAGATATCCCATAAAAAGGCTATCTCAGGGCGCCCAATGGCCTTTTTGCAAGAGCACCGTGGCATAGCAGGCCATGCCCTCACCCCTGCCGGTAAACCCCATGCCCTCGGTGGTGGTGGCCTTGATATTGATGGCCTCGGCTGAAACCCCGCAGACCTGGGCTATTTGAGCCTGCATGGCCTCAAAATAGGAAGAGAGCTTGGGGGCCTGGGCCACCAGGGTGATATCTGCATTTAGAAGGCTGAAACCCTGGTCATGGGCCAATTCCATGACCTCTTTTAGCAGCAAAAGGCTCGAGATGTCTTTGTAGCGCATATTCGAGTCTGGAAAATGGGCGCCTATATCCCTTTTAGCCATGGCGCCCAAAATGGCGTCACACAGGGCATGTAACAGGACATCTGCGTCGGAATGGCCTTCCAGCCCCAATTCATAGGGAATCTGCACCCCGCCAAGCATGAGCCGTCTATTGGGCACCAGCCTGTGGGCATCATAGCCCATACCCACCCTTATGTTGAGCGCTTGAGAAGAGGCATTGGGTTGAAATGCAGGCTGGCCTGCCTGTCTTGGGCGTTCAGGCCGTCTTTCTTGTGCCCTCAAAACGAGTTCGGCCAGTTCCAGGTCAGGAGGCTCTGTGATCTTGAAATTGCTCCACTGGGAGACCAGTACGGCCACGGGTATGTTCACCAGCTCCAAAAGGCCTGCTTCGTCCGTGGCAGAGATGCCCTGGGACTCGGCCTCCTCATAGGCCTTTAGCAGGTCCGCCTTTTTGCAGACCTGAGGGGTCTGGGCCAAAAAGAGCTGTTGGCGAGGCAAGGTGCGCAATACAAACCCATTCTCGTCCACCTGCTTCACCGTATCTTGCACAGGGCAGGCCAGAAGGGCTGCCCCCACCTCCTGGGCCAGCAGGCAGACCTCCTCTATGGCCTCAGGCCGCACAAGGGGCCTTGCTGCGTCGTGCACCGCCACCCAGAGAAATGCAGAGTCAGTGGCCAACAGGGCGTTTTTGACGGATTCCTGACGGGAGGTGCCGCCCTCCACCAGCCGTATGGGCTTGACACTCATGAGGTCCTTTAGGGCCAGGCTGGCCTGCTCCATATATGCCGCTGGCACTGCCACCACCACCTCTTGAATGGAATCAGCCGCAAGCATGGCGCTTACGCTGTGATGAAGCACGCTTTTACCAGCGAGCAACAAAAATTGCTTGGGAATGGGCGAGCCAAAACGCACACCGCTTCCACCTGCTGCAACTATGCCTGAAACATTCATATCAGCACCTCAAAACCGTGTCATTCAAAGATTCTTTGAAAAATTAGCATTGCAACTGAAAATATATTCAAAATCGTCTAATTTCTACACTGATTGCCTTATTTCGTAAAATGTCTTCCTCCACTGCCGCCTTTTTTGTTTCTACGGAACCCCGTGTTCATAATGAGTTCCCTATCTCTCTTTTCTTATAACCCCCCTGATAGAGAATTAAACTGCTGTGATGAATGATCGCCGCTTCTGTTGATAAGAATCGTAGAATTGGCTTTTATTCCCTCTGTTCACCACAGCTCAAAGGGCTTGGGGTTTTTCAGGCGTCTTCTGAGGCTGGGCGTGGAGTTCCCGAAGGGCGAGGGCAGCCGGTGTTTGTGGAATAGGCGCCACGAGGGCGCCGGCCACACATCATCGCCATGGAGGGCGATTATGTGTGGCATGAAACAAATATCGGCTGACCTCGCTCAAAAAGTTGTGAGAAACAAGGCATTTTTCGAGGCTTAAAATACCTTTCCTGGATTGAGAATCCCCTTTTCATCCCACACCCCTTTTATGGCCTTCATAAGTGTCACGGCCCTGTCCCCCAATTCCCTTTTCACAAAGGGCCTCTTGGTCAGGCCTATGCCGTGTTCTCCAGAGAGGGTTCCGCCTAAATTCAGTGCTATTTCAAATACCTCTGCCATCACCTTTGAAATCAATGGGCTCTCAGGCCCCTCCTGAAACAGGCAGTTGACATGCAGATTGCCGTCTCCGGCGTGGCCGAAGGTCAGAATCTGTACCCCTCCATACCTGTTTTGCAAGGCATTTAGGCGTGTAATGGCCTCTGGCAGGCTGTGCCTGGGCACGCAGATGTCTTCGCTGATGCGGCTGCGATAATTCAGCCGCCTTATGGCAGGCGATATGCCCCTTCGCAGGGCCCAGAGCCTTTCCACATCCTGCGAGTCTTCAGCTATTCTATAAAGTAAAGCGGCGTTTGACCTACAGCAATTCAAAACCGCCTCCAGCTCGTATGAGACCGCCGCAGGCGTGCCGTCCACCTCCAAAAGCAGCATGGCATGGGCCTCCTCAGGCACTGCATGAGGCATCTCTTGTGCGATACACTTAAGGCACATGGCATCCAGAAACTCAGCGGTGCGAGGCAGAATACCCGAGGCAAATATGGAGGCTATGGCATTCATGGCACAGACAGCACTGGGGAAAAAGGCAAGCAGGGTGCCTATGGCCTGAGGTTTGGGAATCAATCGCAGAAAAAGCCTGGAGAACACGGCCAAAGTCCCCTCAGAACCCACCAAAAGCCTGGCAAGGTCATAGCCCACCACGCCTTTGGCAGTGCGCACCCCCACCTCCATGACCTCTCCATCGGCCAAGACCACCTCCATTCCCATGACATAATCCCGTGTCACTCCGTATTTTACGGCCCTGGGACCGCCTGCGCAGGTGGCCACATTGCCTCCCAAAGTGCAAAAGGCCAGGCTGGCAGGGTCAGGTGGATAAAAAAGCCCTTGTCTCTCCACCTGCCTTTGAAACTCACCGGTCACCACTCCAGGCTCCACCTCTGCCAGCAGGTCTTCGTGAGAGATGTCAAGGATGCGGTTCATGCGCGTAAGCACCAGGGCGATGCCGTTTTGAGGGACACTGGCGCCTGTGCGGCCGCTTCCCGCCCCTCTCGAGAACACAGGCACCCCTTCCTCATGGGCAAGTTTGAGGGAGCGAGAGACCTGCTCTGTGTTGACCGGCATCAGGACACAGGCGGGATACGAGGTTATTCCACTGGCATCATAGGAATAACAGGAGATGGAGGCTGGTTCTGTAAAGAGGTTTTCAGGGCCTACGGCCTGCTTCAAGGCATCGAGAAATGAGGGTTTAAGGGTATTCATGCAGCGATTCAAAAGGCGCTGTCATTTTCCACGCCACCTCATCTTCTCCAGTTGAGTGGAAAGAAAATCTATCTCGCCCTTCCATCTTCCGCCGTCTTCAACGATCTGTTGCACCTGTTTGACCGCGTGTATGACGGTGGCATGGTCCCTGCCGAATGCCTTGCCTATTTCCTCAAGGGATTCACATGTGTATTGTCTGGCCAGATACATGCCGATCTGGCGGGGCCACAATACACTTCTCTTCCTGCTCCTGGAGGTGAGTTCAGCGGTGGTCAGTTTATAGAAACGGCACAATATCTCCTGAATGGCCTGAATATTCAGGTCAAGTGGTTGCCCCACCATGTCTCCAACCATCTCCTGGGCCAGTTGAAGAGTGACCTCCTGTTTCGTCAAGGCAGTACGGGTCAGAAGCCCCACCACAGCCCCTTCCAGCCGTCTGACATCCCCGAACAGGCGTTCAGCCAGATAATCCAGCACCATGTCAGGCACCACGAGGCCGTTTCTCAGTGCCTTTACCGCCAGTATGTTATATCTGGTCTGTTTATCGGGCTCATCTATATTGGCCACTATGGCGGCGTTGAGACGGGAGCCAAGTCCTTCATGCAGATTTGCAAGGCGCACCGGAGGCTGATTGGCGGTCATGACAATGGTCTTGCCGCTGTCTCTGAGGGTGTCTATTATCAGCGCCAGCTCCGCCTGTGTGCGATGTCTGCCGGAGAGGCAGTGCACCTCTTCCAGGAGCAAGATATCGCATTCCTGCTGGTATTTCTGCTTAAAACCCTCGAATTGCCCATCCTTTGCAGCCCGAACCACCTGATTGGTGAATTCATTGGCGGAAAGGTAGGATATACGCATGGACGGCCTGTTTTCAAGGATAAACTGGCCGGTGGCCTGAGACAGATGGCTTTTGCCCAGCCCTGAAGGCGAATGCAGATACAGGATACGACCCTGGCTTATTTCACCACTTGCAACGGCCTTACAGGCATCATGGGCATATCTGTTGCATTCTCCGATCACAAATTCATCAAATGAGTAATGCCTGCTGAAACGCGGGGCCGCAGGTTTTCTGGGGTTGAAATCCGGCAAAACAGCCTGCTGTGCCTGATTTTCAGGCTGTTTCAGAAATGCCTCAGCGGAGTTTTCTTTTTTGTACTCACAGGTCAGACGGATTATACGATTTTCGAGCTCAGGGCATTGAGAGATCAGGGGCAGATAGTGTTCCTGCACCCATGAGGCAAAAAAACGGTTGGGACATCCAAGTACCAGGGTGTCTTCCTTTATGTCAACTACCTGTATAGGTTCTATCCAGACCTCGAAGCTGCTTGCAGAAATACTGGAACGCAGATGGCCCTTGACAGTATTCCAGACACTCTCCATATAGATATCTCTCCCATTTTCAAAACTTCCCTGAACGGCGTTCGCCGTCGGAGTGAAGTCACCAGGTCTTCCTCAAAAATAATGTTTCAGATTCATACAAGACCGTCACGCAACTGTCAAACAATGGTGCCTGTTATAAAATCACTTATCAGAAAAAAGAAATAGCACTACAGGATATGCCCTAACGATTTGTTTTGTTTAGCTATTTGAAATGAATTTTGATAACCCTTTAAAATCCAAGCCTTTTTTGTGAATAAAAACTCCAATAAATCAAAGAAGTTATGCTGACATTGTTTTTTAACAGGTTTTCAACATTCTATTTTCTCTTTTTTTCTCATTTTTTTGAAATTTTTCTCATTTTTATACCTTGGCTCATTATCTGGTGTTTTTTTCATGATGTTATTTTTAAAGGGCTTTGCTATCATAAGCCATGCATCGATCTCAAGCCGTATTTCCAATGTTGAACAGGGCCGTTGAGACCAGGCTCTTTCCGGGCTGTTCCATAGCCGTCTGGCACAGGGGAGAGGTGCACCTCATGGCCCACGGCAGGCTCACATACGAGGAAGGCTCTCATCAGGTGACTCCTGATACCTATTACGACCTGGCATCCCTCACCAAACCCCTGGTGACCGGGCTTGTCACCCTTCATCTGTGCAGCGAGGGGCTTCTTTCTTTGGAACTGCCCATGAGCAGATTGCTGGGAAAGGACGCAGGCAGCCTCGCTGATATTCCATTAAAACACCTGTTGTCCCACTCCTCCGGCCTGGCAGCCCATCTGAATCTATATGAGCTCCTAAAGGACATAGGGCCTGGTGAAAGAAAGGCCGCCTGCCTCAAGCTCATCAGCTCCCTGGCATTGGAGGCCCCGGTCCCCACATACAGTGACCTGGGTTTTATCCTGCTGGGCATTCTTCTGGAAAAACTCACTCAAACTCCCCTGCATGTCCTTTTTGAACAAAGGATTCTACCTGGGCTTCAGACCGAGCAGCTCTTTTTTCTGCCCATTCATGAAGATTCAATGGAGTCAAGCAGGTTAAAAGAGGCCTTTGCCCCAACAGGCTACTGTCCCGTACGAAAGACCATGGTAACAGCCCAGGTAAACGACCTGAACGCCTGGTGGCTTCAAGGCGTGGCAGGCCATGCAGGGCTCTTTGGCAATGCCTCTGCTCTGCTTCAGGCCCTTGTGCGGCTACTGGAGATACACAATGGCCGCATTCGCTCAAGGCTTATTCCTGGCAACTGGCTTCAGACCTTTTTCACTCCTGTTGCAGGCCCGCATACCCGTGCATTGGCCTTTGACACCCCTTCCCTTTCCTCCAGCTCAGGCAGATATTTCTCAAACCATACAGTGGGGCATCTTGGCTGGACAGGTTGTTCCTTCTGGATGGATCTAAAACAGGAGGTTATAATGATTTTCTTGTGCAATCGGCCGTTTCCCCGTGCGGATAACACCCAAAACATGAATGAAATGCGCAGATTCAGGCCGGCCATACATGACCTGCTATGGGAACTTTTTGTAAAATGAGCGAGTTATCTCCCTCCCCTGACAAGGGGCGGGACGGAGAGGGGTTAATGCCTGAAGTTCAATGAAACATCTACTTGAAGCAATTTATAAAATCATCAAAGGTCATGAACCCTATCTGGCAGGCGGTGCTGTTCGGGACCTGCTGCTTGAAAGGCCCATAAAGGACCTGGACATAACCGTGAGACAGAATGCCATGCAACTGGCCCAGGAGACAGCCCTTCGCCTGAACGCCGCATTCGTGCCCCTGGACGCAACAACGGATACGGCTCGAGTAGTGGTGTCCAGGAATATGGTGGTGGACTTCAGTTCCTTTCGAGACGGCGCTGCCAGCATAACCGGGGACCTGAAGGCTCGCGATTTCACCATAAACGCCATGGCCATACCCTTTGAAAGGGCCGTTGACCTGCTTTGCGGGACATTCAGCCTCAAAACCGCTCATGAGGCCGCCTGCAATCTCATAGACCCATTGAACGGCCTGAATGACCTGAAACAGGGCGTAATTAAAGCCATAGGGCTGAACAATCTGTTTTCAGACCCCCTGCGTTGTATTCGGGCCTACAGATTCGCGGGGCAACTGGGCCTCATCATAGAGCCTCAAACCAGAAAATGGATTCAAGAGGTGATGCCAGGACTGGGCCATGTGGCCGGTGAACGCATACAACAGGAGATGAGCCTGATTCTCGGTGTTTCCGATGCCTCTTCCACTATTCACCAAATGGCCGACGACGGCATTCTTTTTCAGATTCTGCCGGAACTCAAGGCAGGAGCAGGCATGGAACAGCCCGGCTTTCACCACCTGGATGTCCTGCAACACAGCCTCGAGACCCTGGCCTGTCTGGAGATCCTGCTTCAGGACCCCCGAAAAAAGTTCTCTCCCGTTGAGCCTATCGAGGCATGGATTCAGGGAAACCCCTCGCATATCGAGGCCTTGAAATGGGCGTCCCTTCTGCACGACATAGCCAAACCTGTGTGCCGGTCTGAAAAAAACGGAAGAACCACCTTTTATCAGCACGACAGTCAAGGCAACAGCATGATCAAGGCCATCGCCGCCCGGCTGCGCTGGCCTCGGCACACCATGCTCATGGCATCCACCCTCGCCTCCCTGCACATGAGGCCATTTCATCTGCTCACGGATATGGAGCGCCGCAAGACACATCCCACCAAACGGGCCATGCGCAGGCTCCTGAATCACCTGAAGCAGGACTATCCAGCCCTGTTTCTGCTGGCAATGGCGGACAGCATGGCAGGCTGCGGCCCTCTGAAACCGGCTGACCTGGACGAAAGGCTCTCCAGACTCTGGTGCATAGTACATCACTTCTATGTAAAGGAACTGCACCCCCTTCAAACCAGAAAACGGCTGCTCACCGGCAGGGACATACAGGAGATACTTCAAATTCATCCAGGGCCCATAATAGGCAGGGCATTGAACGAACTGGAGATCGCAGAGCTGGAGGGCCGGGTCAGGACGCGCGAGCAGGCCGCTGACTGGTTGAGGGAATGGCATGTGTCTCACGCTGAATGAATACCTGAAGGCCAAATTCGGCGTCAGGGTGCAGAAGATACCTCTGGACGCAGGACTCAACTGCCCCAATAGAGACGGCACAAAGGGCAAAGGCGGCTGCATCTATTGCAATGGGACAGGCTCCGGTACAGGGGCGGCTGCCTGCGGTAAAGACCTGCATCAACAGATGGAAGACGGCATGAAATGGGCGCAGAGGCGCTATGGGGCCACCAGATTCCTGTCCTATCTGCAATCTTTTTCAAATACCTATGCACCGTTGAAGCGCCTGGCCGAAATATATCGCACCGTCCTGGCGCCGGACGAGGTAGTGGGAATCAGTATCGCCACAAGACCTGACTGCATCGACGAAGAACGCCTGATGCTTATAAAGGAGATGGCAGGCCGAAAGATGGTCTGGATGGAGTACGGGCTTCAGAGCGCCAATGATGCCACCTTAAAACGCATAAACCGTGGGCATAGCTTTCAAGACTTCGTAAATGCGGTAAATATCACTCACGAATTCGGAATACCCGTGTGCTGCCATGTGATCTTCGGGCTGCCCGGTGAAACACCGGAAGACATGCAAAACACCATAGAACGAGTGCGGATGTCAGGGGTGGAAGGCATAAAATTCCATCAGCTCTCCGTGTTGAAGGGGACTTGCCTTCAGCGGCTGTGGGAAGACGGTGACTATCAACCCATTTCACAGGGACTTTACACAGAGCTGGTGGCCTGGGCCGTCAGACACCTGGGCAGCGAATGTGTGATACACAGACTGGCAGCAGACCATTCTGCGGATGTCCTGCTCGCACCCCTCTGGTCCCTTAAAAAGGCCGAGACCATTCAGATGATATACAAAAGGCTCAACTGCAATAAACACAATGTCCCCAAATTCCGCGATTGAATAAAACAAAAAGATACTGTGGGGGCGGCAGCGGAATCCGAAACCACAATATCTTTTGACTGCCCAAACCATTTCTGATATTTTAAGGGAACCCCTGAAACATTCATACATTATCACCCAAGGAAAGTTCAAAAATATAAATGGAAGAGATTCAACTTGTGCACATAGGCGACTGCCGGGTCACCGGAGACCCAGACACCATCCTCGAGACCTGTCTCGGCTCCTGTGTCGGCGTGGCCATATACGATGCGGTCAGGCATATCGGCGGCATGTGCCACATCCTGCTGCCTGATGGCCCTGCTGAAAAGAAACAGACCCATCCAGCCGCCTATGCCACTACTGCCATTCCATTCCTCCTGAATGCCTTTGAAGAACTGGGAGGCGAGAGAAAAACCGCAACCACGGCCATTGCAGGCGGTGCATCCATCATGACAAAAAATACTGGGACAGACCTCAAAATAGGTCAGCGGAATCTGCTCGCTGTAATGGAGGGTCTGAGACAGGCGGATGTAAAGGTCTCATACCAGCACGTGGCAGGCAATCTGGGGCGTGTAATGCGCCTGTACATGCGAAACGGCCAGATTCATGTCCGCACATCCAGAATGCCCACATCAGAAGAGGCGGGCCGGCAGATTGACGAACAATGGAATGCCAATACCTTGCGCACCTCCATTCTTCAGAATGCTGAAGACCTGAAACCCAGTTCCAATGTGGCCATTCGCGCCCTTCAACTCACCAACGGCGAGGACACCAACATCAGCGAATTGGAACAACTCATTCTCCAGGACCAGGTGCTGGCAGCCAATATGCTCAAGGAGGCCAATTCCGCCTACTACGGACTTTCCAGACAGGTGCACAACCTATCACAGGCCGTTGCATACCTTGGCATGAGGACATTTAAAAAAATCGTTATGGACACCTGTCTTGCAGACATATATGACAGGCGTATCACCACCTATGACATGGAAGAAGGGGCGTTCTTCTATCACTCCGTAACCTGTGCCCGCATAAGCGAGGCAATAGCCAAGGTAACCGGCTGCACGGAGCCGGAGACGGCATATCTGGCCGGTCTGCTGCATGACATCGGCAAGATCGTGATAGAACGCTACGGCATGGACATGTTCACGCAGGTTACCAGCAGGGTCCTGCTGAAAAACGAATCCTTTGTGCAGGCCGAAAAAGACGTATTCGGCCTGGACCACGCAGCCATAGGCCAGTATATAGCCCACAACTGGCAGCTTCCTGCGGAACTGGAGGAGGCAATAGCATTTCATCATGAGCCCGAAAACATGAATACAATCTCACCCCTTCCCTGCATCATTCATGTCGCTGATCACATCTGCAACATAGCCGGCATAGGGCTTTCCAACGACTCCATGACCAACGGACTGAGCCAAAGTGCCATCACCGCCCTTGACCTTGACGAACGTGCCATAGAAGACATCCTTGCCACTGTCCCGCGCATCATACATACACATTTATAATGAATATGGAGCCTGAACGTATCAATCACCTGAAACAGCTTGTGGAAAAACGCACAGGTTGCAGATTTTCAAACTACAATCCCGGAACCTTTCAAAGAAGGCTTTTGCGGCGCATGTCAGCCCTTGGCATATACGACATAGACGAATATGAGGCCTATCTGCAGAAAACCCCGCTGGAATACCAGACCCTTCTTCACTCCCTTACCATCAAGGTCAGCGAATTCTTTCGAGACACCGAGATATTCAGTTACCTTGAACAGCAGATCATACCTGCACTCTTCGAAAGACATGCCCAGCAGAACGACCGCAACATCCGCATCTGGAGCACTGCCTGCGCCTATGGAGAGGAGGTGTATTCCACAGCCATTCTGCTGTTTGAATACCTTCAGCGCATGGAGGAGAAAGAAAGAAAAAAATGGAATATCACTCTGCTGGGCACGGATATAGACCAAATGGCCATAGAAAAGGCCATGAAAGCCGTCTATCCCATCAAATCCATTGAAGATGTCCTGTCCACACATCCAGACGCCTTTCAGCGCATAATAGGGATGCCTGAACACATGCAGCTCATTCCAGAGATTCAGGACATGGCTCAGTTTGTGTGTTTCGATATCACGACAGTGAAACATCTTGCCCCGCCCATCGGCATCTTCACCGAATATGACATCATCTATTGCAGAAATGTGCTCATCTATTATGATTACCAGCAGAAACTCGATACACTGCGCAGACTCTGTGAATGCCTGAACCCAGACGGTTATCTGGTGCTGGGAAAAGCGGAAAGCATGCCGGATGAACTTCTGGAATCCCTTGCACCAGTCAAACACGGCATAAAAATCTATAAAAAAGGACCGGCTGACCATGGATAACAGCCCTTTTCAAATCTATGATGACCATATCCTCGCCTATGAGGCGGTTTATCAGCTCTACATGCGCGCTCCCACACCCATTCGCATGATAGACATGAACTGTCATGTGCTCACTCAGAACCCTGCCATGGATACCATGGTGGATATGAGCAATCCGGAAAGTCTGGGCAAAAAATGCTTTGAGATCACTCATGCACCAGGTTTTTGTCATACAGAAAACTGCCCCATAAGACAGATAGCCAGCGGCGAGAATAAAAATCTCCTTTTGTTCTATGAATGCGAGCTCTGGAATGGAAAAAACTTTCCGGCTCGAGTCATCTCCTCTCCATTTTATGACCAGCACGGCCGACTGGCCGGCATAGTGCAGACCATTCAGGACGACAGCCACTATGTGGCCATGGCCAACGCCCTTGAACAAAAAAATCAGGAACTGGCCGCCAACTATCAGACACTGGAGATGCACTACAAGGTCATTCGCCTTCTTCATGAGGCCGGTGATCTTTCAGAGATGGCAAAACGGCTGCTTTCCGTCCTCATTGAAAATACTGCCTCTGCAACAGGTGTGTTTTATATATGGGACCAGGAGCGCGGTGTGCTGACCCCCCTGGCCGCCCATGCCCTGTTCACAAATCCGCCCGAGTTCGGCCTGGGTCAGGGGCTGCCAGGCCAGGCCGCCCAGTCAAAACAAACCCTGCTGCTTGAGAACCTGCCGGCTGACCACCTCAAGCTCAAGACCGGCATTCTGGATGCGCATCCGTTTTCCATCATCTGCATCCCCATGCTTCTGCAGGACACCCTGCTGGGGGTCATGGAACTGGGCTCCTTCAACGACCTCTCCCTGCACAAGGCCTATCTGGAAAACCTACTGCCTCAGACCTGCCTCGCCATTCAGAATGCCCTACACACTCAGGAGATTGTCAAGCTCTCCGAGACCATGAAACAGCAAAACGAACAATTGAACGCCCAGAACGAGGAATTACAGGCGCAAAGCGAGGAACTGCTGGCGCAGAGTGAGGAGATTCAGGCCCAGACAGAAGAACTGATAGCACAGAGGGACGCCCTGGAGAAAAAGAGCAAGGAGGCCGAAGAGGCCAATCGCATGAAGTCCATATTCCTCTCCAACATGTCCCATGAGCTGCGCACACCATTAAACTCCATTTTAGGCCTGGCCCGTCTCATGCTGGACGACTATCAGGTCACGCAGGACCAACGCCACAAGGAATACCTGGATATCATGCTCAGAAACGGCGAAAACCTGCTGGAACTCATAAACGATATCCTGGACCTCACACGCATCGAATCAGGCAGGGAGGAGCTGCGCTTCACTCCTGTCAAAACCAGGGACCTCATAGAAAAACTGGGGCTTTCCATAGCGCCTTTGGCCCAGAAAAAGGACCTCACCTTTGAAACACAGATGGACGAAGCCCCTGAAACCATCGTGACAGACCAGCGCAGGCTCAACCAGATACTGACAAATCTCCTGGGAAATGCCGTCAAATTCACGGAAAAAGGCAAAATAACCCTGAAATGCACGGGGAAAACAGCAAAAGACAGGGATTATATCGTATTTTCGGTGATAGACACAGGCATAGGCATTCCCAAGGGATATGAAAAGCTCATCTTTGAACCCTTCAAACAGGTGGACGGCTCATATACACGCAAATACGGCGGGACAGGGCTTGGTCTGAGCATATCGCAGAAACTGGCTCAGATGTTGGGTGGCGATATCTCGGTCTCAAGTGAACTGGGCAAGGGCAGCACCTTTATTCTCACCATACCTGTGGACAGGCGCAGCAAGACCAGAATGCCCGATGAAGTCTGGAAAAAACGGCTGAAGGCGGCCCTGTTGCCCAATACAGAGAGGCCGGCTGCAACACCTCCTGCAGATACCACGAATGCGGCAAAGGCCGCTCCGATTCATGCCGGAGCGGAAGTTTCCTTTGGGCAGACTGCAAAGACCGTTGAACGGCCTGTAACCACGGCCGTAACAGCGGTTGCAACCGGCCAAAGGATTCTGCTGGTGGACGATGACATTCTTGTACTGAAGGAACTGGGGACTCGGCTCAAGTCATATGGATATGAGGTCTCCTATGCATTTGACGGCAATCTGGGGCTGAAACTCCTTCTGGATGAAAAACCAGGGCTTGTCCTGCTGGATCTCACCATGCCGGTCATGGATGGATTTTCATTCCTGCACGAGATGCAGAAGATACCGGATGTGGCGAAAACCCCTGTAATCATTCTGAGCGCTGCGGACATAGACAGTGCCACGGAAAAACTGCTGCCGCCAAATGTCAAAGGCATACTGCGAAAGGGCAACATAAAGAGCCAGGAACTCATGACCCTCCTGCAGGAGACATTGCCCGGAGCTGAACAGCAGTCTGGGTCGAATAGCTCAGCCGAGAATCCGGTAATGCCCGAATGCAACCAAAACAGCAAAAAGATACTGATCGCTGAAGACAATCCCGACAATATGTTTTTATTAAAAGAACTCTTGACACCAAGAGGTTATGTAGTGTTACATGCCCTAAACGGTAATGAGGCGGTGCATATGGCCATGACCCAGCGGCCTGATATCATTCTCATGGACATTCAAATGCCAGAGATGAACGGGCTGGACGCCACAAGGGCCATTCGAGAAAACGGTCTCAAGACCCCCATTATCGCCCTGACGGCAAAGGCCATGAAGGGCGACCGGGAACAGATTATAGAGGCCGGGTGCAGTGACTATATATCCAAACCATTCACTCCGAATTCCCTTTTGCGCACCATTAGTTACTGGTTGAACCCTGAGCAATAAAAATACAGGACAAGAAATGAAAGACATGCTCACACCCTCATCATCCGGCATCGGTACCGCAAAAAAAAATCCATGCATCCTGGTGGTGGAAGACCAGCCTGACAATCTTTTCATTCTGAAAGAGGTGCTGGAACGCGGGAACTTTCAGGTTATCACAGCAAAAACCGGCGAAGAGGCCCTGGAAAAGATTCAAAATACACGCGAAGAGATCGATCTCGTACTCTCCGATATCATGATGCCCGGCATCTCAGGTATCATGCTCTGCGAGACCATCAAGACGGACGCCAATTCTGCCCACATACCTGTCATGCTCATCACCTCCCTGTGCCTGGATGAAAAAGACGAGATCAAGGGGCGTGAGGCAGGCGCGGAGGACTACCTGACCCGTCCCATCAACCCCGACCTGCTGCTCAAACGCATAAAGCGCATTCTGGAAACCAAAAATGTCATAGACTTCTGGAAGGGCGCCTATGAAGAAAAGGACCAGGCCCTGACCTCTCAGGAGTGGAGCACCCGCATGCTCATTCACGACCTCAAAAACCCGCTTACAGGCGCAAGCGGCTACCTGACCCTGCTGGCCATGGACCCTGACCTCACACCCAAGCAGCGCAACCTCATTCAGAAGATACAGGTGGCCCTGCAGCAGCAGACGGAGATGCTTCAGGACATGCTCTCCCTGGCCGCAGCCAAGTTCGGCAGGCTCAGCCTGGAAAAGGAGACCTTATCCCTGTGCGATGTGGTCAGGGAAAATGTCTTCATGCAGCAAGGCGCAGCCCTGCAAAAGGGCATGGCCCTGCACACGGAGATATCGGGAAACGCATGCCTGGTCAAGGCGGACCGCAGGCTCATAAAACGCGTCATAGCCAATCTGATCATCAATTCCATCAAGTATGGAGAACCGGACAATCCTGTAGAGATACATGTGGGCAATAAAGATGACAATCCATTCCTGCGGCACCTGCCTGAAAACGATCATATCTGGTTCAGTATTGCCAATGAGGCACCTGTAATTCCAGAAGCAGATCAGCTGCGGATATTTCGCCCATTTGAGCAACGGCCCGAGGCAGGGGCTAAAAATGTCTCGCCTCCACAAGAACAAAAATATGGGCTGAGGGGTGCAGGTCTTGGCCTGTGTTTCTGTCATGAGATAGTCAGGCTGCATGGGGGTGAGATAGGTGTCATTTCACCCATACCAGGCCGGAATTCAGGGGTAGTCTTTTATTTCAGTCTGCCAAGGGCATAAGTTAAGCCGTAGGCAATGTTCAAAAGCCGGTTCAATCCATCCCAGATACTCCTTTTGGGCTTTACAGGCATCATCGGGGCCGGCACTGTTCTTCTGAAATTGCCGGTCGCTACACGGCACGGCATCTCTCTGGTGGATGCCCTTTTCACTGCAACCTCCGCTGTCTGTGTCACGGGGCTCATAGTCAAGGACACACCGCTGGATTTCACCCTGTTCGGCCAGATGGTCATACTGCTGCTCATTCAGATAGGCGGTCTTGGATACATGACCTCCACCACCCTGATTTTTTTGATGATGGGCAAGAGAATCGGCATAAAAGACCGTTTTCTCATAAAGGAGTCCATGAATCTCATGGGCATGGAAGGCGTGGTGAGGTTTATAAGGCATGTGCTGGCAGCCACGTTTGTGATAGAGCTTTTGGGTAGTCTTCTGCTATTTCTGTGTTTTCTGCCCCACATGCCGTGGCAAAGGGCTGTATATTATGGTGTATTCCATGCGATATCCGCCTTCAACAACGCCGGATTCAGCATGTTTTCTGAAAATCTCATGAAATTCAAAACCGATGTGGGTGTAAATCTGATCATCTCCCTGCTCATCATCGCAGGCGGCATAGGTTTTTTGGTACTCTGGGAGCTCAAAAACAGATGGAATCTTCGAGCAAAGGACAGGGAACTGCTCTCCATGCATGCCAAAACCGTGCTGGCCGCCACGGGCCTGCTGATATTCGCCGGTGCCGCCCTGATCCTTCTTTTCGAACGCAACAACCCGGATTCCATGGCCGGTCTTTCCCTGCCGCATCAATTGCTTACCGCATTTTTTGCCTCCGTGACTGCGCGCACCGCGGGGTTCAACACGCTGGACTATGCCTCTCTCACACCTGAGACACTGTTTCTCACCATTCTCCTCATGTTCGTAGGCGCATCTCCAGGCGGCACAGGCGGAGGTGTCAAGACCACCACCATGGCAGTGGTGCTGGCAGGCATGTTCGCCACCATCAGGGGCGAGGAACAGACAGTGCTCTTCAAAAGGGCCGTTCCCCTGGACATCACCTCCAAATCCCTGCTCATAGTGGTGCTGGGCGCCATCTTCGTGGTGCTGGCCTCCATGTTCATTCTGCACTTCGAAAACGGCCGGTACCTCTCCATTCTCTTCGAGGTTACCTCGGCCATAGGCACGGTGGGGCTATCTGTGGGAGATGGAGGTGTGCGCAGCCTTTCAGCCACCTTTTCCCCTCTGGGAAAGCTCATAATCTCATTTATCATGCTGGCCGGCCGAGTCGGGCCCCTTACCCTGGCCTGCGCCTTTTTTGAACAACGAGGCAGGCGTTATCGTTATCCTGAAGGGAGGATCGCCATAGGATGAAAAAACAATATGCAGTCATAGGCCTGGGACGCTTCGGCTATTCCGTGGCAAAGACCCTGGCTGAATTAGGCGAAGATGTGATCGCCATTGATAACAACGAAGAGCGGGTGAAGAAGATAGCAGACTTCGTAACTGAATCAGTGGTGCTGGACGCCATGGATGAAAAGGCCCTGCGCTCCGTTGGATTGCAGAATGTGGATGTGGCCGTAGTCAGTATCGGTGAAAACATCGAAGCCAGCATTCTGGTGGTGATGCTTTTAAAGGAGATGGGGGTGCAAAACATCATCGCCAAGGCAGTCACCTCCCTGCACGGCAAGGTGCTGGAAAACCTGAATGTCACCAAGATCGTCTATCCTGAGCGGGACATGGCCATTCGTGTGGCCCAACAACTGGCCAGGCCCACCATTCTGGAACACTTGGAACTTTCTCCGGAATACAGTATCATTGAGATTCCAGCCCCTTCCTTCATGGCAGGCACCATGCTCAAGGATACGGGGTTGCGAAACAAATACGGTATCAACCTCATAGCCATCCGGCGCAGATCTCCCAAGACCGGGCTCACGGAATGGAATGTCAATCCATCTCCCACGGATGTCATTCAAAACGACGACATCCTGGTGGTTATAGGCTCCAATTCCGACCTGGAAAGGCTCAATAAGGCCTGATTGCTAAGAATTCTGAAAGGGACACATCAAAAATATGACAAAAACGGACACCAATACAGATTCCGCTGCAACCACTGCACCTCAAACCGCACCCATCGATAAATCCTATGAATTTCAGGGAGTTGAGGCCAAGTGGCTGAATGAATGGGCCCAGGCAGGGCTCTCGATAGCCACCATGGACGAAACCAGACCATGCTTTTCCATGGTGATTCCCCCCCCCAATGTCACGGGTGTGTTGCACATAGGTCATGCCTTAAACAACACCCTGCAGGACATTCTGATCCGCTACAAACGCATGGACGGCTTTAACACCCTCTGGGTGCCTGGCACGGACCATGCCGGTATCGCCACGCAAAATGTAGTGGAACGGCAGTTGGCGCAGGAAGGGCTCTCCAGGCATGACATGGGCCGTGAGGCATTTATACAGCGTGTCTGGGAATGGAAGGCCAAAAGCGGTGGCCGCATTCTGGAACAGCTCAAGCGGCTGGGCTGTTCCTGCGACTGGTCTCGCGAGCGCTTCACCTTTGACGAAGGGCTTTCTCAAGCGGTAAAAGAGGTCTTTGTACGGCTTTACCAGGAAGGGCTGATCTACAAGGGCGATTATATCATCAACTGGTGTCCCCGCTGCCACACGGCGCTGGCGGACATAGAAGTGGAACACGAGCCTCAGGAAGGCCACATCTGGCGCCTTAAATACCCGCTGAAAGACGGCGACGGCTATGTGGTAGTGGCCACCACACGGCCGGAGACCATGCTGGGAGACACGGCCGTGGCGGTCAATCCCAAGGATGAACGCTACAGCCATCTCATCGGCAAGGAGCTGCTACTGCCCTTGGTGAACAGGCCAATTCCCATCATAGCCGACGAGGCAGTGGACATGGAATTTGGCACAGGCGCAGTCAAGGTCACACCTGCCCATGATTTCAACGACTTCGAGATGGGGCTGCGTCATAACCTGCCTGTCATCAATATCTTTGACATCTCTGCCCGCATCAATGAAAACGGTGAAAAATACCAAGGGCTTGACCGCTATGAGGCCAGAAAACGGGTCCTAAATGACATGGCGGCCTTAAATCTCCTGGAGGCCGAGGAAAGGCACAACCTGGCCATCGGCGGCTGTTACCGCTGCAAGACCGTTGTGGAGCCCCGCATCTCCAAGCAGTGGTTCGTGCGCACTCAACCCCTGGCCCAAAAGGCCCTGGCAGCCGTGCGCGAGAAAAGGACCATCATTCTGCCCAGTTCATGGGAAAGGACCTACGAGGAATGGATGACCAACATCAAGGACTGGTGCATCTCCCGTCAGATCTGGTGGGGACATCGCATTCCGGCCTGGACATGCAAGGCATGTGGTGAGACCATAGTGGCCAAGGACACACCCAGTGTCTGTCCCAAATGCACCTCCACAGAACTGGAACAGGAGACGGATGTGCTGGACACCTGGTTCAGCTCCGCCCTGTGGCCCTTTTCCACACTGGGCTGGCCTGAAGAGACTCCAGAGCTGAAACTCTTTTACCCCACCTCTGTGCTCATCACCAGCTTTGATATCCTCTTCTTCTGGGTGGCCCGCATGCTCATGATGGGCATACACTTTATGAAGGATGTGCCCTTCAAATATGTCTATCTCCATGCCCTAGTGCGAGACAGTCAGGGTCAGAAGATGAGCAAGTCCAAGGGGAATGTCATAGACCCCCTCACAGTGATGGAAAAATACGGCACGGATGCAGTGCGCATGACCCTTACGGCCCTGGCTGCTCAGGGCAGGGACATCAAGCTCGCAGAGGACCGTATCGAGGGCTACCGTCACTTCATCAACAAGATATGGAACGCCACACGCCTGGTGCGAATGAACATCTCCGATTCTTGTGAGCCGCCGAAAGACCCGGCTGCCCTGCAACCAACTGACCTCAAGGACAGGTGGATTCTATCCAGGCTCAACAGACTCATTCAAGACACACGCAACCATCTGGACAACTTCGAGTTCGACGAGACCGCCCGTGGGCTCTATCACTTCTTCTGGCATGAATACTGTGACTGGTATCTGGAACTGGCCAAGCCCGGGTTTCAGAGCACCGATGAAAAGGAACGCAGACATACTCAACAAGTGGCGCTCACTGTGCTCAACACCTGTCTCAGGCTGCTGCATCCGGTCATTCCATTTGTCACGGAGGAGCTGTGGCACCACCTGCCCGGCGCATCCGGCCATATCATGACATCTGAATTCCCAAAGGGTGTGCCGGCCTGGCAGGATGAAACCGCTGAAGCTCAGATGCAGGGGCTCATCGAGATCATCACCGGCATTCGCAATGTTCGGGCTGAATTCAACATACACCCGGGGACCAGGCTGAAGATTCGAGTGTTTCCTCATGACGACGGGGTTCGAGACCTGTTTTTAGCGCAAAAAACGCATCTGCTCACACTGGCCAGACTTGAGACCATGGAGTTCTGCGATATATCCCAGCCAAGGCCCAAAAACGCTGCATCCGTGATTATGAAGGAAGTGGAGATATTCATTCCCCTGAAGGACGTGATAGACCTGGCCGGAGAACTGAAAAAACTGCAAAAAGAGGAAGAAAAACTGCTGAGTGACCTGCAAAAGACACAGGCCAAGCTGAACAATAAGGACTTCATGGCCAGGGCCCCCCAGGAGATTCGGGAAAAGGAGCAGCAGAGGCTTTTGGACATAGAGACCCGTTTGAAACGGATTCAGAACCACAAGGCCACCATGAGCGCCATCGAAACATGAAGACCTATCGTCCGCACCCCTCCACATACACCGGCCTCATTCAACAGGCCATTTCGGAAGATATGCCATTTGGAGACATCACCACCTCCTGCACCGTTGCGTCCCATACACAGGGCAAGGCCGTAATTCTGGCCAAGGAGGACTGTGTGGCGGCAGGGCTGTTCGTGGCCCAGGAGGTCTTTGCGCATGTGGATAGCAGCATCGCCTGTCGTATCATGTTCGATGAAGGGGCCGTGGTTCATGCCGGCGGAATACTCATGGAGATCCATGGCAGCCTTGCCTCTATTCTCATGGGAGAACGGGTTGCCTTGAACCTGCTTCAGCGGCTCTGCGGCATAGCCACGCAGACCGCGGCATTTATGAAGGAGTTGAACGGCACGGACTGCCGCCTGCTGGATACACGCAAGACCACCCCTGGTCTGCGTGTGCTGGAAAAGTACGCCGTGCGCGTGGGAGGCGGCCACAATCACCGTTTTTCCCTGTCCGATGGAGTGCTCATAAAGGACAACCATATAGCCGCCTGCGGCTCCATTACAGAGGCGGTCAGGAGGCTGCGCCGGAACGCCCCCCATACACTGGCCGTTCAATGTGAGGTCTCAACCATGGAGGCCCTGCAAGAGGCGTTGAGTGTGGGCGTACACGCGGTTTTGCTGGACAACATGGACACCGATACCCTAAAAAAGGCGGTTGATTTCACAAGAAAGACCGCACCTCGCGTGCTCATCGAGGCATCCGGCGGTGTGACTCTCAAAAATGTTCGGGAGATAGCCCTTACAGGTGTGGATATGGTCTCAACGGGCAGTATCACACATTCGGTAAAGGCTGTGGATATCAGCCTGCGCATTCTGCAATGACTGTCAAAAAGCGTCTGGACGTGCTGGTGGTAGAGCGTGGCATTGCAGACTCCAGGGCAAAGGCACAGGCCGTAATAGCGGCAGGTCAACTGCAAGTAAACGGCCAGATCATAGACAAATGCGGCCAACAGGTGCCGGTGAACGCAGAGATATGTCTGCTAAGCAATCCATGCCCCTATGTGAGCAGAGGCGGACTAAAGCTGGCGCATGCCCTGTCGTGTTTTCAAATCTCTGTAAACGGCATGGTCTGCATGGATGTGGGTGCGTCCACCGGCGGTTTTACGGACTGTCTGCTGCAGCATGGGGCCGAACGCGTATATGCAGTGGATGTGGGATATGGCCAGTTGGATTGGAAGATTCGAAACAACGGCCGCGTGGTGGTCCTGGAAAGACAGAATATTCGAAGCATGGACCCCACATTGATTCCCGAGCCCATAGACCTGCTGGTGATGGATGTCTCCTTCATCTCCCTGAAAACGGCCCTGCCCCCTGCCCTGCCCTTTCTCAAACCCTGCGGGGCCGTGATTGCATTGATCAAACCACAATTCGAGGCAGGCAGAGAACAGGTGGGAAAGGGAGGCGTGATCCGGAATGCGGGCGTGCGGGAGGAAGTGGTGAAGGGGCTTCGGACATTTTTCAGTCAGGGGCTGAGGCTGACAATAGCCGGACTGGTGACATCGCCCATTCATGGGGCGAAGGGCAATGAAGAATATCTGATTTATATGAAAATGAATGGAGGGTTCAGTCAGTATGGCGGAGCGGAAGTTGAGTTGGAGGGAGATCGATAAACGCAAGGACAAGTCAGGCCCTTCGGGTAAAGGGGCAAAAAGCCGTCTGGAGAAGGCGCTGGAAAACCCGGCCCTGAAGAAGTATTACCTTCAGGAGGCCGAAAAGCTCTTCAGCGGCTCAAAGGATGCGGAAAAGGAGCGCAGCCATGCGGAACTTCGCGAGCTGTACGGCAGCCCAGGCTTTGAGGATGCAGCCCTGAAATATCACGAACTTTACGGCCTGCCACAGGATTGGAGCGGGCTTTTGATGTTTCTGGACCTCAAGGACGAGCCGGACATCGTCATCAAGGCCATGGAACTCCTTGTGGACATGGCAGCCGAAAGAAATACCCTGGAGCGCAACAATCTCAAGGCCAAACTCCGGTTTCTGGGCATGACCACAGAGGATACCGACATTCGGGATAAGGCCAACGGATACCTCAGGGCCATGTGACCTCTCATGGATTCCCCAGCACCACCCCCTACAAACCTATGGTTCATACTCATAGACGACTTTATAGCCCATCTTCGCATTGAAAAAGGGCTTTCCAACAATACCAGCGAGGCTTATGCAACAGACTTAAACTTCTTTGTAAGTTATGTGACAGATATCGGCATTTACGAACCAGCCGGACTCACAACCACAGCCATACTCTCCTGGCTTGTTCATCAAAAGACACAAGGCATGCACGCCCGAACCATCTCGAGACGTCTCTCCAGCCTGAGGTCCTTCTTCAATTTTCTACGCATGGAACGCATAGTCACGGTCAATCCGGTCACCACCATTCAAAACCCGAAGACCGGCCTGTATCTGCCGGATGTGTTGAGCGTAGAAGAGATGGAGAGGCTCCTGAACGCACCGGATATCAGGACTCACCTTGGCATGCGTGACAGGGCCATTCTGGAACTCACCTATGCCTGCGGGCTTCGAGCCTCCGAGGCAGTCACCCTGAAATTGCACCAGATTGACATGGACCTGGCCTATCTGCGTGTAATAGGAAAGGGAAACAAGGAGAGGGTCACACCAATAGGAGAGGTGGCCATGGAGATATTGCATGACTATCTACGCAAAATCCGGCCACTTTTGCTCAAGACAGCCGCCAGCGACTTCCTCTTTCCCGGACGGAACGGCCGCCCCATCACTCGACAGCGCTTCTGGCAGATACTCAAGACATACGCCATTCAGGCAGGGTTAAAGGCCGAGATCTCCCCTCACTCCCTGCGCCACTCCTTTGCGACCCATTTGCTGGAAGGCGGGGCTGACCTGCGCGTAGTGCAGATGCTTTTGGGACACTCCAGCATAACCACCACACAGATATACACACACCTGGATCTGCAACACCTGCGCGCGGTGCACAAAAAATTCCATCCAAGGGCATAAAACTTCGTGGTGCCTTCTCTGAATTCCAGCAAACAAACAAGCAAAAGCTCCGCCGCCTGACATGTTTTTTGGATCCATTAAAAATGTTATTCAAGAATGTGCCTGTCCTTTTTCTTCCGGACAGAAAAAATGTAGGGGCAGGCCCCTGTGCCTGCCCTTATTGTTTGTGTGCCTGCCCAGATTTAATCTTTTCTGGGCGAGGGCAGCCGATATTTGTTTCATGCCCCACATAACCGCCCTCCATGGCGGAATGCGCCGCATGGAACAAATGCTTCATCGCTGCCGCCCCAAGAGATTTAATTAAAAAAGTTGTTCAAGAATGTATCTTTCCTTTTGTTCTTTTGCGGCGGTGCCTCAGGGGACTGGTAATACAGAGGAAACGTCCTGATCGAAAAAATGTAGGGGCAGGCCCCTGTGCCTGCCCTTATTGTTTGTGTGCCTGCCCAGATTTAATCTTTTCTGGGCGAGGGCAGCCGGCATTTGTTTCATACCCCACATAACCGCCCTCCATGGCGGTGATGTGGGGCCGGCGCCCTCCTTGGCGCCTATTCCACAAACACCGACTGCCCTCACCCCTTCGGCACTCCCACGCCCAACCGTAAACGACGCTTCAAACCACCACATACCCTTTGAACTTTGGTTAACAGAGAGTAAAGGCCAATTCCATGTTTTTTATTGTTAGAAATGCCGGTTTAGCCATTACAGTAGGGCAATCCTATATCAAGAGGATTAAAAGAAAAAAGGAATAGGGCACTTGTTATGGACATGGAGTTCCGAAGGGACGAAAAGGGCGGCAGTGGTGGAGTGTTTGTGAAATAGGCGCCACGAGGGCGCCGGCGGCGCATACTGCCAGGGAGGGCAGTTATGCGACGCATGGAACAAATGCTTCACCACTGCCGCCCCCAAAAAAATTAAGGAGGGAACATAGCGGTGAACCTTGCATAATTAGAGTGCATTGACTACAATGCAGTCATTGATTTCAATGGCAAATGAGGTTCACATGGCAACTTTGACCATCCGTAATCTTGATGACGACCTGAAGGCCTCCCTTCGAGTGCAGGCTGCACACCACGGTCGATCCATGGAAGAAGAGGTTCGCAGCATTTTGCGCCAAGCCTTGTCCAAGCCCACTCCCACAACAGGGTTGGGCCAGCGTTTGGTCAGTCGCTTTCAAGCGGTGGCCACCGACTTGCCTATTCCCCCAAGATCACAATCGCGTACGCCGCCTAACTGGAAAGAAACCGCATGATTTTGCTGGATACCAATGTCTTGTCCGAGTTCATGCGGCCAGCGCCTTCCCCTCAGGTCGTGGCATGGCTGAATGCACAAGCGTCTGAAGAGGTATGGATATGTGCCGTTACCCGTGCCGAAATTGAACTGGGTATTGCCTTGTTACCGGATGGACAGCGCAAGATCAGGCTACAAATGGCTGCCAGGGCGATGTTCGCTGAAGAATTTGCCGGGCGTTGTCTGCCCTTCGATGAACAGGCGGCCATGTACTACGCCAGCATTGTGGCGTCACGTATCACTCTTGGACGCCCAATCAGCGTCGAAGATGCACAGATTGCAGCCATCGCCTTGGTGCATGGTTTGTGCTTGGCCACACGTAACGAGCGGGATTTTGAAGGTATTGAGGGCCTTTCGGTCGTGAACCCATGGCAAGTCGTTTCATGAACATCCTCTTACTCCGTAACACGGCTTTTCGTCATATCGTGTGGAATTGAATTAGTAGGGGCGACACATACCTCACAATGTGCATGCCAGTGTAGGGCACAGAAAGTTGTCATTGCGCCACGCGCCGAGGCCTCGGCCCGAAGGGCGCTCGCGCCGAGGCGAGCGAAGCGAAGCAATCCCCCGATGTTTTTTGTAGATTATATTATGTGGCCGATTAATAACATGTTTTCATTTTAGGGGCGAGGGCAGCCGGCATTTGTTTCATGCCCCACATAACCGCCCTCCTTGGCGGAGATGTGGGGCCGGCGCCCTCCTGGCGCCTATTCCACAAACACCGGCTGCCCTCACCCTCCGGAACCCCACGCCCAACCGTAAACGACGCTTCAAACCACCACATACCCTTTGAACTTTGGTTAACAGAGAGTAAAGGCCAATTCCATGTTTTTTATTGTTAGAAATGCCGGTTTAGCCATTACAGTAGGGCAATCCTATATCAAGAGGATTAAAAGAAAAAAGGAATAGGGCACTTGTTATGGACATAGAGTTCCGAAGGGACGAAAAGGGCGGCAGTGGTGGAGTGTTTGTGAAATAGGCGCCAGGAGGGCGCCGGCGGCGCATACTGCCATGGAGGGCAGTTATGCGACGCATGAAACAAATACTTCACCGCTGCCGCCCCAAAGAGATTGAATTAAAAAAGTTGATCAGGAACGTGTCTGCCCTTTTGTCCTTCTTGTCCTTTCTCTGTTTTTTCTGTTTCTTCTTCTATTCTTTGCTTGGTGATAATTTAATATCTGGGCGAGGGCAGCCGGCATTTGTTTCATGCCCCACATAACCGCCCTCCTTGGCGGTGATGTGGGGCCGGCGCCCTCGTGGCGCCTATTTCACAAACACCGGCTACCCTCGCCCCTCCCCACCTTCACATCCTACATCAGAAGCCGCTTAAAAAACATAAACCCTTTGAACTGGTAATATGAGTTTGAAACCCGCTCCTACTAATACATTGAAATAGCAGGGTAAAGACCAATTCTGCGATTTTTATTGGCAGAAGTGCCAGCTTATTATTACAGCAGGCCAATTCTCTATTCAGGGAATTAGAAGAAAGGAATAAGGAACCCATTATGAACATGGAGTTAAGTAGGGACGAGAAGGGCGGCAGTGGTGGAGTGTTTGTGAAATAGGCGCCACGGAGGGCGCCGGCGGCGCATACTGCCATGGAGGGCAGTTATGCGACGCATGAAACAAATGCTCCACCGCTGCCGCCCCACCTAAAAAATTTAATTAAAAATGTAATTCAAGAATGTGCCTGTCCTTTTGCTTTCTTATTCAAGAATGTGCCTATCCTTTTGTCCTTTTTTTCTTTCGTCTTTTCTTTCGTCCTTTCTTTCGCTTTGAACTTGCACAAACTTACATTACAAAAATGTAAGTTTTCAGCAAAAATGGGCTGGGAATTTACTCACTCACAATAAAAAACATTCCGTAACTCGTTGTTTTCCCAACATAAAAATCCAAAATCGCACATTGGCATGTTTCTTGAGTATAGATTAGCAAGCCCGGGCAATTTATTACAAAAAGGAGAGAAACATGTCTATTTCAAAAAACAAACACAGGCTAATGGTCGTATTGGCTGCCTTAATCTGTTCTGTACCATTTACAACCTATGCAGAAGAAGAAAAGGCGACAACAGAGATTGGGACAGCGGTCTTGAGTCAATACATCTGGAGAGGTCAGGAACTCAGCAGGGATTCTCTGATAGTTGAACCCTATATTACCGTGGGTTATGCCGGCTTTTCGGCAAATATATGGGGCAATATCGATACCAATACAAAACTTACTGATGAGACGAAATGGACTGAAACAGATATAACACTCTCCTATTCAAAAGAGATTGGTATGACAACCCTTACAGGAGGATATATCTATTATGGTCTGGACTCAATAGACGATTCACAAGAATTGTTTGCATCAGCCAGTCTGAATGTACCGCTGAAGCCTACACTTACCATCTACAGGGAGATGGCACATTATCCAAGCTGGTATATCACTGCCAAACTTTCCCATACAGTTGAATTCGGCAATGATATAACCCTGGATTTGAGTGGAACAGCGGCCTATCTGCTTTCCGATGATTCGGAAGGTTATCCAAAGATCAAACACGGTGCGCCGACAGGCGATGAATTCAAGAACCTTCACGACGGCCTTGTGTCCGCTGTCCTGAATATACCGGCTGCGAAGAATCTGAAGGTGATGCCACAGATTGCATGGAGCTTTCCTCTGAGCGGAGATGCCTCCAACGAGATGAAATGGCGCAGTCTCGACGGCTCCAGAAACAACTTTGTGTATGGTGGATTGGCCGTTTCGTTTAATTATTAGGTGAGCCTTAAAAAATGCACATTTGTGCCCAACCCTTAAGGAGGTATCGAAATGATAAAATATATTCTGAGCGGACTTATTACCTTTCTCGTCACAAATACTGCGTATGCCGAAGAGGCGGCACAAGCGGCATTGAAGATCGACACTGGTGACACCGCCTGGCTGCTCGTGGCCAGCGCCCTGGTGGTGCTCATGACCGTGCCTGGGCTGGCCCTGTTCTATGGCGGCCTTTCAAAGCGCAAGGACGCCTTGAACACCATGGCCATGTCTGTAGCCGCCTTTTGCATAGTGAGCGTCCTGTGGATTCTATACGGCTATACCCTCTCCTTTTCAGGGGATACCCTTGGATTTGTAGGGGATACGGCCAAGCTGTTTCTGGCAGGTGTAGGGGTCTCCAGCATATCGGATGCGGCCAAGACCATACCAGAACTGGTGTTCATCGTATTTCAGCTGACCTTTGCCGCCATCACAGTGGCCCTCGTGAGCGGCGCATACATAGAACGCATGAAATTTTCTGCATGGTTGGCCTTCTGCGTGCTGTGGTTCACTCTTGTCTATATCCCTGTAGCCCACTGGGTATGGGGAGGCGGATTTTGCATGAAACTGGGCGCCCTGGACTTTGCAGGCGGCACCGTGGTACATATAAATGCAGGTATCGCAGCCCTGGTGGGTGCACTATATCTGGGCAGGCGCAGAGACACGGCCTTGAAACCCCATAACCTCACTCTCGTGGTGCTGGGCACAGGGCTTCTGTGGTTCGGTTGGTTCGGCTTCAACGCGGGAAGTGCATTGGCCGCAAACGGCCTGGCAGGCATGGCATTTTTGAATACCAACACAGCCGCTGCGGCAGCGGCCTTGGCATGGATGGCCATGGACTGGCTCTTCTATAAAAAATGCACGGTTCTGGGCATGGCCTCCGGCGCCGTGGCAGGACTGGTGGGCATCACACCGGCGGCAGGTTTTGTAAATATAACAGGTGCCCTTATAATAGGCATATTGGTGGGAGTGATTCCTTTTCTGGTAATCGCCAAAATCAAACCGAAATTGGGCTATGACGACACACTGGATGCCTTCGGCATACATGGCGTGGCAGGCTTTATGGGCGCAATACTTACGGGCATTCTGGCTGATCCTGCCATAAACGAGGCAGGCAAAGGCGTGATATACGGCAATTCCGGACAATTTATGATACAATTGATTGCAGCGGGTGTGACTTTTGTGTATTCTGGCGTAGTAACATTTGTTATTCTTGCCATCATAAAGGCGACCATAGGCATCAGAGTGGAAAACGAAGATGAAATAAAAGGCCTTGACGAGACTCAACACGGCGAGACGGCCTATTTCTTCTTATAAAATCAATCGAATAGATAGGAGGCATCATGAAAAAGATAGAAGCGATTATCAAACCATCCAGATTTGAACAGGTAAAGGACGCCCTGAACAAGATAGGAGTAAAGGGCATGACGGTCTCGGAAGTCAAAGGCTATGGCAGACAAAAGGGGCATAAAGAGGTCTATCGCGGCACTGAGTATGTAGTTGATCTAATTCCAAAGATCAAGCTTGAAATTGTAGCCGAGGCTGATCAGGTTCCCATGATTATCGATACCATACTTGCAGAGGCCAATACAGGCACCATAGGCGATGGCAAGATATTCATTATGCCCATAGAAGATGTAATAAGGGTGAGAACAAAGGAACGCGGCAAAGAGGCCATATGATACACAAAGCAATAAGTAATTAATGCCATAGCGTATTTCACACAACAGCATGTGGGATACGCTATTTTTATTTGTATAAATCCATGTAATGGAACAAGACATATGAGGAATATACAACTCAGCACAAGATTCGCATTAGTTACCGGCGGCATCTGCGGCCTTGTTTATCTATTATTTGTGCTGTTGAGCTATAATTATTTGAAGGAACAAACCCTGCATGTAGGCTCTGAAAAAGCGCATATCATTCTCGATATCATGAACGGCATAGATGCCTATATCAATCAAACCTTAAGACCAAGAATTATCAATCTGATGCCTGATATACAAGAAAACCCACACGCATTTATTCCAGAGATACTTTCCACGACTAAAATCAAAAATATAGTTCTTGAAAAGGCAAAGCTTGAAAATTTCCAGTTTACATATAAAAGAATGTCTATAAATCCACGAAATAAAGATAATAGCTTAAATGAACTATACGCTGAAATTTTAACCATATTCCAAAAAAATAAAGACTTAAATGAATGGCAGGGTATTAAGTCAATAGATAAACATAAATTCTTCATTCTTGCAAAACCTATTTATATTAAAGAGAATTGTTTGAGATGTCATGGTGATATAAATCAAGCACCAGTTGGATTAATTGCAAAATATGGCAGTCAAGTTGGATTTGGTTTTAAGCTAAATGACCTGATGGGCTTGGAAGCTGTTTCAATTTCCATGGATGTGATCTGGAATCAAATCATTCAAACAATAATCAATATATGCACGATAGGCATTATAATAATAGTTCTTTTATTCATAGCTATTGAAGGCAGCTTTATCAGGCTTGTAGGGCATCCACTTAAAAAAATAGCACAACACTTCACCAATATCAGTCAAAATATGCTGTTAGACACAGCAACTTTAAAGATAAAAAAACATGATGAAATAGGTGAATTGATACAGTCATTCAACATAATGATAGAAAATTTGAAACAAGCATATGAAAATATCAAATCAAACGCAACAATTTTGCAGACTATAATAAATGGCATAAGTGATCCACTTGCATTGATAGGGAAAGATTGCAACATGATAGCAGCTAACAACACATATCAGGAGTGGTTATCCAAAAATAAAAAAATGGTATTAAATATCATGGAAAAAGAACAACAAAATTGCAATGCAGAAACAATAACATGCCAAAAAATAAAAGAATTACTAAATAATAAAGAAGAAATTATTGAGAAATATAAAACAGAAAATGATGAGTATTATTTAATACATTTATATCCAATTAAAAATAATCAAAATGAAGTAGTAAAAATAGTACATTATATACAGGACATAACAAAACAGAGAAGACTGGAATTACAGATGGCCCATGCGGAAAAAATGGCTATAATCGGCCAGATGGCGGCAGGTTTCGCCCATGAGATAAACAATCCATTGAGCATAATACAGTGTTATACAAAACTATTGATGAAGAAATTCCTAAATGATCAGGAGACAATAAACGATCTCAAAATAATAGAGAAGCACACCAACTCATCGAAAAATATAGTGGAAAATCTATTATATTTTTCGAGACATAAAAAAACAATCTATGAACAAATAGATATAAATAAAATCATATTAGAAACTCTCTCAATAATTAAAAAACAATTTGAAAAGAAAAACATCTTTATCACAAACAGGCTTCAGGAAGATATTCCAATGATTTACGGCGACCGCGAAAAGCTGAAACAGGTATTGCTCAATATCCTCATCAATGCCGAACAAGCCATCTCGGGTCATGGCGAGATCACCATCACCACAGGTTTCGATGAAGACCGGAACGAGGTATCTGTTTCAATAAAAGATACGGGCTGCGGCATTCCAGAGCAGCATCTGATGCATGTATTTGAACCCTTCTTCACCACCAAGCCGCCCGGTGAAGGGACAGGGCTTGGACTTTTCGTGTCATATGATATTATTCACGAACACAATGGCGATATTATCTTGAAGAGCACGGAACATCAAGGCACGGAGATATTCATCACACTGCCAGCCCTTATGCCTGAAAATCAGATTGACAAATGAAATCAGAACAAGTTACGGCCCAAAGACTTTTGATAATCGATGACGAAGCGGACCTGTTGCTGGGCATGAAACGTCTGTTGCAGCCGCATTTTCAGCACGTCCGCATACTGACAGCCGAATCCCCTCAGACCGCATTGGAACTCATGGAAAAGGAGGCTGTAAATGTGGTCCTCAGCGACATCCGTATGCCCGGCATGGACGGCATGGCCCTGCTTCAAATACTGAAGGACAAGGCATGCCCCCCCGCCGTAATACTCATGACCGCCTACGGCACCATAGACCTGGCCATAGATGCCCTGAAAAAGGGTGCCTATGACTTTCTCACCAAGCCGTTCGATGAAGACAGACTGGTGCACACACTGCAAAAGGCCCTGGAGCGCCAGCAACTGCTGGAAAAGACCTCGCTTCTGGAAAAAGCATTACATCAGAGACAGGGACTGACCGACACCTTCATCGGCACCAGCCCTGCCCTGAAAAAGACCATAGACACCATATCCCTTGCCGCCAGAACCGATGTGCCTGTGCTCATAACAGGCGAAAGCGGGACAGGAAAGGAACTGGCGGCCAGGGCCCTGCACGCCTGGAGCAACCGCAGCGCCTATGAATTCGTTGCCGTCAACTGCGCCGCCATGCCATCGGAACTCCTGGAAAGCGAGCTCTTCGGCCACAAAAAAGGGGCCTTTACTCATGCCACAGCCGACAAAAAGGGGCTTTTTGAGATTGCCGACAAGGGCAGCCTATTCTTGGACGAGATAGGGGACATGCCCCTTATGCTTCAGGCCAAACTGCTGCGTGTGCTGCAAGAGGGTGAGATTCGGCCCATTGGAGATAACCGCACCAGAAAGGTGAATGTCCGGGTGATCGCAGCCACAAACAAGCCCATTAAAAACATGGTGGAACGAGAGGAATTCCGGCAGGACCTGTTCTTCAGGCTCAATGTAATAGAGATAAGAATGCCTGCCTTACGAGAGATGCCTGAGGACATTCCCCTTTTGGCACAGCACTTTTTGCAGCAATTTTTGAAAGAAACCGGCATGCCTCCCAAGGGCTTTTCAAAGGAGGCCCTGATGCAGCTTACCGCCTGGCATTGGCCGGGAAACGTAAGGGAGCTTCAAAATTTGGTGAAACGGGCTGCCATCTTTAGCACAGGAGCAACGATTCTACCGGATGACCTGGAGATTCCAGCCAGGCAGGGCTGTGCGGGCGGGGATTTAAACGGCCTGGTGAATATGCAGTATCATGAGGCCAAGGAAACGGTCATGCGCACATTCACCACTCAATATCTCACTCACATCCTCAAATCCACCAACTGCAACATCACCCTGGCCGCCAAACGCTGCGGCCTTGAACGCCAGTCCCTGCAACAGCTCATAAGACGCTACGGTATTCAAGTCCATGGAATAAAAAACACTGTAGGATCCCTTGAAAAATAAAGGGAACCCTGCAAACTAAATCTTGCAGTGCAATCTAAATAATACAGCAACACCTCCTACACACCACTTTGACCCTTGAGACCTGAATGGGAAACAGGCTGGTTTCATGGGGTTTTCAGGGCATTTTCCCTATTTTGGGACACATTTTTTACATAGCCCTTCTTCAAAGCCCAAGGCACATATGTTGCAATTTACAACTACAGGCTGATTCCTTGTGGCCAGCTTTCATTTTCTATTTCAAGGGAGGGACAACTTAATGCCATAGAATTTCGATGTCTTTGCACAAGATTTCAGTAAGACTTAAACACCTTTCACATTATTCACACAACTGCACAGAGGAGGTTTTTATGGCAGAAATCGAAGAAAAAAAGGGATTGATCAGTGAAGACTGGCTGTCTTTGATTCTGGGTCTCATTGTCTTTATCCTCTCCCTTGGCGTCTTTCAGAACATGGACATTCTTGGCTGGGGCGTCACTACCAAGATGTGGATAGACCCTGGCAAGGCAACCGGTGTGGTCTCCAAGGCCTACGAGCCGCTCAAAGGTGAAATCACCAAGATAGACGGCAAGACCCTGGTTATCAAGAAATCCGACGGCAAGGAGGATAAGGTAACCGTAGAAGACGCCTCCCGCTATAAGGTGGGGGATAAGTATGAAAAAACCGGCATCTCAGGCAATACAGCACTGTTTCTCACCTTTTTGGCCATGCTGGTGCTGATGGGCTTTGGCGCCCTGCTCATGGGTGCGAACCTGCCTCGGTTCCTTATCGCATTCACAGCAGTCTTCTGGATCGCCTATCTCTGTTGGTTTTTAGGACATTACGCCTACATAGCAGCTACAAAGGCGGACCTTGCCAAGTTCAACATTCCATGGTCGCTCAGCATGACAGGTGAATTCGGCTTCATCATAGCCCTGGTGGCAGGCCTCATCATAGGTAACTTCGTACCCAAACTCGCCGATTTCATGAAAGAAGCCGCCAGGCCCGAGCTCTACATCAAGACGGCCATCGTCATTATGGGCGCCACATTGGGCCTGAAGGCAGCCCAATCCTTTGGCTTGGCCACAAACATCATGTTCCGAGGGCTCTGCGCCATTGTGGAGGCATATCTCATCTACTGGGCGTTTACCTATTGGGTTGCCAGGAGATACTTCAAGTTCAGCCGGGAGTGGTCAGCGCCCCTGGCCTCAGGCATCTCCATCTGCGGTGTGTCGGCGGCCATAGCCACAGGCGGCGCCATACGAGCCAGGCCTGTGGTGCCCATAATGGTCTCATCCCTGGTGGTCATCTTTGTGGCTGTAGAGATGATCATTCTGCCCTTTATTGCCCAGGTGTTTCTCTGGAAGGAACCGTTGGTGGCAGGTGCATGGATGGGTCTGGCAGTCAAATCCGACGGTGGTGCCATCGCAAGCGGCGCAGTGGCTGATGCCTTGATAAGGGCCAAGGCCATGGATATGAGTGGCATCAACTATGCTGAGGGTTGGATCACCATGACCGCCACAACGGTCAAGATGTTCATAGACATCTTTATCGGCGTATGGGCATTTGTGCTGGCCATCATCTGGTGCGCCAAAATAGAATGCAAGCCGGGCCAGAAGACCAGTGCCATAGAGATATGGAACCGCTTTCCCAAATTCGTCATAGGCTATGTCCTGACCTTCTTTATTCTGCTCTTCATCTGCTGGCCGGCGGCCAAGACAGTTGGACCTACCACTGACCAGATTAATAAACTGAAGGTAGAGATACAGACCATCGAAAAACAGGTGGCATCAGCCACAGCAGAAAACAAGGCGGCCATAGAGGCCAAACTGACCGATGCCAAGGCCAGAATGAAGGATATGGAGTCCAGCATAAAAGAGCCTAAAAAACTTTTAGACACAGCCAAACTCGCCACCAGCGAAGGCGATAAATTCAGAGGCCTCTTCTTCGTGCTCTGTTTCTTTACCATCGGCCTGGTGTCCAACTTCAAGAAACTCATGGAAGAAGGCATCGGCAAACTGGCTGCGGTCTATGCGGTATGCCTGTTCGGGTTCATCATATGGGTGGCCCTGGTGATCTCATGGCTCTTTTTCCATGGAGTGAAACCACCTATCATCACCTGATGTCCTGAAACGACATACTCAAAGTTATACAGGTTATACATGTCTCAGGGCAGGCCCCGGCCATGCCCTGAGGACACAACCCCATAAAAGGAGTGAAATATGGCAGAAGAAACCAAACTTTCCGAAGAGATAAAAAAGATGGAGTATGAACCACTGCTCCCTGCCGAGATACAACTCATTCGCTGGAGCATAGGCATAGGGGCAGGCGGTCTTATCTTTCTCTATTGGCTGTCTCAGGTATTGTTCCCAGGCGGACACTAAGTCTGCGCAATAAAAAAAGGGGCGCGGCCAATGCCCGCCCCTTTTTGAATAATCCATTTCGTTATCGACTGCTTTTGATCAAGCCTTTTGCCTCTTTTGACTGACCTCCTCAAAATTCAATAGATCCATGGAGTCATCACTCATGGCCATGGCATAGATACCTGCCTGAGTCAACAACTGGACCACATCGTCTGAAATATACAGAGAGGAAAAGATGGGAATCAACTCTTTGCCTTTATATTCAGGAAAGAATTCAAAAAACTCTTGTGAGGCAATAAAGTCAATAAACTCCTTTGCATAATCCATGCGGGCATTGGACTTGGTCTCATTAAAAAATATCCGATCCCCACACACTGCCACCACATCAAATTCACGAATCTTGGTCCTGTCTGATGGCTTTCTCCTTCTACATCTCACCATCAGGCTGTCCAACTCTGCACAACCAAAGTAGTTAGCGGCTATTCCCTCCATATTGGGGGCCACGATATCCTCCACTATGGTCCCCAATCTATTGGCCAGCTCACCCCATTGTTTATTCATGCGCTTTCTATCTTCTACAGCCTCATCCTTAAATGCGCGCATCTCATCCTTGAAGGCCTGTGTATCGTCCTTAAAGACCTTCATCTCATCCTTAAACTCCAGCATCTCGTCCTTGAAGGCCCTCATCTCATCCTTGAACTCTGACATCTCGTCCTTAAAGACCTTCATCTCGTCCTTGAATGCGCGCATCTCCTGTTTGAAATCCTTCATTTCATCCTTGAAGGCGCGCATCTCATCCTTGAATTCCAGCATCTCATCCTTGAAGGCCTTCATCTCGTCCTTGAAATTGCGGAACTCTATCTCATTGCGCAATTGGGCATTATACACCTTTGTGAATTCAATAGAGGTGGTTCTAATGAATTCATCAAGGGTGTCCCTCAAGTCATAAACTAAATTTTCAGCAGGTACCGCCATGACTCACCTCTAATACAACTATCTTACCCCTTTACTTGCCAAAAACGGCCCATATTTTTTATCGGTGATACAGATATGGTTCTGCAACCAGTTCTTGAGGAAATTCAATAGCTCGAAGTCCACAGTAGCATATCCCTTGTCAAACTTCTCTTTGAAGGCCAAAACCTTTTCAACGAGATCCGCATGAATGGCCTTGTGGGCATCGGTTTCAGGATAGCCGTATTTGTCGAAATAGTCCTCTTCAGTCTTGAAATGAAAGGCCGTATATTCCACCAATTCATTTAAGACCTTGGCAGCGGCGTCCTTTCCTATCCCCTTCCGAATGCCGTCATGAATGGTATTCACCATGGCTACCAGTTTCTTGTGTTGTTCATCAATGGAGGGCACGCCAACGCTTAATTGAGGCCCCCATGGCATGAATTCAGCGGATTTGGCAGGCGATGTCTCTTCTTTCTTGAATGCCCTTTCAGAAGAAGGTCTGGCCTTGGTATCAGCCGGCCTGGCCTGCGGCCTTGGGGCCGACGCTGTTCTTGCGTCACTCATATGCCCTTCCTCTTCCTCCATTAACACTGCCATCTGGTTCAGAAATGCTATGGTCTGATGAAAATATGGATCTATCTCGTTTTTGAAGTAAGAGAGCACCTGGTCTTTTTCTCCTGATGCGACCAACCGTTGCAACTCCACAACGCTGCGATGCATGGCATCATGCACAGGCCTCAATTTGGAAATGACATCCCCTATTCGAGCAGATGTGGGGCGATAACCATCCAGAAAACGTCCGAGGCCGCAGCGGTGTGGGTCTGTCTCCACCTCAAATGGCCTACATTCGATCACGCCTGCAATAACCTTATCCCGCCACTGCATATGCTGATAAATGACAGCCTTTATACGGGCGCTATCTCTCAGGCTTGCAAACAATGAGGAAAGGATGCTTGGCTCAACCTTAATCTGGGACATCAACACAGCTGTCTCTGTTACGACACTTTCCATACCATAGGCATTGAGTTCTATGTCGCTGCGCATTTTTGAAAAGAGCCTTGCCTGTTCCAGCAATACCTCGGATTCCCTCATTACATTTCTGGCCCCATCGGCAGCCCTTTCGATATTGTGTGTGATCTCGGAGACCGTGGCGGTCTGCTCCTCGGTAGCACTGGCAATGGTGTTGGCCAGGTCATTTACCTCACTGACCGCCTGTGTGATGCGCTCCACAGCCTCAACTGCATGCTGGGTATCGGACTGTATGGTGGTGATCATGCGTGTGATCTCATCTGTGGCGCCGGCGGTTTGTTTGGCCAATTCCTTTACCTCATTGGCTACCACGGCGAAACCCTTGCCTGCCTCACCTGCACGGGCCGCCTCTATGGTGGCATTCAAGGCCAAAAGATTGGTCTGGGATGCTATGTTGTTGATAACTCGAATGATATCTCCGATCTTTTCCGAACTGGTGGCCAGACTCTGTATGGCTGACTGCGCCTCGGCGGTCTGGCTTTGGGCATCGTTGGCCTTCTGTGCAGTAATTGCCACGCTGTGCGCTATCTCGTTGGTGGCGGTGGACATGTCCTTGGTGGCCTGAGTGATGGTCTCGAGATTGCTGGAGGAGGTCTGGGCGGCCTGTTCCACCGTATGGGAGACTGCCATGATCTCATCCGCATATTTTATGAGTTGATTCTTGTTTTTATCAAGGGTCGAGGCCACGCCCTCCACCACTGCATTCTGGGCATTCATGGTATTGAACTGTCCGATCATGGTGGAGGAAAGGGCATTGCACGCCGCTGCAAGACGCTGCACCTCCGAAGGCCCTTCTATGGGCAGACAGGTTTCGAATTTCCCCTGGCCTGCATCAGAAATGGCCGTCACCGTCCTTTCCAGAGAGGCGATCATAAATCTCTTTACAAAAAATATGACAAGAACGATAAAACAGATGCCGCCTGCCAAAGTGACATACTGAAAGTATTTGGCATACTCGTCTTTTTTAAGAGAGTATTGCTCAAACGCCTTGGTCACCACATCCGCTTGTTTTAAAAGGTTGCCATTGGTTTCATTCATGTCGAGAACGGCCTTTTTGACACCTTCATCAGCGGGCTTGCCGTTTAATACTACAGCTATGTGAGTGGAAAAGGTCTTCCACAGCCCATCCAATTTATTTAACTCATTCAGCAGTTCAGTGTCTGTTACAGGAGATAGTCCCAATTCCTGACTGCCGTTTTTAACCCCTTGCAGAGACTTGTCAAAGAGCTGCGAGGCATCCTTCAACTCATTTAGATGTGAGGCATCGCCTGTAATGAGGTAGGCATTGGCGGCCTTGGTCATCTTTTGTGAGAGCATACGCTCCCTGCCGGCTATATTTATGGCAACGGCATCAGAGCCATGCAGATAAATCAGAAGAAAATTGAGGGAAACGGTAACAATAGTGGCCACGAACATGATGGCTACCAGGGCCGGAACCAGAAAGGAAATGGAGTAAAAACGTCTGAGCATAAAACCTCCCCTACAAGAATTTATTGTCATGATTATTTAATATGCTTTGTCACATTTGACAAGGTAATTATGGAATATGGCTGATTAATAACATGTTTTTGTTTTAGGGGCGAGGGCAGCCGATATTTGTTCCATGCCCCACATAACCGCCCTCCATGACGGAGATGTGGGGCCGGCGCCCTTCATGGCGCCTATTCCACAAACACCGCCTGCCCTCGCCCTTCCCCACCTCCACATCCTACATCAGAAGTCGCTTAAAAAAGACATAGATCCTTTGGAGTTTGGTTAACACCCTTCCTGAAACCCAACGCCCAACCGTAAACGATGCTTCAAACCAGCACATACCCTTTGCACTTGAGTGAACATGATGGCAAAGGCCAATTTTGCGATTTTTATTGGCAGAAATACCGGCTCATTATTTCAGAAGGTCAATCCGCTATCTGTGGGATTGCAGTAGGAATGAATAGAGCATCCGTTATAAACATGGGGTTCCGCAGGGACGAAAAGGGCGGCAGTGGTGAAGTGTTTGTGAAATAGGCGCCACGGAGGGCGCCGGCGGCGCATCCTGCCATGGAGGGCAGTTATGCGACGCATGGAACAAATGCTCCACCGCTGCCGCCCCCAAGAAAATGATGCCTTTTGCATCCATTAAAAATGTTATTCAAGAATGTGTCTGTTCAGGGATGTGTCTGTCCCTTTTTCTATTTTTATGTCTCGTCGTGCTTGTTGATTTTTCAGTTTTAATACATGATGATAATTCAATATGTGGGCGAGGGCAGCCGGTATTTGTTCCATGCCCCACATAACCGCCCTCCATGGCGGTAATGTGGGGCCGGCGCCCTCCGTGGCGCCTATTCCACAAACACCGGCTACCCTCGCCCCTCCCCCATCTCCACATCCTACATCAGAAGTCACTTAAAAAAGACATAGACCCTTTGGAATTCGGTTAACACCCTCCCTGAAACCCCAAACCCAATCATAAACCAACACACCACATCCCCTTTGAACTTTGGTTAACAGAGGGTAAAGGTCGATTCTGCGATTTTTATTGGCAGAAACGCCGGTTTATCCATCACAGCAGGGCAATCCTCTACTCAGGGAATTACAAAAAAAGGAATAGGGAACCCATTATGAACATGGGGTTAAGTAGGGACGAAGAGGGCGGCAGTGGTGGAGTGTTTGTGGAATAGGCGCCAGGAGGGCGCCGGCGGCGCATACTGCCATGGAGGGCAGTTATGCGACGCATGGAACAAATGCTTCACCGCTGCCGCCCCCAAAAAAATGATGCCTTTTGTATCCATTAAAAATGTTATTCAAGAATGTGCCTGTCCTTTTTCAGTCTTTCCACCACCATTTGAACTTTAGTTAACAGAGGATAAAGACCAATTCCACGTTTTTTATTGGCAGAAGTGCCGCTCATTATCACAGCAGGGCAATCCTCTACTCAGGGAATTAGAAGAAAGGAATAAGGTGAGTTAGCTCATTTCGTCAGTTCTTGACACAGTTCGGTCAGCGGAAAGGCCTCGATGCCTTCGGCCAATGGATAACGCTCACGGCCACTATACACAATACAACGTCTAATCGGTTCCACTGTCTCACATGCTGCATGAAAACCACGCTCGATTCTGGGCGCCAGCCCGCGCTTGATCTCGATGGCCCATGGCCGACGCTCGCCTGGGCGCTCCAGCAGCAGGTCGATCTCGGCACCAGCCGCCGTACGAAAGAAATAGGCCTGCGTCCCTTGCGGCGCGGCGACGATGAGGGACTCGATGGCCATACCCTCCCAGCTCGCACCTACCACCGGATGGGCGAGCAAGGCCTCATTATCCAGAATATTGAGCAGGGCATGCACCAGCCCACTATCCCGCACATAGACCTTGGGCGACTTCACCAGGCGCTTGCGCACACTGCCATGCCATGGCGCAAGCCGCCGCACCAGCAGGAGGTCCACCAACAGGTCGAGGTAACGAACCACTGTCTTGCCGTCCACGGCCAGGGAGCGGGCAAGCGCTGCGGCGTTGAGTATCCCCCCTTGGCTATGTGCCAGCATGGTCCACAACCTTCGCAGCGTCTCCGACGGAATGCGTGGTCCCAGTTGCGGAATGTCGCGCTCAAGATATGTGCGGATAAAATCCAGGCGCCAACGCAGACTCGCCGCATCGCTTTGTGCAAGAAGGCTTTCGGGAAAGCCGCCGCGCAGCCACAGGGCGTTCAGACGCTCAGGTTCCACCTCTTCGGCATCAAAAGGTGCAAGCTCCAGATAGCGAATGCGGCCAGCAAGGGATTCACTTGACTGCCTGATGAGCTCCATGGATGCCGAGCCCAAAATGAGAAAGCGGCCCACCCCCTGTCCACGGCGACGGCCACTGTCAATAAGTCCGCGCAGGCTCTGAAACAATTGCGGCACCCGCTGAATCTCGTCGAGGATCACGAGCTTGTCCGCATGCTGTGCGAGGTAGAGTTCAGGGTCAGTGAGCTTGGCACGGTCTGCCTCGGATTCGAGGTCAAGATATACCGAAGGCCTGGTAGCGGCCACCTCCAGGGCCAGCGTGGTCTTGCCCACCTGTCGCGGGCCAAGGAGTGCCACTGCTGGTACCTCATTCAGGGCTGTGGTGAGAATTGGCAGGAGTCGACGAGGAATCATGCTTGCAATTATGGCACAACATTCCATAATTGCAAGGAAAAAACAAGATTCAATTTCAGGCTTCCCGTAACACCCTCAAATCATGCACTGGAACTCTGCAAAATTGCCCTTTCGCCCCACAAATGCGTTGTTCGTCGGCGAAAATTCTAATTTTTCAAGGCGCCAGCTGTTGTGTCTTCTGACACTCCGGATTCAGGGGATACTGCACAGGATAGGTATTGGGGTCCAGCACCACCTGCATGCCCAGCCGCTTTTCCATATTGATGACCACAGGGCCCAACAGATTGGCCGTGATGCATTTGGGATTGTCCTTTGGAATGGTTACAATGAGCAGGGTTTCAGCCTGCTCAGCGCTGGCAAGCTCCAGCTCCTCCTGGACATTGTCGGGTATGTCGAACTCATAATCGGCCAGACACACGGAAGGCGTAATTGCCACAAAGGCCAGTTCAGGCATGTCCACACTCTGCAACCAGAAAAAAGGCGAGTCAGGCCTATGTGGAATGAGCACATAGCGTTTTTGTTCAGGGAAACCCAATATACCTCGTTTAAACAGGAGGATGTCCTCGTCAGCGACATCAAGTGTGCCGAAACGCATTGTTTCCAGTTTCATTTCATTTCTCCTTTGTGGGAACGATGGCATCCAGCGTCTTTATATCCGCAGGGGCATTGGCAGCCAGCCTGTTCTGTTCCTGAATGCGGGTATAGACCTCATCCCGCAGAATGGTCGTGTTGGGCGGAGCGGTTATGCCGATCTTCACCTGATTGCCCCGTATCTCCAGTATCTTGATCTCTATTCCATCACCTATTCGAATCTTTTCCTCTGTCTTTCTGGTCAGTATCAACATGGCAGCCTCCTTGCGCCATTATGTCCTTATTTCAGATAGTCTGCAAGGCTCAAACCCATCACCTTGGAGGCAGCACCCAAGGCGGCCTGATAACTGACCTGTTTTGTCTGAAGCTCTGTAACAGCCTTGACCATGTCGGTCTCTTCTATATCGGACAGCCTTTCCTTGTTGGTAAGAGAAAATGTGGCGGCCATGTCCGTCTTGTTTGTGAGGGTGTTGTCCTGGGCGCCTATCTGCGAGATCAGGGAGTTGACCTTTTCTATGGCGGTGTCTATGTCTCCCAAGGCCACCTCTATATCCCCCCGGCTGTTGGCGTTTAGTCCGTCATTGAGCAGTTTCAGACCATCAAATACACCGGTGGCCATAAAGGCGCTGTGACCATCGATGTTGATCTTCTGCGTGGTGCCGTCAGCCACTGTAATCCGCAGGTCGTCCTCATTGCCGTTATACTCAACTGTCCCATCCTTGTTGAGCATAAGAGGCGTGACGCCCGCAGGATAATCCGCGGTCCGAGAGCCTGCCAAAATGTATCTGCCGCCCAATTTGGTATTGCCCAGAGTCGCCACTTCCTCCATGATGGTCTTGACCTCTGCTGCAATGGCCTTTCGGCTCTCAGCACTCTGGCTGTCATTGATGGCCTGGTTGGCCAGGGTCTTGGCCCGCATGAGCCGGTCCTGCACCTGTGTCAGGGTGCTCTCAGTGGCGGTGGTCCAGGCCTTTCCATAGGTGATGTTCCGCTGATATTGGTCTGTGTCCGAAATGGCGTTTCGAATGGCCTGGGCATGAGTCATGGCCACGGGTTCGTCCGAGGGCAGTCTGTATATCTTGCCTGATGATATGGCGGAATTGGTCTTGTCCAAGGCCTCAGTCAACCGGTTCAAATCGGTATTGATTCGGCTATAAATACTGTTCATGGTGATTCTCATGTCGGCTCACCCCCTGTTATTTGGTTTCCAATATGGTCACAAACATCTCATCGGCCATCTTGATGAGCTTGGCTGCGGCTGTATATGCCTGCTGAAAGCGAATCAGGTTGGCCATTTCCTCGTCCAGGGACACACCTGACACAGAGTCGCGGCGCTGTTGCAGTTCATCCACCTGCGCCTTGCTGAAGTCGTAGTCCTGCTGAAAACCGCGAGACTGAATGCCTATGGTGCCTACAATGCCATGATAGGCCTCGTTTAGGGTCGCATCGTTCAGATTGGCGATGGGCCGTTTGGACAGATCCCGCATGGTCAAGGCGTTTTGGTTGTTGGCCTTGGCCAGAATGCCTCCAGCAGGGGTAAAAAGCCCTGTTTTGGCCAGAAATCCTGAAATTCCGGGTGCATCAGTGGTGTCATCCGCCAATACGAACTTGCCTGCCTGACCCTCTGTCTCTATGTGCAGCCTGCCGTCGGGTTCCACCCATGACTTAATATCATTCAGCCCGTTTAAACGATTGGCTATGTCGGAAAGGCTGTCGTATTGAGGGTTGACCTCGATGTTGTGCACACCCATGAACTGTCCGTTCTTGTCATAGAGATAGATGTTGAAACTGCCTGGGTTCATGTCGGCCTTGATGTTGTTCAAAGGCTCGGCCATTCTGTCGGCCTTGAATGCACCCTGCAGTTCGGGCTGGGCAACATTTAAGCCAAGGGCAGTTAGAATGCCGCTGGTATCCTCGGAAAGACTCATGGTCTGGCCAGGGACGGTATTGGTCAGGGACAGGAAATACTGCGTCTGGCCCTGAATGGTCACGCTGGACAAGGAGGCATTTACGCCAGGCACAGCGTTCAGGGCCGTGACCAGGTCGTTCAGGCTGGTGGTGGCTGAATCAAAGTGAATCTCCTGAGAGCTGATATTGTTGCCGTCCGCATCAAAGTGGTTCACCACAAAGGAACCTGGTTTAAGCCCCTGAAACTGGGCCAGGCCAGATGCGGATGTGCCAAGGGCCTGAGTTGGGTCGGTAACGGATTTACTGGCATTCATGGGCTTAGTCCCTGAAAAACTGGCCCCAACACCCAAATATGCCAAAAGCCCAGTGGTGTCATCCCCCAATGCCACCGTTGCCCAGTGCTGGGAATTATTTGCCGGCTCAGGGTTTTCCTGCTCCAGACGCACGTGCAGAATGCCGTTGCTCATCTCGGCATGGAGGCCGTCTATGGCGTCTATGGCGGCTATAATGTCGTTCAAGGACTGTTTGGTGGGGTCAATGGTGATGGTAAGTGGATTGACACCGGCTGTATTGTCATCCAGGTCCACCATCTTGCCGTCCTTGTCGTATATGGCCACGGAAAAACTGCCGGCTGTCACTACAGAGCCCAGGGGACGAGAAGGTTCTCTGGTCATATTGGCGCTGGTGAGGCTGTCTGTGCCACGAGGGCTGACCTGGGCAGCGGCTATGAAACGCACATCCCTTGAGATTACAGGGTCTATGTCGATGGTGGCGGCGTCATAGCCGGTGAAGAAGCTGTTAAGCCCCAAGGCCAGGAGTGCATTTGATGTGTCATCGGAAAAACCAAATCCAGCCACCTGACTGGTCCCATTGGCCTGAATCACCAGCCTACCGTCTAAAATGCGGGCCGAAAGCCCCATAGGTGTGGTGGTGCCGCCGAACACGGCGTTGTTGATGGCATTTTTTATGTCTTCCATAGTGGTGGTATTGGCATTGACAGCAATGGTCAAGGGGTCATTTACCTCAGGGGTTGTTGGGTCTGCGTCTATGACCTGGCCGTTTTTGTCATAGAGCCAGATTTGAAAGCTGCCGTCCTGCACTGCATCAGAAAATTTTAGACCAGAGGCCTTGAGACCAATGGGCTGATTGGTGTTTAAGGCTGCAAAGTTGCCAGTTGTCTCACGCAAGGGCAAGAGCCCAACGCCCTGGGAATGCTGTGCATTTACCAATTTTATCAGCTCCGTGCCCAAGGTGTTCAACTGCTCCAGATAGTTGGGTGGATAGGCCTTGTCAAACTGGCCGAGATTCAGGCCATACACAGCACCCTGAACGGATTCGATGTTAAATGAAATGGGAGAGGTGCCAGGCATGATGTCTGTTATGCGAATGCGGCCGTCATCTGTGAGGTCCACTCGCACCCTATCCACCGGTGGAGGCCCGGGCAACTGAAAGGCAGTCCTGATGGATTCCAGAAAATCCCCCACAGTGGCATTGCTTTCAGGAGAGGCGTGGTAGTCGAACTGCCCTGTGATGGGCAGGCCGTTTTGATCCGTGCCGGAGTATTTGATGCTGAAATCCCCTGTCACAGTGACGCCGTCTATCTGATTCCAACGAGTGGCATATTTGATGTTGGTTCCGCTGGCGGTATTCACCTGGGAACCGGTAAGCACCGCGGGGTCAGGGGGCTTCACCATGTCCTTTATGGCCATCCAGCCGCCCAGCTCCCCGTTTTGCACGTCCTCGCTGCGCAGAGTGACGCGCTGGCCGTTCTGGCCGATCCACTTGACGCTGTTATCCTCGATTCCCAGATGCCAGGAACGATTCCCTTCCACCAGTGGGCTGCCCTGACCTATGAGCACGGTGTAGGTGCCCCGCTGCGTCTCGAAATAACTGATGTCAGCGATCTCGGAGAGCCTTTTTATGATATTATCCCGCTGATCCCGCAGGTCATTGGCTGCATGATGGCCTGATTCCGCTGCCACTATCTGCACGTTCAGTTCAGCTACCTGGTCCGTAAGTTTATTCAATTCCTTTACAGATGCCTGAATATTTTGGTCCACATCCTGGGAGAGTTTTAGAAGCTGGTTATAGCGATCCTTGAGTCCTGTTGCCAGCAATTGGGCATTGTTCAAAAGGCTTGTGCGCTCAGCAGTCCCCTCTGCATTGTTGGCCACATCGTCCCAAGAGGTCCAGAATCGGCTTAAAAGCTCATTCAGACCATTGGTGTCCGCCTCATTTACCACGCCCTCTATGAGCTTCATGCCGCTTTGGCGGGTCTGAAGCCCTGACATGACAGATGTCTTATCGAAGAGCGTAGTGGTGATAAAGCGGTCATAGTCCCTGGTTACATCAGTGACATTGACACCATTCCCCACAGGTCCGAAACTGGTAGGGGTCATGTAGGCCGGCGAAAGTGTAACGTTCTGCTTGGAATAACCCTCGGTGTTCACATTTCCGATGTTATTGGCCGCCACATGCAGGTTGTTCTGATGTGCCAGAATAGCAACCTTGGCCACATTCAAAAAGCTACTGATGCCGGGCATTCAGACCACCTCCTTCTTATATACGGGCTGCATCCTCTGCCCCACCCTTCCATAACCCACAGGCACATAGGTGCTCTTTGCATCCCTGTGCCTGGAGGTAAAGATGGCTACCAGGTCCTTGGTGATTCGAGCCTGATCCTCCAACCAGAGGGCATGACGTCTGTTTCTGTCCGTAACCTCTTGCTTGATCATTCTATAATTGACCAGCCAGCGGGCGAAACGGTCTGTGTCGGCATGGTCGATATATTGTTTGAACAGCTCCAGCATTCCAGTACGGTCAATCTCTTTTACTCCACAGGCCTTGAGCAAGGTCTCGATGGTCATGGAGAATCTTCTCTCTGTGAGGTCTATCATCTCGGCAGTCTTCCGCTTTTTTGCCTGAATCTCCCAGAGTTTCAGAAGGTCGTTCTGTTTTATCTGTTTCCACTCCTGATCCAGAAGCATGGAAAGCCCCATCCACAACTCCATGAGTTCATCGGCCTTGCGCCAGAAGGACGGAGGCATGGGTGGCAGGGAGAGTCTGATCTGCTGATTGTTGTAGTTATTATATGTGGTTTCGTTATGCTGTGTATTCATGAGGTTAGCTCCTTTCAGATGCTCGTGTAATGTCTTTACATGGTATCTTGCAAAAACAATGCCTTAAATGAAAAGGGCGTTATGCCTGCATTTCAAGGCATTAGCATTCCAAAAAGGGCCTTTTTTGTTATTATCGGCAAAAAATGCCGGTTCAATAATTCAAACCGGCGAGGGAGGCAAAAAAAAACGGCATGCCGTGTAGGCAGCCTGCATGGTATGGAGACGCAGAGGTGTGAAGCGGCATGCCTTCAGACCATTAGACATGCCGCATTCCCTTTTATTTCCCAGGAACCTCTTCGAAGCCTGTGATCATGGCCTTCAAGTGGCTAAAGACCGTATGACCTGTGGTGGTGAGATAGACATGCAGTATCAAAAAGGCCAAAAAGGCAAAACCGCCCAGTGTATGCAACAGGGCCACAGGCTCAAGGGGCCAGTGTATGTTCAGCCTGGGCCAGTCGTTATAATACAGATACAGAAAGCCTGTTATGAACTGCAGAGGAAAGAGCACGAGTTTGAGATTGAAATACGCCAGCCTTTGAAGGGGGTTCAGCTTTCTGTCTCGCTCCTTTTGAAACGGATGTGGAAGCCCGCAGAAAATGCCGCTTGTGTAGTAGCAGAAGACCTCTTTTAGAAGCGTGGTGGTGGGCACATACTGTCTCCACTCGCCCGTGGTGAAGTGCCAGAAGGCCGCAAACACAAACAGCACCACCAGCCCCCAGGCAGACCAGTAGTGAATGTTGTGGGCAGCTTGGAAGCCCCATATGCGCCAAGTGCCGTGTATCTCAAAGCCGCTTGCAATCAACAGGATTACCAGCACTGCCTGCATCCAGTGCCAGAACCTCTCAAATCGAGTATATAGATAGACTTCCTTCATGACAGACCTCCTATCGTTTGAAGATGCGCAACAGCCCGTGAATGCTTGCGCCTATGCCTGATACTGCCACCAATACCCATCCCAAAAGGTCGATACCCTGGCTCTTGTCCCTGCCTGGCATGTAAAAACCAGTGAGTTTTTGAAGCCTTCCATCTTGTGCGTGGCACTCCTCGCATTTAAGAGACTGCTCCTTTGGGGCCACCATGTGGTTGAGCGGCCAATAGGTGACCGTCTCTCGAAACTCCAGCTTGCCTGAAAATGGAAGCCCGGCGACCTTCATACCTGTCTCAGACGCCTTCATCCAGTCGTAATCGCCCCAGTATGCGCCTGTGCCAGGTTTGCCGAAGAGCTTTGGAATGACCACCAAGTGATTTTCCACATCATAGGGCTGAATCCCTCGATGCACCTTGAAGGGTGCAATACGGGAATTTGAATCGGTAGGGCTGCCCAGCACTCGATAGAGCTGAATCGGGCCGTTTATCTCGGTGACCTTGTCCCCCACCTTCATCTGTTGCATGGCGCCGTTATACCAGAAATACTCAGGCACCTGATTTTTTGCCCAGTGCAGCTCGCCCTTCATGGTGCTATAGGCGATGCCAGTCTCCTTGTTTTTGACATCAATGGGCTTTCCGTCCTCGGACTTCTTGCCTGCCTTGGACCAGTCCCAGAACATGACAGTGGGGTTTTCTCGGGCAAAGAGTGGAATATGACAGGACTGACAAGCCACCTTATCCGTGTGGTCGTTCATCTTTTGATTCTTTTTGTGAGGCCTATCCGTATGGCAGGACTCACAGGCTATGCGATTGGCCGAGTCCTTTGGCATGGCGGCCTTGTGGTCGTTGGCAGCCGGGTCAGAATAGTGCCTGCCCTGAATGTGGTGCATCTCCGTGGTGTGACAGCGCTGACAGTTATAATTCAGGCCTGTCTTGTCCATGTGCACATCCAGGGATTTGAGCGGAGCGGACAGGGATGAATCCAGATCCCCATGCTTTACACCGTCTCCGCCTCCGCCGAAGAAGTGGCATGCCCCACAGTTTTTGCGACTCGGCCGAGAGACATGCTGCGCCACCTCCTTGAGGTTTACGGGCTTGAATACCTTGTCCCCAAATTTCTTCTCCTCATACACAGGGTTTCCGCAGTCCGTGGGAAACTTCTTGTATGTGCCTGTGCTGTCGTGACAGACCAGACAATCCACATTTTCTTCAGAGGAGAAATCAAAGGTGTCGTCCTTCCATCCATATCCCGCATGGCAACTGGTACACCTGCACCAGTTAGATACGATGGAGATTCAGAAGTTGTTGACGGCGTTCTTCTTTCCGATGCCTCCTGCCCTTTCCCATGCCCACCTCCAGTGAATGGAGGAATGCAGCTGTTTGGCGGCCTCTGTATGGCATTTGAGGCAGGCCTTTGTCACCTCCTGAGCGCTCTGAAACTCCTCGTTGAGCTCCTTGAACTTCTTGTGGTCAGCAGTGGATTTGAGGCTTAAAGGCCCTGCCTGATACATGGCCTCACCCACATTCGCCCATGCCGAAATGGCGCAGGCACAGGCCAGCCCACTAACTGCCAGCACACCCCTAATCAGCGAGAATCTCCTTCTGTTCATGTTCCACCTCCGTTTCATCCTCTGTTATTTTTTGTTCCAAATGGACTGCATTCAGGCGTTTTTCCATCTCCTCCAACAGACCCTCTCGAATCAACAGGGCGCCCTGATAAAATTTCTGATTTGCAATGTGATAATAGATGGCCCTGCCCTCCCTTCTGCTGGCCACAGCCCCTAAACTGCGCATGATGGAGAGGTGCTGAGAGACATTGGCCACCGTGATGTTTAAGGCGTTGGCCAACTCCGTGACGGTCTTTTCTCCCTCTGCCAAGAGCCACATGATGCGCAGCCGAATATCCGAAGAGAAGATGCCGCAGAAACTTGCGTGTAGCTTGAAGATGTCGGTAGTCACTACAAAACCCCTTTCATTGCATTATTGCACAAATTCATATTTGCATGATTATGCAAGTATTTAAAAATGTCAAGGGGGAAAAAGGGGCCCAAGTTATGTGATTGAATCTGCGAGAAGAGCGATAACTCCGTATATAATTTTATTAATTTTGTTTAATCTTGATTTTTGATGAGTAATTCATTCTTTCACCTATTGGGAATTGGGAACCAATAAAGCCAGGACGATTGGATGACATTATGTTATGGATCTAATCTTATGAATCTTATGGATATTATTCGATATTATGACATGATTTTTTATTTTTGTGAGCGATGAGTAGCATAGGAAATTGTCATTGTGAACGAAGCGAGGCAATCCTCCGCTGTTTTTTGTAGATTATAGTATGTGGCAGATTAATAACATGTTTTTTGTTTTTTGGGCGATGAGCAGGACAGGGAGTTGTCATTGCGAGCGAAGCGAAGCAATCCCCCGGTGTTTTTTTGTAGATTATAGTATGCGGCAGATTGATGACATGTTTTTTGTTAGTGGGGCGAGTGGCACAGCCTGTTTATGTGGACTTGCGGCAGGTTGATTCAATAACATGGTTTTTTGTTTTTTAGGGCGAGGGCAGCCGATATTTGTTCCATGCCCCACATAACCGCCCTCCTTGGCGGAGATGTGGGGCCGGCGCCCTCGTGGCGCCTATTCCACAAACACCGGCTACTCATCGCCCCTCCCCACCTCCACATCCTACCTCAGAAGTCGCTTAAAAAAGACATAGACCCTTTGAACTTTGGTAAACATGAGGATAAAGGCCAATTCTAAGATTTTCATTAGGTTAGCAGAGATGCCGACTCCTTATCACAGTAGGTCAATCCTCTATTCAGGGGATTAGAAGAAAGGAATAGGGCACCCATTATGGGCATGGAGTTCCGTAGGAACGAAAAGGGCGGCAGTGGTGGAGTGTTTGTGGAATAGGCGCCACGAGGGCGCCGACGGCGCATACTGCCATGGAGGGCAGTTATGCGCCGCATGGAACAAATGCTCCACCGCTGCCGCCCCCAAAAAAATGATGTCTTTTTGTATCCATTAAAGAAGTTATTCAAGAATGTGTCTGTCCAGGGATGTGTCTGTCCCTTTTTCTATTTTTATGTCTCGTCGTGCTTGTTGATTTTTCAGTTTTAATACAGGATGATAATTCAATATGGGGGCGAGGGCAGCCGATATTTGTTCCATGCCCCACATAACCGCCCTCCTTGGCGGAGATGTGGGGCCGGCGCCCTCGTGGCGCCTATTCCACAAACACCGGCTACCCTCGCCCTTCCTGGACACCACGCCCAACCGTAAACGACGCTTAAAAAAGACATAGACCCTTTGAACTTTGAACAACAGAGGGTGAAGGCCAATTCTACGATTTTTATTGGCAGAAGTGCCGGTTCATTATTCCAGCAGGTCAATCCTCTACTCAGGAAATTACAAAAAAAGGAATAGGGAACCCATTATGAACAGAGGGGTTCCGTAGGGACGAGAAGGGCGGCAGTGGTGGAGTGTTTGTGGAATAGGCGCCACGAGGGCGCCGACGGCGCATACTGCCATGGAGGGCAGTTATGCGCCGCATGGAACAAATGCTCCACCGCTGCCGCCCTCAAGAGATTTAATTGAAAAAGTTGTTCAGGAATGTGACTGTCCTTTTTCTCCCTCCTTTTTCTTTTTCTGTTCGATGCCTACGGCAAGGACTACCGAACTCTTGAAAAGAGTGTTCGGTAATTAAAAAGAAATACAGTCGCCGAGGAGCGGGGGTGTTCTTGTTCGTCAATTTTAGTGATTGAACAGAGTATAATTAAAACAAGAACCACATGGCGGAGAGGCAGGGATTCGAACCCTGGGTACACCTTTACGGCATACACTCGCTTAGCAGGCGAGCACCTTCGGCCTCTCGGTCACCTCTCCAATTTGAATATTTAATTGTCTGGCGGAGGGAGTAGGATTCGAACCCACGGTACCTTGCAGTACAACGGTTTTCAAGACCGCCGCCTTAAACCACTCGGCCATCCCTCCATAGCTTTATGGCCTGCAACTTATGGCCCATGACTTATGGTCAAGCCAGAGTCGATAAAAATTACTTGCCAAAACCGCAAATGTCAAGGTAGTAAAAGAGAATAGTTTTTTCACGGTACCTTTTCAAAAACTATTTTACAAACCTCCCATCCATCAATTCATACACTGTGTCAAAGCCATCTATCATACGATGATCGTGGGTTACGGTTATGACACCCGAGCCCTTTTCTTTTGCGATACGCTTCAACAACCCCATGACCTTGAACCCGCGCTCTGTATCGAGGGATGCGGTGGGCTCATCAGCAAAGATGAGCGCCGGCTCGTTTGCGATGGCCCTGGCGATAGCCACGCGTTGCTGCTCGCCTCCAGAAAGGAAAGAGGGATAAAAATCCGCCCGATGGGCTATCTCCAGATATTCCAGTATCTCCATGCCTTTTTTACGGGCATCCCCTTCTCTGACACCGTTCAGGGTCATGACCAGTGCTACATTGTCGAGGGTGGTCAGAAATGGAATGAGATTATGGCCCTGGAATATAAACCCTATGTTCTCCCGTCTGAAACGGCGGGCATCCACATTGGTCCAACCGTTGTTATATATCTCTTTATTATTGATTATGATTCTACCTGCCGTGGGTTCCAGGATCAGACTCAGACATAGAAGCAGTGTGCTCTTGCCAGAGCCGCTGGGGCCCAATAGGGCCATCAATTCCCCCTTTTTCACAGTGAAATCGATTGCCTCCAGTGCGGTAACCGCCAACGCCCCCTCGCCGAAAACCTTTCTGAGCCCTTCAACTTGTAAAATCGGCATGTTCAACCTCCAAGGGCCAGGGCCGGCGGCGCCTTCAGGGCATGCCAGACAGCCAGGCCGCTTGCCAGAATCCCTCCCACCAGCATGATCAAAAAGATGGTGATGGTATCGAAGGTAAGGAAATAAAGGGTGCGCGGAAATCTTTCTGAGGCCTTCAGCAACGCAGCCATTGTATAGCCGAAAAGAAAACTGGAAATGGTAAGCATCAGGGTCTGTTCCAGGATCAGACGCACGATGACCCAATTGGATGCGCCTATGAGCTTGAGTGTTGCGATGGATTTTATCTTCTCAATAGTCAGAACATATACGATGAGGGCAACGATGACTATGGATACAACGAGGAGCAGCACCCTGAAGGTCCCAAGCACAATGGAAATCCGCTTCACCCTGCCTTCCAGCATGAGATTCTTCTCGTCATCCGAGGAAAATACACTTAGATAAAGCCATTTTGCTATGTGATCCTTGACGAGCTGTGCATCCTCGCCGGGCCTGAGACGCACCAGCACGGCACTTATGGTATCCACAGGGGCCGAAACAAGGGGCAGCATGCGTTCTGCATCCGCCTGACTCAATCCGGCATTCAAAAGACGCTGAAGGCTGGCGGCCCTGGAGGCATAAATGGCCTGATTGTCCATTTGATAAAGCACCTCCTGTGCATCAGGCAAGGCCAGGTAAATCAACGGATTGCCGCCTGAATCCACAGCGCCTTTTGTGATGCCCACCACGCGATAGTCATGCACACCGAGCCGCACTGTATCACCGAGCTGTAATCCGAGTTTCTTGTCCGCCACCATCTCGTAATGGAATGCGGTGATCTGTCTTCCCTCTATGATACGTCCAGGTTTGCCAAGACCAATGGCTATGTCATAACCCACTATACTGAACTGCTGGCTCCTGCCCGCAATCTCACGCTGCACGGCATACACGATAAAAGGGCCTGCCTGCATGACACCAGGCGTGGCCTGTACGCTTTTATACATGTCCATGCGAACACGGGACTGCTCATTGAACGGGCCTCCTCTACCTCGTTCCACTACCCAGAGGTCTGTATCAGTATTCTCGATCAGCCAGATGCCGTCGGCGATAATGCCTCGGTATATGCCGTTCATGATGAAGACTATCGTCAAAAGCAGCCCCACACCCAGAATAGTGGCGATAAACTTTCCCACATGCCTTGATATATCCTTTATGGCCAGATCCATGAAGATTCACCAACCGCACAATTATGAGGCACTTTTGGACTGAATCGGCTGCATGCGCTCCCCTATCCTGAACCGCTCTGGATGCCTGACTAACGAGTCGCCGGGCCTAAGCCCCTCCAGGACCTGAACTGCATCCTCCCCCCTCAGACCGAGCTTGACCGGCTGCAAAGAAGACCTGCCGTCCTTCAGGACCAAAACCGCTGGTTTGCCGTTCTTGTAAAGCAGACTCACGGACGGAATGAAGGGCCCCTCCGCCTCTCCTGTCAGGATACGAACCTCAGCCTCCTGGTCAATGGCGAACTCAGGCGGTGGTTGTTCAAAGGAAACTGCCACCTCCAGCTCTCGCGTGGCCTTGTCTGACTGGCGCTCCACCCTCTCCACCCGTCCCTTGAACACACCTCCGCTGCGCAGGGCTATGACAGCAGGCTGTCCCTGTCTGACCTTGCCTACAACGGTCTCATCTATACGCGCCTTCACCCAAAGGGTGTCCTCATCCACTATCTGTAAAACAGGCGCCCCAGGCATGACAGTATCCCCGATCTCCCTGAGCCTGGAGACGACCACGCCGTTCATGGGGGCTATTATCTCCGTATAGGCCAACACGGCTTCAGCGTTGGCCACATCCTCGTTTGCCTTTCCCAACTCGGCCTGTCTCACCAAAAGCAGGGCATCGGCTGAATTCATGGCGCTTTCCGCCACCCTCAACTGAGCCGTACTGGCATCCATAGCCGCCTGCGAGATATAACCTGCCTTAAAAACCTCTGAGTCCCGCAGATAATTGTTGCGCGCCAGGGCCAAATCGGCCTGCGCCTTGCTTTTTCCGGTCTCGGCCAGATAGATATTCCTGCGGGCGACGGCCACCCCTTCCCTTGCCTGGTTCAATCTGGCCATAAGTTCGGAGCGCTCCAGCCGCACAAGCACATCCCCGCGCTTCACTCGATCCCCAACATCGGCGCCAAGCCATACAATCTGTGAGGTAATCCTGCTGCCCACGCTCACAGGTATGCGGGCCCCCAGCACACCAGGGCCGCTCACATACTCCTGTACTACGCCTGTCCTCACCGTCACCATCTCCACAGGTGTCCGATAAAGAAACAGCCGATATCCAAGGAATGCTGCCACACACACCGCAATCAGGATAAAAAACAATTTGATCCCGAATATCTTCTTCATCTTTCAAGCTCCTTGGCTGTAAGTCTCTCAAACCGGGCCTTTGAAACGGCATAGGCGGCCAACGCCTGCACATAATCTCCTCGCGCCTTGGTCAAATCTGCATTGGCTGTAAGGACATCCAGGGATGTGGCCTTGCCGGCCCTGTAAAGGGCATCGGCGGCACTGCATGCCTCTTTTTCCTTCTCTACGAGCTTCAAAGCGGCCTCGGCATTGGAGGCGGCTGTCTTCATGGCGCTTACCGCCTCCTTCACCTGGGAGGTCATGTTCAGTTCCAGCTCCCTTCGGGCATACCTGATATTGTTATACCTCGCCTCAGATCTCCGCAGGTCCCCGGCCCTGAGGCCGCCATCGAAAACCGGCCAGCTCAAAAATGCCCCAAGCTGCCATTCATCAGCACCGCCGCCTATGTCCCTGTCCCTGTAGGCATAAGCACCCTGCAACGACAATTCAGGGAACCATGCCCTTTTTTTGGCGGTCACATCCTCGCCCGCCGCCTTGAGAGCTACCTCCAGGTGTCTGATGTCCGGGTTTACATCGAGCACATTCGATGTCCAAAGCGCCTCCAGAGAAGCGGTCAATGTGTTCTGATCAAATACAGGCAGTACGCCGTTTACGGTTATCTCCTGATTCATATCCAACCCAATTACCGCTTTAAGATACACCAACGAAAGTCTTGCGGTCTCCTGAATGGCCGCCAGGGTCTTTCGCGCATCCATGGTCTGAGACTCCGCCTTCAGAAGGTCCAGGCGAGTGGCCTTCCCTGCCTCAAAAAACGCCTTTGTCAATTCCTCAAACGCCTTTTGACGTCTGACCGCCTCTTCGGCTACTCTTACCAGCTCCTGGGCCTCCAGCACACGATAAAACGCCTGTTTGACCCGCATGACCACATCCACCTCTGTAATCTGGAGATTCACACGCTCGGCATCGGCGGAATATTCAGCGGCCCTCTGCTCAGCCAAGGTCTTGCCGCCATCAAAAAGCAGCTGCTTGGCGGATAGCCCCGCATAATCCTCCCGTTCATAAAGATTGGCCTGGCTCGCTGTCATACTGCCCAGACGATCGCCGTTTAGATGATTCTGATATGCACTCAGGGAAAATTTGGGGAATATGGCGGCCCTTGCCATGGCATAGCTGGCCTCGGCCTCCTTCACAGCCTCTACATTTCGTTTCAGAGAGGGATTCAGTTGAAGCGCAGTGGCCACACAATCTTTCAGGGTCATGGGCGCATTGGGCATTTCAGCGGCGGAAACCGCAAGCACCTGGCCAAGTCCTGTCAAAAACAGACAAAAACACAGCACGGACCAGCCGTACCGTTTAATATCTTTTACAACAACGGCTGCAATACTCAACAGGATTTCAAGGCACATGGACACCTTCCATCGAAAAACTATTAATTTACCTCACAGATTTCAACAGATTTTGAAGATAACATGCCAAGATATTAAAATCAAATGACATGGCTCCTTGACTGTTTGAATCAAACATGTTATGAAACCTTGTTTTTTGAATGCTGGTACGGGACGTAGCGCAGACTGGTAGCGCACCTGAATGGGGTTCAGGGGGCCGGAGGTTCAAATCCTCTCGTCCCGACCATTTGCATTTTCCCCTTTTTGTTTTTAATTTTCTATTTTTCAATAAGGAGGTGGACATGACACCGTGTCGCGTGCAGGACATGATTACGGAAGGCTCCAAAGACATGTGTTGTCATGTGGACAAACCGCGTCATTCCATGGCCATGGACGCCCATCTTCTGGTGGAGATGTGGCAGTCTCCTTTTCATATCCTGGCCAATGCAACCGAGATAGAAGGGGCATTTTTGCGTCTGGCCAACGGCGCAAAGGGCAATGACTCCGCCTGCGACATAAACATCCGCTCTCATCAATTCAAACCCCATGGGGTCTCAGCCACAGTCAGCTCACCTCATGCCCATGTGGTGATACATACATGGCCGGAAAACCAGTATGCAGCAGTGGACATATATGCCAACGGAAGGGAAAAGGCATATGAAGTCCTGGAACTCCTCAAAGAAGGTCTTACACCGGGTTATATCTCCGTAACCGAGATGCACAGAGGCCAACTGCTGTACCTGGAAGACACTTGACTGGTGGCCTCCATGCCTTTCCTGCCATGTTTTTTGAAGGAAATGCATGTCCATACTGGCGTTACTCACTGATTTCGGCTGGCAAGACCCCTACGTAGGCATAGTAAAAGGGGTCTTGCTGAGTATAAATCCAAATCTTTCCATCATAGACCTTACCCATTCAATCCCTCCCCAGGATATTCAAACAGCTGCATTCTTTTTAGGAGAGGCCTCGCTCTATTACCCGCGCGACACCATCTTCATGGCGGTTGTGGACCCCGAAGTGGGTTCACAAAGGGCGGCCCTGGCCTGCCGAATCGGAAACCACTATTTCGTAGGCCCGGATAACGGCATATTTACTTTGGCACTACAAAGGGCAAGGCAAGAAAACAAGGCCGCCATCTGCCATCAGATCACAGAAAAAGGCCTTTGTCTTGCCAAAATCAGCCGCACATTTCATGCCAGAGACATCTTCGCACCAGTGGCGGCCCATCTCAGCCTTGGCATGCCGCTGGAAAAGGTCGGCCCACCCAAATTCGATCCTGTCCTCTTATCCTGGACTTCACCCAGGATATCGGGCCTGACCATAGAGGGTGAGGTACAATACATAGACGGCTTCGGAAATCTTATCACCAACATTCATGAGAATCACCTCTCTCAACTGCGCATCAAACCCTTATATGTGACAATAAACGAAAGAAGAATCCCCATTCTAAGTGCCTACAGCCAGGCTGAGGTCTTACAGCCCCTGGCAATCCTGGGGGGATATGACCTGCTGGAGATCTCGGTGCGAAACGGCAATGCAGCACTGCTGTTGGGCGTCCAAAAGGGCTGCAAGGTGACAGTTACAGGCTGACAAATGCGACGACTCGCGAAACTCCTTCACCATCCCCAGGAAGGCTGCCTCCTCGGCAGGACACGCATTCACTTGAGCTGTATAGACTCCACCAATACCTGGCTTATTAACCGGCCTCATTTATTGCAAATCGAAGGCCTCGCGGTATATGCCGACGAGCAGACCTCAGGCAAGGGCAGCAAGGGCAGGATATGGCTCTCCCTGCCTGGCAGACAGCTTTTCTGCTCCATTGGCCTGAAGCCCCGTCTGCCCTCAAACCGCCTGCCTGGACTGACCCTCTTTCTCGGGGCTGGAGTCACTCTTGGACTTCAGCGGTTAGGGGTGAGCGGCATAGGGCTCAAATGGCCCAACGATGTGCTGTTAAACGACAAAAAGATAGGAGGGCTTCTATGTGAAACGCGTCAGATAGAGGAAAGCCGGCATGTGGTGGCAGGTATTGGGCTGAACCTGCAAGGCAGGCCGACAGGCGACATAGCAGAGACAGCCACATCATTGGAGGAGGCCGGCTATGTTATTTCATTGGAGGAGGCATTAAATGCCGTTTTAGGGGGCTTAAATGAAATCTATACCCATATTCAAAAAGGCAATACATCCAATGTGTTGCAACTCTGGAGGCGCCACTCTCACACCCTTGGAAAACAGGTTAGAGTCATAGCAGCGGGGACAGCGGACATAACAGGAACCGCCATAGATGTCTCGGAGAATGGCGGCCTTTTACTCAAAACAAAAGATGGGATTGCACAGGTCAGCTATGGTTCTTTGTTCTATCTCTCATGAATTCATATCTTCAGACTATACCGTCTTTTGGATATCATTTAAAAATTCCAACACATTAGTTTTAATCTCATCTCTTACTCGTCTAAACCCTTGCATGACTTCTTCATCACTACCAGTAATCATTGCAGGATCTTCTATGGGCCAATGCAATCTTTTGATATGTCTTGGAGTCATAGGACATGTAGCTTCTGCATTGCTACATAATGTAATAATAACATCCATATTATTTAATAACTCATTATCAATGTCTTTTGATTTTTGATTAGAGATATCAATCCCTATTTCATTCATAACCCTAACTGCAATTGGATTTACAGTTGTAGCCTTCAAGCCAGCACTATAGGCCTCTATTAAATCTTTACCATAGTTTTTTGCAAATCCTTCAGCCATTTGGCTTCTACAAGAATTTCCTGTACATAGAAACATTACTTTTATCATGAAGTATTCTCCTTGATATGTATATCAATATAAACTATACATTACTTTTTATAGAACAGTTTCTTCTTCGATCTATAACCCAACAACTTCCTGGAATAGTCTTGGCATATTTTTTAAGTTCTGATGATTTTTTTGCTAAATCAGCCATGCTACAATGACCTCCATCACAATGCAGAGCTGCAAGCGATAAAGAAACAAGAGGCATATCTTTTTCAATACCATCTCTATCCTTAGCCCTTATGTAACCTCGCTTCAAATCTTCACAAGTGAAACACCTACGAACAAGTCTTTTAAAACAATCAACCACTTTTTTACAAAAAAATTCAAGCTGTAGAGATTCTTGAACACCTTGAACAACTATAAAATCATCACCACCCAAATGCCCCACAAAAGTCCTCTGATATCCATATTTTTTGCTTGCCCAGATCAGGATATGACTCAACAATAAAATAATCTTATCTCCTTGTTTAAACCCATAAACATCATTATAAATCTTAAAATTATCAAGATCTGCATAAATCAGGCAAAATGGTTTATGAGCATTCATATACATTTCTATTTCTTGTTCAATAGCTAAATTGCCTGGCAAACCAGTAAGAGGATTTGTTCCTTTAGCCATTTCAATATTTAATTTTGCAAGTGTATTAAGCATATTTTGCACAGAAACTATACCGATATATCTACCTTTTTTTACAACAATTATATGATCATAGACTTTATAGTGTTCTCTTTCCATGGCTTTTTTTGCAACTTTTTCTATTGGCATATCAGCTTCAACAATAAGTGGTGAGCTATCCATAAGTTGTGTTACTTGACGATTGATATAAAGAGCTACACCATATTGAGTACTTAGTTGCCGATCAAGATGATATCCCATGATAAGTCCTACTGGTCTTTTATCATCTAAAACAACAGCTCCTGTAAATGATACTTCTTTTGAAAGATGGTTTTTCACATCTTTTATGCGATCAGTAACATTTACAGTAATAACTTTTTCGGTCAATATTTCTATAGGCATTGAAGATTTTAGCTTAAAATCTCCTTTAGATATAAATAAATTTTCTCTTGAGATAATATTTATCTTTTCTTTTAGGCCATCATCAATTAAAGGTTTTGGAAAACTTGGACGGCATATCCTAAATCCTTGACCATAATCTATCCCAAGATTTATCAAAGAACTCAATTCTCCATCTGTTTCTATACCTTCAGCTATCACTTTACAATCTATTTTATGTGCAAATGATAATATTGATTCAACTAAAGATCTTCTAATTGGATCTTTATCAATATTTCTTATAAGCGACATATCTATTTTTATAAAATCAGGTCTCGTCTCAGCAATACTCAATAATCCTGAATAACCAGCTCCAACATCATCTATGGCTACAGAATATCCTTGTAATCTATAATGTTCCAATGCAGTATAAAAGGCTTTAAAGTCATGAATAGAATGTTTTTCAGTGATTTCAAAAACTATATTTCTTGGATACAAACCATATTGCTTAAGCAATTCCAATGTTTGACCAGATTTAAATTTAGGATCAGCCAGTGTTTTAGGATGAATATTAACAAAAACTTTTTGATTGTCTTCCAATATCCCTATCTTCTTAATTGCTAAATGTCTACAAATTTCTTCTAAAAGAAATAAGGAACCGATCTCTTCTGCAAAATTAAACAGAAAATCAGGAGAATCAAAATGGCTATTATTATGTTGACATCTGATAAGTGATTCCCATCCAATCACATTAGCATTGGATAAATCTAAAATAGGTTGATAATGTGGACATAATTTTTCTTTAGTTATTAGACTTGAAAAATCTGCAATCAAATATTTTTGATATTGCTCAGACGAACTAATAGCTGATAATTTTGCTTCATAAATTGCTTTATCTATCAATGAAATATTATCTTTAGAAATAGTAGAATGACCAATTTTAATATCACATTTATTGCCAATGTGTTTAATTATATCACGATTAATCATTATTTTTATTTTAAGACGTAAAATGGCAAGCTTAAATATAATATCAATCTGATTAAATTCATTTAAAAGCAATAAAAATTCACCAGATTGAAATGTTTCAAGCAAATATAGATTATTTTTAAGATATTCTGATGCGATCTTTTGTATAGCTTGCTGAGATATAGTCATTATATAATCAGCCATATCAGAGCCATACATTTCTTTAAATAGCTGAAAATCAGCTATACTAATCCATAAAACATGTGACACCATATCATGTTTATAAATTTTACTAACCAAATTTTCTATTTTTTTTAGATCAATTTGATCATTAAATCCAAATTGATTGATGTTAAATGGATACATATGATTCTTAAAATCATAATCTATATTTGATTCATTCACTTTTAGAAGCCTCATACATCACCTCCTAAAATAAAACAATATATTAAAATCAAAGCAAAAATCAAAACGACAGAAGCTAAAAAACTAAATATTTTCCTGTATTACATGAAATCTTATAATAGAACCAGTAACACTACTCTTGGCTGTATAAATAAAATTTATAATGCCAATAATCTCTAAAAATATAATATTTTCTGGCGATAACATAAATTCAAAACCAGTCATAAAATCAGGTTTAATAAAAGAATGTGTTGAATTGAATAAAACAACAATAAATAGATAAAATATACTAATCAATGACATCTTCTGATATATAGAAATATTCCCAGAGCCACGATAATCACTACGCAAAAATTCAGATATAAAACGCCATAATTGACCAAACAATATAACAAATAATATAGAAGCTACAAAATAAGAATATAAAAATAGTATAGTAGCTATAATAGCTATAGATATATTGAGAATAGCTGTAATAGCCTGTATGGGTATTAATTTAACATTTTCGAGCCCTCCAGCATAAACTGCTTTTTTTGTTTTACCTGTAAAAACAAAATGCCATTTTTCAAAAAACTTTTTAACAATACCATCTATCTCTGATACAGGTTTACCATAACAACAGCCAAAACTTATACAGGCCAATCTGCCAGTGCCCTCACCAAAGGCATAGGCAATAGCCATGGCTGCAAGGGTTTCCAAAAATGGAAATTTAAATAATTGTAAATCTATTTTATTTATAGCGTAAAGTAGAATGGGTGCCAGTATTATACCAATGAAAGAAGCACCACCAACAGTAAAATTATATCTTTTACCTTCAACTAAATATGCAATAAGTCTTGAAGAAGGAATACATATAACAAGCATTATAAGAATCAGAAAAAATGAATTAGTAGGTTTTATACCAATAGATGCGAGAAGAAACATAAACATAAATATAGATATAACATACGATATAGCTGTAAATAAACCATAATATGTAAAATTTATGCCAATCCATTCACCATGTTCTGTCTTTTTATATGGCAGTGTGGCTAATATCTGCCATTTTTCTTCTGGAAGATGCGCAAATGACCACTTAAATAGTATAGTATAACCAATAATTAATGACAACAAAAAAATTGTTTCAGCCATTACTACACCTCCTACAGTAGAATTTTATTAAAAATAAATTACTGAATTAAAAATTCAAAAGTATCAGTCAATACGATTAGCTATAGTAGAACGAACTTGCACATCTGTCTCAACAAGTTTTGCATTAAAATCTATAGAAAAACGACTAATTACATCATAACGATTTTGGTTCTCAAGAATATCTTGAGCAAACTTTATTTTATTTTTTTGAAATAAAAGAATGACTGTACTGCTGCCAGGTCTAAATAAACTTTTAGGACAACCTTTTTTTAGGAATAATCCAATATTCATGTCAATAGGATTAGAATAGTTAACTTCACTATAAGTCTGTTTTATATCACCAATCATTAAAGCTACTACTTCTATCATAGCAACCAAACCTATTCCTTCACCGCCATTACAATTTGTATCTATAATAGTAACAACTCTTTTATTTTTAGAGTAAGGTGTCACTAATTGCACTACTGCATTTGGATTGCATGAATGATAAGAACCATCAATCGTATAAAAATCTACTACAACTCCATATACAGGAACATGATTATAATGATATTTTTCGGGTGTGAGTCTAAAAATCGCAAAATCACCATGGGTAAACTTAGCAAGCCATTCATGCTTATTAAGACCTAAAAGTTCAGTCCAGCTAAAAAATTTTTCTTTTACAAATAATAAAGAACTATCATCTAATGAACCACATATTACTTTAGAATCTGCAGGAGAAACTATAGCTCCAACTCTTTCTTCCATTGGGCGACAGTTCCAGTAACAGATTTTTCGTTCGAATATTTTTCTTAGACTATCAAGTTTTTCTGGTTTTTCTAAACATTCTGATAAATCAATGCCAGTTTTTTTTAAAAATTGCATATTCCCTGATAATCTACTTCCAAGCATTAAATCATAATTTAAATATCCTAAAACACTTGACATGCGTTTACTAGTAATAGCTTGAAATAAAAAACTACTATTTTCTCTAACTGTTGAATATAGAAAATTGACAATCTTATTATAATATAATGCTTCTGTACAAACTCGACCAGTTGATCGCTCAATATATTGATGAATAATTTTTCTATTTTGCATCATATTTATTATCATTTCTCCAAAGTTGTTGATTGTAAGCAATATCAAGAAGCAATATATTTATAAGCTTTATTAGGTCACTGTCTTGCAATACATTATTCAAAAATTTTTTCTTTAAGTCTCTCAACAAATGGCATAAATCTTTATTTTGTGGAGTTATATATGATATTGCTTGCAATAAATCATTATCTAAATGAGATAATTTTGATTCAATTTTATAAACTTCTTCTTCAAGAAATTCAAAAGACTCTTTTAAATATTCCATGCGCAATTCATTTCTATAATAATCTTCTGTCATTTGATTAAACTCATTGGCACTAATTTTTATTGCTTTATTAAATTTCGTCCCTTTTAAAATACCATTTAACAATTTACCTGTTGCACTATATTTATCTGGTTCTTCCAGACGCCTTTCTAAATCAAGAATCAAATCTGTACAGCCCCACATATCAATTAATTCTTTGGCATCTTTTAGAATAATTTTAAGCAATGCCTTTCTATACTCTGAAACATAAACTCTTACATAATCAGGATAACGCCTACTTGATCTTATATTTTCAGTAATCATTAAAATTCTGCGCAACAATTGATTACTACTATTCTTCTTGACAAAAAAAGTAGGGATGCCAATAGCAGCTCCAAAAAATATCTGACGCCTTTCACTTTCGCTAAATGGATCATCAGGGATCGTTTCATGTGATACTTTACCTTCGGACATATATTTATAAGCAAGCCCTGTAACAATAATCTGAAGAGTAACAGCATAGCCCATATCATCTCTTAACTGCTCAAATAAACTATAATATCTGCCTTCAAAACCAGAAAATGACATCTTATTATATTCTCTAAGCCTATATAGTTGATAGACAGACATTCTTGAATCAAAAACACCCATTTCAGCCAAATCCATCTTTAACAACTCTGTATTGTTCAACATGCCATTAAGGCCTGAATGTTGTTCAGTTGAAAGAAGCGAAACAAGATAACTTATGAGACGAAAATCATTGACAAAATCACCACGCAACTTAAAAATTTTCTTCAAAAATTCATCTATCCATGGAGGGCCAAATGGAGTCAAGGATCTGCCTAAAAAATTGATATGGGCCTTTTTCTTCCAGCGTCTCCATATCATTCTTAAATGGGTGTAGTGGAGTTCATGAGGTAGAAAACCCAACACTTTTTCTGGATGGAAATCCGTATAATCAATACGATAAGGATCTGCAGTATATGTACCGACGAAAAGTGGAAGAAAGTGCTCAACAATCTTTATAACCAGATCCCCTAAATACTTTTCGTGCGCCATATTAAATTCATTTCCAGCGGCCATAAGAGAAGAAAGTTGCCTACTGCCCAAACTTATATGTGTTCCATTATTTGAAAGACTGATATTTGAGGTATTGGGTAATGTCACTAAATTATTAGTTATAATACCTGCCTCTTTGAGTTTAAATAGAGTATTCAAATGACTACGACTTAATACTTGATGGCAAAGAATCATGTAGTGATATTTTTCTTCAGCTTTATTCCAACCAAGACAAGGATTGATAAATAATTCTCGATAAAATGAATCAGATATTATATTATTAAGATATTGTTGTCTAATGGGAGGGTGCGGAGAAAAATAGATGATTACCTCTTGACCTGTTTCTTTTAAATGAAATGCTCTATTAGCATATTCGATTAAAAGCGTTGAAAGAAGAAAACGAATAGATGTTTCTTTAGCAATATGTACACCATTTTTATATTCTGGAGAAATTGGAACAACATAAAAAGAAAATGTCTCTGGAGATGTATTATCATTAGAATAATGTTTTAATAATTTATAAGCTGTTCCGCGCATCAAAAGATGGGCATTTTGTTGACAGCCTATTACATCAGCAAGACTTAATTTCAAGAGATAACTAACAGGCAATCTTATTTTTTCTTCATTAGCGGTACCTACAATAAATTTCATTACATCTGTTCTAAATCCTTTTGCCGCATATTTCTTGTCAGCCAATAGATCCCTTAACAATATTCGCCTTGCAAATAAACTTAAATATTTTGGATAAAGTCTTATTGAACTATTTTCCCATATATTTTTATCATTATCGTTTAGATAATTTTCAATAGCATTTATTGTTCTTTTGTCTAACTCTCCACTTTGCATTCTTTTTAATATATTGCCATAATAATTCGAAGATAATATGGTAAGTGGCAGATCAACATTTTCTTTTGTTCCCAATACTGCTGCTTGCAATTCATTTTCAACACCAGCAGTGACATCTAATGGTGTAAATGGCAATTTTGAATAGTTTATTGCGTTACTAAATTTTACAATTCCAACCGTCTTCAATATCTCAACGGCACTATAATTCTTATAGAAATTTTTTGTTGATTGAGACTCTATATAAAAATCAAATAATTTATTTGGCATCAACATGATCGTATAGTTTATTTATAAGTTAGTCGATACAACAAACCAGATATCATGGCAGTCAATGGTGCAACAGTAATAAGCCCAAAACTGCCTACCAAAATATTCAAAATCTCAGCCGAAATAAATGGACTATTTAGTATATTAAGAGCATTCAATCCCTTTGACATAAAAAACAAAAACATTGTTAAATGACTAATGGAGTATGCGAGTAGCAAGGTAGTTGCCATAGTCCCAAGAGCTGCCCTACCAACTCTTAAACCAGATTGAATATGTTCTATCAAACCAATTTGCGGATATTTCAGGGCTATCTCCTCCATACTTGCGGCAATATCCATAGCCAGATCCATAATCGCACCAGATGAAGCTATAAAAACAGTAGCTATAAAAATATCAATCAAATTTAAGTCATAATAGCCTGAAAAAAGTAACATCTCTGAAAATGGTTGAGTAGCTCCATGTAAATGGAATAGACCAGTAAACCAAAAAGCCAACCAACAAGTAAGTAAAATACCTGACATGGAGCCTAAAAATGCGGAAAAACCTCGTCTATGAAAACCACCCACTGAAAGAGTAATGACAGCAGTAAATATGGTCACAATAACAAAACCTGTAGAAATTGGTGGAAATCCCTTAAGAAGCAATGGGAAAAACACTTTCCATAATATCAAACAGACAAAAATAAATGAAAGCAAGGCATTAAAGCCAGTTATGCCACCTACTATCAAAAGAAAACCAGCAAACATCAATAATAATATCAATTGATAATGGATTCGATAGTGACCACGTGATAATCCATTTGCAGGATTATTATTTTCATCAAGATCATATTCAACTAAAATTGAATCATCCTTGACATAAAATTCATCTAATTCCAATTTACCTATCAGTCTATTAGCTATAGAAAATTCTTGATTTTTTTGTTCACCAGTCAATAATTTAACTCTTAAAACTTGAAAACCACTCCTAACTATTTGATGGGTATGTACAGATGTATTATCGACAGATATTACTTTAGCAATAGCATGAATACCAGTAGGCGCTTGAGATATTTTTGCTATATCAACAAACCATAAGACAATACATATACATATTATAACAAAGCTAAAGAGAATATCTTTATAGGATATAGTCATTACATAAACTCTCTTTCAAAGAAATATGGTGGTGGCATTAAGATTATAGACAAAATACCACCACCATTCTTAACCCCCAATTACCTTAACAGAATATTATATTTTATTCTCTTTCTTAACAGGTAATGGGTTGGAAATGCCAAGGGCCTTGGCAAGTTGCTTTGCTATATCTGTATTGTCATAGAATCCAGCAAATCTCTCAGATTCCTTGCCTATGGCATAGACAGGTACAGGCTGGCCAGTATGAGAATAAGAGGTCCAGCCAATACCAGCTTGTTCATTCAGAATATGAGTAATAGTAACTGTAATGGGTTCATAACCACCATAAAGCAGTTTATTAGCTGCATCGCTGTTATTGTTTTTGCCTGACATGGACTTGTCAAAGGCATCTTCTAACTTTTTCTTCTGATCATCATTCAGACTATTCCAATCCAAACCAAACACATTCTGCATAAGAGTAAGCATCTCCTGATTTTTGGCGAGATTGTCGGGCTGACTTGGATCATAGCCAGTAGCATACTTCTTTTTGAAATCAGGCCAGATGCTGGCGGTAAAATATTGGAAACTGGTCCTCTGGCCGAACAACTTATCATAGTATGCCTTATAGGCTGTGGTAGCATGCCCCACACTCATACCACCTGTCTCGTGATCACCTGTGACCACGATCAGGGTTTCATTTGGATGCCTGTTATAGAAGGCCAGCGCCCTGCCAACCGCATTGTCGAAATCGATTATATCGCCCATGGCGGCCACAGCGTCATTGGCATGGCAGGCCCAGTCGATCTTTCCACCCTCAACCATCAGAAAGAAGCCCTTACCACCATCCTGGAGATCCAGACCCTCCAGATTGGCTATGGCAACATCTGTCATCTCCGCCAAGCTCAGATTTTTGTTGTTTTGATCATAATTGATCTTGTCTATGTTATATGGCGTAGCTGAAGCATCCTGTAACCATGGGTTAATGGCAACCACCTTGGCCTTTGGAGTATTCTTGAGGCTTAAAATGGACTGACGGTCATTGAGCACCGTGTAACCATTTTTGACAAGCAAGGCATTTACATCGTTGCTGGTATCTCCAGTGGTCTCCGGCTTGGTCGGTGAAAGAAAACCTCCGCCGCCGAAGAACTCATAATTGCTTTGAGCAAGCTGTGTGCCTATATAATTGTAATATCCCCTTGAAGGCGTGCTGGCATAATAAGACGCAGGTGTAGCATGATCCAATGAAACGCTCGTCATTACCCCCACCTTCATGCCACGCTCATGTGCCAGCTCACCAATACTCTTATATGACTGTTTTTTAGAGGCATCCATGTTAATAACGCCGCTCAATGTCTTTATTCCGGAAGCAAAGGCAGTGCCTGCCGAAGCAGAATCTGTATTGAGGGAATAGGCGTCATAGGTGGTCTGTACCCCTTGCACAGGCAATTGCGTCATGTAAAGCCTGTTGTTGGGGTTTAAGAGATAATCCGCATTGAGATCACCCTTTCCAGGCCCCATGGGCATGCCAACTGACTTGGCGTACCAGCTCGCCATTGCCGCCTCTGTAGTCTGAATCTGGGAAAAAGACATGCCGTCACCCAAAAAGAAGAAGACATACTTTACCTCGGCATTGGCCAAGGCAGACACCAACAACATGACAACAAACATGTAGGATGCCATCCAATTTTTCTTAGTAATTACCTTAAAAAACTTAAACATTTTACTTGCCTCCTTTTTTTATAGCAATTAAAACAAGTTAACAAAAAACACCAACAACACCCCTGCAAGGACTAGATGTTAACCCATGCCTCACATCATCTCTTTGCACCTCCTTTTTGAGGATAAATTACTTTAAATGATGTTGTGCATGGTTAATAATAGGAAATTGTGACAAAAAAATGACGAATATGAAAAATTCTAAAGAAGGACTGGAACTGCTAAAAATCAGGATTTTCGTTTAAGAACAAGGAGGGAGGAGCGTATTTCAATACGCCCCGAGTTCCTGCCTGTGCATTGCACGCAGACAGATATGTGAGCATTCTGAGTCATCTCTGCCCGTCTAATGGATATCTTCTTATCATGCCCATCTTAAAACCGGACGAATTATGTACCATGATTCAGGACAAATCATGTGCTGTTAACAACCTTTGCGCCAGGCTATAAATACCCGCTACTTGATGAGCCATTATCTATGACTTAACGAAGGCATGAAAAAGGAGTTGTGTTTTTTGCTGAATATTTTGGCATCAAGAATATCTTTTCGGAAACTAATTGATATTGATCAGAAATTGGGTACGGCACCCAAAGCCTAACTGGTTCATCCTTATAGCGGGATAAATCCACATGCAAGATGACATATCCGCTGCGAGTAGAATCCGCCCATGCAACGGCTGAAATCAAAAAAAGACACACCAAGCAACAGATTCCATGAAGTATGCGCATAACTATCTCCCTTCTTTATTTTTTTCACTCAAGATTAGAATGTCTTTGATGTCTCCGGCATAGAAACAGACATTGTGAAATGCCTCTTTTACCAATCCCTCGGCTACTCGTTTTGTCTCATCTATATTCTGGCCGAAGACCACGATGCGAGTGTTTCTGTCATCAACTGGAAGCCTTCCGTCTTCTTTTGCTTTAAATATCTCTCCCACATCCTTGCCATCCATAACACCATCAAATGGTATATTCTTGGCTGTTGGAAGACTGCCCTTGGCAAAAAGCTCCGCCTTTCGGCTGTCTATAAACCACGCAGTCTTATCATTTTGATAGATGTATCGAATGCCGTCCAATTCGCACTGAGTTAGATTGCCAAGACTCCGCCAGATAGGTATTCCCAATTGATAGCGGAATACATGAGTAAAGCCTTCTTTTATCAGATCCTGAGCCACTCGCTTGCTCTTGCCGCAGTAAATACCGTCACAATAGAGCACGATGGGCCTTGTCTTATCTTCGTTGACAATGCGTTTGACCTCCGCCACATCTGAAGTGTAAAGTGCCTTGCTCACGCCTGGCTTGGGCGCAACCACAATGGCACCAGGGATATGACTGACGGCCCATTCCTTGTATGGACGGTTATCCAGCACCAACAGGCCGTCTTTTATGGCCTTTTTAAACTCTGCTGTGGAGAGCTGCGGCGTATCGGCATTGGACTCGGCCACCACTGCGTCCTCGATAAAACAGGCTTCGTTCGCCCAAAGTGAATGCGAGAACAAAAGCGAAGAGAGCACCAGAAAAACTCTAAACAGCCCAATCATTCACAATTCCCCCCTTTCTATATTTTTTCCAAAAGGTTACAGGTTAATCCTTGGCGCTTCAAATCGTTTATTCCAATGGATTTTGAGAATGTTATAGGCAAAACGAATGCAATATCGCAAAATGCTGTCTGGCATTTCATTTATGAACTGCCTTTTGTATAGTACATTTCATAAACATCTTGTGAATAAACACTAAAGGAGACGGCAATGAGATACTCCCAGGCCAAAAGCGGTAGAATCTTTGTCTTAAGGCTGGAGCACGAGGAGATACTCCATGAAACCATAGAAAGGTTTGCTCAAGAGCAACACATAGAAAGGGCGGTGGTCTGGGCACTGGGCGGCGCGGACCATGGCAGTCAATTGGTGGTCGGGCCTGAAAATGGGGAAAAACAGCCGTTTATTCCTCTGAAAACCAGCCTATTGGGCACTCATGAGGCCTTTGGAGTGGGGACCATCTTTCCAGACAGCGAGACAGGCGCCCCAATTTTGCACATGCACATGAGTTGTGGCAGGACCGGCCACTCCATCACAGGATGCGTGCGAGCTGGAGTCAAGGTATGGCATGTCATGGAGGTGGTGATTCAGGAGCTGGTGGAAAATACGGCCACACGAGTGCTGGATTACACCGGCTTCAAGTTGTTAACGCCGTAACACGATTTCTTCTTCAGAAAGCCTTGAGGAAGCATTGGAACATTGCCTCTCGCCCGACCAATTTCCCTGACCAGCTCATGGACAACCTACCAATAACTTTTCGGCGTTTCTCCCTGGAAAAATGGGAAAATTTACCTTAAAATCTAACAAAATCTATGTGTTAGGCCCTTACAGATTCATTCCCTGTAACATCTTGAAATAATGGCATCTTCGTGTTAGATTTTTTCGATATTTCGGTTCGGGGCGTAGCGCAGCCTGGTAGCGCATCTGCTTTGGGAGCAGAGGGCCGGAGGTTCGAATCCTCTCGCCCCGACCATTCTTCTTTTTCTCTGCCATTCCTTCCTCTTAAAATCATCAAAGGAGCTGTTTCATGGAACTCTGGTTCACTGAATATCATCACAACACCATAGGCTTCAGCCTCAAGGTAAAAGAGACCCTGTTTGTAAGCGAATCCAAGTATCAAAGGATTCAGGTACTGGATACAGAGGCATTTGGCCGAGTGCTGCTGTTAGACGGCCTGTTCATGACCACGGACAGGGATGAGTGGACATACCATGAGCTGCTGGTGCACCCCGCCATGTTTTTACACTCAAACCCTGAACAGGTGCTGGTCATAGGCGGAGGGGATGGCGGCGCCATTCGCGAGGTGGTAAGGCATGATACAGTAAAAAAGGCCGTGCTCTGCGAGATAGACGGCCTGGTGATAGAGACCTGTAAACGCTTTTTTCCGCAAATTGCCTGCGAGCTCACAGGAAATCCAAGGGTTGAGGTTCAGGTAAGAGACGGGGTTCAGTTCATGGAGGAGAATCAGACTCGCTTTGATGTGATTCTGGTGGACTCCACAGACCCCATTGGGCCTGCCGTAGGCCTGTTTCAGGCGGATTTCTACAAAAAATGCCTTGCAAGCCTCAAGGAAGACGGCATTCTGGTAGCCCAGTCCGAATCCCCGTTTTACGACATGGAGATTTTGAAGGCCATGCAAAACAACCTGAAGGCGGCGGGTTTCCCCATCGTTCGTTTCTACTGGGGCTTTGTGCCCACCTATCCCAGCGGCATGTGGAGCTGGGTCATGGCCAGCAAAAAATATGACCCACTAACGGACATGAATTTGAAAAAGGCCAAGCAACGCATGGCCTCGATGCCTCTAAAATACATGACTCCCGAGCTTCTGCGCAGCGTCTTTGATCTGCCTGCCTTTTTCAAGCAGGCTGTAAGCTGAAGGAAACAATGCCATGCAAAAGGCCCTGCTTTCATATGCTTCTTTGGTTAAAGGGCCTTTTGTATGTATTTTTCTTGTAATCTCAAGCCTTTTTGCATTTAGTCATGCGGCTGAAAAGGCCCCTCAGACCGTAACCCTCACAAAACCCGGCCAGGTGGACATGTGCTTGGGTTGCCACCAGGAAAAACCCGACAAGGCACACGGCAGGGAGTTCGGCTGCGCATTCTGTCACTTGGGAAATGCCCTATCCGCGAACAAGTTGGATGCCCATCGCGGCATGGTTAAAAACCCAGGGGAGCTCAAGTTCGTGGAACGCACCTGCGGACAAGCCGGCTGTCATACCAGACAGATCAAATGGAGCAAAAACTCCCTCATGGCCACAAATCGCGGCATCCTTTCCACCCTGCGCTACTATTGGGGCGAATACCCTGACCGCAACGAGGATATCTCCATAGAGTCCATAGCGGCATTCAATACCCACACACATGCCGTGGATTATTTCAGAAAACTCTGCGGAAGCTGTCACCTATGGGTGGAAAAGGGCAAGTTACCTGACTTTATGGCCCAAAAGGGCGGTGGCTGCACTGCCTGTCACTTTACGGGCACCAAAGAGGAGTTTCTGGCAAAGGGTGGCAAAAAAGAGGAATGGCATCCGCAGATCATAAAAAAGATCCCCATGGAAAACTGTGTGCGCTGTCACAATCGCAGCGGCCGTATCGGGCTCTCCTATCAAGGCATCTACGAATCCGAGGGGTATGGAGTGCCCTTTGAGGCAGGCAAACTCAAATCAGACACCCTGGCGGACGGCAGGTTCTATCGCAAATTTCCGGAGGATATTCATCACAAGGCAGGCATGGTCTGTATCGACTGCCACACGCAACGCGAGGTCATGGGAGACGGCCAAAGGCACGCCCATCTGGAGGAACAATTGGAGGTGCGCTGCGAACACTGTCACACTCAGCGCCCCATATTAGAGCTCATTTTTGAGGCCTCCAAGGACAATTCCTATTACCCAAAGGGCAAAAGGACCCCTCTGTGGCCCCGTCTCTCCCTTGAAAAGGACGAAAACGGCCTGTACCTCAAGACAAAAATGAATGAGAAAAGGCATGAACTCAAGCCACCAGCCCAGGACTGCACACGGCCGGTGCACAAAAACCTCTCATGTCAGGCCTGTCACAGCACATGGGTGCCCCAGTGCTATGGCTGTCATGTGCGCTATAAAAAGGCCGAGGAACAATTGGACAAGGTAAGCGCACGAAACACCCTCGGGCTTTGGCAGGAGTTTCGAGGCTTCATACGCCATGAGGTCCCGCCATTGGGCGTATTGGAAAAAAGAGACAACTCCAAGGAGATAGTGGTATTGGTGCCTGGCTGACAGGACCTGGTCTCCTTTCTGGATGAAAGGGGCAGACAAGAGCAGGAATTTGTGCGTTTTACGGTCTCCAAAATGGACCCTCACACCACTCAAAAAAAGGGCCGTACCTGCAGTGAGTGTCACATAGACCCAAGGGCCCTTGGGCTGGGGACCGGAAACCTCAGTTTCAAAAACGGCCAGTGGCACTTTACGCCTGCCATGCAGCTCCCTAACTCAACCCCCAAACAGGCCACAGACAGCTTTGTGAACATTCAGGGGGACTCACTGGTTCACACCTCCAGACCAGGCCTGAGGCCATTTAATGCCCAGGAATTGAACCGCATTTTGTATGTGGGGCTCTGCCTTTCCTGCCACAAGGACTTCAATGACTCGGTGATGGCCAACTGGAGACCCAATGAGCCCATGCCTGCCTGCAGACAAGGAAAAATAAAAGCAGGTGACAACCCATAAAAATTTTGTTATGGTTTTACAGCCAAAATATATAGATGGAGTGTAGCCATGTCTCGTACCCCTATTGCAATTGCTGCCATCCTGGCCATTCTCACACAAATCCTACCATTCAAGGCATTCTCCTACACCGTAATCTGCGAGAGCGAAAAAAAAAGATATAACCGCTGCCCGGCGGAGATTCGAGGGCCTGTACACTTAGTGAATCAGCTATCTGAGGCTGATTGTATCTATGGCCGTACCTGGGGTTATGATAGAAACAGCATCTGGGTGGACAGAGGATGCAGGGCGGAATTTGAAATAGGCGGCGGCATTCCGCCCCATGGATATAACAGGCCTTCGACACCGCCTGCCTATGCCTCACCCCCTCCACCCATGGCCCCACATGAGCCTGGGTATCCTAAAGAAATACGATGTGAAAGCAACGACAGGGGCTATAACTACTGTCCAGCCGACACCAGCGGCGGAGTCAGGCTCATAAGGGAGCTGTCCAAGGCCCCATGTGTCAGGTGGCAGAGCTGGGGGTTCGACGACGGCGGCATCTGGGTGGACAGAGGATGCAGGGCGGTGTTCGAGATCAGGCCAAGGCTGCATGGAGGCCGCGCAGAACAACATCGGCATAAAGACAACTCCGACGACGCAGCCCTGGTAGCGGCTGGTGTCATAGGCGGCGCCCTGTTACTTGGGGCATTGGCTGAATCAGGAAATGAAGCGGCTCCTCCCCCTCAAACGGATGATTGGAAACGGGTTGAGCCAGCGCCTTCGGCCCCTTCTACCAGTGGATATGGGACCAAATCACTCGGATATAGTGTTCCAACCGGCAGATTCAGCGGTTACAGCTCCTTTTATGACGGCGAAGTCCAGTTGGATATCCGCCGGGATGGCAAGGTCGCTGCATATCTGCACGGCTACAAACAGGACGGCTGGTTCGAGGGAAGTGTGCTGCACTTGGATGAAAAGAGCTATGACACCTATTTGACCCAAGACGGCTTTCGAGCCGTTGAGAGGGAAAACAGGGAGCACCGCATAGAATTTCGCAGACAATAGCCAAAGCGGTAACCCTTGGATATTCAGGCAAGGGAGATGGTTTCAAGAATCAATGAGTGTTTTCCCTTTCCCTGCGGGTTAATGCCGCAATAAGTCCGAGACTGGCCAGCAGCGCCAAAAAGACCGGCACAATGACATAACCCCTGCTTGCATAGAAGGTGACATCATCCCGAAGACGGACATCGGCGGTCAAATAACCCGGTTCGAAAAGCCGGGTCCGTCCGACTCTCTCCCCCCAGGGGGTAAAAATGGAGCTCACACCCGTATTGGCTGACATTAAAAGCCATCTACGGGTCTCAATAACCCGAAATACAGACATGGCCTCGTGCTGATACGGAGCGCCGGTCCGTCCGAACCAAGCATCGTTGGTTATGACCGCCAGGATACGCGCCCCTGCCCTGGCCATTTCAGCAGACAGCTCAGGAAAGATGCTCTCGAAACAAATGAGTACCCCTATACGCAGACCGTCCGCCTTCAGTACGATGTTATCGGCTACACCCGGCAAAAAATCACCTGCCGTGGGGAATACCTCCCGCAACCACTCCAATGCACCGTTTAACGGCAGATATTCGCCGAACGGCACCAGATGTCTCTTGTCGTACCGGCCCAACACCCTGGGCTGCGAGTCTATGAGGTATGCGCTGTTCAACTGCCCAAGCATGGCCTTGCCTCCGTCAGGCGCTGGTACATAGGCCAGACTTCCGAACAACATCCATATATTCAGGTCATAGGCCACATACAAAAGTCTTTGGGCTGCAGGTCCCAGCTCCTGAAAATAAAATGGCGCAGCGGTCTCAGGCAGTACCATCAGAGGCAAAACTCTGGCCTTGTCTTTCAATGGAAGTAAGGCCTTTCGCTGCATATCGCTCAAGGCATTCCGAGCCAGATCTGTATAACGATCCACTGTCTCTTCCTGAAACTCAGGCCGCCACTTCACATCCATGGGGAAGGAGCCTTGCAACACCGCCACAGGCAAGGAAGGAAAACCTGCATCCTGCGCCCTGACAGACTCAATGCGCCATCTTCCATGCAAAAAAAGCACAGCGACAAGGACGAAAAAGAGCAAGGCAACAGAAGCACCCTGCCTGATACCGGTCTCTCTAAAGGACTGCAAGGCATGCCACAGCAGCAGATTGAGCAGAATCAATACAGCTACAAAGCCATGAATACCTATAATTTCAACAAGTTGTAAAAAGACAGGGAATTCAGAAAGTGCGTATAAAGGATTTCCCCAGGGAAAGCCGGTAAAAAATATCTCGCGACACCACTCCAGCACACCCCAGAAGGCTGACGCTGCTATACATATCTGCCAGGAGGCCAGACCTTTCTGCTGCAAAAATACCCAAAAAACAGCCCAGATTCCCCAAAAAAGCGAGAGGTACAGTATCAAAAGCCCTATGATGGGGGCAGCCGCCCATATCTCCATGGCTCCGAATCGAGAAAGTGTGGGGACCAGCCACCACAAAAGCGCGCTGAAAAAACAGACCGCGGCAAAAAAACCCAGTCTGAAGGCGCAAGCCACACCCTTGCCTGCAACAGCCCAAAGCAGGGGCGCAAGAAAACAGCAGGCCAATGGCGCAAGATTAAACGGCGGAAAGGCCAAGGCACACAAAAGGCCTGAAAGCCCTGCCCACAACCACGCTGCGTCTGTTTTACGAAGATTTAGATTCAATGTCTTAAACCAACCTCAATCCGTTAACCCTTGAGGCATGCCATGGGCAACACCTTCGCTACCTTTTTCACCAGACCTGCATTGTATGCGGCGTTCACCACAGCGGTCACGTCCTTATAAGCTCCAGGGGCCTCCTCTGCAGCACCCTGCCAGCTCACGGCCTTGACAATAATGCCCTTGGAAGCCAGTGATGCCACCACATCCCTGCCCTTCCAGCGTTTGAGTGCCGCATTTCTGCTCATGGCCCTGCCTGCCCCGTGACATGCTGAACCCCACGCCAGTTCCTCGCCCATCTCTGTGCCTGCCAGTATGTAAGAACAGGTACCCATGGTGCCGCCGATAAACACTGGCTGGCCAACGTCTCGATATGCCTCAGGCAATTCAGGTCTTCCTGGCCCAAAGGCCCGTGTGGCACCCTTGCGATGCACATAAAGGCGCTTTGATACGCCGCTTACCTCATGGGCCTCCACCTTGCAGGTGTTGTGGCTGACATCGTAGATGAGGCGCAGGGATGCAGATGGAAAGTGACGCGAAAAGACCTCCCGCACCAGATGGCCCAAGACCTGACGATTGGCCAGGGCGCAGTTCACACCACAGGCCATGGCCTTGAAATACCGCTCGCCTTCAGGAGAAAGGATTGGCGCGCAGACCAATTCCCTTTCTCGAATGGGAATACCGTATTTCTTGGCAGCCCTGCCCAGAATCTGAATATAATCAGTGCCGATCTGATGCCCTAATGCACGGGAACCGCAGTGTATGGAGACGACCACCCCATCTTTCTCAAGTCCGAAAACCCCGGCGGTGTCTTCACAATATATCTCGTCAACAGACTGTATTTCGAGATAATGATTACCCGACCCCAAAGTCCCCACCTGGCGGTACTGCCTCTCCTTGGCCAGGGCAGAGACACAGGAAGGGTCAGCACCCTGCATACAGCCATGTTCTTCAATGTATTCAAGTTCTTCTCTCAAACCATAGCCATTTTCCACCGCCCATCTTGCGCCACCAGCCAGGACCTCGTCCAGTCGCTCAGGGGTCAGACGGATCTTGCCCTCTGAACCCACTCCTGCCGGAATTGTCCTGAACAGGTCTTCCATGAGACTGGCAAGCCCCTTCGCCACCTGTTCTCTTCTAAGCCCGGTGGCGAAACAGCGCACTCCGCAGGAGATGTCATAACCCACTCCACCCACAGAGATGACGCCTCCGGCATTTGCGTCAAAGGCAGCTACGCCGCCTATGGGAAAACCATAACCCCAGTGGGCGTCAGGCATGGCCATGGCGGCTCGAACGATGCCCGGCAGACAGGCTACGTTGTGCAGCTGCTCGAAGACCTTGGCGTCCATTTCCAGCATAAGCCCCCTGTCTGCAAAAAACCAGGCAGGGCAGTTCATGGGCCCATGCATGGGCATCTCCCACTGCCAGTCACTGATTTTAACAAGTCCCTCTTTCATACATCCACCACGCACTGGGCGATCCAGATACCGTCCCTTCGGCCTACATACAACTCGGTAAAGGTGGCGCCCTTCACCTCCACCCCCTTTTCTCCCTGCAAGTCATTCAAAGGGACACCGCCTACTCTTGCTGTAAGGCTGCAATCTTCGATGGTTACATCAAAACTGCAAAATACCGCTCTATAAAGGTCTGCGTACGAGATCAGTGTGTTCAACCATGCGGTCAGAAGTCCTTCTTGATCATAGGATTCACAGGAAAACTGCCAGAAGCAGGTGGCAACTATGTTTTTTATGTAGGGCACCTCTATGGAAAACATGGCCAAGGCAGCATTTTCAAAGGCTTGAGACAGTGTCTTTCCCAACCCCCTCACACCGATGTCGGCACCGTGCTCGAAAAGCTCGAATCTTTTCATTTTGAAGGAAGACGATAGACTACTTACAGATCAAGACGCCACCTGACGTCTGGAGTCGAGTCTTTCAGCCGTGTGTATCGTAAGAATAGAGTAGTTGGCGCTCCAGGTGTATCTTGTTGGCGGGAAGCGGTGCAGGGACCCAGTCCCTGGTGAGTTCCAGCAGCTTATGACGGAATGGTATGTGTTCCCAGCCATAGGCCAGGGCCTTTTTGTGAAGCACGTCCATGAAGGCACAGTCAAAGAGATTGGCCTGCACCGCCCATGGAATGATGTAATCCGGTTCCAGGAGCCTGGCTGCGGCCAGTGTGCCTGTTTCTCGTGAGACCACGGATCCGGGCCCGCCCCGCAGGATCATGAGTGTCCTGCCGTTTATCACCACAGAGATATCCACAAAACTCTTGATCCGCTCACCCATGACCTCCAGATCTATCTCTCGGTCCAGGATGAGCTCACTTAAGAGATAGTTGCGTTCCTCTACCAGAAAACGGGCGAGCTTCTGCCGGATACGCTCCCTATCTGTATCCAGCACCAGACGGCCCGTTACATAACAGGGAATCTTGACAAATACAGGCGGATTACACGTCTCTGCCATGCTCATTCACTCTTACCGGAAGCAGAATCACCGGAGTTATTTCGTTTTTTAACAGGTCTCTGAGGCAATTCACAGGAACGACCGTTCCCAGGTGACATTCAGGTGGGCATGCCCAGCTTGGGCAAAAGCCACTTGTTAACAACGAACCAGACAATAATCAAAAATACCAATAACAAAAGGCTGTCCATTCATATAATCCCATGACATCGAATAGCCTCTTCAAACAAGCGAACACCACACAATCATTCATTTAAGGGAGCCTTGAAAAATTAGAATTTTCGTTCGAGAACAAGGCGCTATGAAGGCGAAAAAGCTGAGCTGACTGACTGCGCAGTGCACGCAGACAGGTATGTGAGCATTTTTCACCGACGGACAACGCAGTTATCGGCCGAAAAGGCAATTTTGCAAGCTTCCCTTAAGAGGAAGGGCCCGACATATTAAAGCCGTCGGCCTCCTGTTCTCCTTGTTTTGTGTAAGACTGATATGCGGTACACTCCTTGCGCTTGCTCAAAGGGCAATTCACTATACTCCAACAGGCCGTGTAGCGCAAAAGCTTTTTGATGCCTGCCACACTGATGCCGTGGTCATGTATCATGGAGCGGAGGCATACCACCCATTGAATGTCATTTAGTGAATAATAACGTCTCTGCCCTTTTCTGAGCGGATGGATGAGTTCCTCCTGTTCATAGATGCGCAGGGTGCGGGGATGCACTTCCAGCATGGCGGCAGCCGTCCCTATGGAAAAAACCGGTTCATTCTGCTTTACGCCTCCAACAGACTGCCACAAACCGACTTCATGCTCGCGATTGTCTTCAACCGGAGTCAAAACAGATGTCTTGTCGTAGTTTTTGGTAGTAATGGTAGTAGTCATATTCATATCTCCTTGTTGCAAGGCGTGGCACAAATTAAATTATCTAATTGTTTCAAATAGTTCGTTCAGAGAAGTTATTGCAGGAGCGGTTCACTACCCGCCCCTGCCCTTTAGTCGATTTAAATTTTAATGATGACCGCTATGTCTGAAGACCTTGCCGAACAGTCTCTCACCAGCCAGGAAGCCCAGGAAAGTGAGGGCAATACCACCCATAACCACCAGGAGTTCGCCTGCAGATGGCGCATACCCCATGAAACTCGGCAGGCTGGTCTCCAACCCATAATACACAGGGGTCTGCTGTCCTACAGTCACCAGGTCGTATCTCTGAAAAAATGCCCCCACCAGCACCATGAAGGCGGCAGCGGACATGGCCGCCAGATTCTCCATTCTGCTGAAGAGCAACAGACCGATGGGTATAACCATGCCGATGAGAGTCTCAAACAGCCAGAAGTTGATGGATGCAGGGCCTGTAAGAAGATTTGCCACGGCGGCGCTGGAAAGCTCGGTCTCACCCGTAAAGAAGACGATGGTGCGCCATACAGTGGCAACCGCCAGGAGAAAGAGCATCATGGTCATAATCTTGCCTGCACTCTTAATCCCTGCCTTGGTCTCGGCATCCACCTCTTCCCCGCGCAATTTATAGGCGATGTGTGTGAACATAATGATGGCCGCCGCACCGCAGGTCACAGCAGATGCCAGAAAATAGACTGGAAGCTGTGCACCGTACCAGAAGGGACGGGCCGCAAGTGTAGCGAAGACCGCACCCAGATTGCTGTTGGCCCCCACCTCAGCCAATGCCCCCACACAACCGATAGCCACGGCTATGCCGAATCTACCCATCAAAATGGCCAGAAACTCCACTGCCATACATGCAACCGCCAAACCGTAAAGTGTCCCCATCCACCAGATATTGGATGACAGATTTGGAGTCAACACATTGTAGATCAGCATGCGCCAGGGGCTTTCCAGCTCCATTCCGATGATGGAAAAGGCCGAAAGAATCGTGATGATGGAGAGATACACACCACGATTGGCCAGAGGAGCCAGGGCATTTCCGCCGAACAGGTGGCTGATAGCGGCCAAGAGACACAACCCCGTGGAGATAATGGCGAAATAGGCATAAGAGGAGATGAGAATGCCCCACGGGACCTCTCTTGTGACAGCATACAGGTGCTCATGCCCCACGATAAAGCTATAAACACCGGTACCCAGACCTATGGCTGTCAACAACAGGGCCAAGAGCGTTAACCCTGTAACCTTTGCACTGGCCAGCCTCGGCTCGGCCAACGCGCCAATGGACGACAAAACAGACGATACATTAGTTGCCATGACAAACCTCCTTTAAGAGTGAATTAAAATTCAGACCGTTATGGTCAAATCAGCCTTATAATCGACTACATATGCTGGGGTTCCTGCATATCTTCCGATGGAGCCAAGGACATGAGGCTTGGTACCACTGCTATGGCAGAAAAGGGACCCATGGCCAAAAACAGGACAAAGGTGAAACACATCAAACAGATTTCACTGATGGATGTAACTCCATGCTCTCTGGATGTTGTTCCGGAAACTGGCTTTGAACTCATGTTTGACAATCTGCCTATATATTTTCTTGTGAGGGTGAGAGTACTCATGGCCTTTCTCCTTTCTTATAAAGGGCGCCTTGCAAAATTGCCCTTTCGCCCGATAACTGCGTTGCTCTTCGGCGAAAATTCTAATCTTTCAAGACCCCTTAAAATATTAACCTGCTGCAATAAAATTATTAAAACCCGATTGTAATAACTGCCAGAACAGCATAATTGTTTCCGTGCGTTACCACTCCTGCCTTTTCGATTCGTTGCCTGTCCTGTTGCAAATAGATACTGCAATCTGAATGCCAATTCAGTTTTTTGTATTGTCAACAGGCATTACTTATGGTATTTTTATCTATAAAATCAAATTGTTAGGTTTTATATAACAATAGCAATCAAGATATCTATAGCTTTATAAAGTCCAATATTTATAAATTTATGGGCTAATTTTGAGCCAATATTAAAGACAATGACAGCGCAATTTGCGCAAATTTGATTGCCTCTTCTCTGTGCATTAACACCTGATTTATTCAGGTGTTTCAAATCAAAACAGGCAATTTTTTTGAAAAAATAGGGGTATTGCAGTACAGAACGAGTGATTGGCCATAAAAATGGCCTTAAATTAAGGCGCAATATGCGCCTATCATAATCACAGACTTTGAGGGTATGAGGTTATCGCAGAGGGCTTTTGCCCATTGAAGGTATTATAATCAGGTGTAAATGACAGACAGATGAATTACAAGAAATATTATTGCAATTATCTTGACAGCATGGCATGAGTGATAAAGATGGCCGAAAGAGCGAATAGAGCTATTCAGTAAAATCTAAGGGAGGCCACAAAATTTGAAACATCCCTTAACGGAAAGATGATGTCAGGGGGCCTTGAAAAATTAGAATGTTCGTTCGAGAACAAGGCGCAATGAAGACGAAAAAGCATTAGGGGCGTATTGATGAAATACGCCCCTACTCCATACCTGCCTGTGCGTTGCGCACAGACAGCTATGTGAGCATTACGCAGTTGTGAGCAAAAGGGCGATTTTTCGAGGCTCCCGTTGATCTTCTAATGGCTGTAGGCCGTCTCGCTATGCTCGCTGAGGTCCAGACCATCCACCTCGGCTGCCTCGGACACCCTGAGCCCCATCATGACATCTATGGCCTTGGCCAGCACAAAGGTGACCCCAAAGGCATAAACCAACACAGCCACCACCCCTGTAAGTTGAATCATAAAAAATTTTGAATTGCCTGCAAAAAGACCGTCTGCACCAGCTGGATTCACCATCTTCGACGCAAACATGCCAAGACACAGGGTTCCAACAACCCCGCTCAAACCATGTATGCCCACTACATCCAGGCTGTCGTCATAGCCTATGCGTGGTTTCAGCGCCACAGCCCAATAACAGGCCATACCGGCCAGAAGGCCTATAAACACCGCCGCATTAGGCCCGACAAAACCTGCTGCAGGAGTCACTGTGGCAAGCCCAGCCACTGCTCCGGAGGCAGCTCCCAGTGTGGTGGGCTTTCTCCTGTGCATCCACTCCGCCAGGACCCACATGGCCATGCCTGCCATACCGGCCAGGTGTGTAGAGACAAAGGCGTTCGCGGCTATGCCATCTGCAGCAAGGGCGCTTCCTGCATTGAAGCCGAACCACCCGAACCACAAAAGACCGGTTCCCATGAGGGTCATGGGCAGGTTATGAGGCAGCATCTCCTGCCTTCCATAGCCCTTGCGCCTTCCTATGACGAGAATTACGGCTAAGGCAGCCGCACCTGAACTCAAATGCACCACCAAACCGCCTGCAAAATCCAGCACGCCCATGGCCTTCAGCCAACCACCGTTTCCCCAAACCCAATGGCAGACCGGATTATAGACCAGAACGGCCCACAACAGGCTGAAGACCAAAAACGGGGCAAAACGCATGCGCTCGGCAAATGCACCGGAGATCAAGGCCGGCGTGATGATGGCGAACATGCACTGATATATCATAAATACAGATTGGGGAATGGTTGGGGCATAATCAGGATTTGGCGCCGCTCCCACACCGCTCAAACCCAACCAGGCAAGACTGCCTGTAACTCCATTGAGGTCCGGACCAAAAGACATGGAGTAACCCAGGTAAACCCATTCAAGACCCACGACAGAAATGAGAATGAAACTCTGCATAATGGTGCCAAGCACATTTTTACTTCTCACCATTCCACCATAAAAAAGGGCGAGCCCAGGCACCATCAAAAGCACCAAGGCCGCAGCCACCAACATAAAAGCCGTATCACCTGCCTGAATCTGTGTCATTGGGTCACTCTTTTCTGTTCAAAAATTCATGCGTTGTATGTTTACAAAGCATCTTGAACAGAAAAGCAAATTACATACCATGACAACGCTGATGGTAATATATTGATTTAACAGAAGAAATATCTGTAAGACCTTGCTGCATCCACAAAAAACTTACATTTTTGTAATGCCATGTAATCGTTGAACAAAAATGTCTCTTGCATGAAAGGCATTAGACGGCCTCTACACCCCTCTCACCGGTTCTGACGCGCACCACATCCTCTATGGGCATGACAAATATCTTGCCGTCTCCCACCTTTCCTGTGGCAGCGATTTCGCATATCCTGTCTATCACAGCCTCCACCTGTTCATCCTGCAATACGATCTCAATCTTGACCTTTGGCACAAAACTCACCACATACTCCATGCCGCGATATATCTCTGCATGTCCTTTTTGACGCCCATATCCCCGTACCTCCGATACCGTCATTCCCTTTATGCCCAGTGAATTCAGGGCATCCTTTACCTCGTCCAGCTTCACAGGCCGAATAATCGCTTCGATTCTTTTCATAACTATCTCCTGACAATCAGTTGGAATTGTGCAACCAATCAATCTTCAGAGGTGTCCGGCAGTTCAATGCCATAAAGTTGAATCTTTCTGCGCAGTGTATCCTTGGAGATGCCCAACTCCCTGCAGGTGGCCATTTTGCGAAAACGATTGCGCTCCAGGGCGGTATAGATGGCCCTCTTTTCTATCTCAGCCAGGCTCAAAGGTTTTTCCAGATTAAGGCCCTTTTGCTCCTTTTCCACGCTCATGACATTGAAGGGTTCGGGCAGGTGTTGAGGCTGAATCAAACCTGTAGTGCAGAGGATAAAGGCATACTCCACGATATTTTCCAATTCCCGAATGTTGCCTGGAAAATCATATTGCATCAACAGATACAAGGCCTCATCGGACATACCTTCTATGGACTTATCCTTCTGGATATTAAATTTATTGATAAAATGTTGCACCAGCAGGGGGATGTCGTTTTTGCGCTCCCGCAGCGGAGGCAGGGTGATCTTCACCACATTTAGACGATAGAACAGGTCTTCCCGGAACCTATCCTCCTTCACCAATGCCGCCAGGTCCTTATTGGTGGCCGCTATCACTCGCACATTGGCCTGCACCGGCTGATTGGAGCCCAGGGGTTCATAGGTCTTGCTTTGGAGCACCCGCAAAAGTTTCACCTGAAGGGCGGGTGAGATGTCACCGATCTCATCCAAAAAGATGGTGCCCTTTTCAGCGGCAGCAAACCTGCCAGGCCTATCCTTCTTGGCGTCCGTAAAGGCGCCTGCCTTATAGCCGAACAGCTCGGACTCCAGCAGGGTATCTGGCAATGCCCCGCAGTTCACCGCAACAAAGGGCCCCTTGGCCCGATTGCTGTAGTTATGCAGGGCGCGGGCTATCAGTTCCTTTCCCGTGCCGCTTTCGCCCAGAATCAGGACATTGCTGTCGCTTTTGGCGATCTCGGGCAGAATGTCGAAGATGCGCTGCATGGAGGCGGTTTTACTGATGATGTCTCCAAATGTGTAATATTGTGTCACCTGTTTGCGCAGCGTCTGAATCTCGGTCAGGTCTCGAAAGGTCTCCACTCCACCGATGACATTGCCTTCATCATCCAGAATCGGGGCAGCGCTTATGCTGATGGCAATACGTCTTCCTGCTTTCTGCTCTATCTGGGCCGAACAATTGAGCACGGCCTGCCTTTTCTTCATGCTCTGATTTAATGCACAGGCATTTCCGCAGATACTGGAACGAAAGACCTCGTGGCAGTGTCTGCCGATGGCCTCTTCCGCCGTATATCCGGTTATCTTTTGAGCCGCCTTATTGAACAGGGTGATGCGAAATTCCTCGTCCACGGTAAATACACCATCAGCTACACTGTCCAGAATCAACTCCTGCTCCACGGACTTGGTGATATCCCTGAAGGTCTCCACTCCACCGATAAGATCGCCGTTTTCATCGAAGAGCGGAGCGGATGCAATACTGATGGGTATTGTACGGCCTGTGGCTGTCTTGATGAACACCCGCTGACTGCTCAGGCGCATGAGACAACTTACGCTCCTGGCAAGCATGCAATTGGAATCACATATATTGGACCTGAAGATGTCCTTACACCTCTTGCCGATCACATCCTCCCGTTTCCAGCCGGTTATCCGTTCGGCAGTCTTATTGAATTCAATGATGCAAAAATCCTTGTCGATGGTAAAGACACCCTCGCTGATGGCATCAAGTATCAGGTTAGCCAAATTTCTGCATTCATCGTTCATGGGAAGCCGTTTGACGGCAAGCCATGCACGCACACCAAATTCATTGGCTAAATTTTTCTCATCACTCATACCAGCGGCCCAATCTCCTTTAGATGTTGAAAAACCCCATTTGAAGCTGTAAGGACATTCAGCCAGTTCCTGCCAAAGTCCGAAAGGGATAGGGCCGCCACTTGATGCCCTTGCTTCATACAGACCTCAAGGGATTTGCCTTGCATCATGGCATGGAGAAACCCTGCATTAAAGGCATCCCCTGCACCGGTGGTGTCCACTACTTGCGCCACCTCACAGGCATGCACATGCAACACAAGGCCATTGGCCCCAAAGGCAGTGGCCCCATGTTTGCCCTGTTTTACCACTATCACGGCCCCTTCTGCCTCCTCAAAGATGTGAAAATCTGGCTTATGCGCAAAAAGCATGGCCAAAAGCCTTTTTACACCCTCCTCCACGGGTTTACCAGTCAGAAGACTCACCTCATGGCCTGTGATAAACAACAAATTGGTGCGCCGCAAAAGCCTTAAAAGCCCCTCGATGCCCAAGGAGGCGTATATCTCACCTGGGTCTAAACTTAAAAGCTGCTGACTGGTAAGACCCTGGACAAGTGCCTCCTGTAACCATATTTGGCTCACATCAGAAAAGGAAGACAGGTGCAGAGAGCGCACATTTACCAGGGCATTCGGCCAGGTTTCGGGCAGGGAAGAAAGGGCATTGCAGGCGGAAAACACACAAAGCCCCCTGTCCCTACTTCCTGGGCTTAAGAGCACAAGACACACCTGATTCTCGCCAACTCGTTGCACCAGGGCGGTATTTACACCCTTCATGGAGGCCAGGACCTCATCCCCCGCCTCATTCGCTCCGGCTACTCCCAAAAACAGGGTCTCATGGCCCAAGGCAGACAGGATGCAGATGGTATTGGCGGCAGAACCGCCTCCGCTTTTGGCGAGCATGCGGCCGTGTTTTGAAAGGCGCTGCAAAATGAGTGAAAGCCTTTCATTGGGCAGCACCACCTCATGCCCAGGCTGAAGCTCAAAGCCTAAAACCTTCGAAAAATCCGCAACCTGAAGCTCATATATAATGTCGAGATTTAAGGCTCCACAACCTGCGAAATCCATTTTTTTATTCATTGACAAAAGACTCATCTTGCAGCGCCATTATAGCCAGTGCATTCACCACACTGGCGGCCAGACCCGAGCCACCCTTGGGCCCCAGGGATGTGATAAAGGGATATGACTTTGAGGCCAGCATCTCCTTGGACTCTGCACAATTGACAAACCCCACTGGCAGGCCTATGACCAATGCAGGGGTTGCCAGACCGCTATCCACATGCTCCATGAGCCTGATCAAGGCGGTGGGGGCATTGCCTATGGCCACGATGGAGCCGTTTAAAATGGGCAGGGCCTTGTCCACGGCAGCCATGGCCCTGGTGATGCCATGGGCCTTTGCCTTCAGCCTCACATCCTCATCTGATATGTAGCAGACGGCCTTGGCGTTCAATCTTTGAAGCCTTCCTGTGGTGATGCCAGCCAAGAGCATGTGAGTATCTGTAATGACATAACAGCCGTTTTTCAAGGCATTTATCCCTCTTTGCACTGCATCTTTGTGAAAACGGGTGGTCCTGGCAAACTCCACATCCCCTGCTGCATGAATCATGCGGCGCACGATGGCCCACTCACTAGAGGGATAGCTGTGTTCCCATACCAGACCATCTATTATCTCAAAACTCCTTTGCTCGATATGCTCGGGCAGCAACGTCATATAACAGCTCCTTTCCAACCCCCAGCCCTGTCCGCAAAACGTTTACATGCCTGCACAAAGGACTCGGCCGCTTTAAGATTGCTGGCAAAATGCAGATGGATATAGCTTCCCAGGGTGTTTTTTATACAAAAACCCTCGTTACCGAGGTATTGCATACGGGCATTGCCGACCTCATACATCTGTGCCATCCCACACTCGGAAACCGCCTTTTGCACGCCTTCCGGCTCAATCCTGGAATAGTGAAACTCATGCCCGCGAATGCGCGATTCCGCCTTGCCCAACAGGCAATCGGCCTTGAGGGTCACCTCGCGATAACCCAGGCTTTCAAAACGATGCATCATGCGGGTGCAAAAGGGATACACCCCCACCATCTCCCTTGCGACACCGTCTGATTCGATGGCCTTGCAGAGATACATGAAACCGCCACACTCGGCATAGATGGGCATTCCAGCATTGAAGGCATTGTAGATATCCGTCTTTATGGCGGCATTGCCTTCCAATTCAGCGGCATGAAGCTCAGGATAGCCGCCGCCTATATAAATTCCACAGGTGTTATCAGGCAACCGCTCGTCTTTGAGCGGAGAAAAAAAGACCAGTTCCGCCCCTGCGTTCTGCAGCAGTTCCAGATTCTCCTGATAATAAAAACAAAAGGCATTGTCCTTTGCAACTGCGATGGTAACACCGCCATTACGCCCTCGAGACCCAAAAACCGCCGTGCCGGACAGTAAATCCCCGCAAGAGACAGTTGGAATATCACGCAACAGCAGGTCGAGGTTCAAAGATTTTTCGGTGAGCTGCGCCAGACTCTGAATCTGCTGCGCATTCAGAGAGGTGTCACCCGCAGTAACCAGGCCCAGATGGCGCTGTGGCAAAGATATGTCCTCTTTCTTCGACACACCGCCAAGACAGGTGACTTGCGGCAGACATGTCAGGGAATCCTGAAGGATCCGCAGGTGATTTGCGCTTCCGATACCATTAAAGACCACCCATTTTACATGAAGTCCTGGGTCGAATCCGCAAAAACCCTGCACGATGGCAGCAGCGCTTTGAGCCAGACCACGGGCATTTACCACCAGAAGCACAGGCAGAGAAAGCCACTTGGCCATTTGGGCGGTGGAACCCTCGCATGCGGAACCAGCGCCGTCAAAGAGCCCCATCGCCCCTTCTATCACAACAAGGTCGCTGTCCATGGCCTGTTTCGTAAAAACTAACCGATTCATTTCGGGGGACAACATCCAGCCGTCCAGGTTGGGGGACGCCCGGCCTGTGATGTTTGCATGATGGCCGGGGTCTATGAAATCCGGCCCGATCTTGCAGGAGGAGACCCGCAATCCCCTTCTTGTAAAGGCGGCAAGCAGACCCAATGTAAGCGTAGTCTTGCCCACCCCGCTTTGAGTGCCTGCGACTACAAAGGCATTGGGCATGGGGTTAAGACCGGGAGATATCCTGCTTTTTTAAAGGCATCCCATGAGACACCGCGAAAAAAACGGTCAATGCAGGGCATCCTTGCAAAGCCAGAAAAGCGTATCCAGAAACGCCGCCACCAGATGTGAGTAACATGCGGCGCAGGCCATGTCTCGCTGATCAAACAGCCCTTTTTTGTTGATGAGTTCCACCACCCCCACAATCACTCCGTCCATGATCAGCGGCACGGCAAGAATGGATTTTGTGCTGTAGGCGGCATCTTTGTCCATCTCGGCATAAAACCGATTGTCATAACTGGCGTCATTTACAACACCGCACTGGCCGTGCTGATACACCCATCCGGACATACCCTTGTCCCATGGCACAGCTTTGTTCAACAATTCTTCCTCCTTGGGCCCCACTGGCACAATGATCCTCAGAGCGGACCTGTCGCAATCGGCAACGAGTATCGAGGCTGACTCCACTCTCAGATGCTCGCACATCATACGCAGGCTCTCCTGTAAAACGTTTGCATGGAGTTTGGGGTCCAGAAGCAACAAGGCGATACGCAGAAAAAATATCATGTCGTTTTTGGAGAGCTGCGCCATGAGCGTAGCAGGCAGCATACGCTCCAGATAAAGCATTGTGGCATCCACCTGGTTCATATCATGCAGTCTGACCAGCAGGTTGTTGACTACATGGCCGGTAGTTCTGACCTTGAGCTGCTGCAACATATCAGGCAATGCCTTTGCCATGGCCTGATGACAAAGGATCTTTTCTTTACCTGCTGCCTGCGCATTCAGCTCTATGCGGTCCTGCATGGAAACAGCCGCTACCTGTTTATCATGAATCCGGTTCAGATTGGTGACCACTATCTCCAGATATGGATTGCGTTCAGTACCAAAAAAGACAGAAAGATAATCATACATGTGCCCCATCTCATCCAGCTTGGGCATGACAGTATTGACAATAAAATCGCTGGTTGCATCGAAAAGTTCATGTATGGAATTATAGACCCTGACACCGTTTTCCCTCAAAATATCCTTGCCCACACTCTCATAGGCCTCCAAAAACTCGGCATACAGGAGTGGCAGCCTCTCTAAATAAAAGACATCGGCGATCTGGGCCATGATATCTGCGGTGACCAGGAGTTGTGTCAAGAAAAACAACAGATTGTCCTCCTTGAGCACAGGCTCCACTTCCACTGTGCCATAAAACTCCGTGGCCTGAATCATGGCTGCGATCACCTCGATTTCCCCCTCCGACCACTCCTTGTCCTGCAGATAATCGGAAAGGATTTTGACGCTCCGCTGCACATGGATATAGGTGTGCTTGGCGCCCGTGCCTTGCAGATCGCCCTTGTCCTTCAGATAACCGGAGTCATGAAACAGGGCTGCGATGACACCCATTACGAAATAGGAAATCGGAAATTTTTTGTCCGGATGATAGCGATTCCAGCCTGCCATCATACGGGCGGCGGCCAGGGCTGTATCCTGGACATGTTCAAATGTGTGATAGGCCAGGTCACATGCCTCATAACCAGGCCATTCGCCTGCATACAACGCCCTTACATCCTCATAAATCGAGCGGAGTTCAGGCTGTTTCTGCATGTACTCTTCCAGACAAATAGCATCAATAAGGTCTATGGCCAACGTTTGTTCTTTTTTCATAACCCTGCACTCTTTCAGTTTTTTTATTTTTTGTTATAAAACACAGGACATGTTAAAATCAAGCACAAAAATCAAAATTCATAGTTTTTTAACATAGCAGAAAATGCAAATAAAAACCAGTGGAGTGATGCGATGCTGACCGATTCTGAAAAAGATATTCTGAATGCCGTCTCGATTCCGATTCTTGTCATGGATGGCCTCGAAATCTTCTTTTCAAATCAACAGGCAACAAGGCTCCTTGACTTGAGACATCCCGAAACCCTGGAGCGCCTCAAGGAGATACTCAGCCATCTCCCTGTTGAACCTGGCAAGATACAAGATGGGGCCACTCACACCATCAAATTCGCCAGCAGGTCCCATGAGCAACAGACTCTAAAAATCACCATGCATTCGGTGGGCCCCCTGCTTTTTTTGACCATCAGGGACATCACCAAGGAGGCACAACTTCTACAGGAATTCATACTGCTCAAAAAAGAATTAGAGGCCCAAAAGGTTCTGAAACAAAAACGAGATACTGAAATAATCCGGTTACAACGCAATCTCGATTTGTTATGGCATGCCTTTTCAGATGGCATAGCTATTATTGATAATAATCTAAACATAATAGAAACCAATACATCCAACAGAAATGATGACCATGAACGTTTAAAAAGAAAAAAATGTTACGAAATTATAGGAGAACAAAGACAATGTGATAACTGTCCTTTTATATCTAATACCAAATTAGACCTTAAAAAAGAAATTATAGGGCATAAAAAAGAGGATAAATATATCACAGAAGAATGTATTGCTTCACCAGATAGTAACAATTATATCCTTATATTCAAAGATACCACCAAACAGATTAAACTGATAGAAAAGATCAAGGAACAGCAAAATACCATAGAACATCAGCGCGATATATTCATGCATCTATCTCAAATTATGACAGAGATGCAACAGAATATTAAAACAGAAGATATAATATATAATTTTCTAAAAACACTCATTAGATTACTAAATTCTAATTCAGCAATCCTATTGGTAGAAGGTATCAGAAAAAAAGGAGCACCATGGCTCTCAATAGCCATCAACATGTCACAGGAACAAGTGGATTCTTTTATAGAAGAATTCATAAAACATCCTCTGCGCAAACATCAAAGCATCTTCATACATATAGATAAAATGCCTGATACTCGATATAGCTGGGAACAGATACCGATTTATAAGACAATAGACAAACAGATCGGCATATTGATATTGGAGACAATAAACAAACAGATCGGCATATTGATATTGGAGACAATAAACAAACCAGCAGATTATCAAGCAATTCTTACTACATATATAGATGTATTAAATAGTTATTTGAATAATAAACTCTTGAGCATGCAACTGGAAGAACGTGCCAATATAGACGGCCTTACAGGGCTTTACAATCGTTCATATCATGAGCTTATTATAAAAGAATTACAAATCAATGCTGCAAAATATAAAACACCATTCGCTGTAATCATGATTGACTTAAACGGCCTAAAACCAGTCAACGATAACTATGGACATGAGGCAGGAGACAAGCTTATCATAACTACAGCCACACTTATTAAAAAGACATGTAGGGCAGATGATATACCTGTCCGCTTGGGAGGTGATGAATTTTGTGTCCTGCTTCCACAAACCGATAGTCAACAGGCCACAATCATCGCAGAACGCATCAAAACTGTATGTGAAAATGAAAAATTATTGCTGTCGAATGGTACTGAAATAAATATATCGTTGAGTATGGGCTATGCCGCTTCGAATGAGGTCGCTCCAGAAGAGGTTCTAAAAACAGCTGATGAACGCATGTATGCTGACAAGGCCAAATACTATGAAACACATGAAAAGGCGAGATAAAAGACTCAAATCAATCTCATGAATACCTGATTAGCCAATCGTCTGCCGGTGCGGCTGAGAAACAATCTATCATTCTTAAAAGTGACTAACCCCATATCCATCAATGAATACAATGTATCGCCATAATACCTTAAGGGATTTATATGAAATTTGGTCTCCATCCCTGAGATACTGATGCCATTTGCCCGTCTCAACCCCAACATCATAGTCTCTCGAAAATGAGCCTCCTCATTCAGACACTCTACCTCGGCCACAGGCAATAGGCCGTCGGCTATGGAGTTCAGATATTGAGTGAAGTCGGCTGTATTGGAAATGCGTTCGCCCTTGATAAAGGAAACAGCGGCACAACCCAGGCCCAGGTATTCCCCATTGCTCCAGTAGTTCAGGTTGTGCCGACACTCAAAGCCAGGTCTTGCAAAATTGGAGATCTCATAGAGATTGTAACCACGGCTCATCAGAAAATCTTCCATATAATCAGTAAGTTGTAAAACAATATCTTCTTCAATGACAGGCAAGAGGCCGTCACGATACATGCGCTCCATGGGGGTGCCAGGTTCCAGGGTCAACTGATAACACGAGACATGGTCCGGGGCCAGAGCAAGAAGTATATTCAGCTCCTGCCGCAGTTCTTTCAATGTCTGACCGGGCCATCCGTATATGATATCCACGCTTACGGCATCGAAACCAACGGTCCTGGCCATTTCACAGGCATTGAGTGCCTGCACTGTGTCGTGCACGCGGCCCAGGACATGAAGCCCTGCATCGGAAAGGGATTGCACGCCGATACTTATGCGGTTTATTCCCATATCCCTACATGCACCCATCCATTCCAGAGAGGCTGAATCAGGATTGACCTCTATGGTCGCTTCCGGTCTTTCATGCCAGTGAAAAACAGACCTGAGCGTTTCAAGCAGCGGTCTCAGCGCATGAGAGGCAAGCAGACTCGGAGTCCCTCCACCCACATATAAGGTTTGAAAACAGAGTGAAGAAACCTGGGCGCTGCGCAGCATCGCCTCGCGGCATACCGCCTGAATGTAAGGGGCACAAACCCCTTGGTCATGAGTACCTGAAACAAAATCACAATAGGGACATTTCCGCCGGCAAAATGGAATGTGGACATATATGCCGGGCCCATCACAGCGCCCACCTGTTTCAATGCCGCGCTGCATCACAGAGATAGGGATGTGTCAGTTGCCGCTCATCAGGCAGATATCTGCCCAGAAAATCTTCTAATATCTCCCTGGCTTCCTGAGAGGTGCAGGCGGTCAACAATCTGTTCACCAGTTCCCTGCACAAGCCGGCATTACACCTTCTGATGATGTGTTTGACCTTTGGAATGGAATCGGCATTCATGCTGATCTCGTCCAGTCCCATTCCAACCATGATAGGGGTGTAGGCAGGCTCGCCGGCCATCTCACCGCACATACCGACCTGAATGCCTTGCAGCCGGCCGGCCTCTGCAGAACGATGAATCATGCGCAGGATACCGGGGTGCAACGGGTCATACAGGTGCGCCACATGTTCGTTTACGCGATCTATGGCCATGGAGTACTGAATCAGGTCATTGGTGCCTATGCTGAAAAAATCCACCTCCTTTGCCAGGAGATCCGCCATCATAACCGCTGTAGGCACCTCGATCATAACGCCCAGTTTCACATCTTCATCGAACGGAATCCCTTCAGCCCTCAATTGTTCTTTGACGCTGTTTAGATGCACTTTAATCTGTTGAATCTCGCTGCATCCTGATATCAATGGGAAAAGTATGCGTAATTTCCCGAAGGCGCTCACCCTGTAAATAGCCCTGAGCTGTGTAAAGAACAGGTCTATCTCCTTCAGGCAGAGTCGAATAGCCCTGAGGCCTAAGGCTGGGTTGGTCTGTGGACTGACAGGCAGTGAGGACAGGAACTTGTCACCGCCCACATCCAGAGTGCGAATGGTCACGGGTTTGGGAGACATTCTCTTCACACATTCAAAATATGCCTGAAACAACTCATCCTCACTAGGCAGATCATTTCTTCCCACATAAAGAAACTCTGTACGCAGAAGCCCGACGCCTTCCGCTCCGCTTGCAATGGCCACATCCAATTCATCAGCCAGTTCTATATTGGCCTGGACACTTACAGAGAACCCGTCCGCGGTAACCGCCGGCAGATGGGACTGTAACAACATGGCCTGACGATGCTGAATATAACAGGCCTGCTTGTCGGTATAGTGAGCAATTATGTCTTCATCAGGTCGTATGAAGATATCACCGGTGATACCATCCACCACGATATCTTCACCTGTAAATACATATTTGGTGACACCTGCCACGGCCACCACTGCCGGTATGCCAAGGGAGCGGGCGATAATGGCGGTATGAGATGTACGGCTGCCCATCTCCGTGACAAAGGCCAGGACATTTTTACGGTTTAACTGAATGGTGTCGGCAGGAGAGAGGTCATGGGCAACGACGACCACAGGGTTTGTATGCTGCTCCATCGGTATCCCTTGCGTTCCGCTCAGAATATCCTGAATACGTGCCACAACATCCTCTACATCGTGAATCCTCTCACGGATATAGGTGTCCTGAATATGGCCGAACAGCCGCCTGACATGATTCAGGCTGTGATCCAGGGCCCATTCCGCATTGACCATCTTGCGCTGAATCATGTCGATGCTCTTGTCGAGGATCATGCTGTCCTTGAGCATGAGCTGATGGGTTTCGAGAATAGCGATATGTTCACGCAATTCATCCGGCATCGACCGCAGCATGGCCTGTATCTGCTCTCCGGCCTTTTGCACCGCTGTACGAAGTCTCTGCACCTCCGATTCCACTTCATGCTCGGCTATATAGGTCTTGAATATCCGTCTGTTGCGGCGGTCCAGCACAAAAACCCGGCCTATCGCCACTCCGGGTGATGCACTGATGCCCTTCATGTGCAGCATGCCACCATTATCTTTTTCAGTCATTTTTTCAGTCATATTCGGCAAAACCTGTCTCTATCAACACTTGAAGGGCTGTCAGCGCCTCCAGTTCATCAGGGCCTTCGGCGGCAATGGTAAGACGGGTGCCGGTAGGGCATGCAAGCGTCAATACCTCCAGGATACTCTTGGCATCCACTTGTTTGCCATCCTTTATCAGCCTGATATTCGATGCAAAACGGCTGGCCAACTGTGAAAAACGGGCCGCTGGCCTGGCATGAAGCCCCAAACGGTTTTCGATGGTCACATGTATTTCGTTAGACATACCGGGACTAATCCATTATCACCTGTCTTCTGCCCATGGTATCCACAGGGGTAACTATACCATCCCGTTCCATTTGCTCTATCATGCGGGCAGAACGGTTATAACCCACTCTCAACCGGCGTTGCAACATGGAAATGGATGCCTGCCCTGTCTCCTTGACAATCTGCACCGCCTCTCTATATTTCTCATCTGCATCGCTCGTGTCAACGGCGTCTTCGTCGTCTTCTTCTCCGTCACACGGCTCTACAACACGCGAGTCGTATTGCGGCTCTCCCTGCTGGCGCCAAAACTCCACCACACGGCCTATCTCTTGTTCAGAGACATATGCGCCGTGAATACGTTGCAGACTGGCCGTGCCTGGAGGCAGAAAAAGCATATCACCCATGCCCAGCAACCTTTCTGCGCCCATCACATCCAGAATGGTGCGGGAATCCACCTTGGAGGAGACCTTGAAGGAGATACGCGCAGGGAAATTGGCCTTTATAAGCCCTGTGAGCACATCCACAGAGGGCCTTTGCGTGGCGATGAGCAGGTGAATGCCTGCTGCGCGCGCCATCTGTGCCAGCCGCGCTATGGAGGTCTCCACCTCCTTGGAAGAGACCATCATGAGATCGGCCAGTTCGTCTATAATAATCACCAGATATGGAAGGGGCTGCTCCACGGTCTTGTTGTAACCCTCCAGATTTCTGGCCTGTGCCGCCTCCAGAAGCTGATACCTGCGCTCCATCTCCAAAACAGCCCATTTGAGGGCCCGTGTGGCGTCTTTGGGGGCGCTGACCACCGGATGCAGCAGGTGTGGAATCCCTTCATAAAGGGACAGTTCTATGCGTTTGGGATCGATGAGCAGCAGCCTCAGACTCCTTGGGGTCTGGCAATACAGCAGGGAGAGGATCATGGCGTTCAAACCCACGCTCTTTCCGGTACCTGTGGCACCAGCGATGAGCAGATGGGGCATTTTTGCCAGGTCCGTCACCACAGGATGCCCCACTATATCCTGGCCTATGGCCAGAGGCAGGGCACCTTTATGCTGTTTGAAGGCCTCACTGGCCAGCAATTCCTTCAAAAACACCACCTGTCTGTATTTATTGGCCAATTCTATGCCTATCACACCCTTGCCTGGAATGGGCGCCACAATGCGCACGCTCTGCGTCTTGAGCGCAAGGGCCAGGTCATCTGTAAGACCGGAGACCTTGTTGATCTTGATACCGGGCGCAGGTGAAAATTCATACATGGTCACCACAGGGCCAGGGCATATCTCCACCACCTTGCCTGCCACTCCGAAATCCAGGAGTTTTTGCTCAAGGGTGCGGGCATTGGCCAGGTACTGGGCCTTGTCCGTCTCCTGTTCATCATAGGTTGGATCATTCAGAAACGAGATGGGCGGAAGCCGGAACTCGCCTTCATAGGCCCGCATCTCGGCATCGAAAGACCTCTCGGCCTTGGTATCCACAGGCTGTCTGGCCACCGTCTCCTTGATTACGGGCTCGTTTTTTTCACCGCTCATCCCTCCATGCCCCTGGACGACCGCATCTAAGGCCCCGGTTTGCTGAATCCCATCGGCAGCCGGTGAGCCCCGGCCGGTCAACTCCCCGGCCTGCCTGAATGCCGCCTCCACAGGCGCGGCAGGCACAGGGCCGCTGAATTCAAAAAAGGCTTTGACGGACGACCAAAGCCAGCTTGCAAAGGAAAACACCCGGTTCCATGCAGCAAAAAGAGAAAATGGCGTACCTGCCACAAGACCAGCCAGAAATGCAACAAAAAGCACGAGAAAGGCGCCTACATGCCCCACCCACTTCAACAAAAGGTCTGACACCAGCAGACCGCATACGCCACCCGCTGTTCCAGCCTCGCCGAAAAGGGCGGAAAGACCGGCACTGGAGACCAGAATCGCTGTCCAGCTGGGAATAATCCAGGCTGCCGATCTTACGAATCTTTTGGAAAACAATCGGGAAACAGCAGCAAAACCGATGCCAGCCGGCGCCCACCAGGCGGCCACTCCCAGCATCTGATACAGAAACAGTGAGAGATAACCGCCTATAACTCCAAGCCAATTTCTGTCCACAATGGACTTGCCGGCCCCGAAATGCAGCAAAATGGCATGACTGGTCAGGGCAATGGTCACAAAGAAAAACAGGCCGAAAAGGAAAAGCCCCTGTAGTTCAGCGGACGAACCGCCTGACGTCTCTTTCATGGATTCCTGCATGGGTATTAGCGCATCAACCCCTGTGCCCTGGAGTAAAAGCACCCCCAATCCAGGGCAGAGGCCAGCTTTTTCACTTCACATTCGGTCATATTTCGGCCTTCTATCGTCAAAATGGGGCGCGCATCTCCGGCACCCATGACAGCTATGCTCACCAGACGGGCCTTCGAGTCCAAGACAGTATCCATTCGATAACCGTTCACCTCTCCGGACACAGGCCCACACTTACATGGCCCTGTGCAGGGCACAGCACACTGCAGGAGACAGTGCTGCAGGGTATCAGGAAAGGTAGTGGACAGGGCGTCTTTTGTGAGGGACGGCCCGGTCTGAAACTTGATGACCATAGCCGCATCCGCCCTACGGTATTCACGCAGGGCATAGGTGGTTGCCTGGCCATCCTGACTCACGGTAAGACCTGTCACCTCGCCTCCAGTCCAGCCCTGCAACCCACCGAAACAGGCCCCAAGGTCTTCCCATGAGGCAGTCCAGGCAGGGACGCCCATGCCAAAGGCCATAACCAAAGACAGACCTGCGATTGTAACGATCAAATGAATTTTCTTGCCCATTTTCCGCTCCTTTAGATTTTATTCAGACCACAATACGCTATGCACGATATCTCAATACGGCTGCCTGCCGGAAGCCCTGCAACCTGCACCGTCTGCCTGGCCGGCCGAGGCACCTCCGGGAAATAACCCTCATAAACCTGATTCATCGCAGCGAAATCCCTCAAATCCAGCAAAAAGACATCGGTTCTCACCACATGCTGCATGTCCAGACCGGCCTTGTTCAAAATGGCCCGAATATTCTGAAGGACCTGATGAGTCTGGGCCTGAATATCGCCCTCCACCAGCGTTCCTGTCATGGGATTCATGGGTATCTGGCCTGAGACAAACAAAAAATCCCCTGCCAGAATCCCTTGAGAATAAGGGCCGATGGCCTTGGGGGCCTCATCAGTGACTATGGATTGCAATGACTGCATGTGTGATACCTCCACTCGACATCCTGATTTCAGGGTTATCTGAAAAATAAACCATTAACTTATTACATTCATGTGAACATTTTTCGTCCCTGTCTGCGTGCCTGTCTGCGTGCAACGCACAGGCAGGGACGGGCAACGCAGTTATCGGTCGAAAAGTCAATTTTTAGAGGTCCCCTTCAGAAAAGCCGATACCAGGGCCACAGCCGCACCGATATCCTGCTTCATCGCCATGCCCACCGCGGAATGGATATAACGCACAGGTACTGAAAGGGCCGCCGCCCTACTCCCCACACCGTCCACCTGATATGCAGCGGCATTGGTGCCCCCTATCTTTTTTACGATAACCTGATGGGAAATGCCGTTCTGTTGCGCCAATTTTACAAGATCCATGGCCAATTGTCTGTCCGCAATAAATCTGGCGTCGGAAAGCCTGATCTCCACTCCGGCCCCAAGACAAGCCAGCCGCTTGCAACCCGGTACACCAGGCAGGTCATTGGCCACCGTGCCCTCCAGCACCACGGCGATATCAGGTTTTATGCGCCGGGCAAGGGCGGAAGCGCCCTTCAAGCCCATTTCCTCCTGAACGGAAACAACCGCCCAGAGATCGAAGGCAAGCGCCTCACCCCTCAATGCAGACAATACCTCCATGAGTACAAACACCCCCAGCCGGTTGTCCAGCGCCTTTGTCTGAATCGTCAGGCCGTTTTCATGCCAATAGTGCGCAAAGGTTATGGAATCGCCCGGGCTTACCAGACCGGTGTTCATCAGATCCGGAATGCCTGTGTCAATAAAAAGCTCCTCCATGGTTACCGCTTCGTCCTTGCCGTTCAAATGCGGCGGCATGGAACCTATGACCCCGCATACAACCTCTTTTCCCCAGATGACCACCGGTTGGCCGTAGAGCGCCACCGGGCTCAACCCGCCCACAGGGATGAACCTCACAAAACCATTGGGTTCCAGATACTGCACCATCATGCCCACCTCGTCCATATGGGCATCCAGCAGCAGCCGCGGCCCGTTTCCAGGCAGGTGTGCGACGAGATTTCCAAGGCAGTCCTTTTCGGCAGAAAGCCCCATGGATTTGAAATGCTCCTCCAGCACCTGCGCCAGAGGACCTTCGTTACCAGAAACCCCCGGCAACCCCGTGAGCTTTTTCAAAAACTCAATATCCATGAAAATACCTCATACAATAGGGGGTCTTGAAAAAATCAGGATCTTGGTTCGATAACAAGGCGCTATGAAGGCGGAAAAACGCAGCATACTTCATACCTGCCTGTGCGTTGCACGCAGACAGGTATGTGAGCATTTTTTGCCGACGGACAACGCAGTTATCGGGCGAAAAGCAATTTTTCAAGGCTCCCCAATATTTAAAATATGATCTATAACTTCCCAAAATTCAGTATCTATTTCGATATCGACATCCAGACATGCAATCCTTGAGGCATTCTCCACAGCCCCCATAGCCCATGGAATAGACCTCAGTTTGACCATATCCTTGCGTGTGGTAACCAGTTGTGGGCATTCAAAGACCTCGGCCAATCTCATCAATTCCCGCACGTTTTCTTCTTTATATGCAAAATGGTCTGAAAATGAAACAGTTTTTTTCACATCAGCGCCCAATTTTTTTAATGTGCCATAAAAGGATTCCGGATCCGCCAGGCCGCAAAAGGCCAGGACAGGCCTGCCCTTCAATTCACTCGGCGAGGTCCTGAGCCCGTTCATGAATTGCAGCCCAATGGCACGGGTATGACTGAAAAATACAGGACGGCCTTCAATGATGTGAAATACGTCCCTGGGCAAATCCTGCCTTTCAAGGCCATCCTCATGCACTGACACGGCCTCTGCCCCTGTAAACACGAATATCTGCCCGCGTTTCAGGGCGGACAAGGGCTCTCTGAGGTCCCCTCCAGGGAATACGCGGCCGTTTCCCAATGGTTTTTTGTGACGAAACAGCACGATATCCAGGTCACGACGCAGACTCAGATGCTGAAAGCCGTCGTCCAGCAAGATCACCTGGGCACCCAGCTCACAGGCCAACATGCCTCCCCTGTAACGGTCATGATCCACAATGACCAGGGCATTCCCAACCCCGCGGCCTGAAAGGGCTTCCGACAGCATAAAGGCCTCGTCACCGCAAAGGGTCGGGGTCCCTTTTACATCTCCGTCATTGAACACCACAAAAGGCATTTTTTTTCCCTTTGCGCCGTACCCCCGTGTCACAACAGCCACACGCAAACCCTTTTCCGCAAGATGACAGGCAACAGCCAGGACATGAGGGGTCTTTCCTGTGCCTCCCATGGTGATATTGCCGATACTGATCACAGGGCATGGCAATCTTTGAGTGGAAAACAGGCCTTTTTGGTAAAAAAAGGCCCTAAGCCGCATAATACCTGAATATATGGGCGAAAACGGCCTTCCAATGGCAAAAAACAAGGGAAGAAGCCTGGAATCAACGGCCACCGGCATGTGTCAGCACTCTTTCAATAAGGTCCAGGTGTCTTTCTATCACATCAGCATCACAGGCAGCTATCCTCTTGGCCTGAAGCCCAGCCTCCTTTCGCCTCTCTTCGTTCGTCAAAAGCTCATACAACACGGACTCCAAGGAATCTGCTTCACACTCAAAGCCCCCGCCCGCTGCCTTAAGCCTTTGGGCCACCTCTTGGCAGCTCTCCACATACCTTCCAAAGAGCACTGGGACTCCATGTATAGCAGGTTCCAAGAGATTGTGGCCACCCACCGGCACCAAGCTACCCCCCACAAAGGCCACATCTGCCAAACTATACACATCAGCTAACTCACCCAAGGTATCCAAGATCAAGACATCATAGTCAGTTGTCGATCGAAGGCCGCTTCGCAGACACGAAACCAGGCCGTTAGCCTCTGCAATCGACCGAATCTCCCCTGCCCTCTTCACATCCCTGGGGGCTATGACGCATTTCAGGCCAGGAATGGACTTCAGGAGCCCTGCATGGGCCTTTAGACAGACGGCCTCTTCCATTTCATGCGTGCTTCCGGCCACCCACACTCGCTTGCCTGTCAGTCCAAGAGAACCTTCAAGCAGTGACCGCTCCTCCTCATTTAACTCGCTGAGTCTTACGGCCTGCTTCAGATTTCCCAGGACAAGTATGCGCTCTGGAGCCAGGCCAAGGCCTAAAAGCCTGTTCTTGTCCTCTTGAGACTGCATACTAATGGCCTCAAGCCCGCCATAGAGCAGCATGGCCAATGACTTAAAACAGCCCAATCTCCGGGCAGATTTAGAGGAAATGGCACCATTTAACAGCAGGGAAGGAATACCGTTGTCTCGAAAATCCCATATCCAATTAGGCCACAGGTCGGTCTCGATAAATATCATACAATCAGGCCGGTACAGCCTGCGAAACCTGCGAATAATACAGGGAAAATCCAGGGGCGCAGGAATGCTGAACACAGCCTTTTTCAGATGTCGGGCTGGGCCGTCAAGCCAGGCATTCCAGGTGGTTAAACCTGTCTGGGTAGTTGCAGAGACCAACACCCTTGCATCAGGCCACCTCTTGAAAACCGCCTCCACCAGGGGCATGGCCGCCTTCCCTTCTCCCACCGACAAGGCATGTATCCAGAACACAGGCCCACTTGAAGAAACGCCATGCCAAGAAGGAATTGGTGGAGAAAACTGTGCCAATATGCGGCTGCGCCGCTTTGGGGATAACCAGGCATATAAACGCAAAAAAAGCAGCAAAACAGGGCCGATTACGTAGCATATTTTATAACACAGTAAAAGTATTCGATGATATCCTGGCATGATTAGATTTTTGTCGATCAATAGAGGCTTCGCGAATCATCGCGGCCTTCCTTGCGGCCTTCCGTAAGGCCTTGTTTTTTCCATTCGCGAGTCCAGTGAGTCACTGTCTCAGCAAGCATGGGGGTTACCTCCTTTAAATCTTGAAATTCTGGAATGGGTTGAGCAGGTGATTCAACCAGTCTCCTTTCACGAAGTTTTTGAGCAGGCCTTCCACCATTTGAGGCCGCGAGAAAAATTTCTTGTAAAATGCATCGTATTTGGCGCGACTCATAAGGCCAATTTAGAGTGAAAGATGGAGAAAATCAATGCATGGAAAAGGGAAAAAGGACAGACCCATTTTAAATTAAATTTTTTAGGTGGGGCGGCAGCGGTGAAGCATTTGTTCCATGCGGCGCATAACTGCCCTCCATGGCAGTATGCGCCGCCGGCGCCCTCGTGGCGCCTATTCCACAAACACTCCACCACTGCCGCCCTTTTCGCCCCTGCAAAACTCCATATCCATAACGGGTGCCCTATCCATTCCTCATGTAATTCCACTCGGATTGACCTGTTTTTTATAATAAGCGGCACTTCTGCCAATAAAAAACGTGGAATTGGTCTTTACCCGCTGTTAACCAAAGTCCAAAGGAGATGTGATGCTTTGAAGCATCGTTTACGGTTGGGCGTGGAGTTTCAGGAAGGGTATTAAAAAAGTTCAATGGGTCTATGTCTTTTTTAAGCGGCTTCTGATGTAGAATGTGGAGGTGGGGAGGGCGATGAGTAGCCGGTGTTTGTGGAATAGGCGCCACGAGGGCGCCGGCCCCACATCTCCGCCATGGAGGGCGGTTATGTGGGGCATGGAACAAATACCGGCTGCCCTCGCCCAGAAATCGAATTATCACCATGTATTAAAACTGAAAAAACAACAAGCACGATGAGACAAAAACAACAAAAGAAAAAGCAAAAGAAAAAGAAAGAAAAAGGATTAAATCTGGACAGGCACAGCAATAAGGGCAGGCACAGAAGCATAAGGGGCAGGCACAGGGGCCTGCCCCTACAACAACAACAGAAAAAGGACAGACACATTCTTGAACAACTTTTTTAATTAAATCTCTTTGAGGCGGCAGCGGTGAAGCATTTGTTCCATGCGGCGCATAACTGCCAAGAAGGGCGATACAGACTCATCGTCATTACAGGACGGCGATAGCCGCCGAAGTAGGGGCGACCGGCCGGTCGCCCCTACATTCTTTTGTGGGGAGGGGCGATGAGTAGCCGGTGTTTGTGGAATAGGCGCCACGATGGCGCCGGCCCCACATCTCCGCCATGGAGGGCGGTTATGTGGGGCATGGAACAAATGCCGGCTGCCCTCGCCCCAAAGACAAAAAAGCATGTTATTGAATCAACCTGCCGCAATTCGACATAAACAGGCTGTGCCTCTCGCCCCAAAAGCATATTTGATTATTGACTGGAATCCTTTGAGGCCTCCTGCTTCTTTAAGGCCATCATCTGCGTTACATTGATGGCATTTTTTACGATCTTTTCAAATGCCTCAGCAGTATGGCTGTTGGGATAGGCCGCCACCACAGGCCTTCCAGCATCCCCTGTCACCACAATACGGGGGTCCACCGGCACCCTGCCCAAAAACGGTATGCCCAGTTCCTCTGCCAGTTTTTCTCCCCCGCCCTTTTTGAAGACATCGATGGCCTTACCGCAGTGAGGGCAGATCATGCCGCTCATGTTTTCAACGATGCCTAAAATGGGCATATTCACATGCTTGCAGAAACTGATGGACTTTCTCACATCCAGAAGTGAGACCTCCTGAGGTGTGGTGACCACCACTGCATAGGCATCTGGAATCATCTGGGCGATGGTCATGGGCTCATCGCCTGTACCCGGCGGCGAATCTATGACCAGATAATCCAGTTTGCCCCATTCTATCTCATAGATGAACTGCCGAATGGCCGACATCTTCATAGGCCCCCGCCACATGACCGCCGAATCCTTCTTGGGTAACAGGGGCTCCACCGACATAAACTGCAGGTTCGGCGAGTAATGCACCGGACCCACGGTACCATCGGAACGTCTCTGGAGTTCTCCTCCCTCCAGACCAAGCATCTTGGGCACATTGGGGCCGTGCAGGTCCACATCCAAAAGCCCCACATAGAAATTTTCAAGAGACAGGCCGATGGCGAGATTTACGGCCACAGTACTCTTGCCTACTCCGCCCTTTCCGCTCATCACCATGATCTTGTGATCTATCTGGCCCAGGGTGTCCTTTATCTTCTGGTCCTGCTCGGAAAGAACAGGGTTATTCATTGGTTTCTGCTGCTGTGTCATGTGAAATACTCCTTTTAATTTGAAAGATTTGACCATATAATAATACGTCAAGCGAGGTTATGCCACAAATTCCCATAATAATTCAAGACAACCGCCTGACAAATACCACAAGACAGGGCAGGCCTTGACAAGATCGATATCCATCTTTCACATAACCAAAAAGGCAAGGGGAAGGCTTATGAACCGCTCTCAACTGATTGGCAAAAGGTCCAATGGTTTCACTCTGATAGAGATGGCCATAGTGCTGGTGATTCTCGGGCTGCTTCTTGGAGCAGGCGCGAGCCTCATAGGGCCGCTTACAAAGCGGGCAAAGCTCATAGAAGATAGAGAGACCGTAAAAACACTCTATGAGGCGATTCGCGGCTTTGCAGCACAAAACAAACAGCTTCCCGCCGATACATCAGCCATTGGCGTCAAGACCACCGACGCATACGGCAATCCCATAGATTATTACCTCTGGACAGGCACCAACCTCTGCACGACCACCGGCACGTATCTCACGGTCAACGATTCCTCCAGCGGCACTTCCATCACCAAAAACAATGTCGCCTTTATTCTGATTGCAAGGGGCGAGAACCGTTGCAATCAGACCGGTTCCGCATCTCCATTTAACATTTTTCCTCAGGGTCAACAGGTCAACCCAGGCACATGCCCTGCCGGAGACGACTATGACGACATAGTCATGTATGCCGACATCGACACCATTCGACAAAATATCTGCAACACCTTTCGCATCACCACTGACTCCCTGCCTTCTGGCACAGAGGAACAGGCCTATTCCACCACAGTCCTTCAGGCCACAGACGGCACCCTGCCTTACACATGGAGCATTACCAATGGCTCATTACCGCCAGGTTTAAGCCTTTCCAACCTCACATCCGGCACATGCGGCACCATCACCTGCACTTCAGCCAACCCCTGTGGCTGTATCTCAGGCACCCCAAACCAGGCCGGAAGCTTTAGTTTTACGCTACAGGTCACGGACAGCGACACACCCCAGCATCGCACCGCCACCAAAAGCCTGTCCATCACCACAAACCCCAATTCACCTGTAATCACCACGGAGTTTCTGCCTCAAGCCACTGAAGAGCAGGCATATAACACCACTTTAACAGCAACCGGCGGCAAACCACCCTATACCTGGAGCTGTTCTTCCTCTCCTTCACTCCCAGGAGGCATCAGCATATCAGGAAACACCCTCTCCGGAACACCCCATGCAGACGGCAACTACAACATAACCTGCACCGTTACTGACAGCGGCTCACCTGCCCGTCAATCTCAATCCAAGACATTGGCCTTGACCATCATGCCCAATAAACCTCGCATCACCACGGAGTTTTTACCCATCGGCACAGTGAATTCTCCATATCCTTCCACCACCCTGAGCGCCACTGGTGGAAGCGGCGGTTATACCTGGGCCATGTCAGGCTCTCTGCCGCCAGGTCTGTCGTTCAATGCAGCCAATGCCACCATCTCAGACACTCCAACGGCTGACGGCACATACTCTGTCTCATTTACTGCCACGGATTCCAGCGGCGACTTCTACACCAAGACACTGTCCATTACCGTGTATCCACAGGGGTGGAACAGCAGTTCCAGCAGCTCGAGCACCACTTCAACCTCCTCCAGCAGCTCCAGTAGCTCAGGAGGGTCAGCGACCTGTACCATGACGGTCAGTCCCAATCCTATTAGTTCCGGTGCCAATGCTACTGTTACTGTCTCTATCTCAAATGGGCCAACAACCATGGTATTTTCACCCACAACCGGTACCTGCACCATCTTCACAAATGTCAATCAGGTCAATTGTCAAACAGCGTCATTAACATCCAATACATCTTTATTTGCACAATTATCAAGCGGAAATTCTTGTTCACAAAAGATATGTGTCTTAAAAAATACAGCTTATCGTATCTGGAATACAACAGGTCAAAGAAGGGATTTTAAAACCCCTAATGGAAACTGTAGATGGGTCAATAATGGCCAAGAAATAACAACACAAAACAATAATAATCGTATTACATCCGGCAAAACGGTAACTGGTTATACGAGTGCAAATGGTCACTGCAACGGAACAATTATTAGTTCTGTGGATTATAACCAGGCGGCTTGTACTGATGATGATGGCGATGGCTGGATAAATTATAATGCTGATGGCTCAACGAGTGACAGGTAACAAACTAAGTCATCGGTGGCATACTGCCCTACCCTTGGGCATTTTTAGATCGTTGACAGCCAAAACGCATTCGAAGGCGCCTCGTTCTTTTCGCCTTTCAACGGGCAGGCCTTTGAGTCTGCCCGTTGTATAGTCTTTCTTCCTTGCGCATGGCATTTCTGAGACTCACTCTCTTCATTTGCTGTATTGCATGTCTTACCCTGCTGAATACTCCTCTCATCACTTCTGCCAATGCCGCAATTATAGACCTCTCCCTTTCCATATCCCAAGAAGGCAATGAGATACATACCACTGTCATCAATCGCTCCTTCAGCCCTGTAACCCTCGATGGCCTGGAGGTTACGGTGTTTGAACGCAGTTATTCCATGGCAGGCAAGGTCATTCCTGCTCACAACAGCTATACACACACCCTTTTCGTGGAGATGCCTTCCACGCCAGGGAGTTATCCCGTTTTGGCAAGGCTACACTATACCAACGAGGGCCAACACATCTCCCTTGTGCATGTGGGCGTGGTCATAAACAAGGGCCCTGGGCCAAAACCGCCTCTCACAGGCAGGCTCTATGGCACAAGCATGGTGCAAAAAGGCACTGTGGCATTAAAGGCCTTGAACACACAGGCATGGCGCTTGATAACGCCCAATGAAATACAGGTGACAGAAGAGCTGCACAAAAACGGGTTTGCCATATACGGCATTAACACAAAGACAAGGGGGCTGAACAACTCCTATCCCATATTTGCAGTGGCGGAAGGCGAGGAATCAGGCAGGCACTGGACAGAGATTCTACAGGCAAGGCTTCATGTCCTAAACGCCGAGGCCGAAACCAGAGGTAAGACGGCCAACCCATTACTGGCGGCAATGGCGCTTTTGTTTTTGATGGGCTGGTGGACTGCACAGGCACGATTGAACAACAGAGCGGAACAGGCCGCCCAGGCCCTGCATGGCCTTTTGAAATATACCAGCAGGGGTATTCTGCTCTCCCTGGCCTATTTGACGCTGAAAGATGCGCCCATGCTGGTCTCATGGCTTTCAAATGGCGTGGTGAGGCTCTTTCATGCGGCCTGGCCCATTGAGCCTGCTCAGCTTCTCATAGAGCATCTTGTGGGCAGAAACTACGAGTATTTCTTTCAATACTTCGTAGATATCTATTACTGGCTTTCCCTGCTGTTACTTTTTCCATATCTTTACTACACAGACAAACATATTTCGGCATTTGACGATAAATATGTAAATACCATTCGAACGCTTTTGACATTACATCGCCTGCTGTTATTCAAAAGGCCATACTTTAACGAGTTGTCCAGATTAGGCATTTTGACCCTTTGCGTAAAGCTCTTCTTTGCGCCAATGCTCGTCTCATGGGCCATAAACAATGTCCTGCATATTAACAACCTCATTCATACGCAGACCCTCTGGAATCTCAAAACTATCAATAGTTTTATCGTTGACTGCCTCATACTTCTGGATACGAGTATCTTTGCCTTTGGCTACACCATCGAAAGCAGATACCTCAAAAATGTCATAAAGTCTGTGGAACCTACCCTTCTGGGCTGGGCGGTCTGCCTGTGGTGCTATCCACCCTTCAATGCCTTTTCCTTCAGGCCATTTGACCTGCCGTTTTTCAAAATCGCCCTTTCCAGCCGTCCTGAGTGGCTGGAAGGGCTGATTCTCTGTCTCATCACAGGCCTCTGGGGTATCTTTGTGTGGGGTTCCGTGGCCTTGGGGTTCAAGGGCTCAAACCTCACCAATCGCGGCATCATAGGCTCAGGACCATATCGCTTTTGCAGGCACCCTGCATACACGGCAAAGGTGCTGGTCTGGTGGCTGGAAGGCATATTCTTCGCAAAATACGGGCTTTCCATGCTCATTGGCTTTACGGTCATCTATGGCCTTCGGGCCTGGACGGAAGAAAGACATCTGATGAGGGACCATGACTACACTGAATACAGAAAAAAGGTCAAATGGTGGTGCATTCCACTGATTTTATGAAACTATTAAGGGAGCCTCGAAAAATTAGAATTTTCGTTCGAGAACAAGGCACGAGGAAATGCTACCTTAAAACATGCTCAAAAGCTGACGCACCATCAGGAGCGTACCACTGGCAATGAGAAAGAAATGGATGTAACGCACGCGGCCTGCATTGGACAGCCCGTGCCGCACCCGCCTGCCAAACCAGAGGGCCGCCAGAATAACCGGCAAGGATTTCACGAACAACAAAAGCACTCCGTGTGTCCAGAGCCCGCTCATTCCGTGCCACGCCAACACCAGAAGGCCTGTGATCAGAAAATAGCACTGCATCGTAGCTATGAAGTTCAGGACCGGCCAGCGCCTCATAAGCCCGTAGATGACAACAGGTGGGCCGTTGGTGTTGTATGCGCCACCCAAAGTCCCTGAGATCAGGCCGAAAAGCCAGGCAAGTCCATCGCCTTTGAGCCGCGGCATTTCGATTTTGACAAGGGCGTAAAGGGAATTCCCAGCTATCACCAGCCCCAGAATGAAACGAAGCAGGTCCTCGTTCAGCCCTTTGAGCAGCCACAGACCCAATGGAATGCCCGCAAACGAGCCAAGCACCATTTGAATGGCTGCCCTCCAATAGACGTCTTTCCAGTAGCGCACTGCAAGGATTAGATTTATGGCGCTGCACATGAGGGCGACAAAGGGTGTGGCAAAGGAAAGGCCGAGGGACACGGCCAAAAGGGGCATGGCCACGAGCGCACTCCCAAACCCGAAGACAGCATGCACCAGGGTAGAGACAAAGACCACCGCCAACGCCAGGAGCTCGTTCATGCGCTCACCGCTCGTGTTGTTTACGGAATACCGGCCTCACGGTCTTTCATCCATATACAGGGTGGTGACACTTTCCAGATGATGGGTCTGGGCAAACATGTCAAACAACCTTATCTCTTGAATTTTATAGCCTTTTTTGCCGAGAAGCACCAGGTCGCGAGCAAGGGCCGGCGGATCACAGGAGATATATACGATTCGTAAAGAGAGATATGGCAAAAGGGGTATCAGTTCCGGACAGCCCCCGCGGGCCGGATCAAGAATAAGCAGATCGAATCTTTGGCGGTGCTTTGACAGTATCTCCGCCTGTTTTTTTGCGGTTTGGCAGGCCAATTCAGCGCTCAGACCGAGGGCCGCGGCATTTTTCCCGGCATCAGAGACGGCCTCGCAAGAGACATCGGAACCGCAGAGCCGCATGTCAGCCCTGCCGCAGGAGAGCAAAAAGTTACCCATGCCGCAGTGGAGGTCCAGGATGGAACGACAGTCACAGGCCTCGCCCTTCTGGCGGATCAGGTCCTGAATGGCCAGATTTATGGACCAGTTGTTCTGCACAAAGACACCCGGAGAAGCCAGGAGGCAAGCAGATACGGTGGAGACACCGGAATCCGGCAACGGAAAACGCCTGATGACATCGCAGCCGTGTCTCAGAAATGATGTTTTCAACCGTCTTGTGCTGGAATCCTGCACAAGGCAGGCCTTTATCCCCTCACAACGCTCGAATATTTCACGAATGAGCGCATCTGCAACCCCGGCTACACCATTTTTCAAAAAAAGGACGGCCACCACCAGCCGTTCCGTAAGTGAGATACCCAGGGATATCTCCTGAAGGCTGCAAGCGAGTTCAGACCATGCGCCCGAGGACTGTATGGCATTCATGCACTCAAGAATGAGTGGGTCAGCGATACGGCAACGAGGCGTGGGCGTCACCTCATTGGACCAGCGTCTGGCAAGACCGAGAAACGGACGTGACTCACCTGTGTGGGCGCAGTGAAAGCGCATGAAGTGCCGGTATTCCAATGGGTTATGGGCAGGCAGCACATTCGAGACCAGACGAATGGCATCCTGTTCAAACCCCTTTTGCCGTGACAGGGAGTCCAGAAACATGGCCTTTTTGGCCTGAAGCTGATATTCGTAAGGCATGTGCTGAAGCTGACATCCGCCACAGTCTTGAAAATGCACACACACAGGCGTCACCCTTTCGGCCTCGGGTTCCAGAATACGTATGGCCCGGAAAAAGCCCATATCCCGCTTCAGCCTGACGGGTTCCGCCTCAACCAGTTCATTGGGCAAGACGCCGCCGTCCACCAGCGCCACGAATCCGCTTGCGAGCCTGCCAAGGCCGTAGCCGCCGTGCACCAGTTTTTCTATACGCACTGTTTCGTTATGACTCATGACAGATTCCAGGAAAAGCGAGAAAAAAATGAAAAGACTGTGGCGGTCCCAAGGGGGTTCGAACCCCTGTTTCCGGCGTGAGAGGCCAGCGTCCTAGACCACTAGACGATGGGACCACAGTTTGAAAAGGAAGAAAAACAGAGTGATGCTTTATTGGGAGGGCAAAATAGCATATAGCGGAACATTTTGCAAGTACCTTACAGAAAGCGTAGCGGCTGCCTTAACCGTTCCTGAGTCTGTATTTCAATGCCTCCATGGCCTCCAGGATCCTTTTGGTGGAGATACCCCTTCGCACACCCAGCTCAGGCGCAAACACGGAGAGCTTGTATTCCCAAAGCATCGCCCGCAATTCTTCCCATTCCTTTGCAGCAGACCCATTCATGGCCTTCGACACCGCCATTTCACAAATGGCTTCATAACCCTCCAGCACTGGTCTGATGCCCTCTAATTTGGCCAGGTCCTTCATGGGATTTTCGCTGGCACGCCTGGCGCGCACGGTCAGGGCGTTCAGGTGACGCGGTATCTCGGCTAACCATTGTTCATCACAATTCAAAGGGAAATGCGTGGGAATGAGCTCATTCAGCTCCTGTTTCAGGCATTCCATGACCTTTTGTGCCACTGGTTTGCCCTTTGAACCTGCCTCCATGCGCTTCAGTTCCTGCCAAACCACCCTGAATTCCTTCAGTACGGCATTCAACGCCTTCATCTCCCGAAGCCCTTGAGACACAAACCCTTCCCGCAGTCCGGGGAGCAGATTTCCCATCTCCACTCTGCGGATTTCTCCAAGCCGCTCCTCAATCACGGCAGTCAGCACATGTCTTACGGCATTATCCGCCATACGGCCCAGCCCCAGAAACACCGATTCCTGGGGGGTCATGCCTCCAGAGGAAAATTGGGCCTTCAACCAGCGGATTTCCTTGTCAAATACCTCCTCCAATGCCCTCGCCAGGGCTGCCACGGTCCTTTGGCTGGCCTCGTTCCGGTCCCAAAACAGCCTGGTCTTCAGGCCGTTTTCAAACTCAAACCCCAGAAATACATCAGACTCGGCAGCGGCGCCGACGACCCTGAAGACCTCGGGCAGACCGCACACATTCATCAAGGACACGGCCCTCCCATTCCACTGCTCACTCAGGCGCAGAAACTCCGGCGCGTGGCACAGGCGCTCCTGAATGGTCAGGCCAAGCTGTCTCTGCAACAGGCCAAGGTCCCTGCCTGAGGCCAGTATCTCACGCCTTCCTTCCCTCGCCCTGCCGAATATCTCAAAACGCATTTGAAGATGATGAGGCAATTCATTCTCGGAAGGCCATGTCTCCCTGGAAATCCTGACGCCCTTGAGCCGGTAAACCGCCTGCTCCAGGGCCTCGAACAGGGGTATTTGACCGGCATCCTTTCGCACCTGCTGGAATATCTCACGGGCTGTGTCCTGCATAGGAAACAGGTCCTTGCGAATGTTTTTAGGCAGTTTCTGTAAAATCGCCTCAATTTTATTCTGGAGAAAACCCGGCACCAGCCACTGAAACACCCTTGCATCCAGTTCGAACAAATGCTCCAGTTGAATCTGAACCGTAACACCATCATTCTCCGAGCCGGGAGAAAAGCTATAGACAAGCTGAAGTATGTGACCGTTTACCTCCAGATGCCCTGGAAAGAGGCTGAGTTCGCTCTCCTCCACTGCATTCTTGAGAAGCCTCTCTTTGCTCAAAAAAAGGGGCCTGTCCCCTGTCTCCGCAAGTCTTATGGCCTTTTTAAGCTGGCTTTCCCTGGAGATGGTGGTCATTTGTGCATCTTTCTTCAGGATTTGCAGCCCCAGTTTCAACTCCTCTGCCATAAACCCCTCGTCCACCACCAGATCAGCGCGTCTGGTCTTGTCTTCCAGGGAAACAAGCTCCTCCAGCACCTGCATATTGTGTTTCAGAAAGGCGTAACCCCCCTTCAGTGCCCCGGAAACCAGGGCCTCCCGCACAAATATGTCCTCAGCCTGCTCAGGCGCTATGCCTGAATAGGACACACGGCGTCTTTCCACCAAAGTCAGCCCGAAAAGAGAGACCTTCTCCCATGCCATCACATCCCCTCTATCCCTGTCCCATCGAGGCTCAGAATAACTACGAGTCACCAGGTCAGCCGCCACCTCCTCCACCCACTCCGGCTTGATCTCTGCTGCTACCCGTGCAAAGAGCTGAGAGGTCTTGACCTGTTCCGCTGACACGATCCATTTAGGCCGTTTCCGGTACACCGCAGAACCAGGAAAAAGCACCAACTGCCTGCCCCTGGCGCCTGTGTAATGCACCCCTTCTTTCTGCATAGCGACATGACACGGAAAGCCTGCGATCACCGCCTTGTGAATGGCGTCGTAGGAGGCAGGGGTCTGGTTCAATGAAAAGCCCCCCATATCGGAGAGTATGGCAAGTATCTGGTCATAGACATCCCGCCACTCCTCCATGCGGGTGAATGACAGAAAATTTGTGGCACAGAGCCGCTTGATGGCAGTCCTACTCTGACGCTCTTTTCGAAATTCATCCACAAAATTCCAGATATTCAAAAGGGTTACGAAATCCGACGAAGGATTTTTAAAAACGCTGTGAAGCTGATCCGCCTGTCCTTCCTTTTGAGACGGCCTCTCTCGTGGGTCCTGAATACTCAATGCCGCAGCCAGAATCACCACCTCTTTCAGGGCATTCAATGCCTTTGCCTCCAGAATCATGCGGGAAATCCTGGGATCCAAAGGAAGTCTGGCCATGATACGGCCCATAGGAGTCAACTCCTTGTGCCGATTCAAGGCCATCACCTCCTTCAGGGTCTCGATTCCCTCGGAAAAGGCGCGAAGAGAAGGGGCTTCCAGAAACGGGAAATGATGTATATCCCTAATCCCCATGGCAAGGAGCTTCAAAATGGTCTCCGACAGGTTGGAACGCAGTATCTCGGGCGTATCAAAAGGCTGCCTGGCCTCAAATTCCTCTCTGCTGTAAAGCCGGATACAGATGCCGGAAGATACCCTGCCCGCCCTGCCGGCGCGCTGTTCGGCGCTGGAACGGGAGATGGGCGACACAGGCAATATCTTGAGCCGCGAACGCACATTATAGCGGGAGATGCGGGCCAGACCTGAATCCACCACATAACGGATTCCAGGCACGGTAATGGAGGTCTCGGCTATATTCGTGGCGCAGACGATCTTCTGAAGGGTGGTGTCCTGAAAGATACGGTCCTGCTCCGCAGAGGTGAGCCTTCCAAACATGGGAAGGGGCATGGTGTCAGCCGGCATCTCATCCCTGATCGCCTTTATAAGGCGGCGGATATCCAGTTCAGTGGGCATAAATACGAGGATATGACCCATTCTGTCCTGTTCACGAATCATACGAATGGCACGTAAAGCCATATCCACCGGCGTCTGCTCCTCAAGTGAGGCCGCAGAAAGCCCCTGCTGTGCAAGCATGTCTGAATAATAGAATACCTGAACCGGATAGCTCCGGCCCTGAATCTGAATAAACGGCGCATCGGGAAAGGCCTTCTGAAAGACCTCCACATTCATGGTGGCGGATGTGATGACCAAGCGCAATTCAGGCCTTTTCTTCAGCAGCAACCGCACCGAGCCCAGCAGTATATCTATGTTCAGACTGCGCTCATGGGCCTCATCCACGATGATGGTGTCATATTCTCTGAGCAGCGGGTCACCCTGCAATTCAGCCAGCAGGATGCCGTCTGTCACGAATTTGATGCGTGTCCCGAAGGATGTCTTGTCCCTGAACCTGACCTTGTACCCCACCAGGTCTGGAATGCCAAGCGGCGAGAGCTCTTCCTGCACTCGACGCGCGATGGATATGGCCGCTACACGCCGGGGCTGAGTGCAGACAATACGCCTTTTACCGCCCTGCCCTGCCTCAAGGCATATCTTGGCAAGCTGGGTTGTCTTGCCGCAGCCTGTCTCTCCGGTCACTATGACCACCTGGGAGGTGCGGACGGCGTCCACCAGCTGATCCCATTTCTGTAAAACAGGGAGATTTACGGGACAGGTGGCCTTGAGCATGAAGGAAACGGTTATTTCAGATATGGATTGTAGAGCTTTTCGTGGCCGATGGTGGAGGTGGGCGTGTCGCCATAGTCATGTCCCGGAAGCACAATGGTCTCATCGGGCAGCACGGCCAGCCGTTCTTTCAAAGACCGGTTCAGCACCTCCATGGAACCACCAGGCAGATCAGTACGGCCCACCGCACCCACAAAAAGGGTATCCCCCGTGAAAAGCACGCCGTGCCCATAAAGACACACTGAACCAGGTGTATGGCCTGGTGTGTGAATCACCTGAAAGGAGAGCTCTCCCAACTGCAATGTCTCACCATGCAGGACATGGGCATCCACGGCAGGCGTGGCATGAAAGCCCCATGCCTTGAACATGCCCACTATGGAGGGGGTGTTAAAAAGCCTGTCATCCTCTTCGTGCATCAGCACTTGTGCGCCGGTCATCTTTTTAATGGTATCGTTGCCGGAGGTATGGTCTGGGTGGCCATGGGTGTTCAGTATGTAAACAAGGCGCAGGCCGTCCCGCTTCAAATCATCCACAAGCAGCCGTTCGCTGCCCGCCGGGTCTATAAGCATGGCCTGCCGGGTCTTCAGACACACCACAAGGTAACATCTCACCGACAACTGACCCACTGTATAGGCGCGAATCAACGGCGCGCCGTCCTTGCCTGTCATGATGGTATCAGACATAACATCAATCTCCTTGCCGTGTTGTGTCTCCCTCTAATGCCTGCATCTCCTGTTCAGTCAACCCGAAATATTCTCCGGTAAGCCATGCCGAGAGGTCCAGGAGCTTGCAGCGTCTGCTGCAGAAAGGTCTATGGGGATTCTCTCTGAAAATTACAGGCTTTTTGCACACAGGGCAGGGCCGCACCCTTTCAGCAACCATTCGTCCTGTCTGCACAAGCTCATCTTCTAAATGTGTCATATGCCCTGAAATCCCTTAATATATGGGAAAGCTGCTCATGTAACAGGCTGTTTGTGGCCAAAATCTCCTTGGAAAATATGGAGTAGGGCTCTCCGCCGAACAGGGATACCCGGCCGCCCGACTCTTTCAGGATCAAGACCCCTGCCGCAGTATCCCATGGTTTGAGCTTGATCTCCCAAAAACCATCCAGCCTGCCACAGGCCACATAGACCAGGTCAAGGGCGGCCGCCCCTGCCCTTCTGACACCCTGGACATTCACCAGCACGGCCTGCAACGCAGCAATTACCCGTTCATACTCCTGATGCACATCATAGGGGAAACCAGTAGCGAGCAAGGCATCCGCAAGGTTTTCAATACCTGAAACCGTTATGCGAGTGCCATTCAACCAGGCGCCGCCCCCCTTTACGGCATAAAACAATTCATTCTGAAGAGGCAGATAGACCAGACCCGCCGCTACCTCTCCCTGCATCACACATGCTATTGAGATTCCAAACCACGGAAAGCCATGGGCGAAATTGGTGGTGCCATCCAGGGGGTCGATCACCCAGAACTCACCGGTCTCATGGCTCAACGAGGCATGGGTCTCTTCGGAGAGGAATACCGCATTTGAATAATCCCTGTGTATGGTCTCCAGAATGATCTTTTCAGAGGCGAGGTCTGCATCTGTCACCATATCTATTTCGCCCTTGTGATAGACACCGAAACGATGGTCTGCATAAAAGGCCCGCAGGGTCTCTCCAGCCCGCAGTGCAGCGTCAATGGCTGAATGCAACCGTAAAACCATTTCAGGTTCACAATGTCTGTCATGTAATGGAAACAGGTAATGAGACGCATCAAATGAATAATTGCCGGTAGCCATATATCGCCCCCTATTTCCCGATGCAGAATCTGCTGAAGATTCTATTCAACACATCCTCGTTTGCTTCCAGGCCAAGCATCTCATTCAGTCCGGAAAGCCCGTTTCTGAGCTCTATGGCCACGATTTCAAGCGCCTTTCCATTCTTCAACAGGTCTTGCGCCGATTCAAAAGACTCGGCGGCCTTCATCAGTATATCCCTCTGACGCAAGGTCGGAATGGGAAAATCGCAATTCACTGCCCGGTCCGACAGAGCGGCATTGGCAATGCGTTCCTTCAATCTGTCCAGACCGAACCCTGTCTTTGCGGAAACAGGTAGGAAAACAGCCTCGGAAATGCCTTTCTCCAGCAGGACAGCCTGAATCTGCGCTGTCACCGGCAATACATTCAGCCCGTCCTGAAGACAGGAAGGCTCTGCAAAAGGGCCCTTCAGGAGATCAATCTTGTTCAACACCACGGTCACAGGCCGGCCTGGATGAATGCTTCCCAGAAGATGCAGGTCTTCATGGGTCAGGGGCAGGCTGCAATCAATCAAGACCAGCAGATGGTTCGCCCTTTCCATCTCCCTTTGCGCAATGTCCATTCCCATGGATTCTATGGTATCGGATGTCTCCTGTCGAATACCTGCCGTATCCACCAGGGTGACCAGCAGACCGTTTATATCCAGGTTCTCCTCAATGCTGTCTCGCGTAGTGCCAGGAACAGGGCTTACCAGGACGCGGCTTGTGCCCAATATCCCATTGAAAAGACTGGATTTCCCTGTGTTAGGTCTGCCGGCCATGACCACCCTCACGCCATCCCGCACTATGTGTCTGGTGTCATAGGATGCGAGCAGGGCATGAATTGGATGAAGAATCTTTTCAGAAATGGAGCGGCACAGGGCTGTGGCTGAGTGGAATTCCAGACCGTCTTCAGGAAAATCCAGTTCTGCCTCGATTCGGGCCAGCACATCCACCACCTCTTCTCTCACACCATGAATGGAACGGCTCATATTTCCGCTCAAGGCGCCTATGGCCGCCTGTCTTTGCAGGTCAGTGGCGGCTGTCACCAGTTCCATTACGGCCTCGGCCTGGGCCAGATCAATACGGCCGTTCAGAAATGCCCTGCGCGTAAATTCTCCAGGGTCAGCCTCGCGGGCCCCGCAGGCCAGAACGGCCTCCAGAATCCTTCTTGTAACAGCAGGCCCGCCATGACACTGTATCTCCAGCACATCTTCCCTTGTATAGGAATGAGGGGCCTGCATGAGCATGACGAGTGCCTCATCAATAAAGACACCTGACACTGGGGCATAAATGAGACCATAATATACCCTGTGGGACTCCAGGCAATGCACCGGGCGTTTAGGCCGAAAGATACGCATAGCGATCTCCTTCGCACTCATTCCACTGACCCTCACAATGCCGATAGCAGCGGAAACAGGGGCAGTGGCAATGGCGGCTATGGTCTGATCTTCACGGGCAAGACCGCTCACTCTGCTTGACTGCTTCTATTCGGGGTTGACCGGCACAGGTTCCCGTCTGGGCCTGTTCAATGGAATTATCACGACCTTACGCCTCTCCCCATCCCCCACACTGCTCGTCCGGATACCTGGGACACCCCTCAGACTCAGGTGAACAAGCCTCCTGTCCCGAGGATTCATTGGGGCCAATGCCATGCTTTTACCCGTCTTTTTGACTGTCTCAGCCTTGTGTCTGGCAAGGGATATGAGTTTTTCATCCCTGTTGGCCCTGTATGTACCGGCATCGAGGGTCACCGGCACAATGGAACCCATTTTATGCGTCAGTATGCGGTTTATGATGTATTCGATGGATTCAAGGGTCTGACCGTCTCTTCCTATGACCAGAGGGATATCAGCTCCCTCGAAGACCAGCGATGTCTGTTCGTTCTGTTTCTGCACAGACACCTCGCAGTCAAAGGCAGACAATGTCAGGATCTGCCGCGCTATGTTCAATGCCTCGGTCAAAGTGGCCTCGTCAGGGTGTCTTATCTCCGGAGTTTCCTCCCTGTCTGAGGCAACGGCACTGAAGGCGGCGGTGTCGTCCAGTTCCGTTCTTTTTGAAGGGCCTTCTGCCATCATATCCAAGGTCTGCGCCTTCGGGGCGCCTCTTCTGGGCCTCTCCGGCCTGGGTGCACGGCCAGCGGACTCCGCCCGTCTTTGGCGGCCTCGCTGCGTCTCTTTTACGGGTTCATCTGCCTTTTGCACCTCCACTTCCTTTGCGGTGTCAGCCTGTATCTCTGTGATCTCAGGTTGCTCGAGCCCTTTGTGCACAGGTTGAATAACCGGCTTAAACGCCTTTATCCTGGCCTTTTTGCTGCCGAGGCCGAAAAGACCAGTGGATCCCCGAGTGATTATCTCGTATTTCAGTTCCTCTTTTGAAATATTGAAGTGTTTACAGGCCGCCTCGATGGCGTAATCTACGGTTTTCCCCTCGAACTCTAAAAAATCATTAGCCATAATCTCTCTCTCAATCTACTGTTTTATTGGTATAATATTGTTGTACAATGGACAAAACATTGTTTACGAACCAATACAGCACAAGACCTGATGGAAAATTGATGAACATGAATGTAAAAACAAGGGGCAGGAAACGCATCATCATGGCCTGAGTCGGATCACCTGCGGTGGGCGTCAGACGCTGCTGCAGATACATGGAGGCGCCCATCAGGAGCGTCAGCACCGGAATGCCGCCGATCCACGGCAGTTCCACACCTGGAATCATCAGGCGATCCGGAGCTGAGAGATCGGTAATCCACAAGGCGAATGGGGCGTGCCGAATCTCTATGGACTGCAACAGCACCTTGTAAAGCGCAAAAAACACAGGTATCTGAAGCAGCATGGGCAGACATCCGCCCATGGGATTTACATTGTAGGTCTTGTAGAGCTGCATCAGCTCCTTGTTGAGTTTTTCCTTGTCATCCCCGTATTTTTCCTTCAGCTTGGCCAGTTTTGGCTGAATCTTTTGCAATGTCTTCATGGACTTGGCGCTCTTGTGGGCAAGAGGCCAAAACAATATCTTTATGATCACGGTGATCAGAATGATGGCCACACCATAATTCGGAATATAATCGTGAATGAAGTTCAGAAACAGCAGAAGGGGCTTGGCTATCACGTCGAACCAGCCGAAATACAGTGCGTTGGTGAGGTCGTAATTCACCGCCTTGAGCTGTGAATATTCCTTGGGACCGATATATGCCCCCAGGTCAACAATGGTCTCTCCCTGCGCCTGCTTGAGCTGGCCGGACGCTGTGGAAAGCTCGCTTTTGAAGGCGCCCGCATCGTTTATACGCTCAAAGGCCACTCTCCATGGCACATCCCGCGTCTTGGTCACAAGGCTGGTGAGGAAATAGTGGTCGCTGTAACCCATCCACTCCACAGGCTCCACCAGTTCCTTACGCTCACCGGACTTTTTGAGCTCCAGTTCGTTGATGCTGCCCTTGCTGTAATAAACAGGCCCTGCAAAGACCTGGCCGGCCTTCTCGAGCGGGTCGTTTTGAAAGCCCAGGGATATGGACTGGGCTTCCATGCCACTGACTCGAATGGCTATGTCAATCCAATAGCTGTTTGCATGCAGGCCGAATGTCTTTACAACCCGGCCGCCGCCCGGCATTCCGCAGGTGAAAGAGAGTTCGGCGTTTGAATTTTTCTCATTCAGCTTGAGCAGGGTGGAAGACGCATCAAACACACAATTTGAGGTGTCTTTGTTGTCCAGCTTCAAAAGCAGGGCCGAATCGTCATGTATGATCTCGATGGGCTTGCCATCCTTCTGGGATGTAAGATATTTTTTGAGGGCCAGAGAGCGAATCACCGCACCCTTTTCGCTCAGCACCATGGAATAAAGGGGCGTGTCCACCACCACATCCCGCGCGGCCCTGCTTGTCTCGGACTCCATGGCTGCAACCGTCTTTTCCTGAGCTGTGGCAGATTGGACCGGTTGGGCTGCGTCTGTCTTTGCAGCAGCCGGCGTCCTGTTTTCAGCAGAAACAGGTTGTGATGTCTGCGTGTTGTTTTTTTTGGGCGGGGTCACAAGGGGACTGATAAAAAACTGAAAGGCCAGCAGCACTCCTATGGAAAGGGCTATGGCTAAAATGGTTCTATTGTCCATGATAATCACTCTCTATTCGTTCTTTTTGCTTTGCTTCAGTATAACATGAAATCCCGGGCGGTACCGGGTCATATCCACCTGAATGCCAGGGATGACACTTGCAGAGACGTACCACGGACAGCCACAATCCCCTGAAAGGACCGTGTGTCCGAAGAGCCTCTTCCGCATAATGGGAACAACTGGGATAAAAACGACAGGAACGAGGCAGAATGGGGGCCAAAAACAGCCTGTAACATCTGATGAGGCAGACAAAACCTGAAACAACCCCCTCACTGATAACGGTGCATATCCGATTGATTTTTATGGCACATCACCCCTTGGGCAGGGCAATACGCAGGGCGTCCGGCTGAATGAATTCAAATCCGCTCAGCTTTTTTTGCAGAGCTGTTTTATAGAACAAGATGGAATGGCCGGGAAAGTCCCTGTATGGCAGAAATACGATGTCGTAACCGGTTCGAGTGTTTTCCGTAAGCATGTTATCAGTATGCAGACACAACAACTCACTGAACATCTCTTTATTCCGCCTGTAAAATTCCCGCAACACCCGTTTAGCCCTGTTTCTTTGCACTGCCTTGCCGAATTTACGGCCTATTCCTATACCTATTCGATGCCATTTCAGGCCGTTGGCCACATATATGAGAGTTAGCCCTGGCAGTTTGATACGTTTTCCATTTTTGAAGATATTGGTAAAATCTCCCTGCCGCCTCAGACGCTCATTACGTGTAAGGGCCTCCCCCCAAGGTTTCAAACAGGTTTTCAAATTGTCCCTTCACCCCTGTCCGTTCCAGTCTTTCCCAGGGACAAAATCAGGCCGACAGTCTGTATCTGCCCTTTGCCCTGCGACGCGCCAGCACCTTTCGACCATTTTTTGTGCTCATACGTTTGAGAAAACCGTGCGTTCTGCTTCTTTTGAGTGTATTGGGCTGATAGGTCATTTTCATATTGCATCTTCTCCTTTTATTTTTTTTGCATTTCAGCGGGTGCATGAATGGCGCAGGCGTATTTTTCAAAAACCGATGGTTTAATTACACCTTGCCTGCAAGGATTCAAATCAGTTAAGATGATGCCATTCAAAAACCCTTGAAACAATGTTTAATAATATAACAAGATGCCCGTGTCAAGCCATTTGACAGTCACATATTTTGCGGACAAACAGTGCCTATATGAAAACACAACCCCAAATCCTTCATGAAGACAACCACTTGCTGGTTCTCTGCAAGCCGTCGTGCATGCCTTCGGTGCCGGACGCCACTCATGACCAATCCATTCTGGAATGGGCCAGGACATATCTCAAGGATGCTTACAACAAGCCCGGCAATGTCTTTTTGGGGGTGGTGCACCGCCTCGACAGACCGGTGTCAGGCATTATCTGCTTTGCCAAGACATCCAAGGCCGCCTCCAGGCTCTTTACACAGATGCAACAAGGCCTCATGCAAAAGACATATCTCGCGGTGGTACAAGGCGCACCAACTACTGCTCAAGGCGAATATAAGAGTGTATTGCTCAAGGACACTCAAAAAAACAAGGTAACTTCATATTCCGCAGACACACATATCAAAAACGGCCTTCTCGCCCACTCACACTGGCAGGTTTTACACACACAAAACGGCCTTTCACTTTTATCTCTCACACCCATTACAGGCAGACCACATCAGTTGCGCGTGCATTGCGCTGAACTGGGCTGCCCCATAGTTGGAGACGTGAAATACGGACCAGGTCCTGCACTGCCCGATGGCTCCATCTGCCTTCATGCCTGGAGATTGACCCTGGTTCACCCCACTCGCAAGGAAGGAATGGAATTTACTGTGCCTCCGCCTGAAACAGAGGCGTGGAGAACATGGCCTGACAAAAGTAGTTCTGGGGCTTTCCGTGAATGCCTCACATGAAGCTGAGGGGATCCACGTCAATCTGTAATCTCACGCCCTGCATTCGCTTCATGTCAAGGCCGGCAAGCAACTCTTCGCAAAAGGCGTGAAGGCCTTTGACGCCCTTGAGCAGCAACTGCCAGCGATACTGTTTTTTCAGTCGAGAGATGGGAGACGGTGCAGGCCCGAGTATCTCCATCGAGGCGTAATGAGGCCCTTTAGCCGTCCGTAACGCCTCTGCATGCCCTCTCACATAATCAGCGGCCCTCTGCACATCCTTTTCATTCGGGCTGTTAAAAAGCAGATTTATCATGCGGGTAAAGGGTGGATAGTTCATACGACTTCGAAAGGACATCTCCGTTTCGTAAAAACCGGCATAGTCATGTCGCGCCACATATTCCATCACATAGTGTTCAGGCAGCCAGGTCTGAACGATTACATGACCTTCAAGCCCTGCCCTTCCCGCCCTTCCCGCCACCTGTGAAAGCAGTTGATATGTGCGCTCCCCTGCATTGTATTCCGGCAGATTCAGGCCCAGATCCGCAAACAATACGCCCACCAGAGTCAGATATGGAAAGTCATGGCCCTTGGTGACCATCTGTGTGCCCACAAGAATGTCGATCTCCCGATCGCGAAAGGCGGCCAGCAACTCCTCCACATACCCCTTGGCAGAGGCAACGTCCCTGTCTAATTGGGCCACCCTCGCCCCTGAATATCGGGAGCGCAAATCATCCACCACTCTTTCTGTACCGCATCCGAGGGTCTTGATGTTGGTTCCCTCACATTTGGGACATACCGGCATGGCAGGCAGACTCTTTCCGCAGTAATGACACAGAAGAAAACCCTGCATGCCGGTTTCATCCTCTGATGACCCTTTCACCCTGCGCGTCTTTCTGTGCCACGAAAGGCTTACGCTGCAATGCTCGCAGGAAAAGACATGGCCGCAATCCGCACAAAAGATATGAGAGGCGTATCCCCTGCGGTTCAAAAAAAGCAGCGCCTGTTCCTTTCGTTCCAGGGTCTGCAGAATGGCCGCATCAAGCTCCTGGCTCAACCATGAAAGATTATTGGAATCATGCGTAGTATCAACGCCTTCCCTTCTTTTACGCCGTTTCTTCTCCCGTTTGTTCTGTATATCCTCGCGCATATTCACAAGGCTCACCACGGGCAGCGCACGCTCCTCCACTCGTTTGGTCAGGGTAAGAAGTCTGTATCTTTTCGACACGGCGTTTCTATAACTGCTCAGGGAAGGGGTGGCTGAGCCCAGCACCACCACAGCCGAAGAGATACGGGCGCGCATCACGGCTATGTCCCGGGCGCTGTAACGGAATTTCTCCTCCTGTTTGTAAGAGGAGTCGTGCTCCTCATCCACCACGATGAGGCCGAGGTTCCACACAGGGGCAAAGACAGCGGACCTCGCTCCCACCACCACCTTTGCATCCCCCTTCAAAATGCGGCGCCACTCGTTTTTGCGCTGTGCCGGAGTGAGACCGCTGTGAACGGCCGAGACCACCTCTCCAAACCGGGCCTGAAAGCGGGCTATTGTTTGGGCGGTCATGGCTATCTCAGGCACCAGGATCAAGGCCTGTCTGCCCATGGCCAAAGCGCGCTCACACGAGTGCAGATAGACCTCGGTCTTTCCGCTGCCTGTCACGCCATACAGCAAAAACGGGGCATATTCACCGCGAGTTATGGCGGTTTCTATGGCCTCTACGGCCACAGTCTGCTCGGAATTGAGACAAGGCCTCTCATACGCCCGGCCTGACCCGCCGGATTCTGTCATGACCCTTCGATGCCGGCCGGTCCTGGGCGTCCTTTCAGAAAGCAGCCCGCCAGGTATGGCCTCATCTATGACATGCCCCAATGGATACATATAATAGCGGCTGGCCCATTCCAGACAATCCAGCAGATGGGGCGGCAGAAAGGAGGAATCGTCCCATATCTCTTTTATGTCCCGAATCTCAAATTCAGGTTCATCAGTACACTGGGCTGTGAAAATACCCACTGTCTCCCGTTTTTGAAGCGGAACCAGCACACGGGCGCCCCGTTTGGGCATGGACATGCCCTCAGGCAGGGAATAGACCAGACAGCCGTCGCCCAACGGCACCGGCAGAGCAATCTTCAAAAGCATATATCAGGAAAGCTTTGAGATCATATCCTGCAAAAAGAGCCTGAAAGGCCCACCCAGCTCCGGGTGTTCCAGGGCGAAATGCACGGTGGCCTCCAGATATCCCAGTTTATCCCCGGCATCGAAACGGCTTCCCTGAAATTCATAGGCATAAAGCGCCCGCTCGTTTTTCAGGGTGGAAAGCGCATCCGTCAACTGTATCTCTCCACCCACGCCGGGCAGGGTGCGATGCAGGCAACCGAATATCTCAGGTCTCAGGCAATAACGGCCTATAATGGCCAGATTCGAGGATGTACTGCCGGGCGAAGGTTTTTCGATGAGTCTGTTGACCTTGTAAACCCCGGGCGACACCTCCTCACCTTCCACTATGCCATATCTGTGAACCTCGTTTTCAGGGACACGCTGCACCGCCACGATGCTCTCATCCAGCTCCTCAAACAGCTTCTTCATTTGATATACACAAGGCACCTCTGAGACCACCAGGTCATCCCCCAGCACCACAAAAAACGGCTGATCGCCTATGACCGTCTCGGCCATCATGACCGCATGCCCAAGGCCCAACGGCTCCTTCTGCCGAACAGAAACAACGTCTATCAGCCGGGAGATATTCCTAACCTCTCTGAGCAGGTCCCTTTTGCCCTTCTGGGCGAGAAAGGTCTCCAGTTCAAAGGAATAGTCGAAGTGGTTTTCTATGGCAGCCTTGCCTGCAGATGTGATCAAGACCACCTCTTTTATGCCCGACGCCACAATCTCCTCAACTATGTATTGAATGGTGGGCCTGTCCACTATGGTGAGCATCTCCTTGGGAATGGCCTTGGTAGCCGGCAAAAAACGGGTTCCGAGCCCTGCCACAGGCACTACGGCCTTTTTGATCTGCATATGATTCTCCTTTCCATGCGCCTGGCGCAGTATTTTTTATGGATTCCTTGAAAAATAAACCATTATCATCTTATATTAAAGGAAACCTCGAAAACTTGCCAACGGACAAAAAAAACGATTTTTTAAGGCACCCGTAAATTACAACCTTTGTAAAAAAATGCAAAAATATTATTCCATTTTCATATCCCTTGTGGGCAAAAAGGTGCTTGTAGCAGGCGGAGGAGGGGTCGCTGAAAGAAAGATAAAAGGCCTGTTGGACAAGCAGGCTGTGATCCATGTGGTAAGCCCTAACCTCACCGAATGCCTGCAGGAACTGGCCAAAACCGGACGGATCATCTGGCACAAACGGGGATTTCAGGCCCATGACCTTCAGGATGCCTGGCTGGTGATAGCCGCCACCAACGACTCAGCTACTCAAAGATTCATCGCGGAATCAGCCTCATCACAGCGTATCTTCTGCAATGTGGTCAACGCGCCGGACACCGGCAGCTTCATCACGCCCGCTGTAATAGAACACGGCCCCATACAGGTGGCGATCTCCACCTCCGGCAGCAGTCCTGTCCTGGCAAAACGCCTGAAACAGGAGCTATTGCCGGTTGTCACCGGCCATGCAAACGGCTATGCTGTCTTTCTGGAGGAGATGCGGACATGGCTGATCGCCACGGAAAAGGACGAAAAAAGGCGCAGGGAACTGCTCTCAAACCTGGACAATGCGCAAATAGAGGGGTATTTCAAGCACGGCCAATGGCGGGACATAGCAGAATGGGTTCAAAAAAACTATGGCGATAATGCCAGACATATTGTAAAAAAACACACACAAAACCATGATTAAGACCCTTTACGAACTCCTCTTGACAGGCGCCCTGTGTTTTTACACACTGGCCACAGTAATCTTTCTGGTGCAGTTCATCACCCTCAAAAAACGCATGGAGAAGGCGGCCACAGGCATTTTGTGCGCAGGACTGCTGTTTCACACATCAGCAATAGCAGTCAGGTGGGCGCAAGCAGGCCACATACCCCTTGTGCATATGCATGAAAGCCTGTCCTTTTTAAGCATTGTCATAGTTGCTGGTTTTCTTCTGGCCCAGATCAAAAACAGGCTCAAATCGCTGGGGGCCTTCGTGACCCCCCTTGCTTCCATACTTCTGGCATGCGCCTTGACTCAAGAACGTACAATAGTACCTCTACCTCCAGCGCTTCAAAGTATATGGCTGCCGATTCACGCCACCATATCAATTGTTGCCTATGCCATCTTCACCATTTCATTCCTGATAGCCGTCATGTATCTGATACAGGAACGGCAGATAAAGACCAAGAAACTGGGCGGTATCTTTCAGAGGCTTCCCTCCCTGGATGGCCTGGATGCCATTTTAGGCAGGACCCTTGCCCTTGGATTTGCCATACTGACGCTGGGCATCATCACAGGCTCCATCTGGGCCGAAGAGGCCTGGGGCGCCTACTGGAGCTGGGACCCGAAAGAGACATGGTCCCTTGTTACCTGGCTTCTGTATGCGGCCATTCTGCATCAGCGCTTCACCATCGGATGGCGCGGGCGCAGGGCGGCCACCATGACCATCATCGCATTTCTTGTCTTGATCTTCACCTTTTTGGGCGTCAATCTCCTGATCCCCGGAGAGCACAGCTATGCCACAAGACTCCAGTAAACCCGGGATACTCCTTTTAGGGGTCAACCACAAGACAGCAGAAGTCGGGATTCGCGAACGCCTGGCCATGGTAAACAGCGATATCCCTCCTCTTCAATTCTTTTCATCGCTGAATGTGTGTGATGAAGTGGTGTTTTTGTCCACCTGCAATCGCGTGGAGGTCATTGCCGTGGCACCCTCCATAGAGAATGCCGTGGCGAAAATAAAACTGCACTGGCTTGAAAAAAGCGGCCTTTCTCTGAAAGATGCCTCAAACCTCTATGAACACAAGGCAGATGACGCCATTCGACACCTGTTCAGGGTGGCCTCGAGCCTGGATTCCATGGTGGTGGGTGAACCGCAGATATTGGGGCAGTTGAAGGATGCCTACAAAAAGGCCGACGAAGCCAAAACCACAGGCACCATTCTGAATCGCCTGATGCACAAGGCCTTTTCTGTAGCCAAGACCATTCGCACAGAAACCCGTATCGCCAGCAACGCCGTGTCCATCAGCTATGCGGCCGTGGAGCTGGCCAAAAAAATATTCGGCGAGCTCAAGGGCAAACGGGCCATGCTGATCGGCGCCGGAGAGATGGCCGAGCTTGCAGCCCAACATCTAATGGCAAACGGCGTGAGCAAATTGATCGTGGCCAACCGCACCCTTGCGCGAGCAGTAGAGCTGGCCGACAAACTGCATGGCAAGGCCGTCTCACTGGACGAGATCCCCGATGCCTTGCACGAAGTGGACATCGTCATCAGTTCCACAGGCGCTCCTGGCTATGTGATCACCGCAGAACAGGTCAAAAAGGCGATGCGCCCGCGTAAACACAACCTGTTGTTCCTTATCGACATAGCCGTGCCCCGCGACATAGAACCCAATGTAAACAACATCGAAAATGTCTATCTTTATGATATAGACGACCTGAGCGGCATCGTGGAGACCAACAAGGCGGAGCGTGAGAAGGAGGCTTTGAAGGCGGAACGCATAGTGGAGGCTGAGGTAATCAAGTTTATCTCCTGGCTCAAGTGCCTGGACATCGTGCCCCTGATTCAGGGCATTCAGAACAAGGCGGAAGAGACACGGCTAAAAGAACTCTCCCGCTCGCAATCCGCCCTGAAAGGACTCACCCCCGAACAACTCAAGGCCATAGATACCCTCACCCGCTCTCTGGTGCAAAAATTATTGCACGACCCCATAGTCTCCCTGAGAAAGAGCCACAGCGAAGGGGAAGAACAGGCATTGGCCCTGATGGATGCCGCCTCACACCTTTTCAAGGTAAACGGGTCCGGGAAATAACATCCGGTTGTTATGCCGCGCCGCTTGGATCATCGGTCTTGTATTCCGTTGTGAACGCCCGGTGGAGCGCTCTGATTTCGTCGACACCCTCATGGTCCTTCAAACTCTCGACATCAAAGCCGAGGCAGATCTCAATGTCCTTCTGCGACAGATAGTTTTCGTGGATGAGGACCTCACGAATCTGGTCGGCTGGGTCAAGGAGAGCGGCAGGTAGTTGCCCATTTCGGCGGCTTCTTCCATGGCACAGAGGGACCTGGCTCTTGGGGTCGGGCACTTTGCCCACTAGGATATCGCGGGCGGTGTCGATGCGGCGTTTAGTGTCGGTGTCGAGCATGGCTACTCCTTGGTTGACGGGGTGGACTTTGTGGATTGATTGGACCGTGACTGCGAACGGACGCGGTAGAGGCGCTCGGTAAAGCCGCCTTCCTTCTCAAAGACGGCAGCCTGGGCAGCGATCTGGCGATCGAGCAGGCTACAGGCAACCTTCAGCAGCACCAATGCAGCGTTGGCGGCAAGCTCCGGAAAGGTGGGCTGAGCGGACAACGTGGACGTGGTTGACTCGTTCTTCTGTCTACTATTTTGTCCACCTCGTCCACCAATTCCACGATCATGCTGATCCAGCACCCAACGCGCCACATCGTCAGCAGTGGCGCACCTGCGGTCGATCAGGTTCTGTCGGCGAGGGTCTTCACGCTCCCAGATTTGCAGGCCACGCTGGCGCAGGAAATCTTCGTAGTCAAGGCGGAGTTCCTCCAGGCTGGCCCGCGCAACATTGGTCAGTTTGAGTTCGGTCTTTTTTGATGTTCCGGAGGCTTGACTGCCTTCCGCGATATTCTGCACGCCAGAGCGCGCGGCCTGTACCATCTGATCGTGAGTACGGCTGCGCTTATCGACATAACGGTTGCAGAAGCGGACGGTCACATCGTAGATGAGCTGTGCCAGCTGAAAACTTTTGAGGTGACGATAGCCTCCATGTTTTGTGATGAGGGGTTCGGTCATAACGTTTCCTATGTAGCAAACTGATTCAAGGAGACATAGTCCTTGATATACTCCGGCACGAGCGTGCGGAACTGCTCGGGCACGGCTTTGTAGTCGCGAGTCGAGAACACGGGGTTGGTAGCCAGGTCAGTAAACTGGCACAGAGGGCTGTGGCTTCTTTCTCAGACACTCAGGCTCCTCGTTCAGCTACGATGGTGGTTAATCGGCATAACATTACTTCTTATCTGGCTTACAGATTTTATAAAAAAATCATGAAATTGCCTCACTGTCAAACAATAATAATGGCAAAAAATGACCATTCAGGCCCAAGCCAAGGAGTTACGACGGAATGAGCCACCGGCCAAGGGTTTTAGGGGTGTCAAGGAATTGGCAAGAAGGTAACTTCTGAAAAGAGGTGCACAGGATGTTACACAAAATAAAAACGGCCATTTTGTTTTTCACAAATGGCCGTTTAATTTTATTTGGTAGCGGGGGCTGGATTTGAACCAACGACCTTCGGGTTATGAGCCCGACGAGCTACCAGACTGCTCTACCCCGCACCTGAAAAGTTTTATGAATACTATTTACGATAATGCCTTGGCCTTAAACTGTCAAGCCAGGGCCCAAAGGCATACATCAAGCCTCGTAACGCTTCCTTCTGACCTTACGCCTTCTGCGCTCGGCGTCCTGCATCTTGCGACGTTTTTTCTCGCTGGGTTTTTCATAGAAACGGCGGTTCTTAATCTCGCGCTGAAGTCCATCGATCTGCATCTTTTTCTTCAGAACCTTCAATGCCTTTTCTATGTTGTCATCCTGCACATCCACTATAATTGACAAGGGAAATCACCCCTTTCTTTTTAGAATCAAGTGGCATAAAATCATGCCGCCAACAAAAACAGAGGTTATTTATACTACCCTTTGCGATCTTATGCAACACACAATAAATTTTACAAAAAAGGGCGTTCAATATCTTTATGACAAAGGCTATCATGTTTCAGGGGACCGGCTCAGGGGTGGGGAAAAGCCTGCTTACAGCCGCATTCTGCCGTATTTTACACCAGAATGGTCTTCGTGTCGCCCCTTTCAAGGCGCAAAACATGGCCCTCAACTCCTTTGTCACAGCAGACGGCAAGGAGATGGGACGGGCTCAGGTATATCAAGCCGAGGCATGCGGTCTTCGGCCGGATGTGCGCATGAACCCAATTCTGCTGAAACCCACAGGAGAGATGCGTTCACAGGTGATCCTCCTGGGTAAACCAGCAGCCACCCTGTCAGGCAGGGACTATTATGCCCATCATCAGAAACACCTGCAAATCGCACAATCCGCCTACGATTCCCTTGCAGGGGAATTCGATGTGATCGTCATCGAGGGTGCCGGCAGCCCTGCCGAGATCAATCTCCAGCACCGAGACCTCGTTAACATGAAGATGGCCGAATATGCAGGGGCACCTGTCATCCTCATAGGAGACATCGACAGGGGGGGCGTCTTTGCCTGGCTCAAGGGCACTTATGACCTGATTCAAGACCTCCACAAACCCCTTCTGCGCGGCTATCTCATCAATAAATTCAGAGGTGACAGGGGCCTATTGCAGCCTGGGATCGACCAGTTCGCCCGAATACTGCCCCTACCCTGCATGGGTGTGCTGCCATGGTTTCAGGACATCACGGTTGACCAGGAAGACGGAGTGCATCTGCACGAAAGCGCCAGATTCAGGTCAGGGGCATCCCTTCAGATAGCAGTGGTAAAACTGCCGCGCATCAGCAATTTTACGGATTTCACTCCCTTCGATGTGGAAGAGGACATATCCATCACCTTCACAAGCGCTCCGGATCGCCTGAAAAAAAGTGACTGCATTCTGATACCAGGGACCAAAAATACCCGTGCTGACCTACAATTTCTCCATGAAAACGGCCTGTCAGAGGCAATACACGCCGCCAGGGCCGCAGGAAAACCCATTTGGGGCATCTGCGGCGGCTATCAGATGCTGGGCCTGACAGTAAGCGATCCACTTGGCGTAGAAGGCCCTTCCGGCGCCACGCCAGGCCTGGGACTCTTGCCCGTGGAGACCGTCATGACCTTCGACAAATGGCTGGAGCAGACGGAGATCCCTCTGGAAATTCCAGCCCTTGGGCTCGATGGCCGTGCAACCGGCTATGAGATACACATGGGGAAGACCTCTGCCAGCGGCCCTGTCCAGCACATAAGCCCTGAAAAGGGAGAGGAACTGGGCGCCATGGCAGATGACGGCCTTGTGTTGGGCACATATCTCCACGGAATCTTCGAAAACGATGAGGTCAGGCTGGCATTTTTGAACCTCCTTCGCAGACGGAAAGGGCTTTGCGAAAGACGGGAAACCATCTGCTACAAGGCCTTCAAGGAACAGAACATGGACAAACTGGCTGAATGGATGAAGACTAATGCAGATATGGACAAGATTATGTCGGTGCTGAACAAGGGGCTCTGAAAGGGGCCATGGCATCAGAAAAACTGCCCACATGAAGCCATTTCTACTGGAAAACGGAAACGCCTGGCCTATACTTGCCGCTGTTACTCTGGACCTGCTTGCAGGCGATCCAGAATACATGCCACACATGGTGCGCTACATGGGCCTTCTAATCAGCCGGTGTGAGCCCGCATTTCGCAGGCTCAGCCTACCCCCACGCATTCAGGGCGGACTTTTTGCAAGCGCCATCGTCCTGATCTCCTGCACAACTGCATGGGCGGCCATCTCCTTCTGCAAATATCTTTCCGAACCCGCCTATTGGCTTTTGAGCACGTTTCTGATCTATCAGGCGGTCTCCCTGCGCTGTCTGGCGGACGAGGTAAAGGGGGTTGGAACCGCCCTGGAGGAACAGGGGCTGGAGGCGGGAAGACTGCGGCTTGCCCGCATAGTGGGCCGGAATGTGAGCAGTCTCGATGAAAAAGGGATTGTCATGGCGGCCATAGAATCCTGCGCGGAAAACCTGGTGGATGGAGTGATTTCGCCCTTTTTTTACGCAGCAGCGGCAGGACCGGTGGCTGCGGTGGGCTTCAAGGCCATCAGCACACTGGATTCCATGGTGGGCTATAAAAACGAACGTTACATGGAATTCGGCACAGCGTCGGCACGAATGGACGACATAGCCAACTACATTCCAGCCCGACTGACCGTGATCTTCATAGCTGTTTCTGCATGGCTTCTGCGCATGCGAGACCCATTTCAGGTATTGAGAGGCGTCAGACAGGATGCAGGCAAACACGCAAGTCCCAATTCAGGCCTGAGCGAAGCGGCCTTTGCGCACAGCCTCGGCATTCGGCTCTTCGGGCCCGCCAACTATCATGGCAAATGGGTGCAACGGCCTTATATGAACGAAGACAGCGGATTCCCCTCCACAAGGCATATAGATGAGGCGGTAAAACTCCTCTATCTCACCTCTGGTCTCTTTGCAGGATCATGTTTTTTAATGGCCGTCCTGTATTGATGACCTGAAAAACACCCTGCTTCACGGCCGTTATGGCGCTTCTCGAATTACATGCCGAAGATGACGCCGATGGACCACAACCCTGTAAACAAGGCCGCCTGATCCAACCCCCAGAAAGGAATGGCATACAGAACGGCAAATACTGTTCCAATGGCCCCACCCACCAGATCCGCTGTATAAAGCGGCGCAGCCAGCCTCTCCTGCAGGCGGTCATGACTCAGGTATGCGAAGACACCGGCCAGAAGAAGGCCGCAGATCAGCATCAGGGGCCCGACCGACCAAAAGCCGGACAAAAATCCCGTATCCACCCCCCAGGCCGCCAGCAAGCCGGTGCATGTCATGGCCGACACCAACACAGCCCCCAGCATACGGGAAGGGGAAAGGGCTCCGAAGACCAGGGCACCCACGGACATCCCCACCATCAGCGCCATGAGAAGCAGGCCAAGCTCACCGTAAAGGGCACCGCTTGCGACCTGATACTGCAAAAGAAGCACTGTCTCAAGCACAGCGCTCCAGAATGCGGCCCAGCACATGACGCCTGCCCTGGAAAGGATCTTTCCGCCCCTCAACAGCCGGAATAATACAGCAATGGCCAGAAACACGCCCAGCGCCTGAAGATAATGCAAAGGAATGCCCCAAAAAACAGAATGACCGTTATAGCCGGCAAGCGGCCCTTCAGCGGTCAAAACACCAGGGAAAAACCTGGAGAGCCACAGACGTATGGTCAGGGAATAACAGACAGGCCTCTTGTCCGTGTTCATCAGACCTGCGGCATCCTCTTTCCACATGTGGCCGGCCACCTCCTGAAACCTGTCACTGCTGATCAGATATTGCAGATACTGAGGAATGACCAGCCGGTTTGCAAGCCCTGCGGCCTCATAACGCCTGGCCAGCAGCCCTGTATCTATGGTCAATTGGTCTCCGGCCAGGACCAGATTGATGGAGCCAGGCAGGACCATGACGTCCTGGAATACACCCTTTACAGCCGAGACAATCGCCCTGTTTCTGGTAATCAACTGCTGCGACCAGAAATTCTCGGATGCGCTGAGCCTGAAGCCCATGACACCACCGGTGGAAAGCCTTGTCCTGCAGAGCTGAAAGAACTCTCTGGTATAGAAGCGATTGGCCTGCCCTGAAGACGGCTCAGGCATCGCCACAAGAATCAGGTCGTATTCGCCGGAACTGCGGAGCAAAAAACGCCTGGGGTCTTCATAAATGAAGCGCACACGCTGATTCGAAAGGGCCTTTCTGCGCTCATCCGTAAGAAACGGCAGGGTGGTGCGAATCAATTCCTGATTCAACTCCACACAATCAATGGTCTGCACACTCGCATATTTCAGGGCCTCCTCCACAAGTCCCTCCAATCCTCCGCCAAGGAGCAGGACGCTGCGGGGCGCTGAATGTTGAAGGGCCGCTGAATGCACCAGCTCTTCCGCTGAATTGCTCTCGGTCTCAAAGCTGACGGAATCATTTTCAAAGATGGTGGTCTGCCCTTCCAGGGATGTGACAGCTATTCTGCCATAGGGTGTGTCCGCCACCGCCTTCAAAAATGGGTGATTGAACCCGCTGGTCCAGAGGTCTATGGGGCTTACAAAAACAGCGGAAACAGCAAAAAACACGGCAAGCAGCACAGAAACCACTGAAACAGCCCGTATCTTCTTGAGCGGAGGCATACGGCAAAAGATCAGAAGGAGGGGAAAAGAGGCACAGCACAATCCGGTCAGGGAATTCGGCACATGAAAGGCCGGCGCAAGGGTGGCGAGGCCGCCTGCCGCCACACTGCCGATGCACTCCCAGCCATAGGCACGGGCCAGTGCATTGGTCTCACTGCATTCAGCAATCCAGAGTCGCGCAGCCCGTTGAAAGGCCATACCCATCAGAAAAGACAGTGGAATGACCGAGAGTATAAGGGTCAGTATCTGAAGATGAAACGGCAGAAAGGCACCTGTCACGCCGCCCAAAAGCCATCTGGAAAGCCGCAAAAAAACCATATCCAACGGCAGCAACAGGGAATACAGCAGAAAGATCCACAGGACGGCTGAATAACCGCCTGTGCCCCTACGCCGCCCCAGACCAGCCCCCAGACTGGAGCCGATGAGCCAGCCTGCCATGCCCAGGAGATAGATGAGTTCCACGCCATAGGTGGCCACGCTTAACTCGCGAAGCAGGACAATCTGCCCCAGCAGCGAGACCAGGCCTATGGTAAAGAACTCAGGAAGCACCTATTTGTGTTCCTCTTCAAATATCTCCGCCTGGAATGTATAGAATCTGGCCCCGCTGCGCCAACAGTCCTGATTCATTCCGGCCTTTCTGCACAAATGGCTCAACATGGTATCGCGGTCCCAGCCCTGCTCAGGCGCCACCTGCGGCAGAAATACAGCGGATGCGCCGCCCTTCACCAGAAGCACGCCATCCCTGCCGACAACTATCTCGTTCACTCCGCTCACCTCCCTAAAAGGAGTAAGGGCCGATATCTCTATTTGAATGGAAGAAAGTTCGTCGTAACTGACCTGATGAAAACGGGGGTCATTCAATGCAGCGGACAGGGCCATGGCCCCGACGGTGCGGGCCAGGGGAAAGGATGCCTGCATATTCCCGATACAGCCTCGAAGATCGCCGTGTTTTTTGAGGGTGACAAACGCCCCGCGCACCACATTGGCGCCAGGCCCGAACCCGCGAGCAATGGGGGCTGTCTGAGTGGAAAGAAACTGCTCCAGGGTATCACGAGCGAACTTCAAAAGGGCCTTTTTGTCTTCAGTTGTCAGCACAGCATCCTGAACCGGCTGTTCCATGGCGGATGGCACAAGGGTCTTCCACTGCACAGGGCCCTTCAAAAAGGCCACAGCGCCATAACCCACCACGCGATTATAATCACCCATGGAGACATCCCCTGAATTGGCATAACTCACTACCACTCCTTGTCTGGCGCCAAGCCCTTTACAGGCCTCCATGAGCGCAAGGATCGGCCCCTCGCCGCAGGCGCATGTGCCCAGCCTGCGCACACCCTCTCTCTCGCCATCGGAAACAGCCTGAAGCAGGGCGGACGGCTCCAGGGACGCCGCAGCCCTCAAGGTTCTCATATCCACACGCACTGCGTCGTCATGCGCAGGATAATGGGAGAGGTCGGAACTGGCAACGATCAGGGGTCTGCGGCCCTTCAATACCTTGGCCAGGGCCTGACCAAAGGCCTTGCAAAGCCCCTCGTCAGGCTCGCCGATGACCACGGGCAGAATCCTCACCTTTGGAAAGAGATACTGAATGAACGGCACCTGCACCTCAACGGAGTGTTCCTCCCGATGCACGCCTGAATCGAAGACGAAACGCTCATCCTCCTTCAGAAGGGCCTCAGCCAGGGCCTCGTCCACATATGCCGTTCCCAGTGGCGTCTGAAAGCCACCCCTGGCATAAATGGACACGCCTGAAAAACCAGGCCGCGTGTGATTGGTGCCCAGTATCACCACCACATCATAATCATGACCCTGGGCCTGTCTGTAGGCATCCGCCGCTATCTGTCCTGAATACACATAGCCTGCGTGAGGCGCTATTAGACCGACGGGTTCGGCCCCTGGAATCACAGGGGCATGTGCCAAATAAAGTTCTATGGCCTTTTTGAGCTGTTGCGCGTTGGATGAATAAAACTGACCTGCCACATACGGTGCTCGAATCATATCTTCCTCCTTGGAAAAACTGACAACAGGCAAACACAATATCAGGAAACACAGCATCAGGGTCTTCATGCCCAGACCCCCCGAACCGGTTCTCCACAGAACCCGCATTTGCCGTCCTTCAGGTGATTGGCCAGCAGGAAGAGGCTGTTCCGCTCCAGAACCACCTTTCCACACGCGGGGCAATGGGTGTGAGCACCTGGGTGCCCCGGCACATTGCCCACATAGACATAGCGCATTCCCGTCTTCATGGCCGTGTCCCTGGCCTTCTCCAGCGTCGCCACCGGCGTGGAAGGCAGATTCATCAGCTGATAATCCGGATGAAATTTGGTGAAATGCAGCGGGGTATCCGGCCCTGTCTCATCATATACCCAGGAAGACAGGTTCCCCAGCATGGATTGGGAGTCATTTAATGTGGGCACCACCAGATTTACGATCTCGAGGTGGCACCTGCCCTGCCTCACCTGTCCGGAGACAATCTTTATGCTCTCCAGCACAGGCTTGAGGGAGGAACTGGTGACATTCTGATAGAAATTCTCGCTGAAGCCCTTGAGGTCGATCTTGATGGCGTCCATGACCTGCGCCAGGTCCTTCAAAGGCGCAGGATTTATAAATCCGCAACTGATCATCACACATTTTATGCCCTTTTCGTGGGCCAGGGGCACGACATCCAGCATGAATTCCGTCCATGTGGTGGGCTCGTTATAGGTGAAGGCGATAATCGGCGCCTTTTCTGCCGAAGCGGCGTTCACGGGCGCAACAGCCTGAATGCGCCCTACATTAAAGTCCTCGGGCGACATCTGGGATATCTCCCAGTTCTGACAGAAGCGGCACTTCAGAACGCATCCGGATGTGCCCATGGAATAGGCATAGGCGCCAGGCAGGAAGTGAAACAAGGGTTTCTTCTCCACTGGGTCTGTGTGAATGGCCACAGGCCTTCCATATACCAGGCTTTTAAGACTGCCTTTCACATGCATTCGAGTCCTGCATCTGCCCCGTTTTCCTTCCTCTATCACACACATGTGAGGACAGAGCTGACAGCGGATTACGGGTGTCTTGTGGTTGTGACCACCGGCTTTCACTGCCTGAATGCCCTCGTCAGCGGCATCGTGACAAAGGCCGCAATCCACCCCTTCCTGATTCGAGTAAACCCAGTATCTGGCTTCAGGGGCGTCCATCAGAACCTCATCTATGGAGGCGGCGTTTGCCGAGGAGAGGCAAAAGGCGTTCAAGGCGGCGTTTATGCCATTTTCAAGGGATGTCCTGCCTGCCATTGCGGCAAACAGCTCTTCAAGCAGTTCGGAACCGGCAAAGGAGGTGACACAAAGGGATGCAGCAAGGGATTTCAAGAAGAAACGGCGGGTGGACTCGGCTTCTTTCATAGGGCCCTCCGAAACAGAAATGCGGAAAGACGAGATAGAAAGGCGTTAAAAACATCCTGTTTCTTATTACAATAATGACTGTTCCGTAAAAAGACAACAGTAAAAAATATCTCTCTTCCTGTACCCCCTCGCTCCAGGCAACGCAAATCTTAAAATCAGACAAATCGTGCAGGGAGTCTTGAAAGATTATTCAGTTCAGCAACCCGTTTTCCCTTTGAGCACTTCAATAAAACGTTTCGCCCAAGGGGGTACCGATGTTACCCTCTCTGGGCAAATAAGCCTCAAGAGATTTCCCAATTATACGACTATGATAGCAAGGAAGGGGCTAACGGTTTGCGTTAGCCTGCCTTTTACCTTACACAACTTCTTGAATATTAGAATACAACTTTGGTCGAGCATTTTGTCGTAATCTAAATTTTGTGCCGTGATTGTGACCGGTTCGAGCGTCAAAATCTACAAGCACATTTCCTTCAATCAGTGCTTTGACAAAATTGTCAACGCTGAACCCCTTTAGTATCAAGATACGATTGTAATGAAAAAATTCCTTTTCGCCATCTTTCATAACTTCTGCTTGAACATAGAAGGTGTTCAGCAGTTTTGTACCTGCCTTGTGATTTAAGTCATCAAATCCCCAGTACGGTTGTGGATTCAATTCACCTAAGCCAACACGATTTTTGACCGACTCTAACCAATCTGCATGGCGGGAATCTACTTTGCTTGAGTCAAAGGAAATCAAAACTTTTCGATTGCCCTTGTCAATTTCTACCATAAAACCCCGGTCACTTCTTTCAAGACCGTGTATTGTTTGGCGAAAACTCATCTCGTTGTCGGGATATCTTATGCCAGCAAGTTCGTGTTTCCATCCATACTTCGGTAAAAGAATATTCGGCACAAATTTCAAGGCTCGTGGGGAAGGTTCCATGTGAAATAAAGTTGTTAATGAGGCTGTTTCTGCTCTCTGACATTTTAATTCCCATTCAGCGGCATTTGGAATTGGTAGATTGTTTTCCTGAATACCAAGAAGGTCTTCCAACGTGTTTCCGATGCCACCAACATTTCCCGGGCGGGCATTAGGAATCCATCCACGATTTTTTATATCTTTCAACGCGGCAATCAACGACTCTTTGGTGTAGGTTTTCATGCTTCAGGGGGTCTCCAGAAATCGAGCAGATATTCAAAAGTTGTACCCATTGTGATGTAGTTGCTGGGGTATCCAAAAATGCCAATATTATTCACTATATTAGTCCTATCCCAAATAATCGTATTTCGGAGTTCATAACCACGTTTGCGCAATTCGTTTATCAGGGAAACATGAATTGTAATACGTTCATTTTTCCACCACATATCAGGGACATTAATTACACAATGACCTTTTGGGCGAAGCAATGGTAATAACTTCTCGAAAATATCACCCATCGCAGATGTATATTCATCCAAAGCCATAGTTCCTAAATCTCTTGGATCTTGGGAGTATTGTTCTACTTTATGGAGTTGCTCATTATTTCTGTCTCGCCTAGATTTATTTTTGCGCTTCCGATTCAATAAATTAGCGTAAGGCGGGGAAGTCCATATTAGACTGACCGAACCCGGTTCTAAATAATTTGGAATATGCAAAGCATCATCTTGTATAGCAACTTGTTGTGCCTGATTAAATAAGTTATTGCCTGCCAATCGCTTAACACATAACTCGATATACTTTTCCTGCAAGTCAAACCCTACAGCGTTTCGATTTAGGTCTTGAGCGGCTACGAGTGAAGTGCCACTTCCTACAAAAGGGTCAAGAACTAATTCACCTTCGTGTGTAAAAACGCTAATTACCTTTTTGGCTAAAGAAATTGGAAAAGTAGCAGGATGTAATTTCTTGTCTCGAATATCTCTGCCTTCATAGAAAAATTGCCAAACACCAATTTGACTCTTAAGCCACTCTTTACCGCTTAAGCAATTTAGGCTATTGGGTTTGCACGAACAAGTGCGATTTGTACCTATGGCAATTTTTGCCCGATAATATTCGGTTGCTTCGCTTATAGAACGAGGTAAAGTAATTTCAGCGTTTTCAGTGGTCATAGTGTTATTTTCTCCGATTGAGATTCTACCCTATATAATCCAATAACCATAAAAAATGACCACGTTATGCAAGGGGCAGACTAACATTATTTATTACCTGCCTTACAGGCTTTTTTATCAAAAATCATAAAATTCCCTCACTGTCAAGCAAAAACAAAGGAGCAAGCGTGCAATATCTGTAGCCCCCTCGCCATGGTTGTTTGAATTATTGGCTATTTTTTCATAAAGGGTCTGTTCATCCCATAGGCGATAAGCGCCCCCAAGACCCCAAGGGCATGGTCCTTCTGGGCATCCCACTCATCGCCCTGAATGCCCAGGAACTGCGCCCCGAGATCAGGATAGACCAGTTCCACAACCAGCCACTCCAGTATCTCGTAAAGGGAAGAAAGGGAGACCAGAAGGCACAGTGTCACAAAACCTGCCATGGAACGGGAATTGCCGGACTTATGAAAACATTCGAATATGGGCTTAAACAGCAGAAACCCGAACAGGAAGTGCACCACACGGTCGTAGTGATTGCGTCCCAGGCCAAACCATTGGGAAAGCAGATGAAAGACGGGCATTTCCGCATAGGTGTAGTGCGCTCCTGTGGAATGAAGGGCCAAAAACAGAAAGACTGCTGCAAAGGAAATGGGAGAGAGGTCGTATCTTCTATCCAGAAAAAAGACCACGGGCAGCCCCAGAAACACCAGCAGGTTCTCCAGCAACCAGTCGCTACGGCTGAACGGGTCCACGGCAGACCAGAGCCAGACAACGGCATACAACCCTGAGATCCATGCCTTGTATGATTTCACGGTCTGACTCCGAAACTGCATCTGGCCCTGCCTGCCATGCCTGAATTTCCGTCCATGGCCGAGATTGTCAATTCATATCTTCCTGGCCCGTGCAGGGCAATTTCGCAGGCAAATTCGCTCACATCACCCGTAAAAGACATACGTGAAGCACTCACCGGCAAGCCATCCCGAAACAACTCTGCTGTCACATGCAATTGAGCGGCATCATAACGGCCTCCGGCGCAGGTGGGCGCCCCACAGCTCAGGGTTACATAGGCGCTGACGTGCAGGGATTGCCCATTATTAACCATCTGACCGTTCTGGGGGCTTATGAACTGTATGGCAAGCTGGGCGGACATCTTCTCACAAGGGTTACCGGACTGAATGAACGGCTTGCAATTCCTTCAATATCTCCACCAAAGCCCTGACGGTCTTGTCCATGACACGGCAGCACTCCCTGCGCCGGCCCTCTGGATTCGCCCTGAATGCCCTTACATCCTCCCGGTTTCGCCAGTCGATACGCGCTATATCCCGGCAATTCATGCCGTGGTATTCCTTTGTTATCTCTTCAAATTCCCTGACCATTCGATTGCTCGCCCGCCAGATGTTCTTGTCGTCCTGGAGTTTAGGCTCACGCTTGCCCATGAGCACGCCCAGTACAGCCAGGGCGCCGGACAGGTTCCCGCAGATATTGCCGCTGCTTCCCATTCCACCCCCGAATGGAGAGAGCGAGGACGCAACAGCGCTGACCTCGCCGGCCTGAAGAGAAAGCGCTTCGGCCACAGCACAAAATACCGCCTGACTGCAATGAAATCCCTCATCAAAAAGCCCCAATGCCCTGCCGGAAATGCGGTCTGAGTCCATCGGAATAAAACACCCCCTTCAAAAATATCAGTTCAACACCCTGTCACAATCAAGGATTAACCTCAGGGTTCCTTGAAAAATAAACCTGTACCGTATTAAGATAGCCTTGAAAATTCTAATTTTTCAAGGCTCCCTTAAAGAACCTGTATCTATTCATTGACTCAATAATACCTTTAGGTTACATTTTCAAAATATTCTGCGAAAGTGGCGGAACTGGTAGACGCACTGGACTTAGGATCCAGCGGGGTCACCCTTGCGAGTTCGAGTCTCGCCTTTCGCACCATTTTTGAGTATGTTTTAAGTATGGCTGAAATTCCGGATAGCAGCGATAATATCACGATTGAAAGGTAAACACATCATGAAGGTTCAAATCGAAGAAATCAACCCTGTAAAAAAACGTATCACTGTGGAGTTACCTCCTGAAACCGTAAAAAAAACGCTCGACAAGATATATGCCGATATCAATAAAGAGGTCAAGATCAGCGGATTCAGAAAGGGCAAGGCCCCAAGACACCTGCTGGAGCGTCATTACAGTGCAGAGGCCCAAAACGACGCCATCCGCAATCTGATAAAAGACAGCCTGAACGAGGCCGTGAAGGAAGTAGGCTCCACCCTTATATTAGACCCCTCCGTGGAAGACATTTCACCGTTTAAGGCCGACGAATCCTTCTCCTACAAAGCCATTCTGGAACTCTGGCCCCAGTTTGAACTCCCTGAATATAAGGGCATCGAGCTTCAGAAACCAGCGGTCTCGGTCACAGAGGAAGAGATAGACGAACAGCTTGAGGCCCTGAGAAAACACTGGGGCGCCATGGAGATCATCGAGGACGACGACAGGACCGTAACAGAAGGCGATATCGTCACAGTGGATTACACCGCATATCACAACGATGAACCCATCGAAGGCGCAGCGGACAAAGACTATTTCATAGAGGTCGGAAAAGGCTATTTCCATGAGGAGATCGAACGCCAGCTCATAGGCATGAAGAAGGGCGAGACCAAAGACATCGAGGTATCCTATCCGGAAGATGCGGTCAACGACCATCTGGCAGGCAAGACCGTGCGTTACAACACCACCATCAAGACCATACAGCGACGTGTGCTGCCTGAATTGAACGACGAATTCGCTCAAAAGGTCAACCAGGCCTACAAGACCCTGGAGGACCTCAGAAATCGTCTCCGCACTCAGCTCGAAATAGACAAACGGAATGCCGTGGAACGTTCCATGCGGGAACAACTCATGTCCAGTCTGGTCTCAAAGGTGGATTTTCCTGTGCCGGAAGGCCTGGTGGAACGCAAACTGGAGAGCATGCTCAACAACATAGCGAGTCACCTGAGTGAGCGCGGGGTGGACATGCAGAAGGCGGGGTTATCCGAAGAAAAACTCAAGGCAAAGATGAGGGATGACGCCATCGCCCAGGTCAAAACCGAACTCATCCTTGAAAAGATCGCTACGCAGGAGAACATAGAGGTGGAGGAGAGCGAGATTCGAAACTACGTCAACTCCATGAACACTCGGGGCATGGATCAGCACACCCTTTACAATGCCATTCTGCAACATGTCATTCCATCCATGAAGGCCCAGAAGACCGTGGATTTCCTTATGAAAAACGCAAATATCCAGGAGGTGGCCTGATGCCTCTAATCCCGATGGTTGTAGAGCAGAGCGCTCGTGGCGAAAGGGCCTATGACATCTATTCCCGATTGCTCAAGGAACGCATAGTGTTTCTGGGCGGCCCCATCGACGACGATGTCGCCAATCTCATCATAGCCCAATTCCTCTTCTTGGAGGCGGAAGACCCTAAAAGGGACATCACATTCTACATAAATTCTCCGGGCGGGCATGTCACGGCAGGGCTTGCGATCTACGACACGATGCAATACATCAGACCGGATGTAAGCACCCTGTGTCTGGGCCAGGCAGCAAGCATGGGCGCATTTCTCCTGGCGGCGGGGACGCGAGGCAAGAGATACGCCCTGCCCAATGCGCGCATCCTCATACATCAACCCATGGGCGGATTTCAAGGGCAGGCCACCGACATCGACATACATGCACGGGAGATACTGCGGCTTCGGCAACGGTTGAATGAACTTCTCGCCCAGCATACGGGCCAGCCTGTCTCCAAGATACAGGAGGATACCGAACGGGATTATTTCCTGGGAGGCGATGAGGCCAAACAATACGGCCTGATAGACACAGTGCTGTTCAAACGTCCTGACAACAAACAGGAGAACAACTAACATGGCAAAAAAACAGGAAAACTCAAGGCAATTACGCTGTTCTTTCTGTGGCAAGGCCCAGGATGAGGTAAAAAAGCTCATTGCAGGCCCGGATGTCTATATCTGCGACGAGTGTGTGGACATCTGCAACTCCATCTTGCTGGAAGAAAACAGTCAGCAACAGCCTGAGGAAACAGCCGCTCATAACCGGAATCCCTCGCCCATGGAGATCAAAAAGCTCCTGGACGAATATGTCATCGGGCAGGATAGCGCAAAAAAGACCCTTTCTGTAGCGGTATATAACCATTACAAACGGATAGACATGCAGGCATCCACGAAGGATGTGGAACTCCAGAAAAGCAACGTGCTGCTCATCGGCCCCACGGGCAGTGGAAAGACATTGCTGGCACAGACCCTGGCAAAGATATTGAATGTCCCATTCGTCATATCCGATGCCACCACCCTTACTGAGGCTGGTTATGTGGGAGAGGACGTGGAAAACATCATTCTCGGGCTGTTGCAGGCGTCTGACTATGACGTCGAACTGGCCCAGAGGGGAATCGTCTATATAGATGAAATCGACAAAATATCCCGCAAATCAGAAAGCCCTTCCATCACTCGGGATGTATCGGGTGAAGGCGTTCAGCAGGCCCTTCTGAAGATTATCGAAGGCACCATCTGCAACGTGCCTCCAAAAGGCGGGCGCAAACACCCTCAACAGGAATATATAAAGGTCGATACCACCAACATCCTCTTTATATGCGGCGGTGCCTTTGTTGGCCTGGACTCTGTCATCAAGGCCAGATTGGGCAAATCCTCCATTGGATTCGGAGCAGATGTGATCAGCACGAAGGAGATGAGCCTGGAGGAGATACTGCAAAAGACTCAACCGGAAGACCTGATAAAATACGGTCTGATTCCAGAGCTGGTGGGACGTCTGCCTGTTGTGACCACACTTCAGGAACTGGATGAAACCGCCCTGATTCGCATCATGCAGGAGCCTAAAAATGCCATCATAAAACAGTTCCAGAAGCTGTTCGCCATGGATGGTATCAAACTCCACTTCACGGACGGGGCCATCAAGGCGGTGGCGCAGGAGTGTCTGCGCAGAAAGACCGGGGCGCGCGGCCTGAGATCCGTGCTTGAGGAAACCATGCTGGATGTCATGTACGAACTACCGTCCAAGGAGGGGGTTCAGGAATGTATCGTAAGTGAAGATGTCATTCTTCACGAAGCCGAACCCATCATACTTTATACCGCTGAAGCAAAGGCATCCTGATAGGAACACAGCTTTTTATGACCTACAAGCAAAAATTACCTCTTTTACCCATTCGAGACATCGTATTCTTTCCACAGATGGTATCGCCTTTCTTTATAGGCAGACCCAAGTCCGTTCAAGCCATTGAAGAGGCCATGTCTCATAACAAAATGCTGTTCCTGGCCACGCAGAAAGACGCCTCCAACGACAATCCAGGCGCAAAAGACATCTACAAAATCGGCTCTACGGCCACCGTCCTGCAGCTCATCCGCCTGCCGGATGGAAGTGTAAAGGCCCTGATAGAAGGGCTGGAACGGGCTCGGATACTCCAGTTTATAGACGAAGGGACATACTTCCAGGTAGAGGTGGAGCCGATTCAGTGCAATGACCTGATTCCACAGGTGGAACTGATGGCATTGACCAAACTTGTGCTCACCACCTTTGAAGACTACATCAAAATACACAAGAAGATCCCACAGGAGATTGCCTCTTCCATAGCATCCATACAGGATCCAAGCAGACTTGTGGACGTGATAGCGGCCCAGATACCCATCAAGACACCTGCCAAGCAAAAGATACTTGAAGAGCCAAACCCTCTGAAAAGACTTGAAAAGTTATACACCATCATGCGCACCGAGATCAAAATCACTCAGACCGAAGAGCGTATCAAAGACCGCGTGCGCAAACAGATGGAAAAGATACAAAAAGACTTCTATCTGAACGAGCAGATTCGGGCGATCCACAAGGAGATCGGCAGCCCTGACGACAAAAACGACCTGGCGGAGCTGGCGAAACAGATCAAAAAGAAAAAGTTGTCCAAGGAGGCCAGCCAGAAGATCGAGCAGGAATTCAATAAACTGAAGGCCATGGCCCCCATGTCAGCCGAGGCCACTGTCGTGAGAAACTATATCGACTGGATTCTTGCCATACCCTGGTGCAATGCCACCAAAGACAACTATGACCTTGAAAAAGCGGAACGGATACTGAATGCCGGGCATTACGGCCTTGAAAAACCCAAAGAACGCATACTGGAGCACCTGGCAGTCCAGGCCCTTACAAAAAAGCTGAAAGGTCCGATCCTGTGTCTGGCCGGCCCGCCTGGTGTGGGCAAGACCTCCCTGGCCAAATCGGTGGCAGATGCCATGGGAAGAAATTTTATCCGAATCTCCCTTGGCGGCGTCAGGGATGAGGCTGAGATACGCGGACATCGCCGCACCTATATCGGCGCCATGCCGGGCAAGATCATTCAATCCATGAAAAAGGCGAATTCCATAAACCCTGTCTTCTGTCTGGACGAGATAGACAAGATGAGCTCGGACTTCAGGGGCGATCCATCCGCAGCCCTGCTGGAGGTCCTTGACCCCGAACAGAACAAGGCCTTCAACGATCACTACCTTGACCTCAATTACGACCTTTCCAACGTGCTGTTCATCACCACTGCCAACTCACTCCACACAATTCCACTGCCGCTTCAGGACCGCATGGAGATCATAGAGCTGTCCGGTTACACCGAGGAAGAAAAACTGGAGATAGCAAACAACTTCCTGATTCCAAAACAGGTAGAGGCCCATGGCCTTGCAGAGAGGTCCATACAGTTCACCGACGATGCCGTACTGGAGATCATCCGTTCCTATACCAGGGAAGCCGGTGTCAGGAATCTCGAAAGGGCCATTGCAACTGTCTGCAGAAAGATGGCAAAGGAGATAGCAACCGACGCGTCTGCGAATTTTACCACCAAGATCACTCCGTCTCTCATCATAAAATATCTCGGAGTGCCTAAATACCGGTTCAACAGCCACGGAGAAAAGGACCAGACAGGCGTGGTCACAGGTCTGGCCTGGACCGAAACAGGCGGCTCGATTTTATACATAGAGGCCGCCATAATGCCGGGCAAAGGAAATCTGACCATCACCGGCAAACTCGGAGATGTCATGCAGGAATCAGCCAGGGCAGCCCTGAGCTATGTCCGCACTCGGGCGCACAACTTCAATCTGCCTCTGCACTTCTATGAAAAAATCGATATACACATCCATGTGCCCGAAGGGGCCATTCCAAAGGACGGCCCGTCCGCAGGCATCACTATCGCTACGGCCATTGTCTCTGCCCTATTGAGAATACCGGCAAGGCACAATGTGGCCATGACAGGCGAGATCACACTGAGCGGCCGCGTATTGCCCATTGGAGGTCTGAAGGAAAAGATACTGGCAGCGAAACGGGCTGGCATAGACACCATTCTGATTCCGCAGGAAAACGAGAAAGACCTTCAGGAAATCCCTCAAAAACTCCTGAAAAACCTGACGATAAAATTGATGGATCACATGGATGAGGTACTGACCAACGCCCTTGCCATCGAAACAGCCGAGCAGCTGTTCGTTTCATCAAAGACCATTCCGGAAGCCTTCTGGCTGGATGGATTTATGCAACCCCCCTCCGATGTGCATCCAGCATCTCATTGAAGGCAGCGGCAAGATTCAGCCATGAAAAAGACAAAAAAAATCTTCAGGCAATGGCTATCTGATTTCGATATGCACCTCTTCATGGAAGGCGCCCACTACCGGTCGTGGGAGAAACTTGGGGCCCATGTAGGCGAAAAAGACGGCAAAAAAGGCGTATGGTTCGCTGTATGGGCGCCCAACGCCGCTTATACATCCGTCATAGGCGACTTCAATCAATGGAATGAAACGGCAAATCCCCTGGAAAACTGCGGTGATTCAGGCATCTGGGAGGGCTTCGTGCCCGATATAGGACCGGGCACCCTTTATAAGTACGCCATTCATTCCAGATATAACGGCTATAAGACTCAAAAAGCGGATCCCTACGCCTTCTTTTTTGAAACAAGGCCCAAAAGCGCTTCAATAGTCTGGCAGCTCAATTATGACTGGAATGATGAGGACTGGATGGCGCAGAGGGGGCAGAGACAGCATGTCGCCGCCCCTGTCTCCATCTATGAATGTCACCTCGGTTCCTGGATGCGCATCCCTGAAGAGGGGAACCGCTGGCTCACTTACAGGGAGCTCGCACACAGACTGGCGGACTATGTAAAAGAAATGGGGTTCACCCATGTGGAACTCATGCCTATAACCGAATATCCGCTGGATGCCTCATGGGGCTATCAGACCATCGGCTACTTCGCCCCCACCAGCCGCTTCGGCACACCTCAAGACTTCATGTATCTCGTGGATACACTACATAATAACGGCATCGGTGTGCTGCTCGATTGGGTACCGGCCCATTTCCCGAAGGACGGACACGGCCTCGGCTTTTTTGACGGCACCTGCCTCTATGAACATGCCGACCCTCGCAAAGGCGAACACATGGACTGGGGCACCAAGATATTCAACTATGGCCGCAGAGAGGTCGCCAATTTCCTTTTGAGCAATGCCCTGTTCTGGATGAATGTCTATCACATAGATGGTCTTCGCGTGGATGCAGTGGCCTCCATGCTATATTTAGACTATTCCAGGCAGGAAGGTGAGTGGATCCCCAATGAATACGGCGGAAGGGAAAACCTGGAGGCCATAGCCTTTCTGAAACGGTTCAATGAGCTGATATACGGCGAACACAAGGATGCCATGACTGTCGCAGAGGAATCCACGGCATGGCCCATGGTCTCCAAACCCACCTATCTCGGAGGGCTGGGCTTTGGCTTCAAATGGAATATGGGCTGGATGCACGACATGCTGCTGTATATGTCAAAAGACCCCATTTATCGCAAATTCTATCACAACAACCTGACCTTCAGCCTCCTCTATGCCTTTCATGAAAACTTTATTTTGCCATTTTCACACGACGAAGTAGTGCATGGCAAGGGGTCCATGATTGCCCGAATGCCCGGGGATGAATGGCAGAAATTTGCCAACCTGCGCCTGTTGTATGGCTATATGTTCACGCATCCCGGCAAGAAACTGCTCTTCATGGGAAACGAATTCGGCCAATGGTCGGAATGGAACTTCGATGCCAGTCTGGACTGGCACCTGCTGCAATACCATACGCACAAGGGGCTTCAGAACATGGTAAAGGCATTGAACTCACTCCTGAAAGCCACGCCAGCCCTTTACGAACTCGACTGTGAGCCAGGCGGCTTCGAATGGCTGGACTGCAACGACAGCGAACAAAGCGTCATAAGTTTCGTGCGCAAGGCGAAGGACGGCTCCAATCTGGTGATGGCCCTCAATTTCACACCGGTGGTGCGACACAACTATCGCATAGCCATGCCTTCAGCCGGCGTATGGCGGGAGATATTCAATACTGATGAAAAGGAATACGGCGGAAGCGGCGTCCTAAACCCGTTTCCCATGACTACAGAGGCGGTTACCATGCATGGAAGGCCGCAATCCCTTGAAATGACCCTGCCCCCCCTGGCCATGAGCATTCTAAAAAAGATAGACTGACTCAGCCTGACTTATATGGACACCTACAGAAATCCAGCCCTGACAGTGGACATGATCATAGAAATTCCACAAGGTATCGTGCTCATAGAACGGGAAAATCCTCCTTACGGCCTTGCCCTTCCGGGAGGGTTCGTGGATTACGGCGAACCTGTAGAGAAGGCGGCAAGACGTGAGGCCCGAGAAGAGACAGGCCTGGACATAGAACTCAAAGGCATTTTGGGTGTATATTCAGACCCATCAAGGGATAAACGCCGCCACACTGCAAGCGTAGTATTCATAGCCACCGCGACTGGCGCGCCCCAGGCAGGGGACGATGCAAGGGCTGTAAAAATTTACTCCATTGACTCACTTTTTAGGGGCATACCGGCCATGGCCTTCGACCACGGCATCATTCTCAAACACTATCTGGAATGGAAACAGGGGATGAGGACGATTGCTCATCCGCTTCCTGCGGCATGAGGCCGGCTGTCTCTCCTGATTGCACTCCTGTTTCTGCAATATCGTTACTTGCATCAGACACCACTATTCGACTGCCCCCGGACCTCTTGGCAGCATAAAGGGCGCTATCCGCAGCCTTTATAAATTCATCGGTCAATCGTTCTATTCCATTCTCTGAACCCAGGATATCCAACGGATCTTCCACGGATTTCAAGGCGACAAGACCTATGCTGACGAGCGTATCGTATCTGTTTTTCATCTTTTTGAAATGGCTCAAAATACGCTCAGCTACAGCAACCGCTTGATTACGCGTCGCATAAGGTATGATGACAGCGAATTCATCGCCGCCAAGCCTACATGGCACATCTACGTTTCTGCGCGTGGTCTTTTCCAGAAGTTTTGCAAACTCCTTCAGCAGCTCATCACCGGTCTGGTGGCCGTAAGTATCGTTGACGGCCTTGAATCTGTCCAGATCCAGCATGCAGAGATAAAGTGGATAATGTTGCCGAATAGCCCTTTCCACCTCGGTGCAGAGCTTGATATCGAAATAACGTCTGTTGAAAAGATTGGTGAGGGCGTCCCTTGCGGTCATGTGACGCAGCTGCGCCCGCCATTGACGCTCCCTGATGACTCGATTGAGCTTTGCCTCCAGCTCGTCAAGGTTGAAGGGTTTCTGAATAAAATCCGTGGCGCCTGCCTTGATCACATCTGTATAACGATACTGTTTAGCAAAACCGGTTACAACAATGATGTCTATATCAGGGGCAGTTTTTTTGACCTCACGAATCAGTTCCATACCGTCCATATTGGGCATGAGCAGATCGGTGATGATGATAGTGGCATCGAACTGTTTCAGCAGGTTGAGGGCCTCAATGCCATTTTGAGCTATTCGGAACGGATAACCGTAACAGGCAAAAAAATCCGTCAGCAGGGAGAGAATGCCCGGGTCATCATCCACTACCAGCAGTTGCTGGGGCTCTATAATCCCTTGAGGTGCCTGCCACGCGCAAAAATCATGCATTGTTTTTCTCGATATGTTTCTTGATGGATCTTTTCAGCTCATCCAGATTGAATGATTTCACTATATAGTCATCTGATGCCCAGGATGCCAGGTCCTGTTTGTATTCAGGATAGGCCGAACTCAAAATTACAGGGGTTGCAGGCCGTTTCTGTTTCATCTGGCGCAACACCTCTATGCCGTCCATACCGGGCATGTTTATATCAAGGATGACGAGGTCAGGGGCATAACTGTCGAACAGTTTCAGGGCCTCCTCTCCACTCAGCACGGAACGCACCTCGTATCCTTCCTCCTCCAGTTCTTCTTTATAGAGGAGATGTATGTGTTCCTCGTCGTCCACCACCAGTATCTTTTTCTTGTCAGCACTCATATTGTCACCCCTTAAGGATCAGGAACATTCATCACCCTTTTCAAATATTTTTCAAGGCTCCCTTTATTATAACGGCTAAACCGGCATTAAACAAGCAATCTCACCTCCCGCAGAAATTTTGCCGCTTCTTCCGGCGGAGTGGTGTTGATGTAAAAACCTGTGCCCCACTCAAAACCAGCCACCATGGTGGTCTTGGGCATGATCTCTATGTGCCAGTGATAATGCTCTATGTTGAGTTGTTTAAGAGGTGATGTGTGCAGCATATAATTGTATGGCACATTGGGAATGGCCGCGTTCAGCCGTTTCATGGTCTCTGAAAATATCTGAGCAAGTGAATCCAGCATGGAATCGTCCAGGTCTGTATATGTAGAGAGGTGTCTCTTGGGCAACAGCCACATCTCAAAGGGCGATCTAGGCGCAAACGGGCAAATGGTTATAAAATTGCTGTTTTCACAGACTATGCGGGAGCCCGTGGCCAGCTCCTGACGGATGATGTCGCAGAATACACATCGTTCCTTATAATCAAAATATCTCAGACAACTGTTGATCTCTTCCTGAATAAGATACGGTACTATGGGCAGCGCTATGAGCTGTGAGTGCGAGTGCTCCAGGGAGGCGCCCGCCGCCCTTTTGAAGTTCTTGAACACTATGATGTAACGGAATCGCATATCCCTCATCAAATCCAACATACGGTCCCGATAGGACATCAAAATCAATTTTATCTGTGCGACAGGCATTTGGTGCAGCACATCATCATGACGTGGGGTCTCGATTATCACCTCGTGGGCGCCTATGCCGTTCATCTTGTCATAGATACCCTCGCCTTCCTTGTCCAGATCACCTTCTATGACCAGTGCAGGGAACTTGTTGGGCACCACACGCAGCGACCACCCGGGTGTATCCGGCGCAAAATGCGACCGCCCATAGGCCAGCACCTCATGAGGTGTGGTATGCTCGTTTCCCTCGCAAAGAGGGCAGAAACCACCGCGCACAGGCTCTTCGGCTATGATGAAATCAGTCGGCCTCCGGCCCCGTTCCTTGGCTATTATCACCCAACGGCCTATAATGGGGTCTCTTCTCAATTCAGGCATTCAACCCTCCTCAAACCAGCCATAAGCGTCTTTCAAAGTCATTGTCAGGCACGGTCAGTACTATGTGCCCTGTTTTGGGCCACATATCCAGCACAAGACCATGCCGCTCGGTATAAACACTCAATTCACAGACCCAGCCTGCAGAGGCCTCCAGAAAGGCAAAGGGAACGGCCAGCTCCAGCAGGTCATGCACGGCCCATTCAATATTTGAAGGCACAGGTTCCAGGTGGTTGTCATTCTTGTGCAGGACCATGCGCCAATCGCCCTGCTGCATGAAAAAACGAAAGGAGCAGATGGTCTTGCCTGTGGCCAGACGCACCACAAGACCTACATCTTCACCCTGCTCGGCCTGCCACTCAGACCAGGAAATATGGGCATCCAGCCGCAAAAAAAACGTTTGAACATCAAAGCCGTAAAAGATATCCCGCAGCAGCCCCCTTCCCTTGTGCATAGCGCCCCCTGAATCTGTAAAGGAGACAACACCGGCACCCTGCCACTCCCAATAGGAGGTCAAACGCCCATCTATGGTGGGGTGTAAAAAGGCTGTGGGCTGCATGACAGGCTGTACGACAACTGGTCTGCGCAGCGGCTTCAGCAGTTCTTCCGGAACAGGCAGGCCCAGCAATGAATAAACCTGTTGCAGGTTAATTCGAAACAGACTATCGAATTCATAGGCATAACTGGTTGAAAACTGATCCCCATACCACCAGAACCAGTCGCTTCCCTCAGCCCTGTATATGGCCTCCATCACCTCCGCTTCCACGTCAGGTGAGAGCTCATTGGCCGCCTTTTTCTGCGCCACTGCATTTCTTGCCCTTCCAAGGGCGTTCCATGCCCTGTTTTCCTCATCCCCGCCGATCCAGATTCCGTAATCTCCGTTGATCCAGGAACCAGAATACAACCTGTTCAATGTAACATCCGGCGGATACGCATCAAGATATTCGCCGATGGTCGTGAGTTTCAGGTCAGGTTCCCTGTCTATACCCCCATACAAGGCGTTCAGAAACGCCTCTCCGCCATCGGGATAATACTCCCACGGATTCTCACCATCCAGAATAATGGCCACAAAAGGCGGTCTTTTCATGCCGGAAAGCGAGGCATGAATCCCCTTCAAACGGCGAATCATATCCTGGGCAGCCACATCCGGCGGACTGTTTTTATAGACAAAACCTATGAGATCGGAAAGCTCGTGATGCCGGAAAACCATGTCAATGGAGGCATCGTTCACTTGCACTCTATATGGCTGAAACAGGCTCTCATGTTTAATATCCGTCAAGGAACCGAACAAAACGGCCTCATCCGTGGCGGCCCATCTAAAACCAGCCGATTGAAAAAGCGGCACGAGCTCAGGACAAACAGAACCCTCCGAAGGCCAGAGTCCGCGAGGCGTTCTCTTGAAAAGGGTGGTGAGATAATCTGCGGCCATCACAAGCTGGTTATGTGCATCCTCGGGCCATGAAAAACGGACAGGCAGCCTGACACCAGGTCTTGGTCTGGCTGCTATATCGCTATCCACAAGCAGTGGCAGAATCGGATGATAGAAAGGTGTGGTGCTGATCTCGATGACACCATCCTGCCAGAGCTGGGCATATGCATTCACAAGCCCGCCAAGTATCTCCATTTGCAGGTCCAGCAGGTCATTCTTGTCCTGCTCGGTAAAAAAACGGCCTTTTTGAAGCAGGGTCTGGACAAGAGGCAGCTTTTTTGCGGCAAAACCCATCCAGGTGAGATTGAACCAGACCTGCAGGTCCAGCAAATCCTGCACCGAAAATTTATTTCTAATCCACTGCGCATCCGCGCTGGAGACATCGCGGCCTCTCATGGAGAGGAGCTGTGCGTAACGGGGATATGGCTCCACCATTGTGGGCCAATGACAGCTGAAGAAGTGTTTAAGCAGAAATTCCTGCTCTGGAGAAGAAAGGGAGGAGGCCGGTTTGCGGCTCAGGTCCAGAAAATCATCCGAGATACCTTGCCGGTAAAGCGCCAGCTGCAACAACAGGGACGGAACGAGATTGAAGGTGACCTTTGCCTGCACCCCTTCTTGCCTGAGCTGTTGAGCCACTGCATACTGCATGTCCATATAAGCCTTTGTGGCGTGCAAACGCACCCACGGCATCGTGAATCGCCCCCTTTTGGAATCCAGATACATGGGTTGATGCATATGCCACAAAAAGGCGCAGTATAACGGCATAGCTACTCCCCTCGGGACTTTTCCTCCCGCTCCTGCTTGGCCTTACAGTCGATACACAAAGTGGTGACAGGTCTGGCCTCCAAGCGTTTGAAGCCTATCTCCTCTCCGCAGGCCTCACAGATACCGTATGTGCCGTTCTGAATACGTTCAATAGCCTTGTCGATTTTATGCAGCAGTTTTCTTTCCCTGTCGCGAATCCGCAATTCAAAGCTCCTGTCGGTCTCAAGTGAGGCCCGGTCCGTCATGTCAGGGAAATTTTCCTCCAGCCGGGTCATCTCTTCGATGGTCTCATCAGCGGCCCCCGCCAGTTCCGCCTTCTTTTGCAAAAGCAACTTGAGAAAATACTCCAATTGTTCCTTATCCATTTGAACCTCCTGAAACATGTCTGCGCCATTGGCCGCTTTTACCGCCTGTTTTATATTGCAGACATACATCGCTTATTGTTATGCCCTTTTCAAGGGCCTTGCACATATCATATATGGTGAGGGCTGCGATGGAAACAGCGGTCATAGCCTCCATCTCCACGCCTGTCACGGCAGTGGTCCTTGCAACGGCGCTGATCTCTATGCCACACTCACTCGCCTTCTCAAAAGGTCTGAAAGACACCTCCACAGACGAAAGTGGAAGGGGATGACACAGGGGAATGAGATCGGCCACCTTCTTGGCCGCCATTATACCGGCCACGCGCGCCACAGCGAGGACATCACCTTTGGGAACAGCATCCTTCAAAAGCTTGTCCAGGGTTTCCATTGTCATGAAGACACGGGCCGAGGCCATGGCCTCCCGTTTGGTGACCTGCTTTTCCGTGACATCCACCATGACGGCCCTGCCCTTTGAGTCGAGATGTGAAAATGCAAGACCTGTCTTTAACTCAGTGCCTGTCTTCATGATGCGGGTTTCCACTCTCCTTGCCGTCTAAAAATCTGAATATCTTCTTCAGGAAACCATCGCCATCCTTCTGCTGCTCAATGGCATCGAACTCCTCCAGAAGCTCCTTTTGCCTGTCTGTCAGCTTTTTGGGTACGAAAATGGACAGGATGACTATCTGATCACCCTTGCCGTAACCACGCGGGTCCTGGACACCGTGGCCTTTCAGCCTCAATACATCGCCGGGCTGCGCACCAGCCGGTATTCTGAGGCGCTGCGGGCCATCCAGTGTGGGCACCTCCACTTCAGCTCCCAGAGCGGCCTGCACAATGGAGACAGGCTGTTTGAAAACGATATCATTGCCGTGCCGTTCAAAAAACTTATGGGGCTCTACATGCAGGAAGATATAGAGATCACCCCTCGGCCCGCCACGCAGACCGACATCGCCCTCACCCCTCAGACGCAGCTTAAATCCTGTCTCGGCACCAGGGGGGACCTGGACGCGCACCTTGCGCCTTTCTTTTACACGGGCCTCGCCGTGGCATCTTTTACACGGATTCGAAATGATCATGCCACGTCCGGAACACCTGGGACATGTAGTAGCCACTCTGAAGAAGCCCTGCGACTGAATCACCTGGCCGCTTCCACCGCAGAGGGGACACGCAATGGGCTGTGCACCATCCTCCATACCGGTTCCACCGCAGGCATCGCACATCTCCAGACGTGTCAATTCTATCTCCGCCACCAAACCCTTTGCCGCCTGTTCAAATTTCAAAGATAGGTCATAGCGCAGGTCAGAACCCCTTTCAGGTACAAATCCACGGGGGCGGTTGGGTCTGGCTCCGTTGAAATGGAAAAAATTCTCGAAGAGATCGTTGAAGGCATTGAAAATATCATCGGAATCCGAGGCCTGAAAACCAGCCCCCAGCCCCTCATGCCCCAATGTGTCATATCTCCTGCGTTTTTCCGGATTGCTCAGGACTTCATATGCCTCGGCGGCCTCCTTGAAACGCTCCTCCGCCTCCTTATCCCCCTGATTTCTGTCAGGATGATACTGCAAGGCAATCTTCCTGTAGGCCTTCTTAATCTCCTCGGGGCTGCTGTCCCGCTGAACACCGAGTACTTCATAGTAATCGCGTTTCATGGTTGCTTATATAATTAAAAATCATTCCGCCTGAGAGACAGGCGTTTCAGCAAAAACGGTCTCAGGATGAAAACGCTGAAAGGCCCTTTCTTCCTCAAGCTGCCTCGCCAGGTCATCGATGTTCTCATAAGTGACCTTGCCGGCGGCGATCTCCCTCAGGGCCAGGACTATTTCCTTGTTGTCGCATTCCACCAGGGGATGAGCACCCTTTCTGAGCTGTTTAACCCGCTCAACGGCCAAATGGGACAATTCGAAACGGTTTGCCACCTTGGTCAGACAATCTTCGACAGTAATTCTTGCCATAATATCTCCTAAAAACAGAATTATTGCATTTGCGTTTATCAGACTACATGGCGTGTTGTCCGAATAAAACACCACAAAAAACAGTCAGGCAATATAGAAATGTTCAAGTTTACACCATCATCCATATAATGCAATCACCCAAATTCCGCGATGTCTCACCTTGATTTTTCGATGAGTATTTCACCTGAAAATACCCTCATAATCATCTGATTTCTAAATGAAGCCAGGACGATTGAATGACATTGCGGAATTTGGGTGTGTTCAAAGCTATTGCCCAGTTTCATAATTTCTTATAATATATGCGGTATGCAAAACATGACACCTGAACTGCTCTCAATCCTTGTTTGTCCCCGGTGTAAAGGGGCATTAGCCGTCACTTCCGACCAATCCGGACTTGTTTGCCACTCCTGTGCTCTCCTTTATGAGATACGAGACGGCATTCCGGTAATGCTGATAACCGAAGCAAAACACCTTGATGAAGCCCAAGTAACAAACGAAAACCATTAGGAGGAATTGCATGCAGCATCAAAAAGTAGTGGAACTCGACCTACCATGCGGCGTATTTTACAATCTCAAATATCTGGTGCTCGACCTGGACGGCACACTCACCACGGACGGCAGATGGATCGAGGGGGTTGTGGAGCGGCTGAAGGCCGTTTCCCAATTACTGACCGTCTATATCCTGACATCCGATACCAATCAAACCGTGCATGAACTTACGCAATCTCTCATCGAAAACAACGACATTCACATCATAACCCTGGCAGCAGGACGCGGGGATGTCCAGAAACTGGAATTCATAGCCAATATCGGCTGTGAATACACGGCTGCCATAGGAAACGGCTGCAATGACGCCATCATGCTCAAAAACGCCTCCCTCGGCATATGCATCATAGGAAAAGAAGGCGCTTCAAAAGAGGCTATATTTGCAAGTAAAGTGGTATTTACCAGCATATGTGACGCCCTGGACATCTTTTTGAGAAAAAATAGGATGATTGCAACACTTAGAAAATAACCCGGCGTAAAATATCCATGCCGCAATCACAGGCCGGACAAAAAACTGCGCCACACAGCCAGCGGCGCAGTATCTGAATCATAAAAATAGGCTCACACCCGTATATTTCACAGCGTATCACCGGGCCAGTATCTCGCTGGCCAGACTTATACTCTTTCTGCCGTAAGTAACCACCTCCTCGGCCACCTCTTTCAGGCCCTTACCTCCGCTTCTGCACTGACACAGACGGATGAGCATCGGCAGATTGACACCGGTAACCACTTCGACCTTGTTCTCCTCCAGAAACGCCAGAGAGATATTGGAAGGCGTGCCGCCGAACATATCTGTCAGGATAAGGACGCCGTCACCTGAGTCCACTTCTTTTATGGCCTTTTGGATATTCTTTTGAATGACCTGAACATCTATGGAAGGATCCACCGTCAAAGCCTTCATCTGTTCAGCCGAGCCTATGATAAAAACCATGGTCTGCAACAACTCCTGCCCAAGATTGCCGTGGGCCGCGATCACCACACCGACCATATTCACTCTCCTCTGCCTATATCCCTGTGAGATACTATGACTTCCTGATCCGGACTGCGCAAAAAATTCCCGAGATACTCCGCTATGGCCACGCTGCGATGGAAACCGCCTGTACAGCCGAAGGCTATCACCAGATACGATTTGCCCTCAGACCGGTACTGAGGCACCAGAAAACTCAACAACTGTTCACAAATACGCAAAAACTCCTGAGTATCTGCATGACCGGTCAAAAACTCCTGAATAGCCTTGGTTCTGCCATCCAATGGCTTTAATTCAGGTTCAAAATAGGGATTGGCCAGAAAACGGACATCAAAGACCAGATTGGCATCCGCCGGCACCCCGTATTTGAAACCGAAGGACACGACCTGAATCACAAACCTGTTCAGGTCATCCCTCTGTGAATACAATTGAAAGATGGCCTGTCGAAGTTGATGGACATTCAATTCACTGGTATCCAGGACCCTGTCGGCGCTTTCTCTCAGGGCGGCAAGCTGCTCGCGCTCCATGTGAATGGCAGACAGGATGTCCCCGCTCTGCTGCAGGGGGTGATGACGCCTGGTCTGGCTGTAACGCCTTACCAGAATGTCATCCTTTGCATTCAGAAAAAGCAGCTCCACATGAAAGCCATCGGCCTGAATCTGCTGGAATATGGAACGATATTCCCTGACAAAGGCCTCTTCCCTCAGGTCCATAACCAGGGCGACCCTGACCGGCTCACGCGCCCCCTGCTCAAGCAACGCCAGAAACTGGGGCAAAAGGGCGATGGGCAGGTTGTCCACACAGAAATAACCCATGTCCTCAAAAGACCTGAGTGCGGTACTCTTGCCTGAGCCGGAGATACCGGTGATTACAACCCCCTGGGTCATTCGGCTCCGGCTGCGTGCATTCATCTCCATATCACTTGACTGGGGCCCGAAAATGTCCTGGCAGGAGTGGGCAAATCAAGGCTGCAACAAGCCAAGACCGCCGTCCTTGCGCCAATACAACACGTTGATGTTGCCGGTTACAGCGTCACGAAATGCCATAAAGTCTCCACCAAGTATCTGGAACTGATCCAAGGCCTCTTCAACCGACATAGGTTTGGTTGCAAGCTTTTCAGGGGTTACAAATGCGATCTCCTCGGCCCCGGCTGCGCCCCTGTACTGACCGGCGGCAGACATCTCGGAAGAAACACCTCCCTTTCTCTCCTGCAATCTCTCCTTGAAACGCTTGAGCTGTTTCTCGATCTTGTCGGACAGAAGATCAATGGCTGTGTTCATATCAGTTGACTCTTCCTTGGCGGCAGCTCTTACACCGTCTCCAACCACCAGGATTTCAGCAGTATTTCTAAATTTTTCAGTGGAAAGCACTACAATGACATCCATTAACCCATTGGAATACTTGCTCAACTTCTGCATCCTTTTTTCTACATAATCTATAAGCTTTGCCGCTTCTTCATCTGTCTGCTGCACGTGTCTAAACTTGACTGTAATTTTCATAATATTCCTCCATAATGATTTATTTACTACTAAAATGACTATAGCTGTCACATGAACAGAAAAACGTCGGCTTATTTTGCAACAGTATGGCTAATTTCTCTTTCTCATACTTGACGGCAGAATGCCAAGCATTTCCCTATATTTTGCGACTGTTCTTCTTGCAATTTTAATATTATTTTTTTCAAGCAACTCGACAAGTTTCTGATCACTATATGGCTTACGTGGGTCTTCAGCCGCTATCAACTGCCTTAATTTTTCCTTTACACTCTGAGCTGCAATATCATCTGCATCATCAGATCTCTTCAGACCGGCGCTGAAAAAATACTTCAATTCAAGCAAACCATGAGGTGTCTGCATATACTTATTGGCAGTCACTCTGCTTATAGTGGACTCATGCATTTCTATATCATCTGCGACATCTCTCAAGACCATCGGCTTAAGATATTCAATACCCTTATCAAAAAAATCCTTTTGAAACTTTACAATGCTTTCCGCTACCTTATAAATAGTTCTTTTCCGTTGATCGATGCTTTTAATCAACCACAAAGCTGATTTCATCTTGTCCTGTATAAACTCTTTTGCCTGTTTATCATTCACTGTTTTCATTAAATTATCTTGATAAAAAGGGTTTATCTTCAAATTAGGCATACCATCGTCATTTAATGTTATTACATATTCATCGCCTATTTTATATATATATATATCCGGTACAATATAATTGACACTACTTGCGGCATATTGCCTTCCAGGCCTTGGCTCAAAATGCGTAATAATATCAACAGCATGTTTGACATCATCTACAGAACGGCCTGTAGCCTTTGCAATCAATTGATAGTTATGTCTTTCAAGTGAAGACATGTGATCAGTTATAATCTCTTTTACCAGCGGATCCTCTATACCATAGTGCTTCGCCTGCAACAGGAGGGCCTCCTTCAAATCCCTGGCGGCCACTCCCACAGGGTCGAAGCCCTGCACCAACTCCATGGTAGTCTGCACATCCTTTACATCGCACTCGAGTTCAGCCGCTATATCTTCCACAGACAGGGCCAGGTAGCCGTCGTCCGTCAGATTACCTATGATAAACCCTCCGATCCTGCGCTGCTGTTCCGTGGCATCGGAGAGTTGCAGCTGCCACATAAGATGTTCAGTCAGATCAGTGGTCTTGGTCAGAAGATTTTCGTAATCAGGGGCCTCCTTGTCCTCAAAGGAAAAGGATTGAATAGCGTTTTTTCTGTCCTCGTCCCAATAGTCCTTCCACTCAACCTCTTCCAGGGCCTTCTTTTCCCATGCGGTCTTTTCCAGATCGGTGGCTGACAGGGCTGGAACAATCTCGGCAGTCGCATCCCTGTCGCCTGCCCCCTCCATCTGCGTCGTCTCGTCCAGAACAGGATTGTTTTCCAGCTCCTGATTGATCATCTCGATGAGTTCGATTCTGGAAAGCTGAAGCATCTTGATGGCCTGCTGAAGCTGCGGGGTCATCACGAGTTGCTGCGTAAGTTTCAGGTTTTGTTTAAGTTCCAATGCCATAATTAAAGCCTGAAATCCTCTCCAAGATATGCCTGTTGAACCAGTTGGCTCGAAATGATCTGTTCCGGCCTCCCCTGCTCTATGATACTGCCCTGATGCACGATGTAGGCGTAATCACAGACGCTCAACGTATCCCTGACATTGTGGTCGGAGATCACGATGCCTATTCCCTTTGTCTTGAGCCGTTGAACGATCCCCTTCAGATCAGCGACCGCCAGGGGATCCACGCCTGCAAACGGCTCATCCAACAATATAAATTTAGGTTCCGTGGCCAGGGCACGCAATACCTCCAGCCTGCGCCTCTCTCCACCCGAAAGGGAATGGGCTTGCTGACCAGCCAGACCCTCTATCCCAAGCTCTTCAAGCAGCTCCCGGGTGCGAAGGTCAATGGCATTCTGCTGCCAACCCCTGATTTCCAGGACAAGCCGTATATTGTCGGCCACAGAAAGCTTGCGGAACACAGAGGGTTCCTGGGGCAGATAGGTGATGCCGTGCAACGCCCTTTCATGTATGGGCATTTCCGTGATGTCCTTGTCATTCAGGAAGACCCTGCCCTCATCCGCACGAATCAGCCCTGCAATCATATAGAAGGTCGTGGTCTTTCCCGCACCGTTAGGCCCGAGAATACCGATTATCATGCCGCTTTGCAGCTCCAGTTCCACGCCGTTTACCACCCGGCGGCCGGCATAGGTCTTGACTAATTTGGAGGCCCTCAATGTATCGGACATATCATTTGTTTTCAGACGGGAAGACCACCGCCTCTACGCGATCCTTGCCGGTCCCCTGCACAACACTCCTGCTTTCATTCACGAACATGGTGATCACATCGCCTTTTACACGATTCTGGCCTTCCACTACCTGCGCTGAGCCGGTCAGGACAATCTTCTCCGCGGGTTTTTCATAGACGGCCTTTTCAGCCGTTGCCGTGCGCGCACCCTTTACGATGTGCACATGACCAATGGCGACTATGCGGTCTATGGAGCGTTTGGCGCCATCGTCTGTGGCAGCCTTGTCTCCCTGCTTGGAATAGAATACCTCCATCCTGTCTGAATTTATGGTCAGGTCATCCTGAGTAGCCACAACAGAGCCGGTGAAGACCACTACCCCTGCCTGGTCGTTGGCCTCCATGAGATCACTTTTGATGTGTATCGGCCCCGAGGACCTGGCCGCCCCCTTTGACGTCTGTGAATCCTTGCCTGTAGCTACGGCCTGGGCTGAATTAGCGGCCAAACAAAAGACAAAAACATAAAATAGCAATATTAACAAAATGTTATAATGTTTCATGACATGTCCTCGAATAACATCTTCTCACCATCCAACCAGTTTTCCGGCCTTGGAGGAGATTTGAGCCTGTGGTCTGAATACCCTTATCTCGCCGGTGTCGAACCCGTATTCCAATCCTTCACCCGTTATAGACATAGCGTCTCCGGAAAACAGCACGGGCGCCTTGGTCCAGACCATTTTTTTGGCCTGATCATAAAAAAGTTCCGATGTAGTGAGGGTCCCGTAAGATGGAAACTCCATCCGCACATCGCCTTGCAGTGTCAAACTGTCGTTCATGAGATAAAAACCCTTTGCCGCTCGCGTCAGGATAGTCTGGCCGTCTGACGAAAGAAAATATATCACAGGCTCATTCACATCCATTCTGTCATTATTCAAAAAAACCGCCTGGCTCGCCTGCACCTTGATGTTCAGTTTACCATCAGACAAACGATAATAATAGACGCCTTCAGCCATAAAATCCGCTGTGATACCGGAAAGCCGCTTCATCAGGTCCTTTCTGAATTCATTCTGTTCCATCCAGCTCTGCCAGTAAAACCAGGAAACACCCAGGACAATGAGGGCAATCAGAAGGACATGACGCCTCTCCACATCGGCTGGATTCCAATTCAATCGCATTTGATCCCCTTCATGTCAATCAGCCTCGGGTAGATTCGCATGACCTTCTTCAAGGCTCCCTTCAATAAATTCGTTAAAAAACACATGCCAGCAGTTCTTTGCCTTGAGTATCAGCTCACAAACCTCCCTGACCGCCCCTGCTCCTCCGGCGCTTACAGTGACATGGTGGCAGTAATCCTTGACCTGGGACGCTGCATCAGGCACTGTGACAGCAAAACCAACCCTCGACAATACGGGGATATCCAACCAGTCGTCACCCATATAGGCCACCTGGGAATCCATCAGCCCGAACAGGCTCAAAAGCCCCTCGTAACCCTGTAGTTTTCGTGAATGGCCCTGCATTACATGCGTTATGCCCAATTCATTACAGCGCACGGCAAGGGCATTGGAACAGCGGGCGCTCAAAACAGCGGTTTTGACACCGGCCTTGTGCAGCAGATGGATCCCGAAACCGTCCCTCACATGAAAGGACTGTATCTGTTCGCCCCTTGAATCATAAACTATACGGCCGTCCGTCAGAATACCGTCCACATCCATGACCAGCAGTTCGATTCCTTCGGCCTTTCTGAAAAGTATATCCTGATCAAGTCTGCCCATATTCAGTTCCCTCAAACTCAGCCCGATACATGGGAAACAGCATTCATCACCGCCTTCAATGTCCTCAAAAGCCCTGACAACTGCTCCACATAAAGGGAATTGGGGCCGTCGCAAAGGGCCTTGTCCGGATCTGTATGCACCTCCAGAAAAAGCCCGTTGACTCCAACGGCGCAGGCGGCCCTGGCCAAAACAGACACAAACTCCCTCTGTCCTGAAGAACATCCATCCCCGGCGCCAGGCAGTTGCACGCTGTGAGTGGCATCGAATATCACAGGGGCGCCAAGGGAACGCATTATGGCCAGCGAACGCATATCCACTACCAGATTGTTATAGCCGAAGGAGGTACCCCTCTCCGTGAGCAGTATCCTGGACGCCCCGCATTCCCGAAGCTTTGCCACCACATACTTCATGTCCCAGGGCGCCATGAACTGCCCTTTCTTGACATTGACCGGCAGACCCGTCCGAGCGGCGGCGCACAGCAGATCTGTCTGTCTGCACAGAAACGCCGGTATCTGAATACAGTCCAGCACATCCTTGACTGCCTCGGCCTGTTCGGGCAGGTGTATGTCGGAAATGACCGGCGCAGCAAGAAGGGTTTTGATCTCTCTCAACATCTCCATGCCTTTTTTAAGACCTGGCCCCCTGTAAGAGGTTATCGAGGTGCGGTTGGCCTTGTCAAAGGAGGCCTTGAACATATAGGAAAAACCATTTTCCTGTGCCGCAGACATGGCCATTCGGCCTATCTGAAGGGCTGTCTCCATGTCCTCCAGCACACAAGGCCCTGCAATCAGCAATGGTGGGCAATTTTCACCGACTTCCAGCCGGCCTATGCGGAGTTTCTGGGGTGTGTCAATCATGTTCAGGGATTCTCACTCGCTTTTAAATCTTTTGGCAGCCTCGCATGTCTGTAAGCCAGTGCGGCACGAATGAAAGCTGTAAACAGGGGGTGTGGCGACAGGGGCCGCGACTTGAATTCAGGGTGGAACTGACAGCCCAAAAACCAGGGGTGATCCGGCAGTTCAACGATCTCTACCAGGTTTCCGTCAGGGCTGAGACCGGAAAACACCATGCCATCGGCCTGCAAAGCCTCCCTGTAAGCGTTGTTGAACTCATATCTGTGTCTGTGACGCTCTGAAATCTCCTGGCATCCATAGGCTGCGGCAGCCCTTGTATCCGGCGTCAGGACACACGGATATGCGCCAAGCCTCATGGTACCGCCCTTTTCGCTGCCTTCATCCCTGTAACACCGCTCGTCGGTACGCGGATTATACCATTCTTTCATGAGGTATATGACGGGATCGGGCGTGGCAGACGCAAACTCGCTGCTGTCGGCAAGCTCAATTCCGGCCACATTACGGGCAAACTCTATGACGGCGAGCTGCATTCCAAGACATATTCCAAAAAACGGTATTCGCTGCTTTCTGGCGTATGTGATGGCCTCCAGTTTGCCGGCTATGCCCCGCACTCCAAAGCCGCCCGGCACCAGTACTCCATGCACTCTGGAGAGCCTCGCTGCCAATTCGTCGCCTCGAATCTCCTCTGAATTGACGAAATCCACTCTTACAGTGGTATTGTTGGCCACGCCGCCGTGAAACAGCGCCTCATACAGGCTTTTATATGATTCCTTTGCATTGGCATACTTGCCTATGACGGCTATGGTCACCTCGTGTTGCAGTTGTCTGGCCTTGGCGTTGAAGTCCTCCCATGCATCCAGAACCGGCGTTCGAGTCCAGATGGAAAGGGCATCTATGATTCGATCGTCCAGACCCTCCGCATGCAGCTTGAGAGGCACCTCATAGATGCAATCCACATCCTGGGCTGTTATGACACATTCCTCTGAGACATCGCAGAACATGGCGATCTTGTCCTTCATGCCCTTTGAAAGAGGCAACTCGGACCGGCAGAGCAGGATATCGGGCTGAATACCTATGGCCCGCAGCTCCCGGACGCTTCTCTGTGTGGGCTTGGTCTTGAGCTCCCCTGCCGCCTTGATGTAAGGCACATATGTGACATGCACATACAGGGTATGCTCCTTGCCCAGATTCACGCGCAGCTGCCGGATTGCCTCGAGAAAAGGCTGGCCCTCAATGTCCCCCACAGTGCCGCCTATCTCCACAATGGCTATATCCGCCTCACCCTCCAGCTGCAAGATGGCCTGCTTGATCTCATCGGTGACATGCGGAATGACCTGCACCGTACCCCCCAGATAATCACCCCTGCGCTCCTTGGTGATCACGCTGTAATATATGCGTCCGGAGGTATAATTATGCCCCTGGCCAAGCACTGCATGAGTAAAACGCTCGTAGTGCCCCAGGTCCAGGTCCGTCTCTGCACCGTCATCGGTGACAAACACCTCTCCGTGCTGAAAGGGATTCATGGTGCCTGGATCCACATTGATATAGGGATCCAACTTCTGAAGTGTCACACGCAGCCCCCTGGCCTCCAAAAGTGCACCGATGGATGCCGCTGCAAGCCCCTTTCCTAAAGAGGAAAGTACACCGCCGGTAATGAAGATGAATTTTGTCTTCATATTCGGTCTCAACTATAGAAAAACATGGGCTCCACCAACATGACTCCGGCATCCTTGAGGGCGGCCAGGGCCTTTTCCATCAGGGCGTCAGGGGTCTTGAAGAGCAAAACCGCATGAGCGCTTTCACCCACGAAGGCATAGGTATAGTCGATGTTGATATCGTTTTTGGAAAGGACCTCCACCACCCTGCAGAAACTTCCCGGCTTGTCGTCCACTTTCACCGCAAATACATCCTGCTCCTTTACGGTGAAACCATTGGCCGCCAACACACTCTTGGCCTTTTCAGGGTTGTTGACCACAATGCGCAGAATGCCGAATTCAGCGGACTCGGCCATGGCCAGGGCCCGAATGTTGATACCCGCATCGCTCAATGTCCTGGTGACCTCCAAAAGCCTGCCCTTGCGGTTTTCCAGAAAGATGGAAAGTTGTTTCACTGCATATTGCTGTCTCATGAACCGCCTCCTTATTTATTCTTCTCCACATCCCGCTTATCCAAGATACGCTGCGCCTTGCCCATACTGCGCTCCAGTGTCTTGGGCTCCACCAGTTTGATCTTCACATTGATATAGAGCTCGTTCAGCATCTCATTTTCCAGACGCTTTTTCAGGCCCTCCAGGGCGCCGATGCCGCCGTCACCCATAGTGGCTTCATCCACCTCCACCCAGACCTCGAGCCTGTCCAAAACCCCCTTCTTTTCCAACACGATTACATAATTGGGCGTAACACCCTCCACCTTGGTGAGCACATGCTCCACCTGTGATGGAAATACATTTACTCCGTTTACAATAAGCATGTCATCGCTTCTGCCCTTGATGGTATCGATATAGACCAGAGTCCTTCCGCACTTACACGGCTCTCTGTGCAACCTGGAGATGTCTTTGGTGCGATAGCGGAGAATGGGAAGACCCTGTTTGGTGATGGTGGTCAAGACCAGTTCGCCGGCCTCTCCCTCGGGCAGCACCTCGCCTGTATCAGGATTTATGATTTCGGGCAGGAAGTGATCCTCGGCCACATGGAGATGGCCGCAAGGACAGGTGGCCGCCACCCCCGGCCCTATGATCTCAGAAAGACCGTATGCCTCATAATATTCAATACCCCAGGCCTCTTTTATGGCATTTCGCAGGCCTATGGATGCGGGTTCAGCCCCGAAGAAGCCTGCGCGCAGCTTGAAATCCTTTTTGGGGTCATAACCTTCCTCACGAGCCACTTCGGAGAGGTGTAAGGCAAAAGACGGAGTGCAACAGAGCACAGTGGCGCCAAAATCCTTCATAAGCAAGAGCTGCCGTTTGGTAAATCCCCCGCTGGAGGGCACCACAGCCGCACCAACTCGCTCTGCAGCGTAATGAAACCCAAGGCCGCCCGTAAACAGGCCATAGCCATAGGCATTGTGCACCACATCACCAGGCCCCACATTCCCCATCTTCAGAGTCCGCGCCATCACTTCCCCCCAAACATCCATGTCATGGGCCGTGTAGCCCACGACAGTCGGCTTGCCGGTGGTGCCTGAAGAAGAATGGATGCGGACGATCTGGTCCATAGGTGTTGCAAAAAGCCCAAACGGATAGTGATTCCGCAGGTCCTGTTTCAGGGTAAACGGAAGCAGGGCCAGCTTTTCCAGCGAATCTATATCCCTGGGCTTTATGCCTGATTCGTCAAGTTTTGCCTTGTAAAACGGAACGAGATGATACACCCTTGTAACGGTCTCGCGAAGCCTCTGAAGTTGTAACGCCTCAATGGTTTCTCGAGAAGCACCCTCGATAGGATTCCACATTGCAGCTACTCCTCTCCTCTATAAAAGTCTAAAAAATGACTGGCATTCAATACCTTGAAAAGAAAAATACCATTGCCCTCCTCTAAAGACAAGAGGAATGGGCCCCTCGAAATGCAAATTCAATGCCCGATAACATTAACACAAGGGAATTCCGGAAAATTAGAATTTTCGTTCGGGAACAAGGCGTGATGAAGGCGAAGGGCATAAACCATGAGATATTGACTGCCACTCAAAAATACTTATTTTTCCCTTGCATGAAGCAGTAAAAAATAATCCATCAAAAAAAGGAGGTATCGCCATGTTTGAGATTCAACCATTCCGTCCTTTAAGAGAACTCAGCAGCCTGAGAAGGGAAATGGACAAGATGTGGGAAGATTTCTTTGGCGGCAGGGCAATCGCCACCATGGATGAAAAGACATGGACGCCGTCCATAGATATCTCAGAAACCAAGGACGAATTGATTGTAAAGGCCGAAATACCAGGCATGGAGGCCAAGGACATCAACATTTCCGTTACAGGAGATGTCCTGACCATAAAAGGTGAGCGCAAACAGGAGACCGAGGAGAAGGAAGAAAACTATCACCGCATCGAGACACGCTACGGGTCCTTCTGCAGAATGATTCGGCTCCCCGTAGCCATAGACACCGAAAAGGTGACGGCAAATTACGACAAAGGCGTCCTAAAACTGGTTCTGCCCAAGAAAGAAGAGGTCAAACCCAAACAGATCGAGATCAAGGCGGCCTGATAATCCCAACGGCCAACTGATGAGAAGAAGGGGGCTTATGCCCCCTTTTTTATTACCTCAAGGCACCCTCAATTCAGGCACAATTGCTTGACCCTCGACAAAAGCCTTGCTTCATCGATGGTCAGCAGTCTTCCATTCTCCATGAGCGAGGCGCCGTTCACCAGCACATCCGAGACCTCCGCACCGTTGGCTGCATAAACTATCTGGGACAACGGATTATAACAGGGCGTCATGTGAGGCATATCCATATTCAAGATCACCAAATCCGCCCTGCAATCACGCTCACACCGGCCGATATCCGGGCGGTGTAGGGCGTCTGCAGCCCATAAAGTAGCCATGGCAAATACATCAGGTGCAGACATCACTACAGGATCCCTGCCAACACCTTTATGCAGCAAGGCGGCGGTACGCATCTCGCCGAACATGTTGAGGTCGTTGTTGCTGGCGGCGCCGTCCGTCCCCAGACACACACGACCGTTCATGCGCAAAAGGGCAGGCACCGGCGCCACACCTGAGGCCAGCTTGAGATTGCTCTCAGGGCAATGGGCCACGGCCACTCCCCTGCGAGTCAACAACTCCATATCATTATGAGACAAGGCCACACAGTGGGCGGCAAGCATGCGTTCGTTCAGCAGGGAAAGGCTGTCCAGATAGGCCACAGGCGACCTGCCGACTCGAGCCTTCATCTCCTGCACCTCCCACTCCGTTTCCGAAAGGTGAGTCACGAGAAGGGCGCCGGTCCTGTCAGCCAGCTTCATCGCCTTTAACCACAGCTCCTCCCTGCAGGTGTAAGGCGTATGCGGGTCTATGGTGATGGTGATTCGTTCATGGCCCTGCCATTTGTTCAAAAGCCGCTCGGTCTCCTGTAAGGCGTTCGCACCATCCTTGAAGGCCGGCGTTGAAAAATCAAACACCCCTTCGCCCAACCAGGCCCTCATGCCTACCCGATCCACCACAGAGGCCACGACATCCTCAAAGAGATACATGTCCACAAAGGAGGTGGTGCCGCTTCGAATCATCTCTGCGCAGGCCAATTCAGTCCCAAGTTCCACCAATTCCGGAGTCAAGGCCGCCTCTGCTGGAAAGATATGCTCTTCCAGCCAGATCTTTAAGGGCAAATCATCCGCCATGCCTCGAAAGATGGTCATGGCTGCATGGGTATGGCAATTGATCAGGCCTGGCATCAAGAGGCTTGAAGGCCTGTTTAACAACCTGGCCGCATCATATCGGCTCAAAACAGCCTCTTTTGGCCCCACATCCACGATAAGGCCGTTTTGAATGGCAACCGCTCCGTCATGGATGGGTGCAGTAAGGGGAGAAGGCAGCACCATACCTGCCGTTATAATCGAATCTACTCTTTCCAAGACTCAACTCCTGAAATAAAGTTTACCAGCAGACGGGTAAGGTCACTGTTGGCCCGCTGGGCATTTTCTATCACATCCTCTATGGAAATGGGCTGAAAATTGTCAGGGTCATTCACATTGGCGATGACAGAGATGCCAGCGACCTCCATGCCCATATGAGCGGCCACAATCACCTCAGGCACCAGGGACATGGCCACTGCATCCCCGCCGATCATGCGCAAAAAACGGGTCTCTGCAGGCGTCTCCAGGGACGGCCCAGGCACAGCTACAAACACACCCTCGCGCAGGGGAATGCCCAGCTCTTCGGCACATTTTTTGAACATTCGAGCAAATTTTGCTGAATAGACCCGTGACATATCAGGAAATCGCTCGCCCCAGGCATTCACATTGGGACCCCTCAACGGATTGTCAGGAATTAGATTTATGTGGTCTCGAATGAGCATCAGGTCACCAGCGGCAAAGCTCAGGTTCAGACCTCCAGCGGCATTGCACCCCACATATCTCTTCACACCCATGACACCCATGACTCGAATGGGCAGAGTCAACTCCCGAGCGCTATAGCCCTCATAATAATGAAATCTGCCCTGAAAGACCGCCACAGGCACGCCATTGATGGAGCCCATCAACAATTTACCCATGTGAGACGGCGAGGTGGAGCGGGGGAAATGGGGTATCTCGTCGTAACTCAACTCGAAATCCACATGGAGGGCCTGCACTACTCTGCCCAGCCCTGTGCCAAGCACCACGCAGAACTCCGGCACATAGGGCACATATCTTGACAAAAACTCCATGGATTCTATTATAAGATTCTGATATTTCATAGTCACACTCGTGTAGCTAACGCCATATCAATAAAAGAGATTATAATAAACAAAACATATTCCGGAAGCTTTCTCAATATATAATACCCTCTTCGTTCAAGATGCCTCAAGGGAACCCTCAAGATAATGTTACGAAAAAGTTAAAATGCATTTTTAGGGTTGACAGAGGGTTCCATCGGTAATATATATAACGCAAAATGTGTCGTGATTGTGGCTCGTTGTGTATTTTTTAACAAATAAATAAAGGGGTTATAGAAAACCGCATATCCAAATCACATTACTTCAAAGGAGGTGAAACACACCGTTTTTCTGAAGGCAGCGCCTTATATTCTGGAATCTGGCATTCAGAATGCGGCGCGGGAAGTGAAGTAGTTGCTTGTTTTAAGTTGAGAACAGAAACCAAAAACAAAAAACAAAGACAGAAATCAAAGACAGAAATCAAAGGAGGTTACATGAAAAAGAAGTTATTGAAGTCAGTTTTGGCTACGATGGCAGGCGTAAGCATAGTTGGCGTGGGAACCGGCGCATTTGCCTTTACCACCACCTTCAACGGAGAAATGGCCAATGGCATTCTCGGCACCACCAACTACGACACGCTTCAAGGCACGATTCAGTCCAAAGACACCGACTACTTCAGCTATGGTGGTAAAAACAAGTCCATCACAGACCTGAAGTCCTTGGAGGTCTTCAACAACGGCGGAAAGGGCGATATCATGGGTCTTACCCGTACACGCTTGGGCTTTGTGGGCACCACCGATGACGGCCTGGCCAAGTTCGTCTATACAATGGAAGTAGGCACAAGCACCTGGGGTGACAGCACTGCTACAACAGGCAGAAACGCCAGCTTCGGCCTCTCCGGCGATGGTGTCAATGTGGAAACCCGTTTTGCATACACAGACCTGGCCATTCCAGGCCTTGGCAAGGATCACCGCATCGTAGCAGGTCTGCAGCCCATCAATGTCAATCCCTGGCTGTGGAAGGAGACCGCTGCAGGCCTTACCTATAACGGCAAGATGGATGTCCATTCCTGGCAGGTCGGCTGGGTAAAGGGCAGAACAGGTCCTGACCCATTCAAAGACACCACCGATGACGATTACTTCCTGGCCAAGTTCGACACAGAGCTCATGAAGGGTGTAAAGGCCGGAGTGTTCGGCGTATACAGCGATCAGGGCAGCAAGTCACCCTATGTGGGCGCAGACCCCTATAACGGCAAGATTTACTACTTAGGTGCCACGGGCAGCGCGGATCTGGGCCAGTTCTTTGTGAATGGCGATGTGATCTACCAGGGCGGCAGCATCAACTTCATAACCAATGGCATCAAGGATCTGGATCGTGAGGCCTGGTTGCTGCATTTAGATGCAGGCATGAAGCCCATGGACAACCTCAAGGTATGGTTGAGCGGTCTGTATGTAACTGGTGATGACAACGCCGGTGACGGCAAGGCCAAAAACTTCGACATCATTGACTCCGATATCGAAGCCGGCATGATCTTCTTCAAGGAGGGCTTCTTCGCCCTTTATAACGACAAGTTCCTGTCTGACGCCCCATACATTCTGGACAAGGGCCTGCAGACCATCGCCCTCTATGGGGAATACCAGGCAGATCAGCAAAACACCATCAAGGGTTCCATCCGTTATCTGAGGCTTGACAAAGATTATCAACGCGGTTGGAACGCTGCCACAAACAGATACAACTTCTCCAGCGACAAACTGGGTACCGAGCTGGATGTATGGTATAACTATGCATACAACAAGAATGTGGACCTCAAGCTTGAGGCCGGTTATCTGTTTGCCGGCAAGGCCGCCGATTACATGGTGCCAGCCAGCCAGCTTGGAAAGCATGGCGCAGATGACATCTTCCAGACAGGCGCAGGTATCCTCTTCAAGTTCTAATCGGTCTTTAGTGGCTCGGTTATGATAAAAAGGCTGGTGCTCTAAACAGGCACCAGCTTTTTTATTTCTTTGTAATAAAATATGCCATCCTGTTTTTCTCTCTTGCAATTGCCGATTCCCTTAATACAATGCAGATTTGTCATATTTAAAACCGGAAAGGAGTTTCCAAGTGTTCCATCTATTGCGCATATTATTTGTTCTGCTTCTGGCCTGTGTCCCTGCAGCCCATGCCGATTATCTGGACAGTCTCGTAACGGATCTGTCCAAAATCGACGGCTCGATTCTCACCACATCCGACGGCCGAGTACTCATCAATAAAGGCAAGACAAGCGGTGTGCACAAGGGTGACCTGTGGACTATCTTCGAGCCAGGAGAGGGCATAACCGACCCTGCCACAGGCAAGTCACTGGGACAGCTGAGCACCCCCATCGCCCATGGCCGCACCGTCAAGGTGGAACAGGAGTTCAGCGAAATAACCTATACCTGCATTCAACCCAACTGCAGGCCCAAACAAGGACAGCTCGCCAGACGATTCGATGAGATTCCAGTGATCTTTCAGGACGGCACCAGCGAAGGCACAGGGTTGTATGAGCTCATGCGCTCCAGGCTTCCACATCTGAAATGGGAGGCATACACCCGCACACAGGGGACATTTACTCCACCCGCACAGACGGATCGCATCTTTGTTCACGCGGCTCAAGACATAGTCACTGTCTGGAGCGGCGGTGAGACAATAGCCTTTTATAAGACCAGTTCACTGCTGCCCAAGGCACAGCCAGCCACTCCTTCAGCCGGCGCAGGGCCAATCCCTGGCATCAAGGGCTCGAGCACACAACTCACATTTGAGTCATTCAGGCATGTTGGGAGCCTGGACTTTCTGGTGGACCACGTGGAACTTGCCAAGCTGGATGCATCCAACAACCTCTATTTCATATATCTCAGCAAACGAACCGTCTCCATTCAACCCGCTGGCAAACCTGAACGGTTCAGCTATTCCTATGATGGTTTTGGAGAGATATTGGGCATTTCCGTGGGCACCGACGGGCTCATAGCCCTAAACATCTATATTCCCAAGGAAGGCTTCAAATCCCGCATGTTGCGCTTCAATGGCGACCACATAGAGGTTGTCGCCAAAAATATTGGCTATATGATGTCTTTCTTTGATCTGGATGGAAATGGCACCAAAGAGACCCTCATCGGCCAAAACTTCGACAAGGAAGACCTGTTCGGCGCAGCCATACACAAACTTGCGGTCTCTGGAAACGATGTGGTCAAAAAGGAGGCCTTCAGCGTGCCTGCCTCCTGGAACATAAACGGCGCCTTCATAGCCGACATCAACGGCAACGGGGCCATGGATTACGGTTATTATAATGTGGGCAAAAAACTGGTGGTCTATGAAAGGAACCGCCTGATCTACGAGTCAGCGGAGCCATTAGGGGGCTCCATCAAGACTGTGCAGGTGGAACCAACACTTCCTGGCATCTCCAACCCCAAGACATTTGTCATCTGGAGCCAACCTGCTGTGGTAAAAACAGGGGAGACCGCTGTGGCAGCCATAGCCGCCAATGAAAACACCTTCTGGAACATGGTGGGCGGCGCTCCTTCCAAAGGCACTGTGGGCATCCTTTACCCCACAGGCGGCAGGCTGGTTTTGAGAAAACTGAACACGGCATTTGACGGCCCGGTTCAGTCGGTCTTCACATATAAAGACGAACTCTATGTAGTGGTGGTAAGCGGCGATTTCTTCATGGGTGCTGGTCAGACACATATTCTGGCCATCACATTCAAAGACCTGGCCAAGGCCCTGGGGGGATAAAACCATCTTCAATAATACCCACAAAAAAACGGAGCGACCTTCATAGCCGCTCCGTTTTATCAATCAAAGAATCAATCAGTTACTAAATTAGCTGGCAAATGCCTTCTCCAGCGGAGGCACCATCTGCTTTTTGCGGCTCATGACGCCTGGCAGCCACACGGAATTGCCTTCCAGCTTCTTGCCAAAGGCCTTCTCCACTACGGATGGGTCATCGGTGACAGCCAACAGCTCGGTGCCTTCCTTCTCCATGGTGTCTGTGAGCATCAAAAATACGCTGTGGCGGTTGCCGTCCACCTTCATCTTCTGCAGGTTGTCCATGATGGCACACTTGAGATCGTTGCTGACCTGGCTCAGGGATACCAGCTCAAGCTGTCCGATACCAACGGTCTTGCCGCTCATATTGAAGTCCTTGTAATCCCTGTGAATCAGGTCCATGGGAGGTACGCCCTCCACAGAGCTCTTGGCCTTGGCCAGCTCCAGACCCCATGCCTTGATGTCAGAGATACCGGCGATCTTGGCAAGGGCCTCTGCAGCGGCCTTGTCGTCAGGGGTACAGGTGGGTGACTTGAAGAGTACTGTATCGCTCAGAATGGCAGAGAGCATGAGCCCTGCGACCTTTGAGTCAATGGGCTTCTTGAACATATCGGTGTAGAGCTTGTAAAGCACGGTGCCGGTGCAACCTACGGGCATGGCGCAGAAGAAGATGGGGCTGGCGGTGGTGATGTCGCCGATCTTGTGGTGATCCACTACTGCCAGCAGCTCTCCCTTGTCCCAGTTGTCAGGGGCCTGCTTGATGTCGCTGTGATCCACCAGCATATACTGCTTGCCGGTGACATCGGTCATGAGCTCAGGCATGGGGACGCCGAACTTCTTAAATGCGAGCTCGGTCTCAGGGTTGGGGTCACCCTGGCGGCATGGAACTGCATCCACGCCAAGGGCCTTCTGAAGCTCTGCAAATGCCACTGCTGCGGTCACTGAATCGGTGTCAGGGCTTTTGTGCCCCATTACGAAAACTGCCATTTGTGAAATCCTCCTTTATGGTTATGAATAAAATGCCAAAAAACAGACTGCATTTTCTCTATCACAATCTACCCTGTTTGCCAAGTGCTTTTTAAGGCTGTCACAGGTTTTTCAAAAACATACAATTTCTTTTTACGTTGTTAGATTCAATAGCGCAATTTGAGAGAAATTTTATTGCACTTTTTTGCGCCCAATACCCAATTTATGCCACATCTTATTGACCCGATCCACCACATCCAAATCCATCTCTATTACATCCGGCCAGCGCCGGGTGAAACCCTCTTCAGGCCATTTACGGGTACAGTCTATGCCCATCTTGCTGCCATAGTGAGGCAGAGGAGAGGCATGATCCAAGGCATCCACAGGCCCATCTACAAATACAATATCTCGCCGTGGGTCCACATTATTTCCCAGCCGCCAGAGCACATGGGAGAGGTCCTGAACATTCACCTCCCTATCAAAGACACAGATGATCTTGCAAAACATCATCTGGCCCAGGCCCCAAAGGGCATGCATGACCTTCTTGGCATGCCCTGGATAGCGTTTGTCTATGGAGACAAAGGCCAAATTGTGAAAGACACCCTCCAGAGGCAGATTGATGTCGAGGATCTCGGGCAGGGTCTTTTGAATGAGGGGCAAAAAGAGCCTTTCCGTGGCCTTGGCCATGTAGCAGTCCTCCTGCGGCGGCCTACCCACAATGGTAGAGGGATAGATGGCCTTTTTTCTGTGAGTCATGCAGGAGACATGAAACACGGGATACTCATCGGAAAGGGAGTAATAACCTGTATGGTCTCCAAATGGCCCTTCAACACGGCGCTCAAAGGGCTCCACATAGCCTTCCAGCACGATCTGGGAATGGGCGGGCACCTCCAAATCCACAGTGAGACACTTCACCAGCTCCAAGGGCGCATGGCGCAAAAAACCTGCAAACACCACCTCATCTATGTCATCCGGCAGGGGTGCTGTGGCCGCGTAGGTCATGGCAGGGTCAGGCCCTATGGCCACCGCCACCTCCAGCCTTTTGCCCAAGCGCTCGGCCACTCGATAGTGCTGGGCCCCGCCTTTATGAGTGTGCCAGTGCATGCCAGTGGTGTTTCTATCAAAGACCTGCATGCGGTACATCCCCACATTTCTCACACCGGTCTCTGGATGCCGTGTGAAGACCAGAGGCAGTGTGATAAAGGGGCCTCCGTCTTGAGGCCAACACTTGAGCACAGGAAGCCTGGTCAAATCCACGGCATCTCCCTTATAGACCACCTCCTGGCAGGGCGCATTCTGAACCATGCGCGGGGAGGCTGATGCCAATCTGCTCAATTTTGGTATCATCTTCAGCTTTTTCATGAGGGTATTGGGCGCCTCAGCCTCCATGAAATTGGCCACATCCTCGGAAAGGGCGTTGAGGTCCTCCACCTCCAGGGCCATGGACATGCGTTTATAGGAACCAAAGGCATTCATCAGCACAGGCATGGAATAACCAGGCACATTTTCAAAGAGGAGGGCTGGGCCGTGCAGTTTGCAGACTCGGTCGGTTATTTCTGTGATCTCCAATACAGGGCTTACTGGGTGTGTTATGCGTACCAGTTCCCCCTTTTTCTCCAAAAGGCCTATAAATTCTTGCAGATCCTTGTATGCCACGGCTCAATCTCCTTTTTCATATTTTCGTCCTTCACTTTAAGACAAGAGCCCACTTGTTTCAATGCAATAGACGAGTAAAATAAACCTTGAAAAATCCATATTGGAGGCATTTGAAGTTGTATCTGGTCCTTGCACGAAAACTCCGTCCCCAGACCTTTGAAGAGGTGATAGGTCAGCGCCATGTAACACAGACCTTGCAAAATGCAATTCAGCAAAACAGGCTGGCGCATGCCCTGATCTTCAGCGGGCCAAGGGGTGTGGGCAAGACCTCCGTGGCCCGCATCCTGGCCAAGGCAGTCAATTGCAAAAAGGGGCCAACTCCCACTCCCTGCAATGAGTGTGAAAGCTGTACGGCCATTACGCAAGGCAACTTCGCTGATGTGCAGGAGATAGACGGCGCCTCCAATCGAGGCATAGATGAGATTCGCAGCCTGCGGGAGAATTGCCGTTTTCGGCCAGTAGCAGGCCGTTTTCGCGTCTATATCATAGATGAAGTGCACATGCTCACCAAAGAGGCCTTTAATGCCCTTTTGAAGACACTGGAGGAGCCACCTGAACATGTCTTCTTTCTCATGGCCACCACCGAACCCCACAAGATCCCTGCCACCATTCATTCCAGGTGCCAACACTATGAATTCCGCCGCATTCCCATTCAAAGGCTTGCAGACTACTTAAATCAAATCGTTGAAAATGAAGGGCTTGGCATGGACAAGGCCTGCACCCTGCTCATAGCCAGGGAGGCGGACGGCAGTGTGCGAGACAGTTTGAGCCTGTTGGACCAGGCCGCTGCCTACGGAGTCAAGACGGCAGAGGAGCTGTGTGAGGCATTTGGGCTTCTAAACAGCCAGATATTGGAAAGGATCTGCATGGCGCTTTTGCAAAAGGACCTGGCCACGGTCTTTGACCTGGTGCACGAGCTACATCTCAGAGGAGTGGAGCCAAGGGCCTTTGCCATGCAGCTCGTGGAGTACATGCGAGACCTGCTGATACTGCGCATAACAGGCCTTGAGGCTGGCAAAAGAATCGTGAAATTGGGGCCAGATGAGGCGGAAAGGCTCTGGCCACAGATGCAGGCCATACCCATCACCCTGGCAATACAGATACTGGATCTGCTGGTAAAAGGCCTCTCCACCCTACAGTTCAGCCAGGCACCGGCCATAGCCCTGGAGATACTGCTTGCGCGCATCGCCATGTTGCAGGAATCAATAGACATAACCCGGCTCATTTCCAGAATAGACGGCCTTATAGCCGGTACTGAAGTCCCAAAACCTGCGGCGACACCTTCAAGACCTGTCCCGGACAGCCCTGCAGCGGTTAAATCCCCTGTTCAGGCACAGGCTCCTAACCTGACCCCTGGGCCGACTCCTGGGGATCAGGCAACAGCAATCATTCCAGAGACAGACACGGTATCGGAAACCGTTCTTGCACCGCTGCCGGCAAAGGACGTAATGGACTTTCTCAGCCAGAAAAGACCTGATCTTGCATCATTGATGAATGATTGCGCCATTCAGCAGCAGAATAACTGCGTGACCCTGACCTTTGCCTCCAATATTCACTGCGAGATCATAAAAAGCGAACCCAATCTTCAGGCGCTCGAAAAACTGTTCGCTAAATTTTACGGAAAACCCCAACAGATTCAAATAAAGATTCATCATGACACGGAAAGGGACGACCGGAATCAATTGGCATCCACAGGACAGCCCGTGAACGAGGAACTGAAAAACATGCCTCTTGTCCAGGAGATACTGCGCGTTTTTGATGCACGCATAGAGGCCGTATATCCTCACCATAAACCCAAGAGCGCCCACAAAACATAAACAAGCCTTGGGCAGGGCGTCCTATACCGATTGCAATGCCAATTAAACAATCAGTGAAATAATCCTTGCTTTTATGGAAAATCGTGTTTTAATGAAAAACGTTTGTTGACGATAAGGATTGCATGTCTAAAAATGATTGAATTTGATCATTTTCTTGGAGGCACCTTTCGGCACTTACAGAAAAAAGGCCAAAGGCCAAAAGTAAAAGGAGTAGTAAAAGATGTCTGAAGGTACAGTAAAGTGGTTCAACGATGCAAAAGGGTTCGGGTTTATTCAGCAGGACAATGGCAAGGATGTATTTGTACATCATTCTGCCATAAAGGCCGACGGGTTCAAGACCCTTACCGAGGGTGCCCGCGTGAGTTTCGAGGTTGTGGAGGGCCCAAAAGGTCTGGCCGCGCAGAATGTGGTGCAGTTATAATATAAATTGATTGTCACACATTAGTTTTTCTAAACGCCCTGTGCTTACAGGGCGTTTTTGTTTTCAGCGACATTTCAATGGACCTTAGGGGACCTTGGGGGACATTGGGGCACTTGATTACTGAAACAGCTTCAGAAATTCGTTCTCCTTCATCACGGCTATACCCATGGCTTTCGCCTTCTCCAGTTTTGAACCTGGTTTTTCTCCCGTCACTAAATAATCCACCTGTCTGCTGATCTGATTGACTACCAGTCCGCCCCTTGCCTCCACCATTCGTTTCGCCTCTTCTCGGGTCATGCCGGTCAGAGAGCCGGTAAACAAGAATCGTTTGCCATGAACAGGGTCGGCTGATGAGGCCGTTGGTCTGTCCGCTGCCGGTGAGGATTCCAGTGTGATGCCGTGGTCCATCAGTCTTTTTATGAGCAGGAGGTTATCCGGCTCCTTGAACCAGTTTGAGACCGCCTCCGCCACCTCCTGGCCTATGCCCTTGATCCGCATCAACACAGCGGCATCCGCCTGTCTCAAGGCGTCGATTTCATGAAAATTGGCTGCCAGCAGCTGGGCCATGCCTTCTCCCACATGCCGTATTCCAAGTCCGTAGAGCAGGCGTGCAAAAGTGGTTTTTTTGCTGTTTTTCAGGGCATTCACCAGGTTTTGAGCGGATTTTTCTGCAAATCCTTCCAAAGAGAGCAGGTCCTCTTTTTTGATTTCATAGAGATCTGCCATGTCTCTTATCAATCCTGCTTCCACAAGCTGCGTCACTATTCGTGGGCCGAGTCCATCGATATCCATGGCGCCTTTGGACGCAAAGTGTGTGATGGAGCGAATGAGCCTCGGCTGACAGTCGGGTTTAGGACAGCGCCAGACCGCTTCTCCAGGCCGTTTTATGAGCCTGGTATGGCAGATGGGGCAGGTTTCGGGCATGGAAAAGATTCTTTCTTCTCCGGTGCGTCTCTCTCTGATGGGCTCCACGACCTCCGGAATTACATCGCCGGCCCTGCGCACATACACCCAATCGCCTATGCGGATATCCTTGCGGGCGATCTCCTCTTCGTTGTGCAAAGTGGCCCTGTTTACCAACACGCCGCCTACCCTCACGGGCTCCATAACTGCCACAGGTGTTACGGCGCCGGTTCTGCCCACGCTCAGCTGAATGTCTTTTATGCGCGTTACCGCCATTTCAGCCGCGAATTTATAGGCTATGGCCCAGCGGGGGCTTCGGGCCTTGGCGCCCAGCAGCTCTTGAAGCCTTAGGGCATCCACCTTTATAACCACACCGTCTATTTCATAGGGAAGGTCCTTTCTCTTTTGGGCCAGCGCATTGTGGTATTCTATGGCCTCTTCAATGGTCTTTACTCTTTGAGTGAGCGGGTTGATCTTGAGCCCCATGGACTTAAGGTATTGGAGTATCTCCCATTGGGTATGGACTTCCGGAAAGGGCTGTATAAGGCCGGTACCGTAAAAAAAGATGTCCAGGGGCCTTTGAGCCGTGATGCGTGGGTCTAATTGTCTGAGGCTGCCGGCGGCTGCGTTTCGAGGGTTGGCAAAGGCAGGTTCATTGTTTCGCACGCGCTCTGCGTTGTATGCAAGAAAGGCCTTTTTGTGCATAAAGACCTCCCCCCTTGCCTCCAGCCTTTTGGGGATTATGAGTTTTCCAGGGATGTTCAGCCTCAGTGGCACAGCCTTTATGGTCTTTATGTTGGCGGTGACATCTTCGCCTGTGTAACCGTCCCCACGTGTGGATGCCTGAGCTAACATACCGTTTTCATATATAATTTCCACTGCCAGACCATCCATCTTCGGCTCTGCCGTGAAGGTTATGTCCCCGGCCAGAATACCTGCGGCCTTTTTAATGCGATTTGCAAATTCCCTCACCTCCGCAGGGCTGAAGGCATCGTCCAGACTGAGCATGGGGATTGAATGCGTGACCTGGGCGAATCGTTCTGATGGTCTGGCGCCCACCCGCTGCGTTGGCGAGTCCGGGGTGATGTATTGAGGAAACCGTGTCTCCAGGTCCATCAATTCGTGCATGAGGGCATCGTAGGCCTCGTCCGAAATTACGGGCGCATCCAGCACATAATAGAGATAGTTGTGGCGTTCTATTTCACGTCTGAGCCACTCTATGCGTTTTTTGATGCCGGTGTGGTTTATAGTTTCCATGTTGGGCTTAATATATTCAGGATATGGCGTGATTCGCAACTATTTTCCTGAACTGGACATTTGTGGCATTTTACATTATATTTCTATTCAAAATACATGCCGGTTGTACATATAAACCCATAAACCTCTGCAAAGGCGCGCAATAAGGCGCCTTTGCTTTTTTTAAGATTTTTATTGACAGGAATGAATACATTGCAAAATCAACTTCAAAGAGAGATACAACGCAGACGCACCTTCGGCATTATAAGCCACCCTGATGCCGGAAAGACCACATTGACCGAGAAATTACTCCTGTTCGGAGGCGCTATTCAAATGGCCGGAGCAGTCAAGGCCCGCAAGGCATCAAGGCATGCCCTGAGCGACTGGATGGCCATTGAAAAGGAAAGAGGTATCTCTGTTACCACATCCGTCATGAATTTCCCGTATCGCGACAAGGAAATCAATCTGCTGGACACACCCGGGCATCAGGATTTCTCAGAGGATACATATCGTGTGCTCACTGCCGTGGACAGCGCATTGATGGTCATAGACAGTGCAAAGGGCGTGGAGACTCAGACTCGAAAGCTCATGGAGGTCTGCCGAATGCGCAGCACCCCCATCATTACCTTCATCAACAAACTCGACAGGGAGGGCGAGGAACCCTTGAATCTGCTGGCCGATATCGAAGAGAAGCTGCAGATAGAATGCGCACCCCTGTCATGGCCTATCGGCATGGGCAAGGGCTTCAAGGGGGTTTACAACCTTTACCGTCAGGAGTTGCACCTATTCACCCCCGGTTCCGAGACCATCCCCCAGAATGGAATCGTAATAAAAGAGCTGTCGGACCCCATGTTAGACAAACTAATAGGAAGCGATGCCGTTCAGCTCCGTGAGGAGATAGCCCTGGTGCAGGGGGCCACAAAACCCTTTGACATGAACGAGTATCTTCATGCCAGACAAACGCCTGTTTTTTTCGGCAGCGCCATCAATAACTTCGGTGTCAGGGAGCTTCTGGATGCCCTTGTGGAACTGGCGCCGGCCCCCGGCAAGAGGCCCGCTGTCAATCGCATGGTTTCACCTGAGGAACAGGATTTTTCAGGTTTCGCCTTCAAGATACAGGCCAATATGAATCCGGCGCACAGGGACAGAATCGTGTTTTTCCGTATCTGTTCAGGCATATTCCGGCGGGGCATGAAGGTCATTCACCATCGCACCGGCAAAGAGATATCTCTGGCCAATGCGACCATCTTCATGGCGCAGGACCGCAAAAATGTGGAAGAGGCCTACCCAGGTGACATAATCGGCATCTACAACCACGGCACCATCAAGATAGGTGATACCTTCACAGAAAAAGAGCCGCTCAAGTTTACCGGCATCCCCAATTTCGCGCCTGAGCACTTCATGAAGGTTGTGCTAAAAAATCCTATTAAAATCAAACAATTACATAAAGGATTGGTGCAACTGGCCGAGGAAGGCGCTGTTCAGCTCTTTCAGCCTGTCCTTGGCAGTGGCTACATCCTGGGCGCTGTTGGCGTGTTGCAATTCGATGTGACCATGGCCAGACTCAAGGCCGAATATGGAGTGGATGCGGTATATGAGCCGGTGGAATACGCCACGGCCCGCTGGGTGTCATGCCCTGACCGTAAGAAACTGGAGGAATTCAAGGCCAGAAACCAAAGCAATCTGGCGGTGGATGCCGAGGGTCATCTGGCATTCCTGGCGGCAAGCGAGTGGAAGCTCGGCCGCGCCATGGAGCTCTTTCCTGATATCGTGTTTCATAAGACGAGGGAGTATGTTTGATTGCCGGGCATGTGAGTGACCCGGCAATCCCTAAAAATATATCGATGGATTATCCTTGCGACGGTTTTCCGAAGGAGCGTTCGAACAGCTCTTTGATGGCCGTCTTGCCCTGTTCAGTGAGATGACGTGTACCTGTTCCGGCAAATGTCCTGTGGCAGATGAGCGGCAGGTCCTTGAACCACTGAACCCCGTTCCATGAGAACCATTCGTTTTCCCCTTGATCGAACACGCTCACCGGTCTGCCAAAGAATTTGGCCAGCTCCACTGCCCATCCTGTGCCGCCCTTGACGGTCTTGTCTGGCTGTATCCAGCCTACGGCAAAGACCTGATGACCCTTGTTCACCATGTGAAAGATGGACTGAATGACATTTCGTATCTTTTCAGCCTCGGCGTAGGTGCGCCCCATTCGGCTTGAGACAATGGCCATACTTACGTCACCCTGTTTCAATTCTTCGTCGGTCAGGACATATATGTCCTTTGTCCGCTCCATCTGATGGCCTTTGTAAGAGAAATTGACCTCTTTGACGTTCCAGCGCTCGGCATTGATTCCAAATTCCGCCTCTGCTCCCTTCATGCCTCCACTATAGAGCGTGCATTGAGATGGATTGAGCATATTCCCTCCTGATTTATGTTTTTTCTTCGGTTACTGCATTTTGTTTGAGTTCCAATAATTTATTATAAACGGTTTCCAAAAAATCTGCTATCTGTCCATGTTTGTTTTCGCCGGATTGCGCATAACTTTTGGCGATTTCCACCGCCTGACGCAGGCATTCTTCCTTGTCGTAGGTCTGAAGTTTGTTCATTCCCGGTTACCTCCTGTCTCCTTCAAAAAGGCGGGCAGGATGTCTTTCAATCTTGCCAATGCCATCGCTCTATGACTGATGAGATTTTTCATACCTGGTTCCAGCTCCGCCATGGTACAATTTCTGTCAGGCAGCAGGAATACCGGATCATAACCAAAACCGTGAAAACCATGTGGTTCAATGGCTATAATGCCCTCACATGTGCCTTCTGTGGTGATGTGACGGCCTTGAGGCGTGCATACGGCTATCACGCACCTGAATCTGGCCGTTCTTTTGTTTAGAGGCAGGCCGTTCAGGGCCTTCAGCAGTTTCTGGATGTTTTCCTGGTCGCCGGCCCTTTCTCCGGCATATCTGGCGGAATGTATGCCAGGAGCCCCGTTCAGGGCGTCCACCTCCAGACCCGAGTCATCGGCAATGGCGGTTATGCCTGTGTGTTTCGCTATGGCGCAGGCCTTTTTCAAGGCATTTTCATGAAAACTGCAACCGTCTTCCAATACATCAGGCATATCAGGGATATCTTCAAGCGACAAGAGTTCAATGGCCATGCCTTGCGCGAGGGCCTGAAATTCCTTTATTTTGCCTTTGTTTTTCGTGGCCAGGATCATCTTCATGGAGTAGTCCTTGCTGTGTTGTCCGGTATTATTGTCTTTGATTTCATGCTTCCAATGGAGATGGAGACGGCGTCAGAGGGACAGATGTTGTAACACTTCATGCAGCGAATGCAGGCATGAGTGTTGATGGAGTCGGCGCCGTTGAAAAATGATACACCCGTGGGACAGATTTTGAAACATGCCTTGCAATTTACACAGGCATGTTCATGAAATTCCAGGCGTATCCAGCTCGTTTTATTGAAAAGACCGTAAATGGCCCCCAACGGGCAGACAACCCTGCAAAAGAAACGCGAGATAAAGATGCACAGCCCCAGGATTATAAACAGCAGGATGACCTTGTTGAAAAAGAGGACGCCTATCAGCTGTTTGAGGTCAGGCGCAAGTACCATGAGAGGTAGGCCTGCCTCAAGTGTGCCGGCAGGGCAGATGTATTTGCAGAACCACAACGCCCCGTATCCGGATTCATCAACAAGCAAGGCCGGCAACAATAAAACAAAAAGGATGAGAAACACATACGGCCCGAAACGCAGGACTCGCGGCAGACTGAGCTTCTTTGTGGGAATGCGGTAGATCCATTCCTGCAAAAAACCGAATGGGCACAGCCATCCACAGGGTATTCTGCCGAGAAAGGCGCCTGTCAGGCCCAGCAAACCTATAATATACGCCCCGAAATGCCCGGATGGGAGGCCCATTCTCAGGGTGGTTGCAAAATTCTGAACGGCACCCACAGGACAGGCAAAGGCTGCCGCAGGACAGGAATAGCAGTTGAGGCCAGGAAAGCAGACAGCCTTTAGCGGCCCTTGATATATGGGTGAATTCCCAAGAAACAGCCAGTAGGAATTGGCCAGAAGCGTGGAAAGCGATTGTGTCAGGCGTCTGCGTCTTTCCATCATCCGATTCCAATGCAGTCAAGACAGATGGTCGTAGCCTTTTTCAATATCTTCAGCGGCTCTCCCAAGAAAATACCGTATAACATCAGGATGCTGAAGAAGATTATGAGAAAACCGGTGATGCGCTTCATAAAATGGATTTCAGGCCCGTGTAATGCGGTCTTGCACCGACCTGATTTTGTCTCCAAGGGATGTCTTTTTATCACGCCTGTCGTCTATCTTCGCTATGGTATAGACGCGTTTTTCTCCCATTTCAAAGGGGATTTCGTGAAGGACCTTCAGTGTGTCCAGCAGTTGGGTCATTTCACCTTCTATAATGGTGCCCATATCAGTCAGTTCAAAAGCAACTCCAGTTTTTTCAAGACATCGTTGCATTGCCGCCACAAAATGGCTGAAACTCGTAGTGGAGGTGCCAAGAGGAACGACAGTTATTTCCATAATGGCCATTGAATTTCCTCGTTTGTTTTCAGGATGGTTGCCCAGGGAATACCTTGAAAACAATTGACAAGAACAGGTCTGTTAAGAAATGGAGGCGGCGTCCAGATTCGAACTGGAGAATAACGGTTTTGCAGACCGTCGCCTTACCACTTGGCTACGCCGCCATGCGTCTTTTGTTAACACAGCCGAATGGATTTGGCAAGACCCATTCGGAATGGTTTGACAAATCCATTCGCCGCCATTTATTATTTGAATTCATAGCCTCCGGGCACCCTTGCTGCGCTTCAGGCAGCCCTGTCCGCAGGTCCCCGTTATTTCTGCGGGGTTTCTAATCTGTTTTGAAAGGATGAATAACATGCCTGGCAACACCTTCGGTCATAGCTTTCGAGTCACCACATGGGGCGAGTCACACGGACCTGCCATCGGTGTGGTCATAGATGGATGCCCATCGCGGCTCCCCCTGAATGCGGATTTCATTCAGGCCGCTCTGGACAAACGCAGGCCTGGCAAGGGCGGGGCCGCAGAAACCACTCGCAAGGAACCCGACAGGGTGGAGATACTTTCCGGAGTCTTCGAAGGACTGACCACAGGCACCCCCATCAGTCTTGTCATTTATAACAAGGATGCCAAAAGCTCTTCTTATGATGCCCTAAAGGACGTCTTCAGGCCAGGCCACGGTGACATGACCTACCTGGCCAAATACGGTATCCGTGACCATCGAGGAGGAGGCAGGGCCTCCGGCAGGGAGACCGCCGCCCGTGTAGCCGCAGGCGCAGTCGCCCAACTGGTCCTGAATACAGCGGGAATAGAGGTGATTGCCCATACGGTGTGCCTGGGTGGCATCAGGGCGAAAGAAATGAATGAGCAGGCCATAGAAAACAACCGCCTTTTTTGTGCCGATGCAGAGGCCGCCGTGCAAATGGAAGAGCTAATTGCATCGGTGCGGTCAGAGGGGGACTCTCTGGGAGGTATTGTGGAGATTCTGGCCAAAAATGTGCCTGCCGGCCTGGGAGAACCTGTCTTTGACAAATTAGACGCAGACCTGGCCAAGGCATTGATGTCCATAGGGGCGGTCAAGGCCGTGGAGATCGGGGCCGGCATGCAGGCGGCCTTTCTGCGCGGGTCCGAAAACAATGACGCCATAGGGCCGGGCGGCTTTCTGTCCAACAATGCAGGCGGTATATTGGCCGGTATCTCCAATGGGGATGAGATCGTCTGTCGTGTGGCGGTCAAACCCATCCCTTCCATCTCTCTGGTACAGCAGACTGTCAATACAGAAGGCGAGCCGGTCACGGTAAGAATAGGGGGCAGACATGATGCCTCAGCCATCCCTCGCATCGTGCCGGTATGTCAGGCCATGGTGAGACTGGTGCTGGCAGACCACCTCTTGAGGCAAAAGGCGGTCAATCCATGAATGCCGTCTGCAAAAGAGACATACTGATCGGTATAGTGGGCGGCAAAGGCCGCATGGGAAACTGGTTTTTCAGATTTTTGACCGATGCCGGTTATCAAGTCCTGGTCTCTGACATGGGCACTGAGCTCTCCTCCGAAGACCTGGCCCGACGCTGCCATGTGGTGATCGTCTCCGTGCCCATGGAGGCGTTTTCATCGGTAATCGGCCGGATAGGGCCGTTGATGCCGAAAGATGCCTTTTTGACGGACCTCTGCTCCCTAAAGGCCGTGCAAGTGCAGGAGATGCTTCAGAACACGGTCTGCTCCGTAGCTGGTTCCCATCCCCTTTTCGGGCCTGCCGAGGATTCCATAAATGGAAGGCGCGTGGCCCTGTGCCCCGGCCGCGGAAATGAATGGTTTGAGTGGTGGAGGTCGCTCCTGGAGTCCAGAGGCGCTTGCGTACACTGCACGGACGCCGCCTCCCATGATCGCGCCATGGCCTGGGTACAGGCCTTGAACCACTTCATTCTCATCAGCCTTGGAAAGGCGGTCTTTGATCAGGGTTTGGACATGGAAGAACTGGTATTCCTCTCCACCCCGAGTTTTTCAAAACAGATGGAGATTGTGGCAAGGCTCTTTTATCAGGATCCACAGCTCTATGCCACAATTCAGATGGCAAATCCCTTTGCGGCAAATGTCCTGCATAACTTCCTTGGGGTCTGCGACAAACTGCATGAGGCCGTCCTTAGAACTGACAGAGATGCCTTTGTGGAATTGTTTCGAAGCGCACAGGCCGCAGGCAAGACCTATATGGATACCGTGGGAAAACAGACCCTGTGAGCAGCGTATTGTCTTTCCTGCATGAATCAAGAGACGGCGTGACCATTCGATTGAGGGTTCAGCCGCGTTCCTCCCGTTCCGGTTTTGCCGGTGTTTTCGAGGATTCGATACGTCTGAAAATACACGCCCCACCGGTGGAAGGCGCTGCAAACGAGGCATGTCAGCGTTTTCTAGCAGATTTTTTCTCTCTACCCATGAAATCCGTCCAGCTTCTGTCCGGCGCCTCCGCCAGAACCAAGATCTTTTTGCTGCGTGGGCTGACTGTTGATGAGGCGGCCACACGGCTGTCGGCTGCCTTATGAAAAAGGTCTTCATCATAGCAGGCGAGGCATCCGGTGACCTGCATGGAGCCGGGCTGATGCGGGCCATGAAATCACTGCGGCCTGAGGTGGAGTTTTTGGGCATAGGCGGGTCTCAAATGGTGGAGGCAGGGTTGCATCCGGTATTTTTGAACAATGAGCTGGCTGTTGTGGGCCTGTTCGAGATCATGTCGCATGTCAGGCCCATCCTAAAGGCAGTCAGACAGGCCATGCACGCCTTGAAACAGGAACGCCCGAACCTGCTGGTGCTCATAGATTACCCGGGCCTGAACCTCTTCATGGCGCGTTATGCCAGGCATCTGGGCATTCCGGTGTTTTATTATATCAGCCCCCAGGTCTGGGCCTGGCGCAGGGGAAGAATCAAAAAGATGCGGCGACTTATCGATAAATTGGCCGTTATTCTGCCGTTTGAGGAGGATTTTTTTCGTTCCAACGGCCTGAATGCCCATTTTGTAGGTCATCCTCTGCTGGATGTGGTCAGGCCATCCATGTCCCGTGAGGCGTTCTGTGAGTCGGCTGGTCTCGTACCCGGCAGGGATATCGTCGGCATACTCCCAGGCAGTAGAAGGGGCGAGGTGCAGCGTATGCTGCCTATTTTTTTACAGACAGCGGCCCTGATTCAGCATGACCTGCCAAAATGCCAGTTTGTTCTGCCCGTGGCGCCGAGCCTTTCCCGCACATGGGTCGAGGAATGTATTGCAAGGGAGAGACAGGCAAACCCTCGCATTCCGGAGATCAGCATAGTTGAGAGGCAGGCCTATGATGCAATGGCTGCGTCCAGCCTCCTGCTTCTGGCATCCGGCACAGTGACCCTGGAGGCCGCCATTTTGAGGATTCCGATGCTGGTAGCCTACAGGGTTTCCGGCATGACCTATCAATTAGCAAGACGAATAGTGCATGTAAAATTCATGTCCCTCGTAAATCTGATAGCGGACAGGGAGATAGTGCCGGAGTTTTTGCAGCATGAGGCAACGCCTGAAAGGCTGAGCGAGGCCGGCCTGTTTCTGTTGAAGGACAAAAAAAGACGTCAGGACATGCTGAACGGCCTGAATGAGGTAGTGTCACAACTGAAAGTGGGTGGACAAGGACAGGAGGGGGCTGCGATGCAGACAGCGCGACTGGCCCTTGATATGCTGCTACAATCTCCTTGACAGCTGTTATGGCATATCATATAAGATAAAAATCACATCTTCTATCTTATAAAGGAGTTTTCTATGTCAAGCGACAAAGTTATTCATGTTACCGATAACGATTTCGACGCAGTTGTCCTCAAGTCATCCGTGCCTGTTTTGGTGGATTTCTGGGCTGCATGGTGTGGTCCTTGCAGGGCCATTGCTCCGGTCATAGATGCACTGGCTGCGGATTATGACGGCAAGGCAAAGATATGCAAGATGAATGTGGATGAAAACCCCAGCACGCCTGGTAAATTCGGCATTCGCGCCATTCCTACCATGATTGTTTTCAAGGATGGGAAGGTGGTAGATCAGATCACAGGTGCGGTGGGCAGGGCTGCCATCGATACCGCATTGAATCGTGCGCTCTAATTGATATTTTTAGACGGAATTATGGATAATCCTCAACTCGTCATCATAGGCTCAGGCCCTGCCGGCATGGCGGCTGCCCTTTATGCCAGCAGGGCGCGCATCAAGACACTCTTGCTTGAACGCATCAGCCCAGGCGGTCAGATGTTACTGACTCACTGGGTCGATAACTATCTCGGTTTTCCTGACGGTATCATGGCGTATGAACTGGTTGAAAAGATGACCGCTCATGCCAAGCGCTTTGGAATAGACGAGATGAATGGGGAAGTGGTATCTCTCGCCAAAGTGCAAGACGGTATCCGTTTGGAGCTTGCCAACGGCGATTCGATTCTTACGCGTGCGGTCATAATAGCCACCGGCGCCAACCCCAAACGTCTGAATGCACCGGGCGAGCAGGAGCTCACAGGCAAGGGGGTTTCCTACTGCGCCACATGTGACGGGCCGTTTTACAGGGATCAGACCGTGGCTGTGGTAGGTGGCGGGGATACCGCGGTGGAAGAGGCCCTGTTTCTCACCAAATTTGCACGCAAGGTTTATCTGATACACCGTAGGGATCGGTTGAGGGCGGTTGCCTTGCTGCAGGAAAAGGCCTTGTCCGAGCCGAAAATCGAACCTGTCTGGAACACGGTGGTGGAATCAGTCAATGGTGTGAATGCCGTCGAATCCTTGTCGCTTTTGAACAAGGTCACTGGTGAGCGCAGCGAGTTGCCTGTAAACGGTGTTTTTGTGTTTGTTGGGCTTGCACCCAATACATCTTTTCTGCCACTTGAGGTCAAAAGGGACGAACAGGGCTTTATCCTCACCGACGAATGGATGAAGACATCTGTCCCAGGCATTCTTGCTGTAGGCGATTGCAGGGCCAAGCCCCTTCGCCAGATCATCACCGCAGTAGGCGACGGCGCCACGGCGGCCTTTGCAGTAAGCCATATGTTAACCACTGAATGATAGCTGCGAATCACAGGGCCATGCCTGTCGTGTTCTTTTGCTTTGCGGCTGCATTGTTAATTCTCAAGTCATTTGTATAGGATATTATTTTGAAATCAAACGATTTTCCCCTTAAGAGCATGGATTTCATCCGTCATTCGATTTCACGCGGCATGGTAGTGGCGTTGTGTGTCGGCATATTGTGTGTGGGTTGCAGCAAGGTTCCGAAGGTGCTGGAGCCTGCCGAGAAAGAAAAGGGTTTCTGGTCGCATATATTTGGATCAAAACCAGTGGACGAAGGGGATGAAACAGGTCTTCTCAATCAAGGGCTTGAGTATTTTAACAAAGGCCGTTACAGCCTTGCCGCGGAGACCTTTCAAAAACTAAAAGATCGTTATCCATTCAGCCCCTATGCCACATTGGCTGAGTTGCGTGTAGCCGACAGCAAATTCTACAACGGCGATTATGAAGAAGCCATTCCTCTTTACGAAGAGTTCGAAAAGCTGCATCCAAACAATGAAGCCGTCCCCTATGTCATATTTCAGATCGGCATGTGCCATTACAAACTCATGGCCACTCCCAACAGGGATCAGACAAATACACATAAACTCATTCAGACTTACGACAGGCTCCTGAAAAAATTCCCCAACAGTCCTTACAGTCAGGAAGCGCAGGTTTTGAGGGCCGAGGCCCGAAACGAACTGGCCTTGCATGAGGTTGAGGTGGCCAGGTGGTATATCAAGACACATCAAATAAAACAGGCCAGGCTGAGGCTTCAGAGATCCATCAATAACTATCCTGAGACCGTGGCAGCCGGTCAAGCCCAGGAGTTGTTGAGCACACTGCCTCCTGAAGAGCTCGAATCCCAGCAGATTGAAAAACCGCTGCTCAAGCGACTGTTCCCATTCATGTAATGGGAGCCTTGAAAAATTGCCCTTTCGCTCACAAATGTATTGCCCGTCCCTGCCTGTGCGTTGCACGCAGACAGGGACGAAAAATGTTGGAATTCCATTATTCGTGTCCTCGAATAATCGGCCCATTAGACAGGTTCGGGCTAACGGCTATTGTGGCGTCAACTCCCCTTTTATTCCCTTTGAAGAAGGGGTGTTGAGATATCTTGAGACCTTGATGCTGAGCAGCAGTCCGATGGCTGCGAGGGTCATCACCACCGATGAGCCCCCGTAGCTGATCAGCGGAAATGGAACGCCTACCACAGGGAATACCCCGGTCACCATAGCGCAATTGATGCTTATCTGCCAAAAGAGCATTATGACCACGCCGCTTGCAAGCAGCGCTCCAAAGCGGTCCTTGGTCTCTGATGCAATTCTGACGCCTCTCCACAGCAAAATAAAATATATCAGAAGCAGCACGAGAGAACCCACCATGCCCCATTCTTCAGCCCACAGGGCGAAGGCGAAGTCGGTGTGTGACTCGGGCAGAAAACTTAGGTGCGCCTGGGTTCCTTGCAGAAAACCCTTCCCGTTTATCTGGCCTGAACCAATGGCTATTTTAGATTGCAGGGCATGATAACCCTCTGTTTTTACGCCGCTTTCCGGATTTAGAAACGACAGTATCCGGTCTTTCTGGTATGGTTTCAGAAAACGCCAGCCAAACGGCAGCACCGATATGACGGAAAGAAACAACAACACAAGGGTGGTCCAGCGCAGACCTGCCATGAACACCATGGTGACTGCGATGAGCGCAACCAGCCCAGCGGTCCCGAGATCGGGTTGTATGAGAATGAGCCCGAACGGAACGGAAAGCAGAGCGGCCGGCAACAGGATGTCCTTGAAGGAGTGGTTCAGCTTGCCTGTTTTGGAAAAGAGATGCGCTACCAGAATGATTGTGGTGAGCTTGGCCAGCTCAGAGGGTTGAAAATTGAAAAAGCCCAATGCAAGCCAGCGCTGGGCGCCCTTGGCGGATGCCCCGATTATATCCACCAGCAGCAGACAGAAAAGGGTCAGGGCATAGAGCGGATATACAAACCTCTGTAACTTGCGGTAATCCAGGGATATCAATGCCGTTATTCCGACCAGCCCAACTGCATACCACACCGCCTGCTTTATGGCGAACGGCCTGTTGGTGGCGGCGCTGGCGCTGTAAAGATTGGTGATGCCGATGGCCATTATGCAGACAAGAGATGCCAGCAACCACCAGTCGAGGTGCTTCAGAATTTTTTTATCTATTCTAAAAAAGGGCATGTGTAATTATGCTCCATGTAACTATAAAAGATTATAGGGAACCTCGAAAAATTGCCTTTTCGCTCACATACCTGTCTGCGTGCAACGCACAGGCAGGCAGGAAAACAGACGGCCTTGTTGCATTCATGCCACTGCACAGATTTACTGCCTCATGAAAACAACAACATGACATTCAGCACAATAACCCCAGCTGCCACTACACTCAAGGCAAAAAGCTCAAGTCTGCCATTCACATGGCTGCCCATGACACGCCTTGATGAGGTAAGCCATATCTGAAGCAGAATGGTGATGGGCAGTTGAATGCTCAAAAGCATCTGGGAGTAGATAAGCCCTTTGAATGGATCTGATATCAAAAAGATAACCCCCAGGGCGCCCAGCAGTGTAATGCCACAGCCCCAAAGCGTCTGTCTGTTTTGTATATCGTACTCCTTGCCGAACATGCCTGCATAGATACTGCCGCCCGCCATGCCGGCAGTGACACTGGAGGCTACACCGGCAAACAGCAGGGCCAGCGCAAATATCCATGCAGCCCAATCCCCTGCAATGGGACGCAGCAGACGCTCAGCCTGCTCCAGATCCGTAACCTGTGTGCCAGCCTGAAAAAATGTCGCGGCGGCCAGCAGGATCATGGCGCTGTTTATGGCCCAGCCTATGAGCATGGAGGCCAGGGTGTCCAAAAATTCATAGTCCATCTGGCGTGCGATGACGGCCTCATCCTCCAGATTCCATTTCCGGCTCTGAATGATCTCCGAGTGCAGAAAGAGATTGTGGGGCATAACAACAGCACCCAGGACGCTCATTACAATGGGCATGGAGCCTTCCGGAATAACAGGGGTCACCCATGCCACAAGTGAGGCATTCCAATCCACTGGCACCAGCAGTATCTCTATCAAAAAGGAAAGGCCTATAAGGGAGACAAAACCCATTATGAGTTTTTCTATACGCCGGTAGCCGTTGGTTATGAGCAGATAAAACACCAGTGCGGTGGTCAGTGTCGCCCCCGCGGCAAGGGGGATGTGAAACAGCATGCGAAGGGCTATCGCAGCGCCCAGTATCTCGGCCATAGCAGTGGATACAGCTGCCAGCACCGCAGTGGAAAGAAGGACTCGGGACAGCCAGACCGGCAGATACCTGTTCGCAGCCTCTGACAGACAAAGCCCTGTAGCGATACCCAGGTGAGCGGCATTGTGCTGAAGCAGTATGAGCATGAGGGTAGAAAGGGATACCATCCACAGCAGACTGTAGCCGTATTGGGCACCCGCAGCCACATTGGAGGCCCAATTGCCTGGATCGATAAAGCCCACTGTGACCAACAGCCCTGGGCCGACGTAGCGCAAAAATGAATAGATGGTCTGTCTCAGCTTATTACATGCCCTCCAAGCTGCTCACATATAATTTTTTGTACTTCATTCAAACCCAAACCGGTCTGGGCGGAAAACACCACAGGCTCCACTCCTGCAAAGGCCATGGCATCAAAACCGCGCCTGGCTGCAAGTCTCTGGGAATAGGACAGCTTGTCGGCCTTATTCAACAGGATACAAAAAGGTATTTCAACCGATCTGAGGTAGTCCAGCAGGGACATATCCAGGGCATCAGGTTCCCGGCGTATGTCGAAGATACAAAAGAGCATAACGAGTGTCTTTCTTCGCTCAAGATACGCCTCGATGAGCCTTTTCCAGGATGTCTGCACATCCTTGGGCGCCCTTGCAAATCCATAACCTGGCATGTCCACAAAATAACACGAACCGGAGGTGATTGAATCGAGACGGTAATCCAGACGATAATAATTCAATGCCTGGGTGTGTCCGGGCGTGGAGCTAACTCGCACAAGCGCCCTTCTGTTCAGAAGCAGCCGCAGAACCGAAGATTTTCCTGCATTTGACCTGCCCGCAAAGGCTATTTCAGGCAGGCCATCCGCAGGAAAATTATCAGGCTTGACCGCTGACAGGGCAAACTGCACATCCCTAATGATAAATGGAGAAACAGTTAAATTCCGCCTTTCATCCGGCATTACAGCACCTTGTTCAGTGAATACTCCACTATGCCTTCGGCGCCTGCGGCCTTCAGTCTTGGAATCAGGTCTCTGACAACGGTCTCTTCCACTATGGTCTCAATGGAACACCAGTTCTTGTCATAGAGAGGCGAAACAGTGGGTGCATTCAGGCTGGGCAGCAGCTCCACCACTGCGGCGCTTTTGGATGTGAGGGCGTTCATCTTGAGCCCAACAAGTCTATGGGCGCGCAGCGCACCCTGCAAAAGCATGGCGATCTGGTCTATCTTGGCCCGTTTCCATGGATCTTCCCATGCGGTCTTGTTGCAGATGAGCTGTGGATTGGACTGCATGAGTTCCTCTATGATAACCAGGCCGTGGGCGCGAATGGTGCTTCCGGTCTCGGTGACCTCCACGATGGCATCAGCCAGACCCGAGACCACCTTGGCCTCGGTAGCCCCCCATGAAAACTCCACCTGAACATTGATGCCGCGCTCACGAAAATAACGCCTTGTGTAGTTCACCAGCTCGGTGGAGATCTTTTTGCCCTCCAGGTCTTCCGGCCTGCGATACGGGCTGTCAGCAGGCACAGCCAGCACCCATCTGGCAGGTCTCTTGCTCACCTTGGAATAGATGAGATCGGCCACCGCCACCACATCGGACTCGTTTTCCATAATCCAGTCCCTGCCTGTGATGCCGGCATCCAGGACACCCTGATCCACATATCTGGACATCTCTTGGGCCCTGCAGATACTACACTCCAGTTCAGGGTCGTCCACATCCGGGAAATAACTGCGATGATGCACGTCAATACGCCAACCCGACTTGGCAAACAGTTCTATGGTCGCATTTTCCAGACTGCCCTTTGGAATACCCAGTTTCAATTTGTTCATTTTTTATAGACCTCCTTTGGGTCAAAAACAGGCTTTCCCTGAGGAACAAACCCCTGACCGTCAAATTTTCTGTAAAAACAGCTTATATGTCCTGTATGGCAGGCAGCGGCGCCCACCTGCTCCACCTTTACGAGGATGGCGTCCTCATCGCAATCCAAAAACAACGCACGCAACAGCTGCACATGCCCGCTGGTCTCACCCTTGAGCCAAAGCTTGCCCCTCGAACGGCTCCAGTAATGCACCTTGCCGGTTTCGATGGTCTTTTGCAAGGCCAGCTCGTTCATATAGGCCAGCATCAACACCTCGTTGGTCTCATAATCCTGGGCTATAACAGGCAGAAGCCCGCCGCTTTTTTCAAATTTCAACAGCACTCCACCCAATTCCATATAGCATCACTCCTTTGCCTCAAAAAACATGACCCTTGTTTCCATTATTCAAAATAACTTCCCGAAATATTGTCCTGAACCCATGTCAGATATTCGGCCAAGGCAGCCTGAACCGGTACAGCCATTATCTGTGGCAGCGTATAGGGATGGAGCTCCCTGATGGCCGATTCCACCTTTGTGTAGAGATACGACATGGTCTTCAGGACACAACGCCATTCCTCAACCTCTTCCAGACTGCCCTTCCACCAGTAATAACTGCGAATCGGACCAGAGACCTGGGCGCAGGCGGCCAGACGCCTGTTCACCAGCTCTCTTGCAAGCCTTCGGGCGTCCGTCTCGGTTTCAGTGGTGGTGGTGACCTCCAGCATTCCATTCCATTGCATATCAACCCTCCTTTCCAAAGGGACAAAAATCACGCAGATGACAGGCATTACACAACGGTTTTTTCGCCTTGCAGACCGCCCTGCCGTGTTCAATAAGCAGGTATGAAAGCCTCCCCCATTCTTCCCTGGGGAAGATGTCCATCAATGCCTGTTCGATCTTGTCCGGATCGGTAAAAGCCGTCCAACCCAGACGATTGGCCAGCCTCTTCACATGTGTATCCACAGGGATGCCGGCCACGACACCATAGGCATTGTAAAGCACGATATTCGCTGTTTTGCGAGCGACCCCGGGCAGTGTCAACATATCTTCCATGGTATTCGGCACCCTGCCATCGAAACGTTCTACAATCATACAGGCCGATTCGCGAATGTTCCTGGCCTTGTTTCTATAAAAGCCGGTAGAATATACAAGTTTCTCCAATTCCTCAAGATCTGCCTCGCACATGGCATTAGGTCCGGGAAATCGGGCGAACAAAACAGGAGTCACTTGATTGACACGCTCATCCGTACATTGAGCCGAGAGAATAACGGCCACCAGCAATTGAAACGGTTCCACAAACTTGAGAGCGATGCCAGCGGCCGGATAATCCTGTTTGAGCACAGACAAAACCCTTGCAGCCCTTTCATGCACGTTCACTAAAGCACCCCCATTCGTTTATTTCTTCTCTCTATCCAGTATCCCAGCCCCCACAGGCACAAAAGAGAAAACACCGGCCCTGAAAAGGCGGGAATACGTCCGGTCTTACACAGGGCCAGCAGAAACTCCCACATCCCCCACGACATAAAGGACAGGAGCAGGGCCAGCGCCAAACCCAAGGTCACAGCTGCCCTGGGCCTTGTAAACATCACGGGGAACACCGCCCACAAGAGGGCGATGCCCAGAAATGGATAAAGGATTGAGCTCCACAGCACGCTCTCCTGTTCAAATGCGTCATATCCCATTGACCTGAGCCGATGTATGCCCTGCCACAGCTCCCACATGCCCAACTCTACCGGCGGCTTCTGAACCGTATTGAAGTCCTCCGGTCTCTCCGGCATGGCAAAGACCTTTTCTGAAAAGGCAGCAATTTCCAATCGCTCCTCTTTTGCAGGGTCGTAAACTATGCGGACACCTTTTTTGAAGAGCCAGCCTGCTTCCCGCAGCTCGGCCTCCTTAGCCACTATCTCCTCCCGAACCCCATAGGTCGCCGAATCAAAACGCATGTAATGCACATCAGACAGGTGTCGGGCATCGGAACTGTCCAGCTTCATCACCCAGATGGCATTGTCGCCATGAAAAAAGAGCTGTCCTGCCTTCAGCACACCTTTTTGAGCGCTCTTCTTGACCTCCTGATGCCAGATCTGCTGATATAGCGAGGTGGATTGAGGCACAACAGACCATTGCAGGGCGAGCATGGCCATAGCGGCCATGGCCCCGAAACCCAACATGGGCAGCAGAACGCTCTCCTGCCTGACCCCCACGCTTCGCATCGCGGTCAACTCATTGTTTCTGGCCAGCAGCAGCAGGGTCAACACTCCGGAAAGCAGCACGGCCAATGGCAACAATTCAAATGCAATCTGTGGCAACAAGGCCAGGAAATACAGGACGATTCGAGAGGAATGCACTCCGGCATCGCGAAAATCATTCAACTTCTCTGCCAGTTCGACCAGCAGATAAAGACCAACCAACCCCGGAAAAACCAGAAAAAAGACCGGAATCTGACTGCGTAAAATATATCTGGAAACAATCTTCATAAATTATGGCACGCCGCCTCTTGAATGGAACCGTTCCGTCCCGTGGTTACAACGCGCAATACCGGCGTCTCGCGAGCGCATATCCCAGTCGCCATAGGACATCTGTCTGAGTAGAGACAACCTGCTCCAGCATGTGCAACAGCCTTATCGGCAAGCATGGCAAGTCTGTCTCTCCTGGTCTTTTTCTTTGTCATCGGGTTCGGCACAGGCACGGTCTCCAGCAAAAAACGGGTGTAAGGATGATGTATCTCATTTTCCCGAATAAAAGAGGCACTCGGAGCTATTTCCACTACTGTCCCTCTGTACATGACCACTATACGGTGGCTAACAAATCTGACCAAAAGCAGGTCGTGCGAGATAAACAGGAATGAAAGCCGGTATCTTTCATGCAAATCCAGCAGCAGATTGATGATCTGGGCCTGAATAGAGACATCCAGGGCCGATGTGGGCTCATCCGCCACGATTAAGGAAGGCCGAGTGGCCAATGCCCTGGCCAGACCGATGCGCTGACGCTGGCCTCCACTGAATTCGTGCGGATAACGCCGTATCAGGTTTGCCGTCAAACCAACCTCTGCCATGAGTTCTTCCACCCTTGTCTGCAATTCAGCCCTGCCGCACAAACCATGCACTACAAAAGGCTCGCTCAGTGTCTGAAACACAGTCTTCTTGGGATTCAGGGAGGAAAAAGGGTCCTGAAAGACCATCTGTGTCTCCCGTCTGAACCCCCTTAAAGCGGCCTTGTCCATGCCGGAAAGAGCGACCCCCTTGAAGCGGATTTCCCCTGAGTCAGGGTTCTCAAGACCCAGCGAAAGACGGGCCAGGGTTGACTTTCCGCAGCCGCTCTCGCCCACCAGTCCCAATATCTCTCCGGCTCCAAGCTGCAGGGAGACGCCCCTCAGGGCATGAATCACGATCTTCCCGCCGAATATGCCCTTGCTACGGGTATATGTCTTGGCCGCATCGTTTAGTTGCAGAATGGGTACGGCATTACCGGTCATTACAGCCATCTCCATGAAACAATCCCTTATAGGTCCCTTCAAAAATAAACCATTACTGTCTTATATTAAAGGGAACCTCATCTCATTCCAACAACAGTTTACCAGTCATCTTATCCGGAATGGGCAGACCCTGTATGGTCAAAATAGTAGGGGCAATATCCGCCAGGATGCCGCTGCGCAGCCTCACATTCACGCGCTCGTCGTCAATGAGATACATCGGCACAGGATTTGTGGTATGCGCGGTGGCAGGCGTGCCATCAGGCGCTATCATCACCTCTGCGTTTCCATGATCCGCCGTGATGATGGCCGCCCCACCCTTTCGACACCAGGCCCCGACCACTCTGCCCACACACTCATCCACCACTTCACAGGCCCGAATGGCCGCACTCAGGACACCGGTATGCCCAACCATGTCTCCGTTTGCGAAGTTCACCACCACCAGGGCATAATCATTATTGGAAATGCGATCTATCAGGGTATCGGCCACAGAATAAGCACTCATCTCGGGCTTCAGGTCATAGGTGCGCACCTCCCTTGGCGATGGGATAAGCACCCGATCCTCGCCTTCAAAGGGTTTTTCCTCTCCTCCATTGAAGAAATATGTCACATGGGCGTATTTCTCTGTCTCTGCAATGCGCAGCTGTGAAAGTCCGGCCCGCGACACCTCCTCGCCCAGAATACGGGTAAGGGTCTGGGGAGGAAAGGCAACAGGCAGGTCAAAGGTCTCGTCATAACGGGTAAGAGTCACAAAACCGGCCAGATCCGGACGTGTTTGCAATGGAAACCCTGAAAAACCCGGCTCCATAAAGGCCCGAGTGAGTTCCCTGGCGCGATCAGCCCGAAAGTTGAAGAAGATCACACCGTCTCCGTCCGAGATACGTGGCATGTGTGTACCGTCCTGCCTCAAGATCACGGTGGGCGGCACGAACTCATCAGTGACACCCCTGGCATAGGAATCCTCAATGGCCTTCACGGGGTCTTGGGCTGTCTCGCCTTTTGCGGCCACCAGGGCCTCATAGGCCTTTTGCACGCGGTCCCAACGCTTGTCCCTATCCATGGCATAAAAACGACCGCTGATGGTGGCGATCCCCCCGATTCCATGCCCCTTCATGAAATTCTGCAATCGCGCCACATAGCCGGCCCCTGTAGTGGGCAGCACATCCCTGCCGTCCAGAAAGGCGTGCACACAGACCTGATCCTGATTCAGACCGTTCTGTTTGGCCATCTCCAGCAGGGCAAACAGGTGTGTGAGCTGGCTATGAACACCACCGTCAGACACCAGACCCAGCAGATGAAGCCTGCGGCCGCTGTGTTTCAATGTGGACATAAGGCCCGAAAGGGCAGAATTGGCAAAAAAATCGCGGTCTCGAATGGACTTGTCGATGCGCGTAAGCTCCTGATAAACAATACGGCCTGCGCCCAGATTCAGGTGCCCCACCTCACTGTTGCCGATCTGGCCTTCCGGCAGCCCAACCGCCTCACCGGATGCCTGAAGCAGGCCAAACGGATATTTCTCACGAAAGGCATTGAGATTAGGGGTTTTGGCCAGGACCGTGGCGTTGCCGTAGGCATCCTCTCTCCAACCCCAGCCATCCATAATGACCAGCATCACCGGTCTGATGTTATTTTTCATTTTCATCCTCCTCACTCGTTTCCATGCCGGCATAAGGGGCTATAGATGTCTTTGGAGACCTGCTCCACAGGCCCTCCAGGTCATAAAAGCTGCGAAGCGGCTCGTAAAAGATGTTGACCATCACATCGCCGAAGTCCATGAGCACCCAGCGGGCCTCCTGCAGCCCCTCGACATTTCTGGCGCGAATACCTCGCCTGGCCGCCTCTGCCTCCAGTTCTTCTGCTATACTCGCCACATGACGCGTGGATCTGGTATGGCAGATCACAAAAAAATCCGCAAAATCCGCCTGTTTCCGCACATCAAGGACCACTACATCCTCCGCCTTGCTGTAAGCCGCCCTGTCCGCAAAAAACATGGCAATCTCTTGTGAATCACCGATTTTTTCAGTCTTCTTCATACACTCCTGCAATCTTATAGAAATTGTTGGCATTCATATATTCGATCACGCTGCGTTCAGTCAGAAAATCCACAGCATGACCAGTCTTCAGCCTTTCCCTGATCATGGAGCTTGAGATATCAAGTCTCGTTACATGCAACAGATAAATATCCTTTCCATTGTCGCATACAAATCTGGTCATGGCGTCGTCACATGGTCTATAATTAGAGAATACCCCATCCATCACACGAAGCGCCGCCCTTTTTGCCGCATCACGCTCGACTCCCCTGTCTATTACCACCAGGTGGGCATAATCCAGAAGCCGCCCGTACTCCTTCCATGAGGTGATCTCCTGAAATTGATCCACACCAAGCACAAAGAAAAACTCGTAACTTGAAGAGACCCGCCCCGGTTTCCCCCCCGGTTTCTTTTGGTTCAGAAGCCTCAGGGTGTCTATGGAATAAGACGGGCCATGCCTCTCCGCCTCGATATCAATGCATTCAAACCCCTTGTGTTCACGAATCGCCAATTCTACCATAGCCTGACGGTGATGAAAGGGGGTGGAACATGCTTTGTGCGGTGGAAAAGCCGCCACCACAAACCACACCTCATGAAGCATCAGGGCCTCGCGCACCTCCACCGCGGCCCTGAGATGGCCGAAATGAATTGGATCGAAGGTGCCGCCTAACAATCCGATACGCTGCACTGAATTTTGCATTAAACACCCCTTGAGACCTTGTTAAAAGGCAAAAAATATTCTAAATAATTCAAACATGAAAGACAAGGAAAACAAACCATACAGAACACTTTCGGCAGGCGTGGTGATCGTCCGGCAAGAAGACGGCCAGTGGCACTATCTTCTTTTACGGGCATATTCCTATTGGGACTTTCCCAAGGGCATGGTGGAACAAGGCGAAGAACCCATAAAGGCGGCCATGAGAGAGGTCCGGGAAGAGACAGGCATCACGGATCTACAATTCAGGTGGGGATATGACTATCGGGATACACCGCCATACAATAAGGGCAAGATAGCCAGGTATTATCTGGCCGAAACCCATACAAAAGAGGTACAGCTTCTAATAAATCCAGCCATAGGCAGGGCTGAGCACGAGGAATACAGGTGGCTTAGCTATGATGAAGCCATAAAACTCCTGGCTCCCCGAGTCAGGCACGTGATTGATTGGGCAAAAGACCTGTTAGGAGCTACCAGGGCTTGACACACAGAAGACGGCGGCAGACCCATACCACGCCGTCTCTGCCGGTATCGGAAGGCGAACCGCTGAAAGGCCCCAAAAACTTATGGGTTTCTTCGTCCCGCCATTTTGATCTGATATGTCTTTACCAGTTTGATCTGAGGGTATTTTGAGGCAGCATACCGCTCCACCTCTGGCATAAAACTATATCCTATGAAAAGAGGAATCAAATTTTCACCTAACTTCGAAGAGACCCGAGTCAGCAACGCCACAAAACGATCAATGTCTTTCTTGCCGGGCTGGGCCTTACATTCCGCCACAATATAGACCTGTTGGCCGTTTTTATCTGTGGCAGGTGCCAGAATGTTGATCTCGTCATATCGGCCATCTGCATACTCGATGTTGGTTCTGTCCACGTTCAGGACATGCACCCCAAAAACCTTTTCAGCATATGCGTCCATATGGGGCATAAGGTCGTCTTCTATGCCGTAACCAACGGCATTGGAGAGCCCCCCGATCTGCTGATATATCTTGGCGATCTCTTTTTCTGTCTTTGTCTGCGCCACAGCCAGCTCCTCTACTCGTCGCTCGGTACGATTCTGGGCCTCTGCCAATTCCTCGATTAGATGCTCTGTGCGCTTCTGAGCCTCCGCCAGCTCCTCAACACGCTGCTCTGTGCGCTTCTGAGCCTCCGCCAGCTCCTCTACTCGTCGCTCGGTACGATTCTGGGCCTCTGCCAGCTCCTCAACACGCTGCTCTGTGCGCTTCTGAGCCTCCGCCAAATCATTGACTGAATGACCGAGATCGCGCACCACCTCCTTGAGCTCATTGAACTCCCGCTTGGTGACATTTTCACGTTGTTGCCGCTCCATCTCCTCCAATATGCCCAAAAGCACAGCACGTAGAGATGGATCGACCATGTCTATCATCTTGACCAATTCAATTACAGGCATGATACCGACCTCAAATCGCTATTGAAATAATATCATAACCACCAAACATAGTTTCATCAACACCACAACAGCCCGATTCTTCTAAAAACAGCACCCAAAGCCCCCTGCATAGACTACAACTTATACCCCTAAACCCCTTACCCGCAGCTGACGGCGTATCCTGCTCCAAGCATTCCAAGACCCTCATAGGAAACCACTTTGACCCCTGCGGCCTCCATCAGGAATCTTAGCCTACCCTTGTCACAAAAGGCCGTCAGGAACTGACTCTTCAAAAAGTATGGAAGGATGTACGATACGATACCTCCCGCCACATACACTCCACTCAAGGCCAAATACTTCAAACACAGGTTGCCTGCCTCTGCGCCATAGATGCTACAAAACATATTCAGGGTCTGAACGCACAGGCTATTCTCACCAGACAGGGCCAGCGAGGTGATTTTCGACGGCTCCCAGGGTGTCACCTCCTCAAATGCCTGCCCCGTCTGCTTGGCCGTCAAAAATGCGTGTATCTCGGAAAGCCCACGACCTGACAGCACCCTTTCCACGCTCACACGGCCATAACGCAAGAGCAAGGCCTGCAAAAGCTCCATTTCCAAGGCCGTGCGTGGGGCAAAGTCACAATGCCCGCCCTCTGTAACCAAGACCTTATAGCCGCTGTTTATGGGGATTATGGCCGATTCGCCCAGCCCTGTGCCAGCCCCCAAGACCACTCGTGGCCGATTTGCCGGGGGAATGCCGGCATTTAGCACATGCAGGACCTGCTGGCCGTTAACCAGGCCGTTTTGAGCCTCCACTGCCAAGACACCCCAGGAGGCCGCCTCAAAGTCATTTAGAATGTGAACAGGACAGCCCATTTCCTCTGAAATGACATTTCCATCCACATTCCACGGCAGGTTTATGCCCCTGGCCACATTTGCATTTACCACTCCAGCCACTCCTAACGAGATGGCAGCAGGCCTGTTGCCTGTCTTTTCACATATCTCCTGCCAAAAGCCCTGAAGAAGGCGCAAGAAACCCAAAAATGAGGGCACAGAGGCAGACAAAATGCGCCTTTCCATGAAAAGCCCTTGTTTCAGCCACAAGGCCAGACGGATGTGAGTGCCGCCTATGTCGCCCACCAAAAAACCTTTGTCTTCCATTGGCTCACTCATTTTCAAAATACATGCGGCAGGGTAATAAGGACATTTTTCTCAAACACCGACATTAGACACTCAAAGGGACCTGATGGCCAAAGAAAGCTCTCGCGTAAGGTCCATGGCCTTGATGGCCAACTCCAGTGAAAGACAACCAGTGCCACAGCTTGGAGTCAAGAGGGACTGTCTTTGAGCGGTAGCCAAATTCAAACCCAAGGCCTGCACACAGGATTGCCACCTGGCCAAAAGGCCCTCCACATCCGCCTGCACCAGGTCCTCCTGATTCAATGTGGGCACAAGGCCCCATGCCACTACACCACCCCTCTCTATGAATTCATGCACCTGGTCCTTAAAGAGCAGCATGCGGTCAAAGAAGCCAAAGGCATCAAAGCTTAAAATATCAATACCTGTGGAAAAGACCATGCCCCAGTCCGTATTGGCGCACACATGGATGCCAGCCAGGCCCCCTTCCCTGTGCACCTCCTCAATGACCTCGTTCAATTGGGTGATGACCTCCTCCTTTTGAATGCTGACCAGGGCCGAGGAACCAAATCCAGCCAGGGCAGGCTCATCCAAAAACAAAATCACCTGGTCTGAAAGCCCCTTCAGCCGCTGCATCTGATAACGGGCCTGCATGGCCACTGCCTTCACTATGGCCTCTCGCAGTTCCTGATTGTAGTAGGCGATGCGGCCTTCCTGGTCCTTGAGGCCGGTGAGCAGGGTAAATGGCCCTGTAATCTGCCCCTTTACAGCAACGGGGCTGTGCCTTAAGCGAGACAGGACCTCAAAGAATGCCTCAAACCCCTGAGCAGCCCTGCCCTTCAAGGCAAATCTCGACTGGAAAACAGGCCGTTCTCCCTCAAAAACCGCCATATACTCCTCAAAAAATGCCAACAGCTCCTGGGAAAAGGCCTCTGTGGCTGTGTCCAGATACAGATGGTCACCCTCACCTCGAATACCAGGCAGACAGGCGGAAAACTGGGCCAGCAGCCGCTCCTCTGCATAGCCTGGAAGCTGAATCCAAAGGGGTATCTCCGGCGTATATTTGAGCATGAGCCGTGTGGCAAGTGCGTGATTCTGCATGGGCAGACTTCCTATGAGAAGGGGCAATGCATCGGCCTGAAATGACATGATGGTCTCCTTTCAAACTACAGTAGGGGCAACCGGCTGGTCGCCCCTACGAATCTTCTTTAATCTTAAGCTGTTAGTCACTACAAAAAGGCTGCTGAAGGCCATGGCGCCGGCCGCTATCACAGGGTTCAAAAAACCAAGGGCTGCAGCGGGTATCAAGAGCACATTATAAAACAAGGCCCAAAACAGGTTCTGACGAATGGTCTTCATGGTGCGGCGGGCTATCACAAAGGCACGATATACATTCATAAGCTCATTGGAGATGAGCGTGACCGATGCGGCGGCTGAAGCCACATCCGCACCTGCTCCGATGGCTATTCCCACATCCGCCTGGGCCAGCGCAGGTGCATCGTTTATGCCATCCCCCACCATGGCCACCTTGTCTCCCTGAGCCTGAAGCCGTTGTATCTCTGAGATCTTGGTCTCAGGCATGGCCTCGGCCTTCACATCTGAAATACCAAGGGCCTCGGCCACCTGCTGGGCGCTCCTGGCATTGTCGCCTGTAAGAAGAAAGACCTTCAGTCCCAACTCCCTCAGATTGGCTACGGCCTCCTTGGCATCCTCCTTGAGCCTGTCCGACAGGGCCAAAAGCCCCACCGCCTTATCATCTTCCGCCACGAATATCACGGTCTTGCCCTCGCTCTGCAGGCGCTCCGCCTCCCCTCTCAGACTATCAAAGGCCACTTGGTATGTCACCATCATGCGCTCATTGCCCAAAAGCACCTGTCTGCCATTTACACGGCCCTTCACTCCTAAACCTGCCTCTACCTGTATCTCCTGAGCCTCGACCAAGGCCAATTTGAGCCTCTCGGCCTCCTCCAATACCGCTACTGCTATGGGGTGAGTGCTGCCCTTTTCCAGGGAGGCAGCCAGGCCCAGGACCCGCATCTGCTCTCGCTGTATCTCGGCTACAGGGCTGTTGGGGGCACTGACCTGCAGGGCCACCACCACATTCACCACACTGGGCTGGCCCTTGGTCACTGTGCCTGTCTTATCCATGACCACCCAGGACACTCGTGCCAGACGCTCCAATGCCTCAGCAGTTCGAAACAAGACACCTCTTTCAGCAGCCAGACCAGTGCCCACCACTATTGCAGTGGGAGTGGCAAGCCCCATGGCACAGGGACAGGCCACTAACAGCACGGCCACCGTATTCATGAGGGCACGACTGAACAGCCCTTCGCTCAGCGCCTGTTCAGGCAGATACAGCCAGGCGATGAAGGTGACCGCTGCAATAAACAGGACCACCGGCACAAACACTGCGGATATCTCGTCTGCGATGCGCTGAATGGAGGCCTTGTTCACCTGGGCATCCTCCACCAAGCGAATGATGCGAGCCAGGGCCGTCTCCCGGCTGGCGGCAGTCACCTCAATTTTTAGCAGACCGTCCATATTCAAGGTGCCGGCAAAGACTCGGTCGCCCTTGGTCTTGGACACAGGCATGGGCTCACCTGTGAGCATGGCCTCGTTTATATTGGAACGGCCCTCCAACACCACGCCGTCCAAGGGCACACGATCTCCAGGCCGCACCACCACCACATCGCCCACCAGCACCTCATCCACCGCAAGGGAAAGCTCCTCATCCCCTCGAATCACCAGGGCCTTTTTGGGCCTAAGGGCGGCCAATTTTCGAATGGCCTCTGAGGTCTTCCCCCTGGCACGGGTCTCCAGAAATTTACCCAACCGAATAAGGGTGATAATCAGGGCGGAGGTCTCAAAATACACATGACCGTTCACCAGGCCCAAGAGCACCGGAATGGAATAGAGATATGCTGCCGATGAACCCAAAACCACCAGGACATCCATATTGGCAGTGCCGTTTCGCAGGGCATGGTAGGCATTCAAATAGTGAGGCATGCCCACATAGAACTGCACAGGGGTGGCCAGGGCGCACATAATCCACTGGAAAACCGACATATATGAGGCAGAGACATGGAAAAAACCCAGGTCATGGGCCATGGACATGAAAAACAGGGGAATGGTCAGGCATGCCGAGACAATGAGATACTCCGCATGCTCCTTGAGCTCCAGGGCCCGTGCCTTGGTCTCCACATCCTCCTCCTGCCCGGACTCCAGCACTTGAAAGCCCTTGGACAAGAGCAGGTCCCTCAAAAAGGACTGTGTGACCACCGTGGGCACATATTCCACTCGAACCGTCTTGGAGACCATGAATGGCTTGACGAATAGCACACCGTTTATGTTATTCAGCTCATTTGCCAGGCGTTCCATGTCCACTGCGTCACTGATTCCAGGCACAGCAAACTCGGTCTCCGAGGTCACCACTCCATAACCTGCCCGCTTGATACGGGCAATGAGGGAATGAATGGTGAGCACAGAGGCGTCATACTCCACCAACACTCGGCCTGTGGCCAGGTTTACGGCTACCCGGCTCACTGCACCAAGTTTTTTTAGGGTACGCTCAATGGCTGCAACACAGTTGGCACAGGTCATACCCGTGACAGGCAAAACGACCTTGATGTTTGTATCTCCTGAAGCAGCCTGTGTCTCAGCCATAAGACCTCCTCATGTTTCTATTCCAGCCAGGTGGTAAACTCGCTCACAGGCATGCGGGTGCTTCTGAAATCGTTCTCGCGAATATCAGGATAGCCTGTGGAGATGCCCAAGACCAATCTCTTGTTGGCAGGAATCCCTAAGTATTCCTTGACCTGAGGGGCATAGTCCGTCAAAAAGGCCTGCGGCACTGTCCCCAGGCCCAGGGCATGGGCTGCCAGCATAAGGCTCTGGGCAAATAGCCCCAGGTCAAAGATAGACCAAGGAGTGAGCCCTGCATCCTGGTACAAAAAGATGGCGTGGGGTGCCCCGTAAAACCTGAAATTGGCCAACTTGGAGCGTTTTCGCATGGCAGGGTCATTTAAATCCACTCCCATGGCCGAGAGTCTTTTGAGCAGATGCTCATTCATTCGCCTCTCGATGGCCTCAGGCCAGGAGGTGGGGTGGGATATGTCCGGCTGTGAAGGGGCATCTTCCTCCAGAAGCCCTGTTAAAAGCCGGCTCAAGCCATCCTTTTTCTCACCTGACACCACCACTACCTCCCAGGGTTGGGTATTTTTGTAGGAAGGCGCCCAGCGGGCGGCCTCCAATACCTGCTCCAACAGCCTCTGAGGCACAGAATCGGGTTTGAATCTGCGCACACTGCTACGGGTCTCAATACACTTTATGGCATCCATAGTATCCTCCTCAAAAACCAAAGCATTTCTTCAGCCGTTCTTCCACAAGAGGCGGCACCAGGTCGCACAGGTTGCCTCCAAACCTGGCCGCCTCCTTTACGATGGTGGAACTGATGTATATCCAACGGAAACCTGTCATCAAAAAGACCGTCTCGATCTCCCTGGACAACTTTCGATTCATGAGGGCGCGCTGGAGTTCATAGTCGAAGTCTGAAACCGCCCTCAGACCCCTTAAAATCACGGTGGCCCCACACTCCTTGGCAAAGTCCACCAAAAGCCCGTTAAAGGCCCTGACCTCTACGCGAGGTTCATGCCTCACACACTCACGCACCATCTCCATGCGCTCCTCTATGGTGAAAAGCGGTCTTTTGGCAGGGTTTTCACCGATGGCAACCACTATGGAATCAAAGAGCCTCAGACCCCGCTCTATGATATCGATATGGCCGTTGGTAATGGGGTCAAATGTGCCTGGATATATGGCCTTGACCATGGCATAGCCTCACAGCACCTTCACCCAGCCAAATGGATCAGGTCTTTCGCCGTATTGAATGCCGGTGAGCTCGTCAAAAAGCCGCAGGGCCACAGGGCCTGCCTCACCGCTTCCAATGGCATACTCCTTTTCCTTATAATACAGGGACTTGACAGGCGAGATCACAGCCGCAGTGCCTGTGCCGAAGCACTCCTTGAGCCTGCCGGTTTTAGTGCCTTCAATGACCTCATCTATGGAGATCACCCGCTCCTCCACTGGCATACCCCAGGACTTGGCCAAGGTGATGACAGAGTCGCGCGTAATGCCTGGCAAAATGCTGCCTGACAAGGCTGGAGTGACTAATGTATCGTTCAGCACGAAAAAGATGTTCATGGTGCCCACCTCCTCCACATTGCGCCTGGTCACGCCGTCCAGCCATAACACCTGAGTAAAGCCCGCCTTTTTGGCCTCCTCTGATGCCATAAGACTTGCTGCATAGTTACCAGCGGTCTTGGCCTCGCCTACTCCACCCTTTACAGCCCTTACATATTTATCCGTCACAAAGATGCGCACGGGATTGAAGCCCTCGGCATAGTAGGCCCCCACCGGCGAAAGGATGATGGAAAAGCGATACTGTTTGGCAGGTCTGACGCCCAGAAACGGCTCGGTTGCAATCATAAAGGGCCGCACATAAAGGGATGTCCCCCGCTTTCTTGGCACCCATCTCTCCTCCGCCCTCACTGTCTCCTCGATGGCCCTGCAGATGAACTCCTCCTCGATTTGAGGCATACACATGCGCTTAGCAGAGGCATTGAATCGCCTGGCATTGGCTATGGCACGAAACATGCGAATACGGCCTTGTGTGTCCCGATAGGCCTTTAGACCCTCGAAGATGGCCTGGGCATAGTGAAAACAGGCCGCAGCAGGGTCCATTTGAAATGGGGCATAGGGCACAATCTGTGGGTCATGCCAGCCCTTATCCGCCGCATAATCCATGACAAACATGTGATCCGTAAAATTAATGCCAAAGCCTAAGGCGTTTTCGTCAGGCAGAGGCTTGCGCTGTGAGTCCGGTAACAATCGTGTAGCTATCTCCATTTTTTCACCTGTGATAAAGGAATAGCCGTCCTTTGAAAAGACGGTTTGCTTACAGGTTTTAATAAAATAGAGGGCAATGCGCAAGGGGAGAAAGAGGGAGCGGATACCAGTATTTTTCACCGCAACATCTCATCGACCTCACGGCTCCTGAACTCATTTGCCCTTCCGATGGTGTGGGGTGAGTATGGCTGCATGGCACCTGAAATCGGCCGCAGGGCGTTTATCTCCACCTCCCCTTCTGAATTCACATAAAAAAGCTCCAGATCCAAGATGGGCCGCATCACTGATATCCTGCCGTCTTTTGCCACTCCCAGGGGCACAGGGGCCCATCTACGCTGCAAAAAGGCCTCAAACCAGATACCTGATGCGCATTCATTAGTAAACTTGTTCTTCATACAGGGTTCATTCCCGCAAATGGCCTTGCCAGATGCCATGGAATTTGCCAGCTCCCAACCAGGCTCAAAGGCCTGCCAAAACCCCTGGCGCAGGAGTTGATAGCCCACCACCTCCTCCACCTCACTGCTGCCCTGCACCATGAGATATGACCACTCCTCAAGGTCAGGGCGCTCCTGAAGCGTCAGTGACCTCCGCATATCCTGCACACTCCACACAGCATGGCAGGCAGCACAGGCAACTCGCTTTCTGTCCTGCTCCCTGTGACCTAACCGATGGGGCTCCATTTCAGGTCCTTTAAAGGCTTGGAGTTTGGCCTGAATCAACCGCCTCTTTTTTGAGGAAATCTCACCAAATTCCTTTAAAATCCCCTCATTCTCGGCCGCTGTGTGGCAATCCACACACTCCAGCCTCCTTTTGACCTGCCCTTTTTCTTCACATGGCCCAAGGACATGGCAATCAGTACAGCCCATGCCGGCCGTTTTGTGCACATCAGGTGTCATCTCGTGCCACTCCACGCCATAAGGCCTTTGAGAAAACCGGCCCTGTTCCAAAGGGGCGCGATAGTCTTCTTCATAGTCCTTTTCAAAACGGCCGTAGTAATCCCAGCCCACAAAATTGGCATAATGGCAGGAGAGACAGCGCTCGTCCGGCACCCGCTGCATGCCCCCTGAATCATGTATCCGGTGACACGCCGCACAGCCGGTCCTGCGATGAGTCATGGCGTAATCATCGCCATCGGTATATGGATGGCAACGCAGACAACGCCTGACCAGCAGGTCAGCCACCAGTCTGCGATGAGTCATGGGTTCCTTTGTCGAGGCGGCAAGCCCCTGCAATTGAGTCAAATCCATGACCTCCTCAGGGAAAAAGGCCTGCCAGGTCTTTTGTATCTCGTGAATTAGAGTAAAATGAATAGATTGAGCGGCGCTTCTTGCCTCTTGTGTGTGGCAGCTCCCGCAGGTGTCTCGCATATACTGCGGAGAGGCGGGATTTGCAGCGATTCCGGCATGGGCCGCCTGTTTCGTAAACATGTTTGCATTGCCGCCATGACAGACTTCACAGGAAAGGCCATGACTGAATGCCACTGAATGACAAGATTCACAGCCGGTCTTTTGAAACACAGGACGCTCCGGCATGGAGCAACCATAACCAAACAACACCCCAAAAAACACTATGAACAACGAATTCACCGAATATCTCAAGGCATTCATCTCTCTGATCTTTATCGTAAACCCCCTGGGCGCCATACCAGTCTTCCTGAGCCTTGCCCAGCACCAGGCAGAGGCCATGAACCGGCACATGATACGCATCTCAGCAATCACTGTGACCACCGTGCTGGTAACGGCCAGTGTCCTCGGCGATGAAATACTCAAATTTTTCGGCATCAGCATTCCATCCTTTCGCGTGGGAGGCGGCATTTTGCTCCTGCTCATGGCCATCTCCATGATGCATGCCAAGGCTGAGGGCAGCCGGCACACAGAAGAGGAGGTAGCTGAGGCAGTGGAGAGAGAGGGCATCTCCGTTGTGCCACTGGCCGTACCGGTGCTGGCAGGGCCAGGGGCCATCAGCACCATGATAATATATTCCAACCGTTTCACACAGTGGAAGGGCCTGCTTTTTCTGATTCTGAGCAGCCTGCTGGTGGGCATCATCACCTGGGTCACCCTCTCCATGGCCATGCCCCTCAGCAGGCTCATGGGGAAAACAGGCATAAATGTAGTGACACGCATCATGGGCCTGCTTTTGGCCTCCATTGCCATTGAATTCATAGCAGGCGGGCTTCTGATACTGTTTCCCGGCCTTGCCGCACATAATCCATGACAAAACACATGCCAAATAACATGATACCAGTCAATCCAGAAGGGCTGCGCGGCATTGGATGGACAGAATACGATATCCTTCTGGTGACAGGGGATGCCTACATCGACCACTCAAGCTTCGGCATCGCCATCATAGCACGGCTGCTGGAATCCTTGGGGCTGCGCGTAGCGATTCTGGCGCAACCCTGGCATCAAGACGCTCAAGCCTTTAAGGCCATGGGCAGGCCTAAGCTCTTTTGCGGCATCACCTCCGGCAATATGGATTCAATAGTGGCCAACTACTCTGGAAACGCCCGTGTAAGGGACAAAGACGCCTATTCTCCGGCAGGGAACCCGTATTTTGGCCAAGAAAAGGCACGCGGGCTGCGCAGAAGGCCTGACCGGGCGGTCATCCGCTATGCACAACTGGCCAGAGAGGCATTTGGAGACCTGCCCATCATCTTGGGCGGCATCGAGGCATCCCTGCGCCGCTTTGCTCACTACGACTATCAACAGGAACGCATTCGCTCCTCAGTGCTCACAGACGCCAAGGCCGATCTCCTGGTCTATGGCATGGGTGAACGGGCGGTGACAGAGATAGCCCAACGCCTTTCACAACAAAAGGACCTCTCCAACATTGCCGGCACATGCGAACCCCTGACAGACCAAGAGGCCAGCAGGCTCATCAGCACTGGTGCGGCCTCGGTGCTGCCCAGCCTCGCGAAGATTCAACAGGACCCTGTTCGCTTTTTGACCGCCGAACTCCTTGTGGACAAACACGCCCGTTCAGGGGACAGAACCATTTTACTTCAGCGCCAGCAGGCCCTGTGGGTCAAGCAGAATGAGCCCGCCGCTCCGCTTTCCCCTCAGGAGCTGAATGCCATCTACGACCTGCCCTTTACTGGGCTACCCTCTTTGGCAGCCAGGGGCACACCTGCCTTTTCCATGATTCGCAACTCCGTCACCATAGTGCGCGGCTGCCCAGGCAATTGTTCCTTCTGCGCCATAGCCCGACATCAAGGGCCTGTGGTGGTCTCCCGCAGCATAGACTCGGTGATGCGGGAGCTGAAACGCCTCACACGCACTCCAGGCTTTGACGGCGTCATTTCAGACTTAGGAGGGCCCACGGCCAATCTCTACGCTGCTCAGTGCAAAAGGTCCCATGTCTGTTCTCGCAAAGACTGCCTGTATCCAAGGCCGTGCCCCAATCTCTCACTGAATGAAACCGCTCATCTCAACCTCATGAGAGAGGCCGCAAAGCTCCCGGGTATTCGCCGGGTATTCGTATCCTCTGGGCTACGCATGGAACTGCTCCTTAAAACACCTAAACTCATGGAGGCCATTTTACTGCATCACACTCCAGGCAGCCTCAAGATAGCACCCGAACACACAGAAGAGGAGGTGCTGCGCCTGATGCACAAGCCGGCTGCCGCCTGTCTTGCGGACTTTCTAAAGGAGGCCCAGGCCATGGCACGCCTGCAAAAAAGGCCAATAAGATTCAATCCCTACTTTATCTCCAGCCATCCAGGCTGTACACTTGCCCACATGCATGCCTTGGCCAAAAGATTAAAGGAACTGCGCCTGACCGTACGCCAGTTTCAGGACTTCACTCCCACGCCTGGCACCCTTTCCACGGCCATGTATGTCTCAGAACGAGACATGAATACACCACAGAGGTCTATATATGTGGCCAAGCGGCGCTCTGAGCGCATGGCGCAGCGCAGTGTATTGGAAGGAACATGAACCCTCTAAATAAACCCGTAGCCAGTGTTTCCACGCGTCTTTTGTTGGCAGCCCTGTTCTGGGACACGGCCGCCGCCATACTTGCAGCCAAAGGGATAAGCGCCCTTCTGGACTCTCCATTGAGTTCAACAACCCTTTTTCTTGCCCTTCTATCCGGCATTCTGGGGCTCATAAAGGCCCGTTTCGTGCTGAACCGCACAGCACAGAAGGCGGCGTTTCGCATTCAGGCAAAAAACGACGGCTGTGCCTTTGGATTCTTTTCCCTCAAGAGCTGGGGTTTGATACTGGCCATGATGGCCATGGGCAGGCTGCTTCGCATGTTACATATGCCTATGAAGGTCATAGGCGTAATATATCTCACCATAGCAGTAGCCCTGGCGGTCGCAAGCCGCATTCTCTGGCAGGAATATGGGCAGGAGAGAGGTGAGGGGCAGCAGTAGAGGCAAGGCATACGCACACTATTGGCTGAATACCTCCTGAATGCTCTTGGCGTCCAGAATCCGCTCTGCCCACAAGTCCAGTTGCTCAATGGAGGCGCTACGTATCCTCTCCAAATACATGGGTGCTATTGTGCCAAAACGCTTGCGCAACTGGCGCTCCAGCACAGCGGAGCGGCCTTCAAGGGTACCTTCCATGCGGCCTTCCATACGGCCTTCCATGCGGCCTTCTAATCGGCCTTCCATCTTCCACTGTTTAGTCCATTTAGTTACTGTTTCTGCAAGCATAGGGTTTAACTCCTTTAAGTCATGAAATTCTGAAATGGGCTGTTCGTGTGGAACCCGGTGAAAGACTATGTGGTTTATAAATTCAGTAAACCTTCGCCTTAAATGTTCGTAATCAGGGGACTGAAGGATTTGAATAAGCTCCTGAAGAATCAGGCGCAAGTCATCCACATCCCTTACCTTCTCAAGCCTCACCAGAAAGGATGCCAGATCCTGCTGGTCTTTTGCATTTACCTGGCTGATGTCAAATAAAAAATAACGCATGTTTGGCACATATGCAGCCAAACTCACAAAGGGTATATAAACGAGGCTTGAGACCTCTTGCGCTGCGTTCCATGGCCTAATGCCGTTATAGACCACCAGTGGAAAAACAGGCGGCAGTGATTGACGAGATTTTACCAGCTTGTGTTTGATGAGCTCCTGATAAAAAAGCCCCACATACACCAGCATGCGAATGGCCATGTAATGATCTATGCGGCTTTGAAACTCAAAGAGCAGATAGATGTAGGCGGTGATGTCACTGTCCTTGCATTTTACACTTAAAATCAGGTCATTTTCCCGCTTTTTAAGGCTATCTGACACGAAGTTGCTGGAAAAGGGCTTCAGGGTGGAGAAGTCCAGGTGGTTTACCCACTCCTCCTGAACATAGTTCTTCAGCAGGTCTTCCACCATTTGAGGCTGTGAGAAAAATTCCTTGTAAAAGGCATCATACTTGCTGCGGCTCATAAGGCCAATTTAGGCTGAACGATAGGGAAAAGCAAGGATGTATCGCTCCTTTTTCTCTTGAAGCATCTACTACAGAATTAATACAAAATTTATGCTTGATTCCCGTTAAAATCATGCAATAATGAAAAAAAACAATCTTCAAACTCAATGAGGCAGGCGATATGGGAGAGATGAACGAAAGGCTGCATCAAGAGATCGCACAATTGGCGGGAACAGGCCACTGGGAGTTGGACCATATCAGCGGCAGGCTCCACTGGTGCGATCAGGTGTATCATCTGTTTGGAGTCTCAAAAACAGACTTTCCCAGCACATATGAAGGCTTTTTGAGCCTGGTGCACTCGGAAGACAGGGAAGGTGTACGCAAGGCCTATACCGCCCACATCACAAAAGGCATTCCATACGACATTCAACACCGCATTCAGCGGCCTGACGGCTCAGTTATTTGGGTGAGGGAACGCTGCAAAACAGATTTTGATGCCGATGGAAGGCCCCTGCGCTCCATAGGCGTGGTAGTGGACATCACAGACCTAAAGGCCGCAGAGGAGATGGCCCGCAAAAATGAGGAGAGATTCCGCTTGCTCCTGGAGACATCTCTGGATGGCATCTGCGTAGTGGATTTAGACGGCAGATTTGTCTATGCCAATTCAAGCGCACTTAGAATGAGCGGTTACACCCTCTCCGAACTCTATAAGCTGAATGTCACGAATGTGATACCCCCTCAATATTTAGCTGATTTTATGAAGAGATTTCAGGCCAGACAGGCTGGAGACACGCAATGCTATCTCTATGAATCGGCCATAGTCCATAAAGACGGCAGAACAATCCCCATCGAAATCAGCTCTTCAGTTATACGAGAACAAGAGAAGACCACAGGTATTCTGAGCATCTTTCGAGACATCTCCGAAAAGAAATCGCTTCTCTCCTCCCTTCAGGAAAATCACCGGCTGCTTCAAGACATCATGGACTCCATCACCGACGGTGTATATCTCATTGGACCTGACTCCACCATCCTCAAGGCCAACAGGACCCTGGAGCACTGGTACAGCGATAAAATACCGCTGGAAGGCAAAAAATGCCACGAGGTCTTTGAAAACGATTCACAACCATGCGCTGCATGCCCTGTAAGACAGGCACAAAAAGGTTATATCTCCAGTTGCCATAAACGCCGCACCATTGCCGGCGGTATAGAACGGCTGTTTAACATATCCAGTTACCCTGTAAAAGATTCGAATGGCTCCATTACCAAATCAGTGCAGGTCCTAAGGGATGTCACCACACAAAAAGCGATGGAAGACCGCCTCAAGGCCAGTGAGGAACGGCACAGAAATATCTTCGAGCGGGTCCCCATAGGCATTGCCTATTACAATAAGAATCTGATTTTGGAGTTTGCAAACGACCGATTTATAGAGATTCTGGAGTCCAGCCATAAACAGGTCATGAACCTGGACCTAACCACCCTGAAGGACCAACGCATTCTGCCGTGCCTCAAGATGCCATTTGTGAGCGAAAACGGTGAATATGAGGGCTGGTATGAATCCACCACCAGCGGCAAACAACTCTACATCTCCATGAAGACCGCCCCCATCTACGATTCAAATGGAGAGCCGTCCTCCGCCATCTGGCTGCTGCAGGACATGACACAGGACTACTTGGCCGAGCAGGAAAAGCAGAAGATGGAACGCCAGCTTCAACATGTGCAGCGTCTGGAAAGCTTAGGGGTACTGGCAGGCGGTATCGCCCACGACTTCAACAACCTGCTCATGGGCATCATGGGCAATGTGGAGTTGGCCCAGAGAAAGCTGCCGGCCCTTTCACCTGCCCTGGGAAATCTGCACAATATCCTCAAGGCATCTGAAAAGGCGGCCGACCTGTGCAAGCAGATGCTGGCATATTCGGGCAAGGGCAAGTTCGTGGTGCAGCCCCTGAATCTCTCTGATCTGGTAAAGGATATGAGCTACCTCCTGGAGGTCTCTCTGTCCAAACGCATAAGGCTCCGCTATGAATTTGCAGACGATCTGCCGCCCATAGAAGGGGATGCAGCCCAGATCAATCAGATCATCATGAACCTCATCACCAATGCAGCCGAGGCCATAGGCGACAAAAGCGGCATCATCACCATTCGCACAGGGATCATGCACTGCGACCGCTCCTACCTAAAAGAGACCTGGCTGGACGAAGACCTGCCTGAAGGCCCCTATTGTTACTATGAAGTGGCCGACACCGGCTGCGGCATGACGGATGAGGTAAAGGCCCGCATATTCGACCCATTCTTCACCACCAAATTTACTGGAAGGGGCTTGGGCATGTCTGCGGTGTTGGGCATAGTGCGAGGCCACAAGGGCGCCATCAAGATATATTCCGAACCCAATCGGGGCACCATCATCAAGGTACTCTTTCCTGCGGTCATGAATGCGGTCACTCAAAAGATGAAGGAAAACAATCACACGCTGGAGGAGTTTCACGGCACCGGCACCATTTTATTGGTGGACGATGAAGAGACCATTCGCTCCCTGGGAAAGGAGATTTTATCCGCCTTTGGCTTTTCAGTGCTGACGGCAGAAGACGGCCGAGAGGCCTTGGGAATATTTCAAAAGGCCCACAATCAAATCGACCTGGTCCTCCTGGACCTCATGATGCCTCACATGGACGGCGCTGACTGTTTTAGAGAGCTCAAACGCATCAAACCCGACATAAAGGTCATCATGTCCTCTGGTTACAATGAACAGGAGATCAGCCAGCGGTTCGTGGGCAAGGGATTGGCGGGCTTTCTGCAAAAACCCTATCAGATGCAGCAGTTGATCAACATGATTCGAAAGGTCATGGGCACATAAAAATGACCATAAACGGCCGTGAGATTCAAACAAGACTCAACAAAGAGGAAGAAAAACGGCTCTCTTTAGTGGCAGCCTTAAGCCGCCAGGCCATTCGGGAGCATGAGGACCTGCAGGCCCAGGAGGACCACCGACAGGCCTTTGCCCTGGATGCAGACCGCATTCTGCATTCCCTGGCCTATACCCGTTACATAGACAAGACTCAGGTGTTTTCCCTGATCCCCAACGACCACATCACACATCGCGTCCTGCATGTGCAACTGGTCTCCAAGATCGGCCGCACCATCGGTCGTGTACTGGCCTTAAACGAAGACCTCATAGAGGCCATTGCCCTGGGCCATGACTTAGGGCATCCGCCGTTCGGGCACGACGGCGAACGCTATCTCAGCCGGCTCTGTGAGGCCCATGGCATCGGCCTTTTCAGCCACACATGGCAGGCGGTTCATGCCCTGAGATTTTTGGAAAAGAAAGGCAGGGGCTGCAACCTCACCCTTCAGACCCTGGACGGCATCCTGTGCCACGACGGTGAGCTGCACCTGGAGGCCATAGCGCCCCAAAGAAACAAGGATTTCAGCACATTGGAACAAGAGATGCAGCAAAAACGCCAAAAAAGAGGCATCATGCTTTATCCCATGGCCCTGGAAGGCTGCGTGGTACGCATGGCAGATGTGATAAGCTATATCGGAAGGGATGTGGAGGATGCCATCAGGTTAGGGCTTATAGAACGAGAGCAACTGCCTCAAGAGGTGGTAGAGGTGTTGGGCAACACCAACGGCAAGATAGTCTATAGGCTGGTGGAGGACCTCATCGCTCAAAGCCAAGGCAAGGACGAGATTCGCTTCAGCCCGCGCATCTCTCATGCCCTTCTGACCCTAAAACAGTTCAACTACAAACACATCTACAAAAACAAAAGGATCAAGACACAATCCCACAAGATAGAACGGCTCTACACCCTGCTCTTTGAGGCCTTTTTACAAGACCTGAAGGACGAAAGAAAGGACTCCGTCATCTTTACTGAATTTCTAAACGGCATGCAGGAAAGCTACATACAAAACAGCAAACCAGCAGAGATCGTACGGGACTTCATTGCAGGCATGACGGACGCATATTTTCTGCGCATGGGCAGAGAGCTTCTCATTCCAAGCGAACTGCCCAGCAGATTTTAATCGCCCTTTTTGAATAGCCATGCTCGAAAACTGCGCCTTTCCGCCTCCCATGCCTGGCTCTCCAGCCTTTTTTCAAGAAACAGGGCAAAAAGCCTCTCCATCACCTCCACGGCCTGAGTGAGAAGGTATGCCCTTTCCAGTACCTCCGCCTCTCTGGAAAGCCCTTCCTCGTCATTGTCGGCCTCTATGGCCTTTTTCCCCTTGAAGCGCAGGCCTGAGAAGTCCAGGGTCCTGCCGAATAGAGTGAGGCTGAACTCCTCGTCTTCAAAGGCAATGCGCAGGTGGGCGCTGGAGATCTTTTTGCCTTCCAGAAGCCCTGCCCGCACCTCAGCAAGGCGGCTTTGCAGCCCACGGCAGACGAGCACATCCATCTGGGGCCCCTCTCCCTGCTCCATACAGACAAACCGTTCAAACTCCACACGGCAATCGCCCTTGTTCGGCAGATATATGGCCCCGCCCCGAGTCTCGGACTGAAAATAGAGCCAGGTCAGAAACTCCACGCCCAAAAAGGCCTTCTGGTCAACGGATGAAAGGTTTTCAGATCCAGGCACTGGCAGTCACCTCCTCCAAGGCCTTAAGCCTCTCTTCATTCCCTTGAGTAAGGGAGACGGCCAGAGAATATGGGACCACAGGCCTTAGAACCATGTCGAATGTGGCCTTGAACAGGTCCTCAAAGGCGGCCCTAAGCCTGTCCTGCCTGCTGAACAAAAACACATCCCCGCCTTGAATATCCCACAAAAAATCCGTCAGATGCGGCACAGGAACGGTCTTGGACAGAAGCTGAAGCCGCATGTTGTCTCGAATCTCTGTGAGCATCTTTTTGGAAAGGCGCTGTAAACCCCGCTCTTTTTTTACCCGTTCTTCTTCCAGGGCGCAGTATTTTTTGAGCACCGTAGCAGGCACACGGCGGACATCCATGCGCATGCCCAGCACAAGAAACTCCGCAAAGGAGATGTCAGTGAGGGAGATGTCCGTCTGAAAGGGCCTGTCAAAGGGAGTCCAGCCCGCCCGATATTCATCCAAACCATCCCTTTCCTGAAACACATACTCCAGCACCCGTTCATGCGCCCAATTCCAAAAGTCTTGAGGCAATGAGTCAATCACCTTGTAACGCGTAAGAGTGAGTGCATTGGCTGAAAACCCCATCTCAATCCACCTTTGCCTGTTTATCGAAGATCAGAATGCTGATTCGGCGGTTTCTGGGGTCATCGGGCTTGTCTTTCACAAGGGGGATGGTTGCGGCATAACCGGCCACCTTCACCAGACGATTCGGGTCCAAACCGGCTGCCTCCAGTTCCTTTCGGGCTGCAGAGGCCCGATCCGTAGAGAGCTCCCAGTTGGTGTAGTGAGTGCCTGCATATGCCAGGGAATCGGTGTGCCCTTCTATGGCTATGCGGTTGGGCAGGTCCTTCAGGCTGTCGGCCAGGACCCGCAAGGCCTTTTTTGCCTCAGCCGTGGGCTGTGAACTCCCTATGGCAAAGAGGGGATTGCCCTGTTTGTCTATGAGTTGCACTCGCACCCCTTTGTCAAAGGTCTCCACTATCACCTGGTCTTTCAGTTCATTCAACCGCTTCTCTATGACGGCGGTCAGCTCGGTCTTGAGCTGCTCCTTGTCCATATAGACATTATTGTCCGTCACCTCTTCCTCTGGCGGCTTTTCTTCAGGGGCCGGCTGTTTTTTCGCAGAGGCATCACCTGCCTCATCGCCGCTTACCTTGTTTTTACTGGCCTCTCCTGTGGTCTGCTTGTTTAAAATGGGAGGAATGACCGAAGGTTCACCCACAGGGCTGGTCTCCACAGGCGCACCGCCCTTTTCAAATATGCTGAATTCCTGAAAATAAAGGGCAAGTTTGATCTTTTTTTCATCGGAGGTCATGTTCAAAAGCCACATGAGCAGGAAAAACGCCATCATGGCCGTAACGAAGTCGGCGTATGCCACCTTCCATGCCCCGCCGTGGGCACCGGCATGACCTTTTTTGACCTTTTTTATGATAATGGGCTGTTTATCCATAATGGGCCTGTTTATTCTGGTTTTTGTTTATTTCTGCCTGGCTGCCTTGATGGCCTCTTCCAGTTCCTCAAAAGACGGCCTCTCGCTTCCAGAGATGGCACGGCGGGCAGCCTCCACGGACATGGCAGGAGGCCAATTCATGGCACATGCCAAAATGGCGGTCTTGACCACATTGAGCTGTATCTCGTGTTCCTTGGCGCCATAGGCCAGGTTCTGTGAAATTGGTCCCACAAACCCGTAGGCACTCAAAACACCGAGGAATGTCCCCACAAGGGCTGCACCGATACTGTGCCCAAGCACCTCCGGAGGCTCGCTGATCTTGCCCATGGTCAAGACAACACCCAGGACCGCGGCCACGATACCAAGGGCCGGCATACCATCGGCTATCTTGGCGATGGCCTCAGACGGAACCATGGCATGATGGTGATGCGCCTCGATATCTATGTCCATGAGATTTTCCAGGTCGTGAGAGTTCATATTGCCTGCCAGAAACGCCTTGAAGTTGTCACACATGAAGTCTTTGATCGCATGGTTGGCCAAAACTGATGGATACTTTGTGAAGATTGGGCTGGCGTCGGGGTTGTTGACGTGGCTTTCTATGGCGAGCAGTCCGTCCTTTCTGGCCACATTCAACAACTCGAACATCATCAAAAGCACATCCAGATAGCCCTGTTTGCCCATCTCATGGCCTTTGAACACGGCACCGATACTCCCCGCCACCTGAGCGACGACCTTTTTGGGAGACGATATGAGAAATGCGCCGGTTGCAGCGCCAAAGATGATCAGGACCTCAATGGGCTGAATGATGACATGCAGGTTACCTCCTTCCAGGAGATAACCGCCTACCACCGCCCCCAACACCACAAAAATGCCGATGATCGCAAACATATCAGACCCTCAAAACCCCTTTTGACAATTTGTTGTCAGCAACACTGTGTTATTTATCGGCCATACAGAAAATTGCTGAAATGCAGTTCATCAGGCATAAAGCATAAAGGATGGTGCCCGGGGTCGGGCTCGAACCGACATGACCTCGCGGTCGAGGGATTTTAAGTCCCTTGCGTCTACCGATTTCACCACCCGGGCACAGGTTTTTTATAACAGAAGTAGTACGGACTGACAACACTCGCAACAAAGTGAATCACTCCAGAAAATATCTCAATCTGTCCTTGCGGCTGGAGTGTCTGAGACGGTTCAAGGCCTTCTTTTCGATCTGGCGAATGCGCTCACGGGAGACATTGAACCGCTTGCCGATCTCCTCCAGGGTATATTCGCCGTCCTCTCCAATGCCGAAACGCAGCCGTATGATCTTCTCTTCGCGAGGGTTTAATGTGGACAAAATGGCCTTGACCCGCTCCACCAATTCCTTTTCCTTCACCGCCTCGTAGGGAGAGGCACTCTCTTTATTCTCAATGAAATCACCCAGGGTGCTGTCCTCGTCTCCCACCGGTGTCTCCAGGGAAACAGGCTCTCGGGATGCCTCAAGGATGGCATGAATCTTCTCTATGGGCAGGCCTGTGCGTTCGGATATCTCAGGTGGAGTGGGTTCACGGCCCAGTTCCTTTACAAGGGCATAATAGGCCTTGAAAAACTGGCTTCTGAGCTCCAGAAAGTGCACAGGCAGCCGAATGGTACGGGTCTTGTCCAGGATCGCACGGGTTATGGCCTGCCGAATCCACCAGCTTGCATATGTGGAAAATTTGTTCCCCTTGGTGTAATCGAAGCGAAAGACAGCCCGCATAAGCCCTAAATTGCCTTCCTGTATGAGATCGGCCAGGGAAAGCCCTTGATGCATATACCGTTTGGCTATGCTCACCACCAGGCGCAAGTTGGCGTTTATCATCTCGTTCTTGGCGGTCTCTATCTCCTTTTTGTGCGCAAGTACTCGATTCATCAACTCGCGCAGGGCCTGGTCCTGGGAATGGGCGTGACAAAATCCTATTACAGACTCAACCATATGATTTAGCTGGTGCTTTTTGGGTTTCAGGGTGGGATCCCTTCTACGCCAGGTCATAATCTGTTCTTTCAGCACCTCCATGGCGGGAAATCCGTCTGCATAACCCTCCACGGAGTATTCCAGTATGGCATCCACGATGGCGTTAAAACCATCTCGAATGATACGGCTCAGATGCTCTTCACGTTCCGGAGTCAGGAGTTCATAACGCCCCATCTCCCTCATATATGTGGTGGTGATCTCCTCGAACTCGCTGATGACTTCCTTTTCTATGGTCACCAGTTCCTCGGGCGGGATATCCACATCCTGACCATCTCCATCCACGGCCGCCACCTCGGTTTCAACATCGAACTCTTCTTCATGTATTTCAATGCCGTCAGCCGTTATATCGCTTATGACTCGAACCGATGAAGAGGCCAGGACAGTCTTACCCCGCAATTTGAGCGGGTGCTCATCCATAATCTCCTCAAAGGATTTTTTTTCTATGATCTCGAACAGTTTCTCCACATGTTCCGTATTTTTGATGTCATCCGGCGCTATCGTGCCTGTTGCATCGAAATAAATCTCCTTGATCTCGGAGCTGAATTCTTCGCCTGCCTGGAGCTTTTCCTCATATTCTGTGGTTTTTTTGGTTATTTTAAGTGTCATGAAAAGACCCCCTATCAAAGGAATACAAACTTGTTATTATATCTTCTTCCAAACCATTTACAACCACATAACGCACCAAACTCTCTTTCATTTTTTAGAATTTAATGTTATTTTGTTTTGTTACAATATTTCGAAGGCCCAATCCTAAAGGAATCTTGAAAAATTAGAATTTTTGTTCAGAAACAAGGCGCGATGAGGCGGAAAAATGCAGCTGCCTGCCTGTGCGTTGCACGCAGACAGGTATGTGAGTATTTTTCGCCGGCGGGCAACGCAGTTGTGAGCGAAAGGGCAATTCCCCAAGTTTCCTGATCTGTCATTTTTATCATCTCTGAGGTGTATATGCAAAACGTATCGGAAAATTTTACAGTTATTGCACAAGAAATCAAAGAAAATCTCAATGATCTTCAAAAAAATATGGAAATTGTAAGAGGTTATCTTTGATGAAGGGCAGATCACTGAACGGCTGAACGAAATCGAAAAAGAGCTGCTGGCGCCCGGGTTCTGGGAAAGCCCCAATCACAGTCAGCTTCTCAAGGAACGCTCTGTGCTGGAAAATCAAAAAAACACATCCGCAAGGCTCAAAGGCCAGATGGATGACCTCTTCGTTCTGACTGAAATGGCTGAAGAAGAGGGGGATATGTCTCTGCTGACAGAAGTCAGGGAAGGTATCCAAAAACTCAGGGATGACCTCAAACGTTTCGAACTGACTCACATCCTTTCAGAGCCGCATGACGCTTCCAACGCCATAGTCACCATTCACGCCGGCGCAGGAGGCACAGAGGCACAGGACTGGGCAGAGATGCTCATGCGCATGTATCTCAGATGGGTGGAACGCAGGGGGTTTCATGCCCAGATACTGGATCAGATGCCAGGCGATGAGGCCGGCATCAAAGGCGTGACATTTCTGGTGGAGGGCGAATATGCCTATGGGTACCTGAAATCAGAGGCAGGCGTGCACCGACTTGTGCGCATATCACCCTTTGATGCCTCGGGCAGAAGGCACACATCCTTTGCCTCCGTGTTCGTGGCCCCTGAGCTGGACGAGAATATCGACATCGAAATCAATGAAAAAGACCTGCGCATAGACACCTACAGGGCCAGCGGGGCCGGTGGACAGCATGTAAACAAGACCAGTTCCGCTGTGCGCATCACGCACCTGCCCACAAACATCGTGGTGCAGTGCCAGAATGAACGCTCTCAACATAAAAACAAGGCCATTGCCATGAAGATGCTCATGGCCAGGCTTTATGAAAGGGAGATGGCCAGGAAAGACGCTGAAAAACAGAAGATTCACGGCGACAAGAAGGAAATCGCCTGGGGCAGCCAGATCCGTTCCTACACCCTGCAACCCTATCAACTGGCAAAGGACCACAGAACAGGTCTGGAAATCGGCAATGTACAGGCCGTATTGGACGGCGAATTAGACCCATTCATCGAGGCATACTTGAAACAAAAGGCGCAGCAATCCACAAACTAAGAACCGCCATGTCAAAGGAACACTCAAAGATCGTCTGTCAGAACAGAAAGGCCCGTCATGATTACGCCATCGAAGACACCTTTGAGGCAGGCATCATGCTTCTGGGCCCTGAGGTCAAATCCCTGCGCGAGGGCCGAGGCAATCTCACAGACAGCTATGCCGACTACAGGGAAGGCGAGATATGGCTCTATAATGCCCATATCTCACCCTATTCCCATGCTACGGACACCTCTGTCATCGACCCTCTGCGACCCCGCAAGCTCCTGCTTCACAAAAAGGAGATACGAAAGCTCATAGGCAAGATCAAGGAGCGCGGGTATGCCCTCATTCCTCTGGCCATCTACTTCAAAAACGGCAAGGCCAAGGTGGAACTGGCCCTGGCCAAGGGCAAAAAACAGCACGACAAACGCCAGGCCATGAAGGAAAAGGACCTGACACGGGAGCTCAGCAAACAGTTCAAGGTGCGTTAAATGGAGCTGATCATTCTGGGTTCCGGCACATGCGCCCCATCCCCTCGCAGGGCAGGGCCTGCCGCCTGCCTCAAGGCCGATGGGATTACCATACTCGTGGACAGCGCAGCAGGCACCTTGCATCAAATGGCAGTGGCCGGCATTCACTATGCCTCCATCGACCTGCTGCTCTACACCCATTTTCATGTGGATCACATAGGTGAGCTTGCTCCGTACATCTTCGCCTCCAGATATGCAGGGGATTTCATTCGCTCCACGCCCATGGAGATATGGGGACCGCCTGGCCTAAAGGCCATTCACACAGGCCTCACAGCCATCTTTGGGCAGTGGGTGGAAATGGAACCAGAAAAGATGCAGCTTCGTGAGATAGAAGAAAATTGCCTTAAATTCCAGTCCATTACTCTACAGACCACACAGGTTCAGCACACGCCTCAAAGCCTTGCCTACCGCCTCACAGACTCACAGGGGAAAAGCATCGTCTTTTCAGGAGATACAGATTATTGCCCTGAATTGGTGTGCCTTGCCCAGAAAGCCGACCTCTTTTTGTGTGAGTGCGCCAATCCAGAGGGACAAAAACGCCAAGGCCACCTCATGCCCTCAGAGGCAGGCCGCATGGCAAGGGAGGCGCAGGTCAAGCGATTAGTGCTCACTCACTTCTATCCCATCTGCGACCGCTATGACCCCATTGCCCCGTGTACAAAGGAGTTTGATGGAGAGATTCTGCTGGCCGAAGACCTGATGCGCATAGCGGTCTAAAACCATTTTTCATCAGCCCTCTAAACCCTGCTCACTTCGAATTCGTATCAGCCATGAAAGCTCAGCTGACAACCTCCTTGTCAACTCCTCAATAGAATAGGGCAGCCGCCTGCGCCAGTTGGGATACTCCTGCACCGTGCCCGGCAGATTCACCTGGTCTAACTGATTCATCAGGTCTTCCAAAGGCACAAGCAGCAACATGGACTTGGCCTGCCCCAAATAGCAGTAAAGCCTCTGCACCAGCTCAGGAGTAAAGGCGTCATTTGTGAGGTTCAACAGGTCAAGGAGCTCCTTTCGGGCCTGTTTTCGCAAAGCAATCTGCCTGTCCTTCAGTTCCTTTGAAGGAAACAGCTCCAGACAGGTGCGCAGGTCTATGTCACGGCCCTGCCAATAACCTCGAAGGGTGGGCAGGTCATGGCTGGTAACCGTGGCCAGGGCCTGTTGCGGCAGCTCCTCGGGCCTCAAAAAACGCTCGTCTGTGCGCTCAAAGTAGAAGATGCGGTATGAGAGCATGCCAGCCTGTTTCATGGCCAAGCGAAACTCATCGGGCACGGTTCCCAGGTCCTCGCCCACCACCACACACTGGTTTCTGTGGCTCTCCAGGGCCACTATGGACATGAGCTCCTTCATGGGATAGTGCACATAGAGGCCTTGGTCCGCCTCCATGCCACGAGGTATCCAAAAGAGCCTCATGAGGCTCATGACATGGTCAATGCGCAAGATAGAGGCATAGCGCATATTGGCCCGCAAGACCTCTATAAACGGCTCATATCGCCTTTCTCTAAGCCGCTGGGGTATCATGGGCGGAAGCCCCCAGTTCTGGCCCTTGGGATTGAACTCATCAGGAGGGGCGCCTATGGACATGTTCAGCGCAAAGGGCTGCGAGTCATACCACACATCAAACCCAGAGGCATCAGAGCCCACCGGTAGGTCAAAGTAGAGTCCTAAAGACATACCTTGCCCCATGGCCGTGCGCTGAAGCATGCTCAACTGCAGATGCAGATGGTATTGCAGATATTGAAAAAACTCCACTCGTTTTCTATGCGCATCGGCAAAGGCGGCCACCTCACTGCCTTTTCTGTCCTGAAATGCCTTGGGCCACACAGGCCAGCCCCAATTGTTGGAATCCAACGACAAAAGATACTCATTTAGGGCCTCGAACACCCCAAAGGCATGGAGCCTCTCGCCTTTCTCTTGCTGAAAGGACCTGAATGCCAAGGCCATGTCCGTATTGTCTTTCAAATGGTGCTGCACAAAATGGTTATATAGCAGTTCCAATATCTGTTTTTTGAGCTTGGCCACCTCTAAGTAATCCACGAACTCGCAGTTGCGCGTTGCTCGCAGCCTTGTCTGAAAGGCCTCGCTTTCGAACAGCCTTTGAGCAGCAGGACACTCTGAAAACTCCGGCATGAGAGGGACATCCAGATACAGATAATGAAAAAAGGAACGGCTCGAAGGGCTGTAGGGGCTGATGTGTTCAGGTCTTGCATAAAAGAGGCTGCACAGGGGATTGAGGCCCAGAAACCCTGCACCTAAATGGGACGCCGAATTCAAAAGCGCCTCCACATCCGATAGGTCACCCATCCCCCAATTCTTGAGGCCTTTTAGGGCATAGACCTGGCAGGCCAGGCCCCAATACCGCCTTTCTGATGCAGGCAAATAACAAACTGAAGGGGCAACTATCAAAGTGGTGGAAAGGATTTCCCCGCCTTTCAGATACAACGACAGGCTGTGATAGCCTAGTTCAGCACATGGCGGAATTTTACAAGAATATGACTCAAATCCCTTGGCACATGGCCTCGTTGGGCATTCTTTTCTAAAAATTTGTGCGGTGCCTTCGTAATCTTGACCATTTTCCAATCTCAAGACCCACTTCACCAGCTCTCCGTCATAGCCTGGCCGCAGGATGAGACAGCACTCCACCTCCTCTTGAGGCTGCACTCCATGTACAGGCTCGATTACCTGTTTTGCCCTTTGTTGAAGCAGCTCTTGAAGGACATGGGCAGGTTCTTCTATGTCCTGAATGCCGGTCATGGCCTGAATAACGGCCACCTGGGCATTCAATGACGCCTCGTGTCTTTGGCCGAAGATATCCGTATATGTGTGGGCAATGCCCAGAAACCCTGTCAACTCCTGCATGGCGTTTGAAGTCTCGTTCATATTTTCCGTTCCTGTTTGCTTGATTTTTATTTTAAGACATATTAAATGGCCACATGGCTTGGTTGCAATTGATATTATTCTGTATCGGGGCATATCTGCTGGGCTCCATCCCCTTTGGCCTACTCATCGGCAAGGCCATGGGCATGGATATCCGCAGACATGGCAGTGGCAATATCGGGGCCACCAATGTCACCCGCACCCTGGGCAAAAGTCTGGGCATTCTCACCCTGCTGATGGACCTGGCCAAGGGCTGGCTGCCGGTCACAGTCTGCGCAAACCTGTTGCAGGGCCATGAACATGCCGAGGAGATCCTGGCAGCCACGGCACTCTGTGCCTTTTTAGGACACTGCTACTCGATCTTTCTGCGTTTTCGCGGTGGGAAAGGCGTGGCCACTGCTGCTGGTGTGTTTCTCGCCCTCTGCCCTTCGGCCCTTGCCATAGCCCTATTGTCCTTTATCATAGTAGTATGGCGGACAGGCTTTGTATCCGCAGGGTCCCTTACAGCGGCGCTCGTCATGCCCGTGCTTCAGATGTTTTTTCTGCCATCTGTTCCCATCTCCATCGCCACCTGGGCCATAGCCATATTGGTCTGGTGGAGGCATCGCGACAACATTCAGCGACTGCTCAGAGGAGAGGAAAAGGGCTGGCGCGGCTCTGTGTAATACTTTCAAGACAAATAGGAGGTGCTCATGGGACTGCCACAGCGTAAATTGGAATATTATACCTATGCCGATTACCTACAATGGCCAGCAGATGTACGCTATGAGCTCATTGACGGCGTTGCCTATGCAATGACGCCTGCACCCACACGACTTCATCAGGAGGTCGTTGGCGAGATATTCCGTCAGATCGCCGATGCATTAGAGGGCTCGCCATGCAGGCCCTATATCGCGCCCTTTGATGTGCGCCTGCCACGGGAAAATGAGGCCGATGACGCCGTAGATACCGTGGTTCAGCCTGACATCAGCGTGATCTGCGACAAGGCCAAGCTGGACGAGCGCGGCTGCCGCGGGGCGCCTGACTGGATCATCGAGGTGTTGTCGCCTGCTACGGCATCCCATGACCAGATCAGAAAGCGCGACCTCTACGAACGGGTGGGAGTGCGGGAGTTCTGGCTGGTGCATCCAATAGATCGCATCGTAACCATCTATCTCCTGGAAAATGGCGCCTATGGCAAACCCAAGATAGACGAACTACTCCACACCACCCCTGCCTTGACCATGCCCCAGGTCGTCATTGATTGGGCACGGGTGATGAGAGAGACCTGATATGTAACACAGGGACGCATTGTGTAGCCTTTTCAAATCTGCTATTGTTATCCATGCCATCAGAACTCATCATCAACACAGCCCCCTGGGAAACCCGCATAGCCCTTCTAGACAACGGGTCCGTGGTGGAATTTCATTTTGAAGCCCTTCTGAACAAAGGCTGTTGTGAGGAAGAAACTATCTCAAGAGGAGAGGAAAAGGGCTGGCGCGGCTCTGTGTAATACTTTCAATACAAACAGGAGGTGCTCATGGGACTGCCACAGCGTAAATTGGAATATTATACCTATGCCGATTACCTACAATGGCCAGCAGATGTACGCTATGAGCTCATTGACGGCGTTGCCTATGCAATGACGCCTGCACCCACACGACTTCATCAGGAGGTGGTGCTTGAACTGGCCCGTCAGATCGCCGATTCATTAGAGGGCTCGTCATGCAGGCCTTATATCGCGCCCTTTGATGTGCGCCTGCCACGGGAAAATGAGGCCGATGACGCCGTAGATACCGTGGTGCAGCCTGATATCAGCGTGATCTGCGACAAGGCCAAGCTGGACGAGCGCGGCTGCCGCGGGACGCCTGACTGGATCATCGAGGTGTTGTCGCCTGCTACGGCATCCCATGACCAGATCAAAAAGCGCGACCTCTACGAACGGGTGGGAGTGCGGGAGTTCTGGCTGGTGCACCCAATAGATCGCATCGTAACCATCTATCTCCTGGAAAATGGCGCCTATGGCAAGCCCAAGATATATGAATTAGTTAACACTACACCTGCCGTGACCATGCCCCAGGTCGTCATTGATTGGGCACGGGTGATGAGAGAGACCTGATATGTAACACAGGGATGCATTGTGTAGCCTTTTCAAATCTGCTATTGTTATCCATGCCATCAGAACTCATCATCAACACAGCCCCCTGGGAAACCCGCATAGCCCTTATAGAAAACGGGTCCGTGGTGGAATTTCATGTGGAGCGCAAGGCTGAACGGGGATATGTGGGGAACATCTACAAGGGCCGCGTAGTACGTGTACTGCCAGGCATGCAGGCCGCATTTGTGGAGATCGGCCTGAACCGCACCGGTTTCATCTACATCTCGGATGTCTATGACCACATCTCGGAATTTGAAGCCCTTCTAAACAAAGGCTGTTGTGAGGAAGAAAACGCCTCCAATGAAGACGACAGCTTTTCTTCGCAGATCGCCCCTGCATTCCGCATAGAAGACCTGCTCTTTGACGGCCAGGAGATACTGGTGCAGGTCACCAAGGAACCCATCGGGTCCAAGGGCGCAAGGCTCACCTCCCACATCTCCATTCCAGGAAGGCATCTGGTTCTCATGCCCACCATAGATCAGGTGGGCATATCCCACCGCATAACTGACGAGGCGGAGCGGAAGAGGCTGCGTGAGATTCTCGAAGGCCTGAGGCCAAAAGGCATGGGTTTTATCTCCCGCACGGCCTGTGAGGGTCTCGGGGCCGAAGAGATTCAGGCGGAGATGGACTTTCTGGTCCAGCTCTGGACAAATATCCAATACAGGGCGCAGAACATGCCCATCCCAAGCCTGGTATATGAAGACCTGGACATCACCCTGCGCGCCATTCGAGACCTGTTGTCAGGTGATGTGCACAAAGTGGTCGTGGATTCCATGGACGCCTATAATCGTATTCTGGTCTTTGCCGACACCTTCGCACCCCAACTCAAACCGCGCATCGAGCTCTATGAAAATCCCATGCCCATCTTCGACGCCTATGGCATAGAGGTAGAAATGGCCAGGGCGCTTGGAGAGAAGATATGGCTTAAATCAGGGGGTTACATCGTCATAGAGACCACAGAGGCCCTGACGGTCATAGATGTCAACACCGGCAAATTCGTGGGTAAACGCAACCTGGAAGACACCATTCTCAAGACCAATCTGGAGGCAGCCAAGGAGATAGCATATCAACTGCGGCTCAGAAACATAGGCGGCCTCATTGTCATAGACTTCATCGACATGGAAAGCGCAGTCAATCGGGAGGATGTCTTCAACACATTGAAAGAGGCCCTGAAAAAGGACAAATGCAAGACCAATATCCTGAAGATGTCGGAAATGGGCCTCATTCAAATGACCCGCAAACGAAATCGTGAAGGATTACAGTCCATTTTATGCGACAAATGCTTCTATTGCGAGGGCAAGGGCTGGCTCAAGTCCAAACGCACCATCTGTTACGAGATATTTAGAAGGATGCAAAGGGAGGCCGGCTACAGCCATGCAAAACGCATCGAACTCCTGGTGCATCCCAGAATCGGTGAACTCCTTCTAAAGGAGGAATCCCATCATGTGGAACACCTGGAGCGCACCATGGAGATGGAGATAGCCATTCTCCCCCAGCAGGACTTTCACCTGGAGCAATATGACATTCGATATCTTTAGCTCCAGGTTACTGTAAAAAACCACCTTGACACAAATAGCCAACGGGCTTATATAAGCGCATTCATATTTTTTGCGGTCTTTGAATAAAATGCGCTCATTAATATCACAACACCTCATAAGTATTCCATCGGGCACTTCCATTTCAACAGCAGTTCCATACCCATGCCCTGCCCACCAGTTGCCGCCACAAAACCTTCGTATAGTAAACGCCATTCCGGCATTCCATATTCCATTTTAATGCACAAAAAGCCATGAACACCATTCAAACCCTCCTCTTGGCCGTTTTTGTCTTATCCAGTATTCCCATCGCCTCCATAGCCCTTTATTCACAGCCACAGATTGCCAAGAAATTAGGGACAATCGGCATACTGCTGGGCTGCCTAATGGGGCTGTGGAGTGTGTGGCAAGGAATAAATGAGACAGGCATTCAAAGTCTCACCTATAGCTGGCAACATATCCTGATCCTGTCCGTCTCCATGGACAATCTGTCAGCCTTCTTTCTGCTGACCATATTCCTCATAACAGGCGCTGCAGCCGTCTATGGATTTCATTACCTGAATGAAAGGGAAAAAGGGCTGCGCACCCTCATAAACCAGGCCCTTCTGGGCATACTTGCCAGCGCCATGTCATTAGTAGTGGTGGCGCACGACATGGTCACATTCCTTTTGGCCTGGGAACTCATGTCCATCTCATCCTGTTTTCTGGTGGTCTATGACTACGAACAAAAGGCAACCAGGCATGCGGCATACATATACTTTATCTTCACTCAAGCAGGCGCCCTCTTCATCTTTGCAGCCTTTGGTTGGCTTCATGGCCTGACCGGCTCCTTCAGCCTTTCAGCAAGTGCACCCGTGCCTGAATCCACAAAGCTCCTCATCTTTTTCCTGGCATTTGCAGGCCTTGCCTCCAAGGCAGGTATCTTTCCACTGCACATCTGGCTTCCCCATGCACACCCTGCGGCTCCGAGCCATGTCTCGGCCATCATGTCAGGGGTCATGATCAAGATGGGCATCTATGGAATACTGCGGCTTTATCTTACCATTGCCCCTGATTCCCTGGCCATAGGCCGTACTGTTTTGATACTTGGCATGGTGTCCGGCATACTGGGTGTGATCTATGCCATGGGGCAAAACAACATCAAGAGATTGTTGGCATATTCCAGTATAGAAAACATCGGCATCATACTCATAGGCATTGGTATCGGGATGATAGGCATGTCATCCGGCAATCCCATAATGGCTGTCTGTGGCTTTACAGGCGGGCTCATGCATGTACTGAATCATGCCATCTTCAAGTCCCTGCTCTTTATGGCAGCCGGAAGTGTGGCACACGGGACAGGCACCCTGGCCATTGAACGCTTGGGCGGGCTCATGAAACAGATGCGCATCACAGGATTGGCATCCCTTATCGGAGCTGTAGCCATCTGCGGCCTGCCTCCATTAAACGGCTTTGTGAGCGAGTTCTTCATCTATAACGCCGCATTTCAGTCCAGGCAGATCAGCAACATGGACTTTCTGCTGACAATCCTGGGGGCCATAAGCTTGGCGGTCATCGGAGGACTGGCAGTGGCCTGCTTCACCAAGGCAACAGGCATAGTCTTTTTGGGAGAACCCCGCACATCTGAGGCGAGGCATGCCCACGAGGCCCCTCTATCCATGAGATATGCCATGCAGTTTCTGGCAACTATGTGCATAGCCATAGGTATCTTGCCCACGGTCTTTGCAAAACCTGCCCTTAAATCAGCCATATCCATGGTCACTACCATGACACACCAACCCACAACCCTTCTACAGACTCAAGCCATAATGGACCTGACTACTCGTATCTCATGGGGCAGCGTCTTGTTCCTGCTCGTGTGTGCCGCCTTGTGGTGGCTGCGAGTCATTTTATATAGACACAAACCCATCTCTCGCACCTGCACATGGGGCTGCGGATACACCAAGGCCAGCCCTCGAATACAGTACACAGGCTCATCCTTTGCAGCCTCTATTCTGGAGTTTTTCAGACCATTTGCCCCCATTCACGAGGAATGCCAGGAGCCCGTCGGCGTCTTTCCCACAAAGGCGCGCTATCACTCCAGCATTCTGGATATAGCCGAGACCCTGGCAGTGCAACGCATAGCCATGCCTGTTGTGAGGGCCATGCGCTCCCTGCGCTGGATACAGCACGGCAGTCTTCAGATATATATCAGCTACATTGTGCTGGCCATTGCAGCCCTTCTGGTGGTCACCTGGTTGTGGAGGTAATTTCATGCTGACATCCCTTTTCATCTACCTCTTGGCCGTAGCCCTTGCCCCGCTCTTTTCGGCCGTAATTACCAAGACCAAGGCCTTTTTAGTGGGCAAACAAGGGCCTCCACTCCTCATAAACTACTACACCCTGGCCAAACTCCTGAAAAAAGGCTCTGTTTACAGCGAATCCACCACCTTTGTGTTTCAGACCATGCCTGTGATCTCCCTGGCTGTCTCTGTCATAGCCATTCTATTTCTACCAATAGCCCGAATGCCTGCCCTGCTCTCCTTTTCTGGCGATGTGATTCTGGTGCTATATCTCTTTGGAATAGCCAGGTTCTTTTTGATTATAGCGGCCCTGGACACAGCCTCGCCCTTTGAAGGCATGGGGGCCGCACGGGAGGCATACTTCTCGTTTTTGTGTGAGGCCACACTCTTTACAGTGCTGATGCTCTTTTACAAACTAAACGGCACTCTGAGCCTGAACGACTATTTCACAGGGCCCAATGCCATCTCCATCTGGAGACCTGAGGGTGCCATCCTGCTCCTCATTGCCATTGCCCTGTTCGTGGTGTTATTGGCTGAAAACTCCCGTGTGCCAGTGGACGACCCTGCCACACACCTGGAACTCACCATGATACACGAGGTCATGATTTTGGACCACAGCGGCCCGGACCTGGCATTCATCGAGATGAGCGCCTGGCTCAAACTCCTTTTTTATGCCACCCTCATAGCAGACCTGCTTTTGCCAGAGCTCAGTACAATCACAGCCATACCGGCCTTTTTTGCTGTCATCACAGCAATCTACCTCACCATCGGCATCATAGAATCCATAACCGCCCGTTTTCGCATGCGGCTTGTGCCCAAATTCATACTTACCTCCTTTGCCCTGGCCTTTTTTGCAGTAATCCTTGTACTGGAGATGTAACATGTTACACCTGTCGGATATCTCACTGGTTTTAATCCTGCTTTCAGTGCTCATGGCCCTGGGAAGCAGTCGCATTCAGGAACTCATTCGCATCATGGCATTTCAGGGAGTGCTGGTCTCACTGGTGCCGTTTTTGTTGGAACGCGTTCACACCGCATCCCAATTGGACATCCTTTTTCTCCTGCTCTTTATCGGCATCAAAGGGGTGGTGATGCCTGGGCTGCTCTGGTTTGCAAGCCAAAGGGTGTCTGCCAAGATGGAACTGGAACCCATTATCGGCTATCACGCCTCCATTCTTACAGGCCTGGTCATGATGGTAATCGCCGCCTTTATAAGCCATAAAATGCAAGTGGCCTCAGAAGGTCTGCATCCCCTTCTTCTGCCGGCTGCCTTTACCACCATTGCAGCAGGACTCTTTCTGCTCGTAGCCCGACACAAGGCACTTACACAGGCCACAGGCTATCTCATTCTGGAAAACGGCATCTATCTGGCCGGTTCTGTACTGGCGCGAGAGGCACATACGCAATTCGTGGTGGAATTCGGCATACTTCTGGACATCCTGGTGGGCATTATGGTGATGGGCATCATAGTACACAGAATAAGCCGTTCCTTTGACGACGCAGACACCATGTTTTTGCAGGAATTAAAGGGGTAACACATGCTGGAACTCATATTCATAATCCCTGCACTTACAGGCATTCTTACCTTCTTTCTGCCAAGGGCCATGGGCCGTATGGTAATAACCGGCCTCGGCGTATTGCATCTGGGCTTTACTGGCATCATCTGTTTTCAGGGTTTGCCCGCCCTCTGGCCCGACTATTTTCAGACCACGCCTGAGGGCAATCTGGTGCTCCTGGTCACCTCTTTTCTCTATTTGATGGTGGCCTTCTACACGGTTTCATACATGGCCGAGACGGAGATGCACAACGAGCCTGTGTTCTCCGCATGTCTGCTCTTGTTTTTGGCTGCCATGGGCATGGCGGCTGTAACGGATCACATCATAGTCCTATGGATAGCCATAGAGGCCACCACCCTCATGAGTGCGCCGCTCATATTTTTACACCGCTCAAAAGAGGCCCTGGAGGCCACTTGGAAATATGTCCTGATCTGCTCCGTGGGCATTGCATTGGCACTTCTGGGCGTATTTTTTACGCTGATGGCCATCAAGAGCAGCGACTCAAACACCTCCATGACCTTTCAAAACCTGCTGAAGAATGCCACTGGAGTGGAGCCCATATGGCTTAAGGCAGGCTTCATCTTCACCCTCATCGGATATGGCACCAAGATGGGCCTTGCACCCATGCACACCTGGCTGCCTGACGCCCACAGCGAGGCGCCCAGCCCTGTCTCCGCCCTGCTTTCAGGCGCCCTGCTGAACTGTGCATTCCTGGGCATTTTAAAGACCCATGGGCTTTTGACCTCTGCCGGCATTCAATGGTATTCCAGCCAGCTTCTGGTGTGGTTCGGACTCTTTTCCATTCTCATAGCCGCGGTATTCATGATGCAGCAGGACAATTACAAGCGTCTTTTGGCCTATTCCAGCATCGAAAACATGGGTGTAATAGCCTTTGGCATAGGTATTGGAGGGCTTGCGGCCTACGGCGCCCTTTTGCACCTCATTCATCATGCCCTGCTGAAGTCCTCCCTCTTTCTCTCATCGGGCAACATGCTTTTGGGTTTCGGCAGCAAGAAGATTCGAGAGACAGGCCGCATGCCCCGTTACATGCCTCGCACCTTTACAGCCTTTATGTCAGGCTTTGCCGGCATCTCCGGCTTTCCGCCATTTGGTATCTTTTTAAGTGAAATGCTCATAGTCTTCGGCGCCTTACAGCAACAGGCCTATCTTCAAACGGCTGTCTTTCTCATAGGGCTTGCCCTGGTCTTTGCTGGGGCCGCCAAGGCGGTCATTCGCATCTCCTTTGGGAATTTTACGGGTGAGCTTCTGGTCCCTGAGAAATGGCGAATGGTAATCCCCATCTATCTCCTCATCGCCACATCTGTTTTACTCACCATTTATCTGCCACAAGGCATTCATGAGGCCATCTCCATGGCAGTCAAATATCAGGGCGTTGCGCTCACCATGGGAGGCTATATTCATGGCTGATTTCTTAACCATTCAAAACGGCAGACCCTTTAAGCGCATTCAAGTGCCATATCTGCATTTTTCTGAATTCAGGACCAATCTTTTGAAGCTGGCCTTCAAGGGGGCCGAGGTGGTGCAGTTCTTTGCCTATCAGGAGGACCCTTCAATCAAAGAGGTGTTGATGTTGGGCTTCAACGCCCCTTCACGGGACTTCTTCAGCTATGAAGAGGAAGGCACTGTTCAACTGATGGCAGTCCTGCGTAAGGATCACCAGCTCTTTGCGGTTCAGACCACAGCACCCGAGACCTTTGACGCCTTAAGCCGTCAGGACATGCGTTTTCAGCTCTTTGAGCGGGAGATCGCCGAACAATTCGGTCTTATACCCAAAGATCACCCCTGGCTCAAACCCGTTCGCTACCACGCCAACTGCCGCGGGGTCAAGGATGTCTTCGGCAATGACTATACTCAAGACATCCCTGGCAACTATCCGTATTTTCAAGTGGAAGGGGAAGAGATACACGAGGTGGGCGTAGGCCCTGTGCATGCAGGCATCATCGAACCCGGCCACTTTCGCTTTCAGTGTATAGGAGAACGGGTGCTGCACTTAGAGATTCAATTGGGATACCAGCACAGGGGAGTGGAGCCCCTGCTCACATCAGTGCCCTTCAAAAGGCTTCCCATTCTCATAGAAGGCATAGCCGGAGACACGGCGGTGGGAAACGCCCTGTGTTTCAGTCAGGCCATGGAGGCCCTTTTGAACCTCACCCCTGACGACGGGGCAAAGACCCTGCGCACCGTGGCGCTGGAGCTGGAACGCATCGCAAACCATGTGGGGGACTTAGGCGCATTGAGCGGAGATGTGGCCTTTAATTCCAGTGCCGCATACTTTGGCCGCATTCGCGGGGAGTTTCTGAACCTGCTGCTGGTCATGGCCGGCAACCGCTTCGGCAAGAACCTGGTAAGGCCGGGCGGAGTCACAATGGGTCTCATCGAGGACTCCAGAAACCTCATTTTAAGCAAGATAAAAGAACTCAGGCCTGAGATTAAAGAGGTTGGGGACCTGCTCTTTTCAGCCCACACGGTGCAGGCCCGTTTTGACGGCTGCGGAGTGGTCAGCCGTGAGATACCGCTGGTGGGAGTGGCAGGCAGGGCCTCAGGCATAGACTATGATGTAAGGCAAGCATTCCCCACAGAAAAATACAGCGAGATCCCTGCATGCCTTCACACACGCACCCATGGAGGCGTCTTTTCCAGGGCCATGGTGCGTTTCGAGGAGATCTTGCACTCCCTCGACATCATAGAGAGACTTTTGCAACGACCTGTCACCACTCAGCCGGTGGTCTGGACAGGTGAGGTATCATTGGCCTCGAGCAGCTGTGTCACCACTTTGAACGAGGCCTGGCGAGGGGAGCTCTCCCACTGTGTGCTCACGGACTCCAGGGGCGGCATTCTGCGCTACAAGATCAAAGACCCGTCATTTCACAACTGGACAGGCCTGGCCATGGCCTTAAGAAACGAGGAGATCTCGGACTTTCCACTGAACAACAAAAGCTTCAACCTCTCCTACTGCGGGTTTGATCTATAGGAGGAGACCATGCTCAAGATTCTAAAGACACGCATTCATCAGGGCTACAGGACCAGCCAATACCCAACAAAACCCCTTACACTGCACAGGCATTTCAAGGGGCTTCCCCAAGTCAACACAGCGTGCAGAGACGAAATGGCTCAAAGATGCGCAGAGATGTGCCCACAGGAGGCCATAGATGCCAAAAAAAGGCTCATCGACCTGGGAAAATGTGTCTTCTGCGGCCTGTGTGAACGCATATCCAACGGTGAATTTGTACATTTTACCAACGAATTCGCCATGGCTGCCACCAGACGGGAAGACCTGCTCACATCAGGGGCCATGCCTGACCTCACGGTCCACAGGCGAAAAGACGTTCAGGGATTGTTCGGCAGGTCTGTTCAACTGCGCCAGGTATCCGCAGGAGGCTGCAATGCCTGTGAGGCAGACACCAATGTGCTCAACACCCCGTTTTTTGACCTCTCCCGCTTTGGCATAGGCTTTGCGGCCTCACCTCGCCATGCAGACGGCATACATGTCACAGGCCCAGTGACCCGTAACATGAGAGAGGCCCTGCTGCGCACCTATGATGCAGTCCCTGAACCCAAAATCGTAATAGCAGCAGGCTGTTGCGCCATCTCAGGCGGTCCGTTTCGAGGCAGCCCAGAGATCATTCCACTTGAGACCCTTGTGCCCGTGGACCTCTACATCCCTGGCTGCCCACCCCATCCCATGACCAATCTCGATGCCTTCTTGAGGTTCTTCAAATAAAAAATGGCTAATAGATACGGCAGCAAAATGGCAACATCAGTTCGTATATCCGAGCAGTTGGTGAATGAGGCAAAAACACATGGAAAAAATGAGCCGGTGGGCTTGCTGACATTTTTTCAATATCACCCCAAAAAACAGGGCTTGACCCCCTTTGTAAGGATCAAGCCCTGTAATCACAACAAATAACGCTTTAGTGAGCCTTGCAAAATTAAGCGGCGCCTACACCCTTGAAGATAGCCTGCGTAATGGAATCCACAGAACCCACGCCCTCAATCCTGACATACTTGGGGGCGTTGGCATCGCCGGTAGCCTGCCAATTCTTATAGAAGCCTATGAGAGGCTCTGTCTGGGCGTGATAGACCTCAAGCCTTTTGCGCACAGTCTCTTCCTTGTCGTCATCGCGCTGAATGAGGGGTTCGCCTGTCACATCGTCCTTACCCTCCACCTTGGGGGGATTGAAGACCACATGGTATGTCCTGCCGGAGGCCAGATGCACGCGCCTGCCGCTCATACGCTTGATGATCTCGGAATCCGGGACATCGATATCCACGACATAGTCGATCTTGACGCCGGCAGCCTTCATGGCCTCGGCCTGGGGGATGGTGCGCGGAAAGCCGTCGAAGAGAAAACCATTCTTACAGTCTGCCTGCTGAATACGCTCTTTGACCAGACCGATTATTACATCGTCAGGCACCAATCCGCCTGCATCCATGTATTTCTTGGCCTCGATTCCAAGAGGTGTGCCCGCCTTGACAGCAGCCCTGAGCATGTCGCCGGTGGAGATCTGTGGAATACCCAGCTTTTCCTTGATACGATTCGCCTGTGTGCCCTTGCCAGCGCCAGGGCCGCCCAATAAAATAATGCGCATGTTTTCGATCCTCCAATCATTTGATTTTTATAAACAGCCACGAGGTTGTTTTATAATCAAAAAAACAAAAAAAGCAATAAGCAGTTACCCCCAAAATTCCACAATTGAATCAAGGGGGAAACCACCCAGTCAGACGGTTATCAGAGAAATCATCGTGCAGTGGAGGCATGCAGCGCCTTGATCGCAGCCCTCTTTACCGGCATGGCGGGATCGTTTGCCAGACACCGCAATTCCTGTGCGTCGAGCCGACCCTGTCTGGCAAGCACCTCCACGGCTGTAGCCCGAATCTCCTGGTCTTCATGGCTCAAAAGCCCGCGAAATTCATTCTCGTAGCCGGGCATCTCAAACTGTTTCAACAGGGCCATGAGCCCGGGCTTTATATCCTCATCTCCGAATTGCAATTCTTTCAGATATAAAGCAACGATTTCGGGAGATGTCTCTTGAAAACGCCACAAGTTTAACAAAATGACCTTTTTGACCTCCTTCGAACAGGTAGCAAGCCTGTCCATGAGGAGTCTGACCACACGCTTCTCATGTAGATTACACAGGGCTGCAATGGCTATCTCCTGTATTTCCTGATTATCATCATAGATACATTCGATAAGCGGCAGGGCCGCCACAAGATTGCCCTCCCACCCGATGGCCAGAATGGCGCGAATGCGGCGCTCATGGTCTCCATGGGCCACATCGGACAGCAAACGCGATAACAACTGCTGAGGATGGTTCAGAAAAGGGCCTATGACGCTCAGATGAACGGCGGCATAGTCCTTTATTTCGTCGGATGCGTCACTCTCCTGCATGAGTTCGTAGATGGGAATGGCCGTCTCTTCCTTGACAAAGGCCCCCAGCACAAAAAATATCTCCCTGCATACGGAGATATCGAGAATGCGAAGCGCCCTCAGAAACAGGGCCACAGCCTCCTTCTTCTCTCGGGCAAAACGGTTCAAATCCAGGAGATATGCCCTGACAAGGGCAGCTATACGTTCTTTTGGATCAAAAACCACCACACTCATGGCATTGCATCAGACCTTCAGGCACTCCAGGAGGCCCTTAAAACGCCTTCTCTGGCACTGACCCGATTCACATAAACCGTTACATCCTGATCCGGCGTCACTGCCATGCCTATGGGTTTGGGCATCTCCACCGGCATCAGGTAATCGTGCAACACCACCAGCGTCTTTTGCGGAAGCTCATCCAGGACCCATGCCCGCAACGGCTGGTTGATTCGCCTCTCGAGATGCCTCAAAAGCCAATAGCGGTGACGGCTGCTGGAGACCATGGCCGCGGATATGAGGCCTTCATTCAGATAAATAGCCAGGCTCTCCAGGTCGGCTGAGGTATGCAGCGGCAACCCTGAATTCAGAAAACTGGCTATCTGTTGCTGCATCAGCAGATCCAAACCCCTGCGAAGAGGCGAGGTAACCGTGGTATATGCCTCCAGCCCAAGACCGCTGTGAAAATCCGGTTCCTGCGAGATGACACCCCTGCTGATAAATCTGCGCTGGCGGTAATTCAGTTTTATATCGGTGGAGATGCCGGATATGAGTTTGGACTTTGGAGCAGGCTGAGAGCGATAAATGGCGGGGATATGATTGTCCCGCAGAAATTCAGCGGCCATTCGATTGGCCAGCACCATGCACTCTGACACCAGAAAACGGGCCGGCCCTATGGGCTGCAAGGAGACCTCCGGCTCGCCGTTTACAATCCTGATGTTGACATCGGGAATGGGCAGCGGCATGGCCCCTGCCTCGATCCTCCTCTGCTGAAGCGTCTCACACAAGGCGAGGAGGGTTTCAAACGGTTGCTGTCTGTTCCTGATGGACTCGTCCACACCATCATAAGTGAAGCGATCCGCTACACGAATGAGGCTCAGGGCTACGCGTGTCTTCAGGATATTGGCCTGTTCATCCAGGGTCGCAAAAAAACTTATGGCAGGCCGTTCCTCACCGGCGACCAGGCTCATCGCCCCGGCTGACAGAACCTCTGGAAGCATGGGGATGATCTCATCAGGCAGATAAATGCTGGTAGCCCTGCGAACGGCCTCATCGAAAAGCGGGGTTTTGACAGGAATGCGCTGTCCCACGCCGGTTATATGCACACCCAGCTCATAACCGGCGGCCACCTGTCTGAAACTCAAGGCATCGTCGATGTCCGTGGTCTCGGAGCTGTCGATGGTAAAGATGTGCAAGGCTGTCAGGTCCAGCATGCCGGCCCTTTCAAAGGGTTCCTCGGCTATTTTGGCGGCCTGATGCATGGCCTTGAGGCCGAAACCCCGCTCGATCCCGTGTCTGGCAAGCTCCAAGTTCTCATGCACCCCCCACATCCCTGCCTTGACCATGGTGTCAAACGGCGCAGACGGCTGAAGCAGACCGGCCTGTTTGAAGATGTTTTTAACCTTGAACGCCGCATGGGACTCGTCACCTTTTATACAGAAATCGGCTATATTCGAAAGCAGGGCATCGAGCCCGCCTGTCTCACGCTGCTGAAGCGCCGCACGCCTTTCCTGCTCATTTTCACTCCAGAGGGCCTTCAAAAATGCAACCCCGCGAGCCAGTTCCTCCTGCTCCTGTCTCTCCCTCTCCTGATGGGCCAGAAGCAACTCCACTACATGCGCCGGCTGAACAACTATCTGACCATTTTTAAACTTGAAATAGGTATGGTCCAGAATAACCGAACGAATCAGGGCGGCCTCGTGGTCAGGTCCTGTATCGCCTGTAAAAACCAGTTGAGCAAGACCGGCACAGGACCAGGCCTCTTGCTCACCCTTGACCAATTCCCAAAGCGAAGGGATATCTATTTCACCGAGAAGTGCATTACGCCTTGCATGTATCCCCTCCAGACCATGCAGAACAGCGTCACGATCTGTATAAGGCAATTTTTGGGAAGACACATGCAGGAAACGGGCATCGGAAAGGGTCAGTTCCCTGCCCAGATGAGTAAGTACATGATAACGCCCGCCTTTTTTATCCAGAATCACAGCGCATATAAAACGCTGTTCATCCAGGAACTCTATGACCTGACCATTGGCTATCTCCATAAAAACCGGCATCAATCCAGATGGGCTTTTAGGTCCAGTATGGCCTTTTTCACGCCATAGCCTGCAAGTTCCGCGGCAGTCAGCCAGCGCATGCCGGTCTCCCTGTAAAATCCGGCCTTGAACAGGTTTTCGGAAAGGGGCTGCTGTGTCTCGTCATAGCCGTGACGCCAGAGTACGGCGCCGTCTGAAACTCGAATCAAGACCATGGAAAAGGCCACTGATGCCGGTGTCTGCACCGAGTAGTTGGAGCCCACACGTTCCCGATAGCGCAGGAGCTTGGTATAGAGCACGGCATCGGCGCCCAATTCGGCACCGAAATTCTGTATCAATTTGAGCTGTGACGCCTTCACATCCACACTCAACATGGCATTCAGAAAGCTGACACACTGCCGCTCCTGTATCACCTTGAAACGGGCATCACCGCTGATTTCATTGGCAATCAATGCGGTAACCGCGCTGCGGGCACCCTTAGGCAACTCCTCTGCAGAGCCAGACACGTTATCGGTGATGGTGCAGTCTGTATCCCTGCCTGTGAGCGCTGCCTTATCCACAGGCAAAACGGCTATATTCTCCAGACGAGGTATGCGGACATCGTCGGAACCACCGGACATAAGACCGCTGCAGCCGGTAATGACCGAAAACAATGCAAGGATTGCAATAGATACACACAGCCGAAACAAATGTATAGAACTAAAATGTGAACTCATAACACCCCTTTACTGGAAAAAACCCGATTTTGAAGCCGCGGTTCCGGAGAAACCGCCAGGGACAAGGCTCGCGCCATGGCCTTAAACACAGCTTCTACCATGTGATGGCCGTTTTTGCCATACTCTACGTTCACATGCAGGGTGATGCCGCTGTGCAGCACAAACGCCCTCATAAACTCCTCCACAAGCTCCACATCGAACTCCCCGATTCTGTGCACTGGGAATTGGGCGTGAAACACCAGATAGGGCCGATTGGAGATATCCACATGCACATGGGCCAGGGCCTCATCCATGGGCACCGAGAAGCTCCCGTATCGACGCAGACCAGCAGCTGTTCCCACAGCCTGTCGAAAGGCCTGCCCCAGACAGATGCCTATATCCTCCACTGTGTGATGAAAATCCACATGCAGGTCCCCTGTGGCGTGAATGGAAAGGTCGAACAGACCATGCACTGTCCAGAGGGTCAACATGTGATCCAGAAAACCTATACCAGTCTGAATAGAGGCCCTGCCCTCGCCCATGAGCCCCAGATGCAGCTGAATATCGGTTTCAGCAGTGGAACGTCTTATTTCAATGGGTTGTGTCTCTATCACATCTGCTCCTTTTTTATGGGGTCTTGCAAAATTGCCTTTTCGCCCTTACATCACGCATCCTCGCGCCTTGTTCTCAAACGAAAATCCCAATTTTTCAAGGCCCCCTTCAGAGAACCTTTAATCGCGCAAAATAGCACCCTTTGCGCCGCTTTCCACCAATTTTGCGTATCTGGCCAGATAACCTGTCGTAATCTTCGGCACAAACGGCCTCTGCGCCTGCCTTCTCCGCTGCAACTCCGCCTCATCCACCAACAGGTTCAATTTCTTTGCTGGAATATCGATCTCTATGAGGTCTCCCTCCTGCACCAGGCCGATGGGTCCGCCGCTTGCAGCCTCCGGCGAAACATGTCCGATGGCAGCGCCCTGAGTGCCTCCACTGAACCGGCCGTCTGTGATAAGGGCCACCTCTTTGCCCAAGCCCATACCTATGACCGCAGCGGTGGGAGAGAGCATCTCAGGCATTCCAGGCCCGCCCTTGGGGCCCTCATAGCAAATCACTATCACATCCCCGGGCCGTATTCCGCCGCCTAAAATGGCGTCATATGCCTCACTCTCCGATTCGAAGATACGGGCAGGCCCTGTATGGCGCAACATCTCTTCGGCAACGGCAGACTGCTTCACTACAGCGCCTTCCGGGGCCAAATTGCCATAAAGAACAGCTATCCCCCCCTGCTTGTGATATGGATTCGACACAGGACGAATCACATCCCGGCCGATGGTCTTTACTGCGCCTATCTGTTCCCTTACGGTCTTGCCTGAAACAGTAAGGCATTCCAGGTTCAAAAGCTCCAGATTGGAGAGCTCCTTCATGACCCCCTGTATGCCGCCCGCCTCATGGAGTTCCGCCAGGCTGTGAGGGCCGCCGGGAATCAGGCTGCACACATGGGGCGTCTTCTCGCTCATCTCATTGAAGACAGAAAGTGAAAGGTCTATACCGGCCTCATGGGCTATGGCTGGCACATGAAGCGTGGTATTGGTGGAGCAGCCCAGGGCCATGTCCACTGCAATGGCATTTTTGAATGCCTCCGGCGTGGCGATGCTGCGGGGGGTTACGCCCTTTTGCACCAGTTCCACGGCCTTCATGCCGGCCATCTTGGCCAGACGATAGCGGGCGGCGGACACGGCAGGGATGGTGCCGCTTCCAGGCAGAGACAGGCCAAGGGCCTCTGTGAGGCAGTTCATGGAGTTGGCAGTAAACATGCCGGCGCAGGAACCACAGGTGGGGCAGGCCTCGTCCTCCAGCTCCTGCATCTCTTCAAGGCTCATATCCCCGCGTTTTACTCGGCCTATGCCCTCAAATACCGTGATGAGATTGACCTTTTTCCCCTTCCATGTGCCGGTGAGCATGGGGCCGCCGCTTATGGCTATGGCAGGGATATTGAGACGCAGCATGGCCATGAGCATACCCGGAATGATTTTGTCGCAGTTCGGCACCATCACCAGGCCGTCAAAGGGATGGCCTTGGGCCATGACCTCCACTGAATCGGCTATCAGCTCCCGGCTGGCCAGGGAATAGCGCATGCCGAGGTGGTTCATGGCTATGCCGTCACACACGCCGATACAACCGAATTCCATGGGGGTGCCGCCTGCCATACGAATGCCGGCCTTCACGGCCTCCACTATCTGCCGCAGGTGTATATGGCCTGGAATGACCTCATTGAAGGAATTGACCACTCCTATTAAAGGCCTGTTCAGCTCCTCGTCAGTATAACCCATTGCCTTAAAAAGGGACCTGTGCGGCGCCCTTTCCAACCCCTTCTTCATTTGATCGCTTCTCATAAACATCTCCTCTTATAAACTTTTTGGCTGCACAAGGGATTTCCCAAAAATCAGGGAAAGAACAATTTTGGGAACTTTTTATATCTTACCGCCATTCATTGAATATTCATAGATAGTTCAAAAATTATCTGACAATACGACCCGATTACAACCCGTTACAATCAGGCTGATTTTTTGGAAACAGCACCATCAAGCCTCAACAATGGATGTTTGGGTTTGTTTTTCAAAAACAATTTCCAGGCAAAGCCGGCCAAATCATCACCGAATGATATAGCTTTTCTGGGCAAGGCCAAGGGATCGCTCTGCATGTCAGCAAGACCACGCTCACAGGTAACGGCGCTTACAAAACCGGCATCACGAACGGCCCGCATCGCAGGAAGATCATGACTGCCGTATGGATAACAAAAATGCCTCACGGGCGCCCCGATTTTCTGTTCAAGGATGGTACGGCTATGCAGTATCTCCTGCTTCAAAATATCCTGAGGCAGCCCTGCCAAACCTCTATGAGTAAGACCATGCGCACCTACTGCAATGTCATGCCGCAGCAGCTCCCGCAACTGCGCCTCATCCATCAGTGGCGGCGTCTTCATGCCGTCTGATAAATACCAATCAGCCACGCCACCAAGTTTGCCGGCAATTGCATATACCACCGCAGGAAAACCGTATCGCCGCAGGACTGGCAAGGCATATTCCAGAAAATTTACATAGGCATCGTCAAATGTCAGAACCACGGCGCGAGGGGGGATAGCCAGCTCTCCACGCAGACAAGCCGATGCTGTATCAATGTCGAGGATGTTGAAACGCAGGTACTTCAACATGGCCATCTGGGCTGAAAAACGCCCGACATCACAAAAACTGGCGCGATGCAGGCGCATGGGCTCAAAACGCCCGACCTGGTGATACATAAGGATATTTATGCCAGTGATCATCATTCTTTTTCTTCAGGGCTCCCTTTACGCTTTTCCGTTATAACATCATCATAAAGGGCTAAAATATCCCTGCATAACCGATTCAGAGAAAAGTGCGCTTTGAAACGCAAATAACCTGCCTGCCCCATGGATTGCCGCAACGCATCATCGCCGAGTAATTGCTGAATGGCCAGTTTCAAGGCAATAACATCTTCTGCAGGCGTCAACAACCCTGTGATGCCGTCCTCAACGACCTCAGGCACACCACCTACTCGTGCAGATATCACAGGGATGCCTACGGCCATTCCCTCTACCAATGCCAGACCAAAAGATTCACGACGGGATGGCGCCACGAGAATATCCATGGCCGGCAAAAGGCCCTGCACATCTTCAATCTCCCCAAGAAAAGTCACACGGCCTTTCAGTCCAAGACTGATGGACAAAGCCTGCATTCTCCGGCCCCAATCTGTACTGTAGGAGCCCGCAAAAAAAAGCCGCCAGTTTTGTGGTGCACGTGGGTCTATAGACAACTGTGACAAGGCATTTAACAGTACATCGTGACCCTTGTCTGCCACAAACCGCGCAACCATACCGATAGCTATCTCATTCTCATGCAAAGCGAGTTGTTTGCGCATGGCCTTTCTCGCACTGTCTTTTTCGATCATCGGCATCGGCACTGCATTCAAAATAGTAATGATCCGGTCAGATGGATAAGCCTGATCTTTCAAAAATTCTGCAACTGCCGAAGACACAGCAATAATTTTAGACACCCCGCCAAAATGTTTCGCAGCATTGGTGGCATGTGCAGTAGCTACTGCTGGGCATCCGCTCAGACGAGCCGCAATAGCAGCATAATGAGCGCCACGAGTCAAATGACCATGGATGAGATCAGCTCGCAAGTATCGAGCCAATAATCCCAATTTGAACATGGAAAAAATATCAAAAAAACCGTGCATCGGCACATGAAAAACAGGAATTTTTTCCAAAGAAAGGTGTTCAGCAAGCCATGAATCCTGTGGACCGGCATAGATTGCTTCATGCCCGGCGTCACGCAGGGCTGTCAAAAGCCAAAAAGCATGCCGCTCAGCACCCCCAACGCCATGAGAATGCAAGACATGAATTACACGCATATTGGTCTCTCGATTTGTAATTGACATAATTAATATATTATCTTATATCATGGCTTTCAAAATAGGCCACATTTGCCAATTGACCGGCCACCATCCGGTTTTACGGGTTCCAGTGGAAAATAAACCATTACCGTCTTATATTAAAGGGAACCTATACGAAATTAGAATCTTCGTTCGCTCCCTGCCTGCCTGTGCATTGCACGCAGACAGGTCTGTGAGCATTTTCACCGGCGGGCAACACAGCTATCGGGCGAAAGGGCAATTTCGTAGAGGTTCACTTATATCTATCATACATCCATATTTCAGGAGAAACACGCCATGATGCCCAATTTTCTTTTCACCTCCGAATCAGTCACCGAAGGCCACCCAGACAAGGTAGCGGACCAGATCTCCGATGCTATTTTAGATGCCATCCTCAAGGAAGACCCCTATGCAAGGGTAGCCTGCGAGACCATGGTCACCACCGGCCTTGCCCTTATCGCCGGCGAGATAACCACCTCTTGCTGGGTTGACATGCCTCAGGTGGTCAGAGGCACCATCAAGGAGATCGGCTACACGGATTCCAGTATGGGATTTGACTGGCAGACCTGCGCTGTACTCACCAGCATCGACAAGCAGTCCTCGGACATCGCCATGGGTGTGGACAGGGACGGAGACATCGGGGCAGGCGACCAGGGGCTCATGTTCGGCTACGCCTCCAACGAAACTCCGGACTACATGCCCATGCCCATCTGGTACGCACATAAGCTTGCTAAACGCCTGGCAGAGGTCAGAAAAAACGGCACACTGCCCTTTTTAAGGCCTGACGGCAAGACCCAGGTCACCATCCGCTATGAAGACAGACGGCCTGTTGCAGCCCAATCCATAGTAGTGGCTGCACAGCACGAGCCGTATGTACATGAAAAAGAGGTAAGAGAAGCCATCATCGAAGAGGTCATCAAAAAAATCGTGGCCCCGGAACACCTCACCGCAGGCACCGAATTCTTCATCAACAGCACAGGAAGATTCGTGGTGGGCGGACCCCTTGCAGACTGCGGCGTGACAGGCCGCAAGATCATTGTGGACACATACGGCGGCAGAGGCCACCACGGTGGAGGCGCATTTTCGGGAAAGGACCCCACGAAGGTTGACCGCTCTCCCTCCTACATGGCCCGCTATGTGGCCAAGAATATAGTGGCAGCAGGGCTGGCTGATGAGTGCGAGGTGCAGGTGGCCTATGCCATAGGCGTGACCCGTCCCCTGGCCATCAATGTGCGCACCTATGGCACTGAAAAGATTTCGCAGGACCGCATAGTGGAACTCATTGAAAAAAACTTCAGCTTCAAACCCAGGGATATAATCGAACGTCTGAACCTCAGACGCCCCATATTCAAAAAGACTGCGGCCTATGGTCATTTCGGCAGAATGGAACCGGAGTTTACATGGGAACAACTGGATATGGTGGAAACACTTAAAGATCAGGCAGGATTTTAGGAGAATACCATGGATTATCACATAAAAGACAAGGGATTGGCCCAGACAGGCAGACTTCGCATAGAGTGGGCCAGAAAGAGCATGCCTGTACTCAATCAGATACAGGCAAGGTTTGAGAAGGAAAGGCCCCTCAAGGGCATACGCCTCGGTGCCTGCCTGCATGTCACCACCGAGACAGCAGCCCTGGCCCAGACCCTCAAGGCAGGCGGGGCAGAGGTGTTTCTGTGTGCATCAAACCCACTTAGCACTCAAGACGATGTAGCGGCGGCCCTGGTGGAGTTTGACGGCATACCTGTATTCGCCATCAAGGGTGAGGACAACGATACCTATTATAAACATCTACGGGCTGTGCTGAATGCAAAGCCCAGTATCACCATGGATGACGGCGCGGACCTGGTTTCGACCCTGCACACGGAACGTCGTGAATTGATACAGGGCATAATAGGCGGCACAGAGGAGACCACCACCGGCGTCATAAGACTCAAGGCCATGGCCGCTGACGGTGTACTGGCATATCCCATCATTGCAGTCAACGACGCCAATACCAAACACATGTTCGACAATCGTTACGGAACGGGCCAGTCCACACTGGACGGCATCATCAGGGCCACCAACAGGCTCATGGCCGGAGGCATCTTCGTGGTTGCAGGCTATGGCTGGTGCGGCAAGGGGCTCGCCATGCGTGCCCGTGGCATGGGCGCCCGTGTTGTGGTGACGGAAATAGACCCTCTCAAGGCCCTCGAGGCCGTCATGGACGGCTACGAGGTCATGACTATGCGGGATGCAGCGCCCGTTGGCGACTTCTTTTGCACTGTGACAGGCGACATTGCGGTCATACGCAAAGAACATTTTCTCGCCATGAAGGACGGGGCCATTGTCTCCAATTCAGGGCATTTCAATGTGGAACTCGACCTCCAGTCCCTGTCCGAGGTTACCAAATCCAGACGATTCATTCGCGACTTCGTGGAGGAATACCACCTCATCAATGAAAGACGCATCTATGTCCTGGGAGAAGGCAGGCTGGTCAATCTGGCGGCCGCGGAAGGCCATCCATCCAGTGTCATGGACATGAGCTTTGCCAACCAGGCCCTGTCAGCGGAATATATCCTTAACCATGCCAACACATTGGAAAAACGGGTCTATTCGGTGCCAGTCAACATAGACAGGGAAATCGCCAGGCTCAAGCTGGAGAGCATGGGCATTCAAATCGACACCCTCACTGCGGAACAGGAGAAGTATCTGTCCTCGTGGGAGATGGGGACATAGCATCGGGATTTTCATCGAATTATAGTCTGCTCCAAATCACCTTGGTCAATAACCCGATAAGGGCTGGAAAGGCCAAAGACGCCAGAATGCGCGTCACGGCCAGTTTCCAGCCCAAAAGCGGCACCTCATAGACCAGAAAACGATTGATGCCCATGAGCGCCCAGGCAGAAAGGTATGTCACCACAGGTGCAACCGCCGCCCCCTGTTGCAGCAGGGCATTGACGATGGGAAACTGAACGAACGGCCCGCCTGGAGTGAGCATGCCGCCTACCGTGGCGATCAAAAGCCCCTTAAGCCCTGACTCCTCGCCCAGCAGGCGAGTCAAAAGCTCGGTGGGCATTATCACGGTGATCATGCCGGCTATCCAGAAGCCGAAAACAAGGGCGGGCACTATGCCCATAAGCATGCCGAAACCGGTCTTGAGCCCTGTAAATACCAGAGCAGGGTCCTTTCTATAGACCAGCAGGGTCAAACCCACGGCTATGACAGCCATCACCCAAAACGTACTCTTCATCACTTCACCTCACACGGCCTTACAGACGGTATGCGCATAGGCGCAATAGCCGCAGTAATCGGCGTCGGAAAAGTCAGGGGTAAACTGGGTGTCCTGACTCAACAATTCGCAAAAGATGGCGTCCAATGCCGGCAAAAAGAACTCTTTCATGATAGCAGGCTGCATTTCACCGTCTTCATCGAAAAACCGGATCTCCGGACTGGAATCCCCTGTGTTTGCCGTAAGACCTTTCAGCCTGTAATATGCGGCATTGATTTGAGAATATGTATTCGATTCATCACACAACCAGAGATATATGGGTAACTGAAATGAAACCACATTGTTTTTCAAACTTTCTCTATCAAATAATGTAATATCAATATATTTAGATATACTTTTTACATCGTTACCTGTTTTATAGTCCACAATCCATGTCTCATCATCTTTTATATGAATTCTATCTATTCTGCCCTTAATCCTTATACTACACCCGTTTTTAAGCGTTAATTGCTTTTCTTTTGTGGTTTCCAATGCCTTAATATACATACCTGAATTATTATTTTTTTCAAATTTCATAAAACCCTCAATGCGATATTTCATAATTTCCTTGAGAAGTTTTATCTGTACACTCCATCGTTCCTGCTCCATCAGAATTTTTTCTATGTTTTTTATAAGGTATGAATCTATACTGTTTCCTATTTGCTCCAACATATCATTGTTTATAGGTTGTTGAACAAATGGTGAATACATATCATAAAGTGTTCCATGCAGTATATTACCTATGACAGCTCCATCTATCTCATATCTTTTTCTATCGTCAGGTATTCCAAGACAATACTTAACATAAAATCTATATGGACATTTCAAATATGTGTTGATGCTGCTTGCCGAATAAACAATGGTTTGCAATTTCTTCAAAACAGCATCGGATTTACTCGCAATGCCCCTACCCAATTCAACAGGCCGGATATGCAAATGCTGTCTGCAAACTATGCCGTCTTCCAGGATTTTCTTCGCCTGCTTCTCCCTTTCCCATATGATCTCCTCCAGAAAACGGCTCCTCTCACTCTGCTGGGAGGCCGAGTAAAAAAGATGTACCCGACTGGCCCCGGCCATCAGACGCAGGAGATGATGTCTTTCGATCCTGATGGTGTTGTTCACATTCGAAAGCTTCATGGCCCTGCGCAGCGAGAACGGCAAAATGGCGTTGGGCCTTATACCCGACGGCAATACCCCCTCGTTCAAATCAAAGATGAATACCTCGTCGAAATTCAGGCATCGTGTCTCCAGAATGCCCAGAACCTGCAAGCCTTCCAGCGGAATGCCCTTGAATGGAAGTCTTCTTTCGGCCATAAGATATCTCAAAAGCCGCTTGAATCCCGCTGCGCTCATTTCTTCCTGCCTCAGGGGAGAACGGGCCAATGCCTGCAATAATTCCATGAGCACTCGATTCCCGTCCTGCCAGAAGGCCCCGCGCATAACATCCTGAAGCATCACATCGGCCTGGGACAACCCATTGATGAATCCGATGAGGCAGAGGGCCCGGCCTTCGACAGTCGAAGAGGAGGCTGTCTCTCTTGCAACCCTCAGAACCGCCTCAAAAAATGAGTCATCCATTGAGGCTGCGGCCAGGGCCTCTCGAAGCTCCTGTGGGTCTCCGAAGGACATGCGCTTCTCCTGCATCCAGGCCTCCAACACCGAGCCGGTGGTGGACTCCGGTTCCCTCAACAGGGACCTTTCATATGCAAGGAGATATGGATGAGACAAAAGACAAATTAAATCAGGAAGATAAAGCAGATTACCCATGGAGATGCCACCAGCGTTTTCAGCGCTCCATATACTGGACTGCACAAGAGCGAGCACAGAAAACACCAGCTCCGTAAGGGGCAGTCTTTCCATCGGATAGCCCATGGTGACATTGAAGGGCGCAGGCTGGGCATTCATGAGCCAGCACAGTGCCGGAATGAGCCTGTCCGGACTGGGCAGCACGAATGCCCGCAGTTCATGGGACACCTGGTCCTTCTCCACATTTTTTTCATGAAGAATGCGGCCCGCCATGGCCAGTTGGCCATGGAAATTGACAGCTTCATACACCTTGACTTCAGGCTGCCTTGAAATAGACCGGTCGTAGGTGATACATGTTGCGTCGTGTCTGTTGACAAGCAGATCAAATATCTTTTGCTCCGTGCGAGACTGATATGCATCGGGGTCTGTGGAAGGCAGCAGAAAGCCTGCGAGATAGATTACGGGCGTACCACCGGCGTTTGAACGAAGCAGAAAGGACCAGTCCACCTGCTCCAGCTTCGAGGCCAATCTGTAACGCTCTCCCCGTGTCCACCACGAACGTTCCTGCAAAAGGTTCAGCCATTCCTCGTATATCCGCCCCAAAAAGGGCCATACACCCGCCGCTTCAGGGCTCAAACCGTCCGCCTCCAGGGCCAGATTCACATACCTGTCTATGAAGTCCGGAGTAAAATCCTCGGATTCAAACTCATTCAGCACCTGAAGCAGCTCCATACCCCAGAAAAAAAAGGTCTCGAAGTCCTTCACCACCTCTTTCATAACATCCCTGGTCTCCACACCCTCCGAGACCGCCCTTACCACCTGCCACAACCCGTGCAGAAGCTCCAGGGACTCCACATCATGCCTTGCACCACCTGCATACTGTTGGGAAAGCAGTGTGACCAAGGCATCTATGCTCAGGAGATGAGGCGGGTGATACGGGCCTGAAATGCGTCTGTTCAGAAGCTCCCTGAGATACAGGCAGGGCCGGTCGCCGGGAAAGACCACCACAAAACCGGAGAGGTCCCTGCCGCCGGCCTGCAGCAAAAGCCCTGCTATATGCTCCAGCAGTGAGTCCTGCATGGCGATTTTTATGGTGTCAGCCATAAAACCTCCTGGTGCATGAGATGGATGAGACAACCCTTGACCTTCATTCCGGCATAGAGACCCTGCATCTCCTGAAGATATTGTTTCAACTGCTTCACGCCTTCATCACCGCCTTCGCCTGTTTTGAACTCCATGACCACAATCTCGCCGTTTGATTGCACCACTCGATCCATGCGATAGAGTGCGCCGTCCCTCCCCACAAGCTCCCTTTCAACCCAGACCGTCGCATTTGCGAAAGGCCAGAAAAAGGCTGCCAGGTCCTCCCTGCACAGGGTCCGGGCCACGGATTGCAGCAGGGGCGCATAATCACCGGCACCTGCTGTTTCAACGGCATTCAAATGGCCCTGCCACAAGGTCTTCAAAAAATCATATACACCTTGCACATCACCTTTCAGGTCTTGAGGAAGGCTGGTAAAGCCCGCCAGAAGCCTGTGCACTGCCTCTCCCAGTTGCACGGCCTGCACATTTGCAGACAAAGGCAGGGAAGACGCCCGATGCCGAATGGAACTCAGCCAGGCCCAGTCCCCCTGCCCCTCAGGATATAAGAGCCCGTGAGTCGCTTGCGGATTTGAAGACACCTGTGCTGTTGGTCCGGCCACCGGCACACCCAGGCGAAACACAGGACATACACTCGTGTCTCCTGAATTTTCCGCACCTAACTCCGGAATTGCGCCGCTCAACAGCGTTAACAGTTGATTTTTATGTAACCCTTTCTTTTGAGGCAGAAGCATATAGAGCTCCTCTTCGGCGCGTGTCACGGCCACATACAGGGTGCGCAACTCATCCAGCCAGGCGTTCATTTTCTCATTTTGAACAATCTCATTCAATTCACGGGAGACATTGCGCAGGTGTTTAGGGATCTTCAAGGCCTTCAAACCCTGCCCTTCAGGCACGAAATAAACCCCTTTATGCCCTTCACATGTCAGAGTTGCAATGGGCAAAATCACCGCCTTCGCCTGCAACCCCTTGGCCTTGTGAATGGTCATGATGCGCACGGCCTCACTGGATTTTACATTTTTCATGACAAAGACTTCGTCATCCGCCTTTTCGAACCACTCCAGAAGCGAGGCTATGTCAAAGGTCGCACCATCTTTTTTATTTTGAAGCAGCTCCAGAAAATACTCCACCACTGCCTCTTCATGAGATGCGGACTCGCTGTAATGGAAAAATTGTAATAATTTGGACACGATCTCATAAACAGGCCAGAACCTCAACGCCTTCAAAGGGCCTCCGAAGGTGGCCTCCCACAGCCCGCCCAGTTCCCGTTTCCAGGAGGCAATCAAGGGTTTGGGGGCATTTTCTATCCAGTGCAAAGGGGATATCCCTTCACAAAACATCTGCCAGAATCCGGCAAAAAGCTCACTGGTCAGTACCTGGGCCACACACAGGTCATCCGCCCTGGAAATGAGGCGCAACATGGCCAGAAGGGTCTGCACCAGACGATTCCTGCGAATATCCATCTGCCTTTCCGAATATACGGCAATCCCCCTGAAGGCGAGGTGCGCTGTAAAACGCTCCACCTCGTCGTTCTTGCGAAGCAGCACAAAGATATCCTCAGGCCGGTAGCGTTTGAGCAGTTCCTGAATCAGACGGGCGGTCCATTCACAGGCGGAAAGCAGTAATGCCTCCGCTTTCAGCCCTTCCATGCACTCCACATGCACCAGACCGCCGGCCCTCTTCTCTTCAAATCTTTGAGGGATTGTCTGCCTGACATGGGAAAACACAAGGCCCACCTGTTTCGCCAGTTCTGATGTGAGGTCTGAGCCATCATGCGATCTGGAATTGCTCAAAGAGGCCGCCCAGTCCTTGAGATTGTTTTCATGAAACAACCTGGCCACAAAATCCACTATAACCCTGTGACTCCTCCAGTTCTCCTGAAGGAATACATCCTCCACACCATTCTCCACCTGATGGGCCAGGTCAAGCGGCGCATCCCTGAACACGGACTGCGCCGCCCCGCGCCAGCGATACAGCAGCTGTTTTTCGTCACCGACGCAGAAAAATGAACCGCCTTTGCTCAGGGCCTCCTCCACCAGAGGCTGCATGGCCCGCCAATGAAGGGAACTGGTGTCCTGAAACTCGTCTATGAGGATGTGAAAAATACGCTCTCCCAGACGGAAAAACAGGTCAGGCAGAGGAATCTCTGCATAGATACGGTGCACAAAGGCGGTGATGTCTCCAAAAAAGACCGCCCTTTCCTCCTGTTTCAAGGCAGCCAGGGCACCCTTCCATGCCTCCATCAAATCCAGATAGGACAGGATGTCTTTCTGCGCCCGCACTACGGCATATTCACTCAAACACCTCCTGATTTCCTGCCATTCCATTTGAATTTCACCGGGCATTTCACGACAAGACTTCTTCAGAAACAGCGCCGCTGCATCCTCTTTCTGAAACCAGGTCTTGTCGAAGGCATTATCGAACCTGCCATTGATGGCATGCTCCATAGCCGTTTCTGTATTTCGATTGAATTTCAAGCCCAACGCCGATGCCTTCTGCATGAATGCACCGATTTTATTCCGGATTTCATCCTTGGACAGGCATACGCCCACAGGTCTTGCAAGGGGCAATCCGTAACCCTGTTCCTGGGCATACAGGTCGGTGACCACCCTCAAGATGTCGTATTGAGGCCACCACGAGGCCTTTTCCGCCTCATAGAGATAGAATTTCAAAAAGCTGGAGAGCCTTTGAAACAACTCCGTGTCCCGGCCGGCCTGCAAAAGCAATCGGTCCAATGCCCTCTGAAAAAACTCCTGCTGATTTGAACAAATCTCGTATTCCGGAGAGATCCCCAGGTCATAGCCGGCTGCATATACCAACTGATGCAGAAAGCTGTCTATGGTGCGAATCTGCCAGAAGTCGTAGTTCGCAAACAGCTCATCCACCAGTTCCCCGGCACGCATGGACAGGTCTTCCGGCTTGCATGACACTAAATGGAAAAGTTCAGCCAGGCGTTCAGAAGAGGGAACTATGGCCAATTCCTTCAAAAAATAAAGGACGCGTCTCTTCATCTCCGATGCCGCATCGTTCGTAAATGTGATGGCCAGAGAATTGGCGATGCGGTTGTTTGGAATATGCGACGAAAGCAAAAACTGTAAGAAACGCATGGCAAGCAAATAGGTCTTGCCAGAACCCGCAGAGGCATTGACACGCATTATGTGCGGAAATCGAAGTGTTACATCACTGGGCAGGACGGGCATCTTCTCTATCTTTCTGTAACCGGTTCAACAGCCCTGAAATGGCCTCCCATGTGCGCTGAGAGACCTCTTCCTTGGAAAGCGGTGTGCCATCAGGCCCTAATGGAGAAATGGGCTCACCGATGGCGACCTTGATGTGCCCTGGCCGTATCCAGATTCGGCTGCGAGGCAGAATCTCATAGCTGCCTGAAATAGCCACAGGCACAATGGGACAGCCGGAGCGCATGGCCACCTGCATACCGCCGGTCTTGAAGGGCTGAAGCCTGCCGTCACGACTGCGAGTGCCCTCGGGAAAGATCACCACCGAGGCGCCGCTTCGAATCTTTTCGGCTGCCTCATTTATGCTCTTGACCGCAGCCCTGCCGCCAGAGCGGTCTATGGGTATGTGGCCTGCGATGGTCATCACAAACCCGAAAAACGGCACTGAAAACAGCTCTTTCTTAGCCAGAAAGCGAATGCTCACAGGAAGGGTGTCATAGAGGGCCAGAATATCCACCTGACTTGCATGATTGGCACAGAAGACCACCGTTCTATTCATGGGCACATGCTCTACTCCGGTCACCTCACAGGTGATGCCACCCAGCCGTATACAGAGCCTTGCCCAGGCCCGTCCGATTCGATATACGCCGTGCTCGGAACGCAAGACAACCTTGCAAAAAATGCTGAGCAGCCCGAAAAAAAAGAAACCAAAAACTACGGTCAGCAGGAACAGGAATGCACGCATGGAATAGACCCTTAACCATTGAGTTTGGTGAGCCTTGAAAAATCAGAATTTTCGTTCAAGAACAAGGCGCGATGAAGGCGAAAAAGTGGAGCTGACTGCCTGCCTGTGCGTTGCACGCAGACAGGTATGTGAGCATTTTTCGCCGACGGACAACGCACTTGTGAGCGAAATGGCAATTTTCCAAGGTTCCCTTTATCTACAAATTGACGTAAAATAGCAACCCCATATCAAAAAGACAAGGGACACCAAAATCAATGGACAGAAACACCCATGACCCATAGATATGACCTGAATGCCTATACATTTCATCTGCCTGAATCCGCCATTGCCAGATACCCTGCGCCTGAACGCAGCACATCCAGGCTCTTGGTCCTGAAGCGCGGCACAGGTGAAATAACACATCGCTCTTTTCCGGATATCCTGGAGTATCTTGAGCCAAAAGACTGCCTCATAGTAAATGACAGCCGTGTCTTTCCGGCCAGGCTGCGCACTCGCAAACCCACTGGCGGCAAGGTGGAGTTTCTGTTTTTGCACTTTCCCCAACTGCTCTCGGACAAAACGGCCATTGTCACAGCCCTCTGTCACAGCTCCAAGCCTCTGAGGCCAGGACAGGTCTTTTCATGGCAGGATGAACTGGTAATAGAGGTGCTGGAAGGTCTTTCCAACGGTCAAGTGCGATTGCAACTACACTTTAGCGAAGGCCTGGAGGAGGTCCTGGAACGCCATGGCGAGATGCCCCTGCCGCCTTATATCGACCGTCCCGCCGCTGAAGAGGATAAAAAGACCTATCAGACCGTCTATGCCAGGCACACAGGGTCAGTAGCGGCCCCCACAGCAGGATTACACTTCGACGAGGCCATTCTCAAGAGGCTGAAACAACGAGGCATAGCCATCGGCCATGTAACCCTGCATGTGGGCTACGGCACCTTTGCGCCCATCAAGACTCAAGACATTCGAAAGCACAAGATTCATGCGGAGTGGATCTCCATTCCTGTGGAAACGCAACGGCTTTTACAGGACACTCAAAAAAGGGGAGGACGGGTGTTTGCTGTGGGCACTACAGCCGTACGCACCCTGGAGTTTTGGGCACAAAAAACGGGTGGTGAGGCCTGGAAAGAGGCGGCATTACAGCCCTTTGAGGCCATGTGCGACCTCTACATTCTGCCAGGCTTTGATTTTCAGGTAGTGGATGCCCTGCTCACCAACTTTCACCTGCCGGGTTCCTCCCTTTTGGTGTTGGTCTCAGCCTTTGCAGGAAGGGAACGAATACTCATGGCATATAACCAGGCGATTCAAGAAGGCTACCGGTTTTACAGCTATGGGGATGCCATGTTGATTTTGTAGCCCAAAGGATGCCTGTGAAAAATAGTTCTTCACTGTGCAGGATTATTTCTGCGAAAGCCCCATGCGCTCGGTGATGAACTTGCCGTATCTCTTGTCCATCTTGAGTATATGGTCCTTCAACCAATCCCATGTGTCGTAAAAGGTGGAAATGGCCAGGTCAGAGGTGATGGTGCCCTCTGAACAGGCCTTTGCAAGGCCCTGCACACGCTCCACAAACTGCCTGTGTATAAGCCTGTGGCCCTCCAGCTCGGGGAACCTGTATCGCTCCATCCACTCCTCTTCGTCGGAAAAGTGGGTAACGGTATAGTCTAACAGGAATTTTATGCTGTTACAGACCTCTTCCCTGCCCTTGCCGTCCCACAGGGCATCCATCAGCCGATTCAAGGCCCCTATCAAGGACTTGTGCTGATTGTCCAGTACATCTATGCCCACACGCATGTTCGGTTCAAATTGAAGCATAACCGCTTATTCTCCTTAAAATGCCTTACAGCCCACGCATGAACAGCCGCTGAAGAGCTTTTTTTTCACCCACCTCATGGCATACTCCAGAAGGGCATCCTCATTCTGAGAGATGCGCTCTATGACCTGAGGGTCTTCCATGTAGCGGTCCAGGTTCGGGCCGTTCAAAAAGAAATCCCGAAAGGCATCTATGTTATAACAACCGAGATAGAATTGCTCTATCTGGTCTGCATTCAATGACCCCACACCTGCCTCATTCTTGGCCTGTAACAGCTCGCTGAAGATGTCGTTCATGGCGTTGTAAGGCGCTATGCCTTCATGCTCTATCCACTCCTTGACAGAATGCCTGGCGCCCGCTTCAAACCCCCTGCAATCCGGTTCCCGCACCACATAATGCCGAACAGTGATCTGATCGTCCACGCTTCTGTGAATCATTCGGGCCAGGGGGTAGGTGCGGCAGGCGCCGGGACGGTCTTCATAGACCGAGCAACCCTTTCCTTCCTCCAGGAACAGACATTTGAAACTGTTGCGCTCCATATTCATTGTCAGGACAGGCACTCCGCTGCCCTGCCCCACATGCACACTGGTATAACGCTTCAGGAACTCGTCCGAACGCATATTCAGCCTGCGTTTGAGCCGCACTACATCATAGGGCATCAACACCAGATTCACATCATAACAACACGCGGTGAAACACTCCTTTTCCGGCGTACATGAGAAACAAAAACTGTCTTCTTCCAAAAGAGGGTGCTCGTGATCTATATAACATTCCTGCTCACTCATTGGTTATATCTCCTGTTTCAAGAATAAGTTATGGATTTCTTGCAAAAGAAACCATTACCGTTCCGCTAAAGGGAACTCAATAAAAAACGAATCACCGGCGATCCTCATTCAGATTTCCGGTGATAGACAATATAAGCTCAATCTCACCAAGTGAAAGGCCTGTAACTCTGGCTATCTCTGACATATTCACACCAGATTGCCACATGGATACCACCATGGTCCGGCTGTCTTGTTCAGACCCGCCTGCAGCGGCTGCCTGCCCTATCTTTGCGTTGACAACAGGTTTAACGAGCCGCTGACGGACGTCATTCTTTCTGGCATTGCCGCTGCCCAGAGAAAGCACTACGCCGTCTTTTTCCGTTTCAATCCGGTCTGACGATGTAAAAGCCGTTCGGCCCTCGGGCTGAGAATGTGTATTCTGCTGCAAGGGCTGCCCTGTTTTTAGCCTTGAGGAAACAGGCTTCAGCCCGGCCAGTTCTTCCTTTAAGGCCGAAACGAGCTTACGCTTTTCCTGAAGATTTGCATCCAGCTCCTTACAAAGTGCATCCATCTCACGCAAGGATACTATAAAGGCGTCTATCTTTTGTGGAGTGATATATCTGATACGAAGAAAAATGACGCAGAGAAGCGTCAGAAGAATTACATCCAGAAGGAATTGAAACCACAGAATCAGGGAAACAGGATCAATATCTAACCACACGGTTCATTCCGTTTTATATAATCACGACATATTCAGATGGATTGAGTTAATCGCATTATGTATCCAAATACAGATGTAACATCATTTGAGCAACGTACCCATCAATCTGACATCATCCACATATAATGGGGCCAGTTCCCTGTTGATACGATCCAGAATGGGTCTTCTGAAACGATTTATATTGTTTTCCTGTATTCCGGCGCTCAGGTCGATTCCCTTCATCTCTCTATAGATGGCATCCCTTACCCAGGTCTCTTTTCGATTCAGCTCCTCCTTCATTTGTTTATCCCTGCAGATAAGCTCCACCTGCAACTTAAAAAACACCGGTTCCCCTCCCTGTTGGGCTGGAATAAGAAACGGGGCAAGGCTGATATACTCCAATGGAGCAAGTCTCGGGGCATCGGCGGCATTTGAATGTTCCTGAGCAATCTTTTGGGCTGGAGGGGCTGCAACATGAGTGGTCTGCGCAGGCGTTTTGAGTGAAACAGGGGCTGAAGACGCCTGATGGGCAGGAGGAGCTGCAATCGGGACACGCTGCTGCACCTGCACAGGCCCAGCCGGTGCTGACAGAGCGGAATACATACGCCAAAACACCCAGCCGCCGGCCAGCATAAAAATACAGGCGATACCAGTGATAACCCATGGCAAGATTGAAGACGATGATGCAACAGATTGCTGATCGTCACCGGAGGATTCCTCTGGTTTTTCGGGGCCGGCAGCCTGTTCCGTGCCTGTCATAGTGGCTTCCAGCTCAGAGGAAAGCTCGTCCACTATATCCTTGGGTTTACTCTCGGCTTCCGCTATCTTGGATGCGAACTCCTCAAAAAGCGGAACCTCTTCAAAGTCACCGCCTTCATCCCAAAGCTCGTCCTCAGGCTTGGCGCCCTTATCCGCAGCATCTTCTCCCGTGGAGGCCTTTTCATTCGCGACATCTCTATCTCCGGAAACTGAAGCGGCAGACTTTGTATCGGATGTTGAATCGCCTGAAGAAGTAACACCGGTCGAGTCAACCTCAGACCCGTCTGTCTCTTCAAAGTTGAGGTCGCCCAAGGGGTCCTCAGGGTTTTTATCCGGCTTGGCAGGTTCCTCCAGACCCAAAGGGTCTAACACAGCATCCTGCTTTTGGTCATCAATATCTTTGGAAGGTTCCTTTGCTTCGTTTGCCAATTTGCTATCCTGATCTATGCAAATATCTTTTCGATCTTTTCGCTCAGGGTCTCGGGCGTGAAGGGTTTGACGATATAATTGCTGACACGCGCCTTGACCGCCTCCACGATATTTTCCTTCTGGGCCTCGGCGGTGACCATCAAAAATGGAAGATTCTGGAATCTTTCATCGGCCCTGACCTTTTTCAGAAGCTCTATACCTGTCATCTTGGGCATATTCCAATCGGAAACTATAAAATCCACCTGTTCCTTCTGCAGGATATCCCATGCCGTGGAACCATCATCGGCTTCAATGAAATTTTTAAAACCCAACTGCGTAAGGATATTTTTGACTATTCTGCGCATGGTGGCAAAATCGTCAACGATCAATACCTTGAGATTGTAATCGATCGCCATATATCAGCTCCTCCTGCCATATATTAAAGGAACCCTGGAAAGAGGTTCCCTTAATTAAATTAAAAACGTCATCTACGATAACTGCTCAAAGATAACATGGAAATGGCATAAAACAAGATGTTAATACTTCAGGAGAAGTCCTGAAAAGAGATTTTTGCAACAGGCTCAGACCAAATCACACCTTTTCTCTGCAAGCAAGGCCCTCAATCCCGACAGGGCCTTGCTGCGAATCTGGGAGATTCGAGATTCGGTATAACCCATCACCTCTCCGATCTCTTTCAATGTGAGGCCCTCTTCATAATACAGAGACAGCACAAGCCGTTCCTTATCAGGCAATGCAGCGATGGCTTCCTCCAAAATCCTTTTGGTTTCAACCGATTCCATCGCGTCCGCAGGGCTCTGGGCATTTTCGTCAGCCAGCATCTCCAGGGGATTTTCTTCGGAGCCGTCTCCAAAATACTCATATCTGGCATCCAGTTCCATGACATGCGCCCCGTTCAATTCCTGCGCCAACTGGAAATAATCTGCCAGATCCATTCCAAGGGCTTCAGCCACCTCTTCGTGTTCCGGCGGCCTGCCCAGTCTGCGCTCCAGGGCCTCCTGGACAGACAAAACCTCGTTGTTCTTCCTGCGCATACCCCTCGACATCCAGTCTCTTGAACGCAATTCGTCCAGCATAGCGCCCTTGATGCGAAACTCGGCATAGGTCTTGAAACTCGTCTCTTTGGAGACATCGTATTTTTTTATGGCATCCCAGAGCCCTATGGTGCCGGCGTTTACGAGCTCGTCGAGGGTCACGCTGTCGGGCAGGCGGACTATCATGCGCTCAGCCAATGCTCGAACAAGGGGAAGATATTCAGTAAAGAGCACGTCTTTATCGCTCTGCATGGCGCAATGCCCCCGCATTCCAAACTTGCGGCGCACTCCATGACGTATATCTGAATGAGGATACATCGCTGTCTCTCCTTAGACTCATAAATTCCCACTCAACCCCCTGCCCAAAAGCTGCTTCCAGAAAAAAACTATGTTGCCTTGAGGTGCATTATCGAGCCTCTGACTCAGAATGGTATGCGCCAGAGTGACAAAGCCCTTGCCGGCGTTGGAATCCGGATATACCTGCAACAGGGCCTTCTGCTGGCAGATCGCACGGGGTACAGACTCGTCCTTCAGTATAAAACCAAGATAATCCAGAGAGATGGAATCCAGAAAACGATCAGCGACAGTGGTGAGCTGACGGTAAACCTTTTTCGCTTCATTGGCACTGTGAACGGAATTCACCAAAATCGAGAAGGACTTGACCTGATGACGGGATGACATGAGTTTTATAAGGGCATAGGCATCTGTTATGGAAGTCGGCTCAGGGGTCACGACCACCACCCTCTGCTGAGCCGCCATATTGAAATAGAAGACATTGTCGGAGATGCCGGCTGAATTATCTATGAACAACATGTCGATATCAGACGCCAGGTCCTCCAGCCCGTCCAGCAGAAACAGCTTCTCACTCTCACCCAGATTGACAAGCTCCGTAGTGCCTGAACTGGACGGCAGTATCAAAATGCCTTCAGGGCCCTCCAGCACCACGTCGTTCAGGGTTTTCTGGCCTGCGAAGACATGGTTTATGGTCCATTGAGGGGTCAGTCCGAGCATGACGTCTATGTTGGCCAGTCCCATGTCCGCATCCAGAATCAAAACCTTTTGCCCGAGTCTTGAAAGGGCTATGGCTGTATTTACGACTATATTGGTCTTGCCTACCCCCCCCTTTCCGCTGCTGAAGGAAAAAACCCGCGGGGCTGTCGCGGGCATATCCGATACGCCCTGGTCAAAATCGAACTGAATCGTTCCGTCCTTGAGATATTGCATGGTTTCCGCCTGATTCATACGATGGTTCTCTCTTTATTTTCAGTATATTCTTCCATTTTATCGAAATTGAACAAAAAACCGTTCAAAACGGCCGAGTCGGCCGGTTTTATATCCTCTGGCACACGCTGGCCGTGGGATATGTAGGATGGCTTCACATCATGGCACAAAAAAGGCGTCAAAAGCCCTGAGCAGGACATGGTTTCATCCATCTTGGTGATCACCCAGCCCACTACAGGAAATTTCCGGTAGAAACGGCTGGCGGCCACCAGGTCGTCTGTTTTTGCGGTAGCGGAAAGACAGACATACGCATTTAGATCCCCGATGGTCTCGAACAGGGTCCCCAGCTCTGCAGAGTGTCTTTTATCCCACAACCCTCGGCCAGTGGTGTCCACGAGCACAAAATCCTTGTCACTGTGCCTTTCAAAGGCGGCCAGCAAAGAACCCCTGTCCCTGACGGATTCAAAGTCCACCGACATGATCTGTGCATATTTTTTGAGCTGATCCACCGCCCCCAGCCTGTAGCTGTCTGTTGTGATCAGGGCACCCTTCATACCTGACTTGAACACCAACCTGGCCGCTATCTTTGCCAGGGTCGTGGTCTTGCCCACGCCTGTAGGCCCTATGAAGGCCAGACGGAATCCACGCGGCATATCATCCACGCGGGCCCCGTATTTCATGCGGGAGGCGCAGTGAATCTGAAGCCATCTCTTGACCATTTCCACGCTCACAAGCTGTTGAGCCAATGGGCCTTTGAAAAAATCCATGGCCAGTTTCTGTTGGAGCTCGCAGTCAATGCCCATACAGGAAAATGCCCTGGCCAGGGCCTGAACAGGGGATTCAGGTATAACCCCTTGAAAAGACTGACACGCAGCGGTTTCCTCAGGCGTCTGTGTCTCCGGAACAACCTCTTGTGCTTCCTGAGAAACCGCGGCGGCATCCCTGTCAATGGCAGCCACCACCTCAGCCCAGGCCTCTGCAAGCCCGGTTTCAGGATTGCGGCGTTTCAGGCGATTGGTCTTCACTATGACGGCGTCCTCTCCGAACTCCGCCTTGACCCTTTCCAATGCCTCTGAGACTGATTTACCTTCGAATCGTTTGATGTGCATGGCTTATCTTATTATCTCTACCGCCTCTAATTTTATACTTCCCGTCACCTCCGAATGAGACAACACAGTGACATTCGGAATAAACCGGTCCAATATCTTCTTCAGATGCCTTCTGACCTGAGGCCCGCACAGAATCACAGGCTGTATGCCCTTAGCCGTAACGGCCTCCACAGCCCTTTGAACAGCCTGCACAAGCCTTTGAATGGAGGCAGGATCCAGGGTCAGAAAGCTGCCGTGCTCCGTCTGCTGAATACCTTTCCGAATCTGATCCTCCATCGAAGGCTCCATGGTCATAACCAGCAGCGTATTGTCCGGCCTCAAAAACGGCTTTACGATGGACTTACCCAACCGCTGCCTGACATATTCGGTGAGCACCTCGGGGTCCTTGGTATAACCGGCATAATCTGCAAGGGCCTCCACGATAGTGAGCAGGTCACGCAAGGAAACCCGTTCCTTTATAAGATTCTGAAGCACTTTTTGTGCCAGACCCAATGGGCATACGCTGTTGGCCTCTTCCACCGCCTTTGGATAGGTCTTGGCCAGGTTATCCAGCATCTTTTGCACCTCCTGCCTGCCGATAAATTCGTCAGCATTTTGACGGATAACCTCTGAGAGGTGCGTGGCTATGACGGTGGACAAATCCACCACCGTATAGCCGGCCAGCTGCGCCTCTTCACGCATGGCCTCAGGGATCCAGACCGCCTCCAGACCGAATGCAGGGTCCGTAGTCGGAATACCCTCGATGGGTCTCTTGACCTCATCAGGGGCCATTGCCAGGAGATGTCCCAACAGCAGTTCAACACGGGCCACCTCCAGCCCCTTGATGAGAATGGAATACTCACCGGGCGCCAATTGCAGGTTATCCCTTACATGCAGGGATGGCACCATGATGCCCATTTCCTGAGCAAACTGTCTGCGTATGGAACGAATGCGCTCCAACAGGTCACCGCCCTGTTCCTCATCCACGAGGGGAATCAGGCCGTAGCCCACCTCCAGGCTCAAGACATCCAGGGACAGCAGCTTTTCCAGCTCCTCAGGTGAACCTGGCTCAGGCCCTTTGGCCGCCGCAGGCTGTGTCTCGGGCCTTTCCGCCACCTGTTTCTGTACAGCGAGCCTTTCCCTGTATGCCAGATAGGCCAGGCCACCCATGCCCAGAGAAAGCACAAAAAAAGGCAGGGTCGGAAGACCGGGCACCATGCCGAAAAAAAAGATGACGCCGGATGTCACAGCCAATGCCTCAGGCTGCACCGCAAACTGTTTGAAAAACTCCCGGCCCATGCTCGCATCCGAGGAGGCGCGAGTGACCAGAATACCTGCCGCCGTGGATATGATGAGCGCCGGAATCTGCGAGACCAGGCCGTCTCCGATGGTGAGCAATGTGTAACTCTTGGCTGCCACCGCCACAGCCAGATTCTGCTGCAAGACACCTATGATAAATCCGCCTATGACATTTATGAGCAGAATAATGATGCCTGCTATGGCCTCACCACGCACAAACTTGCTGGCACCATCCATGGCCCCATAAAATTCCGCCTCTCTTGCAATCTCCTTGCGTCTCTGTCTCGCTGTCTTTTCATCTATAAGGCCGGCATTCAAATCCGCATCTATGGCCATCTGTTTTCCTGGCATGGCGTCCAGGGTGAAACGGGCCGCCACCTCTGCTATACGGCCTGCACCCTTGGTGATGACAACGAAATTTATGATAATCAGAATAAAAAAGATGATGGCGCCCACCACGAAATTTCCACCAACGGCAAACTGGCCGAAACCCATGATGATCTTGCCTGCCGCATCTATGCCCTCATGCCCGTGCAGCAGGATCAGACGTGTACTGGCTATGTTCAGAGACAGGCGGAAGAGGGTCGTAACCAGCAAAAGGGACGGAAATATGGGAAAATCCAATGGTCTCAGTATGTAAAGTGACAATAACAGCACCAGAAGTGATGCGGTCATATTGAATGCGAGCAGGAGATCCAGGGCAATGGGAGGCACCGGCATCACCATGATCAGCACTATGGACAGGACGCCCGCCGCGGCAATCACATTGGTGCTGTCCAAGTTCATGATCCTGAAAATATTTTTAGTAGATTGCTCCTCTGCCATTTTCTCCTCTATTCTTTGTTCCAATCAGGGACTCAAGGAAACCTTTTCCCCTCGTTACCAAACCCCAGCTTGGGAACGAGATAAAATGTAAGGCTTACGGCCTTTTATTCTTCAAACGATACACATACGCCAGTATCTCCGCCACGGCATGATACAGACTCTCAGGAATGGACTGCCCCACCTCCACCAGTTTGTAAAGGGCCTGGGCCACCGGTTTGTTCTCAATCACCGGCACCGAGTGCTTCGATGCCAGTTCCTTTATTTTCTCAGCTATCACTCCAGCGCCCTTGGCCACCACCATGGGAGCCGGCATTTTACCGGTCTCGTACTTCAGGGCCACCGCCAGATGCGTGGGGTTGGTGATCACCACATCCGCCTCCGGCACGGCCTGCATCATGCGTCTTCTGGCCATCTCCCGCTGAATGGATCTGATACGGGCCTTGACCTGTGGGTCACCTTCCGTCTGCTTGTACTCCTCCTTGACCTCCTGTTTGGTCATTTTCAGGCTGCGTTGCCACTCCCACCGCTGGAAAAGATAATCCATTGCAGCAAGAAACATCATCACCAGGCAGGACTTCCAAAAGATATCAAAGCTGATATTGCCTGTATAGAGCAGTATCTGCCCCGGAGACTGGTCCAGAAGCGGCGTAATACGGGGTAACTCTTTGGCTATAATGGAAAACGCCACCCATCCCACTATCACGACCTTCAATATGGCCTTCAGAAGCTCGACCCAGGATGAGAGGGAAAAAAGCCTTTTGATCCCTTCGAACGGGTTGAGCTTCGAAAATTTGGGGGCCAATGCCTCTGTGGAAAAGAAGAGGCCGATCTGCAGATAATTTGCAAAAAAGGCCACTGCAAAGAGTATAAAGAGAAAAGGCCCCAAAAACCAAAGGTACTGTGTGAGCATCAGCCAGAACAACGTCGGCATGTTGTCAACAGACAGCGAAAACCTCAGGTTTGAGAGATAAAACTCAAAAAGCCCTTGAAAATGCCGGTAAAAGAAGTCGGACCCCCAGAAAAGGGTCATAAGCCCTGCCATCAGCACTGCAACGGAAGGCAGCTCCCTGCTCTTGGCCACCTGACCCTTTTTTCGGGCCTCTTCCAGCCTTCGCGGTGTGGCCTCTTCTGTGCGTTCCTGAAAGGACTCTTCCGCCATCTACTGGCCTCCCATGAGTCTCAGGGCCACAGGCATAAGTTTCAGCACATTATTCAGGGATTTACTCAAAACAGGCCAGAAAAGCTGCATTGTCAGCCCGAGAAAAAACAGGCCAAGCCCGATATTCAGACTAAAACTCAACATCAGCAGGTTCATTTGAGGGACCACTCGGGCCAGGATGCCAAGGGCGGCCTGAGAAAACAGAAGGATCGCCATGACAGGCGCCATCAGTTTTACCGACAGCACGAACATCTCGCTGGATATGCCCATGATCAGATTGAAAAGGGGTTCAGACAACTTCAGGGTCCCTATGGGCAGGGAATCAAAGCTGCCCACGACGGCGCTCAATATGAGGTGATGCCCGTTCACAGCCAGCAACAGGGTCAGGGAGGCCATATAGACCAGTTCCGCCACCACCAGGGATTGCGCCCCGGCATTTGGATCCATGATGTTGGCCATGGAAAGCCCCATCTGAAACCCGGCCATCTGCGCTGCGGTCTGAAGACCGGCAAAAACCAGACGCAGCATCAATGCCAGAGTCATTCCCGCAAAAAGCTCGGTAACGCCATACAGCAGAAAACCCACAGCGCTTTGAGGCATCAAATCACGGGAAACAGCTACAATGGGAGTCAGCAACATGGCCGCGGCCATGGCCATCACCACCTTGGCCTGTGGCGGTATGGCCGCCCCGGAAAAGACCGGCATCAAAAAAAACATTCCGCCTATGCGCATCAACACCAGTATAAACACCTCGAAATGTTCTATTATACGGGCCAGCAGGTCTGCTTCACTCATGTCTTTACAAAAAAATGCTCATCGAATGAACACAGGTATCTGTTCGATGAGATTACGTGTGAAATCCAGAAGTTTGTTCAAGAGAAAGGGAAAGGTCAAAATGGACACCAGAAAAATGGCCAGCAGTTTCGGCACAAATGAAAGGGTCATCTCCTGAATCTGTGTAGCCGCCTGAAAGATGCTCACAAGCACACCCACCACCAACCCTGCAATCAATGTGGGCAGACTCAAAAGCAATGTCAGCTCCACGGCATTTCTCGCTATTCCTATAATCATCTCTTGCGTCATAATTTTCTTACCACCTATGCAAAACTCTTCACCAAGGAACCGATCAACAGATTCCATCCATCCACCAGCACAAAAAGCAGCAACTTGAAGGGCAGGGAGATCAGGACCGGAGGCAGCATCATCATACCCATAGACAAAAGCACGCTGGAGATGACCATGTCTATGATCAAAAACGGCACATACAAAATAAAACCAATCTCAAAAGCGGTCTTTAGTTCACTGATCATAAAAGCGGGCGTAAGCACTGTAGTTGGAATGGCATTTTTGTCCTTTGGATCCTCCAGTTTTGCGAGACGCACGAACAGGGCCAGGTCCGCCTCGCGAGTCTGATTGAACATGAAGTTTCTCACAGGCGCTTCGACCCGCTTCAGGGCCTCCTCAAAGCCGATCTTCTCCTGAAGATAGGGCTGAATACCGTCGGAATTGGCCACAGACCACACGGGCTGCATAATGAAAAATGTCAGAAACAGGGAAAGCCCTATCAGGACCTGATTGGGCGGCATCTGCTGAGTGCCCAATGCCATGCGCAGAAAACCGAATACGATAATCAGCCTTGTAAAAGATGTCATCATCAGAAGGATGGCCGGCGCAACTGAAAGCACCGTCAGCATTGCCAGTATCTCCATGGCAGTGGCTACCTTCTGGGGATTGCTGGTGGAGGCCAGGCCGAGATTGATGTCAGGGATTGTGACCGCTGACGCATCCTGCGAAACCAGCAGCAGAACAGCCGCTGAGAACAACACAAAAAGGCAATTCCTCATGAAAAACACCCTGCCCTCCTCCGTTTGCTGCAATAAATCAATGCACTGTTTTCGATGACGCCGGCTCGTTGTCCTGTCCGTTTTCCTGGGCCTGCATCAGCATTTCATGAAATCCGTCCGGCTCCAGCACGCCGAGAAGCGTCATGGAGGCGTCGGTTATTCCAAGTATCAATGTTTTGCCACAAACACGCACGAGGCTGACATATCTCTTGGGCAGGATCATCTGTGTGGTAAGCACCTGAATATCCTGCCTGCCCTGCCCCTGAATCCTTCGCTGCCAGCGTCTGAGACCATACATACACACGAACAAAAGCCCCAGCACTATAGCAAGGCTGGCTATGACCCGCACCATGGCCCCCAGATCGTTCTCCATGCATCCCTCGTTTTAAGCCAGATTTTTGACGCGATCAGCGGGGCTTATGATCTCGTTCAAACGAATGCCGAACTTCTCATTTATGACCACCACCTCGCCTTTGCCTATCAATTTCTGGTTTATGTATATCTCGGCGGGTTCGCCTGCCAGTTTATTCAAGGTTACAATAGAACCCTGGCCCAGTTGCAGCAGGTCCCGAATCTGCATCTTTGTCCTGCCGAGTTCCACCGCTATATCCAGCGGTATATCGAGAATGAAATCCAGATTGGGCCTGTCAACCTGTGCCCCACTCACCTTGCCCTTTTTGGAAAGGTCATCAAAAACAGGCGGGGCTGCACTGGTGAATTTCGGCGGCTTTGATGTGACCGGGGCAGGCTGCTGGACTGCCGTGGGCTGTTTGAGTGAAGCTGGCTCAGCACCGCCAAGTCCTCGCGAAGGGTCATCCATGGCCTTGGCCGCTGCGGCATCCCCTGCCTTTGCCGCCTCCTCAAAGGCCGCCCCCCAATCCATATCCTGCGAAAGATCAGGCTCAGCCGCAGCCTGTGGCGGAGGTTCAGGTTTTGCAGGGGTCTCCTCCAAACCTTCAGCGCCCTGTTCCAGCAACTTGTCCAATTCTTCCTGGGTCAACATAACTCATTCACCTCATGCATTTTCATACTCTTTCTTTATCTCCACCGCCATTTGTCCCTTTACCACACCTGGATGTCCAAGGAATTTCGGACAATTCTGCACCAAAACAGGCAGTAATGTGTCCAAATCAGTATCCAGCATGATGACATCCCCGATAGCCAGGTCCATGAGCTCCGATGTGGTCAAAACGGCGTTGCCCAAGGGCACCACTACATCCAGATCGATCTGCGCAAGATTCTGCAAGAACAGTTTTCTCCACACAGGGTCCTCTTCCGCCTCCATCTGGTATGTGCTCTGCAATTTGGCCTTCAAGGGCTGCAACATGGTCAATGGCACACAAAGGGTTATTGCGCCGCTTATCTCGTCCATATCAAGCTGGAATTTGGACACGATCACAGTCTCATCGTTCTGCGCTATCTTGGCAAACTGGGGGTTGATCTCGCTTCTGACATAATGAATATCCAGTTTGGCTATGTGCTTCCATGCCTTCTGCAGGTCCAATAAAACAGCATTCACAACCTTACGGATTAATCTCTGTTCAATAGATGTGAACTCCCTTCCCTCCACTCTTGCCTGACCTATCTTGCTGGAGCCTAAAAAGACCTCCACAATGCCGAATACCAGGCGGGAGTCCACCAAAAGCAGGGCATGACCCCGAAGCGGTTCCATTTTGATAATATGAATGTTGCAAGGCACGGGCACACGCCGCAGAAATTCCTTGAAGGATATGACCTCAGTGGGCACCACGGTGCTGTCCACCACGATACGCAGCGTGGAGGAAAGGGTAGCCCTCAATCCACGGTTGAACTGATCATGTATGACATCCAGACCAGGCAGCTTGATATGACTGGTAATGGCTGCACTCGTGAAATCATAAGGTATTACCTCACCCTCCACTGACTTGTCAGCGGCCTTTTTCTCCTCTGTTACCTCGTCCAGACCTGTAAGAAGGGCGTCTATCTCATCCTGGCTAAGTATCTGTGCCATATCTATAGCCTTTTCATTTAGTTAAGCTATTGTATAACCAACTGCACGAAATATACATCCTTCAGATTGTCACCAAGCACGGCCTGGGCACGGGCTGCCACCTCATCCCTCAACCTGGTTTTGCCTTCCAGAGGTATCACATCCTCCATGGTTTTACTGCTCAAAAGCATTATGATGTCATTCTTCAGCCTCGGCATGACATGCTCGGCCTCGGCCTTTGCCTTTTCATCCTTGAGTTCCAGGGTGATGGTTACTTTTATATAGTGTTTGGCCTGTGGATCAGCCAGATTGACCACAAAGGCATCCATGGGCAGCATAAAACCAGGCTTTTCCTCTTCCTTCTTGTCCTTGCCTTTACTCTTGGACGCAGACTTTGTTTCAGCCTTCTGTGACGAATGCCCCTGAGCGCCTTCTGCCTCTAACTGGTCATCATGGGGCTTGGCGAAGAAAAAGAAATAGGCGCCCGCACCTCCTCCCAAAAGCAGCACAACCACCAAGCCGATTATGATAAAAAGCATGGTCTTCTTCTTTTTAGGAGAGGCCTCCGCCTGCTGGGCATTTTGTTCCGGTTGTTGAGCAGCCTTGTCTTCTTTTGCCATCTTGACACCTCGTAACAGAATTACAGACTTTATGTCTCTTGGACAAACAATCTAACAAGTTTTATGCCAAAGTCCACAAGCAAAATAATGCCATCATCCTTTTGTCATTTTCAGGAGCCCATTATTTAACTACCCAAAATCACAAGATAAAATGCAAATTCCATTTTTTGATAAAGATTCGGCGTGAAAAAGCGGTCATGTCATTTTTTTGACTATTGGCTGGTTAAGACGGCAAGAACAGATGAGGGTGAGGGTTGTGAACTGATTTGTGAGCGAGGGCTGTAAAGGCAAACCCCTTTCAGCCCTTTTTGAATGGATACAAGAAGGTAACTGGCCTTTTTCTTCCTTTCCCTCCAAAATATTTTTGAAACCATCCTGTAATCACTGTCCACTCTATCTTGCGGCGCTCTTGACGGATGTCAACGTAGTGATCATCCGATTCATCACATTCATATTAAGAGGATTTATCACAGAAATCAGGCTGTCCGGCAACTGGACGCCTTTGTCATTGAATGTTTCACGAAATAGGCGGGCATTTTTTATGTGATAGCCATACTCTGTCGCGATCTTGCTGAATGCAGCATCCTCCATAAGAAACTCGCCTACTTTTTTGCCGTCCTCAGTCAATGGAACAACGACACCCTTCACATAAATGGTCGGTTCAGGATACAGCATCACCATGTCTGCAGTAGTGGCACCTTTGGCAACCGCCTCCAGGAACTGCGATTCATAGGCAATGACCATAGGGGTTCTGCCCATTCCCATTGAAAGATAGTCATCAAAAGGTTCTTTTGATGAGACAGCCTGGCTCCCCTGATTAGTAAAAAATTTCTGCACCATGGACGACAACCGTTCAATGTCACCGTCCGTTTCAGGCATCTTATTGTCATTAGAGACATAACTGGCTATAGAGAGATACATGGCCCCTGAGTTCGACGTGGCCACATCCGTGGATGTGATAAATATAGGCTTATCCGATGGATATGCCTTGTTGTTTCTGAGATCAGACCATCTTTTGCCATCCGCAATCATGGGAAGAATCTTTCTCATCTTGAGATAATAGACGCCGTTTCTTTCTTCAACCGCCCCATTGGCAATAAGAATATCGGCTACAGGCTTCCAGGAGGCGACAATTATAGGTGTATAAAAAATATTATATGTCTGATCGGCATGATGGGTTTTGGCTATCTCATTTGCAAGATACCCGCCTGATGGAAACACGAAATCATAACCTCCATGCCCGGACATGGACAGCATTTCCCTGGAACCTGCGACACCAATATCAATCAGCATGCCATGCTGCTGCAGGAGACCGAGCACCCTGGGATCATGGAATATGGAGGCCTTTTCAGACGCGACCAGACCGCTGAGATGCAATATGGATGTTTTGCCCTGCGGCACAAACCCTGTCTGTTGTTTTGCCGGACTATTCCTGCTCAACATGCCAGATAATGTCCTGACAAGACGGACTGACAACTCATTTACAGAATCCATGAGGCCATTGAGATTCTCGGCTTTTTCACTCTCGGCAGCCAGTACTGCTGCGGTTTCTATATCTATACCGCGGGCCGTAATCTCAATACGCTCCCCAAGCCTTACCACTGAACCGGTAATCAACACATTGACTCCAAGCATTTTTCCGGCCCTGGTAGCTGTCTGTTCATCAACAATGCCGGACATGGCAAGCGCCTGCTCATCCAGAATTCTTTTGAGTGTCCCCCGTTCCACGACCTCGAATCTTTCATTTTTTACGAGCGAGGTAATAAACCAATCTGAAACAATTTTGCCCAGGTCCTGGTCAAGCCCCTTGCCCTGCACGGTAAAATCAAGGACAGCTATCTTTGTTTTAGTCTGCTCCGCAAGCAGATTGCCGCAACACAAAACCTGAAACACAAGAAAGACAGATAACCAGATAAATCTTCCCATACCCGCTCCTTTATATAGATTCCCCTTAGTAAAAAATTAATGCCGTAATAATAAGCAACACAGCAAGCATGTTAGGGAAATACATAAGTTTGGTCAACAGACCGTCCTCACGATGAATAAACAAGAACGGAGTCTTAACTGCAAAAAGAACAAAATTTATTGAGGTGGCAAATAATGTAAGATAGGTGATGAAATAAAAATATTCAAGATAAAAAATGCTGTCAACAAAGAGTCTGCTCCTGAGATTTATATGGACAAACACCACCACCAGAAACATTGACCCAAGCAATCTGAGGGCCGCTCCTGGCTTCAGATCCATTCTCTTCGCCCTGTCCATGTCATTTGTGAGGCTGGTCAAGACCAGAAAAATCAGTAGAGCTACCACTATAAGTGGGGTCATATTCTGGACAAAGGCATTAAACACGCGTCGTGTGATTATGATATTGAAATCCATATCATAATCTTTCTGGTCTCCGCGGCCTATTTCCAATCCCAAATTTGTGTGAGCTACGACCTGCTTCATGGTAAAAAACGATTTCTCAAGATTCCAGCCTGAAAGCATGAAATCTCTTTTGATCCCCGGAAGCGTACTCGGGTTCAGGACATCATAAGCATCTACATCCGGCACAAGTATAATATTATGAACGCGGTCAGCATGTTGCATGCCCAATGTAAGCCTCATGCAGTCAACCGGATATGTCGAATAATCTAAATTCTGATAGAAATCACCATAGAAATCCCAGCCGACCACTGTCTTAGAATTGTCCGTATAGCGCACAACTTCATGCATCTTTATATCTATACCATTTGTCAGAGATACGCCCGGAGAAATATCGTTTAACTGCTTTTTATCATAACGCTGCCATGTAAAGCCATCTATTTTGAGCTTGTTGGAATCATGAAACTCTATTGATTTGATAACAACTCCAGCGGGAATATAAACAGGAAGGGCCTCATGCTTATGCTGTTTTTCACTATTCAGGGCCTGAATAAAATTACTGACGCTGTGCCTGTTCAGCACATTAAAGCCATTACCCTTTATGCACTGCCCCCAGTTCAGAGCGACATCCCAGATTATGATGATAGCCACTGCCATAAGAATGGTATTTATTGCTGCGATTGCCCAGAGGATACGGACATTGCTGGTCCTGATTGCAAAAAAAGACAACGCGCACACAATGGCAAATACGGAACAACAGACAAAACCGATAAGACCACGCCTTATTTTATCAATATCCAGGGGTATGTCATCGTTAATAAAGGTATTTTGAAGCGACCAGCCTGTTAACGACACAGGCGCATAGACTAACCAGCTTTCAAGGCCGGTGGTTACGCTTTTATGCTTAATCAGGCCGCTCTTACCCAGCAGCGCATCCTTGCCCATCCTCAGTCTGTCATAATCGTCTGTTTCATGGGCCACATCAAAGATGCTTTTTTGCAACAACACATAATCAGTTGACGGATGGTAGATATAGATTCCTTTTTTTGATACAAGGGCGGGAAAACCACTTGGGCCAAGGTCGAGAGATTTTATCAAATCCCTGATCTTGTCCAAGGAGATTGTGATTACCACTACACCAAGGATATATTCAGGGTCGCCAGCATGGCCGTTCATGTAAAACGGCGCACCATAGGCAGTGATGAGGGTGTCGCTCGCCTGGCCGAAATACGGCTCTACCCAGGCAGCTCCCTTTAATGGCGTATTGAACCAGGCATGCTCGGGCTCAGTGTAATCATACATTGATTCAAGCCTGATGGTATCTATGCTGTCCTGTTTCCTGACCCAGTACCGGGCGGGCATATAATCTGGCATCCGGCGAGAAAGCATACGGCTTATATGCCACGCAAACCCCATAAAAAAGACCGTTCGCAGCAATCAGTTCCCTGCTCCTCTGATCTACTTCTTTTTGGTTGAGTCTGCCGTTGCTTATGTCTTGCGCAAGGCTGTCCGTTGCAATCACGGCATCCCGGAGTAAAAGATCAATACTGGAGGCAGCATTTTTTGTCAGGTCAACAAGCTGTTGCTGCGTCTTAAAGGTAATATCATACCGGTATCTGTAATACTCCAGTGCAAATGACAAAGCCAGCCCTACAACCACCAGAAATGCGAGAACAAGTCCGATGCTGATTACTTTCTTCCATCTATCAGTTATCATGGCGGATTTCCACAGTTTTTTTTACAAAAGACCAGCCAGTTGAATCTGCTCTTTAGTTGGTATCGGCACCCTTTTCTATTTGAACCTTTTGGGCCAGAAATATGATTCCTGCCTGTAGTCCTGAATCCACTTAATGCATTCCACCTCTGGCATCGGCCTGGCGAAATAAAAACCCTGTCCCTCATTCACTCCAAGCCCTGCAAGAAAGACAAGCTGCTCACGAGTCTCTACACCCTCTGCCACGGTCCTTTTGCCGAGCCCCTGGGCAAGTAGCAGAATGGTCTTTATGATCTCGATATCGTCCCGTTCATCAGGCAGGCCCTTTACAAAAGAGTAATCGATTTTGATAATCGAGGCAGGTATATCCTTCAGATACTGCAGGGAAGAATACCCTGTACCGAAGTCATCTATGGAGATACGGATTCCCGTTTCCGTATGTATCTGCGTCAACTGCCGAATAATCTCTTTGGCATTATGCATAAACAGGCTCTCAGTCACCTCAATCTTAAGCTTATTTGAGGCCACGCCTGAAGACCTGACCGTGGAAATAAATCGTTCCACAAAGTCAGGCTGATCAAACTGCTTGATGGAGACATTGAAGGAGATGAAGAAATTGTTTTGTTTACAGATGGGGCTTTCCTTCACATGCCGAATGGTCTCCTCCATGACCCACCAACCCACATCTATTATCAATCCAGACTCCTCCAAAAAGGGAATGAATTGACCCGGCTGCACCAACCCCTTTTCCGGGTGCTGCCAACGAATCAATGCCTCAAACCCTGAAATCTCTCGAGCCAGGAGGTCTATCTTGGGCTGAAAAAAGAGCACGAACTCCCTATTCGTTATGGCCCTCTTCAGTTCCCTCTCTAATTCTACTTTTTGGAGATTCTTTTCGAATAACCCCTGGGAATAGAAGTAAAGCCGTCCCTCGCCTCTTTTTTTGGCCTCTGTAAGGGCCATCTTGGCCCTATCAATAAGCTGGGAGGTCTGCTGACCGTCTTGAGGGAAGACAGCCAGTCCTGCGGATGCAGTGACATTTATCTCATGACCATCCAACCTTATGGGCTGCTGCAACACACTTGTCTGAAGTGCCATGGCAATATTCAGTGGATTTTCTCCATGGTTCTCCATTGCCACACCAAATTCATCGGCACCCAATCTTGCTGCATCTCCAATCCCTTCTGTAAAGACCTTGAGCCTTTTTGCGATCTCCTGAAGGATTAAATCACCTTTAGATGTACCCAGGGCATGATTTATGGATGAGAAGTGATCTATATCCAAAACCATCACCAAGACTTGCAACTCCCCAGACATCTGGCTCTGCAGACAAGAGGCAAGCCAGGAAGTGAACTGATTGTAATTCCCCAAGCCGGTAAGTGCATCCCAAAACAAAAGCCTATCTATCTGGGCTTGCTTTTCCATGTGGTCTATGGCATAGGCGATGTCGCCCGCCACCTCTTCCAGCAGGGAGATCTCGATATCAATGAATGCATCGTAACGCGTGGAGTAGATATTCAAGGTGCCCTTGGCCTCACCTGCTATCACCAGGGGCAAGGCTATTGAGGAGTGAATGCCAAACGTCAGTGCCCTCTCCTGCCATGGAGTAAAGCGCAAATCTTCATCGGTGGACTGAATAACCACCACCTTTTTCTCTCTGGCGGCAGTGCCGGTGGGACCTCTGCCCTCGGGTAGGTTCGAGTCAATGGAGACCTGAATGCCATCAAGATATGCCATAAGACCATGGGCGGCCTTGGGCAGGATACGGCCTGTCTTTTCATCCACCATTCCGATCCAGGCCAAGGCGAAACCACCTTGTTCCACGATTAGCTGAGTGGCCCTCTGCAGGAGGTCGTCTATGTCAGTAACCCTTACAATAAGTTGATTTATTTCATGAATGAGCTGAAACGCACGGGTTACCCGTTCAAGGGTCATTGAGGACTCCAGCAGCCTCTTTTCTCGAACGCCGAAATAGCTATAACTGCCCAAATTCAGGTCAAGGAGAACAACCTTACAAACCGCCTTCAAGGTGGGCAAGAGCAGCTCGGCCGGAGTATGCCTTGCCACAAACTCCATTACCAGGTCCAAAAACTTTCCATATGCGCCGGCATATAGACAGTAATCTATGCCCTCAAGGTCATGGCGAATGCCCAGCTTGAGGCGTTCCACAAAAAAATCCAGGGAATAATCACTCGAAAGCAGCTCTAAAAAATGCCTGTTTTGAGCCAGTTTAAGCCGTTCCAGCACATCACGGTCCTGCAAAAAATGACTGCTCTTCTCAAAACCCTGTAAGTGGGCATAAAATCTGTCCCAAAGCCAGGCAGTATCTTGTGTCCTTGCAAGCTCTCCAACCCTCTTTACAAGGGCCATCTCTTCTGGAGTCAAAGACAGGTATGAAAGCTTCTCACTCGCTGCCGCCTCATCAAAACCCAGGTATTGCGCCAGCTCCCTTGCCTTGTCAGTCAGTGCATCGGTCATGGACATCATCTCCATTTTTACTTCGTGTAAGTTTATAATACATATAAACTATTTTATGTTTACAATAAAGGGGAAAATACCCACAAATTCCGCCATACCTTTATCTGACCTGATTTTTTTGAGAGTGGATTCGTTCAGCTATTAACATTCCACATTTCCAGCAATTCATCCTTGTGGAGTTCCGCCCATTCTTCAACTAATTCGCGCACCTTGGCGGGCAATGCTCCAACCATCACATTTAATGCCTGAATCTCCATAGCAGCCCGGTACGCATTATAACGAACAGGCACGAGGCCCGCCCATACCAAGCCAATTCAATATCAGCCAATTACATCTCAGTAGGATTAGAAGAAAAAGCGATAGACAACCCAATTATGAGAGAGGGTTCTGAAGAGACGAAGATGACGGCAACGGAATTTAAATATTCCGCAAAATAAAAAACGGTGTTCCCAAGTGCATTTACGCACTCGAGAACACCGTGGTTATTCATCAACCGGAAACAGCCATGTATTGGCTATTCCCTCGAAAACATTACTTCTTTGTCTTGGCAGCAGGTTGAGATGCCTTTTCAGGGGCCTTGCCCTCAGCATGCATAGCCCTCATCTCCTTCGCCAATTCCTTGATCTCCACCACATCCTTCACCATCTTGGCATAGCCATACCAGGTGGAATAATCGGGGTTCATGTGGAAATTGGCCTGGAATGCCTTCATTCTGTGGTCCATGAACATCTCGTAGAGCACCTCCTCCACCTTGGTGTTCACATCATAGAAGGTCAGGAGATCCGGATAGGCATAGGGCTGCCCCTTCTTTTGCTGAATGATGCCGTCCTTATACAGACCAGCCACCACCTCGATGGCCTCAGCAAAGAGTTTATCCGCCTCCTTCACCATCTTGTCGGCATTCTTGATGTTTTCATCGGCAAAGTTGGGGGAATGGCACTGATAACATACCTCCACAATGCGCTTTCTCTCGGCCTCAAAGTCCTCTTTGGTCAGACGAGCCACCTTACCTGCCTTGACCACATCCAGTCTGCCTGTGGGCTTGCCGTCAGGGTCCAGGACACCCAGGGCCTTTAGAATGGTCGCCCGATAACCCATCCACTCCGCATCGTCCTCAGGCAGTCTCACAGCCAAAAAGCCCCATGCAGAAAAGACACGATGGTCGCCGTTACGCATGTGGCAGGTCTGGCACTTGGGCGCCCTGTCCTTGTTTTTGGGGTCTATGGTGCGGTTCATCAGATAGGTCACGCCGTGCTTGGAACCTGACCACATCTCCCACTGGGGATGGTCAAAGCCCATGTGACAGGTCATACATGCCTCAGGCTCAGAGGCCTCGGCCTTGGAAAAGGCGTGCCTGGTATGACAATTCTGACAGTCCATGCCATATTTGTAGTACTTGCGGCCCTCAGTCTCCCTATCCTTCTGAGTAGCCAACCCCAAGGTATGGCAGCCGCCACAGCCCTTCTGGCCTTCCATAAAGGCCTTGGGCTGCATATGAGTGTACGGCATGGCATTCAAGGCCACCAGACCAAGGGCATGCTTGCCGTCTAAATACTGCTTGGCCTGCTGTGGGTGGCACTGCTTGCAGGTCTCAATGGTGGGGAGCTTGGCCTTGGCCACATCCTTTTCATTCTGGTGTTCACTGCCATGACAGGCCTCACAGGTGAGATGTTGAGACATCTTGCCCCTGTTAAAATCCTGCACCATCTTTGGCGATATCTTGGCGTGACAGTCCTCACAGGCAGAGGGCTTGGCAGCCGCCAAACCAAAAGAACCCACCAAAAACGCCAATGAAATCGTCCCAGCTACACACATCTTTTTGATTTCAAACATGATCTCCTCCTAATGTTCAAGCGTTCAAAAACATGCAAAGAAACACACAAAAACCCTCTAATGGCCGCCTTTAGATTTCAAAATCGTCTTTCTTTGATGCTCACCCCCCTTCTTTTTGCAATTCAAGGGAACCCTACGACCCTAAAGGCCTTGGGCCTCCCCGCGTGCGGTAACCACCACCTTTTTGACAGGCACTGTCACCCCTGCCGCCTCCATGGCCTTGTTCAGAATGCCTGCCATAGCCGAACAACAGGGCACCTCCATAATGGCCAAGGTTACCGACTGAATCTGTGCTGTCTTGAATATCTGGGCAAAGCGCTGCACATACTCCTGGGCGTCATCGAACTTGGGACAGCCCACCATAACGGTCCTACCCTTGAGCAGGTGTGTATGAAAGGCAGGATAGGCCACTGGCACACAGTCTGCTGCGATCAAGAGATGGGCGCCCTTCAAAAACGGGGCCGAAGGTGGAATGAGCCGAATCTGCACAGGCCAGTGACTGAGACAGGACCGGGTATTCTCGTGAGATACAGGCCGATTGGCCGCCTCACACGGGCTAATTGAGGAAGAAACGGGGCTAAACTGCCTTATTTGAGTGGAAGGACAGCCACAGGCCATGGGCTGGGCCTGTTGTTTGGCCTTCAGGGCATTGACATACTCATGGGCGGCCTGTTCGTCGAAATCCTCCGCCTCCCGTTCCACCACCTTCAGTGCGCCTGTGGGGCACTCACCCAGACATGCGCCAAGGCCATCACAATAGCGCTCCGACACCAGTCGGGCCTTGCCGTCGATAATGGCTATGGCGCCTTCGGCACAGGACAGCACACACTGACCACAGCCGTTGCACAATTCTTCGTTAATCTCGATGATCTTTCGCATCCGTTTCATTTTTTGATTCCTTATCTCCAAAGGATATGCTGCCAAGACACTCCTTGGCATAGGGGCAATATGTGGCGCAACCAAAATCCAGTTTGGGATTGGGCACCTGTTTGCCACAGTTGGAACACCTTCTTACAGGGTCGTCCTTGAAAAACTCCATGCCCGCACCACAGTGTGGACACTTCATCTCATAGATGGCGTCACCCTTCCAATAACGGCTGTCTTGTCCAGGGCATTTCATTGAATATCTCCTAAGGGTCACTGAATTCAGCGGCGGCCAAGGCCGCCACCGATTCAGTTTGAGAGGAGAGGTTATTTGTTGAGAATCGCCTTCAGGTCCTCATCAGGCGTGGTAATGGGCCTTATGTTGTAGTTCTGCACCAGGACATTTAAGACATTGGGCGTGATAAAGGCTGGAAGACTCGGCCCAAGCCTGATGTTTTTGATTCCAAGATGGAAAAGGGTCAGAAGAATGGCCACCGCCTTCTGCTCATACCAGGAGAGCACCAAAGAGAGGGGCAGCTCGTTCACGCTGCAACCAAAGGCATTGGCCAGGGCCACTGCTATCTGAATGGCTGAATAGGCATCGTTGCACTGTCCGATGTCCAAAAGCCTTGGAATACCGCCGATATCGCCCAGGTCCTTGTCAAAGAAACGAAACTTTCCGCAGGCCAGTGTGAGCACAATACAGTCCTGGGGCACCTTCTCCACAAACTCGGTGTAGTAGTTTCTGCCTGGCTTGGCGCCGTCACAGCCCGCCACCAAAAAGAAGTGCCTTATCTTTCCGGCCTTGACTGCCTCTATGACCTTGTCTGCCACTGAAAGCACTGCATTGCGGGCAAAACCGGTCATGACATAGCCCTTGTCCTCGTCTTCGGCAAAACCTGAAAGCTCCAGGGCCCTTTGAATGGCCGGAGTAAAGTCCCTGTTTTGAATGTGAGTGACACCAGGCCAGCCCACCAGGCCGCTGGTGAAGATATTGGCCTTGTAGGTCTCCAGTGGCTTTTGAATGCAGTTGGTGGTCATCACAATGGCCCCAGGGAACTTGTCGAACTCCTTGGCCTGATTCTGCCAGGCGGTGCCATAATGGCCATAGAAATGGGCATATTTCTTCAAACCTGGGTATCCGTGGCAGGGAAGCATCTCTCCGTGTGTATAGACATAAATTCCCTTGCCCTCGGTCTGTTTCAAAATCTCCTCCAGGTCCTTGAGGTCATGGCCGGAGACCAGAATGGCCTTTCCCTTCTTGTGTCCCAGGGGCACCTTTGTGGGAGTGGGATGGCCGTAGGTGGAGGTGTTTCCTGCATCCAGAAGCTCCATGGCCCGCAGATTGGCCTCACCACAGCGCAGCACCAGATTCACCCAGTCATTGAGGGTCAGGTCCTTGTTGAGAGTGGCGGCCAATCCCTCATGAATAAAGGCATAGACCTTGTCGTCCTCCTGCCCCAGAATCTGGGCGTGATCGGCATAGGCGGCCACACCCTTGAGCCCATAGACCAATGTCTCGCGCAGGGAACGGATGTCAGGGTCGATACCGCCGTTGGAGAGCACACCGTGTTCTTCGCCCTGTTTTACCAGGCCTGCCGTATCAGAAGCCGGCTGAAAACTCACGGCGTCCATGGATTCATTGATCTTACCGCCTGCGGCCTTGACTTTGGCCTTCAACTGCTCCCGCAGCTCCACGGCCTTTCGAATCAAGGCCTCGATGCGGGCTGGATCAAAGTCCACATTGGTAAGGGTGGAAAACACGGCCTCACAGGTGAATACATTGACATTTCTGTCCACCACACCCACCCTGCGGCCCTCTGTGGCCACCACTGACAGCCCCTTTAGGGCATACATCAATAGGTCCTGAAGGGCGGCCACATCGGCTGTCTTGCCGCACACACCCATTATTTTGCAACCTTCGCCCTTTGCCGTCTGTTCGCACTGAAAACAAAACATGTTGAATTCTCCTTTACATGGGATTATTGACTTCACGATTTGCATCGTATTTAAGAATGTTGATTCCAATGATAACAGCACAAGGGGTAATGCGCCTTGACTTAAGTCAAGAAAGGCTCAATTACAAAATTTCACTATTGAATTTACCATAAGAGTAATAATTTCTGTTGGAAACCAATGCAGCCAAGATGATTGAATGATATTGCAAATATTATAACATGATTTTTTGTTTTTGGGGAGGACAGCCGGTATTTGTTCCATGCCCCACATAACCGCCCTTCCCTAGCGGAAAATGTGTCTGTCCTTTTGTTCTTGCGATGGCACAGGCGGTTGTCATTGCGCCACGCGCCGAGGCCTCGGCCAGAAGGGCGCTCGCGCCGAGGCGAGCGAAGCGAGGCAATCCCCACTAATAACATGTTTTTTGTTTTTGTGGGCGAGGGCAGCCGGCATTTGTTCCATGCCCCACATAACCGCCCTTCTTGGCGGTAATGTGTCTGTCCTTTTGTTCTTGCGATGGTACAGGCGGTTGTCATTGCGAGCGAAGCGAAGCAATCCCCACTAATAACATGTTTTTTTGTTTTTGTGGGCGAGGGCAGCCGATATTTGTTTCATGCCCCACATAACCGCCCTCCTTGGCGGTAATGTGGGGCCGGCGCCCTCCATGGCGCCTATTCCACAAACACCGGCTACCCTCGCCCCTCCGGAACCCCACGCCCAACTGTAAACGACGCTTCAAAAAGACCACATATCCTTTGAACTTTGGTTAACAGAGGGTAAAGGCCAATTCTACGATTTTTATTGGCAGAAACGCCGCTCATTATTCCAGCAGGTCAATCCGTCATTAGTGAAATTACATCAGGAATGGATAGGGCACCCGTTCTGGACATGGAGTTTTGCAGTGTTCTTGCGATGGTACAGGCGGTTGTCATTGCGAGCGAAGCGAAGCAATCCCCTGTACAAAGAATGTAGGGGCGACCGGCCGGTCGCCCCTACTTCGGCGGCTATCGCCGTCCTGCCTGTGCGTTGCACGCAGACAGGCTCGCAATGACGATGAGTCTGTACCGCCCCTCCTTCCTTGGCAGTTATGCGCCGCATGGAACAAATGCTTCACCGCTGCCGCCCCAGGAGATTTAGTTAAAAAAGTTGTTCAGGAATGTGTCTGTCCTTTTGTTCTTTCCGAGCCGTAAATAAAACTGCAATTAGTATTCGCATTCGATGTAACTCCTAACAACGACCAAAATCAGCGGCGGGCTGCAGCCCGTCAGCTGGAGTGTTTTGTTAGGCGATTAGTCGTTCGTGTTAAATCGAGTAACGACCGTAATGCGTCATTAACTGCGGCTGAATCAGTAAATGCCTTCGCCACATCCGGCTCAAGCATGACAACATTAGCACCTTCCTCTAAAATGCGTTTGTAATACTTGCCACGAACAGCTTTTGAATAATCAAAATTGTATTCGGGGTGCAATTCATCACTGATTTTCTTTTCTTTAGCTTTCATGTCTCTTCCTTTCATGCGCTGTTGCACGCCGTGCACTGATAATGCGTAATGTTTCCCCCTCTCGGTATGTGATACCACAAGCAAGCGGCCATAAGAGAAGTAGCCTATGGTTATAAACCTTTCCTCATCAATAGAATGATCAGTGTCATCAAAAGTTGCTGATAACGGATCATAAAATACCGTCATAGCTTCATCAAATGACACATTGTGTTTTGTGCGATTCTTCTTTGCCTTTTCCCTGTCCCATTCGAATTGCATATGCTCAATTGTATCACAATTTTACGCCTAACAGTATTTATTATCTACATTACAGGTTTTCTAAAAATTATCCTAGTCTTGCTGCACTGTCAAAGAAAAACAAAGGCAAAAAAAGGCTATTAGGCTGAAGATTGCTTTTTTACTCCTATTGTTACATATGTTATCCAGCATATAGATAATGCCTGGTGAAGTGTTTGTGAAATAGGCACCAGAAGGGCGCCGGCGGCGCATACTGCCATGGAGGGCAGTTATGCGACGCATGGAACAAATACTCCACTGCTGCCGCCTTCTTCCAATTTTTTGTTCTTTAAATTCAATCGCAAATTTTGGGCAATTCTATGTCTTTTTTAGAATCTCCTTCAGGGCATTCGCATTCCTATTCAACACATCCGCCAGCCGCTCGCCCACTCGGGCATTGGCCAAATACCATGAGACAATGCGACGCACCAGCTCAAGGGATTCTGTCTCGTCATAAATGCCTGAAAGCTCGGTCCCCAATTGCGGATGCCTGCCCAGCCTGCCGCCCACCAGAATGCGATAGCCGTGTCTCAGCTCCTGCAGGGTACCCCTTGGACAGGCTCGAATACATGCCCCGCATCGCACACACAGGGCATCGTCTATGATGGGGAAGCTGACGCCATCCCAGAAGGTTATGGCCTGCTCCTTACATGCCTCCACACAGCCGCCGCAGTCCTTACACTGGGCATCTGTCACAAGGGGTTCACTGGCGCCTATGAGCCCGATATCGACGATCTGCGGCCTGGAACAGGCATTGGGGCAGTCAGAGACCGCCACACGAAAACCGCCGTGGGTCTTTTTCCCATGTCCTGCCGTTTCAGCGAGGCCATCGGGGCCGGTAAACAGCTCCTCCAATAGGGTTGCAAGTCTTGAGTGAAAATCCCTGGAGAAGACCGCCCTCTCATGGCAGCCGTCTGCACCGGCACAAAAGGTCAACTGATATCTTTGAATGGTATTCGACATATGCTCTATGGTTTGACTAATCCCGCGATGTCTGAAAACGATATCCCACCCCTGGGTGTGTCACAATAAACCGCGGTCGTTCCGGGTCAGCTTCTATCTTCTGACGCAGTCTTCGAATGTGGACGTCCAAGGCCCTGCTCCAGGCATAGACCTCACCGTTGGGCCAGAGTTGCCTCACAATGTATTCCCGCTCCAGCACCCGGTTGGGCTGTACTACAAACAACTCCAGCAAGTCATACTCCTTACGGGTCAGGGGAACAGCCTGGCCGTTCAAAAAGACCTCCCTTGTTTTCAGCGAGATTCTGAGGTTTTCAAATATCAATTCGTCCTTTTGGGCGGCCGCCCTTCTGCGCAGATTCGCCAGAATACGCGCCTTGAGTTCCAGATATTCAAAGGGTTTTACCAGATAGTCGTCGGCCCCGCACTCAAAACCGCGCACCTTGTCCGCCAAGGCATCACGCGCCGTAAGCATGATAATGGGCACATCAGAGATATTACGAATCATCTGGCACAGCTTGATGCCGTCCAGGTCTGGAAGGTTCAGGTCCAATAGAATGAGGGCGGGAGGCCTTTTTTTAAATATATACATCCCTTCTGTGCCTGAGGCCGCCTCCAGAATGGAGAAGCCGTCCAACTCCAGTTGGTCCTTGAGGACCTTTCGAATGTCTTTGTCGTCTTCTATGACAAGGATATCAGCATGTTCCATGGCTACCCTCTATTTTTTCATCGGGCAATATAATGGTAAAAACGCAACCACTTCCCTGTTCAGGGGTGGAGATGGTTATGGCACCACCGTGGGCCGCCACTATGCCACGGGCAATGGCAAGTCCAAGCCCCATGCCCTCTCCGGCCTTTTCATTGGGACGTCTGAAGAACTTCTCAAACACCAAACCCCTCTGGTCCTCAGGTATGCCAGGCCCATAGTCTCGTACTGTGAGCATAACCTGCCCGCCCTTTTTTACAATCCCCACATCCACAGATGCGCCCGTGGGAGAAAAGCGAAGGGCATTGGAGAGCAGATTGGTAACGGCCTGCTCCAAAAGCCCCCTGTCACACATGAGATATACAGGGGTTTCGGGCACCTCATAGCGAATCTCCACGCCCTTTTCCCATGCAACAGGCATGATCATCAAGATGGCGTCCTCCAGCACCTCCGCTATATCCTCCTGTCTTTTATGTATCTCCAGGGTGCCTGATTCTATCTTGGCACAGGCCAGAATGTCCTTTACCATCTTGAGGAGCTTCTCTGTATTTCTCTGAATGATCTCGAGGTAGGTGGCATGTTCCGAATCACTCAACCTCTTTGCCAAAATTCCCTGGGCGCCCTTGATGGCCGTGATGGGGGTCTTCAGGTCATGAGTGATGTTTGCAAAAAAGTCCTGGCGGTACTGCTCAGTGGCCTTCAGTTGTTGATAGGCAGACTCCAGCTCACTTACAGCCCTTCTGACCTCCTTTTCCAGGTTTCTCTGCTGATTCGTCAGGGCGGCCACCATACTGTTAAAACTCCTGGAAACGGTCTTCCACTCCTCGCTCATATTCAAATCCACTCTCACATCCAGCTCGCCGTTTTGAATATGTCCGGCTGTGGAGGCAAGCTGTCTCAGGGGTGAAAGCACAAAAAAACGTAAAATCGTCCATGCAAGGCCCAGAAAAACGGCCAAAACACAGAGAAATATACCAAAAAACTGAAAGATATTTTGTCTCACTTCGTTATAGATGGCAGTAGCTGGCAGGGAGATGCTGATGGCGCCCATGACATCCGATGTCTTGAGACCGGCATGACAGGTCTGGCACTCGGTCTGAAACACAAGGGGCGCCCCATACCTGAAGACCGGCATTCCCTTGACCCTTTCCACCTCCCATACCTCCCTGGCACGGCCGCTTTGAAGCAGGTCTATGGCCCTTGTTTCAAAGACATCCGGCGCATGAAGTGGATTACTGGCATTGGGCACGGCCACCTTGACCATGTAAGGCAGGTGCTTGTCCTGGCCGTAACGGGAGAGCTCGGCAATAAAACCAGATGGCGTAATACGCTCAAAACCGCCTTCATGCTGCACATAGATGCCGCCATAACCAGAGATCCACTGCCGTGTGAGAATGATATAGTGATAGATGCCTGCCGCCTGATTGCGCAGCTGCTCACTGACAAGGGTGTGCTGGACATTTTGCAACCATATAAAAAAAATCACACCCATCAGGACAAATCCAGTAACCAGATAGATAAAGATCTTTTGCCCAAGTCTCATGCCGCGGCCCTTACATGGTCATGCCGGTCGCCTTCATCGACGCAACAACAACCTCTGGCCCGGCTGAATGGGTGTATTTGAAGAGAGCTTGTTCCATTCCCGAATATCCTCCACTGATACCCCATATTCCCGGGCTATGGAACTCAGGGTATCCCCTTTTTTGACCACATGATGTCTGACACCTGCAGGCGCAGATGTGGAGGCAACTGCGACTGAAGGTCCCAAAGAAAGGGACGATGAGGCCTCCTGCACAGCAGGCAGTCGCGCCGTCAAACCTGAAACAAAGTCCTTGAGCAGCCCCTCCCTGCCGGCGGGCACCAAAATCTCATAGGTGCCGCGAGGCAGCTCCCGTGCGGTTATCCATGGGTTGAGCTCCAGAAAACGGCGATAGGAGACCCCCACTGCCTTGGCCATACCGGCCACACTGACGCTGACCACAGGGATGTTGACGCTCACACTGGAGACGGCCTCAGGCCTGTAGAGCCGCGCACCTGTCAGATCTATGCCGAACCAGGATGGATTCTCCATGACCAGTTTGGCAGCAATGGCCCGAAACACATAGCGTTCCGTCTCCCTGGCAAGCCTCAGGCTGTAAAAATCATAGGCGCCCTGTTCCTCCAATGCCTTGGCAACCCGGCCCTGACCTGCGTTGTAGGCTGCAAGGGCCAATGCCCAGGAACCGAGGGAATTTTTCAGGTCCGAAAGGTGCTTGAGGGCGGCTCGCGTGGCCCTTTCCCAGTGCATTCGATCGTCACACCAGCCGTTCTTGTTCAAACCGCAGAAATTGGCTGTGGGCAGCATAAACTGCCACGGCCCCACAGCCCCTGCAGTGCTCACAGCAGATGCCCTAAGGTCGCTTTCGATAAGTGCTACATACTTGAGGTCCGAGGGAAGCCCCATCTCCTGAATAATGGCTTCGATGAGGGGAAAATAGCGGGGCGCCCGTTTGAACCACAGGGTTGTGGCCACAGGAGAACCCAGAATGGAGACCAGCTCGTAGTCCAGACGCTCATAGGAATCCTCGAAATTGAGGGGCACAGGCTCATCACAAAAGTAAACACTTTCAGGTATGGGCAGGCGCAGAAGCTGATTTATGAGACTCTGCCCACTTACAGAGCCACGCACTGGCGTGTCACCGGCGACAGGCTGAGCAGGAGATGGGATATTATTGGTTACCGCCACAGGCTGAACACTGGAGGGCTTCACCGGCTCCTTGTCAGCCCCACCAAAAAGAGACAAGGCAAACACCGGCTGAATACAACTAAAGGACATCACAACAAAGGCAACGGCAAAGATTTTACGGCTTAACATAAATTCATGCTCCTTTATCCAAGCGCAGCGATTCGGCCGCCGCGCACCTCTTTTCTAACCTGTTCACTCCTTTTAAGGGCGGTCTCCATGCCCGCATCGTTCAATTTAGCCAGATAAAAGCTGGGGCCATAGGGCTCCATACAGGAGATAAGGGTGGAGGACACGCCATTTTGCGCCAGCACATTGAGGACATCATTTCCTGACAAAGGCCCATTTTGTAACATGGCATTTAAGCCATTTTTGCCCTTTTGCTCAAAGACCTGGGCCATGGCTGCTATCACCACAGGCGTATGCCCTGTGCAGACATACTCACAACTGCGCACTGCATAGCCGTTGCCATTGAAGGAGACGGCCACACCGCCGCCTTTGCGCACCAGTTCCAGGGCCTGCACATCCGTAATGCTGTCTCCTGCATAAAGCACCTGAAACGCCTGGTTTCCTGTGCGCAACAGGCTGTCCTGCAAGGCCACCGCCTTTTCCGCACCTCCCACGGTATTGATGGCATAACAGGCGGCAGCCACCGGCATTGAAGGCAATATATCCCAAAATATCTGGTTCAGCCGCTCTACCAGCTTTTGGTCCTCATAGGAGAGGTCATGAATGGAAACGGCGTGCTCCGGCCAGTCCAACACAGGCTGGTCTGCGATCTCCATGGCCAATTCCTGCAATAGTGAACGCTCCTGTGGCGTGGGCGCAGGGATTTCACCAGTTAATTCAGTGCAGTAAATACTGGCCGCCGGAAAACCGGTGCGCACGGAAAGGGCATCCAGATACGGCCGGTAGCTGGTGCTGATGATAAAGGTGGGAAAGCGGCTGGTAAGGAAAGAGAGCATCAGCTCGGCCTTGGGCAGGATCACCAGTGTCTTGAAAGAAAACTCCCGCATCACCTGGCTGTTTACGCCTGCGGCCAGCAAAAAGGGCAGGACTAGCTTCAGGGTATCCCCTGCCTTGTAACCAGGCCGTTTTTCTATGTCCGCCAGAAAATCATCGTATCTGCTCACACGGCTGAAAAAGGCGCCTCCCCGAGGCAAAAAGGCCTCGCACAACTCAAAGGCGTTGTCGTTTTGCGTAATAGGGCCTTCACAATCCATATCGATCTGTATCATGCCCCGCCCTCACACGACTATATTGTTGAATTTCACCAGCTCATCGGCAAAGGCCAGAATGAAATCCCTTTGGCTATGGTTTGCAAAGGCGATACAATTGCAGCGGATCTTCTTGCGGCTGCGCACCAGGAATTCGATGACCAGCCGATCCCTTCCTATCTGAACACCTACACCAAAGGGGCCGCATGAGGCCACATGCCCTTTCTGAACCTCTGACAAGGTATCCTCCGGCAGCAAAAGCCAATAAAAATCATCCAGATCAGACATCTCGCAGTGTTTAGCAAGGTATGTGCGAATCCTGTCAATCTCACTTGGTCTCAGTTCATCTATTACATATTGTCTCATATCATGCCATCCTTTATAAGAACCTAAATTCCACAATGGTAGATTCAATCACGGAATTTGAGAAGAATTTAATAGTCTATTATGGTTAACTTTGCCACAGTGGTATTCAAGGTCTTTTCTCCCGCCGTATCAAACGCCACCACGATCTTATTCGGGCCCAGGCATCTCTTTACAAGACCTGCGCCGAAAATGGAATGCCTGACCTTCATGCCGACACCATACGCATTGGCCACGCCTTCCCGTAAGACGGCTGTGGCAGCCGGCCTTGATTCCGCAAACTTCGGACCCGTGGATATCCTTTCTTTAACTCCAGAGGTCAGTCCCTCGTAACGCAGGACACTGAAAAGCTCGCCTGGAATCTCCTTCAAAAAACGGGAAGGGTTCACTGGTATATTTCCACCCCCTGGCACATAGATAAAGGCAGGGCAGGAAAGGCAGAGTAGGTCCTTGGCCCGAGTAACAGCCACATAAAAGAGCCTGCGCTCTTCGTCTAATTCCTGGTCACTTTCCGCAAAATGAGACGGGAATCTGCCTTCGCACAGGGAAAGAAGAAAAACGGCCTGCCACTCCAGCCCCTTGGCCGAATGAATAGTGGAAAGACACACCCTGCCGGCATCGTCCTGCGTCATGTCCGGCGCCTCAAGAGTCAGGTCCGTCAACATATCCATGGCGTCTGCATATCTATTGGACATGGCCAGAAGCTGTTGAAGTTCCTGAAGCCTTTTAGGGTAGTCGTCATAGTAATGCATCTCTAAATACGGCCTATACCACTCCAAAAGGAGCTTTATTGCAGTGAAAAGCCCCATATCCTCTTTACTTCGTATGTCCTGTAACAGCCTGCCAAGGTCCCTCACAGCATCGGCCCAAGCACCCTTGAAGGCACCCACTGCCATGTACTGCCAAGGGTCTTCTGAACGCAACATCTCTGCAAGAATACGGTCCGCAGCCTTGGGCCCCAGGCCCTTGACAAGACACAGCACACGAGTGGTGGCAAGCCTGTCCAGGGGATTGATGAGCATGCGCAGAAGGGAGAGCAGGTCCTTGATATGAGAGGCCTCCACCAAGGCCTGACCACCCCGTTTTACAAACGGTATGGACCGAGCCTTCAGCTCTGCCTCTAAATGAAAGGAATGAAAGGCGGCACGAAAAAGCACGGCAATCTCATGGGCAGGAATGCCGTTTTGCAGGCATTCCTCTATGCGATTCGCCACAAATATGGCCTGATCCCCTTCGTCCACGGCCCCATAGAGCAGAGGCCGCACGCCGCCGGGCCTGTGAGCGCAAAGACGCTTGGTGAAATACTGTTCTCCACTGGCGATGATGGCATTGGCGCAGTCCAAATTGGGCTGAGTACTGCGGTAATTCTTCTCCAGAACGATTATCTTGGTACCAGGAAAGTGGTTAGGGAAATCCAGGATGTTGCGGTAATTGGCACCCCTAAAGGCATAGATGGACTGTGCATCATCCCCTACTGCCATGACATTGTCATGGCCTGTGGCCACCAATCTGACCATCTCTGCCTGAAGCCCATTGGTGTCCTGATACTCATCCACCATAATGAACTGGCATTCCCTGCCCACGGCCTCTCTGACTGTGCTGTGTTCTCTGAGCACTTGCAGCCAATACAAAAGCAGGTCGTCATAATCCACTAATCCATTGGCCTGTTTGTATTGAGTATAACCCCTCATCACCGCCTCTATACTCAAGGTCTCAGACTCCATATGGGAAAACTCATTTCGAATGAGTTCCCTTACGGACATGCCTGTATTGGCCAGCTTGCTGGCCATGGCTGCCAAGGTGGCCTTACTGGGAAATCGCTTGCCCTTGCCTGCCAGGTCCATCTCCTTTACCAACATTCCAAAGATATTCTGCACATCAGTCCGGTCCAGAATCACAAAATTCAAGGGGAGCCCCACTAAGTGGCCATAGATGCGCAACATGCGATGGGCAAACCCATGAAATGTCCCGCCCCTTACGCGATTGCTCTCCATGCCCACCAATTCACTTGTCCTCTGCAGCATGGAAGAGGCTGCCTTCTTTGTAAAGGTCAGAAGCAGGATACTAGATGGATCAATGCCCTGGTCCATGAGATAGGCTAAGCGATATACAATGGTGCGCGTCTTACCGCTTCCGGCGCCTGCTATCACCAACACAGGCCCGAGAATGGTGGTGACCGCCTCAAGCTGTTGAGGGTTTAAGTGGGCTTCCAGGTTTAATAAGGACAAATCAACTAACCTTCCTGGGCACTGGATACGTTTTCAGACTCCGGACTGGTTTGAACCGGCAGGATGAAATAGAAATTGTTGCCGAGAAATGTGGGCTCGCATCCAACCTTACCGCCATGGACATCTATAATCTTTTTGACAAAATGCAGGCCATGGCCTGCCCCTGGCTTATTCCCCACATTTTTACCACGAAAACCCTCGGCAAACACATGAGCAGCCTCCTCCGGAGACAGGTGAGGTCCTGTGGAAAACACATTGAATTTTATGCCGTGCATGCCAGGACCGAAGAAATTGGGCAGCAACTCCCTGCCATATGACACGAATTTTACCGGCTGGCCGTGTTCGTTTATCACCTCTTCACAATACTTCTCGGCATTGGAGAATAGATTGGCATATACTTGAGACATCAATCCTACATCTACTGCAAGGGGTATCTCTTCAGACGGAACTCCGCCTAAATGTTCATCTATCTGAATACCTCTTCTTTCCAATCTGCTTCTGTAACGTTCCAGCTGAGTGTCTATAATCTCTTTCTTGACATTACACAGCCTTCGGCGCAGTACGAATTCGCCCTTTTCGAAATGCTCTCTGCGCAGCAGACTCTCCAGGAACAGGCTCGTATTGGTATAATGTTTGTCAAGCTCGTCATATGCGACAGATAATCCAGCAATAATTGCTGACAAATCATATTTAATCTGCTCTACAGACTTAACGAGTTCTTCTGCTGTTTTATTGTGCATATCACTACAATATTCTATCTTTTGTTTCAAATCATACATTAATGCTATCTTCTTCTTGATATTACTCAGAAGTACCTTGAAACGCATATTAGGCACTATGATGTTGTGATCAATGTCGGCTATCAATGTGTTTATGAATTTTAGATGATTTTCGTTCTGTATGGAAATAAGCTTGTAATGCAGGTTGTATCCTATGCGATTGGCATATTTTTCAAAAAACAGGCGGTCCTTTTCGCCGAAATGAGAATAAGGAAAGACCTCCAGCAGGCCGATGACATCCTCTGCATGCACCAGCGGCTGGGCCGCCAGCAACTTCAGGTTGCCGCGAATAGGCGCCACAAAGGAGTCACCCGAGATATAAGACTCCTCCTGCACCGTTATACCTGCAGGCGGAGGCATGCCACACACCGAAAGTTCGTTCAGCGAATCGCATGCCATCTGTAACTGCTTTGTTTGATAGTCCACCAGATATAGACAACAATCAAACCCCAGAAACTCCTTGGGTACGAACACCGCCACACGATAGAAGTTAGCGAGGGTCTCGTATTCCTGGGCCAGGTCGAAAAAGGCCATGAGGGCTCGCGTCTGAAGGCTGTTGAAGTCATATTGCTCATAATCGCTCTTTTTCTTGCGCAGACGCTGCAAGATGGAGGACAATTCCGGAGGGTCGCTGGGACAATATATACTCATGGCCACACCTCACATCTCAGTTTGCAGAACTACCCCTTTGGGCAAAAAAATTCCTCTATGGCCTTGACCAAGGCGGAAATGGTGGCGGTATCCGGCTGAATAGCCACATCAAAACCCATGGCCCTGGCGGTCTGGCCTGTGACCGGGCCTATACATGCAGCCTTTGTATGGCTGATGAGCCTCTCTTTTACATGTGAAGGCAAAAGGGCAGACAGGTTTTTGACCGTGGAAGAGCTGGTAAAGGTCACCACATCCACTTTCTGAGAGAGGGCCTCCAGCACATCTTCAGCCAGAACAGGCATGACATTTTCATAGACCGTCACAGGCTCCACTCTTGCGCCCAGGGCCTTCAGACCGTTTACAAGTACATCCCGTGTCTTTTCCGCCTTGGGTATGAGGATGTGCTGATTCTGCACACCCAATGTCTTAAATGCCTCCACCAATCCCTCGGCATCAAAGGTCGTGGGAATCAAATCGGGTTTCAGGTGATATGCGCTTAAGGCATTGGCAGTGCCGCTTCCGATGACAGCAAACCTCACACCCCCAAATGCCCTCATGTCCAGGCCGTTTGCAAAACACAACTCAAAAAAGCACCTCACAGCATTTACGCTGGTGAAAACCACCCATTGCACCTTGCTCTCACCACAAAAGGCAGAGACAATCCTTTCTGTTGTCTGCGCATCCTGCACCGGAACCACGGAAATGGCAGGCAATTCTATACACTCCGCGCCCTTTTCCTCCAGCAGCTCCACCAGTTCACTGGCCTGTTCACGGGACCGCGTCACCAGAATACGCCTGCCGAAAAGCGGCCTCTTTTCAAACCACTGTATGGTCTCTCGCAGCCCCACAACCGTCCCCACCACTATCACGGCAGGAGAGGTCAACCCTGCATCCTTGACCCGTTGCACGATGTCGGAGAGCACACCTGTAACGGTCTTCTGCCTGGCGGTAGTGCCCCATTGCACCACTGCCGCTGGAGTCTGGGCAGACAAGCCATGCTGTGTCAGCTGTGAGACTATGTTGGGCAGATTGGTCATGCCCATGAGAAAGACCAGGGTGCCATTGGACTTGGCAAGGCCCTCCCAATTCACATCTATCTCGTCCACTCCGAATTTGCGATGACCCGTTATCAATGTGACACAGGCGGCATGTGCCCTGTGAGTGAGGGGGATACCGGCATAGGCAGGGGCCGCTATGGAGGAGCTCACACCAGGTACGATCTCAAAGGGAATGCCTGCCTGGGCAAGGACCTGTGCCTCCTCACCTCCTCTGCCGAAGATAAAGGGGTCTCCACCCTTTAGACGCACCACCATCTTGTTTTCCTGAGCCTTGCTGACTATGAGGTGATTGATCGCATCCTGACTGACGGCATGACGGCCTGCTGTCTTTCCCACATATATAAACTCGGCGTTTCGGGGTGCATAAGACAGAATGCGGGGGCTTGCCAGGCGGTCATATATGACCACATCGGCCTGGGATAGGAGTTTCATGCCTTTTATGGTCAAAAGCCCTGCATCACCAGGCCCGGCACCCACCAGATATGCCTTACCCCTTTTTTGCTCATCACTTTTCATAGACATCACTTAAAATCTCCTGGCCCCCTGCGGCCAAAATCTGCTGGCCAAGCCTGCTGCCCAACTCTTCAGGCTGTGCCTGACTGCCTGCAAGGCGCAGACGCACCAGCCTGTCCCCTCTCTCATCCGCAACCAGCCCCTCCATAAGAAGCACATTCGGCCTGTCGGGCGCAAACCAGGCATGAGCGGCTATGGGCACCTGGCAGCCACCACCCAATGCGGCAAGGAATGCCCTCTCGGCCCGCACACAGGTGGCTGTTTCAGGGGAATGAAGTGCGCTTAAAAGCCCTCTGGTATCTGAATCGTTGGACCTGAATTCTATGCCAAGACAGCCCTGGCCTATGGCAGGCAACAAGAATTGGGGTGGGAGATACTGTTTTATATGGTCTTTAAGGCCCAAACGATGCAGTCCTGCGGCCGCCAGAATAATGGCATCAAAATTCCCAGCCTCTAATTTTTTGAGCCTTGTATCCAGATTACCCCTGAGATTGACTATTCGCAAATCAGGACGCATGGCCATGAGCTGGGCCTTTCTGCGCAGACTGCTGGTGCCCACTGTGGCCTCCTGCGGCAATTCGGAAATGGAATTATACCGGTGTGAAAGAAAGGCATCCCTGGCATCCTCCCGCTGGGGAAATACCGTAACCTCCAGCCCTTCTGGTATCTCGGTGGGCACATCCTTGAGGCTGTGGACGGCAAAATCCGCACGGCCTTCCAGCATAGCCTCTTCTATTTCCTTGACAAAGAGCCCCTTGCCGCCTATTTGGGCCAAAGGCACATCAAGTATCTTGTCTCCCTTGGTGACCACCTGTAACAACTCGATGGTGATACCCTTCTCAGCAAAAATCTGCTCCAGACAGCTCTTTACCCAGTTACTCTGGCACATGGCCAGCATGCTCTTACGGGTGGCGAGCACAAAATGTTTCTTATGCATGGGCAGGCATCAACCTCCGCAGGAACTGCAATTGGAACTGGAACAGCCGCTACAACCCGAGGATGCCCTCTTGCCTGTGCCTACGAAGTTGCCAGGGCCGTCTCCGGCCTTAAAGGCGCAGACAGACATCTTCTTTTGTACATTTTTGGAGCCACACACCGGACACACGGCCGATGGGTCCGACATCCTTACCAGCGATTCAAACTCAGCGTTACAGTCATTACAGTGAAATTCATAGATAGGCACGAGTTTTTCTCCCAAATTCAAAGTTAATTGCTATCATAGTATTCTTTTTAGAATTATCACACAAGATTTAAAAAAAAGAAAGCGGATTTGTGCATTTTGTCTCAATAACCCCTTATGTCACATGGGTTTTTTATTCTCATCCAGTTTTTTTGGAGGCAAAGAATTGACAAGAGGCGTTCTAATGAATAAGCTCCATAAAATTTAAGAATAACTACTCATGAGGTGATTTGCATGACAAAAATGGCTGGCAAACAAATAATTGTTGAGGCCTTGAAAAAAGAAGGGGTCGAGGTGATCTTCGGCTATCCAGGCGGCGCCATCATAGACATCTACGATGCCCTCGCCAAAGACGGCTCCATCAAGCATGTGCTTGTGCGCCACGAGCAGGGCGCAGCCCATGCAGCCGACGGCTATGCCAGGGCGACGGGCCGAGTCGGGGTGTGCCTTGTCACATCCGGACCAGGCGCCACCAATGCCGTGACAGGCATCGCCACTGCCAACATGGACTCCATTCCCATAGTGGTGCTCACGGGTCAGGTGCCCACAGCCCTTATAGGAAATGACGCCTTTCAAGAGGTTGACATAGTCGGCATAACAAGGCCCTGCACCAAACACAATTACCTGGTCAAGAACGTCAAGGACCTGCCCCGCATACTCAAAGAGGCCTTCTATGTAGCCAAATCCGGCAGACCAGGCCCGGTGCTGGTGGACATCCCCAAAGACGTTCAGAATGCCGTTACGGATTTTAACTATCCAGAGACCATCACCCTTCGCTCCTACGACCCCGTAAAAGAACCCCATATAAAACAGATCGAAAAGGCCTGCCGCCAGATGGAAGAATCCAAAAAACCGGTCCTCTATGTGGGCGGCGGCGTCATCAGCTCAGGGGCGCATGAGGAATTAAGGGCGTTGGCTGAGGAGATCAACTGTCCGGTCACCACCACACTGATGGGCATCAGCGGGTTTCCGGGCACGCACCCACAGAATCTTGGTATGCTCGGAATGCACGGCACATATTGCGCCAACATGGCCATGGCCAACACGGACCTGATAATCGCCATCGGCGCACGCTTCGACGATCGCGTCACAGGCAAGATCGAGGCCTTTGCGCCCCATGCCAAGATCATACATGTGGATGTGGATCCCACCTCCATACAGAAAAATGTTCGTGTGGATATCCCCATAGTAGGTGACTGCAAGCTCACTCTGGCAAAGATGCTCAAATGCCTCAAGGACAACGGTTCAAAGCCTGAGGCCTGGCAGGCCAAACATCAGGCGTGGTGGGAACAGCTGCGCGCATGGGAGAAACGCCACCCCCTCACATACAAGAAAGACCCAAACATCATCAAACCCCAGTATGTCATAGAACGGCTTTACGAAATGACCAAAGGCAGGGCCATCATCACCACTGAGGTAGGACAGAACCAGATGTGGACAGCCCAATTCTATAAGTTTGACCAGCCTCGCACCTTCCTTACATCAGGCGGTCTTGGAACCATGGGATATGGACTGCCCGCTGCCATAGGTGCACAGATGGCCTTCCCTGACAAATTGGTCATAGATATGGCTGGAGACGGTAGCATTCAGATGAACATACAGGAACTGGCCACGGCCATGCAGGAAAAACTGCCCATCAAGATCGTAATCCTGAACAATCAATTTTTGGGCATGGTGAGGCAGTGGCAGGAACTCTTCTATGAAAAACGCTATGTTGCCACGGATTTCGAATTCACACCTGATTTCATAAAGATTGCAGAGGCATACGGTGCAAAGGGCATCAGGGCCACCAATCCTGACGATGTTGACAAGGTACTGAAAGAAGGGCTGGAGTACCCGGGCCTGGCCATCATGGAATTCGTCATAGCCAGGGAAGAAGGCGTATTCCCCATGATACCTGCTGGCAAGGCTCATACAGAGATGTTGCTCGTCTAATTTGGTGTTATACAAAATTAGCCCAAGAAAGGAGTATTAAAATATGCGACACACGCTGTCTATACTTTTGGAAAACAGCCCTGGCGCCCTCTCTCGAGTGGCGGGCCTCTTCAGCGGCAGAGGCTTCAACATCGAAAGCCTTTGTGTGGCCTCCACACTGGATTCGACACTTTCCCACATGACACTGGTCACCATCGGTGATGACGCCATTATCGATCAAATTATCAAACAACTGAATCGGCTGGTGGATGTCTATAAGGTAACCGATGTCAGTCAGGATGAATTTGTGGAGAGGGAAATGGCCCTGATCAAGGTCAATGCAGCGGAATCCGAAACCCGTTCCGAGGTCCTGCGTATATGCGAGATCTTCCGCTGCAAGATAGTGGATGTCACAGCCAAGACATACACCCTGGAGGTGACTGGCCCGGAAAGCAAACTCAAGGCGGTCATCGACCTGCTTTTGCCCATCGGTATAAAGGAACTTGTCAGAACCGGCACCATTGCCATGCAACGCGAACAAAAAAATACATAATCCATCAAAAATGAAAGGAAGACAAAGATGAAACTATATTACGAACAGGATGCCTCATTGGACAGTCTGAAAGGAAAGACCATAGCGGTAATAGGATACGGCAGTCAGGGCCATGCACATGCCCAGAACCTGAAGGAAAGCGGTCTGAATGTCATTGTAGGCCAAAGACCTGGATCAGTGAATTATGATCTGGCTGTCAAACACGGCTTCAAGCCGGTAAGTGCCGAAGAGGCCGCTCAACAGGCCGATGTCATCATGATACTGCTGCCGGATCAGGTGCAGGCCGCAGTGTATCATTCCGATATTCAACCCCATCTGAAGGCCGGCAAGATGCTGCTCTTCGCCCATGGTTTCAACATTCACTTTGGTCAGATCGTGCCGCCTGCTGATGTGGATGTGGCCATGGTAGCCCCCAAGGGTCCGGGCCATCTGGTGAGAAGGGAGTATGAAAGGGGGGCAGGTGTACCTGCACTGGTAGCCATTCATCAGGATGCCACCGGCCAGGCCATGGCAAGGGCATTGGCCTATGCCAAGGGTATCGGTGCAGCACGGGCCGGCATCCTGGAGACCACCTTCAAGGAAGAGACCGAGACAGACCTCTTTGGCGAGCAGGTGGTGCTGTGCGGCGGCCTCACCGCCCTCATCAAGGCAGGTTTTGAAACCCTGGTTGCCGCCGGCTACCAACCGGAAATCGCATATTTCGAGTGCTGTCACGAGGTAAAACTCATAGTTGACCTCATCTACGAAGGCGGCATCTCCAGAATGCGCTATTCCATCAGCGATACCGCTGAATACGGCGACATCACTCGCGGCAGACGCATCGTCACGGAAGAGACCAAAAAAGAGATGCGTAAGATCCTGGACGAGATACAGACAGGTCAATTCGCCCGTGAATGGATACTGGAAAACCAGGCCAACAGGCCTGTGCTGAACGCCTACAGGCGTATAGACAAAGAACACCAGATTGAGGATGTGGGTGGTCGGCTCAGGGCCATGATGGGCTGGCTCAAGAAATAAAGATGCTGCATGAACGCATACCCATTGCCAAGGAAGGCATACCTTTTTGGGGCACAGCCGCATTTTTCGCCGTTATATTCGCCATATTGAACTGGCAGATTCCTGCCGGCATCGCGCTGGCAGGATTTCTTTTCATTTTTTACTTCTTCAGGGACCCTGAACGGGTCACGCCTCAGGACACCAGCCATACCATCAGTTTCGTATCACCTGCCGATGGCAGAATAGTCGATATTCAGCAGAATGCGTCCCTTGATGCATTCAACCTGACTGGTTACACTCGCATCAGCATCTTCATGAACGTATTCGATGTGCATGTAAACAGAAGCCCCGTAAGCGGGGTCGTACAACGAATATCCTACAGCGAGGGCAGATTTCTGCCCGCTGACCGTCACAGGGCCATGCTGGAGAACGAAAAAAATGCCATATTGCTTTGTACAGAAAATGGCATACAATGTTCCATGGTACAGGTGGCAGGCCTGATAGCCCGCCGCATCGTCTGCTGGGCGGAAGAGGACGATTGCATCAAAAAAGGCCAAAGGATAGGCCTCATCAGATTCGGCTCCAGAGTGGACCTATATGTACCAGGCTCATGCCACATCTGTGCGGAGATAAACCAGAAGGTGGTAGCAGGGCAGACTGTATTAGCCATATTGAAGGTATCAACCCAGTAAAAAGACGGCTGCACTTACAAGACCTCAGAATCCTAACCACACAATCATATCATTGACTAATTTATTTCAGGAGGCTGCCATGATGGATGACATGCAAACCATGCCCAAGTACAAGAGCGTTTATCTGTTGCCCAATCTCTTGACCTCCCTCTGTCTCTTCAGCGGTTTTTATTCCATCATATCCTCCATAAAAGGCAATTACACCCTGGCTGCCGACGCAATCCTGCTGGCCGCTGTCTTCGACGGCTTAGATGGCCGCGTAGCCAGACTCACCAAGACCACCAGCAGATTCGGCGTGGAGTACGATTCCCTTTCGGACCTGATATCCTTCGGAGTAGCCCCAGGCATACTGGGCTTTCTATGGGGTTTGCAGGGTTATGGGCGTCTTGGCTGGCTGGCCGCATTTCTTTATGTAGCCACAACGGCCTTGCGATTGGCAAGATTCAATACCCTTAGCATGGCCGGAAGCAGCTCCAAGACATATTTTCTCGGATTACCCTGTCCGTCAGCCGCAGCAATGGTGGCGACATCCGTGCTCTTCTGCAACTATCTGGGTATGCAGGAACAGGTTCACTCTCCATGGATTTTAGGGATGATGTACGGGGTTGCATTCCTGATGGTCAGCAACATACACTATTACAGCTTCAAGGAAATGCCGTGGCTGCGTCAACACCCATTTTCAGGACTCATCATCATCCTCCTGCTGCTCTCTGTAACAGCCATCGAGTATAAGATAACCCTCTTTGCTATCTTCCTGACATATATCCTGTCCGGCCCGATCCTTTTTCCGTTCAAATTCCTGAAAAAGAAGACGCCTGAGGATATTACACACACCACGGAGGTGCAATCATGACAACGGAATCCGGCAAAAACATCATCATATTCGACACCACACTCAGGGACGGCGAACAGTCGCCGGGCGTCTCCCTGAACATGGAAGAAAAATTGCAGATTGGCAAACAGCTTGAAAAACTGGGCGTGGATGTATTGGAGGCAGGTTTTCCTGTGGCATCCCCTGGCGACTTCGAAGGCGTTAAAAAATTGGCTGACGAGCTGAGGGGCCTTCAGGTGGCCGCCCTGGCCCGTGCCAACCCAAAAGATATAGACGTTGCATGGGAGGCCATTAAAAACGGCGCCAACCCTCGCATACATACCTTTCTTGCCACCTCTGACATACATTTGAAACACAAACTGCGCAAAACCAGGGAAGAGGCCCTGGAAATGGCGCGAAATGCAGTGGCTTACGCCGCCAGATATACCGGCAATGTGGAATTCTCCGCAGAAGATGCCAGCAGAAGCGACCTGGACTATCTCTGCCGCGTGTTCGAAACGGTCATAGAGGCAGGGGCGCGAGTAGTGAATTTTCCGGATACTGTGGGTTATGCACTGCCATGGGACTTTGGCCGCATGATTCAGTATGTGAGGGCCAACACCTCAAATATACACAAGGCTGTCCTCAGTGTGCACTGCCACAATGACCTGGGACTGGCCACAGCTAATGTGCTGAACGCCATTCAAAACGGTGCGGAACAGGTGGAATGCACCATAAACGGCATCGGAGAACGGGCAGGGAATACCTCTCTGGAAGAGGTTGTAATGGCCATCAAAACTCGACACGACCTCCTGCCGTTCACTAACAACATCAATACCCGTTTCATCACAGCCACCAGCCGCCTGGTCAGTCTGCTGACCGGCATGGTAGTGCAGCCCAACAAGGCAATAGTTGGAGCAAATGCCTTTGCCCATGAATCAGGCATTCATCAAGACGGCGTGCTCAAGGAACGCACCACCTACGAGATTATGGATCCCGCAGATATCGGCCTGACTAAGGGCGCCCTTGTAATGGGCAAACACTCGGGCAGACATGCCATGAAGGCCAAGCTGGAGGAACTAGGCTACAACCTCACAGAAGAGGATGTGGATCGCGTATTTGCTCGCTTCAAGGCCCTGGCAGACAAGAAAAAGGAGATATATACCGAGGACCTGGAGACCCTCATCGCCGATGAAATCCTTCGGATCCCAGACAGATACCGCCTGACATATCTACATGTGGCAGCGGGCAGCGGCATCAAGCCCACAGCCACTGTCTCCATGGAGATAGACGGGGAGGAAAAGACCACTGTAAGCCTGGGTGCAGGCCCTGTGGATGCGGCTTTCAACGCCATTTCCCAGCTCACTCAGACCGGCAGCAAACTCCTCAAATTCTCCGTAAACTCAGTGACAGGCGGGCTGGATGCCCAAGGAGAGGTGACCGTCCGCATAGAAGAGGATGGCGTGGTGGTCACAGGCCAGGGCGCCGACTCCGACATCATCACTGCCAGCGCCAAGGCATATATCAATGCATTGAACCGCCTCGGCCACAAAAAGAGCGACAAGGCCACTGCAAAACCCATGTGCTGTTAAATCCTATGAATGCAGATGACGACGGTCTGGAGATACGCCTGGAGGGCATTGTCCAAGGCGTGGGGTTCAGGCCGTTTGTTGTGCAGCTCGCTCAGCGATTTGGCATCAAAGGCTGGGCATGGAATACCACCAGTGGCGTTACCATTCGTTGCTTCGGTGAAAAACATGCGCTCGCCGCCTTTCTGAAGACGCTGCTGGAGTCACCGCCGCCCCTGGCCCGCATCGATTCCTGTGAAACCAGGGCGATCTCACTGCAAGCCCTGCCGGAGACATTCTCCATTCTGCCAAGCCGCGCTGCCTCGGCCAAAGAGGCATTGGTTTCTCCGGATATAGCTGTATGTGATGCCTGCAAAAGGGAATGCCTTGATGTTACGGACAGACGTTACTGCTACCCGTTTATAAACTGCACTCACTGCGGCCCCCGCTGGTCCATCGTGAAGACCACACCCTATGACCGGCAAAACACCTCCATGGATATCTTCCCCATGTGCTCCCTCTGCCGTAAGGAATATGAAGACATATCTGACAGACGGTTTCATGCACAGCCCATCTCCTGCCGCGACTGCGGCCCCACCCTTGAACTTGTGACCTGCGAAGGCCGGCTGTCAGAACGCGTGACACCCGGCAGCGATGCTGCGACAGCCACTCAAAGACTTCTGAAAACAGCGGCTGAGTGCCTGAAAAACGGCCTGATACTGGCCATAAAAGGGTTGGGCGGCTTTCATCTGGCTGTAAACGCGCATTCGTTCGAGGCCGTACAACGGCTTCGGGAGCGAAAGAAACGGCCCCACAAACCCCTGGCGGTCATGGTCCGCGACCTCCCTACGGCAAAACGGCTGTGTCATGTCTCTTCCTGTGAAGAAGCACTGCTTTCCGGCAGGCTTCAGCCCATAGTATGTCTGAAAAAACGCACGCCATTTCCACTTCCCGAAAACCTCGCTTGCAACCTAAATGAGTTGGGCGTGATGCTGCCATACACCCCTCTTCATCTCCTGCTTTTTGAAACCCTGAATTCCATCGACGCCCTGGTAATGACCAGCGGCAATGCAACGGGTTCGCCCATCTGCACAGATAACGAAGATGCCCTGAAAAAACTTGTAAATATAGCCGACTATTTCCTTCTACATAACAGGGACATCATATCCAGAGTGGATGACTCGGTTTGCCGCATCAACGGCGATCGAATACAGATCATTCGGCGCAGCCGTGGCTATGTCCCTGATTACATCAAGATTGATGCGCCGGCAGCTTCCATACTGGCCTGCGGAGCGGAACTCAAGAACACCTTCTGCATCGCAAAGGCCGACAAGGCCTTTCTGAGCCCCCACATAGGTGATTTGAATTCCATAGAGAACCTTCAGTTTTTCGAAACCACTGCAAGCCATATGCAAGGGTTGTTTTCCATAGAACCAGGGCAAGTGGTCTGCGACCTGCACCCTGATTATCTCTCCACGCAATATGCAAAAGGCACCGGCCTGCCCCTGGTGCAGGTGCAACACCACCACGCTCACGCAGCAGCCGTAATGGCGGAACATCACCTGCATCAAGAAGTCCTTGCAATCATACTGGACGGCACAGGACTCGGCCCGGACGGCACGATCTGGGGAGGAGAGATACTGCTCTGTACACCGGCGCACTATAAGCGCATGGCGCACCTCCCCTATCTTCATATGCCAGGCGGCGATATGGCCGCCAAAGAACCCTGGCGCATGGGTCTGTCAGCCCTTTACGACATTTATGGCAGGGATGCCCTTGAATGCCTGCCACCACATTTCAAACAGCTTTCAAGAGAACGCACAGGTCTCGTACTGCAAATGCTCGAATCCTCCATCAATACACCCTTGACCTCCAGCTGCGGCCGTCTGTTCGACGCTGTGGCAGCCCTGCTGGGCGTCAGACTCATCTCCACTTATGAGGGACAGGCGGCCATGGAGCTGGAAGCCCTGGCCGAAAACGCCTCGATTACCTTTGAAACCGCCGCTGCCCAGGGCTATTCAACCAAAATCGGCTCGGGGCGATACAATGGCTGTCTGTCATTCCCATGTACCGCCGCCATTCAGGGCATTCTCGATGACCTGTGCATCGGGACTCCAAAAACCGACATCGCCATGCGCTTTCACGCCTGGCTCGTTCATGCTATTATGCAGCTCATCGAAAAGCTCATCTCACATATCGGAGACAGACCGGTAGTCCTGGGCGGCGGAAGTATGCAGAACAGGATACTGCTTACTCACCTCATGGCTGGCATTGAAAAAATGGGACTTAATGCCTATACAGGCGAAACCGTTCCTGTAAACGATGGAGGACTCTCATTGGGGCAGCTTTTCATAGCCGCCCACTCAACAACACAAGGGAACCCATAAAAATATTCAAAAGGACTAACCTATGAGAAAAAAAATCAAAATAGCACCATCCATTCTCTCAGCTGATTTCAGTCGTCTCGGGGATGAAATACGTGCAGTGGAAGCGGCAGGAGCCGACCTCATCCACATCGATGTCATGGACGGGCATTTCGTACCCAACATCACGCTTGGCCCCCTGGTGGTGCAGGCAGTGCGCCAGGTCACATCCCTTGAGCTGGATGTCCATTTGATGATAGAAGACCCCGACAGATATCTGGAGGCCTTTGCCAGGGCAGGGGCGGACTGGCTGACGGTACACATCGAGGCATGTCCACATCTGAACAGAACCATCAACAGAATCAAGGAGTTAGGGATAAAGGCCGGCGTATCCCTCAATCCGGCCACCCCTCCCCAACTCTTGGAGTATTGTATGGCCGATGTAGATATGATACTGGTCATGAGCGTAAACCCCGGCTTCGGAGGCCAGCATTTCCTTCCTTCCAGTCTGCAAAAAATCCACAAGATTCAGGAGATGGCAAGAAAAAACAATCACCATCCCGCGATCGAGGTGGATGGCGGAATCAATGAACAGACCATCGCACAGGTGTCGGAGGCAGGAGCGGATATTGTTGTGGCAGGTTCAGCCGTATTTGGAAAAACGGACTACAGGATGCGCATCGAGGCATTGAAAAGGATGGCTGAGGCATAACAGGCGTATGCAAACCCAATAAAAAAAGGGCGCCCTTACAGGACGCCCTTTTTCGAATCTCATGTCAATTTATGGAAAAGATTAGCAACCTTCGGTCTTCTTCTTGGCGGCCTTTGCTACCTTGCCATCCTTGACTGCGACCTTGTCGCCGACCTTTGCATCACCAGTGGCCTTGACATCCTTGCCACCGCAATCCACGACCACATTCTGACCGTCAACAGACTTTACTGTGCCGCTGGCGCAATCCTCAGCAAAAGCCATACCAGTCATTGCAACCGTGAACATCAGAGCTGAACAAATAGCCAATACCTTTGTACGCATTTTGAATCTCCTCCTTGTTTTTTTTGGTACATGTAAAATAACCACCGACTTTCTTACATGTCAAGAGATTTATAACATCCCAAAATTCACGTTTAAGTAAAACAAAAAAATTGCTTTTTTGCATTTCCCAATAGATGGATGAATCACCTTTAAAAAACACGGCCAGGCATAGCAAGCACTTTTTTCTTTTTAGCCATTGAAGTATGAGGGATTTTCTGTTAAACAAAGTCTATTTTATTCAGTTTAGGGGGATTTCCATTAATGGAAAACATGGTCAACGCAAACGAAACAACTCAACAACAGGCTCAAGCCGCGGCAGAGATGACCGCGCCATCCTCATTTAACAAAATGGATGAGATCACCGACATGAATCAGCTCTTTGAATCAGGTCTCACCGACTTCCATCAAGGAGACATTATAGACGCCAAGGTAGTCCGCATAGATAAGGATCATGTCATGGTAGATGTGGGCTATAAAGCTGAAATACCACTTCCCATGCAGGATTTTATCGGAATCGACCAAAAAATTACAGTACAGCCCGGTGACACCATACAGGTTCTCATCGAGAGATGGGACAGTGACACCGGCTCATTGAGACTCTCTTACGGTAAACTCCTCAAACGCCAGGCATGGGATGAGATAAAAAATGCCTTTGACAACCAGACCCCGATTAAAGGCACTGTGCTGAACAGGGTGAAGGGTGGACTTGAAGTCCTGCTCGGCGATGTCAAAAGCGGAATCAAGGCATTTCTGCCTCTGTCCCAGATCGACCTCAAACCCGTCGGCAATGCCGAATCACTAATCGGGGACACCATTGAATGCCTGGTTGTCAAATGCAACCGCAGCAGGGAAAATGTAGTGGTCTCCCGCAGGGCGCTTCTGGAGAAAGAAAGGAACAAGAGCAAGGAAGAGACCCTCAAAACCCTTGAAGTTGGGCAGGTACGGGAAGGTATTGTCAAAAATGTCATGGATTATGGCGTATTCGTAGATATCGGAGGCATCGACGGGCTTCTGCATGTCAGCGATATATCCTGGGGCCGTGCCGAAAATCCTGCAAAAATCTTCAAGACAGGCGATAAAGTCACGGTCAAGATATTGAGTTTCGATCCGGCTACAGAAAAGATATCCATAGGCATCAAACAGATGACAGAGGACCCATGGCTCACCATTGCCGACCGCTATCATACAGGCGATCGGGTCACAGGCAAGGTTGTCAGCATGACCGATTATGGTGCTTTTGTAGAGCTGGAAGAGGGTGTGGAGGGCATGATCCACATCTCCGAGATGTCATGGACCAAACGCGTCAAAAAACCATCACAGATCATGAAAACCGGAGATCGCGTGGAGGCAGCAGTTCTGAATGTAGATACCAATGCAAAACGCATCTCACTGAGCCTCAGGCAATTAGAGCCCAATCCATGGGACAGCCTCGAAGAACGCTATCCTATCGGAACTGTCATAGAAGGCACTGTCAAAAACATAACAGACTTCGGCCTCTTCATGGGAATAGAAGAAGGTATTGATGGTCTGGTGCATCTCTCTGATCTGTCCTGGAGCAAAAAAGTCAATCATCCCAACCAACTCTACAAAAAAGGTGACCGCATACAAGCAGTAGTGTTGAATATAGACAAAGAAAAAGAACGCTTTTCGCTTGGTGTAAAACAACTCCATCCCGAGCCATGGGCAACTGTGCCTGAACGTTATCCATTGGGATCAATTATAACCGGCAAGATTACCAATGTTACGGATTTTGGTATCTTTGTGGAAATAGAAGATGGCATAGAAGGGCTGATACATGTTTCTGAAGTCTCCAATCAAAAAATCAAGACACCAGTAGGCATGTATGAACCTGGCCAGGAAATATCTGCCAAGGTAATCAATATCTCCACTGTTGACAAACGTATAGGGCTCTCCATAAAAAAGATCAACGAAGAAAGTGAAAAGACCTATTACGAAGAATACGCCACCAATGTCCAAAAAGGTCCAGCCACTCTCGGCAGCCTGCTTAAAGAGGCGAGGGCAAAAACCGAAAACTAAATCCAAATGAATCAGGCCCAGGAAACCAACCAGAAACAACACGGCAACACATTTTTGATCGTCCTGGCCACCATCGGTGGCCTGACCCTTCTGGGCCTGCTTTCTATATTTGCACTCTTTTTCTTTGCCTTCAACAGCTTCAAAAAACCCGTGCTGCCCAATGCGAACCGCATAGGAGTCCTTGAGGTAAAGGGTATTCTTGACGGTAGCGACGACTATCTGAAATACATCCGACAATTCCAAAAAGATGATTCAATAAAGGCCGTAATAGTCCGAATAGACTGCCCCGGAGGGGCGGTCGGGGCGTCTCAGGAACTATATTCCGAACTGAAATCCCTGGACAAGACCAAACCCGTTATCGCATCCCTGGGCAACCTGGCTGCATCCGGAGGCTATTACACCGCCATTGGGGCGAGAAAGATTCTCTCCAACCCGGGCACGATAACCGGCAGTATAGGCGTCATAATGAAACTGCCGAATGTGGGCACCATGCTTGAGAAGCTCGGCATCAAACTGGATGTCATAAAGAGCGGGGCATTGAAGGACCTGGGCCCCATGACTCGCGACCTGACTCCGGAAGAAAAGGCCGTGATAGAGTCAGTCATGCACGATATTCACAGACAGTTCATTGCAGCGGTTGCAGAATCCAGAAAACTCCCACTGGAACAGGTGGAAACCCTTGCGGACGGACGTATATTTTCAGGTAATCAGGCACTTGAGCTCAAACTGATAGATCACATCGGAAACTTCAACGAAGCCATACGCATCACCTCCAAAGAGGCAGGACTGACCAGCGAACCTGAACTGTTCTATCCGCAGAAAGACCGTTTTATGTCATTTAAACAGCTTCTGGAAGAAGAAGGCGCCAACACACTTTCATCTATTGTAAATCATTTCTTACTCAAGCAGACCACCCCTCAGCCTATTTCCTAAATACCATGGCAATCACTGTTTTGAAGCCGGAATTCTTGGACATACTGCACAAAAGACTCCCACAACACTACAAGCAAGATATCGCCCTGGCCGTTGATATCATTCTCGACAGCATAACAGAGGCCATAGCGCACGGGCAACGTGTCGAGATACGCGGGTTCGGCAGTTTCAATGCGACAACCCAGTCAGGCAGGACATTCCAAAACCCCAAAACACACAAAACAGTCCGTTATGACACCTGCAAACGCATACACTTTCAACCAAGCCCCCTTTTATCACATCAGAGAGTGAAAAGCCGCCAGTCCGACAACTCTGTAGAAAAACAAGAAGATGAAGCACAAAAATAGTATCTGGTTTTTTTTGCCATTGGCCATAAAACTTGCGGTGGATGGCGTTATCTATATCAAAAATTTCAAAAAAAGGAGAAAAAACCATGACGAGCTCGAACGCACAGACCAACAGTATAAAGGCCTATGTTCTTCTCAATACAGTCATAGGCAAGACCACTCTTGTGGCTAAACTTCTGTCTGACATGCCTGAAATCAAAAGATATGACATCATCATGGGGCCTTACGATATTATAGCGGAGGTGGAAGCTGACAGCCACGATGCCTTGTCCAATCTTGTGCTGCATAAACTCCAGTCCATAGACGCCATCAAACACACCATGACATGCCCTGTATTGAAAAAGAACTGATGGATTGAGCGGTTCCCATCATGTTTTATCATGTATGACCATAAGGCAAGCTCCTGCAATGCTATTGCGGAGACGACAGAAAACCACATGGGACAAAAACAGATCCTTCTGAAGGGAGTAACACATCACAATCTCAAAGGATTCGACCTTTCCATACCCATTGGCCAACTAACAGTCATCACAGGCCCTTCTGGCTCGGGGAAATCCACTCTGGCCATAGATGTGTTGTTTGCAGAAGGCCAGCACAGATATCTTGAGTCCATGGGGCTTGAGGTCAAAAGGCTCCTTCGTCTGTGGGAAAGACCGAAGGCACAGGCGATTCACGGCCTCCCCCCTCCTCTGCTGCTGGAACACAATTATGTCCCTGCCAATCTCAAAACCACTGTGGCCAATCTCACTGACATCAGTTCATTTTTAAGAAATCTGTTTGCGCAGATGGGTGAGATGTATTGTCCGTCCTGCCACCGCCGCATTCTAACCATGACACTGGAACGAATGGCAGAAACCCTGTGTTCCATGGCCGAAGGCACAAAACTGACCCTATTGGCACCAGTCACTCAGCGGCTCAAAAAACAAAAAGCAGAAAAAATCCTTGAACAATTGGCAAGAGAAGGCTTTATACGGGTCAGGATCAATGATGAACAATCCATGCTGAATGACATCGGCACCGATATAGAATCAATCAGGACCATTGACGTGGTAGTGGACCGAATCCTGCTGAAACCAGGAGGGCTTGCCCGCATCACAGATTCATTGCGCATAGCCCTGCGGCTTGGAGACGGAGTGGTAAAAGTGGAGGCGCAAGACACAACGCAGGCCGCCCCCAACTGCCTTACCTTTACAGAACGCCCTTTCTGCCCTGACTGCCTGCTGCAATTCCCTTCCCTTACACCGCAGCTCTTCTCGCCTTTTCATGCCGACGGCGCATGTGAGTCATGCAGCGGCAAAGGATGCGCCCAATGTGAACATACAGGACTCAATTCCTTTGCAAGGGCTGTCAAGGTCTTAAACCGCTCCATTTACGAACTCCTGTCCTGTAACATTCAGGACCTGTCTATTTTTATGGAAAAGCTCCTTGCCACCCTGTCATTTCACAGGGAATCAGCCCGCAAATGTGCAGCGGAGGAGCTGATCAAGGCCATTCAAAACAGACTGCAGTCCATGGAACGCTTGGGCTTGGGCTATGTTCCCTTGAATATGCCCCTTCAAAATCTATCCGGCGGAGAGATACAGAGAATGCGGCTGTCAGCGCAGTTGGGAAGGGCGCTTACCGGTGTCCTCTATGTGCTGGATGAACCCACCTGCGGCCTACACACAAAGGAACAGGCGGCGTTGTGGAACGAACTAAAGGCACTTAAGGAAATGGGCAATACCATTGTGCTGGTGGAGCACGACCTAAAGAGCATTGAGCAGGCGGATTATGTGGTGGAACTTGGGCCAGGGTCGGGCAAAAAGGGGGGTGAACTCATCTATGCAGGCCCTCCAGCCGACTTGAATGCCTGTGAGGCCTCCGTCACTCGACCATATCTAACGGGTCAAAAGCGGCTATTCCGCCAAAGACAAGCTATATCAAAATCATGGCCGTATCTGATGCTTCAGCATGTCTCCAAAAATAACCTGCAAAACATATCAGTGGCCTTTCCCTTAAACACCCTCTCCTGCATAACAGGTGTCTCAGGCTCGGGAAAGAGCAGCCTGGCCAGTGCCCTTTATGAGGCATTGCTACAAAAACACGAACGCAATCAACTCGAAACCACCGCAGCTACTCCGCTGCTGTCCTTATATAATACCCAAAGCTGGCCTGTGCCGCGCATCGTAAATCAGCAACCCCTTTTTCGTTCCAAATTCTCCATGCCTGCCACATATCTGGGCATCTTTGCTCACATCAAAAAGCTCTTTTCCATGACTCAGGCAGCCAGGGCCAGCGGCTACGGCCCTTCTCATTTCAATCTTATGCAACCAGGAGGTAGGTGTGAGGCATGCCAGGGCCAGGGCTTTGTGACCACAGATGTGGAATACCTGCCTCCCATAAAGTCAGTATGTGAGATCTGCGGAGGCGCCCGATATAATAGGGACACATTGAGAATTCGATACAAGGGCTTCAATATAGCTGAGGTGCTTCAGATGACCATTGAAGAGGCACACAACTTCTTCTCCAAGGTCGCATATATCAGAAAACCCCTCAAGGAAGCCATGCGAATGGGGCTGGGGTATCTGCAGCTGGGTCAGTGGGCAGTAAATCTCTCAGGAGGTGAATGCCAACGGCTCAAACTCTGTCAGGCACTCATAACGCCATCTAAACAACCCAACATATACCTAATGGACGAACCCTCCAGAGGGCTGCATCTGTGCGATATACAACAACTTTTAGACATCTGGAATGAACTGATACAGTTAGGCCATTCCATAGTCATTATAGAACACATGGAAGAACTCATTGAATTATGTGATTGTGTAATAGAATTGGGGCCCAAAGGCGGCCCTGAAGGCGGCAAGGTGATAAGAACTACTTTTCACTTATCACCTTTATAGCATCAGAAGCATCAATTCTCACACAACACATCAACCTGAAAGCTGCTGCATCTCCATATAGGGCCATTGGTTTCATTACCTTACAGCCAAGGAGCTATTTAAAAACACTACATAATCCCTCATTCTGCATGAATTCAAATGGCCTACTCAACAGCTATCGTATATTGGGTACAGGCATATTGGGCACAGGATAGGAAATAAATGTATGAGATACTGCTCCGATAATCATAAAAATGATAATAGCAGCGATAACAACTGTTATGGTATAACCCAATGCCTTCTCTTTAGGAACTTTCATAAGAATAGGAAGACCAGTATACAATAGAAATAAGCTATAACAACCCAATATTCCCAATACGCTCATTGCAGGAATTATTGTAAAAATACCAGCTATCCACGCTGCTGTAGAACTGTAAGTAGCCAATTTAAATGCCTGGCCAAAATTTTTTTCACCTGAAAAAGTAGGGGCCAATGCATCGATAATCAAAGCAAACACATAAACACCGGCAAGTGTCATCAGATAATTAACGACAGAAGATGCAATTGAGGTAGTCAATGGCACTCTAAATGAACCAACAAAAGGCAGGCTTATACCAACTATCGACATTCCGATAATTGAGGCTATTGGTCCGATTCCTGCCAGAATCATAATATACTCTTTATAAAGATTCTGTATGTTTGTTGATTCCTCTGTAATAATCTGCCATTCCTCTCTGGGATGCAATAAAATTGCCTTGGCCCTTGCAATAAGATTCATACTCGTCCCCCCCTTTTCGAATCAAGTTTATATCAATATTTTGCAGAAATTTTATTTTAAAAAATAGAATCAATTTTGTCAATAAAATTTTTACGAAATTTACTGAAATAGACGCACAAAAACAAATTTTAAATTGTAAAATGTAAAACTTTCGGAGGAGATGAAGAACCTCATTTCAGCCCCCTATAATGAAACCAATCAGTTGCAGATAACTATCAATCTCACAAGACGATGCACCATTTCTGAGAAAAAACGACGAAGGCAACAGCAGTACTTCTACGAATGTATTGGAGACAGGTGGTGTGGTGAACAACAACAGCGGGACAGTGACTCCGCAACATATTCCCTACCTCTATCAGACGGAGGTCTTGTCCCAGAGTGCCAACAATCCCAGGGAGCGGGCGTGGCTTTCGGCTGTTTATGCATATTAAATAAAAAAGCCCCCAGTTAAGGGGGCCTAAAATTTAATCCGGCGGTGTCCTACTCTCCCACCTACTGACGAGGCAGTACCATCGGCGCTGAAGGGCTTAACTTCTGTGTTCGGAATGGGAACAGGTGTGTCCCCTTCGCTATA
>JAQVIJ010000004.1 GCA_028695735.1 Deltaproteobacteria bacterium | reverse complement strand
GGCCACTTCGACAAGAAGCAGGATGCCGTCGATGCCGGGCGCAAGATCAGCCAGAACCAAGGCACCGAGTTCTACATCCACGGCAAGGACGGGAAGATCCAGAACAAGGACAGCCACGGGAACGATCCATATCCGCCAAAGGGCTGATGCTCTGGCGAATTCGATTCCCGTTTTGGGAACCGAACCGGCGTCCGAAAACCGGATTCGAAGTTGTTGCGGCTCAATGCCAGATATTCGGTTTTACTGCAAACCCGTCACCCTCGCCCGGTGCCGGTAAATCAGGGGAGAAAATCGTTTCTCTGGTCGGGTTGTCGGGAAGTGGTTGTGTAAGATGACTTCTGCGTTTATTATCAAGTGGTTACGAGGAGCGCGGGCTTTGAGACTGTTTAGCGGTAGGTCGTCGTTTCCTCCATCATTTAGAAAAGACAAACCAGTCCAGTAGCCACTCCATGGCTATGGGACGGTTTTTTTGTGTGCATTGCAACTTAGTGCACCATAGCTCCGGCCGCCATCACACCGAGACATGCGTTGAACACAATGTCGATGCGATCACTATATCTCTCAATGACCTTCAAATCCTCTGTGCCGGGCTGAAGCCAGACCAAACCCGCCTGGCATCTCAAGGCGTCTTCAAAGATCGGCTCAATGGCATCAGGCCTGCGGAATACATCCACGATATCAATATGTTCCTTCACATTCAGCAGACTGCCGAGCACCTCCTGGCCTAAAATTTTCTTGCCTGCATGAACAGGATTGACCAGATAAAGCCTGAAGCGGTTATATGCCATAAGCCGTTGAGCGATCATATAACTGGGCCGATTCCGGTCTTCCGATATGCCCACTACGGCAATGACGCCAGCCTGACGAATGGCCCTGAAAATGGCCTCCTGCTCCTCAATAATCATCATGCACCTCCTGTGTATCCTCTGGCACTCCACATCATTCTTACGGAATGTAGCACGAAATATTTTTCGGCCCTATGGGAGACCATCCAATGGTTTTTTTATTCATTACATCATGTTTACAGGCAAAAGGCAATAACTGCGCTTAATAATTCATTTTATCGCAAAATAAAAAATAACATGTTATTTTTTAACCATGACTGGCTAAAAACAGACATCTTTCAGGATATCTTGTGTCCGGAACACAAAAAGATGATTATTTTTTGTTATAAGCAAGGAAACCGCTGGGCATTTGCGCCGCAAAAAAACAAAAGGACATGGTATGAAAAATGCTTCTTTTTTCAAAGACACCCTTGGTTTTATTCAATGGTGAAAATACCCTGAACAGCACATGCAATATAGAAATCTCTTTGAAAGGAGACAACAAAAAATGAAAAAACTGATGGTTATTATGTTGGCTGCCGGCATGATGTATTCAATCAATGCAGCTCCTGCGCTTGCGTGGGAACGGCATCACGACGGGGGCGGCCGAGTGTTCTGGCCTGTTGTGGGCGGAGTGGTAGTGGGCAGCTTGATCTATGACATCGTCAGGCCGCAACCATATTATGCCGCACCTCCGCCACCGCCGGTTTATCATCAGACGAATTACTACTCATATTACTCACCTCCGCCACCGCCTCCTCCGCCTCATGAGGTCTGCTATGAGGTAGTGGAAGGGGAATGGCGGGTGGATGCCTATGGCTACCGCTACTGGTACAGGTATGACTATCCCATGAGAAGACGAGTGCCCTGCAGATAACAAAAGACTCACAAGGACTGTTCAATAACTCATCACAACAGGCGGCAAGAAAGACCTCAACGGCTTGCCGCCTGTTTATATCGCATTTTTGGCAACACCGCGCTTCAACACAAAACCGGCTGCACTTACTATCAATAAGGTGATTATGCCGCCGATTATGCCCGCCAAACTTGTACCAGGGCTCACAGCAGGCCATGATTCATCCTTTTTGCCTGTTATCTTTGTATCTACCGGCGCCTCTCCTGACCCTCCAGCACTATCCTTTTCAGGCAGGGAATACTCGGGCATCAGGGCCAGCCTGGATTGAACAGCGGCAAACACCCCATGAATACCGTCTTTCGCTGCCTCCAATTCCTCTTTGCCCGCCACATTGCCTATTGACCACTCCAGACCGTCCGGATGTGACGAAGCGAACCAGGAAAACACGCCGGCTGTCAATAACGCCAGCACCCCGAAACCAGCAAGGACATGCCTCAAGGCATGGCATACAGGCCTATGAAAAGCCGATTCAAAAAGCTCCGGCCTGACTTGATACAGAAAACCGATCACCCCTGCTGTTACAACACCCTCTACCAGCCCTATCGCCAGATGAACGGGCTGCATAAATAAAACAAATGTCTTGAATGGCAGCTCAGAAATACCGGACAGCGATGTCTCCAGTACCACACTGAACGCCCCTATCTGCAGGGCGATCACAGCAGCCGCAACAGAACCCAGTAACAGCCGCAGTGTTGATACATTCGAGGCCGCGGCAATGGGGCGGTATATGAGGGGATATGCTATAAAACAAGCTGGAAATGCCATGTTGAAGATATTACACCCCAGGGCCAAAAGCCCGCCGTCAGCGAACAACAAGGCCTGAACCGTAATAATTGAGGACATGACCAGAAACGCCGCATGAGGCCCCAACAGTATGGACAAAAGCAGCCCTCCTGTGAGATGGCCGCTGGAACCAGTGCCTGGAATGGTGAAATTGATCATCTGGGCTGCAAAAACAAAGGCGCCCAATACCCCCATCAGAGGCACGATCGCATCGTTCATAGTCTCCCTCAGGCGTCTGGAGCAATATGCGATGATCCCGGTTGAAACAACCCACATACCTCCACCCACTAAGGGAGAAATCAGGGCATCCGACATGTGCATGGCAAGTCTCCTTTCATATCACAAAAAGCGCATTCATAAGTGCATCTCTGTAATACTTTTTTATTTTTTTTCATATCACAAGGAGGGCTTGCCGTCAAGACAGGAAAACGCCGCAATTGCTCATGGCATTTGAAAAATCACCAATCACCTTGAATGTTTTTCGCAACATTGATGGGGTTCGTATCTCATCACTACACTTTCTGATTAGTCATTGCCAATTTCTTTTCACACCAACTTATATTGCACAACGCACACTTATCAGGAAGATCAAGGGAGTGACCTGACAGCTTCCGGTCACACTCATAGATAATATCGAATTCTTCTCCATCGAGAGTTTCTTGCATCAATAAAATTTCAGAGACCTTTGTCAACAACGAACGTTCCTTGGACAGAAGGTCCATGACATCCCTATAAGAGGATGCAATCAAGTTGTGCATTTCTGACTCAGCCAAGGCGGCCATCTCGTCACTCAGGAAAGAAGGCCTGTTTGTAAGACCTAAAAACGAACCTGATTCCATCTGATAGGCCACAGGCCCGAGCCTTTCACTCATGCCATACTGACAGACCATCAAGGCAGCCAATTCCGTAGCCTTTAACAGGTCATCCTTTGCAGCAGTGGTCTGCCTACCAAAAACAAGCTCCTCCGCAGCCCTACCACCGAGCAGTATCTTGATGCGGTTCAACAAATACTCCTTGGAATAGGCATGGTGTTCGTCAAGAGGCATCTGCTGCGTAACACCCATGGATCTGCCGCGAGGTATGATGGTAATTTTATGAATTGGGTCTGCATGGGGCAAAAGCTTGGCCAAAATGGCATGGCCGACCTCGTGATATGCCACTGTTCTCCTATCTTCTTCGCTCAGGACCACACCCTTCCGCTCTACACCAAGCACAATTTTGTCTTTAGCCTCATCAAAATCCACCATCTCGATGGCCTGCTTCCCCTTGCGTGCGGCTACCAATGCGGCTTCATTGATGAGATTTCGTATATCGGCGCCCGTAAAGCCGGGGATGCCACGGGCTATAATTTCCAGATCCACATCCTGGGACAGTGCTACATTTCTGGCATGAACCTTCAGAATAGCCAAACGCCCTTTCATATCTGGCGGTGGAATGTAGATACGTCTATCAAATCTCCCAGGACGCAATAAAGCCGGATCAAGCACATCCGGTCTGTTGGTGGCAGCCAAAACAATCACATTATCTCCGGACTCAAAACCATCCATCTCTACGAGCAATGCGTTCAAGGTCTGTTGCCTCTCTTCCTGCCCACCAAAGGCGTCACCCATGCCGCGATTTTTGCCAACTGCATCGATCTCGTCTATAAATATGATACAAGGGGCGTTTTTTTTGGCCTCTCCAAACAATTCTCGCACGCGAGACGCCCCGACTCCCACAAACATCTCCACAAAATCAGAGCCACTGATGCCAAAGAACGGGACGCCCGCCTCTCCTGCTATAGCCTTTGCCAGAAGGGTCTTGCCGGTGCCAGGAGGCCCCATCAACAACACCCCACGGGGAATCCTTCCACCCAATCTGCTCACCGATGGCGGGGCCTTCAAAAAATCGACTATCTCTTTTACCTCTTCCTTGCTCTCATCTATACCGGCTATATCGTCAAATGTAACATTTTTGACCTTTTCGGCCAGGTTTATGACCTTATTTTTAAGAAATTCACTCTCCTCCTTTTTCTTTAACCGTTTATTGAACAACCATGCCATAAACAAGACAATGACACATAAAAATATGACACCCAACAATACATAAAAAATAAGTCCAGGCCGTTTTACTTCCGTATGAATAACAACTGAATATTTCAACAACAATGGAATAAGATTATCAATATCTGGACTAAAAGTATAACCGACATCTCCATTGACATAATGGGCAACGACTTCATTGGCCTCTAAAGCAACTTCTTTAATTTCACCATTTTTTACAGCTTCTATAAAGGTACTATAAGGCAAAATAGGACTATGCACCTCAAAATACCATGGCAAATATATCGCAATACCGATACAACACATCAGAATGGCAGCCAAAAGAGTTCTAACAAGATAACGCAAGATAGGTCTCCACACTAAAATTCATTGGTTACAACAAATTATAAGCCATGATTTGTATAAAAGCTATAAAAAAAGGCGGTCTGATGACCGCCTTTTGAGCAATTCAATCTTCAGGTTTCTACTATCCGCCCATAACGGCCGAGAACCATGCCCCCATCAGAGATAACGGCCCCCCGGCCTGAATCAAGCCGGCGGCAAGACAGGTCAAACCCCAAAGCCCGACCATGGCAGCCATTACACCCCCTGCCATCAAAGGCAATTTCAGCACGTCTTTTTCAAAACTGGCGCTGCCGATACCGATGCCCTGTTCTTCTCTGTTTCTTACCTTTGCCATTGACTGTTCCATAAAAGACCTCCTTTTTTGTGGAATTAAGCTTAAAATCCAAAGACCGCCATGAACCAACTTACAAAAAAATTGATGGGACCATGAGCGGAACAAAGGCCTGAAATCAAGCAAACCAAACTCCATGCACCCACCAAGCCTGCCAAACTGGCAATAAAACCAAGCCCTACGCCATCCATTTCTTTTTCAAAATCAATACTTGAAACACGACCATTTATTACATGTTCACGTACTCTTGAAGCTATTGCCAGCTTTTTCATGCCCATTCTCCTTTCTTAAAATAATATTAGCAAAAATAATCAATGAATATGTCTAATTTTATAAAAAAGTTCCCAAGCGATAAAGGCAGCAACAATCAAAGAAATAGCCCCAACGAACAGCATAAATTCATGAAGAGACGGCGAATACGACCAGTATTCTGGGAAATCAATAAAATTATATTGACTAAAAACAGGAACAAGTTGGCCAACAACAACTAAATCATAAATCATATAAAACATACCAACAAGACTGGAAATTGATGCAACAACAAGCAAACTAAGTTTAATGCCACGGCTTATAACCAATAAAACAAAAGGCAATACAACACCCAACAAAAATTCTCCAAGCCAAAAATTAAAAGCGTAATCACCTTTCAGCAAAAGCGACATTGCTTTTTGATTATCTGGGGATTCAGGATAAAAACCAGAGTATATTTTCATACATACAAATATACCGGCTACAATTAAAAGAAAGCCAAGTATTTTAGAAATAAACTTCAATGCAATATTAAAATCATCGGTGATAATTTTAGGATCAAGCTTTACAGCAATCCAATTAGCAAATAGAATACCAGAACATCCGAGAATAGCAGATTGAATTATAAAATATATAGGCATATAGTTATCACGCCAAAAAGAACGTGAACCTATTACAGACATATCAGCTTTCATGTTAAGATTAGCCAACAAACAAGCAAACAAAGCTATTAAACCTACTTTAACAGCCATTTTATATCTACCAGTCTGCAGCATTATAAGATTTATAACCAATAAAGCAAAATACATACTATATATCGTACTTTTCCACCAAATATTAGAATGAGGATTAGCAGAAAGAATACCATAGATAGGAACACGCCATGGATTCTCTAACTCCAACGATATACTCATAAGGCCAGCTGCAATAGTTATTATTGCCAAGAATAAAACTCTTTCCAGCATCGGCCTAAAAAGCTTAACATCAAATGTCTGTAATACTGCAAATATTATACAAAGTCCGGTTGACATAGATGCAAAAAATACATATGAAGCAATCAAGAGACCCCAAGGAACATAACGAGTAGTGCCAAATGTATGTTCATGACCAACTATTAAAGAATGCAATCCAAACGAAAGCCCAATGATACATAACAATGCAAAAAAGGCCAAAGCAATTAAATTCGGCATAGTAATAGCCATAGTATTTAATCTGGCATCCATGACAAAAATATCAGATTTAGACATGAAAAAACCTCCTTCCAATTGAAATTACAAAAATCTTGACTATAAAAATAACAAGAAAATTGCAAAAGAAAAGATGTAATTTTTGCACACTTACAACTGATGATAAGGAAAAGCTACTCCTTTAAGCGCCAGAAAAAATTACTTTCAAACATCACCTTATAATGCAAATTATAATGTTAAAAATCAGGTTCAAATCAGATATGCGCAATATAAACAATACAGATTTATGGATAAAATAAAAAAGGAGGGCTATCCCCTCCTCATCTATTCCAAACAAATTCCAAATTTACTTAGCAATCAGTTTTACATTGAAACTACGGCAAGACTATCAATTGAGCCATCCTCCAAGAGATCTGACTTTCTGATCTTTAATACCTTTATATTACCCGTCTTTTGTTTACATCCATTGATCTCAGTAGTTGCGTTCTTCATAGCTTTAATATAGACATCACATTCCTGACATTTATTCAGCTCTTTAGCACAAACACTACTTGCCCTTTCCCAGCATGGCACTATTTTATCGATATAAGCGCTACATTGATTCCTGCGTTCGGGAGGGCACTTTTTGATCTCCCAACACGGAGTCAGATCCAATAACCGCTTGATACCCGGAATACTTATACCCTCTTCATGAATCAGATGACGCAAACAGTTGATCCATTCTATATTGTTTTGAGAATAATATCTTTTAGTTCCTTGCCGAAATGGCTTCAGAAGACCCTCATCTTCATAGAGTCTTAAGGTTCTTGGATGGACACCAAGGAGTTTTGCAGCTACACTGATGGGATAAATAGGCCGATTTTTATCAATCTCCATACAGCATACCTCTTCAATTATAAATTTAAAAAATAATACGATACAAATAACTTAGAATGGCTTTTTGCAAAATTCTTATAGCTATAATGTATAGCATTAAGGAAATAAAAAATCAATAATATATTATTTTTTCATCTTATTGCACTGATGGCAATTTATGATTTTCCTATAAAAAATAACAGTACATATTAGTTGAAATTTTAATTTATAACCAAATAGGCCATCAAGATATATCAAAACCATGTTTGGAATATGGCCTGACTTCATGCCTGACAGCGCCGGCAAGATACAATGAACCAGCCGCGCAGACAAAATAGTTCTGCTGTGTCGAAAGACAGGCGTTCAATGCCTCACGCCAGTCCCTGATATAACTGATGCCTTGTGGCAGGTTCAATGACAGCCATTCTTCCATGACCACAGGCCTTCTGGGACCCGGAGGTTCCGTGATATAGATGCGCTCAAAAAAAGGCGTCAGCTCCCGAAGCATTGCTGCAAAATCCTTGTCTTTCCCCTCGTTGGAGGCCGCAAACAGCAGAGCCGATTCACTGGAGGCCCTTTTCATATCTGCCAGCAGGGCACAAAGCGCCTGAATGCCGTTGGGATTATGTGCTCCATCCAGCAACAATTCTTGCCCGCCAGCAAGCTGCACGAGCTCGCCCCGGCAGGGCCAGACAGCAGTTTCAACACCCTGTTCCATCGCTGTTTCGCCTGTCTCGAACCTTTGCTGTATGAGTTCGCAGACCGCCAGGGCAAGGCCGGCGTTATCATATTGATGCCTGCCTGAAAGTCCGGGTGTTATACCTTTAAGGCGGCATTTCAGCCCTTCATATTCCATTTCACCGTTCGATTCTACAATCGAAAACTCCCGGCCCAGCCGAAAAACAGGGCTTTTCAACAAGTTCGCTCTCTCTTCTATGACCGCAAGGGCCTCCGGTCTATTTACAGCCGTTACCACAGGCACTCCAGCCTTGATGATCCCAGCCTTTTCAAAAGCGATCTTCTCAATGGTGTCACCAAGATATGCCATATGATCGAAGTCCACATTGGTTATGACAGTGCAGATGGGCGTAACAACATTGGTGGCATCCAGCCTGCCGCCGAGACCTGTCTCCACAACAGCGATATCCACGGCCTGCTCCTCGAACCACTTAAAGGCAATGGCGGTGGTGTATTCAAAATAGCTGAGTTCAATCCCCCGCTCCACATAATCCCTGATGCGCTCTATGGCGAAGGCGAGTTCGTTTTTCGAAATGTATCTGCCGTTTATGTCGAAGCGTTCCGCGAGGTCCCAGAGGTGCGGCGAGGTGTAACGGCCGACTTTGTAACCAGCTGTTTTTAGGATGGAACTCAGATAGGCGCACACGGAACCCTTGCCATTGGTGCCCGCCACATGTATAACTGGATATGTCCGGTGCGGATCGCCCAATGCCTTCAAAATGGCCTCTGTGCGCTCCAGCCCCAGCTTGAAACCATGAAACTGGAAACCGTTCAGATATGCTACAGCCGTCTCGTAATCCACAAAATATTCCTTCAACATATCCTTTTTAGTTAAACATTAATCCATTTACCATGAAAGATACCCAAAAGCAGGAGACCATGCAAACACAAAACAGACTTATGCCGTTGTCAAAATCAGATAACACAGCCTCACATGTCCGCTTGGGCAAAGTAGGCTTCGACATAGACGGCGTAGTTGCTGACACCATGAGGGCATTCATTCACATAGCAAGAGAGGAGTACAACATAGATACACTACACAAGGGGATGATCACCTCATACTGGCTGGAGAGATGTCTGCCCGTACCGGAAGAGGTGGTGTTGAGGATCGTTCATCAACTGGTGCATGAACCGCTTTATGTGGGGCTGGAACCCATTCAGGATGCCCGCGAAGCCCTGCTGGCCTATGCCGAACGCTCACCGCTCATCTTCGTGACAGCCAGGCCGGAACAGGCGCCCATTCACTGTTGGCTGCAGGAACTCCTGCCGGAACTACCTGAAAAACGCATACAGGTAATAGCCACCGGACAGCACAGCGCCAAGGCGCTGCTCCTGAAAGACCTCGGCATAGAGACCTTCATAGAGGACCATCTGGAAACATGCCATCAGATACACCAGGCCGGCATTCAGGCCATTGTCTTTAATCAGCCATGGAACCAGGGAGAAACGCCGTGCCGCAGGCTGCATTCCTGGCAGGACTTTCTGCAATATCTATAGGGAACCTTGAAAAATTGCCATTTCGCCCAACAACCGCTTTTTCGCCTTCATCACGCCTTGTCCCCGAACGAAAATTCTAATTTTTCAAGGCTGCTATAAAACAACCCTGCCGGCCAGACGTGCGCCGCGAGAGACCGGCCACACCTGCTGGGCAAGATGACCGTCCTGAAAAATGGGAGCAGAAATGGACTCGAAATTTTTTACACGCCACGCATTGGGGCTGTGCATAAGTTTTTCTACAAGCATTTTATGCAGGGCATGACCACTTTTACAGGCAGTTACTCTTCCGATAATGGGCATGCCTATGAGGTATAAATCGCCAAGCATGTCCAAAAGCTTATGCCGAACGAATTCATCTGAAAATCTCAGGCCATCGCGGTTCAGGACACCCTCTTGCCCTATTACAACTGCATTTTCCAGGGAACCGCCGCGGGCCAGACCGTTTTTCTGCAGCGCCTCAACCTCGTGCAGAAAACCAAACGTGCGGGCCTTGCATATCTTTGTTTCGAACTCCTTGCTGGAGATGTGAGTGGACAGGCTCTGACGCTGCACCGCCGCATGATCAAAATCGATGGTGAGGGAGATGGCCAGACCAGCGTCGCCGGCAGGGACATCCCCGAAAGGACACAGCGAGATATATTTATCGCCCTGAGAAACCGTAATTTCATCAAGTACCTCAAGATAATTTCTCGGGGCGGACTGGGCCTTCAAACCGGCCTTGTGCAGGAGTTTCACGAATGGATAGGCACTGCCGTCCATGGCCGGAACCTCCGGCCCGTCTATCTCCACCACGGCATTGTCGATGGAAAGACCGGCAAAGGCCGCCATCAGATGCTCTACAGTGGAGATCGCTGTGGCGCTCTTGCCTATGGTGGTAGCAAAACTGGTATTGGAGATATACTTGTAATTGGCTGGCACAATGACACCATGCCCTTTATGATGAAAGGATATCCCTGAATTTTCAGGCGCAGGCGAAATGGCAATGGTGACATCCTTGCCTGTGTGAAGCCCGATACCCTGGGCCAGAACGGTATTTTTAATGGTGTGCTGGAATATGTTCATGTCTGGCTTCTTTCCTGGAATTTACCGTAAAGGAACCTTGAAAAATTGCCTCTTCACTCACAACTGCGTTGTTCATCGGCAAAAAAGGAACCCACAATCGATTAAAGCAATAAGAATGCCAGAAACCTGCGATAATAATTCATGCAATATCAAATAGTTAGAATAGACATCCATGCCAAAAAAGAGCAGCAGGACTTTCTTGTCACAACTGCACTCCAAATATGTGACAAAAAAGTCTCATCACTCCAGCAACCCGATCTGTTTCAAAAACCTCTCATCCTTCGACCAGTTTTTACGGACCTTGACCCAGAGCTCCAGGGTTATCTTCTGGCCCCATGTGGTTTCAAGTTCTTCCCTCACTAATTTTTTGATCCTTTTGATCATCGAGGCATTGGCGCCCAGAATAATACCCTTTTGGGAATCCTTTTCCACATAGATCGTAGCATGAATGGTAACCTGCTGTTTTTTCTGATCCTCCTGAAAATCCTCCACTTCCACGGCAGTGGAATAAGGTATGTCTTCATGAGTGAGCAGAAATATCTTTTCGCGAACGAGTTCCGCTGCCAGCATGTCCCTGGTCTGATCGCTGACGGCCTCTGTATCATAAAACAGCGGCCCCTCCGGCATAAAACGCAGGACATCATTCAACAGCAGTTCCACTCCATCATTGAAACGGGCTGATATGGGGATGACGGACGCAAAGGCGAAGGCCCGCTGCATCTCTTCGATTAGAGGCAGCAGTCTGTCCTTGGAAATGAGGTCTATCTTGTTCAAGAGCAGAATAACAGGTGCCTCTGTCCTTCTGAGCATATCCAAAATGAAAAGCTCATTGGCCACGTCCCTCTTTGCTGCATCCACCATCAGAAGGACTACATCTATATCGAGCAAGGCCTGCCTGGCCCATCTGACTAATGTCTGGTTCAAAAGCCGTTTGGAGTCATGAATCCCGGGCGTATCCACAAACACGATCTGGTAGCGTTCCGTTGTAAGAATGCCTCGCACCAGCCGCCGTGTGGTCTGCGGCCTGGGCGTGGTTATTGCCACCTTTGTCCCGAGCAATCTGTTCAATAAAGTGGACTTGCCGGCATTGGGGGCGCCTATGATGGCCGCAAATCCTGATCTGAATCCGCCGTCAGGCCGGCTGCCCTGCATCTTGTGCAATAGGTCTGTCATATCAGTATTTCCTGTTCCATGGTGCTGACCTCACAAATTCAATGGGATCACCCTGCATTACATCAAATCCTGTCGTCACTTGCCTTGCAAAAAGAAGACAAGCCGGCTTTCAAGGCCTCTTTAGCTGCATTCTGCTCCGCCTCTTTTTTACTCTTGCCCACACCCCTGGCAAGCAGTTCATCGTTCAGATAAAGATTCACACAAAAGGTCTTTTCATGGTCCGGCCCTGTTGCTGCATCCAGCTTATAAACAGGCGTAATCTTGAAGATACGCTGCGTTTCCTCCTGCAGCATGGTCTTATAATCCTGATCACACATCAATTGGTCAGCGCACACGATTAAATCATGAAAACACCTGCCGATCACGGATAGGGCGGCCTCATAACCGCCATCCAGATAAACGGCACCGAGCACTGCCTCGAAGGCATCCCCCAGAATGGATGGCTTGTCGCAGCCGTGGCTTCTGGCCTCGCCCCTGCCCAACAGGATATACCGGTCAAGCCCCACACGCCGGGCCATTTCAGACAGCTGCTGCTCATTTACCAGGGCGGCCCTCATACGCGTCAGATCGCCCTCGTTATGGCTCGTTCCATAACGATGAAACAACAGATGGCTTATGGATAGATTTAAGACAGAATCCCCCAGAAATTCCAGCAGTTCATTGTCAGGCACAGATTTGCCCTGTTCCATGGCATATGAACGATGTACCAATGCCTGTGCAAGCAATTCCGGCCTGTTGAATACATAACCCATGGCCTTTACACATTCAAAGACGGTAGCATCATGAGAACTGTTTGAATTATTTGCCATATCTCCCCGACCTTCTTCTGGAGCCGTAAATCCATAACGACAGGAAATAGGCCGCCGTGCCTGCCGGTATCGCCATCACCAGGCCGCCGGCAAGCATACTCATACAAAAAGACCAGCCCATCGCAAAAAAGCGGCGGCTCGCCTCCATAAAATTTGCATGGCTGACCATATCAAGCAGCCCCTGCACATCGGCCCATGAGACGGTATTGCCGGTTACCAACACCCCTATCTTCCAGGAAAGATAATAGATTACGGGTATGGTAAGGGGATTACAGACCAGAATGCCCGCTCCGATGCCGGCCAACGGATTGGCCCGCAGAAACGGGGCAAAAAACAGGGTGGCCACCGTATGAAAAGGCAGGGTTGGAGTGAATCCTATGAATGTCCCAAGGGCTATGCCCCTCGCTATGACGCCTGGATCCCCGCTCAGCCGCTTCAGCAGCAGCCAGTAATAGCGGATGGTCCTGGTAAGGCGCATCTTCAGGGATGATTTGGGGCAGGATGACACGGTGCAATCGTCGGTCATGGCATTAATTGTATATTTTTGAAAATACATCCGCTTCCATGGAAGCAGTCATGCCGGCTTCAATTTGATGCATACCGGCTACAGCCACCATCGCAGCGTTGTCTGTGCAAAAGCCGGAGGAAGGCATGAAAAGCCTCATGCCGTTTACACGGACGGCATCCACCATGGCGGTCCGCAATCTTTTATTGGCTGCGACCCCGCCACACAGTACTATATCAGAGACCTTACAGCTCTGGGCAGCCAACAGGGTCTTTTCCACCAACACATCCACCACAGCCCTCTGAAAGGATGCGGCTATATCAGCAACCGGCATTGGGCCGCCACTTGACTCACATCCACGCACAGAGAGCATCACCGCTGTTTTCAGGCCGCTGAAGCTGAAATCCAGAGGGGCATCCGGCATACGCGTACGTGGGTATGCGAAGGCGGTCTCATTCCCATGTTCCGCCAATTCGCCTATCACAGGGCCTCCGGGATATGGAAGGCCCAGAATCTTTGCCACCTTGTCAAAGGCTTCACCAGCAGCATCGTCGCGCGTATGGCCTAACAGCTCCATGGAGAGGTGGTTTTTTACCAGATACAGGCTGGTATGCCCGCCTGATACGATCAACCCTATGAACGGAAAGGAAGGCACCTCCTGTTCCAAAAAAACGGACATGAGATGGGCATGAATGTGATTCACACCAGTAAATGGGACATTGCTCGCCATGGCAAAGGCCTTGGCAAAGGAAAAGCCCACTACCAATGAGCCGATGAGCCCTGGGCCTTGAGTGGCAGCCACTGCCTGAATCCCTTGTCTTTGCACACCACTCTCCTCAATCGCGGCATTGACCACGGGCTCTATGGCCTGAAGGTGATGCCTTGAGGCGAGCTCTGGCACGATACCGCCGTACTCACTGTGCACTGCTATCTGGGATGCCACCACATTGCTCAACACCCTGCCGTCTTGCAAAACGGCTGCGGCTGTTTCATCGCAGGAGGTCTCTATGCCTAAGATGATCATGGAATTTATGCGATTACCTTCTTGATGGCTGAAAGGTCCATATCCTCCAGGCCGCTCTTCATGGCCCTTTCATAGTAGTTTGCCACGGCCTGCTCCACTTGCAGTGCCAATCCGTTTGCATGAGCTGTCTTTAGTATGAAATCTATGTCTTTTGCCATGTGTTTTAGGGGGAATTGCGGCGTAAATTCATTCTGTTGAAGCATGGGCGCCTTTAATCTAAAGAAGTCACATGCCAGAGGCCCGGAAAGCACCGTATCCAAAAACAATTGCACATCAAGCCCCATCTTTTCAGCCATTACCACGGCCTCGCCTAATCCAGCCATCATCACGGAAAGCAGGAGGTTTATGACCATCTTCATATCCGTTCCTCTGCCGGCCTCTCCACAATAGACCACCTTCTTTCCCATTGCCAAAAATACTGGAGTCATGACCTGCACTACATTTTGAGGCCCGCTTGCCAGAATCACCAATGTGCCATCTTCAGCTGGCTTTTTGGAACCTGAGACCGGTGCATCTATGAAGGAAATGCCCTCTTTTTGAAGCCTTGAGGCCAAATCGCGCGTGTAACTTGGCGAGACAGTGCTCATATTGACGATTATTGGTTTGGCATCAGATACGCTTAGCAGACCACTTGAGCCATCCAATACCGCTTCAATGGCCTCTGGGCCTGTGAGCATGAGAATGACGGCATCGGCCCACTCGGCCAATGCCTTTGGAGAATGCCCCAATTTAGCCCCTATCTCCACAAGAGCCATGGCCTTTGCCTGTGTGCGGTTGTAAATCATCACCTCATATCCGGCCTTTAGCAGATTTTTTGCCATGGGCTGACCCATGATACCCATGCCGATAAATCCAATTTTCATAATAGCGCCTCTTTTAAAAAAGTTATTAACTAAACACAAAATCTATTTATACGAAATGTTCAAGTCCTTAATAATTCATTCACAGATTAAACCTTGTGAAACGATTAGGTATAATAATGCGTTTTGGAATAGCTTGCCATAGCGGCTTTGGACCAAAATTCGCGAAAGAATCTAAAAAACAACAAAAAAGACCCCATGAGACTTCTTGGGCGGCGGCGGTGAAGCATTTGTTCCATGCGGCGCATAACTGCCCTCCATGGCAGGATGCGCCGCCGGCGCCCTCCTGGCGCCTATTTCACAAACACTTCACCACTGCAAAACACAGAAAAAGGACAGTCACTTTCTTACACATCAAAATTACACAAGGAGTTATTACTCTTACGGCAAATTCAATCACAAAATTTAGGATGGGCTGAAATATAGCTGAAAAAGTGCTATGTTAATGCCTGATTCAAAAGAGCGAAAAGGAGATACATGCAATGAAGGTCGTAGCCTTTAATGGAAGTGCAAGACGAAGCGGCAACACTGCTCAAATGATTCAGGTGGTCTTTGAGGAATTAAATCGTGAGGGCATCGAGACAGAGCTCATAGAGCTGGCAGGCAAACCCCTGTCAGGCTGCATTGCCTGCTACAAGTGTTTTGCAAACAAGGACAGGCGCTGTGCAGGTGTGGAGGATGCCATGAATGACTACATCGAAAAGATGTTAACTGCAGACGGCATCATTATCGGCTCACCCACCTACTTTGCAGACCTCACGGCCAATACCAAGGCGCTCATCGAACGCTGTGGCATGGTTGCACGCGCCAACGGCGACATGTTCAAGCGCAAGATCGGTGCTGCTGTGGTGGCTGCAAGGCGGGGAGGCGCATCCCATGTCTTTAGCTCCATCAATTACTTCTTTTTAATCGGCCAGATGATAGTAGTGGGCTCTTCTTATTGGAACATAGGAATGGGCAGAAATCCTGGCGAGGTCATGAAGGACGAAGAGGGCATAAAGACCATGCGGGACCTGGGAATCAACATGGCCTGGCTGCTTAAAAGGCTGAAGTAACAGGGCCAACGAATAATGTCTTAAGCACTTCAGCCTCTGTTGGTGCCCAAAATGCCATGAGAAATCGCTCCACCACCTGGTCACAGGCCTCTTGTACGGCTCGAGATAGGCCCTGCATGGGCGTAAATAGCCGTGCAGCCAAAGTGCATATCAAGACATTTTGAGGCAGCTGGGTATAGACCTGGGCAGAAAGTCTCATGAAATCCTGCAAAGACAGGCCGTGAATGGGCGTAGAGGTGCAAGTGGGAATGGCCAGTACATCTGCCCGTGAAGGCATTAAGAGATGTTCAATGTGAAAACCGTCCTTCGCACCCTCTTTAATGCCTGCATCTATGAAGATGGCCAGATCCGCCTGCGAAAAGGCCTCTATCTGCTCAGGAAAGAGGCCCTGAGAGGTGTGAACGGCCAGCACATGGCCATGAGGCACTTGCAGCAGACGCTCCTTCAGCCGGCTACACACATACCACCCAGCTCCATCATCGGCCAAAAGCGGATTTCCAAGCCCCATTACCCAGATGTGCATCGGCAAAACAAGAAATCAGGAGGCCAACTCATGCAGGACATCGCCCTTTGCAGACAAGAGCTGAATTTGCAATCGCGGCCTGCCAAAGGCGTGTGTGGCGCAGCTCAGACACGGATCAAAACATCGAATCACCGCCTCCACTGCATTTAACATCCCCTCTTCCATGCGCTCCTTGCGCACAAAGACGCGAGCCGCCTGCAGAATGCCTCGATTCATGGCCGAATTGTTGTGCCCAGTGGCCACAATGAGGTTTACACCAGTGACCAGGCCGTTTTCATCTATGCGGTAGTGGTGTATCAGAAGCCCGCGCGGGGCCTCCACCATGCCGATGCCCTCAAGGCGATTGGGGGCGGCAATGGAGCGCACATGATTAGAAAGGATATCCTCGTCGTTCAGTAAAAGCTCTATCTTTTCAATGGCATAGAGCATCTCTATGAGCCTGGCCCAGTGATAGTGAAAGGAGGCTCGAATGGGCTCTGAGGACATGGCCTTGAACTCCTGAAGCTCTCTGTCAGCCAAAGGCGTGCCCAGGCCGTCGGCGATATTGAGCCTGGCCAATGGGCCTACGCGATACATGCCTCGTTCCTCTCCAAAGGGCCTGTAAAAGGGAAACTTCATGTAGGTCCAGGGCTGTTCTGTCTCTTCAATGAATTGCGGGTATTGTGACGCCTCCACATGGTCCTGAATCACATTGCCGTTGGAGTCCATGAATCGAATGCGGCCGTCATAGTGCCTGGCATAGCCCTTGCGATTCACAAGTCCGGCATACAGGCTTGAGAAGTTGGCAAGCGCTTGAATCTCTTGATTAAATTTTGGCATGAGACCCTTGTGCCAATTCAGTGTCTTTAAAACCTCCTCCCTTGCCTGAGGAAGCATGGCCAAAATACTGTCTCTGGCAGAAGTGTAAAGGGGCGCAGAAACGCCGCCGGGCACCACCCATGTGGGATGAATGCGGCGGCCGCCCAGAAGCTCGATGATGCCCTGGCCTGTCTTTCTCAAAAGGATACCCCGTTTGGCGAGCTCAGGCGTCTGTTCCGCAAGACCGCAGATGTTGCGCTGTTTCACATTCCCGTTCATGCCAAAGACCAGGTCAGGTGCGGAGAGAAAGAAATAGCTCAAGGCATGGGACTGAAGTATCTGGGCGAGGTGCATGACCTTGCGCAGCCGGTTTGCCACAGGCGGAATCTCCACGGCCAAGAGGTCGTCACAGGCCTTGGCGCCTGCTATGAGGTGAGAAACCGGACAGATGCCGCAGGTGCGGGATAGAATGCCTGGCAGCTCGTAAAAGGGCCTGCCCACGCAAAAGGCCTCAAAGCCTCGAAACTGCGTCACATGAAAAAAGGCCTGAGTCACCTCGCTGTCTTCATTCATTTGCAGAGTGATTCTGGCATGGCCTTCGATGCGAGTGACCGGTTCAATGGTGATCTTGGTTGTAGTTGTATTGGATTCGTTCATGGCTATCTTCCAAATCCGGTGTACTGTGTGGCGTCAAATGTAAACCGCATGGCCTCCAAATCCCCGTTTGCCTCGTTAACTGCCCATAAAAACTCTTGAAACAGGGCATAAATAGCAGCAACAGGCGGAGGACAGCCCGGCAAAAAGAGGTCCACTGGCACCACTTGATGCAGGGGCAACACCTGGGGTAAAAGCTCCGTAATCGCTGTGGCTGCGCTCAATTTTTGATAGGATGCCCCAAAAAGCCTTTCCAGTGAAATGGCATTTCGCATACCAGGCACATTCCCCGTAATTGCGCAGTCCCCCAATGCCACCAGCCACTTTGTATTTGCCCGCACCCTCTGAATAAAGGCTGCATCCTCTTTACTGGCTATTGCGCCTTCCACCAAGGTGAGAGTCACATTTGATGGAAACTCCTTTGTATCCACAAGCGGGCTATAGACCAACTCCACCTGGCCTAATATCTCAAGAATCCTTTCGTCCATGTCCAGAACAGACATGTGACAGCCCGAACAGCCGTCCAGCCATAAGGTAGCCATGCGCGGTTTATTCATGCCTTTCCTCCTGGCGCATCAGGGCAAGATAGGGCAAAAACTCCTTCTTTTTCCAGGCGGTGCCCATCTTTGCCTTTTCCAAAAGGGCTCCAGTGGGACAGACCTGCACACACTTTCCGCAACCCGTGCAGGACTCGCACTCACTCCACGGCTGATTCAGGTCAGAGACCAGACGAGTCTCATGGCCTCTGTTCATGAAGTCCCATGTGTGAGCGCCCTCTATCTCTGCGCAGACACGCACACACCTGCCACACAAAATGCAGCGATTGTCATCCCGAACAAAACGGCTATGAGAGGCATCCACAGAAAAGGCATGAGACAGGCGTTCAAAACGCAGGTGCGTCACTCCCAATCTCTGCGCCAGGTCCTGTAGTTCACATCTATCGTTGGCCATGCAGACAGAGCAGACATGGTTCCTTTCGCTCAAAAGCAGCTCCACTATGGCCTTTCGATAGTCCTGAAGCCGCTCTGATTGAGTCGTAACCTCCATGCCCTCACTCACCTTTGTGACACAGGAGGGAACAGGCCGTGAAAACCCTTTCACCTCCACCAAACAAAGGCGACAGGCGCCCACAGGTGAGAGGCCATTCAAGTGGCATAAAGTCGGTATCCAGATGCCGTTTTCCCTGGCCACCTGCAAAATGGTCTCCCCGCCCTTTGCGCCGACATCCTTTCCGTCTATTTTAAGCGTAATGATCTCAAATTGTTGTGGCATGTCATCCTCCAATAAGCGCTTCGAACTCTGGCCTAAAGTATCTGAGGGCGCTCAAAACCGGATTTGGGGCCGACTGGCCCAAGCCGCATAGACTTGTATTCTTTATGAGGTCACACAGCCACTCCAGCCTGTTCAAATCCTCGTAAGAGGCCTGTCTTGCCAAAAATCTGTTCAAAAGGTTACAGAGATGCACCGTGCCCACTCTGCATGGCACACACTTGCCGCAGGACTCCGACACAGAAAAGTCCATAAAAAACTTGGCCACTTCAACCATGTTTGAGTTGCCATCCATGACAATCATGCCGCCAGAGCCCATGATGGAGCCGGCTCTTGCAAGGGACTCGTAGTCCACGGCCATGTCTAAATACTGTGCCGGAATGGCGCCGCCAGACGGCCCGCCGGTCTGCACCGCCTTGAACTCATTGGAAGGCACGCCTCCGCCCAAATCAAACACGATCTCTCTTAGAGTAATGCCCATGGGCACCTCGATAAGCCCTGTATTTCGAATGCGGCCTGTCAGGGCAAAGACCTTGGTTCCCTTACTGGTCTGAGTCCCGATGCTGCTCAAGGCCTCAGGCCCCTTTCTAAAAATCACCGGAATATTGGCAAAGGTCTCCACATTGTTGATGAGGGTGGAGGCACCCCAAAGCCCCCTTTCAGCAGGATAGGGCGGCTTTGGCCTGGGCTGGCCTCGTTTGCCTTCTATGGAGGCCAAAAGTGCGGTCTCCTCACCGCAGACATAGGCGCCTGCGCCGTATCTGATCTCCAGATGAAAATCGTGCCTACTTCCCAGAATGCCTTTGCCCAAGAGACCTGCCCGCTCTGCCTGACGTATAGCCTTTTGAAGCCGTTCTATGGCCAGGGGGTATTCCGCTCGAATATATACAAAGCCCTCGTGGGCACCTACTGCATAGGAGGCGATGCACATACCCTCAATCACCCGATGGGGATCGCTTTCCAATACACTTCGGTCCATGAAGGCCCCTGGATCACCCTCATCTGCATTACACACCACAAACTTGGTACCGCCCCCTGCCTTGGACACGGTGCGCCACTTGAGGCCTGTTGAATATCCGGCGCCACCTCGACCGCGCAGACCGCTTTGAGTCACCCATTCGATGACCTCGTTGGGCGAGAGCTCAAAGAGCACACGATACAGGGCAGAATAGCCGTCTCGAGCCAGATAGTCCGCCAAATCTTCTGGGTCTATGATGCCTGAGTTCTCCAGCACTATGCGCTTCTGCCGGTTCAAAAAGGTCACAAGAGAGGAAAGCCCCGGGCTTACGGGCTTACCTGGCCTGAGCGGGACAAAGTGCACACTTGAGTCCTCGATGGCCTCGCCTGCCAACAGGGCATCAAGATACTTCGGAATGTGCACCGGCCTAAGGCCTCGATATATCACGGATTGAGGTTCGACGCGCACCACAGGGCCGTTGTCGCAGGGACCCATGCAGCCCACTGGCTTTATCTGCACGGAATGCAGTCCTTTGGTCCTTACATACCCTTTTAATGTATTTAGAAGCTCAAGACTGCCTGCAGAGAGGCAGCCTGCTGCCACGCATACCGAGATGCGATGAGAAAAGGCCTGCTCCTCTTCTTGTCTCTTTTGCGCCATGGCCATCAGTTCTTCATTGAACATGGGACACAACTCCTTTTAGATGCGTAAGCAGCAGTTCAGGTGTCAGTTTGCTGAGTACCCGGCCGTTTACAATGGCCACAGGGGCAAGACTGCATGCCCCAAGGCATCGGGCGGTAAGCAGGGTGAGGGAGCCGTCTGAAGTGGTCTCGCCCAATTTAATGCCGTATTCGGCCTCCACAGCCCTTAAAATGCCCTCTCCACCCTTTATAAAACAGGTGGTGCCTGTGCAGACGATACACAGGTTTTTGCCCGGCGGTGTCAGATTGAAGTGGTGATAGAATGTGGCCACACCATATACACGGCTAAGGGGCAGATGCAGTGTTTGAGCCACACGGGCCAGAATCCCTGCATTCAGATAGCCATAGGCGTTTTGCACCGTATGCAGCACCTGAATCAGGGCATGGGGTGCGTTTCCATAGATAGCCATCTGCCGTTGCACCGTCTTCCATCGGAGGTCTTCGGCATTTGCCTGATGAGCTTCCATGATGCCTCCTGTAAGTTTTGAAGGGAGTGATAAAACTGAGGGAAACCTACGGTTATTTTATTTGTTACGGCCTGGCCTTGGCCAGCTCTGCGCTCAATCTCGCTGCCTTTTGAGGCTCCATCAGACTCAAAATGGCCGCCGCCTTCTTGCCCTTCATGGATTTTAGTATCCTTACCACGGTGGCCTCGTCCATATTCCCCAGAAGGGCCGCAGCCTTGGAGTCTTCCATGGACCCGTACACCGCAACCAGGTGTTCAAAACCCTCTTTTTCAGCTGCCTTGGCCTGTTTGGCAGGGCCTTCGAGCTGGTTCTTCAGTTCATTGAGCTGGGACAACCTGTTCTCCAGCTCTTTTGCCATCACATCCATTTCCTGGTTTTTCTGGGCCAGCTTCTGCCTCTCTTCAGCGAGTTTTTTCTGCTCCGCCTGCAAGATTGCAATGATTTCCGGATTGATCGGCTGCTGCGAGGAAGTGGCCGCAGCGGAGGCGGAGGATTGGGCATTTGATGCCTGGGGTGTCTGTTCCTGCCTCTCATCTGAAGGACCGGCCGCATTCACACTCACCCCTGCCACCAGGGACAGAAACAGGGCCAGGCATACCTTCAAACCGCCAAGGCACAGAAGTATCCTGAAAAGCCATGAGATACCGTTAGTTGTTCGTGAGGGTCTGCGTTCTTCTTGCATGTCTTTGTGTGGAGAGTTCATCCAGTTCCTTTTGCTCCATTCGTGCGATTTCGGCAAGCCATTTATCCTTGTCCTTTTCCTTCAGCCGTTCCAGCAATTCCTTGTCCCTGTATTGCTCAATACGCCTATCCTTCAGTGTTTTCACTTCCTTTTGCAGGGCAGAGACCACCTGCTGCTGCATCTCCTCCGCCTTTGCAAGCATCTCGAGGATACCAAAGGCCTGTTGCAGCTCGTGTGCCATCATACCCTTTTTCAGATGCCCTTCCATATCCTGACGCTGTATCTCTATGGCCTTGCGAGTCAGCTCCAGGTTCTCTGCTTCCCTTGCCAGGCGCTGTTCCGCCCGCATGAGCTCCATCTCGGTGAGTTCCAGACGTCTTTTGCGCAGGTTCAGCAATGTCTCCAACGAAAATCTGTAGGCCATTCAAGCTCCATCACCTTATCTGAAGATGGCTGCCAGTTCTTCACAGCTTCTTTCGTAACTGCATGCCTCTTCCACCTCCTGTCTGAGAAAGGCATTGACCGCATGAATCTTGTTGAGTGCAAAATCTATATCGGGATTGGAACCCTTGGCATAGGCCCCCAGATTGACCAGGTCCTCCACCTTTTTGTACGTGGCCAAAACCGTTATGAGCTTCTGATAATTCTCTATCTGCTCCCTGCCTACGATGTCCCGCATGAGCCTGCTGATACTGGCCAGTACATCTATGGCCGGATAATGGCCTTGATGGGCTATGGCACGGCTTAATACAACATGTCCGTCCACGATGGAACGGACTGTATCTGCAATGGGTTCGTTCATGTCATCGCCCTCCACCAGCACCGTGTAGATGCCGGTTATGCTGCCGGCATTGCGTTTTTTGCCCGCCCTTTCCAACAGTTTGGGCAAAAGGGAAAAGACCGAAGGCGTATAGCCTCGGGAGGTGGGAGGCTCACCAATGGCCAGCCCCACATCCCTTTGGGCCATGGCAAAACGGGTCACCGAGTCCATCATCAAGACGACATTCAGGCCTTTGTCCCGAAAAAACTCCGCAATGGCAGTGGCCACATATGCCCCTCGCAGGCGTATGAGGGGCGGTGTATCAGAGGTGGCCACCACTACCACGGACCTGGCCAGCCCTTCAGGCCCCAAATCCCTTTGAATGAAGTCATTGAGTTCTCGGCCCCGCTCGCCTATCAGGGCGATGACGTTTATGTCTGCCGTGGTATGCCGGGCTATCATGCCCAGAAGCGTGCTCTTTCCCACGCCTGAACCGGCCATAATGGCGATACGCTGCCCTTTTCCTAATGTCAGACAGGCATTTATCGCCCGGACTCCCGCATCCATCACAGAATCGATACGGGGTCTGTCTATGGGGTTCAGCGGCTCGGCATAGAGGGGATAGGCTGTCTCAAAGCGAATAGGGCCTTTGGCGTCAATGGCCTGGCCCAGACCGTTCAGGATGCGGCCCCGCATGGCCTCACCCACAGGCACATCCGCCTGCATACGCTCCACCCAGATGCGTCCTCCAGGCTCCACCCCCTTCATATCACCCAGAGGCATGAGCAACACACGGCTGTCTTTAAAGCCAACCACCTCGGCCAGCACGGAATTGCCACCGCGCAGCTCCACACTGCATATGGCGCCCAGGGGCACATTGGGTCCCCTGCCCTCCATGGCCATACCTATCACCTGAGAGACCAGGCCGTAAACCCTGATGGGCTGCAACCCCTTCAACCCATCCAGATAATATGAAAAATCTAATTCATTGGTATTCATTGAAAAATAAACCATTACCGTCTTACATTAAAGGGAATCTCCAACCCCTCCCCGGCCCTCCCCTTGTCAGGGGAGGGTGATAACCCATTAACCACACGCATTGTCAGGGGAGGGAGATAAACCCCCTTTCCGTTACATTCATCACTGGCCAGACTTCCCCCCTGATAAGGGGGGATTGAGGGGGGTTGTTGTTGATTCTGACTCATGTCTGTTATTCCCTCACTCATCACCATTGGGCTCCGTGGGAGGATTGAGGGGGGTTGTTGTTGAGGCTCCCCGAGGTCAATTTTCTTCTGTTTTTGCATACAAACCGGTTTCAGATGCGGCATGTTGTGCCATGCGTTCCCGCAGGATATCCAGCATGACCTGTGAAACAGTGCGCCATTGAGTGGTCAGGGTCGCATCGACCACGCCCATATCCGTCTCCAAGAGACAACCGCCCCGTTCCACACTGGAATCGGCCATAAACTCCAGTATATGACCTGTGGTCTCCTCATTCGAAGGGGTTTCCACCTGCTGAATCAGTTCCAAATCCTCCGGATGCAGATGCACACGAATGGGCATACCCTTTACAGCCATGGCCAGGGCTTGCTCAAGGCATGCGCACACTACTTCAGGCGTTGCAGTCAGTTCATGGCGTACCAATGCCTTGGAGATATTCAAAACAAGTTCTACAAGAACAGGTTCGTAGCCGGCCAGCAGTTCCTCACCTTTATGACGTATGGCATCTATCACCGCGCTGAATCTCTCCGCCTGAATCTCGTACGCCTTGCGGCCCAGCGCCTCGCCATCCTTTTTCCCCTGCTCAAACCCCTTTTCATAGGCCTGGCTCTCCATGGCCGTCGCATTGGCTCTGGCCTCTTCCATCAAGGTCTCCACGGCATTTTTGGCATCAATTCGAATGCGTTCGGCGTCCTGCCTGGCCTGTTCCAGAAGAGCCTTCGCCTCTTCGAGCAGCCTTCGGCGCTCATCTTCACTGTCCCTTGAAGGTATCTCTTGGGCACAGGCCGTTTCCTCGCAAACCCCGGTTTCACTCACATCGGAAGTGGACAGGAGATGCTGGACCGTGCTGAATCCGCCGGCCTCATCCTCGGGCAAGGCGTTAAACACAGCAATAGCGGCTACATTCTCGCAATGGGCAGCCTTGATGACCTTAGACAAATTCGTCTCCTCCGCCCTTGGAGCCCAGGACTATCTTGCCTTCGGCCTCCAGTTTCTTGGCCACCTTGATGATGTTTTGCTGGGCCTTCTCCACATCCTTGAGTTTCACGGGGCCCATGACCTCCAGGTCCTCTTTGAGCAAGGTTGCAGCCCTTTCCGACATATTCTTGAAGAAAAGCGCCTTCAGGTCGTCCGATGCGGCCTTGAGGGCCAGCTTCAGGTCGTCCGTGCTGATCTCCTTCAATATCATGACAATGGCCTGACGATCCAGTGTGATGAGGTCCTCGAACTTGAACATGAGCCTTCTTATCTCTTCCGCCAGGGTGTCGGACGTACCCTCTATCTTTTCCATGAGGGCTTCTTCCGTGCCCCTGTCCACATTGTTCAATATCTCGGCCACCTTTTCCACACCACCGACCTTGGTTACATCACTCATCTCCACGGAGAACAGCTCCTCCTCCAGCACACGGTCGATCTCTCCGACTATCTCAGGGCTTATCTTGTCCAATGTGGCGATACGCATCAGCACATCCGCCTGTTGGGTCTCAGGAAGCTGTTTGATAATGGAGGCCGTAAGGCCTGGGTCCAGGTGCGCCAGAATGACGGCGACCGTCTGAGGATGCTCGTTTTTCAAAAAACTCACTATGACCTTGGGGTCCAGGCTGGAAAGCTTTTGAAAGGTGGAAGGGTGCAACTGCCGCAGGATGTCCTCGTAGATCTTCTGCGCCTGCTCCGGCGGCATGGATGTAAACAAGACCTTTTTCAGAAACTCCTCTATGGGCACGGAGACATCGCCCTGGACTATACCGAGCTTTTCTTCCACCTCCGAGCGAATCTTTTCTATGGTCTCACCTGGAATGGCCTGTATCTGGGCCATGAGCGAAGATACCTTCCTGACCTCGTCTTCCTTGAGGTGTTTGAATACCTCCGCTGTATATGCATCGCCCATGGCCAGCAGAAAGATGGCCGCCTTTACAGGCCCTGAAGGGTTTTCCAGGTCGATTTTAGTGGGCTTTGTGGAGGGTTTAGGCATTGGACTTCTCCTCTGCAACCAATGGTTCTCTCAGCCATATCTTGATGAGGGCTGCGGCCCTGTCCGGATATTGTGACGCCATCTCTCTCAACTCTTCAGTGGCATTGGGACCGACCTCCAATGCGATAGCCTCTTTTTTGCCGGCTATGGCGCCTGCAGCCCCTTCAAGCATCTCCTCCTCCTCAAGGGCCATACGCTGCTGTAACATCTCTTTTTCCTGTGGTTTCAGCACATACCTGTTCAAAAGCGGGCGAATCACAAAAAAGATGAACAGTACGGCAAGGATGAGATTGGCAATGGGCTTAAGGGCCTTTGTACCCATATCCGCCATCTGCGCCACAGTTGAGGGGGCGGCTGCTTGGGCATGGAAAGGCACATTGACAACGCGCACCTCATCCCCGCGCTCCATACTGTAACCAATGGCCGCCTTTACGATCTTTTCCAGACTGGCCACCTCTTCGGGGGTACGCGGTACATAAACCGTCTCCTTGTCCTTCTGCTGATAGACGCCATCCACCATTACGCCAACGGAGATGCGCTTCAGCTTGCCGAGGGCCGTATTGATCTGACGCTGGGTCCGGGTTATCTCATAGTTGGTGGTATCCTGTTTCTTCTGCTTGAGCACGGACGGGTTCTGCTGATTGGCATTGCCCTGCAGTTTATCGGCAAGCCCGCCCTTTACACCAGGCACTCCACCGCTGTCCTGCTGCACATCAGTCTCAGACATCTTCTGCTCACTGCGCACGGCCACGGCATCCGGATCAAACTTGTCTTCATTGATCTGAACCGAATCGAAATCCACATCAGTGGAGACTCGTGCCACGGCCTTGTTCGGGCCGAGGGCATCTTCCAACATGGTCTGTATCTTGTTTTTATAGTACTCCTCAAGGCGTTTCTGATAGACCAATTGGGCATTTGTAAGACCCGCGGGGTCATCACCCTTGCCCTTTTCCATCTCTGCAGGGTCATAGAGGATGTTGCCGCTGGTATCCACCACCGCCACATTTTCTTTTTTGAGCTTGGGAATGGCGCTGGAGACCAGATGCACTATGCCCTTGACCTGGGCGGGAGAGAGTTCCTCGCCCTTGTTGAGCTGCAACACCACGGAGGCCGTTGGATCCTTGCGTTCGCTTACGAACAGGCTGTCCTTGGGCTGAGCGAGGTGAACCCGCACACTTTTAATCTGGGGGAAACGGCTGATGGTGCGCTCCAATTCGCCCTGGACAGCCCGCTGATATTGAACATTCTGCACAAAGTCCGTAACACCCATGTTAGTCTGGTCAAAGACCTCGAAACCAACGCCGTTCTGTTTTGGCAGACCTGCCCCTGCCAGCGACAGACGGATATCATAGAGCCTGTCTTCAGGCACTCGAATCGTGGAACCGCCCGCGGCCAGCTCATATTTTACGTTCTCCTTCTTGAGCCAGTTGACGATCTCTGATGCGTCTTCAGGCCTCAAATCCGTATAAAGCGGCTTGTAGGTCACCTGGTTGGCCATGACATAAAAGATGCCGAAACCCAAAAGCACCGCACCGGCTACCACAGCCGCCATGATCTTTTGGGACAGGGTAAGGGACGCACCCAGGTTCTTGAGTTGTTCCAGCATTTCTGTGGGAGTAGCCATGTCTCAACCTTCTGCTATAACTGCATTCTCATGATCTCTTCATAGGCCGTAAGGGCCTTGTTTCTGACCTGAAGAAGGGTGCGGAAAGACAACTCGGCCTTGGTGGACGATATCATGAGTTCGTGGATATCCACCGGCTCTCCCACCGCACTTTTTTGAGTCAGGGCATCCGCCTCATTCATGCGCCCGTTGACGGTTTGAATGGCATTCTTGAGCAGATCGGCAAAACCGGTGTCCTTACCTGCCGCAGTCTCCCCGGTCTTCTGCAAGGGATTCAGTGTAGTTGATATGGATTTAATGTTCATCAGCTTCTCCGGATATGATTATTTGCCCAGCTCCATCGCCTTCATGGCCATGGACTTGGCTGTGTTGATGGAGGTCACATTGGCCTCGTACGCGCGAGAGGCATTCATGACATCCACCATCTGCTCCATCACATTGACATTGGGCAGCCGGACTATGCCGTTTTCATCCGCATCGGGATGACTTGGGTCATAGACCTCCTTGAAAGGAAATTTGTCCTCCACAACCTCCTTGACCCGCACGGTCTCCAGCCTGGCGGAGGCCTTCTGCAAGGTATTGTCAAAGGATTTTACAGGAACCAGAGGCGACATGCCTGTGTTCACCCCGCTCTCTTCAGGGTTATATGGAACCGCCTCGAAGACAACAGAGCGAGGCACATAAGGTCCGCCATCCACAGTGCGAGTAACCTGGGCATTGGCCAGGTTCATGGAGGCTATGTTCAAGCGGGTTCTCTCAGCGCTCATACCCTGAGCGCCCATTTGAATAGCGGTAAATATGCTCATATCGGCCATTATGACTTACCTCCTTCCGTGATGGCGGTGCGCAACCCGTCGAATTTCTTGATAAGGGACTGCACAGCGGTCTGATATTGAATATTGTTCACGGCTATTTCAGCCATCTCCCTGTCCATATCCACATTGTTGGGAGTACCTCTCTCTGTGGAAACGGACACATGGAAAGGGTCCGCTCCGGGCTGAGGGCCTATGGGAATGTGCCTTGGGTTGGTGGTTCCAGACGGCAGGGCCGCCTCCGCATCTATGTGAGCGGCATTGGTAATCCGCATGAAGCCGCTGGATTCCTTTCCCATATATGCAGCCATGATTTCGTTGAAAGGCACATCTTTGGCCTTGTAGCCGGGCGTGTCCATATTGACCACATTGGAGGTCAGCACCGTATTTCTCTTTACACGAAGACCAATGGATTTTTCAAGCAAATCTATGGTGTTACTGAAAAGCTGTTTCATAACATTATCCCCATACGACGATATTCCAGCAGTTTGTTCCGCAGCGTCCTGACACTTATGCCCAAAAGCTGTGCTGCATGAGTCCTGTTGCCGTCGGTCTTTTGAAGCGCCTTTTGAATGGTGAATCTTTCAAGGGTTGTCAGGTCCATGATCTCCGTGGGCTCCGGCATGTCCTCCGGCGCACCTTCAGGCGTATTGTCCTGCCTCTCCTCCGGCCTACTCACAGGCCGGCTGACACCTACAGCCGCTTCCTGAATGTGCGTCTCTTCAATGCCGGGGCTCACCCAGTCATCCCAGATATCGCCAGGGAGGATCACACTCCCCTGGGCCAGCAGCACCCCTCTTTCCACGGCATTTTTCAATTCCCGAATATTGCCCGGCCAGGGCCATTGCAACATGGCTTCGATAGTAGAATTAGCAAATTTCAGGCCAGATTTCCCATAGGCATTTGTAAACTGCTGAAGGAAAAAACCGGCCAGGACAGGAATGTCCTCACGCCTTTCCCTCAGGGCCGGCAGTTTCAATTGAATGACATTCAGGCGGTAAAAAAGGTCCTCACGAAAACGTCCGGCCTGAATGTCATCCTTCAGATTCCGGTTGGTAGCCGCCAAAATACGAACATCTATCTTTACAGGTTTTACCCCGCCGAGACGATCCACCTCGCCTTCCTGAAGCACCCTCAACAGCTTGGCTTGAAGTGGAAGGGCCATCTCCGCAACCTCATCCAGCAGAAGCGTGCCCTTGTCAGCCAACTCGAATTTGCCCGGTTTTCGGACAGTTGCGCCGGAGAATGCACCCTTTTCATATCCGAACAACTCACTTTCCAGAAGGGTCTCAGGAAGGCAGGCGCAATTCAAAGCCACAAACGGCGCTGCCTTCCGGTCACTGTTTTCGTGTATGTAACGGGCCAGCAACTCCTTGCCGGTACCGCTCTCACCACATATCAGCACAGATGCCCTGCTGTTGGCCACATTTTTGGCCTTATTCAAAATGTTCATCATGGCCGCTGAACGGCAGACGATGCCCGAACCTGCCTGCGTGTCCCAATCCGTTACCGGTGGAGTCTGGTGAAGCACGGGCGAATTGCGCTCAACGGCATGTCCCAGCGCCTCTGCGTCAAATGGTTGACACAGTATGTCAGCTACACCCAACTGCATGGCTGCAATTGCATCCTCGATGGTGGGTTTCACGGCGATGAGCAATATCCTGGCATCCGGTTTGTTACGCAGAAGATTCGCAGCCATACCCAGACCATCTTTGCCAGGACCATGGCCCATCAGCACAAGCTGGTGGGGTTCGAAAGGCAGGCTCAAAAGGTCCTCGTAAGTGTCGGCCTTCTGTGTGTCATAACCCAGTTTTTTCAGCCACTCCATCACATTCTGGGGTTGATCCATGTGCTGTGTAAGGACTATGGGTTTCATGCAGACTGATTACCGCGCATTATTTTCTTTCAAAAATGTCTGTGTGTCCAGGACAGCGCCGGCCATTTTGCCCCAAAGTCCCGCATCCTTTCGGGCTGCTTCCAGATATTTGACTGCATTCCGTTCATCTCCGATCATATAGCTCACCACTCCGTTTCTGGCCAGTACAGCCGGATCATCCCCCTTCATGTCCAGAAGCGCCTTATATGGATATACAGCCTCATTGAACGCCCCTGCCAGTATAGCTGCGTCCCCCCATGCCTTGAGAAGCCCTGCCTTCACATCTGGCTCAAGCCCCTGTTCCATACCCAGCCAGACGGCCTGGGCCTCCGGCCATTGCCCAAGATTGACAGCGGCATCGAACCACAACCGCTTGGCCTCGGTCTCATCCTTGGCACCCAGGGAAAGGGCCTTCTGGGCTGCCGCAGACACCTCCTTCCAATCCTGGGCCATCCTTGCAGACCTGGCCTTCGTGAGCCAGTAAAGGGCGTTTAACTCCTTTGGGTGTTGACGCGCAAACATGGAAAAAAGGGCGTCCGCCTCCTGAATCTCCGCCTGTTCTATGGCGATGGATACCCACTCATAAAACAATTCAGGCCATAACTTCCTGCCATTTTTCAGCCATGCCTGAAAAAACGCCCTCTGGGCTGCATGGGGGCAGGCGATACCCCTCCATAGACGGCCCATTTGAAAAACGGCATCAGGCGTAAGAAGCGGGGCAAGCTCGTCTTTGTGATTGTAATAAAAATTCAGGGCGGGGAGCTGCCCATTCTGTTTAAGGGATTCAGCCATAAACTCATTCAATGCCTTTTTGCCCAGTTCCAATGCGTTATGGCCGGTTTGTGTGTCAGGAAAGGCCCTGAACGCCTCCTCCGCCCGTAATACTGCATTTTCATAGTCGTTATTCTGCATCAAAAAGGCTATCCAGGCCAATCTTGCCTCCTGTTCAAGGGCAACGGCCTTCGCTTTGGTGTCTGGGTCTTTTGCAAAGGAGGCAAGACCGGAGGCATTGGCTATGGCGGATTCATAGTCCTTGCTGTTCAAAAGGTTCTGAGCCAATTTCAGCCATACGCCCTGTGTGATCCATAAAAATGAAGGCAAAAGCTGCGCCTTTGAATGAGAAGCCAGGTAGCCCTGACCGAAGGAAAGTATGTCCAGGGCATTCTTAGTGTCCAAATCCTGGGCGAGAATAAGGGACTCCGCCTGTTTCATAAGGCCTACCAGCTCCTCCATGTAAGGGGATTTAGGCCACTTCCGCTCGAATTCCTCGGCTTTTGTCAAAAATTCCAAAAATTGTCCGTTCTTCAGGCGCAGGCGCAACAATTCGAGATACGCCTCTTGAGTCAGGGAAAGGGATGCATTGCCGTTCAGCACGGCTTGAAGGGTCTCTTCCTTTTTTTCAGGCGAGATCTCCCTGGGCCTCGCCCCAAGCCCACTCAACTCCTTGCCGGCCAGCTCGTCTATCGCCAGCAAACGGAAGCGGGCCAGGCTCAACTCCCTTGCATCCGGATAGCCGGTGACCAACAATCCGTAGTACTTTCTGGCCTGTACCCACTGTTTCTCCCGAAAAAAACTCTCGGCGATGTTGAATATCGTCTGAGTCTTGGCAGACTTGGAGGAAGCCAGATTCAGATATTGCAGCCACAATGCACGGGCCTCCTCTTCCTTCCCATCCATAGACAGAATGCGGGCCTTGAGGTCCAAGGCCATGGGCACCTCCAAAAAAAGATTCGGGTTGTCCTTTTCCATATTTTCCAACTCCAGGGCCACCTTCGCCTTCTGGCCCTTGGCAAGCCGTTCCATGCCGCTGGCTATAAGGGCGATGCGGCCTGCCTTGGAATTTGGGTATTTTTTTATCAAATCCCGATAAAATGCCTCGTTTTTCCCCTTTCCGCCGCTTTTTTCCATGTATCGCAGCAGGGCCATGAGGGCCTCCTCAGCCCAGGGACTTTCGGGAAATTTTTGAGCGGCTATCTGCAGGTTGGCCATGCCCTCCGATTCGAAACCTGCGTTTAGATAGCCTTCACCGAGGAGATAATAGGCCTCCGCAGCCTCCGGTGCGTCTGGATAGGAACGGATAAACTGTTTCAGACCGGCAGTGAGCTGCTGAAACGCCTCTTTATCACCGCCACTGGAACGGGCCACTCGATTCCCCAGGGTCTGCATATCTATGCGCATGGCAGTCCAGACCTGTGCGGCGTCTTCGGAGCCCACATGGCCTGAAGAAAACAGCAACAGGGTCAAAACAAGCATGAAATAGAATGAAAAACGCAAGCCGGTTCCCTTCCCTTTTAATAAAACACTGTCAGAAAACAATATGATATAGTATAAAAATAAGCAAGACAAATTCAGAAAAGATTCTTCAATCTCCACAGGAGGCAGAAGCCATGGAACAGGACAAGGCTGTCAAAGACGGCAAACGCAGAAATATTCGGGCATCCTTTAATGCAGAGGTCTGGATATCCCTTTTGGATACACCTGATGAAAATGAGATCTGCATTCCAGAGGAACAGACTCGTGACATAAGCCTGAGGGGCATCTATTGCATCTCTTCATCGAAACTGCCCATTGGAACCATGTGCATGCTCAGCTTTTATATACAGGGCCAGAGCACACCGGAGTTTTCAGTAAAGGCCCGTGTCGCTCGTGTGGACGAAAACGGCATGGGTTTCGAGTTTGTGGAAATGACACTTGATGACCTGACCTTTTTGAAAAACCTCATGTACTACAACACAGGCGATCCGGAACGGGTGGATCAGGAGATGCTGCCCAAATAATATGGACTCCACAGTAAAACGTTTTTCACTGTCAGAGCCTCTTGCACAGGCGATCCCAGCGAACAAGAGCCCTGAACTGCGTATTCGAGAGCACCTTCAGGGGCAGTTGCATGCCGGTGTAACCATTCCCCCGCGCACGATGGCTGTTTTACCGTTAACTCACAAAAATGATTGTGCAGCGGTCACAGTATATGATGGCAATCTCTGGCGTCTTGCCGAGCTTCAGACCATGCAGCCATCACGGCAGGTCATGGGCCTGGCCGTGGACCTGGGAAGCACCTCGGTGGTCTTTACACTGGTGGATCTCCAGACAGGCAAGGCCCTTCCGCCCCTGTCTCTGCCCAATCCCCAACGTCAATATGGCGAAGATATCTTGAGCCGCATACTTTTTGCAACGCAAAACGGCGTGGAACACCTTCAACGCCCCATTTTACAACTCTTCAACCAGGCCATTGAATCCCTGTGCAGAATGCACGGACTTGCTCCAGGGGATATATTCTACCTGGCTGTGGCAGGCAATACCACCATGTGCCACTTTCTTTTGGGGCTCGACACATCCCTCATATTCCGTGAGCCCTACATGCCTCAAGCCAATACCTTCGATGTATTTCCTGCGCAAGAACTGGGCATTAACTGCCATTCCGAGGCCATGGTCTATATCTTCCCCAATATCGGCAGTTACTTCGGCGGCGACCTGCTGGCCGGCATTCTGGCCACCGGTATGCATCGCAGCGAGGGAATCTCGCTTCTGGTGGATGTGGGGACCAATGCAGAGGTGGTGCTCGGCAACAGGGATTGGCTCGTAGCCTGCGCAGGAGCGGCAGGCCCTGCGCTGGAAGGCGGCATCCTCTCCTGTGGCACTGTTGCAAGACCCGGGGCCATCGAGCGCGTAAGTGTCACAAATGACAATGGCACGCAAGCCATCTCCTATAACACCATCGAGGGCCTGCCAGCCTGCGGCATCTGCGGTTCAGGGGTCATCGACCTGCTGGCCGCCCTGTTTTTAGCGGGTGTGGTGGACTCCACAGGTAAACTTGTCATCGAGCGCATGGGGGATCGGGCCATGAAGACGGGTGATGGATGGGCATATACCCTGGCCAACTCATCGGAGACCAGCCACGGCCAGCCCGTGTATCTCAGCCAGAGCGACATCAAGAACCTCATGCGTTCCAAGGCGGCCATGTACACCATTCTGGAGGTGATAGTGAGTAGCGTGGGCCTCAAATTTGAAGACATAGATCAAATCTTTGTTGCAGGGGCATTCGGCAACTACATAAACCCGCGCTCCGCCATCACCATCGGCATGCTGCCTGATCTGCCTTTGGAACGGTTCAAGCCTGTGGGCAACTCAGCGAGCAGCGGCGCTGTGCATCTTTTGCTTCACCACACGGCCATTCAGGAGGTAAAGGAGATCCTGGGGCGGTTAACATACCTGGAGATGAATGCAAGGGGGGACTTCATGAAACTTCTGACCGCGGCCATGTTTCTGCCGCACACCGATGCATCCCGCTTTCCAACAGTGAAAAGGTGAAGAGCAACTGGAATGCCATTCATTTTCCGATTGAAGAAAATCCTTAAATTGTTAACATATGAACATAACCCATGACACAGGACACTTGGATTCAGGATATCACGCAGGACAAAACCCTACAGGACCTCAGGGAGCCTCCGCTCTACAAGGTCTTTCTGCTCAACGACGACTATACCACCATGGACTTTGTCGTAGAGGTGCTCATGGATATCTTCGACAAATCCTTTGAGGAGGCCACGCGCATAATGCTTCATGTGCATCACAAAGGCCGTGGTCTTGCAGGGGTCTATACCAAGGAGATAGCCGAGACCAAGGTCCATCAGGTGCATACACGGGCGCAGGCCAATGGTTTTCCCCTGAGGGCAGAGATGGAACGGGATTAATTTCAAGGTTTATTGAGGAATTAAAAACTATGTTAAGTAAAGATGTAGAACTGATGCTCAGCATCGCTGTACACGAGGCCCACAGGCGCAATCACCCCTATATCTCCCTGGAGCATCTGCTGTTTGCCATCGCAAACCACGAGGCAGGGGCGCAGATCATCAAGGACTGCGGCGGAGACCCGCGACGGATCAAGGCCCAGATAGAGGACTTTTTCAACACCCATATCTCCAATACAAAAGGCGCCGACTCGCCTCAACCCACCGTGGCCTTTCAGCGGGTCATAAATGCCACCATCCTGCACATACAATCCTCAGGGAAACAGGTGGTAGAGCCGGGCGACCTGCTTGCCATGCTCATGATCGAGGAAGACTCCCATGCCACCTATTTTCTCAAACAGGAAGGCATTTCCCGCTTGAACATACTCAATTACATCTCCCACGGCGGAGGACAGGTCCAGACACAGGAAACCACCAGAGAAGGCGGCCAGAACGCCCAACAGGAACAGAATCCCCTGCTCCTCTTTACCGCCAATCTGACGCAGAAGGCCAGGGCCGGACTCCTTGACCCCCTCATCGGCAGGGAGAACGAACTCCAGCGCACCATGCAGGTGCTATGCAGACGCAGAAAGAACAACCCCATCTTCGTAGGCGAACCTGGAGTCGGCAAAACAGCCATGGCCGAGGGTCTTGCCATTAAAATATCCAATTTCGACGCCCCTGAACCCTTGCTGGACGCAGAGATATACGCCTTGGACATGGGGGCGCTGGTGGCAGGCACCAAATACCGCGGGGAGTTCGAAGGCAGGCTCAAGGCCCTTATAAATCAGCTCTCCAGGATGTCCAACGCCATTTTGTTCATCGACGAGATACATACTGTCGTAGGCGCCGGCGCTGCAAGCGGGGGTTCCTTAGATGCATCCAACATACTCAAGCCGGCCCTGGTGGGCGGCGAAATCAAGGTAATCGGCTCTACAACCTATGATGAATACCGGAATTTCTTTGAAAAAGACCGGGCCCTGGCCAGACGGTTTCAAAAAATCGAGATAAAAGAACCCTCGACAGAAGAATGTTACAACATATTGAACGGCCTAAAAAAATACTATGAACAGCATCATGGTGTCAGATATTCGGAAAAGGCATTGAAATACGCCTCTGAACTGGCCACACGCTATATGCCCGACAAGTTCCTGCCCGACAAGGCCATCGACATCCTGGATGAGGCCGGTGCATCGGCGCGCATGGCGGCCACCTACAAAGACAACATGCTCATAACCGCCAAACACATAGAAAATATAGTGGCGCGCATGACCAATCTGCCCATCGCCACCATATCCGTGGATGAAAGGCAGCGAATGGAAAACCTGAATGAGCGGCTCAAATCCGTCATCTTTGCGCAGGATGAGGCTGTGGAACGGGTAGTCAAGGCCATCAAACGTTCCTGCGCAGGGCTTTCACACCCAACCCATCCCATAGGAGCGTTTCTGTTCACCGGCCCAACAGGCGTAGGCAAGACGGAACTGGCCAGACAGCTGGCCGCCTGTTTAGACATGCAATTTCACCGCATCGACATGAGCGAATACATGGAAAAACACGCTGTGTCCCGGCTTATCGGGGCGCCTCCGGGCTATATCGGCTTTGAACAGGGAGGCCTGCTCACAGAAACAATCCGCAAAAACCCGCACTGCGTTCTGCTGCTGGATGAGATGGAAAAGGCCCACGAAGACGTCTTCAACATCCTGCTTCAGGTGATGGACAATGCCACTCTGACAGACAATACAGGCAGAAAAGCGGATTTCCGCCATGTGATACTGGTCATGACATCCAATGTGGGGGCAAGGGAATTGGAAGCCAACACCATAGGCTTTCAGGTAGCACCCGAAAAAGACACACAGGACAGCCGTATGAACGACGCAGTAAAACGGGTATTCAGTCCTGAATTCCGCAACCGTCTGGATGCCGTTGTGCACTTCAACGCCCTGACACAGGACGTCATGCGCAAAATCGTCGATAAACTCATAGCCGAGGTGCAAAGCCAGCTGCAATCCAAAAAGATCGGTCTGCATCTGACCGATACAGCCAGGGAGTGGCTCGCCCTTCATGGATTTGATTCCAAATATGGGGCAAGGCCGTTGCAGCGGCTGATACAGGAGACCATCAAGGACGCGCTCGCGGAACACATCCTGAAGGGTGCCCTCAAAAAAGGCGATACCGCCCTGTTCGATGCAACCGGTTCAGGGCTGACCCTTAAACATGCAGAAGACACAAGGCAATCAGAAATTTTGTTCGAAGACAGAAAACAATAGAGGGACATATGCCAAATCTACAGACCATCACTATCACGCCGAATCTGCCGGAAACACTGGCCCCCCTCCTCAAGATCGCCCAGAACCTCTGGTGGACCTGGAATATAGATGCCATTTATCTATTCCAGGACATGGACCGCGAATTGTGGAACCGCACAGGCCATAACCCCATTGCCATGCTGGGCATGATCGAACAGCCCAAGATCGAAGAGTTGGCCAAAGACGACTTCTTCCTTACACGCATGAAGGAAGTATATCAGGAACTCCAGCGATATCTTTCCTCCCAGACATGGTTCAGACACAGGGTAGAGACATCCGACACCGACCTGAAGTCATATTTCGCCTTTGAGCCGTCTCTCTCCGACGACTACACCATCGCCGGCGCAAAACCCAAGAATATCATCGCCTATTTTTCCGCTGAATTCGGCATACATGAAAGCCTGCCCCTGTATTCGGGCGGACTTGGCATCCTGGCAGGTGATCACATCAAGTCCGCCAGCGACCTGGGCCTGCCCCTGGTTGGCGTTGGACTCCTCTACAAACACGGGTATTTCAGGCAGTACCTCAACCCGGATGGCTGGCAGATGGAGACCTACCCCAAAAACGATTTCTACAACATGCCCATAAGCCATATTCTGAATGACAAAGGGGAACCGCTGCTGGTGGATATAGAGCTTGAAAACCGCCGGGTCTTCATACAGGCATGGTCCATGCTTGTGGGCCGCGTGGAGATAATCATGCTGGATACAGACGTGCCGCAAAATACCCCCAATGACAGAAAGATCACATCGTATCTCTACGGAGGCGGCCTCGAGACCCGTCTGCAGCAGGAGATCATTCTGGGCATGGGCGGCATGCAGATGCTGAATGCCATAGGGAAATGCCCCACCGTCTGCCATATGAACGAAGGACATTCGGCGTTCAGCGCCCTGGAACGAGTGGCATGTCTGATGGAACGTGAAAAACTTTCCTTTGAAGAGGCACTGGAGGCGGTGAGAACTACCAGTGTATTTACCACCCATACCCCAGTTCCTGCCGGCATAGACCGCTTTCCCTCCGACATGATTCGCAGATATTTCGGCAATACCGCTGCAAGACTCGGAATCAACATCGAGACACTGCTGGGCATGGGACGCATTCATCCATCCGACTCCAATGAAGACTTCTGCATGGCCGTGCTTGCCATCAAAACAGCCTCGCAGACCAACGGCGTCAGCAAGCTGCACGGCGAGGTATCGAGACGCATGTGGGCATCCCTGTGGCCCAACATACCCAGCCATGAGACCCCCATAACGCACATAACAAACGGCATTCATACCCTTGGATGGCTCTCCAGTGAAATGGCCCGGCTCTATCAGCGGTATCTCGGTTACAGATGGATCGATGAACCGGCCAATCACTCCATCTGGAAGCGCGTGGACAACATACCTGCCTTCGAGATATGGCGGGCGCGAGAGCGCATGGTGGAGACCCTCATAAGTTTTGCCCGCACTCGACTGAAACGTCAACTGACCGCAAAGGGCGCATCGGGTCTGAGCATCAAGATGGCGGATGAGGTCCTGGACCCGGAGGCGCTGACCATAGGTTTCGCCAGGAGATTCGCCACATACAAACGTGCGACCCTCATATTCCGCAACCCTGAAAGATTGGCCAAGATACTCACGAATCCGGAAAGACCGGTGCAGATCATCATAAGCGGCAAGGCCCATCCCCAGGACAAATACGGCAAGGAACTCATTCATCAGGTCATGCAGTTTGCAAACATGCCTGAACTCCGGAATCACATCGTCTTCATCGAGGACTACGACATTGAAGTCGCAAGACACCTGGTGCAGGGCGTGGACGTCTGGCTCAACACCCCTCTCAGGCCCAACGAGGCCAGCGGCACCAGCGGCATGAAGGTGACCGCCAACGGCGGCCTGAACCTGAGCATCCTGGACGGCTGGTGGGTCGAAGGCTACAAAGGGAACAACGGCTGGGCCATAGGCGCAGGCGAGGAATATGCAGACCCACAGATGCAGGATGAAATAGAGAGCAATCTCCTCTATGAACTGCTGGAAAACTCGGTTGTTCCCACCTTCTATAACCGTTCACAAAACAATCTCCCATATGAATGGATAGAGATGGTCAAAAACTCCATCAAGACCGTCTGCCCCTTCTTCAATACCAACAGAATGGTGGAAGAATACGCCAAAAACTTCTATCTGCCCAACGCACAACGTTCAAATGTCCTGTCAAAGCAGAATTGGAATGAACTCAAGAAGATATGCGACTGGAAACGCCGTGTGGCAGCAGAGTGGCCCAAGGTGCGCATACTGGAAACAACCTCCAAGAACAATTCGATAACCAAGGTCGGTGATCGGGTCCCTGTGCGCGCCAGGGTGGAATTGGGGGTGCTGACCCCTGATGATGTCCGTGTGGAGGCGTATATCGGAAGGCCTGGTGAAAGGGACGAGGTGGAAAACGGCCAGCCGCTGCCGCTACTCTACACAGGAGAGAATCAGGGTACTGTCTATAACTTTGCCGGCAATATCCTCTGCCTTTCCAGTGGTCAGATAGGCTATACCGTCAGGTGCTATCCTTATCGCAAGGAATTCAGCTACAGATTTGAAATGGGGCTTTTGACCTGGTGGTAATTTTGCAGGGGCGGGCACAGATGCCACCCCTGCAAACCCGAATCAGGCCATCAGACAGCCTTTTTGAACTCCAGACCGCTGCTGATTTCATTTACGTCTATCAGTATGCGATCCCCGTCCTTGAACTCACCGCTAAGCATGCGCATGGCCAGAGGGTCTTCTATGTGCTGCTGAATGACACGCTTCAAGGGCCTGGCGCCGAAACTTGGGTCATAACCCCATTCCGCCAGCTTCGCCTTGGCCTGTTCCGTAATTGAAATCCCGATATTATGCTCCTTGAGCCGCTCTTCCAGCAGGCCCAGCTGTATCTCCACAATACGCATTAGATGGTCTCTGCCCAGGGCATGGAAGATTATACGGGCATCCACACGGTTCAGAAACTCAGGCTTAAAGGCATAGCGCAGGGCCTCATTCACACGCCTTTCGATCTCCTGCGGGTCCCGCAACTCCAGAATCACATCACTACCTATATTGGAGGTCATTATGATGATGGTATTCTTGAAGTCCACGGTGCGGCCCTTGCCATCGGTGAGACGCCCGTCATCCAGTATCTGTAACAGGATATTGAACACATCTGGATGGGCCTTTTCTATCTCATCGAAGAGGATTACGGCATAGGGCCTGCGGCGTATGGCCTCAGTGAGGTAACCGCCTTCCTCATAGCCCACATAACCAGGCGGAGCGCCTATGAGCCTGGCAACCGCGTGTTTTTCCATGTATTCGCTCATATCCACACGCACCACGGCCTGTTCCGTATCAAACATGAACTCGGCCAGCGCCCTGGCCAGCTCTGTCTTGCCGACACCGGTGGGCCCCAAAAACAGAAAAGAACCAAGTGGCCGCTTCGGGTCCTGCAATCCGGCTCGCGCCCGCCTGACAGCATTGCTCACGGACTGGATAGCCGCCTCCTGGCCCACCACGCGCCTTCCCAGACGCTCCTCCATGTGCAGCAGCTTTTCGCGCTCACCCTCTATAAGCCTGCTCACAGGGATCCCCGTCCATTTGGAGATGATGGAAGCTATGTCCTCATCATCCACCTCTTCCTTCAGAACACCCTTTCCTTCCTGTTTGATGCGCGTGATTTCTGCCTGTGCCTCCTCCAATTCCCTTTGCAGCCTGGGCAGATGCCCATATTGAATCTCGGCCACTCTGTTCAGATCGCCCTCGCGTTGATAGCGTTCCGCATCCGTGTTCAGACGATCCATCTCCGCCTTGATTTCACGCACCCGTTGAATTACGGCCTTTTCACGCTCCCAGGACGCCTTCATGGCCATGCTTTTTTCCTTCAGGTCGGCCATTTCCTTTTCGATCTTTGCCAGACGATCCCGTGAAGCCGCGTCCTGCTCCTTTTTCAAGGCCTCTTTTTCGATCTCAAGCTGAATCAACCGGCGCTCTATCTCATCCAGTTCAGACGGCAGGCTGTCAATCTCGATACGCAATTTGGCGGCGGCCTCGTCTATGAGATCAATGGCCTTATCCGGCAGAAAACGATCCGTCAGGTAACGATGCGACAGGGTGGCGGCGGCCACTATGGCGGCATCCTTTATGCGCACACCGTGATGCAACTCATATTTAACCTTCAATCCGCGCAATATGGCGATGGCATCCTCCACAGAGGGCTCCTCCACCAAAACGGGCTGGAAACGCCGTTCCAGCGCGGCATCTTTCTCGATATATTTCCTGTATTCATCTATGGTGGTGGCCCCGATACAGTGCAGTTCACCCCTTGCCAAGGCCGGTTTCAGCATATTGGAGGCATCCATGGCCCCTTCACTGGCACCTGCACCCACAAGCGTGTGTATCTCGTCGATAAACAGCACTATTTCTCCGCTCTTTTCCGAGACCTCCTTCAAAACCGCCTTCAGACGCTCTTCAAACTCCCCGCGGTACTTGGCTCCGGCAATGAGTGAACCCATGTCTAAGGCCACTATGCGCCTGTTTTTCAGGGTCTCCGGCACATCTCCAGCTACTATGCGCTGGGCCAATCCCTCAACGATGGCGGTCTTTCCTACACCAGGCTCTCCAATGAGAATAGGGTTGTTCTTGGTCCTGCGGGACAAAACCTGTATGACACGGCGAATCTCGTCATCCCTTCCAATGACAGGATCCAGCTTGCCGCCTGTAGCCAGGGCAGTCAGGTCCCGAGCATACTTTTCCAAGGCCTGAAAGGTCGCCTCAGGATTTGGATCCGTTATGCGCTGATTGCCGCGAACCGTTACCAGCGCCTTGAGAAAGGCATCCTTGGTAACACCGTTAGCCTGCAACAGATGGGAGACCTTGACCCCGCTCTCCAGCATGGAAATAAACAGATGCTCCTGACTGACATACTCGTCCTTCATGCCGGCTGCTATGGAAACGGCCTTGGCAAAAACACTGTTCATATCCCTGGAGAGATATATCTGATCCGCTCCACTGACCTGCGGCATACGGGCAAGCGCCTCGTTCACAGCACTCAGCAAGGCATGGTCGTTTATACCCATCTTCTTCAGCACAGCCGGCACAACACCATCTGCCTGCTGCAACATGGCGTAAAGCAGGTGTTCGGGTTCGAGCTGCTGATGGCCCTTGGATTGAGCCAGCCGCTGGGCCTCCTGTATCGCTTCCTGGGATTTCATGGTAAATTTATTCAATTGCATATGGTTATCTCCTTAATTTTTGCATAAAAGCTAATGCTGGTTACACACATGTCAAGTCAGGACAGACACACCTCAGCTTTGAATAATGCACAGCACCCCACAGACTGGCCGGATTTCCGCCTGGGAATCACAGGCACCATTGCCGGAGGCAAAAGCACTGTCTGCAATCTCCTGAAGGGGAAAGGGCTGCCAATCATAGACACCGACCGGCTGGCCAGAGATGTGGTATCGCCGGGCGCAAATATACTTCAAAAGTTGGTCGATATCTTGGGCCCGGAAATTCTGCTGGCAAACGGCGCTGCTGACCGCAAAATCATACTGGAGAAGATACTGGCTCGGCCAGAGGACAGAAAACAAGTGGAGGACATACTGCATCCAGCCATTTTTACACGCATGTCCGATTGGTTATGTGAACAAAAATCCCTTGGAAATGAAATAGTTGCAGTGGAAGTACCATTATTGTTCGAAAAGGGCTGGAATCGCTTCTTCAATCTGGCCCTGGCCGTACTGACACCTGTTTCAACGGCGTTACAGAGACTGCAAAAGAAACGCGGGCTTGCACAGGAGACCGCCGAACAACTCCTCAAGCTACAGATGGGAAACGAACAAAAGGCGCAATTGGCGGACTATGTAATCTGGAATGACGGCACAGAAAAGGAACTGAAGGAAAAGGTGGACGTGTTCTGGCGCTGGCTGCGACAAAAAACAACAGGAGGTCAGGCCGATTCTTTCGAATTGTAAAGCTCCATCAGCTCCGTCTTGGTGAGGATTGCCCTCACAGGCGCCGAATCCGCAGCGATCCTCACATGCTCCATGGCATTGAATTCCTCCCGATCCACCAACAGAATCACCTCTTGAACGATTAAGCCGGCCTCTTTCGCCCTTTCTATGGATTTGATGACTGAACCGCCCGTGGTTACAACATCGTCCACTATCAGCACACGATCCCCAGGTTGCACATTGCCTTCGATCCACTGGGCCGTGCCGTGTTTTTTGGGTTCCTTGCGCACAATAAACTGCGGAATACGCCGGCCTCTACGCCACGCGGAATGCATCAAGGCCGAGGCCATGGGGTCTGCACCCAGGGTCAAACCTCCTACACCGGCCAGCGGGACATCCCGAACCATGTCACAAAGGATTTCTCCTATCAGGAAAGCGCCCTCGGGTTCGAGGGTTGTCCTTTTACAATCAAAATAATAAGGGCTGGTTTTGCCGGAGGTCAAAAGAAACGGTGCATCAGGGGAATAACGAAAGGATTTGGAAAGGACTAACTCTTTTAAACGGCTGCGGAAATCGAGCATAGCGTCCAGAAATGAATCAATATACCCACTTACCCTTGCTATAACGGAATATCTCCGTTACAGGGGTCTCGGCGATCACCCGTTCCACATCTTGCAGTACCTCTTCTTGAGTCTTTCCATATTTCTGAAGGGTCTTTTCAGAGTAGCGCAGGAATCCCACAAATGGCGTGACAGGCGAATCAGTACGTTTTATCCAGAACTCACGATCCGGGCCGTAATGCACATAACAACAGCTATAGCCGCCATCCACGGCCTGAATCTTGAGCTTGGCGCGATTGGCGTTATTTATACCCTCAAGCTTTTTCATCCAATCAGCAACAAAATCCGCAAAAAGCTTGTTGGCAGTCTCTTCTGAATTGGCATTGGGCACGGCTTGCTTACCTGATTCTTTTTTGGCGGTAGCGACAGGCTGTTTGGCCTTGGACTTGCTGCCAGTGGTTGTGTCCGCCCAAGCCATTTGAGCAGACACAACACCGTATGCTGTCAGGGCTATCGAAAGCCCCAACAGCATAGCAGAAACTTTACGAGAAAATAACGATGAGATCATCTTGAATCAGCGAATTAGTTGTTAACCTTGAATTCCACACGGCGGTTCATGGCACGGCCGGCAGCGGTCTTGTTGTCCGCAATGGGCTTGGACTTACCATAACCGATGGTCTGCAACTGGCTGGCTGGTATGCCACGGCTGATCAAGAATTTCTTGACGGAATTGGCACGGCGCTCGGAAAGGCCCTGGTTATACTTGTCTGTACCAATAGCATCGGTATGACCCTCGATTACAACAGCTGTATTGGGGTGGGTCTTGAGGATCTTGGCTGCCTCTTCCAGAACCGGCACGAACTCCTTCTTGATGTCAGACTTGTCGAAATCGAAGTTGATACCCCTCAAAACGATTCTCTCCTTGACTGGGGGAGGAGGCGGCAACTCGACCTTCGGAGCAGGAGGTGGCGGAGGAGCAGGGGCCTCAACCTTTGGGGCAGGCGGTGGACATGGCTTTTCAGGCGCAGGCGGCTCTTTAGCCATCAACGCACCGATCACGCCACCAACCAACGCACCGGAAACAGCACCGATGGCAGCACCATTGTCGCGATTGCTGTTATCCACACCGCTTCCAATGGCAGCGCCGCCGCCGCCGCCGATAGCGGCTCCAACAGCTGCACCCTGAAGAAAACCCTTCTGTCTGGCCGACATATTGGAACAGCCGGATATCAGGACCAGAAGACCAACCAACACACATGCCAAATAGGATGTACGTTTCATGTATTCCTCCTTATTTTTTGACCTTTTAACATACCCTCGCAATATATTTTGTCAACACTTACTCTGTATTTTTGTTACTTATGCCCATCAAAATTTCACCCAAATTCCGCGATTGAATCTCAACAACAAAAAAGACAATGGAAAAGGGGCGGCAGCGGATTTGAGGTCCCATAGCCCTATTGACAAAATTAAAAACAAGAGTAATTTTGATGTTTCATTTTAGGGCCTATAGCTCAGTTGGTTAGAGCCACCGGCTCATAACCGGTTGGTCCCAGGTTCGAGTCCTGGTGGGCCCATTTTTTAAAAAACAAGTGTTGACACCTTCAGCCTTCGACATATGGCAGATTATTCTGGAATGGGCGCCCATTGAACTGGCGGAAAGCTGGGACAATTGCGGGCTGCAAGTGGGAGATCCAGGGGATAAGGTACGCAGCATCCTGCTCGCCTTGGACCCATCCGAAGACCTGCTGCAAGACGCCGTTCAAAAAGGCGCAAACATGGTGATCACGCACCACCCCCTTATTTTCAAACCCATTCTTTCTCTCGACATCTCATACTCAAAAACCCGCCTTCTGGCGGGTTTTTTACATTCCGGCATCAATCTGTATGCAGCCCATACCAATCTCGATTCAGCAGCCGGAGGCGTAAGCGATGTCCTGATGAAGAAGCTGGGCATATTGAATGCGCAACCGCTTGTATCTAATACAAAAGCCGGCACAGGACTGGGCCGAATCGGGCTTCTGCAGAAGGCAATCACAATGAAGGAGATGGTGCAAAGGATTCTGGACGCCACAAGTGCCCCTGGCATATGGGCAGCGGGCCGGCCAGAAATGCTCGTCCAAAAAGTAGCCCTGTGCAGCGGCTCAGGCTCTGATTTATGGCCTGTTGCAGTTCAGCACGATGCGGACATATTCATCAGCGCGGAGATCAAACACCACATAGCCCGTGAGGCCCAGGCCATGGGCAAAGCCGTAGTGGATGCAGGGCATTTTTTCACCGAGCATCCCGTCATCGAAGAGATGGGCAATGTATTAAAAAAGGCAGTACAAGAACGGGCATGGGACATCGCAATCCATATACACAGGGAATCCCCTCCCGTCGAACTTTATACTAGATCACTTTATCAAGGAAAGGAGCCTTCAGCTTGAGAACGCACATAGAATCCCTCTTAAAACTGCAAGAAATAGATCTGTCCATACGGGATCTAAATGAGAAAAAGACAGCAGCGCCTGTTCGCGTAAATCTGCTGACCGAGAAAAAAAACGATATCGAACAGGAACTGGACGCCTTGAACAACAATTTACAGGACGCCCAAAGACACAAGATCGATACCGAGGACGAATTGGCTATAGAAACAGAGCATCTCAACAAATCACAACAAAAACTCATGGGCATAAAGACAAACAGGGAATATCAGGCCCTGCAAAAGGAAATAGAGGATATAAAAGTTGCGAACAAGGTCCGTGAGGATGAAATATTAAAACTTGTAGAAACAATCGAAAATCTTCAACAGACAATCGCCCAAAAAAGGCTGGCGGCGGAGCAAATCGAAAATGAGCTCAATGCCGAGCAGAAGATTCTTGACAGCATCTTGGCGGAACTGGATGGGCAGATTCAAAAATTAGAAGCTGACCGCAATAACTGCCTGCCGAATATCAGAAAAGACCTGTTGGCGAGGTACAACCTGCTGAAAGACAAAAGAAACGGCATGGTGATAGCAACGGTCAACAACCCGGCATGCACAGGCTGCAATATAAACCTGCCTCCGCAGCTTTTTAACGAACTCCTGAAAGGCAATAAACTACACACCTGCCCTTCATGCCAACGCATTTTATACCATCCACCCATTGAAAAACCATCAGACGCTGAACAGAAATAAACATATTGGCAATCTTGAAAAATAGAATTTTTGTTCGGGAACAAGGCGCAAGGAAGGCGAAAAAGCAGTAGGGCGTATTTTACGCCCCTACTTCCTGCCTGCCTGTGAGTTGCAGGCAGGGACGAGCAAAGCAGTTATCGAGCGAAAGGGCAATTTTTCAAGATCCCCGATATTGCCTTTAAAGCATGAACACCTTACATTGTTTCGTATGGCAAGAGACGGCGACGGTCGCTGATTCTTTTGAGTCAGAGGAAAGTCCGGGCTTCATAGGGCAAGGTGATTCGTAACGCGAATCGGGGGCGACCCCAGGGAAAGTGCCACAGAAAATATACCGCCGCCCTTTCTGGGCGGTAAGGGTGAAAAGGCGAGGTAAGAGCTCACCGCCGCGTTGGTGACAACGCGGGCACGGAAAACCCCACCTGAAGCAAGACCGCATAGGAAGGTGTTTGAGGCCGGCCCGGCCAAAGAGGGTTTTCCCTCGCGCCTTCGGGTTGGTCGCGTGACATGAAGGGCGACCTTCATGCAAGATGAATGACCGTCACTCTGTAAAGGGGACAGAACCCGGCTTATGCCGTCTCATGCCATATTTTTTCATTTGTTACCCTTCATTCACCGTGCTACAACCATGGCCAAGAGAGGAGGATGTCATGCAACTCGCCCGTTTTCAGAATAAAAAGCTCACCAAAGAACCCATCACCATGCTCACAGCCTATGACTACCAATTCGCAAGGCTTTTGGACCAGGCAGGCATAGACATGATTCTGGTAGGAGATTCCCTTGGAATGGTTGTGCTGGGATATGAATCCACCGTGCCTGTAACCATGGAAGAGATGCTGCATCATGCCAAGGCGGTCAGACGCGGTACAGAAAAGGCCTTTGTGATCGGTGATCTACCCTATATGTCCTATCAAATCAGTGTGGAAGAAGCCATCAGAAATGCCGGACGATTCCTAAAGGAGGCGGGCTGCCATGGTGTCAAATTAGAGGGAGGCCAAGAGATGGCCGAGACGGTCAGGGCTGTCACACGAGCCGGCATTCCGGTCGTAGGCCATATCGGCCTCACACCTCAAACTGCAACCGCCCTTGGAGGCTATAAAGTGCAAGGCGCAGACGCCGAGACAGCAAAACGGCTCTGTGATGATGCCGTGGCATTGAGCCAGGCAGGGGCATTTTCCATAGTCCTGGAATGCATTCCCACCGAGCTAGCCAGACACATCACAGAGACCATTCCAATCCCCACCATCGGCATAGGAGCAGGCCCGTTTTGCGACGGCCAGGTGCTGGTAACCCATGACCTGCTGGGCATATTTGACAAATTCACTCCCCGTTTCGTCAAAAAATATGCAAATCTGGCCCCTCTCATTAAAGATGCCCTGGCCGCCTTTTTAAGCGAGGTCAGGGAAGGCAAGTTCCCTGACGCGGACCACAGCTTCGGAGGCGGGGAAGAGGGGAAGGGGAAAAAGACCCTGCCTTGACTCCATCCCTGCGTGCGGTGAGGGGTTGGGGTTGCCGCCTACAGCCCACTCACTCCCAAAAAGCAAAAATATGTCAATATTCATGCAATAAGCCCTTAAGGAGTAACTGACAGGGCCACTGCGTTACTGGTGATAGTCCTGCCATTGAGAGTGCGCTTAACCGTCAACTGATAACTCCCGCTGGCCAAACCCTTTGGCAGCTTGAAACGGGCCTTGGTATAGCTGTCCAAAGTGGGGCTCAAGGTTGTGACAGAATTGGATGGGCCTGTCAGCTGAAAGGATGCCCCTGTCAAAAAGCCTACTCCGGTCACCACCACTTCAGTGGAGCTGGTTGCAGACACGGAAGATGGAGTAATTGACTGAAGCTGCGGCGCCCCATACACGGTCACAAATGGGCTCTCCTTGCTGCCCACTCCGTTGACAGTCACCTTTAGAGGCCCTGAAACAGCGGTCATAGGCAGCCTGGCACTGATAGTGTTTGCGGTGCTGGAAAGGATGGTGAGCACCTCATCACCTATGGTAACCGTATTTTTGGCCGCCGTTGCATCAAAATTCCTGCCTGCGATGTTGATGGTATCTCCAGCCACTATCTCAGTGGGCGTAACCACATCCACAGCAGGCGGATATGTAAAGGTCAGGCTGCCCTTTGCGGCCTGTCCGTCTGTATAGACCAGGACCTTACCTGTCTCAGAGGCAGGGGCCCTGACCAAAAGGGTGGCCGTTGTGGCCTCCAGCACGGCTGCAGCCACCTGAGAGGTGGCGCCTGCATTGAAGACCACATAGTTATTACTGGGCACAGGGCTGAAATTCTTGCCGCTGATGACCACTGTCTGCCCTGCCTCTCCAAATGCAGGGGTAATGGCCTCCATCACGGGCAAAATGGTCATGGAAACGGGTTTACTGGTCATGTCGTTTACAGAAACAGTGAGCGGCCCTGTGTTGCCATCAGGCACTGTGACATTTAGTTGAGTAGCGGTGGCGGTATTCACTGTGCCCCTGATTCCATTGAAATAGACATAGTTTTTATTCTTGTCCACATCAAAATTGAATCCCTTGATATTGATCTTGTCCCCCGGTCCCGCAACGTTGGCGGAAACGCTGTCGATATACGGGCCCACAATAAAATTGACTGGATTGGACAGGGCTCCATCCACACTCACCTGCACCTGGCCTGAAACCGCGCCATAGGGCACCCAAGTGTACGCGGCATCGTCCGTCACATCCATAGGCGTGGCCTCCCTGCCTCCCACAAATATCTTTACTTTAGAAGCAAGATTGCCAAAACCTTGGCCCACCAGTTTCAATACATCCCCTGTAATGCCCTTTGATGGCTCAACCCTATCCAAATATGGGGTAGCGACCAGATAAAATACGGATTCATCATAGTCTATGAGCACATTGGTATAAGCGGCGTATATCTCTATGCGCAGGCGATACTCACCAGGCGTCATGGAGACATCCTGACTGACAACCAGAGGCAAGGCCCCATCTGCCACATTAAAGGGGCTATATGGCCAATTGGTGATCAACCAAAGTGGATTGGCACGGCCAAACACGCCGTTTCCTCCCATAAACAATATCTCACCCGACGGCATTCGAAGGGAGACAGCGAGATTGAGCGTGGTATTCGCAGGAAGACCGGTCAAGGCCGCCTGAATATAGACGGGCTCATTCCGGACATATACCCCCTTGGACGTAGAGATGGAGATATTGTTTCCAGCCCAGGCAAACTGGCTGCAAACAAAAGATACAATGCTTATAATGACACAAAGGACTACCCTTTTCATAACTCCTCCTGAACACACATCATTTTTCAGGGCTACCAGACCGGCAACACAACCACCTCGGCACTCCCCACGCTCACGGCGTTTTTGACTTGTACCACCAAGGGCCAGCGGCCTGGCAGCAGACCGGCATTTGTTTCCGCCTGAAGTTCCGTGGCAGTGGCAGAAATTACCTTCAGGGATTGCTGGCCTAAAAAGACCGAGTTTTCTTCAGGGGTAGCTGAAAAATTGGCCCCTGAGATGGTCAAGATCTGCCCAGGCAGCAGTTTACGGGGGTAGTAGTTGGAGATCACGGGATATTTCAAGACCATGGACAGTCCGTTTCCGCGAATGCCGTTACTCACCACCTGCACCCAGGCATAAGGGCTTGACACAGCAGGCACTGTCACGGTCAGGGATGTGGCCGTGGCGGCGGTTACAGTGCCGGGGACCTCGTTGAAATAGACCTGATTTGCCAAGGAATTTTCATTGAAATTCAAGCCAGTTATGGTTACACTCTCACCTGGCATTGCCGATGCTGGCTCAATCCTCATGGCCTTGGGCGGCAAGAAAAAGGGAAAGGCATTGGAACTCCAGACCGCCACACGGGGTATGGAGAGATGTCCCTGGCCCGCAGATTCATCCCAGTACGGAAGTGTGAGGGAGACCACCAGTTCGCCTGACACCGCGTCAGCCGGTATGCGGATCGTCAACCAGTTTCCCTGTTCGTCCATAGCCACCACAGGCACCTCCTTCCCCGCCAGTCTCACATTGATCTGAAACTGATTCACCAGACTCAAATCCACTAACCCAGGCTTTCCCCTGAGATTTCGACCTGTTATCTTGACCTCTTGCCCCACATCGGCATAGGGCGGAGTAACCCCGTCTATGATGGGCCTTGGTGTCTCGGCAATGGATGGCAGGAGATCCTTGCCGACTATCCAAAAGGGTTCCTCGCTGGCGTCACTGACACCAGGACCGGCCAAAGTGGCCTTTAACACATACCTGCCAGCAGGCATATCACCTATTTTACTCTCTGATGCCACACCGGTCTTTGGATTGACCGCCCCTTCCTTGAACACCAGAGTGCCGTTTATGGGGAAAAGTTTGGTAGTAGGCACGGCTACAAAGGGAAATTTGCTCAAGACATAGGTATATGTGGAGTGAAATTCCAATGCAGGCGTCAAATATACAACGGTATTGTCGGGCAACAGGAGGCTTACGGCAATATCCACAGGTGTTCCAGCAGGTACCTCCCGCAGATAACCCATGACCTGGACATCCTCTTTTAGGGGAAATCCATAGACCAGCTTCTCGGTAGTGAGATAAATCTTATTACCAGCCCAAACAGGGGCATGGCATTCAAAGGCCATACAGCAAAGTGCCAACAGGGCAAAAAAACGTCGCATAACTCACTCCTGTCCATTGAACATGCTGAGATTACGGGCAATCTCGATAGAGAGCCTTGGAAAATTACTTTTTCGCCTTAATAGCGCCTTTTTCCCGAACGAAAATTCTAATTTTTAAGGCTTCCGATAGAAGTTTTTGCAAAAGAAGTGCCAAGAGATTCTGTTATCCCAGATTCCACAATCGGATCTCGAAACAGAGACACTTATGGGACTTGGATGTATGAATAGGTATTCCGCATGAGACAGAAAGGGCGCCAAATAGGCGCCCTTTCTGTTCGATGGAAAAAGATATGGTGCCGAAGGGGGGACTCGAACCCCCACAGGTTACCCCGCCACCACCTCAAGATGGTGTGTCTACCAGTTCCACCACTTCGGCAAAAATAAAAACTATTTCTGTTTTGCAGCCGGTGTCACATTCCCACCCAGCTTTGAGTCAGCACCGCTCCCCTTGTCCTCCGCTTTGCCGGTGGATACCGCCAAGTGTGTGTTTGAATTTTCCACAGGAGATGCCTGCTTGCCGACATCCATGGAATTCCCTGACGAATCACCCTGCGAGGCAGGTTTATTCACATTTTCAGCAGGTGCAGCAGGCCCGGTGTTGTTCGTTGTTGTTGAGCCGTCCTGTACCTGCACGCTGTCCATAACGGATCTATTGCTCATCTTGGCCGACATATAAGTCAAGCTCAGGGAGGTAAGCATGAACAATATCGCTGTAACCGTGGTCATCTTATTCAAAAAAGTAGCAGGCCCTGCCGCACCAAAAAGGGCCTCGCTTGACCCGAACACGGCCCCGATCTCAGCGCCCTTACCCTTTTGAAGAAGCACTATACAGACCAAAAAAATACAAATGATTATATGAATCGTAACGAGTAACGTGTACATTATATCTCACAGGAAACAATTTTTACAAACTCACCGGCATCAAGAGACGCCCCACCCACCAACAGGCCATCTACGTCAGCGATGCCCATTATTTGAGCGGCGTTGTTTAATTTAACCGAGCCACCATACAATATCCTTATATTTTCTGCAAGGGCCGAATTGAAATGCACGGCAAACCAGGAACGTATAAAGGCATGCACCTGCGCTATCTGTTCTGCGGAAGCCACCTTGCCGGTTCCTATGGCCCATACGGGTTCATACGCGATGATCAGGCCATGCAGCGCATTCTCAGGCAGGGCGGCCAGGGCCGCTGCCAGTTGAATGCCTATCACCATATTCGTCCTTTCTGCCTCCCGCTCACTCAGGCGCTCCCCAACGCACAGAATGGGACACAAACCTGCCTCGCACACGGCCCGCACCTTGAATGCCACACCCATATCCGTCTCGCCGAAGATATGCCTGCGCTCGGAATGCCCCAGGATAACGAATTCAACACCCAGTTCCTGCAACATGGGCAGAGAGACCTCGCCCGTATATGCCCCTTGCTCCTCAAAAAATACATTCTGGGCGGCTATGGAGACATCCTGGCGCTTGAAGGCACCGATTTCCTCTCGAGCCGCTGCAAGGGCGGTAAACGGCGGGGCTATTACAGTTTTTCTGTCCGCATATTCACTCAATGCACCGAAAAAAGAGGCAAAAAACGCCCTTGTCTCTTGAATGGTCTTGTACATCTTCCAGTTGGCGGCAAAAATAGGCTGTCTTTTTCGAAGCATGCAATCTCTCCTGCCCAAAAGGCTCAAACACCCTCTGTGAGCGCCAGAATGCCCGGCAGCTCCTTACCTTCCAGCAAATCCAGAAACGCCCCGCCGCCGGTTGAGATATAAGAGATATTTCCTGTCTCTCCGGCCTTAGCCACAGCGGCATCCGTGTCGCCTCCACCCACTATGGTAAGCGCACTGGAGGCCCCCACAGCATGGGCCAGGGCCATTGTCCCGGCGCTGAACGCAGGCATCTCAAAGGCGCCCACAGGGCCGTTCCAGACAATGGTTCTGGCGTTCTCCAGGGCCTCGCAAAAGAGCTGAGTAGTTGCAGGGCCTATGTCCAGGGCCATCCAGCCATCCGGTATCTCCTGCACAGGCACTATTCTGTTGACTGCATCGGCCTTGAGTTCCTGTGCTATCACTACATCCACCGGAAGATAAAATTTCACGCCTGCCTGCCTCGCCTCGGAAACCAGGTATCTGGCTGTCTCAAATAGATCAGGTTCAACCAACGAACTCCCCATGGAGACACCCTGAGCCGCCCAAAAGGTGTTGGCCATGGCCCCGCCTATGATGATTTTGTTGACCTTGGGCAAAATATTCTGAATGGCGCCAAGCTTGGTGGAGACCTTTGAGCCCCCGAGAATGGCTACCAGAGGCCTTTCAGGGGCCTTCAATGCCCTTTCAAAGTAGGCCAGTTCGTTCTTCAGCAAAAAACCAGCCGCATACGCCTTGAAAAACTTGACGACTCCATGCACAGAGGCATGGGCCCGGTGAGAAACAGCAAAGGCATCATTGACATATACCTCGGCCAGACTCGCCAGGGCCTTGGCGAACTCAGGATCGTCCTTGGTCTCGCCGTTGTAAAAACGCAGGTTCTCCAGCAGAACTGCCTGGCCGGGCTGCAATGCCTCCACCGCCGCCTGCACCTCCGGCCCGATGCAGTCCGCAACCAACGGCACCTGCTGACCCAACAGCTCACTCAAACGCAGGGCTGCAGGTTTGAGGCTCAATTTTTCAACGCGCTGCCCCTTGGGTTTACCCATATGCGAGCAGAGGATGAGTCTTGCCCCTTTTTCAAGTGCGTAACGCACACTGGGTAAGGCCGCCCGAATGCGGTGATCATCGGTGATCTCCAAGGCCTCATTCAAGGGAACATTGAAATCCACACGCATCAGGACCTTTTTACCCGCCAGATCCAGCTCATCGATATATCTGATCATTTCAGGACCTCCTGATACCGTCATCTACAGCATCGAATCCGCTATAGTTACCGCCCGTTCGCCCAACATGTTGGTATAACTGCCCAATTCGTTGTCGTACCAGCCATATATCACAACCTGAGTAACGGGTATCTGAAGGGGGGCGCAGGTGATTTTGGCACCCTCAGGGCCTGAACATATCAGGGAGGGATCCACATTTATGGCCCCTGTGCGGGTATGTGTCTCGGTGCCCTCGATAATGGTTGCAGCCCTCGGATATCCTATGATATCGGAAGAGACGTTTTGTTCCTCCGTAAAGATCAGATGCCCCTTCATGGCGCCTTCCGCGGCATCCTTGTAGATGCCGTTTATGAGCTCCCGCTTTATGGGCGTTTCAAGACTGGTGTCGTGAATGGTCAGAACCAATATGACGATGGAGCCGGTGGAGGTGGGTATGCGTACGGATTCGGCTATGAAACCAATCTGCTTCATCTCAGGCAATACCAGGGACAAGGCCTTGGCCGCACCGGTCGTGGTAAGGATTATGTTATTGAATACACTGCGATTCTTACGCAGGTCCTTGGCACCTGCATCCGGCAGACGATCCAGGACCACTTGACTACCTGTGGCTGCATGCACTGTAACCATGGAGGCCGTAAGGATTCTGGATATGCCGAAATAATCGAGCAAGGGCTTGACCATATATGCCAGACAGGTGGTTGTGCATGATGCCGCAGAAATGAGGCTGTGTCTGGCAGGGATGTAGTCGTCTTCGTTGATGCCCATGACAGTGGTTACAGCATCTTCGGGCATGGATGCAGACTTGTCCTTGATCTTGAAGGGCGCTGAAAGCAGCACCTTGGAGGCCCCCGCCTCCAGATGGCCGCGCAGGGCGCCTCTGGGGCTGTCTGCCGGTACGGTGGGGTCGGTGAAAACTCCGGTGGAGTCCAGCACAAAACGCACATCATGTTCAGCCCATTGAATCTCCCTGGGGTTTCTCTTGTCCCTCAGAATGGTCACAGGGACCCCGTTTACAGTCATGGAGCCTGTGGCATCGTTCAGATTCTCCACAGTAACTCCGCCCTTATATCCATGCAGATATGTGGACAGCCTTCCATAACTGCTGTCCCGTTCGATGTATGCAGCGATATCGGCCAGGGACTTGCCTGCCTGCCTGCCTATATTGACAACGATTTCTGAAAAAGTACGGTTAGCCACATGGTGCCAAAGGCTCAATTTACCGATTCTGCCAAGGCCGTTTATCCCCAGCTTAAGGGGTCTTGGGGTGTTGCCGACTTCTATCATTTGCAATCCTCCTGATTCACATGGGTTATTTTATTATTTCCATTTCATTCAAAAGCACAACCTGGCAGGTCACAAGGGAACACTATTGCACCGATATGATACGCTTTTCACGCTGCACCTTATGTTTGCCCCAATATACCATACCCAATCTGCCGTCGATACTGATGTAATCCCCTGTATGTATATCCAATTCATTTATCTTTGCAAGCCCTTTGTCCTCATAGACCTTCAGTTGTTTACAGCCCACCACGCAGACCTTGTCAAGCCTGAAGGCCACGATGGAGGCATGGGATGTCTGTCCGCCTCTCGCAGTCAGGATTCCGTCAGCCAATGATATTTCACGGATATCCTCCGGCACAGTATCAGAACGTATGAGGATCAGCGGTGTATCCGGCTCCTCAGACCTGAAACTTTCGATGTCACGCAGGCAGAAAACCGCCTTTCCGGACAATGCGCCGCCGCTCACACCGATACCTCTGGCCAGATAATTCGCATCCAGCGACCTTCCCGGCACGAATATATTGACCATATCGTGTTTTTTGATGGCCATGTTTCGAGTCTGAAGGATGTATAATTGCTCGCGGCTCGGGCCCTCAAAGGTGAATTCTATCTCCTGCGGGCTCCACTTCTTTTCGTAGATGAGCCGGCTGGCGATGCCGGAGAGTTCCGCATATATCTCAGGGAAGGTCTCTTCCAGCGTCACCTCGCCATTTATTCCCCGCACGGCCTTCTGTTCTCTGGAGATTGGATATGTCAGCACCAGGCCGCTCACTATGTCCTCGCCCTGATTCCCAGGCGTAAAATCCCCCCACAAGGAAACCCTGTCCAATTTTTTGGCTGGATTGGCGGTAAATACCACCCCTGTCCCTGAATTTTCCGAAATATTGCCGAATGCCATGGCCTGCATTATGACAGCGGTCCCCCAGTAGTCCGATATCTCCATGATAGCCCTGTAGGCCTTCGCCTTGGCGGAATCCCAGGAGCCGAGCACCAGACGAATGGACACCAGCAGCTGCTCGAAGGGATCGTCCTCCACCTCCATACCATGAGACAATACCGCCTCTCTGTATAACAACGCCAGTTCCCGCATGGCATCTCCGGAAAACTCCCGTTTCTTGCTGACTCCATACAGCTTTTTGTGATGTATCATGAGTTCAGTAAATATCTCCCGCTCCATACCGAATGCCATGCCCCATGATTGCAGAAAACGGCGGTAATTATCCCAGGCAAACCAGCTGTTTTGCGAGGATACGGCAAGTCCCTCGGCTATCCCCTGATTCATACCCACGTTTATGATGGTAGCCATCATACCGGGCATGGAAATGGCGGCGCCGCTTCGTACGGACAGCAGTAACGGGTTGGTGCTGTCTCCGAATCGTTTGCCGGTCTGTCTTTCCATATCCGCTATGGCCGCACGCAACTGCGCCTGAAAGTCCTCATAAACCCTTGGAAAGGCCTGAAACACCGAATAGCAGCGGAAAAGTTCGGTGGTCGCTATGACCCCGGCCGGAACAGCCAGCCCTTCTTCGGCCAATTTCACGAGATTAAAGCCTTTGTTGCCGAGATAAATCAGGTTTTTGGTCTGAGGATTTGGGTTGCGTATGGGACACAAGACCCGCTCCATATCGTAACTCAACAGCAGGTCCAGCTCCCTCTGACTCAATCGCTCTTTTTGCTCGCCCATGACCTGATAGAGCCGGGATACAAAACGATCCAGCACCTGCATACCGAAGGTGGTGGCTATGAGGTCCCTGTAAAAACGCTCGGACACTCGCGGAAGCAGTTCACCGGTCTCCGGGCCAAAGGAGTTACGATATTTTACAGAAAGACCTTCCTCCCCCAATTGTTTCAGGACACGGGCGAGATTGTCCTGATGAGGGCTGATGTAATGCACATGAATCATCTCCTTGACCCCTTCCGACAGCCCTCTGACGATGTCCAGATATTGCGAAAAGCTGAATCGCCTTATCTCAAGGGACTGTTCCAGCAAGGTCAAATGGGACTCGAAACCACGGGACCGCACGCCGTTCAGACGAACCGCCCTGTAACACAACTTCAGATATCTCACAATCTTTACAAAAAGTGCCCGCGTGACAAATGTGAGCTCCAGGTCCTCCACCATGGACTCGAAATATGTCTGGGCCAGATTTTCCAGACGAAAACTCAGGCTCAGGGCGTCAAACTTCTTTTCATGATATTTTCCGTACATGGACGGAATATCCACGGCAATGTGCCTTTTGTAGTAGATATCCTCGCGAATCTCGAATTGCTGCCGGCTCAATATGATGGTCTGAAGCCATTCCAGGGTCTCAAGCAGTATCTGCAAACGGCCCTCCAGTTCCGCAGGACCAGTGCTGAATGCGCCTGAGTCATTGGCCGCCGTTTGCCCGTTCTGCTCAAGCATCTCTATGACACGGTCCAGCCCGTTGAACCCCCAGTCCCTGGCCTCCTTCAGATGTCCTGCCAGTTCCTGCACACCCAATCTGTATTTCAAAACCTCCAGGCGATACATCTTGAAAAGCAGCCAAACCCTCTTTTTCTCCCTCTCCGATACATCTGTCATACCCTCCAGAAGCCCTGATACACGGGTCTCAGAGAGGTCGCAGAGGCTCTCCAGCACATCCGCGCTGTTTCGGGGTCTTGTCAGCGGACAGCTTTCCGCCAGTCTTGCGATGATCGTATGCACCTCATCGAAAAATTCACCGGACGCAGTCACACCCTCCAGCACCACATCCGGCACCCATGGTTTCAGGACGGATTTATCCCCTGTATGCCAGAAATGCAGGATGGAACCGATAAAATCCACTATGAGATTGTGACTCTCCACATGGGCCTGTTTGCGCAGAAAATGTATGAGTCTGTCCTGGCGCAGGGTCAGTTCATCCAGTTCCGTGGAGACATCCCTCAAAAGACCTTCTGCGCCTATCTCGTTGAAATAAACCGGCAGCAGCTTGGTGAACTGTTTGACCAAGGCATAGACCGGCTCTATATCCGCATTCAAGAGCTGTGTGACATCCTTCTGAAAGAGGTCGGTGTCCTTTATGCAGGTGCCCGCCAGGGATATATTCACTATCAGGGCTGAGAGCAGCGTGCTGAACACCTTCGGATTCTGCCTTATGAGCTTGAGCCACACACGAATATTCTGAAGATGCGCCGGGTTGGAAAGCACATGCCACTCGGCATCCACTCCATGAATATCAGGGGTTTGAAAGCCGAACTCCACCACCTGCTCCAGAAAAAGCTCCAGCAGCCCTTCGTTGTTCAGCCTGGATATCTCACCGCCCAGGGCCTCGATGCACTGCAGGGCTGTCTGAGGAAAGTTTCCGATCTGCTGCTTGAGCAAACGGAAGGCGCGCGGCAATATATCGTTTAGCTGTTCTATTTGAGCCGTACGCACCAGGCACAGCAGTCTTTTGTTGATATTCCGGAGCACATCCTCATGAATCGTGGAAAGGGCGTCGATCTCCACCATGTGAAAAAGGAAAAGTATATGCAGGTCTATCTCAGGGTTTTTTTCTCCATATCCGGAAGCCGCTGATCCCTGAAGGGTACAGTAATGCTCGCCAAAAGACTGGGCCACCGTCCTGTATGCCTTGACTATCTCCAGATGCGAAACAACGGCAAGCGCCTCCTGAAGGCATGAGATTGCGGACGGCGCCCCGTCGGAAGGCTTATGGCCGGCCTGGGGCGAAAGCCGGGTGAGACAGCGTTTCCGTATTTCATCCACCTTTGACAATTCCTGCTGCATACGCATCCTAGAAATGGGTTGCAGCAGTTTTCTGACCTCTTCAAGCAGAGAATCGGGCAAAAAGACCCCGTACTGCTTTATAGTACGTTCGAACCATTCAAATGGGTCATCCAATTGCATCCAATAACCCAGGGACAATTCCTGAACACGCACAAGCAGAGACAACAATGCCTGCCACAAACCATGGTCTTCAAAGCCAGGCGCAACCCTTGACAGCAAGACGCCGGCTGTGCGCTGCAAGGGATACAGACTGCGGACGACTCCCATCAAAAGCGGTTCTTCCAACTCACTCAAGCGGGAAACACTCTGTTGCAGGGCTGACATCATTTTATGCAGCAGAGTGGGTTCCAGTGAGGAACCGAGTTTTTCGTAAAAGGCCAGCAGTCCATCGAGTACAAGCAGCTTCTGGTGCTGTTTGGGGGCCCTGACAATGGTGTCATGGAAAAGTTCGAGCATTACGGCAAGGGCCTGGTCGGCGCAAGGCGTTCTGCTGATGACAGGCAGATTCTTCAGGGAAAACGAGCGCAATTCATCTATAAAGACCCCCCAGTTCACAAAAGGGTGATGGAGTTCATAGACAAGGTGTTCCGCTGTTTTGAAAACCCCCTGATAGGCTCGCAATGCCTCCAGCAGATTGTCATAGCGGGCATCGATCAAGACATAATTGACGGCTGTTTCACGCAGATTCTGACGCAAGGCATCGGATTCAAGCACCATATTGATTTCACCTGCCGCATTTGTAAAATTAATCCTCAAGGATCTCTTGGGGGGTTTCTTAAGGGAACCTTAAAAATACCCCATTATCGTTTTATATTAAAGGGAAGCTCTCACCCCTCCCCGGCCCTCCCCTGATCAGGGGAGGGGGATAACCCACTACCCCATCCCTTGTCAGGGGAGGGAGATAACCTCCCTTTGCCGTTATATTCGTCACTGTACAAACTTCCCCCCTGATAAGGGGGGATTGAGGGGGGTTGTTTTTGATTCTAACTCATAGCTGTTATACGCTCACCAATCACCATTGGGCTACATGGGGTGGATCACCGCTTCGATGTAGGAGATTTCTTTTAACCCCTCCCCGGCCCTCCCCTTGTCAGGGGAGGGAGATAACCCACTAAACCCATCCATTGTCAGGGGAGGGCAATAACCTACCAATCACAAAGGAGAATTGAGAGGGTAAGGCAATTTTTCGAGGTCCCCTCAAGTTGTTATTCTACCGTCACAAGAGAGGAAAGGCAAAAAGATATTTGGCGCAATTCACTGCATTCATAATGGAGTTTTCATGGTTTTGTATTATAGTAGTTAAAATTATCCCAACTGCTCAGGAGACATCATGGACAACAACAAGATATCCTCTCTGCTGGAACAACTCCAGGCAGAGGTAAAAAACAATCCCAACTCCGTCATAGCCCTTCATCGCCTCGGTCTTGCCTATTGGAGGGCCGAACGCTTCGACGAGGCAGCGGAGGCCTTTCAAAAGGCGCTGAAACTCGACCCGCACTCATTTGAAATCCGCTCCAACCTGGGGGTGCTCTATCTTCAGACAGGCAGGCTTGAGGAAGGCATCGCAGAGAACAAAAAGGCGCTGGAGATCTATCCAGAGGCAGCGGAGGCCATGGTCAATATCGGGTCGGCATATCTACAACAAGAGAAATGGGAGGATGCCTTGAAATATCTGCAAATGGCCGTGGAGACCAAACCTGATATGGTACCTGCCCTGACGAACCTGACCACTGTATTGATAGCCCTTGACCGCATAGACGAGGCAGTGGAGACAGGGCGAAAGGCCGTATCCCTCGCCCCCACATTCGGCCTGGCCCGAAACAATCTGGCCGTGGCCCTGTACAACAAAGGGGACAAGGCAGGGGCATTGGAGCAGGCCATGAAGGCCAGGGCCGCAGGCCATGCGGTTTCCGATGATTTTCTGGCCAAACTGGGGGCCAAGACCTAACATGACCAGGCATATCAACAAGACACAGGCGTTTTCGCCCAGATGCCCATTCTGTGACAGTCTCATAGACCGGCCCAAGGACTTCGAGCCCAAACGTCTCGGGGATTTTGAGACAGGTTTCTGTTCATGCGGTGCCATTTATGTGCATGATATAACAGGGCACAACCTGGGGGCCGCCATTATAGAGGCCATGGGCGTGGCCACAGACGATGACTGGGAAATGGCCTGGAGCCTCATGCCCGGCGAGGACTATACAGACAACTTTATCTCCGATTACGATATAGAGACACACCTCATACACCCCACAGGCAGAACACCTGACGGCAAGCGAGTCAGGGGCACATTGACCTTCATCAGGCTCTCAGACGACATTCAGGAAGCTGTCAAGGGCAGGCCCGAAAAAAGGCTCCAGATCATAGAAAGGCCTGCTGCAAAGGAGACCCAACAGCCTTCAATCCGCCGGCGTTTCTCGAGACAGGAGGTCACACGTATTGTACAGGACATGGATCTCCCGGCGCTGAAGCTCATGTCAGCCCAGGATCCGCTGGCCATACGCAACGTTCAGCGCCTGCTCTGCTCTGCGGACATAGAACTGCGGTGGCGTTCGGTACTGGCCATCGGCATAATCACCAAAGAGATCTCCAAAACCAAGCCGGGCGTTGTAGGCGATTTTATCAGGACACTCCTCTTCATTGCAAACGATTCAGCCCAGGCCGGCTGGGGCAGCATAGAAAGTCTCGGCGAGATAATCCGCAACAACCCCAAGATATTCGGCACATTCGTTCAGCACATCCTTGGATTCATGGCATCCGACCCCGGCCACATCCCCGCTGTGTTATGGGCCATTGGAAGGATTGGAGAGGCACATCCGCAATTAGTGAGAGCCAGCTCCTTTTTTGTCATATTCGATCTGCTGAGCCATTCCGATCCCATCATCAGAGGCCATGCCGTATGGGCACTGGGCAGGATACAGGCAAAGGAAGCGGAAAAGGCCATCGCCGCCCTGCAAGACGACATCACAGAGATAGGCCTTTTCGATGGCGAAAAATTCGATTATGTAACTGTGGGCAAGCTGGCCCAACAGGCAGGCCAGCGCCTGAAAGAAATGAAAAACCACTTGCATTTTGAGGAAAAGAGCATGGAATCAGAAGAATTACAGAACAACCCTGAGATACAAGCCGCTAAAAAAGACTTCCAGGAAGGTATGATGTGCTACAATCGAGGCATGTCACTGGATGCCATCAAATATTTTGAGAAGGCCCTGACTGTATTTGAAACCTATAAACTTGACGCAGACATAGCCAATACATGCGAAAAATTGGGGGACCTGCACCTTCAACGGGGGAATCTCAACCCAGCCGTTCCTCTGTATCAAAGGGCCATGGCCATCTGCGAAAAATACAACGACCCAGTAAGCGAAGTGCTATTGTGCGAAAAGATCATAGACATCTACAAGGCCCAGAACGCCAAACAAAAGGCGTATCCATACTTCATGCAAGCCCTTGAGCTGGTGGAACGGCTGGGAGACAGCGGAAAGGCAGCCTTTTATCTGACCGGCATAGGAGATATCTTCGAGGAACGGGGCGAGTTGGAAAAGGCGCTGGATGCCTATGAAATCGCCCTCAAGATATACAAGGGTATGGGTTCGCGCGGCAGGGCCGAGGTGCTTGAAAACGGCATCAGGCAGCTCAAGACGCGTATGACAGGGCCTGCTGTTTAGAGACAAACCCAATTGCAGAGATACACGCCATGAATCTTCTACAGTTAGCGGCTGTGGGCGCTGGTGGCTTTATCGGCGCGATCACACGGTATCTACTTGCGGTCTGGATAGGCCAAAAATGGGGCCGAAGCTTTCCTTTAGGCACCTTTGTCATAAATGTAAGCGGCAGCTTTCTCATCGGTCTTTTCATGTACCTGCTCACTGAAAGACTGATGGTGAATCCCTTGTGGCGTCTGTTGCTGGTGGTGGGCTTTCTGGGCGCATACACCACCTTTTCCACATTTGAATATGAGACCGGCAGACTGGTGCAGGATGGTGAATGGCTCCTGGCAGCGGCCAATGTGATATTCAGTGTCCTTGCCGGATTTGCGGCGTTGAAGACAGGGGAGACGATAGCCCGAATGCTATGAGGAAACAGCTATGGTAAAACAGGGATCGGCAAAAAAACTCACAATCTATCTGGACGAAACCGACCGGTTCGGGGGGAAACCCGTTTATGAGGCCCTGCTGAACCTCTTTCATAAAAAAGGCATCGGAGGCGTCAGCGTCTTTCGGGGCGTGGCCGGTTATGGTGGAGATGGAGTGTTTCATACCTCTAAGATGCTGGAACTCTCCACAAACCTGCCTGTGAAGCTGGAGATTGTGGATGCGGAGGATGTCATAAACCGCATTCTGCCCGATGTGTATCAGATGGTTGAAAAGGGCCTTGTGGAGCTTTCCGATACAAATGTCCTGAAATGCTCCGCCAAGACTGTTGAGACGAAAAGAGAGGTGCAACAACACATGAAACTGGAAGGCAAGGCAAAGATGCTGCGAGTGATCGTGAGCGAGGACGACAAATGGGAGGGAGAACCCCTGTATGAGGCCATTGTAAAACGGTTTATTCTGATGGACATAGCAGGCGCTACGGTTTACAAGGCTGTGGCGGGCTATGGGCCTCACAGAAGGTTTCACAAAAAAAAGACCCTTACCAGCACAGGGGAACTCCCCATGCTGATTACGGTGATAGATTCCGATGAGAACATCAACAAGGTCCTTCCGATTCTGGACGACATGCTGAAAGAGGGAATCGTCATACTTTCAGATGTCACTGTGGTGAAATATACACACAGGGACATAGATCCTGAAACCATATGAGAAAAAAAGGGAAAAGAACAGTCGAAGGCAAAAGACAGCCAGCAGGGTGCAAGTGCACTTTTTGCTTGACACACATGGCGCCTCCTGCTATTTAAATATGTCTTTTTGAACAGACATGAGGCCCTTGCCATATAATTCAACACCAAGTATATATTTATGGTGTGAACACAAGGGCCGTTAACTCAGAGGTAGAGTATCTGCCTTTTAAGCAGAGAGTCGCTGGTTCGATCCCAGCACGGCCCACCACAATTTTATACAAGCGTCCCCGTCGTCTAGCCAGGTCCAGGACACAAGCCTTTCACGCTTGCGACACGGGTTCAAATCCCGTCGGGGACGCCAACCCTCCTAAAATAAATTAACTCCCAGACTTCACCCATCCTTAAGCTTTCAAGGAAATTTCAAGGCAAAACTACCTTTGATCGAACAGCATGGTTCTCAAATGGTATTGAATGATGCCGACTTTAGCTGCGACTTTCTACTTTTTTATTGACAAAATTCAAATTAAACTTTATAAAATATTTTATCAAAATTCATAAAGGAGGTTTTCACCATGAAAGCAAAAACAATCAAGGCTGCATTATTATCCATGGTTCTTACATCAATGCCATTGCTTGCCCATGCCACTGACATAAATCTATCCGTGCCGTGCAAGGATTCAGGCTCCTTAAACATAACCGGCAACTATGACGACATGTCCGGCACAGTAAATTTCACTCTAACGCCTCAAGATTGCAAAGAAAACGGCTACAGCATAACTGGTAGCGGTTCGGTCAAGGGCACCTTCAAATTCTCTATGACCGACCCTGGGAAATTCGACACAGACTTAAAGACCACTATGGATGCCATGTTCATGAAGGATTCCAACCACATCCATGCGGTCTATAACCTGACTGCAAAGGGCGCCTATGACTTGGCCACATCAACATTCGATAACAACGCCCACCTTACCTACTCCATAGATGCAACAGGGCCGTTAAAGGTAAACATCATCGACCTGCTCACCATAGATTGGTCTGCCATCACCGGCTGATGGCACAGTCTTATGGCAACACCCAAAAGATAGTTGGAAGTGTTTCACATCCTTAAAAAACAAGAAAAGCGCCTAATTTAGGCGCTTTTCTTGTTTAAACACGAATTAAACAGGAACAGACAGGGGTGAATTTCGCCCCTGTCTGTCTCTAACAGGTTATTTCATAAAGGCCTTCCAAAGATCCAGGTTGGCCCCTGTGATTCGAGTGCTGTCAATGCACACGAACTCGCCTGGATGGTTGACCTTCGCCACGATATAGGCACTGTTGTAGTCCAGAATGACAGCGGAGGTATCCTTGCTAAAGCCTGCATCACCCGGCTGTTTTGTCCAGATCTCCGGGGCAGCACCCGTAAACGGCAGGGATATCACCATGGCCTTGCGCTCGCTTGTATTCAAACCAAGCCTCAACACATAGCCTTCAGCCATACCAGCGCCGCTCAACAGGACAGGCTCGCTCTGTGGCTGGAATCCGCACTCGGACAGCTCATCCTTCAAGTCCTTGGGAATATAGAAGTAGAGCTTGTCTGACCACGGCCCGTTCACCACCTGTTTCGCATACTCAGTGCTCAATTCCTCTGAAGTGAAGTCAGAGAGATAGCCCAGATCACTGCCACGCACCGTACCTTCACTGGTAATGTAGAAGAGATCCTCTGCATGGTGTTTGCTTAGGGCAAGGACATCCTTGGCCTGTGCACCCAGCACGCCGAGGCCGTTGGCCTGAATGGGCTTGATGTAATCCACCTCGCCATCCACTATGAAGAAGCCGTTTGGATTGGCTGGCACCATGCCCTTTGCAGGATCATACTTCATGGCGCGATTTTCATCCCTGAACCATGGCGGGGCCCAAGGCATATACACAACCACCTTGTCAGTGATGCGATGAGAACCTGGGTCCTTGGTGTAATCACCATGGCAGTCATAGCAGGACTTGGCCCCCAGGGCCTTCTCCGCAGGCTGAACACCATGGGAATCCGAGAAGTAGTGAGCGGCCATGAAGAGCATGGGCATTGGATTTGTCTCACCCTCGGCCTTCAACACCTTTATCAGGGCCTGCTGCATGGCACGTACATCCTCATCCCACCAGAGTTCAGGATACATATCGCCGGTGTGATCGAAGATGACATAACCACTGTCTTTCAAAATGATCTTGCCCACATAGGGGTTTTTGGCCCATGTCGGATCATTGGGCGGAATCTTGGCGAGGTCCATGGGGCTCACCTTGCCCAACTCAATGGGCGGAATATAGGACTGAATAGCCGCGTTGAGTTCACGTATATACAGCACCTTTGCTCCGCCATAAGCAATATCGCTCATGTCATGACCAGGCTCCGGATTGGCATCCACCCATGTAAAGATGGTGATGGGGTTGCCACTTACAATCTGTGGATAGCCGTTCTTGGAGTTGGCGTAATAAAGCGGAACGACCGACTCGTTGTCATGCTCTGGGTCGTAATTGATGGGCACACCCATGGCCTTATAGTTGTTCAGGAACATCTGGTAGAAATAGTGCCAGAAGTCGAACTGCATATTTGTGGGCATACCATTTACGACCTTGCCTGGGTCGGCAGAGCTGCTCATATTGAAGTAATCCACCATCTGGGCCACAAAATCCATGGGCACCACACCCTTACCGTCTGCATCTATGTGATTGGCAGCCATGTGGAAATGGGATATGCCGTAACCTGGGGATGTGGCATAGACAGGTGGCAAGGCGTATTCGGCAGGATAGGCTGCCATTCTGGCATCTCCACCCGGCAGGACATTATAGCCCATACGGTTGTCGAAGTTGCCGTAATATCCCATGGTATTATCGAAGGTACGGAATCTCCATGTGCGTCTGTAGGGGATATGACAGACCTCACAGGTGATCTCGGCCATGTGCCGGCCTGTGTTTTCGCCGAACTTCTCCTCGTGTGCCCGTGTGGGATTGGGTGCCCTCGTGCTGCCACCAGCCAGGTGACAATACTCACAGGTCTTGGGCTTGGGGTTGTTGTCCAACTCATTGGCCACCATGTGGGCGGTATCTGTTCCCTTCAGGAAATTGTGCTTATCTTCAATGTTTCCGGCTGTCCTCAAATGACAGGAACCACAACCCAGATGTTTACCTGAAAGATGCACATCATAACCGGATGCCTCTTCATCATCGGTGAAGTTCACATACACACCGTTTTTGACCCAGTCCGCCGGCATACCGAGGTTGTATGTACGGGCGTAGTTCCACTCGCTGTTTCCATGGTCCTTGGTCATTACATGACACTGACCGCAGACATTGACCCATTTATAGGAGTTTATGTCGTCAGGGCCGCCGAACATGGACATATTCAGATAACCGTCCTTCAGGTCTGCCACATTCCAATAGGCCTTGGCCTGCCACTCATTTCCAGCCCTGTCTATGCGAACATAAGAGATAGGCGCACCGTCCTGATTGAAATCCAGGCCCATGAGCTCTGCTGTGGGCATCATATAGAAGAAGCTGGGCAGGAAATCATGCAGGGTGACCTGAATATCCTGAGGCTTCACCACACCCTTCTGCATGTCCGCCATCACTGCCGCCACATCAGGCATACCAGCGGCATTCATATAACGCATATCGCCCTGCATGGCCTTTTGAATGGCATACATGGCAGCACCCCAGCCCATACCGACCTTGCCGGAATAGGCGATACCCTCGCCTTCTATGAGGGGTGCCCGCATATAATCCCTAAGGGATGCATGATTGGTATCCCAATCCGTATAGAACTTGCCTGGCTCATAGGCGCGCAGGGGCACAGGAATGGGCAAGAGATTGCCCATCTGGTCCTTTATTTTATAGGCATAGATGAAGTCATTGAAGAACATGCCCATCATGTCGTTCATGGTGGCGTTTGCAGGCATCAAGCCCTTTGACTTCATGTAGCTCATCATGCCAGAAAACAACTGGTTGATGGCAGGGGCTGCGTTCATCAGACGGTTCATCTCGTCCGCTGCTCCAGCCGGATTGGCGCAATAAGCCGGATTGATGCCGTTTTGTGTCCAGATCTTGGTCACATTCTGGCCATAAAGGGCATAGGGCAGCCTTACCCCCTGCTTTTCCATGTTCTTCAGGGCATCCACCCACATCTGCATCATCTCGCCCACAACCTCCTTGGGCAGTTGAGCCAATGCGAAGAGCTTGGTTGGCCTGGACATGCGCTGTGGGTCATTGGTGTAAGAAAGGGCCGATTCATTGGCCAAACCGGTCTTGAGCGGCATTCCCAAAGAGATACTTTGCACCTTGCCACCCTGACGATCAGCAAAGATCATCATGCGTGGCTTAAAGGGCTGAGCCTTCAGACCATCCGCGGCCTTCAGGGCATAAGGGCTCTGTGGATCCGTATGACAGAGCATACAGTCCGCCTCCATCACACCTGACTTGTGCCAATCATGGGGCTTGGGGTCTCCCATAGCCTGCATGGTCTCAGCGATAGATGCCAGGCTGTTCAGAGTCTGTGTTGTGAGATTGCCGCTATAGGCATAAAAATCACGATCATAGGTATGTGTTGGCTTGAGGGATGGGTCTGTATAGGGTTTTACCGTACCATCCGCCTGCACAATACCCTCTGCAGGCCCGCCGCCTGGGTGACAAGAGTAACAGACAGCCATGTGGTCTGCCGTGCCCTGATCAAAGAAATACCTCTTACCTTCTGAGGAGAAGGGGTCCTTCAGTCCACCACGTTCCTTCTTAGCCGCCAACTGGCGGTAAGAAGGCGGTCACCACGCGCCGAACTGACCAGGACTCAGCAGGTGGCCATAGGCGTTGGCAAGATAGCGATACAGACTGCCGTCTTTATTTTTGGCAGACCAATGGTCATCCACCCCTTCACCGTTCCTGCCTGCGCCCTCACGGAAGTGATAGCCGCGTGTAACTGCCTGATAATCATGGCATTTACCACAGGTCTGCTTTGGACTATAGGCAGGACCTCTCATATAGACCGTACCATTTGCGGCCTGGACCGTATCAGATGGATCCAACTGGTCCTTAATAGGCCTTCCCTGTTCATCCAGCAGCTGTACCGCTGGATGGGCGGAGGCCATGGCAGGCAGCAATAGAGCCGCCAACAGCCCCAACAAGACATACTTCTTACCCTTAACTTTCACTTTCACACCTCCTGATATTTAATCTCTATTTCATCCTTCTGAGTGCAATGGTCTGATGACACTGCATACACTCAGAGGTGGTATGACACACATTACAGCTTCTGAAATTCCGTTTCGCCTCTTCGGCATGGCCGTTTTCACGGGTATAGGCCATCCAGTTGCCACGGGCATGGGAGATGGGCTTTTGAGAGCGATGGCAGTCAGAACAGTAGGCAGCGGTATGGCAGGTGGCGCAGAGCCTTCTGTCGTGCATGGCCTCCTCACCATGGCCGCTGGTCTTCCAGCTCAGAATGTGATCCTTGGGCTTCTGCGTCCTGTGGCAATCCTGGCAGAAACGCTCCTGGTTGTCATGACAGAACTGGCATGACCTGTCAAAGCGGCTCTCCAGACCATGGTGCATGGCCCAATCGCCATTGTGGCTCTCCGGCTTGATCTCCTTTCTCACCTCTGTATGGCACATCTCACAATCTATGGGCACATCCTTGCCGTTGTGGCACTTCTTACACACAAACATATCAGGCCACTCTATCTGAGAAAGGGAATTCTGCCCACAGATACCCTTATGACACGTGCCGCACTCGGCAACCCCTTCATGGGCCTCATGCTTAAAGATCAAGTCCCTGTAACCCTTGGGTTTCTCAGGGATAGTCCCTTCGATTTTATAGTCGTTGGCAGCGGACTTCACAGAATGACACTGCAGACACTTCTCCGAAGGATGATCCATATCTATCTCATGGCACTCCTGGCACTTGTCCATGCCTGGGTTTGTGAGCTTGCCGTCCTTGCCCTTGGCATGACAGCTGTCACACGAAAGGGAATTGTCCATCACATGCAGCTTGTGATCAAATTTCAGGCTGGTGTCTTCCTTTTTACATCCATAGACTCCAAGAACCAGCACAAGCACCAAGGATACGAATATAATTTTATACGAGATTTGTATCTTCATCTTTCCACTCCCTCAATTAAAAGTTGGCATGGAGTGTCAGGGTCAATACATTGATATCCCCTACTCCAAACTCTTTATAATAATCATCCCGTTCATATTCGTATTTGACCTCTGTCCACTTGTCTTTGGCGAACTTGTATTTCAATGCACCGTAGTAGTGGGCTGCTCCTTCGCCTTCTATCAGGGAGTTCACATCCTCATCCTTGTAATAGAAGCCGCCTGACAGCTCCAGTTTATATGGCAATTCCTGACGTGCATCCAGAAACACGGACCTGGACTCAGCCTCATACATGCGATTGCGGTCCTCCCACCACCAGGTGACACCGGTACTCAGATGGAAACCCTTGAGACCAAGCCACTCATCCACATTGATGCCGCCTGTAAGGCTGTAAAAGTCCGTTGTGTACAGGGTCTCTGCATCGTCGTGATCCAGGTCACGCACCGTCCCTCTTACGAATACAGACAGCCCCTTTTGATGGGGGATGGGCTGGGATACAGAAAGGGTGTACTGCGTATAGGCCTCTTCCCGTGACAGATACAACCGCTTGATATTATTTATAGTATCCAGAGAAGAGGTATAGTCGAACAGGAAATCCTCAGGGGTGTGCTGGGCAATCTTGAACCTCCTGAAGACATTTACGCCCACCGTGGTATCTGTGGCGTGTATATCACCGATGACATCAAACGAGGCCTCCCGATTTCGAGTATTTAACAGCTCCCATCGGCCGTTGACCTTCAGCCACTCCATGGGACGCCAATAGGCCTGTGCCTCAAAGGAGTTTTCCACATAAAAAACGCTGTTCAGATACAGGGCCAGCTCCTTCATGGGGTAATAACCCACATTTATGCCACCCACTTCATTCTTGTTGAGATCCGAATACATCTGAACAATCTGGCCGCCGAAGGCCTCCACACTAAAGCGATTGTCCAGCAGCCTGTCGGCCTTCATCCACAGACCGTCGAAGTGCACCACCTCCGCACCATAGACATACTGACGGCCCAGACGCATATCCAACCCAGGCACGATGTCCCTCTTTTCGGCATAGGCATAATAGGCATCCAGACGCTGACGCTCATTGCTGCTCACATCCAGATAGTCCTGAAACACAGAGCCCTCGGCCGTGCCGTCCAGGTCCTTGGAATACTTGCCCAAAAACGAAAAGGACAGGCCGTCTATCTTGGAGGATGTGTACTGAACCCCCAGAAGCTCTGAAAAATCCTGGTCGCTGGTCTCGTTGGGGAGGAGTTTTTTGTCGGGCGAGCCTGCCCATTGGAGTTGATAACGCGTGGTGGAACTGATGTCCACCTCACCAGCGGATGTCTCCATGGCCGAGGCGGACGATACCAAGCAACCCGTCAGAAGGGTCGCAAACAACAGACTCCCGCAACCGAGAGGCCGCAACCTCCAATAACTACAATCTTTATTCATTCCATTTAAACCCTCCTCTCTTGAACTTTATGAATGGCGATTCATTGTTACATCTATCACTTGGCGACAGACTCGTCAATGCCTTTTTTCTATGTTTTTTTACAAATACCATTAAAAAATCTTTAAATAAAAACATTAACCACCTGTAATTCCTGATGTTTTGTTTCTTTTTGAAACACCTCATTTTTTAATGCCATACTTGGCCATCTTGTAACGTAGCACGCGCTCACTGATGCCAAGGGCCTCAGCCGCCCTGGTCTGCACCCAGTCATGCCGTTCCAGGGCATCCCGTATCATTTGCAGTTCCATGAACTCCAGTCTCTGCACAAGGGGACCGTTCATTTCCGCTGAAGTGCTGCGCAACTCAGCAGGCAGGTCCACGGGCCTGATTACACCTCCTCTACTCATGGTCACCACCCTCTGCAGCACATGCTCCAGCTCCCGGACATTACCTGGATAGGAATACTTGACCAGCAGGTCCATGGCCTCAGGTGATATCTGAACAGGCCTTGAGGCATATCTGGACAGAAAAAATTCCACCAGCGCCGGAATATCCTCCCTGCGTTCCCTGAGCGGAGGAATCTCGATCTCCAGGACATTCAAACGATAATACAGGTCTTCCCTGAACCTTCCATCAGCCGCCATTCCCTTGAGATTCCGGTTGGTGGCGGAGAGGATGCGAATATCAACGGCCATGTCCTTCTCGCTTCCCACTCGGGCAATACGGCCTTCCTGAATGGCCCGAAGCAGTTTGGGCTGTAAAAACAGGGGCAACTCACCCACCTCATCCAGAAAAAGGGAGCCGCCATTGGCCAATTCAAAACGGCCCTTTCTCTGGTTTATTGCGCCGGTGAACGCCCCTTTTTCATGGCCGAACAACTCACTTTCAAAGAGATTTTCAGGAATCGCAGCACAGTTGACCTCTATAAACGGGCCCTGGCTCCGTGGGCTCAAGGAGTGAATGAGCCTTGCGATAAGCTCCTTACCCGTACCTGTCTCGCCTCGAATGAGCACAGGCCATGGGCTTTGGGCCACGCGCCTTGCCATGGAAATGACCTCCTGCATGGCCCTGCTCTTGGCCGACATACGAATGGGAAGCCCTGATTCACTTACCTGCTCCACCACCTCCTGCACATCCTGTTCAACCTCCAGCGCACCCTCTATCTCCTGTATCTTCTGTAAAAGCAGGCTCAGGTCCACAGGCTTTTCCAGAAAGTCCACTGCCCCTAACTGCATCACGCGTACAGCCGTACCCACCTCGCCATAGGCCGTAATCATGATGGCCTTTATCAGGGGATTTATGGCCATTATGCGCTCCAACACCTCGTCGCCGGTCATTCCGGGCATTCTGTGATCCAGTAAGACCACTGACACCGGCGAATCCTTCACGATCCTCAGGGCAGCCTGACCGTCACAGGCCGTAACAACCTCATAACCCTGATGTTTCAAAAAACCTGCAAGCATATCAAGCTGTTCCTGTTCGTCATCCACCACGAGTATATTCATTGTCTCACTCCATCTTTTTTATAAAGGGAACTCCTCCGGCTGAACTTCCGGATATGCAATTCATAAAAGCGGCAGGTAACAGACCAACTCAAAAACGCCTTCCTTCGCAAATGCCTCGACCCTGCCTCCATGCACAAAGATAATCCTCTTCACGATGGCAAGACCAAGCCCTGTGCCCTGAATTCGAGTGGTATAATAGGGTTCAAAGACGCGCTGTACCTCATCTTCGGACAAGGCGCAGCCGGCATTCTGAATGCACAGCCTGGCCTCACCGTCTGCACGATGAACACTTATGCGCAAAAAACCGCCTTCCGGCTGGGCATCCATGGCATTTTTAATGAGATTGTCCATAACCTGCCCCAAAAGATTCACATCAGCCCCGACTCTCAGACCATCTTCCATTTCCAGTTGCAATGTTATCCCAAGCTCCTCCAACCGCCCGCGATAGGGTTGCAGGCTGTCCTCTATAAAACCCTTGAGGTCCATTTCCGTTTTCTGCATTTGAATGGGCCGGGCATAGTGCAGCAACGAGGAGATAATCCTGTTGGCCCTTCCCACAGCGGAAAGGGATACATCGAGCAATTTCCTGTGCTCGCCGGAAAGCCCCTGCACCTCCATGATCAGACGCTGCATGGCCATGGCAATGGCGTTCAAGGGGTTCCTGATCTCATGGGCGATAGCCGCCGTGGCCCTTCCCAGCGCAGCATCCTCCCTCTGGGCGGAGAGACTCTGCTCAAAGGTCCTGGCCGCCTGAAGATATCTCTTCTGCATGCCGTATAACAGCCAGGACAGCAATGAACCCACGAGCGCAAGTAGCAGACTGAATATGGTGAAATCCCTGACCAATCTATGAGTCATCTCATGGAAAAGCGTGGCGTCTATCCCCACTACCAGCAAACCGCCGGTCTCAAGAGGCACCCTCTCCTCCACCACGTGCCCCAAATCCGATGGCTCGTTCATTAAATCTTCGTGGCTGCCGCGAAACACCGAATCGTCCAGCAGCGCGCCTTCCAGCCTGACATACCGAATCCCTTCGATTTGATACAGCTTGGACAACGTCTTTTTAAGCCCGACCTCTGAAAGCATGGCATCTATCTGACTGGTGCCCACCGCCAAAACAATACAGCCGGCGTGCATACCTGTGATAGTCAAAACCGTGAGGTGCCTGTCAGCCATATAATTGAGGCTCGGAGTCCGGCCGCACGACGCATTCAGACCCTCGGTCCAATGGCCGGGCCCTTCCACTGACGCACCGCTGGAACGCACTATTCTGATGCCGGCCAAACCTGATTCCCTGGCAAAGGCTGTCAACTCCTCTGCTGTAAACGGCTGAACCGTGTCAAGATAATCAATAAATCTGGCGGTATTGCTCAAAAAACGGCCGAATACCTCTTCCACTACATCCCCAGCCAGGACAGCGCCCCTCGCATTGAGGCTCACCACTTCTGCAACCAGCCTGCCATGGGCATTCACATCCTTCAAAAAGGCATTTCGGGCCGCTGCCATCTGATAGAAAAAAAACGACAGCACCATGCAGAAAAGCAAAAAGAAAAACAGTAGATTAGCCGCCCAGATGGGGAATCTCTCTGCAGGCGCCTCTTTTATTCCTTTGAAAAATTCTTTAAGGTTCCTTGAAAAATAAACCATTACCGTTTTACATTACAGGGAACCCTGAAAAATTAGAATGTTCCCACTCACTCCCTGCCTGCCTGTGCCTTGCACGCAGACAGGAGTAGGGGCATTTTTCGCCGTGAGCAACGCAGTTATCGGGCAAAAAGGCAATTTTTCGAGGTTCCATTTATATTTCAATACAAATGCCATCATAACGATGCTATAATCCACAACACATTGCGAGGCAAGCCATGATTAAAACCATACAGACCACCCCTTTCGACGACCAAAAACCTGGCACATCCGGACTGCGCAAAAGGACTCGCGTCTTCATGCAGCCAAATTACCTGGAAAACTTCGTGCAATCCATTCTACTGGAGCTGAAAGAAACCGGCGGCAACAGCCTGGTAATCGGGGGCGACGGCAGGTATTACAACCATAAAGCCATACAGACCATCATCAAAATGGCCCTGGCCAACGGCATCGAACACATTCATGTGGCAAAAAACGGACTGCTCTCCACGCCTGCCGCCTCTCATTTCATCAGGAAATACGGCATCTCCGGCGGCATCATCCTTTCCGCCAGCCACAATCCGGGGGGCATCGACGAGGACTTCGGCATAAAATTCAACACGGCAAACGGCGGGCCCGCCCCTGAGTCTGTCACCAACTCCATTTACTATAAAACCCGCAACATCACGCACTATTTAATAGCTGACATCCCTGATATAGACATGGATTCCATGGGCACGGCACAGGTCCTTCAAGGCACGATTCATGTGTTTGATGGAATATACGACTATGTGCAGCTCATGGAGGCCCTGTTTGACCTTGCACGCATTAAGGAACTGCTGGAAAACGGCTTTTCACTGCGTTTGGATGCCATGAATGCGGCCACAGGCCCGTATCTCAAGGCCATCTTTCAAGACAGGCTGAACATGGGCGAAGAGACGCTGCTGCGGTGCATACCCCTGGAAGACTTCGGCGGCATACACCCCGACCCAAACCTGAAATATGCGGCCAGCCTGGTGAAAAGCGTAGTGGAAGGACACAGCGCCTCCTCACCTGACTTTGCCGCTGCCTTTGACGGCGATGGAGACCGCAACATGATATTGGGCAGGGAGATATTTGTCACGCCCAGCGACAGCCTGGCCATTTTAGCGGCCAATGCCACTCTGGCGCCGGGCTATCGTGCGGGCCTCAAGGGCATTGCCCGCTCCATGCCCACCAGCCAGGCCGCCGACAAGGTAGCTGAACAACTGGGCATCCCCTGTTTTGAAACCCCTACGGGCTGGAAATTCTTTGGCAATCTCTTGGATGCAGACCTGGTCACTCTGTGTGGAGAGGAGAGCTTCGGCACAGGCTCTAATCACGTGCGGGAAAAAGACGGGGTCTGGGCCGCCTTGTTCTGGCTCAACATACTGGCTGTGACACGAAAGTCTGTAAAGGAGCTGGTGCAGGGACACTGGAGGCGCTTCGGCAGAAACTACTACTCCAGACACGACTATGAGGCGGTGGACACCAGCCTGGCACAGGCATTCATGAAGCGCTCGGAGGAACTCCTGCCCTCCCTGAACGGCAACACCGTCTTCGGCCTTGCGGTGAAAACAACCGACAACTTTTCCTACGTGGACCCGGTGGACCACAGCATGACACAACGGCAGGGCATTCGAATCGTGTTTGAAGACGGCTCTCGTGTGGTGTTTCGGCCATCCGGCACCGGCACACAGGGCGTCACCATCAGACTGTATCTGGAACGCTACGAAACGCCTCACGGCAACCTGTCCCTACACACACAAGAGGCTGTTCAGGCCCTCGTGAACTGGACGGAACATGTATTTGATTTACGCAAATCCCTGCACAAGACAGCACCTGATGTAATAACCTGATCAAAAGGCAAAGTTACCAAGGCAATGCCAAGAGGGAACCCTACATTCTGGAGGCTCACATGCACATAATGATTGTTATTTTCCTGTTCTGCATCTTCTGCAACGCCGTATCCTCCGCCGGTGAACCGGCCGCCATATCTTTGGACATATCTGTAAACTTAAAAGAAGCAACCCTCACCGGCGAGGCCCGCTTGACGATTCCGGCAAAACAGCGCTTAAGCATCTCCACTTCGGGCATATCCGTTACAGATGTCCTCATAAACGGAGAAAAAAACAACCTCAAACCCATCGACGACGAACTCGCATTAGGCCCGTTCAACACCGCCTCACAAGCAGTTGTAAGCTACAGAAAGGATATCTCCAGGCTGCGGATACAGGCAGCGCCCATGCAGGGCCTTGAACACGGTGTTCACGCCAACACATTTTTACAGGATACACTGGTGCTCACAGAGGAATGGCATCCTCGGCTCAAGGATTATGCGGTCTATGACCTGACGGTCACAGCACCAAAGGACCTGACCCCTGTCTCAGAGGCAGACTCGGTGGATGTGAACTCTGACGGCGATCAGCGACGTTGGCGTTTTCACTTCGCTCACTTGCGAAAGGATGTCTCTCTGGCGATAGGCCCCTATGAAATCCATCGCATTCAACATGAGGATGTGGAACTGGCCTGCTATCTGTATGCAGAGGACAGGCAGCTGGCCCGCACCTATCTGGACAAAATGACCTATTACCTGGAGCTTTACAGGCCCATTTTGGGCGATTATCCCTTCAAGCGCTTTGCGGTGGTGGAGAATCGCGCACCCACAGGCCTGGGATTCGCCACATTTACGCTTTTAGGCCAGCAGGTCATGAGACTGCCGTTTATTCCGGACACATCCCTGGGGCATGAGTTTGTTCACTCCTGGTTCGGCAATTCAGTATATGTGGATTTTGAAAAAGGCAACTGGTGCGAAGGCCTCACCAGCTACCTGGCCGATTATCTCTACAAGGAAAAGGCCGGCAAAGGGCCTCAATACCGCAAGGAACTGCTTGTCAACTATCAGAGCTATGCAAAAGACGCCGACATCGCCGTAACCGGCTTTCGATGGGGCCGGGACAAGACACAGCGGGCGGTGGGCTACGGGAAAACCGCCATGCTCTTTCACATGCTGCGAAATGAGGTGGGCGACGAGGCGTTTTACAAGGCGTTACGCTCCTTTTACATGCAAAACCGCTTCAGGGCCGCTTCATGGAACGACATTCAAAAGGCATTTGAAAACGCATCCTCCAGGGACCTGACGGCCTTTTGGAATCAATGGCTTACGCGAAAAGACATCCCTGTCCTGACAGCCGCTCTGGAGCAGAAAGGCGAGGACATCTTTCTTGTGGTCACACAAAAGGATAACCCGCCCTATACCCTTACGCTTCCGGTGCTGCTCAAAACCAAGGGAGAGGACATTAAGTGGCAGGCCTCTGTAACACAGAAGCAGGAACGCATACGGCTGCCGCGAAATGATGTGGAGGCAGTGGCCGTCGATTCAGACTTCGAGATCATGCGTTCCCTCACGGCCGCGGAGTTTCCTCCCGTGCTGGCCCGTATCCTTGGGGCGCAGAACAGATATTTTGTCCGGACCTCCTCCATCTACGACCGGCTTGCCGAGACATTGAAGGCGGATGGTTTTGTGGAGCTGCCGGCCAGACATACTGCTGAATGGAGCAAGGGTTCCATTTTATGGCTTGGGGAACCCACTGTTGAGTTTGCAAGGATCTTTGGGGAATCGTCTTTGCCCAAAAATCAGGATAAGACCAGAACAGGCGCCTCGATAGAGGTAAAAAACAACCCATTGGCCCATTCCTTTTGCCTGGGTCTGGTTCAGGCATCCTCTGCCCGCCACGTTGACCTACTGCTGCCCAGACTCTCACACCTCGGGCAGTACAGCACCATTCTCATGGACAATGACGGCAAACTGACCATGAAGGAAACGCGGGCTACAGAAAACGGCATAATATCCTCAATAAATAACGACATCGATGTGGTTGAAACCAGAACGGTCATGAATCTGCATCAGGCCCTGAATCGCATCCTGCCCGGCCAGGTGGTCTATGTGGGTGAAAAACATGATGAATTTGCGGATCACATGGCCCAGTTGAAAGTCATCGAAGAGCTGCACAAAAAAGGCTATCGGCTGGCCGTTGGCATGGAGATGTTTCAAAGACCATTTCAGGACGTGATCGATGCATACCTCAAGGGAGAGATGGATGAACGGGCCTTTGTGGAAAAGACCGAGTATTTCAAGCGCTGGGGCTACGACTATCACCTCTACCGGCCTATCATTCGCTTTTGCAAGGAAAACAACATACCCATCGCAGCCCTGAATCTGGAGATGGAGATCTCGCAAAAGGTGGCCAGAGAGGGCATAAACAGCCTTTCCGAAGAGGAATTGAGGCGCATTCCCGCAAACATCGACTGGAATGACGAGGCCTATAAAAATCTGTTGAGGCGCATCTTCACGGCCCATGCCGAGGGGCCTGTGCAGAACTTCGACAACTTCTATCAGGCCCAGATACTCTGGGACGAGACCATGGCCCTGTCAGCGGCCCAATACCTTGAAAAGAATCCTCAGCAGACGCTGGTCGTGCTGGCAGGCACAGGACACATAGCCCATCGGCACGGCATTCCAAAACGGCTGAAACGCCTCACAGGCAGGGATGACTGGGTCATAATCTGCCTTCATGATGACCTGGATGCAACCGCGGCTGACCTGCTGCTCTCATGTCCATACCTGACCCCGCCGTTTTCCGCCAAGCTCGGCGTAATGCTGGAGGAGCAGGAAAACGGCCTTGCAATCAAGGAGGTCTCCCCTCATGGCGCGGCAAAGACAGCCGGCATAGAGGCAGGAGACATCATTCGCACAGTGGACGGGAATCCGGTCAAAAAGATACCTGACCTCAAACTGGCCCTGCTCTTCAAACAGGAAAACGATTCCATTGAACTGGAACTCATAGACAAAAACAAAAAGGCTCAACGAAAGGCCCTTAACCTGACCTCCATGACCGGGCCGTTGGGCATGGCCTCCGCAGTAATGCAGCACCCGACTCACCTGCAACAGACGGTTCAGCCCAAGGCAGGGCAGACAGGGGCCAAGCCATCCTCAGCTGCTGGCAAGGCGAAATGAGAGCGGTCAAGGCGGCCATCACCGCAAACATCACGGTCTTTGCCCTGAAATTGGCCATCGCTGTCACAGGGGGCAGCGCCTCCATGCTGGCGGAGGCCGTGCACTCCCTGGCGGACACACTGAATCAGGCCCTGCTCTGGGTGGGCATTCACCGCAGTCTCATAGGGCCTTCGGAGGAATTCCCGTTTGGAAGGGGCAAGGAGCGCTTTGTATGGGGCCTCATCTCAGCCTGCGGCATCTTCTTTCTGGGCGCTGGAGTCACCATATATCATGGAGTAATGGGGCTTTATAGCCACACCATACCGACCATAACGCACTGGACATGGGTGGTCTTGTTAGTATCCCTGCTGGCCGAGGGCATTTCGTTTATGGTGGCCTTTTTCGAGATGCGAAAAGGCGACACCACCACCCTGGCCGTACTCATGGAGGACGGCGCAGCGGTACTGGGCGTGTTTATCGCAGCGGTCTCCATATGGCGGGCACAGAGCACGGGCGACTATCGCTGGGATGCAGTGGGCTCCATTCTCGTTGGCTTGCTTTTGGGCATCATCGCCCTGGTGCTCATCAAAAAGAACCTGGAATACCTGCTGGAAAAGACATCGCCTGAGACTCTAAGAGAAGAGGTGCGAGAGGCCCTGCAGGAGATGCCATTGGTGGAGGACATCAAAGACATTCGCATGATCGTGCTCACCCCTGAAAGCCACCGAATTCGAGCAGAGGTGGAGATAAACGGCTATCTTCTAATAAAGGACATGGAGGACACGCTCAGAGAGGAATATGAAGAGATAAAGACCTTTGGGGATTTTCTACAGTTCTGCGCATCATTTGCCAACCGCATCACACGCATAGTGGGCAGCCGCATAGACGGCATGGAAAAACAGCTTCAAAAACGGCTGCCCTACCTGAAAAGCGTGGATATAAAACCATCCTAATCAGACTTAAAGGACCACCGTGAATTCCAACACCCTGACACGAGTTGAGATAGACCTCTCGGCCATTAGGCACAACATCGCCGCCATTAAAGGTCTTTTGGCCCGCCACAATGCCCATCCGCCTGGCATTCTGGCAGTGGTCAAGTCCAATGCCTACGGCCATGGCATGAAGGAGGTCAGCCAGGCCATCTCGAATTTGGTCTGGGGCCTTGCGGTCTTTGACATAGACGAGGCCATCACATTGAGGGCCCTGGGCATTTCATGCCCCATTGTGCTCATCTCCGGCATGTCTGTGGAGAATGCAGAGGCAGTCTGTGCCCACAACCTCACACCAGGCATCACTCATATACAGGCCTTAAACGCCCTGGAGGCCGCCTGCGCCCGGCAGAATCGCACATGCACAGTGCACTTAAAGGTGGACACCGGCATGTCCCGCATGGGCCTTACCAGAACTGCGCTTCTGAAGATCTTACAGGCCTACACAACTAACTCATGGCCACATCTGCTCATCACCGGCATCTTTTCCCACCTCTGCTGCGCCGATGAGCCGGAACACCCAATGAACCGCCTGCAGATACAGGCATTTGAGGCCATAAGAGAGTCCGTGCTTTCCCTGGGCATTTCCAATGTTCGATTTCACTTGGCCAATTCTGCGGGGATTCTGCATTTACCTCAGACACATTATGACCTGGTGAGGCCAGGTCTGGCCATCTATGGTGGGTATTGTAATGAACAGGCAAGGGCATTGATAAATTTATTGCCTGCCATGAATTTTAAGAGTAAGGTGGTAGAGGTGCGCACTGTAAACAAAGGGGATGCGGTGAGCTATGGAGCCACCTATGTGGCACAGGGCCATGAACACATCGCAGTGATACCCGTAGGCTATGACAACGGCTATCTACGCAGCCTTTCCAACAAGGCACAGGTCCTGATTCAGGGCCAAAGGGCGCCTGTGGTGGGCCGCATCTGCATGAGGTCTCTGATGGTAAATGTAACCCATTTGTCGCAAAGAATGCCCGAAGGGCTCATGGGCCAGGAGGTGGTTTTGCTTGGCAGCCAGGGAAACGATGCCATCACATGGGAAGAGATGGCAAAGTGGGCAGGCACCATCAATTATGAGCTCATGTGCTCCATAGGAGCCAAAAATTTCAGGGTCTTCTGCCAAGGAGGGTGATTGTGTATTTCCCAACGGCCAACATAGAGATCAACCCCTTGATTCCACCACTGGTGGCCTTTGTAATCGCATTTTTTACCTCCATGGGCGGGGTTTCGGGCGCATTTCTCATTCTGCCCTTTCAAATGAGCTTTTTAGGCTATAACACCCCTTCTGTCAGTGCCACCAACCAATTGTTCAACATCATAGCCATTCCCAGCGGCGTGTACAGGTATATCAAGGAAGGCCGCATGGTCTGGCCTTTGGTGCGAGTGGTGGTAGTGGGCACATTACCAGGGGTTTTTATAGGTGCCATTGTGCGCATTCGATACCTGCCTGACCCAAGGCATTTTAAGATATTTGCAGGCCTTGTGCTGCTCTACATCGCCATTCGCATGTTAAAGGAGCTGCTTTTCACTCAAAAAAAACAGCAATCTGATGCACTCAAGACGCCTGCACAGGCTCAAAAGGAGGCGGCCTGCAAGACAGGAACTACCTTTGAAGTGCGTATCCTGAAAGACTCCTGGCGCACTCTCAGCTATGAATTCTGCGGCGAGGTGCACACAGTAAACGGCCTGGCCATCATGGCCTTGAGTGCCATCGTGGGCATAGTAGGCGGCATATACGGCATAGGCGGCGGCGCCATGCTCTCGCCATTCTTCATAACCTTCTTTGGCCTGCCTGTGCACAGCATAGCAGGTGCCACTCTAATGGGCACCTTTGTCACCTCGGTGGCAGGTGTGATCTTCTACCAGGCCATTGCCTTCATCTATCCCCATCTGGTGGTGGCCCCTGACTGGATATTGGGCCTGCTCTTCGGCATGGGCGGCATGGCGGGCATGTATTTGGGCGCCAGGTGTCAGAGGTTTGTGCCTTCACGCATCATCAAGTGGATACTGGTCTTTTGCCTTCTGGTGCCGGCCATTCGATATATCTTCAATCTGTAGGCAAAGGGGCAAAGGGCTAAAAAGGAGGACAGCCATGGGAACTCAAAACCGCAGGCGAGCTTTCAAGACCTGTTACGACTCATGCCGGCAGTCCTGCAAATCAGCGCTTTTCCATCTGCTGTTCCTGTTTTTCATGTCTTTCTTGCCATTGACCTCCGCAGCAGAGGACCTCAAACAGGTGGTGATTATTCGCTATCCCATAGAGTTTGACCAATTTCGAAATGCCATAGGGGAATTCAAGGCAGTTCTGGCGCAAAATGGGTTTGTTGAAGGAGTCAACATTCAATATGTGGACATCCTGACACGCACTTCAGACGAATCCTCTGTGCCTGAGATAAAAGAGGCCGTGCAACGCTATAAAAACACCGCAAGCCTGTTTGTGACCTGTGGATGGGTCTCTTTGTATGTAAGAGAGATCTTGAAATCCTCAGACACTCCGCAGATCTTTCTGCCCGTACTGGACTCAGTGGCATTGAAACTGGTGCCATCCCTCACAATGCCGCCCAATACCAACATCACAGGCGTCTATCTCAGGTATCCTCCCGAAAAGGTGACTCGATTGGCGGTCAATCTCATGCCTCGTATCAAAAACTTTGCATATGTCTATGACTCCAGGATACCGGCGGACGCGGTATATAAGGCCTCCTTTGAAGGCATGAAAGAGGGCCGTGGCGGTTTGACTCTGCATTACATAGACCTGGCAAAGGGCATAGATGCTGCCATTCAGGAACTTAAAGACAGACACATCGAGGCCATGTGTTTCATGGTGGGTGGCTTTCAACTCCTTAAAACCCTTAAAAAGGCAGGCATTCCCATCGTAAGTGCCTTTACCCTTGACATGGATGAGCAGTCCCTGAAGGTCTTTCTCGCTAACGATGACTCCATTCTGGCAGGGCTGTTCAATCCATTTTCTGTATGTGGCCGTGAGGCAGGAGAAATGGCCGTCTCCATCTTAAAAGGGGCCGAAATTCAAAAAATTTCACCGGTTCCGGCCAAACAAAAGGCCTTTATAAATCTTAAGGCTGCCCATCGTTTCAGCCTTAAAATCCCCATGGAGATTCTGGAAACAGTGGACTATGTCATTAAATAATCTGACCAAATACCTCAACTCCATTAGGGCACTTGGTTTTTTCACCCCTATTTTGCTGGCTGCTGTCATAGCGATTCCCCTTTATTTAACGGGAAATCGCGCCATCGAAGAGCTTTCCATAAGCCTTACAAGGGAACTGCTTTTAAATGAACTCCAAAACATGACAGAGCAAATAAACAATAAATACGAACGGCTGAAACTCGTGGGTCTGGAGGACAGCGAAGAACATTTGGCAGCCATCAAGACAAGGGCAATGGAGGGCTTCAGGACATATAAATACAGGTCCACAGGGGTAATGTTCGTAGCGACCAGGGAAGGGGCACTGATTCTGGACGCAGGCGTTTCAAACCAAGGCCCTGAGTATGAGGAGTTCAAAAGGTCACTGCACGGCCAGCAGGGCGTCATCACATACACCAAGGACGGCAAGGCCCGCTGGGGCGTTTTCATGCTTTACGAGCCCTGGCAATACTATCTGGGCATTACCCTGGAGAATGCCGAGCTTTTTAGATATCGTGAGCAGTTTCAGCGCATCAATCTGCTGATGATGGCAATCAGCATAATAATCGCCCTGATGTTCGTGCTGACGTCGCAACACCTTTTCATTCAGCCCCTCAAAAGGCTCATAGATTATGCCAATGACATAGCAGCAGGCCGCTATTCCACACAGCTTTCAGGGAGATTTTACCTGGAATTAAATGACCTGAAATGTGCCCTGAGCAAGATGGTGGTGGCCATTGTGCAGCGCATGCAGCAGATTCAAGAGCAGCTTCAAATCATTGCCCGCAGAGAGGCGGAGAGGGACGAGGCCATCAGACAGGCGGAACAGGAGGCGGAAAGACTGAATGTGACCCTCCGTTCCATCGCCGACGCAGTCATAGCCCATGACCTTGCAGGGAACATCACTCTCTTCAACAAGGCTGCGGAAAGGATGTTGGGTATTCGCCATGAAGAGGCCCTGGGACAGCCCATCTCCTCTGTGCTCTCCATGCTGTCTCCTGTCAAAAAACAGAAGAACACTTCAACAACTACAGGTAATGCCATAGAATTTATCGGTCAATATGAACTCAAGACAAGATCAGGCGAGCCCCTGCAGGTGAGCTGTACCGCCAATCTCATTCGAGACAGCAAGAGCCAACCCATAGGCACGGTTATGGTCATTCGCGATATCACCACTCACACCAAGCTGTTGAATGAGATGAATAAGGCCCAGAAGCTGGAATCCTTGGGGTTATTGGCAGGTGGCATCGCCCATGATTTCAACAACATCCTCACATCCGTGATGTCTGGAGTCAGCATGGCCTCAAAACTCCTGGAAAAGGATTCACAAAAGGCGCTGGAATTCCTGAAAAAGGCGGAAAAGGCACTGGAGAGGGCGGTTGGGCTTACCTCTCAACTCCTCACCTTTGCCAAGGGCGGAGAACCCCTGAAACAACCCCTTTCCATAAAGGAGATCGTGATGGAGTCCACGGAATTCATGCTCACAGGCTCTGGAACACGGTGTGAATATCACTTTCAGGAAGGGCTTTGGATGGCGGATGCGGACAAGAATCAAATAAGCCAAGTGGTACAAAATATCGTATTGAATGCCCGTCAGGCCATGAATGACAGCGGAAATATCTGGATTACCTGTGAAAATTTTGAAAAGTCAGAATCTCCACCCATTCAGACAAACGGCCTCGTAAACACCACCGAGGAATGGAACCGGCTCTGCCCCTTTGCCTTGCCCAAGGGCAGATACCTCAAATTATCCATCTCGGATAACGGCCCAGGCATTCCCAAAAAACTGCTGGAGCGCATCTTTGAGCCGTATTTCACCACAAAAGAACATGGAAACGGCCTGGGCCTGGCCATCTCTCACTCCATCGTCACAAAACATGGAGGCTGCACTGTGGTGGAATCAGAGGAGGGCAAAGGCACCGCCTTTACCATCTATCTGCCCGCATCCCAGGCAACAGAGGCCCCAAAGACCGCCGCTCCAACCCTTGCCCAGCCTGTCAAGCCACTTAAACTGCTGATCATGGATGATGACTCAATGATACTGGAACTGGCCGCCTTGATGCTGAAGGAACTGGGGTATGAGGTCATGACGGCCGTAAACGGAGAAGAGGCCCTGGACATCTATAAAAAATCATTGAGTTCAGAAAGACCAGTGGATATAGTCATCATGGATATCACGGTTAAAGGAGGTATGGGCGCCAAAGAGACCATGCCCATGCTTTTGGCCCTAAATCCCAATGTCAAGGCAGTGGTCTCCAGCGGCTACTCCAAGGACCCCATCATGGCCAACTACAAGGAATACGGCTTTGCAGCAGCCCTGCCCAAACCCTACCGCATACAGGAGATGACCGAGTTGCTGGAAAAACTCGCCGAAACAGTCTCAAAGGAGTGAAAAGATGTCAACAGAAGAACTGCTGCCCCACGGAGAAAAACTCAGAAACGCCATTCGTTGGATATCAGATATGTGCAAAGAACACCCTGAAAAGACCCGCACATCCCTCATATATGAGGCAGAAACCCGCTTCGACCTCACACCAAAGGAATGCGAATTCCTGAACAAGAAATTTATTTGCGAAGAGCAGATTAAAAATTAATTTTTTATGATTACAAATTAAAACAGATTGCAATTTTACTGTTTCACCACTTGACAACCCCTTATAAATCGCAGTATGAGTATTGCATTTTGCAACACTTTCTAACAAAGGGGGTTATCATGTCTCAACTCTTTTCCAAACTCGCAGGGCTGGGAACGGCTGCATTCGTTGCCACAGTTTCAAGCCCAATCTTGTCCTGGGCGGCAGAAACCGTGGCGACAAACCCACAGGCTGCAAATACCACTGCGTGGTGGGTGTGGCCGTTGGTACTGCTGGTCGTAACCTTTGTCATGGGGATAGTGGCCGTTTTAGGCGGCGTGGGCGGCGGTGTGCTGTTCGTCCCCATTATCAGCGGATTTTTCCCATTTCACCTGGACTTCGTAAGAGGCGCCGGTCTTCTTGTGGCCCTGGCAGGGGCCCTGGCCGCAGGCCCCGGGCTTTTGCGCATGAACCTGGCCAGTCTCAGGCTTGCAATACCTGTGGCCCTTATCGCATCCACATGCGCCATAGCAGGCGCCATGATGGGGCTGGCCCTGCCCACCAATGTGGTCCAGACAGCCCTGGGTGCCACTATCCTGGGTATCGTGGTCATCATGCTCACCGCCAAAAAATCAGACTATCCTGATGTCAAGGAGTCAGACTCCCTATCCTCAGCCCTGCGAATATACGGGATCTATACAGAGGCCAGCACAGGCAAGGATATCAACTGGAAGATTCACCGCACACCCCTTGGCCTGGCCCTTTTCGTAATCATAGGCATTATGGCCGGCATGTTTGGTCTGGGTGCAGGATGGGCCAATGTGCCGGTTCTGAACCTGCTGATGGGCGCTCCGCTCAAGATCAGTGTTGCCACAAGTAAATTCCTGCTCTCCATCACAGACACCTCTGCAGCCTGGGTATATCTCAATAAGGGCTGCGTAATACCCATGATAGTGGTGCCTTCTCTCATAGGCATCATGTTTGGATCATTGGTGGGTGTGCGCATATTGAAAGTGGCCAAGCCTGCCTTTATTAAATGGATGGTCATCGGCCTCTTGCTCTTCTCAGGGCTCAAGGCCATCACCAAGGGCCTCGGCCTGCCGTTTTTCTTTTAATCTGACCATAACAGAAAGGAGTAACAAATCATGACTGACTCTAAATGCAGCTGCGTAACCAAAGAGGCCTCGGAAGAGCAGATGCTCTATGCAGCGCTCCTGGAAAAGGGCATGTACGCAGGTATAGGGCTTCTGTTCATCACCTTTGCCATCTATGTGTTTGGTATCGTCTCGCCAGCAGTGCCGCTGAGCGAGATCGCCAAGTACTGGAGCATGGACTCACACACCTATCTGGAGGCCATCAATCAAAATGCCCTGCATCTGCCACATCCACCCACTGGGTGGGCATGGGCTACCCTTTTACATAAATCAGACTTTATGAACTTCCTGGGAATAGCCCTGCTGGCCGGCATAACTATCTTCTGCTATGCAGCCATCATTCCAACCCTGCTCAAGAAGGGCGATAAGGCCTATGCCATCATGTGCATAGCCGAGGTGCTGATATTGGCCCTGGCCGCCAGCGGGCTTTTGGCGGTAGGTGGGCATTGATACCTATTGTGAGAATAGAGGGGCAGGCACAGGGGCCTGCCCCTACTCATTTGGATATTAGGACTAATTTTCCTATGTTCATGACAAATGCTCACGGATTTTGCAGGTGTTGAGCTGTTTGCACGCCATAAAAAATGGAGTATCCTTTAAGGCTGATTTTTCAACACGATACCAGTTCATGTCCATGCCCAATCTTCATGGACAGCCCCTTTAGAGGAGAATATGCGTGCAAAGGACATCATGATACCAGTTCAGGACTTCCTCACCCCTGAAAACACCCTGAAAGAGGCGGTGATTCTGCTCAAAACCGCCCGCAGAGGCGAGGCAGGCGTGGGCGTCAAGGGCCTGCCCGTCTTGGACGCAGACAGCCGAATCATAGGCATGCTCTCCATGCGGGACATCCTGAAGGCGGTCTTCCCCTTTTATATGACCATGATGGACCTGGGCGACTTCACCTGGGACGGCATGCTGGAGGACATCGCCAGACGGTCATCCCAACGAAAGGTCAGGGAGATCATGAGCAAAGAGGTGATCACAGTGCCTGCCGATGCGCCTCTGATGGAGTGTATCGACCGCATGCTCAAACACAACATCAAAAGGCTTCCAGTGATTACAGAGGAAGGCAGGCTCACTGGCATGATCTACGAAAGGGATGTCTTCTTCGTGATCACAAAGGCCATGCTGAATTAAAGGGACTGAAATTGGATTCAATGACCACAATGGAGTCATCGTCTTTTTCATTCTGGGCCGCAACGCTGATATTTCTTTCGGCCTATGGCCTCATCATCTCCGAACGCATTCACAAGACCATTGTGGCCGTCTTCGGTGCCGGCGTGGTGCTGGTCCTCGGCATTTTAGACCAACACGAGGCCTTTCACATGGAGGAACTGGGGATCGACTGGAATGTCATCTTTCTGCTCATCTCCATGATGCTCATCATAAACATTCTACGACCCACTGGCATCTTTGAATATATCGCCATCAAAAGCGCCAAGTTTGCACGGGCCGAACCCTTTAGGATCTTGGTGGTATTTTCCATCATCACTGCGGTCCTGAGCGCCTTTTTGGACAATGTCACCACGGTCTTGCTCATCACACCTGTCACCCTGCTCATTGCCGATGCATTGAATGTGGACCCTGTGCCCTACCTCATCTCCTGCGCCCTGGCCTCCAATATCGGCGGCACGGCCACTTTGATAGGCGATCCACCCAATATCATGATCGCATCCAAGGCCCGATTGGACTTTCTGGCATTTATTTATCACCTGACACCGGTGGTCATTATAATAATGGCCTGCTACATCGCAGCCATAAAGCTCATCTGGGGAAGACGCCTGGTCACCACACAGGAACTACAGCAAAAGATACTGAAAATGAATGAAAGGGCCGCCATAAAGGACTCGATCCTGCTCAAAAAGGCCATGTCTGTTCTGGTGCTGGTGCTGATAGGCTTTACCTTGCACTCCACTCTACACCTGGAACCAGCCACAATAGCCCTTTTCGGCGCAGGACTTCTGCTTTTGCTGTCTAAAACTCAAGACCCCCACCACCTGCTGGCTGAAGTGGAGTGGCCTACCATCTTCTTTTTTATCGGACTGTTTGTGATGGTGGGTGCGGTGGTGAAGGTGGGGCTCATTAGCTGGCTTTCCTCCCAGATGTTGCGACTCACACAGGGAAATCTCTTTGCCACCTCCATGTTGGTGCTGTGGTTTTCAGCCGTTGCCTCGGCCATAGTGGATAACATCCCCTATGTGGCCACCATGAACCCCTTGATCATAGACATGGCCCAGCAGATCTGGCCCCATGAAACAGGGTTGCAACTGCTGCAACACGCAGACCTCATGCCCATCTGGTGGTCCCTGGCGCTTGGGGCGTGTCTTGGCGGAAACGCTACGGCCATAGGCGCCTCCGCCAATGTGATAGTGGTGGGGTTTGCCGAAAAGGCCGGAAGGCCCATTTCATTTTTGAGATTTATGGCCTATGGCGTGCCCATCACCATTTTGTCCGTGGCAATCTCTACGCTCTATATCTGGATCAGATACTATTTGATCAGGTTCTGAACGGCCTCTGCGATCCCCTCTGCATGCAGGCCCTGCTCTCTATAGAGGTCAATGGGCGCACCTGAGGAACCATATCGAGTGACACCCAGCATCAGGCACCTCTGAGAGACATTGTGCTGCACCAGGATGCGGGCCACCATGGCACCCAAGCCCGTCAGAGCAAGGTGATCCTCCACTGTTATGACAGGCCCCTTGCGAGCTGCGTTCAACACGGCATTTACATCCATGGGCCTTATGGAGGCCATGTTCAGGACATCAACCCGCACACCCTGTTTCCGCAACAAGGCCTCGGCCTTCAAGACCTCAAAGAGAATGGAGCCGTAGCTGAGAATGCTGGCGTGTTCTCCCTGCCGTAACAACTCCGCCTTGCCTGGCTGAAACACATAGTCTTTGCCGTAAAAAGGCTCGCCATTTTCATTCAGGATGGTTGGAAACTTGGAGCGTCCCATACCCACAAACATGTTGCCTGGCTGTCGAGCTGCATAACGGATGATGTGGTCGGTCTGATTGGCATCCGCAGGCATGAAGATGGAAAAACCCAAGAGGTTATTCAGCAGGCCTAAATAATCAATGCTCTGGTGCGTGGGGCCGTCCTCTCCCACATCCAGGCCCAGATGTGTGGCCACAACCTTGACATTCGTCTGATTCAGGTCGTTCAAACGCTGCTGGTTATAGACCTCTGCCACGGCAAACACGCCGAATGTGCTGAAGAATGTGGAGATGCCGCACCGGCTCAGGGCACCGGCCAGGACTGCTGCATGGTGTTCCTGAATACCGCATTCAATAAAGGCATGAGGCGAGACCTTTCTCAGGCCATCCATCTTCACAGAGCCCTCCAGATCACAACTCACTCCCACTACCTTGGGCGGCCTGCCTGGCAGGTTATTCAAGGCAGCCAGGTCCTTCAGGGCATTGCCATATGCGGAACGGCAGTCTGCCTTTACATCGGCTCCATAAAGCACAGGTTCTCCGGTCTCGATCTCCGGATATGGCGCATGCAACTCCCGATGGGAAGGCACGACCACATGGCCATCCCGCCTTGCCTTCCAGACATCGAACAGACCGGCATCCACACCTATCTCTTGCAGGGCAGCGGCAAGGGCATCCTTCGGCAGCGTGGAACCATGATATTTGGCCTTGTCCTCCATAAAGGATATGCCCTTACCCATGGTGGTTCGCATAACCACCAGAGTGGGACGCCCCGGCTCCAGATAATCCCGATACCACGCACGGCGAAGCCCACGATAAACCAGTTGAAAGTCATTGCCATCAGGCACATAGACCACATTCCAGCCCGCAGCCTGATACTCCTCCTGCACACGCACAGGCATCACGTCTTCTGTAACTCCACCTATCTGCAGGTGGTTTCTGTCCACTATGGCCAAAAGGTTCTTCTGGCCGTATTTGGAGGCAAACCTGCGGGCCTCGGCTATCTGGCCCTTCTGTTGTTCTCCGTCTCCCATAAAGACTATGGTCTTACAGTCCTTGCCTGCAAGCTGAGCGGCGGCAGCAAAACCTGTCCCCACGGAAAGCCCCTGGCCAAGATTGCCGGTGTTCCATTCCACACCAGGCACAGCCATCTCCACATGACCAGCGCAGGAAGAGCCAGCCCTTCTGAACTCCGTCAGAAATTGTTCCTCTGAAAGATATCCGTGCTCTACCAACACGCTATAAACCGCTGGAGAGACATGGCCGATACTCATGACCAGTCTGTCCCTGTCCTCCCAGTCAGGCATATCGGGTCTATGCCTCATCACCGCATACAACACCAGCAGACTGTGCAGAGACGAAAGGGAACCACCCGGATGACCACTTGCAGCAAGACTCGTGGAAAGCAGAATACGGGTCGCACACCTCTTCCACATCTCCTGAAACCCTGCCAGTTGTTCAGAAGTCAAATTGACCTGTTGTTCCATATCCACGCGAATCATGCCTTGCTCCTTAAAATAGAAATCTGTTTGACAGCCCTTCAAAAACATGCGGCGCAAAAACGCCTTCAAAAAATTATCCCAGCAGGTAACCCCATAAAAAAACCCATGGGCAAGCGCAATCAAGCCTGCCTATGGGCGAAAAACAAAACACAAAGAGGACAAAAAGTCTTGCTACTTACCACTCCGGGCCGGAGCGCCACCGCTTGACTTTGAAGCATCTTCGTCATAGGCCTTGATAACCGCATCGGTTATATCCACAGTAGGCGCCACATAATACATGCCTGGCATATCGTGCTCCAATATCATGGTGTAACCATTGGTCTCACCGATACGGTTGATGATGTTCTCCAGGACCTTGAGTATGGGCTCCATGATCTTTGCCTCGGCCTGACGCATCTCGAACTGTGCGTCATCGCTCTGCTCTTTGAACTCCCGCAGAAGCTTTCTGTACTCACGCTCTTTGTCTGCCTTCGCCTCTTCGCTCATAAGAGGGGCCTTTTTCTCTGCATCATCCTTGAATGCCTTGATGGCATCCTGTTTGGTCTGCAATGTCCGTTGGAGCGTTTCGAATTTTCTGTTCAATTCCTCTGTGGCCTTCTGGCCGGCCTTGGACTGCCTGACGACCTTACGCATATTTATAACAGCGATCTTGGCCTGACCGTCAGCGGCCTGGGTCTCACAAACAGCACCAAACGAAACGGCAAACAACAATGCCCCCATCAATAAAGCGAAAAACCTCATATTTTTACCCCTTCTTGAAAGAAAAGCGCCACGGAGGTATTGGCACCACATGGCGCTTCTCAGAAATAGCTACCGGCAATACACATGAATGCCGGAAATATCATGAACAGCCGAAATTACTTCTTGACGATTACAAAGTCGTCACGGCGGTTCTTGGCCCATGCGGCCTCGTTGTGGCCGGGATCCAACGGCTGCTCCTCACCAAGGCTCACCACATCCATTCTGTTGGGGGCAATGCCCATCTTGGTGAGATAATCCTTGGCGGACTTGGCCCTTCTCTCGCCCAGACCCAGGTTGTACTCGTTGGTGCCGCGCTCATCGCAATTGCCCTGAATCTCGATTCTCACCTGCGGGTTGTCAGCCAGGAACTTGGCATCTGTCTGCATTCTGGCCTTCATATCCGGGCGGATATTGTACTTGTCGAAATCGAAGTAAACTGGCAACATGGGTGCGCTGGTTCTACCCTCGGAAATGGCATCCGGCATACGAATACCCTCACCCATATCTGTCCTGCTTGGAGCTGGCGGCGGTGGGGCCGGAGCTGCGCTCACAGTAGGAGCGGCCGGTTTGGACTCCACAGGCTTCTTGGCACAACCAGACATGGAACCGACAACCATCCCAACAGTCAACAGACCCACGAGGATCAATTTTGTCTTGACTGAATTCATAAAAAACGCCTCCTTGTTTAAAATACAATGAAATAAAATCGCTCCACCATGGAACGATTAAAGCGCAATTAAAGCACCGTTTTTAAAAAAATCAAGAGAATTTTAACCACCACCCGCATTCATGCCCATATCTTTCATATAATGTCTGAGTCCTGACACAATACCACTGCTGAGTTGGTCCAGATACGCATTGTCCTTGAGCATTTTTTCCTCTTCGTCGTTGCTGATAAAGGAGGTTTCCACCAAAACAGAAGGCATTTTCGCGCCTATCAGCACAAAAAACGGCGCCTGTTTGACCCCCAGATCCTTTCCTCCATTTCCACGAATAGACTGGATCAGGGCGTCCTGTACAGCCCTGGCCAAACGGGAGGACTCATCCACCTTGGTATTTTTCAATATCTGGTTCAGGATACCGGAAAGATCGCCCATGCGCCTGGAAGAGCTGGCGTTTTCCAACGCAGCCACTCGCATGGCGTGTTCGTCCACTGCAAAATTCAGATAGTATGTCTCGATGCCGCGCAGTCTGGAGGAGGGCGCCGCATTTGTATGAATGGAGACGAAGAGATCCGCCTTCTGTGCATTGGCAATGGCAGTCCTCTGCTCCAGGGGCACAAAGACATCCCTGTCCCTGGTCAGAATGACCTCGGCGCCCAGTTCCTCCCTGAGACGGGCCGCCACCTTCTTGGCCAACTTGAGGGTCACATCCTTTTCCTTGAGACCACTGGGCCCGATGGCGCCCGGGTCCTTGCCGCCATGACCGGGGTCCACCACTATGCGCCGCACACAGAGACCCAACTGTCTGGCCAGGGAGGGCTTGCCTTTCAGCATGGCCATCTTTTGATTCCTGGCAGCCAACTGCTCTTCATGAGGCTCAGGGACATGCCCCTTTTGAGGGATTACATCTTCCCTGACCTCCTTTGCGTGTTTTTCCGGCCCTTCTTCCCGGGAGACCATGGGTTGCTGGGCAGTCTCCATCTTTGGAGCAGGCAACCGGTCGAGTGACCTGGCCTCAGCAGCCTTTTCCTTTGCAGCAGGTATCACACAAGGTCTCGGCGTCTTGTAGCTATCCCCAAAGGCATCTATGATGACTCGAAACGGGTCCTCCAGATAAAATGCCTTGACATCGTTGCAGCTGCCCAGGTCACAGACCACGCGAACGGTTTTGGAATCAAATTGCCCGATTCGCACACCCTTCAAAAAACCTGTCTTGACCGTCAGGTCCTTTAATTTTTTGGACTTATGGGCAGGAGAGATATCCAGATAAAAACGCCTCGGCAGCCCCTTGCCATCGTCTCCAGGCAGCCAGCCCTCCTTGAATGAAACAGGGCCGCTCGCGGCGATAACCACTCGTGTATAATCCGAGACAGACCAATATCTGACATCCTCCACCTCTTTTATTCCATTTGTACTTCCGGCCACCCCCGAAGCCGGCTGGGCTACACCTGTACTTGCGGCATCCGTCGCAGGCCCGTCCGAAGGAATGCGATCGGCAACATTCGCAGGGGTTACAGCCTTCTCCCCTGAGCCCTGAACACCGCCACTGACGAGCGGCGGTGCATTTTTAGCCCTTGCACCCCCGGTTTGCAACGTATCCAGCGAAACAGAATGGGCCTTCAGCTGTTCCTTCGCCCGGTTGACCATGTCTCCATCAGGATACTCAATGACAACACGACGCCAGATATCTATGGCACCGCCCTTGTCATCTTTAAGCACATAGATCCTGGCGACGGCCATCAGGGCGTCATCCGCCAGTAAATTGCCGGGGAATTTCTCTGTCAGCGTGGAGTAGCGCGTAACGGCCTCGTCCAGCAGCGATTTCTGACCTGTCCACCCATACATCTCCTCGTAACACCTCCCCAGCATCCAGAGCGACTTGGGTGCTGTCTCGGCATCTTCAGGAAACGTCAGATAAACCTTTCTGAATTGTGAAATGACATCCTCCCATGCGGCCTTGTTTTTGCGGAGTTTCGAGTCGTTGTTCAGGGAGTCGTAATGTTTTTTTGCCTGTGCATATGCAGTCCTGGCATCGGAGGCAACGGCAGAATGACCGCCTTGCACAGCAGGCGTATGCGTCTTGGACCCTTGCTGCGATACAGCATGGCCGCCGGCCACGGACTTCGACGCCGCAAGGCTCGAAGACACCAAAGGCCCTGCACAAAAAAGACCCAGGACAGCAAGCAGGGTGATATATTTAAAAAATCTGTATTTCACTTTCAATCCATCAGTTTTTTCAACTCAGCCAGAAGATTCAAGGCATCTATGGGGGTGATCTGGTTGATGTCCACTTCGCTCAGCCTCTTTTTCAAGAACTCTCCTGCATCCAGCGGCAACACCGCCTGAACACCTATCGGACTTCTTTTCTGCCCGCTTCTTTTCCTGCCCTGAACAACCGCAGGGGCCTGGGCTGAACCAGTACCTGTCACAGGACAGGGCATATGGGCTTTTTCTTTGGATTTACCAGATTCCAGCCAATCCAACAACTCCATGGCCCGTTCTATCACATCCCTGGGCACACCAGCCAGGGCTGCCACCTGAATGCCGTAACTGCGTTGCGCCGGACCTGCCTGCAAACGATGCAGAAACACGATCTCGCCCTGCCATTCCTCCACGGCCACATGCCAGTTCTGCACTCCGGCATACCAGTTCGCAAGGGCGGTCATCTCATAATAATGCGTGGCGAACAGGGTCTTGACCCCTTTCCCAGCCTTATTGAGCAGGGATTCCGCCATGGCCCACGCAATGGACAAGCCATCGTAGGTGCTCGTCCCTCTGCCGATTTCATCGAGGATAACCAGACTGCGCTCCGTAGCATTGTTCAATATATTGGCTGCCTCTATCATTTCAACCATAAAAGTGCTCTGGCCCCTAAAAAGATAATCAGTGGCACCGACTCGAGAAAAAATGCGGTCAACCACGCCGAACTCGGCCTGTCTTGCAGGCACATGGCCCCCCATCTGTGCCATCAGCGCAAGCAGGGCGGTCTGACGCAACACGGTGGACTTGCCCGCCATATTGGGCCCTGTCAACAGTATCATTCTGGCGTTTTCCGCGCCTATGGACAGGTCATTGGGCACAAATGCACCTTGCGGCAGGGACTGTTCCACCACAGGGTGTCTGCCTTCCCTTATTACGATGGCCTGCCCCTCTCGCACCACAGGGCAGATATAGCCATTGTCCTCGGCCACGCGCGCCAGCGAACACAGACAATCCAGGACAGCCACCGCCGAAGCGATCTCCAATATCTTTTGAGTGTCAGCGGCTATACGCATGCGAATCTCCTCAAAGAGCGCTGTCTCCAGTTCCAGCCGGCGCTCCTCAGCCCCAAGTATCCTGTCCTCAAGCCCCTTGAGCTCCTGAGTGATATATCTTTCACCGTTCACCAGTGTCTGCTTGCGCTGATAATCAGCCGGTATCCTGGAAGAATTGGCCCTGGAGACCTCGATATAGTAGCCGAAAACCCGATTGTAGCCCACTTTAAGCGCAGAAATACCGGTGCGTTCCCGTTCCGCACGCTCCAATTCAGCCAAAAGCCCCCTTGCATTCCGCTGAATGGAAAAGAGTTCGTCCAATTCCGGGCTATAACCGTCTTTTATCACGCCGCCATCCCGAAGGGTTGCAGGGCAGTCCTCTCTTATCCCCTTCTCCAACAGCTCAAAAAGATGTGACACATCATGCACTGAGCACAGTATCTGCTGGAAGATAGACGGATTTGACGCCTTCTCCCTCAGCGAATGTACCAATGACTTCAGCTCCGGCAGAATGCCTATGGACTGTTTGAAGGCAAGCAGGTCCCGGCCGCCGGCAGTCGCCATAGAGATTCTGGACATCAGGCGTTCCAGGTCGTAAACGCCCTTCAATAACCTCCGCAGATCATCGAGGATGGCGCTGTGTTCCCTAAGCGTAGAAATCGCATGAGATCTGGCCTCAATGGCCTTGATCTCCTGCAACGGATAGAGCACCCACTGTCTCAGAAGCCTGCCTCCCATGGGGGTCATGGTCTTGTCCAACACATCGAGAAGCGTGCCTGACCTGCCTCCATCCAGGCAATTGCGCACCAGTTCCAGATTGCGCTTTGCAGCCTCGTCTATGAATAAAAAATTGTGCACACTGTGCAGGACAGGGGGCTTCAGATGGTCTGCAAGGCCCTTCTGTGTCTCCATGACATAGGCCAGAAGGCCTGCCCCCGCCCCGACACCTTCCCTCATCCCCTGAAGTCCAAGCCCCTGAAGATCAACTATGCGGAAATGAGACAATATCTCCTTTAGCCCGCGTTTTACATCGAAAAATTCATCAGGCCGAAAACTCAGAAAGACTCGAGGCAAGACCTGTTGAATGGACAGCACCACCTGAGAACCCTTCAAGAACATGGGCAGCAGCAGTTCGGAGGGCTCTATACGAAATATCTCGGCAAGCAAGGCCTGGGATTCCTTCAGCTCGGCTATACGGAATTCACCCGTGGACAGATCCAGAAATGCCAGGCCGAAGGGCTGACCCATAGGCCCCTGGGAAACCGCTGCTATAAAATTGTTCTCCTTGGCGGAAAGACATGTATCGGCGGTCACCAGACCTGGGCTGACCACCCGCACCACCTCCCTGCGCACAAGCCCCTTGGCTGTTCGGGGGTCCTCCACCTGGTCGCATACCGCAACACGCCTGCCTGCCTGCACCAGTTTGGCCAAATAGGCATCTGCCGCGGCAACGGGCACACCGCACATGGGCACGGCGTTTTCCTTGTTTTTGTCCCGTGAGGTCAGGGTGATCTCCAGGATACTGGCGGCCTCTTCCGCATCCTGAAAGAACATCTCAAAAAAATCTCCCATGCGGAAAAAAACGATGGCATCAGGGTATTGCGCCTTTACTTCCCTGAACTGCCTCAACATGGGGGTCAAACGGCTATTCTGTGCGGCATCTTCCTGCATCATATCTCTAAATTATAGCCTTTTTGCCTCGGTTATGGTATTTCATAAAGAATCTAAATCCATAAAGTCCGGTTTTAAAAACATGGCCGACATATTATCACAATTCGACATTGAATTTAATCGCATAGCGGATGCCATGACAAGGCACTTCCAATCCCATCTGCCCCTGGTGAACGATATCTGCGGGCACATCCTGTTCGCTGGAGGTAAACGCATACGTCCATTGCTGACCGTACTGTTCGGCAGGCTCTGCGGCCTTGACACTCAGGAGCTCTACGACCTGTCCGTCACACCCGAATACCTGCACGCAGCCAGCCTCCTGCATGACGATGTCATAGACGGCGGAGAATTCAGACGCGGGAAACCCGCTGCATACAGGATATGGGGGAACAAGGCCACCATCCTGGCCGGTGATTTTCTCTATGCCCGCGCCATTCATCTGGCCAGCAGTTTTGGGAGGGTCACCATTGCCCAGGCCATTTCAGAAACAGTGGCCCGCATGGCGGAAGGAGAGATACTTCAGCTTCAGCGCATCGGAAACACCTCCTTCGACGAAGATGCCTATCTGCAGATAGTGGAATACAAGACAGCATCTCTCATAGCCGCCTCATGTAAAATAGGCGCCCTGCTGGCCGACGCTGCTTCGACACAGGTTGCAGCAGCACGGAACTACGGTCATTTTCTCGGCATCGCATTTCAGATCATCGACGACGCCCTGGACTACACCGCAGACCCAAAAGAAGCGGGCAAGGGCATTGGGACAGACCTGAGTGAGGGCAAACTCACACTGCCTTTGGCCGCCGCACTGCAAATGGCGAATGCCGATGACAAGACCTGGCTGATCTCAACGCTGGCTCAAAAAGACCTTTCCACCGACAGCCTGCTACGCATTCAAAAAATCATTCAGGAGAGCGGCGCCTTGGCATACACCATGAACAAGGCGCATGAATTCATTCAAAAGGCCGTAGAAGGGCTCGGTATCTTTGAAGACAGTCCCATCCGGCAGCAACTCACTCGCATCGCCAACTTTGTAGCGGAGAGAAAAAGATGACAAAACTTTCATTTCCGGCAAAACTCCTTCTGGCTGCCGGCACCGGCATGGCCGCCTTCGCCCTATACGAGACCCTCTGCCCCCAAGCCACTCTGTTCGGCCGCGTCATCAACCACGGCAAAAGGACCAGGGATGCGGTCAGCCTGATCTTCGACAGGGCGCCCAATGAAAACACCAGACAGCTCGCCTCCATTTTGAGGCGGTCAGGCACACCGGCCACCTTCTTTCTGGAAGGACGGCTCACCCGTGCCAATACCAGGGCGGTCATCCCCCTTCTGGGCTTTGAACTGGGCATACACGGCGAGGATTACAGCCCACTGCTGCTGAAAAACCGGACCGAGCTTCGAAAACGCATTCTTCCCACGCTCCATCTGGCCAATGACCTGCAGGGGCACCGGGCCCGCTTTCTTCTGCCGCCCATGGGTTTCAAGGGCATCGGGCTGCTGAATACCGCTGATGAGTTGGGACTTATCGTAATCAACCCCTCCATATCCTTTGAAATGCCGTCCACCGTGAATGCCGACGCCCTGCAAAAGACATCCTCCCTGCTTCGGCGCATAAGGCCGGGGGATATCGTTCTATGCAGGGCAGACAGGGCGACTCCGGACGACATCGAAACGCACCTGCCCCGCATCATAACCGGCATACACGAAAAAGGCCTCAGCATCTGGGGGCTGCGGGCGCTGCTTAGTTGAGTGAACCTCGAAAAATTGCCTTTTCGCTCACAACTGCGTTGCCCGTCCCTGCCTGTGCGTTGCACGCAGACGGGCACGCAGACAGGGGCGAAAATGCTCATATACCTGTCTGCGTGCGACCTATAGGCAGGCAGGGAGTAGGAATGTTGAAAGGAGTCCATTTTATGTCCTCAAACAGCACAAAAAAACCATGGGGCGGCAGGTTCAAGGAACAGACCGCGCCCATTGTAGAACGTTTCACATCCTCTGTGGAATTCGACAACAGGCTTTACAGGCACGACATTCAGGGCAGTATTGCCCATGCCCGTATGCTGGCCAGGGTCGGCATTCTAAAAGAATCAGAGATGAATGCCATTCTTCAAGGCCTCACCTCCATTCTGCATGACATTGAGCAAAATAATTTTGAATGGAAACAGTCCCTGGAAGATGTCCACATGAACATAGAAAGGGAGCTGGCCAACCGCATAGGAGAGCCTGGCAAACGCCTGCACACAGCCCGCAGCAGAAACGATCAGGTGGCCACGGATGTTCGAATGTATCTGCGCGACGAAATAGACCGCATATCTGCTCTGCTGACGGACATGCAGCGCAGCCTGTACCATCAGGCGGAGAGATACCCCAATCTCATCATGCCCGGCTACACACACCTTCAGCCGGCACAACCTGTGCTCTGGGGTCACCACATGTTGGCGTATTACGAGATGTTCAAACGCGACAGGGAGCGGCTGGCAGATGTGAGAAAACGGGTAAATATCCTGCCCCTCGGCAGTGCGGCCTTGGCCGGCACCGGCTTTCCCATTGACCGCCATTTCGTAGCCGAACAACTGGGATTTGAGGCCGTCAGCCGCAACAGTATGGATGCCGTCTCGGACAGGGACTTCATCGTAGAATTTTTAGGGGCAGCCAGCCTGATCATGGTGCATCTGAGCAGGCTTTCCGAGGATATCATCCTTTGGAACAGCAGTGAATTCGGCTTTGTGGAGCTGCCGGACGGCTTCTGTACGGGCTCCAGCATCATGCCCCAAAAGAAGAACCCGGATGTCTGTGAGCTCACCAGGGGCAAAAGCGGTCGAGTATTCGGCCATCTAATGGCCATGCTCACCATTCTCAAGGGCCTGCCCATGACCTACAATCGCGACCTTCAAGAGGACAAAGAGGCCCTCTTCGATGCCATAGACACTGTCACCATCTCCCTGGCCGTCATGGCAGCCATGGTGGAACACATGCGGCCAAGGCCGGAACACATTCAGCAATCCCTACCCCGCGGCCTGTTGACAGCGACGGATCTGGCCGATTATCTGACTCGGAAAGGCCTGCCATTTAGAGAGGCCCATGAAGTGGTGGGCAGAATCGTGGCCTGGTGCATCGAAAACAAAAAAGACCTGGCTGAAATGACCCTGACCGATCTCAAGACGCATCATCCGCTCATAGAAGAGGATATCTTTCCCCTGCTCACCTACGCGGGTTCCGTTGCATCACGCACATCCTATGGCGGCACGGCTCAGCAGAACCTCCTCGATATGTTGAAAACCATCGCCTGTGAATTGGAAAAATCTTAGGCCTACGCCTGTGTTGGAAAAACAGCGTGTAAAACAGTAGTGGTTTATTTTCAAGGAACCTAATAGTGAAAATGCATACATTGATGTTGCATGCAACTTTTTAGTTGCACCAATTTATGGTTTTCGAAGCGTCCAATTTGTATTTTTCAATACAAACCAAGTGAAATTCCATTCAAAACAACCATTTTTTTTCGTAAGGTTCAATGGCATATCCTTTGCAGTTATCTTTCAAATAATATGGGGGGCCTTGAAAAGACAGTTGTCGGTCGAAAGGGCAATTTTTCAAGGTTCACTCTAAAAACAGGAGGTGCACATTGAACACAACAAAAATTCCAAAGGCTACCGTTTTCCGGCTTACACTCTATTATCGTTATCTCCAGACGCTTTGCAGAGCAGGCTGTCACACAGTATCCTCGGCCGAACTGGCCAAAGGCACGCGCGTCAACTCTGCGCAGCTCAGAAAGGACCTGTCATACTTCGGTAAATTCGGTGTAAGGGGTGTGGGCTATGAGGTAAAAAAGCTGATGCGGCGCATTCAGGAGATACTGGGGCTCAGCAAGAGCTGGAATATGGCCCTGATCGGCCTGGATCACATCGGATACGCCATGTTGCAGCACAGACAATTTGAAAAACGCGGATACAATCTCGTCGCCGCCTTCGACATAACGGGCCGATACGCCGGTGAACGCATTCACTCACTTACAGTCCACTCCATAGATGAATTTGATACAGTCATGCAGAACAATCCCATCGATCTGGGCGTGATCGCCATTGACAGCGAACATACCCAACAGGCAGCCGATGCCTTTGTCAGGGCCGGTGTAAAAGGCATTCTCAATTTTTCCAGCACATTGGTAACTGCACCAAAAGACATTCAGGTCAAAGATGCTGATTTCACCATACTCCTTGACAACATCACCTATGCCATAACTCGCGACACCAACAAGCTCGAAGTACCGTCAGACATACATTCCGATGCACCACTACCCATTCACGGCATAGCACTGTCTGTATAATTTGCATATGATACAATGGCTTGCCTGGTCAAAATCAAAAAAAGGGGGTGATGAACCGCAAGAGCCGAACATACAAAAACACAATGAAAGATAATCCGTCATCTTAACTCAGTTATAACACTTCCATTTCAAACACTCATAACCGGAGGGAGTAATGAAAAAAAACAAATCCATGTTCCTGAGTTTCATTCTGTCCATGTGCCTTACGGTCCCTGTCTGGGCCCAGGACGCAGCTTCCACTGCCCAACCCGCCTCAACCCAGGCCCCTGCAGCCGAACAGCAGGCCCAAACAGCCCAGGTCTCTGATACAAAGGCCCCTGCTCCACAAGAGGCGGCCAAACCCGAAACCGTCACCATTCAGATCGACAAAACCAGCCTGAACAACGGCGGTGAGATAACGGTCACAGGCAAGGCTCCTGCAGGCAAGCCGGTCTATATTGAGGTCTGGTCTGCCGACAAAAAGGTCAAGGCCAATTTCTTTGACTCGAAGCCGGACAAGGAAACAGGAAAGATCCCTTATATTCTGTATCTCACGGAAGACATGCCGGCTTATTACAAGATATTTGCCCCAAAAGAAATGAAAGACAAGATCGCAGAGGTAAAGAAGGAGGGCAAGAAATGGTCCTTCTCCGATGCCCTCAAGAAGACCGGGGCGGATGCCGCCTACTCAGTCCCTGCACAGATCAAAATAGACCGCTACAAGGCCACCATCCTGGCCAGTATCATCGGCTCACGCGGGGAGCTTCTGCCACCTATGGATGCAAAAGAAAACAGCAAGCGTTCCATGCAACTCTTGAAATCCAGGTTTAGAAGTGTGGACAAGCTGCTGGGCGCTGATGTAGATATAAAACCCGATGGCACCTTCACGGCAAAACTCAAGATCCGTGAGGGGCTGGCCCCAGGTAACTACAAGGTCGTAGCAGCAGTTGACAAAAAGCTGCGTTCAGAGCCGGCCACCTTTGAAAACATCATTACATTCCCCAACATGTACTTCAGCAATGCAGGCGCCAGTCTCAATCTGATATGGCCGTTCCTATTGACCTTGGTCATCTCCATATTCGGCGTGCTCATGGGGGCAGGTGGAGGTTTCATATTGAACCCAATACTCATCTCCCTCTTCCCCATACCGCATCCGGTGGTGGCAGGAACCGTCATGCCCACCGTCCTCTTTGCGCAGGCATCCGGCATAGCCAACTACTCTAAAATCAAATTCATCAACTGGAAACTAGGCATAGCCATAGGCATTGCCATGCTGGTGGGCGGCTTCATCGGCCCCAAGCTGACAGAGCTCATCACACTGGATCAATTCAAATTCCTGTTTGGATGGGTGCTCATTATCCTGTCCGGCCTTATGGTGTGGCAGACCACTCCAGGCTATCTGGCAAAGAACAAGAAAGAACAGGCCATTTTGAAGGAATTCAAGAAACGGGCTGAAGAGGCTGCAAAGGCCAAGGCCTAATCACTTTAGAAAAAAAGGAGATAGAATATGAAAGTAGAATTTTGGGGACAGGAATTTGAGGCCAATCTTGTTGTAGGTTGCATCGGTGGTTTTTTGATAGCCATCATGTCGTCCATGTTCGGATTCGGAGGCGGCCCCTTCATGGTGCCCTTGATGACCGTGGCCATGAGACTTCCCATGTATATCGTGGTGGGCAGCTCGCTTCTGGCCATCTTCTTCAATACCCTGATGGGCTCCGTCAGGCACTATCAGTTCGGCAACTTCGACCTGTGGCTCTTTCTCGTAATGTTTCCTGCAGCCATTCTGGGCGGTTACATAGGGCCCAAGATCGCCAAAAAGGTCAATCCATTGATAGTAAAGCGTGTGGCATCAGCCGGTTTGTTGATCCTGGCACTCAATCTGTTGGGCGTGTTCTAATCCCGAAATTGCATATAACATTCATGCCATGAAACAAGTAAGGGCGGTTTAACCGCCCTTACTTGTTTCTATCGTTTGTTTATTTATTTCAATCGGTCACTCCCCGTGGGGGGAGCGACGCGCTGATAGGCACTACCAAGCTCGTAAGCGCGCAGTTTCAATCCACGCTCCCCGTGGGGGGAGCGACTACCCCTTCCTCTGCCTTGCCCGAAGCGCCAAAGTTTCAATCCACGCTCCCCGTGGGGGGAGCGACGAGGCTTTTCATGCTCCCGTGTGGGGTTATCGACGTTTCAATCCACGCTCCCCGTGGGGGGAGCGACAGCACATTACGGCCTAATACCACATCTACCATCGGGGTTTCAATCCACGCTCCCCGTGGGGGGAGCGACCCAGACCAAGACACCCTGCTGCACCAACTCATTGTTTCAATCCACGCTCCCCGTGGGGGGAGCGACCATCATATTTATATCTATATTAACACATGCAAAAAGTTTCAATCCACGCCCCCACGCGGGGGGCGACTTTGATATTCCTCTACCTGGCCATGGAGAGAGGGTTTCAATCCACGCCCCCACGCGGGGGGCGACAGATGTCCACCCAAGACTGCCCGTGTCATAAACTGTTTCAATCCACGCCCCCACGCGGGGGGCGACTTATCACATCTATTTTGATTGTCTCGCCATTGATGTTTCAATCCACGCCCCCACGCGGGGGGCGACATCAGGCTGACGGGGTTGATCGGCAGGTCATACGTTTCAATCCACGCCCCCACGCGGGGGGCGACTTATCACATCTATTTTGATTGTCTCGCCATTGATGTTTCAATCCACGCCCCCACGCGGGGGGCGACCCGATGGCTCCCGTGCCGGCATTGTGTCTAAATTCGTTTCAATCCACGCCCCCACGCGGGGGGCGACGCAGGGCCTGGTGGCAACCGCTATCGATGGGCTGGGTTTCAATCCACGCCCCCACGCGGGGGGCGACGCAGGTCCCCCATAATTAAGCGGCCCGAAAGAAGTTTCAATCCACGCCCCCACGCGGGGGGCGACGGCGGCACCGGATTACGAGCAGGGCTGGGCACCAGTTTCAATCCACGCCCCCACGCGGGGGGCGACTATACCTGCACGATCTCGATATTGTGCTTCTCTGCGTTTCAATCCACGCCCCCACGCGGGGGGCGACGTGGTCGCATATGCGTATTATGTGCATCTGTTCGTTTCAATCCACGCCCCCACGCGGGGGGCGACTTACCGCACACTGTGGCCACGGGAGGCACCTCCAGTTTCAATCCACGCCCCCACGCGGGGGGCGACATCTCTTTCAGCAAGGCAACTGTGGGCAAAAACCTTGTTTCAATCCACGCCCCCACGCGGGGGGCGACAAGGCCGGGACGGCAAAGTGGGCAGCAAAGGCCGGTTTCAATCCACGCCCCCACGCGGGGGGCGACCTATGCCGACACGCCCAGGAGCTGGTGGGCATGGTTTCAATCCACGCCCCCACGCGGGGGGCGACGGAAAGGCATGTGCCTCATTGGCTGCGATAAAGCGTTTCAATCCACGCCCCCACGCGGGGGGCGACGGCGTAGGCCTTGGAGCCATGGCCGCAAAGGTAGGTTTCAATCCACGCCCCCACGCGGGGGCGACCGTGCCGGCAAATCGGGATGCAATCGATTGGATGTTTCAATCCACGCCCCCACGCGGGGGGCGACTCGCCCCACTCTAATTCCCAGAGTGGGCCGACCCAGTTTCAATCCACGCCCCCACGCGGGGGGCGACCATGCGTCGCGGTATCGCTTGGGTAGCAGCTTGCTGTTTCAATCCACGCCCCCACGCGGGGGGCGACGTAATGGCATGTTTATTGCGCATGGCCGTCAAGCGTTTCAATCCACGCCCCCACGCGGGGGGCGACGGAGGTCATAAGCCACTCGTTACACAGTCAATTTGTTTCAATCCACGCCCCCACGCGGGGGGCGACCAAAATCGTGCGGGTGCTGACCCCCTCTGGAGTAGTTTCAATCCACGCCCCCACGCGGGGGGCGACATTGTTGGTTGTGTAATGCGGGGTGCGATTATAGTTTCAATCCACGCCCCCACGCGGGGGGCGACCATTGGCTCGTGTCCCTTGTCTGCTGTCGCTCCCAGTTTCAATCCACGCCCCCACGCGGGGGGCGACAAGGGTGGCCGAGCGCTTATTCTTTGTGCGCTCGGTTTCAATCCACGCCCCCACGCGGGGGGCGACCAGCAGCACATCGGGGCAGATGGCGGATGCACTGCCTCGGTTTCAATCCACGCCCCCACGCGGGGGGCGACACATATACGGCGCGCATAAGATACAAATATATGGTTTCAATCCACGCCCCCACGCGGGGGGCGACCGACCCTCGGGGACGCCATCCAGGCGGCGCAGACGTTTCAATCCACGCCCCCACGCGGGGGGCGACGCAAAGATTGCGGCAGCATTGCGGGATTGGATGGTTTCAATCCACGCCCCCACGCGGGGGGCGACTTGGATCGGCGATGGGCGACGCTGTGCGAGTGGTTTCAATCCACGCCCCCACGCGGGGGGCGACGATAACAACACAATCACATGCCCCAATGGCATGTTTCAATCCACGCCCCCACGCGGGGGGCGACTGCGGATCGTGCCGTCGGTGTCGATGGCGTTGTGGTTTCAATCCACGCCCCCACGCGGGGGGCGACTGCGGATCGTGCCGTCGGTGTCGATGGCGTTGTGGTTTCAATCCACGCCCCCACGCGGGGGGCGACAAGCGAGCAGTGCGCGATAAGCAGCGCAACAACCGTTTCAATCCACGCCCCCACGCGGGGGGCGACAAGCAGCGCGCAATTGCCGCCAGCAGATCACAAAGTTTCAATCCACGCCCCCACGCGGGGGGCGACGCTGGCCGGCGACGCCCAGTCGGGGCTATACAGAGTTTCAATCCACGCCCCCACGCGGGGGGCGACGCTGGCCGGCGACGCCCAGTCGGGGCTATACAGAGTTTCAATCCACGCCCCCACGCGGGGGGCGACGGTAGAGATCCCCAATGCCTGGGCAAAGACATTGTTTCAATCCACGCCCCCACGCGGGGGGCGACACTGCTGGGATGAGGGCGATGTAATGGCAATCAGTTTCAATCCACGCCCCCACGCGGGGGGCGACAGCTCCATCTTATCAATCCCTTCTCGAAAATTGATGTTTCAATCCACGCCCCCACGCGGGGGGCGACGCCCCAACCACCGGCCTGAATACGGAAATATGGCTGTTTCAATCCACGCCCCCACGCGGGGGGCGACTCGGGCTGATGGATTCCCAGGTGGCCTATATGGGTTTCAATCCACGCCCCCACGCGGGGGGCGACGGCGTCACACCAGGGGCAGGTGTCAAGGCGAGGGGTTTCAATCCACGCCCCCACGCGGGGGGCGACTGATGGCAAAGCGCCCCGATGTTTTTATGGAGGTGTTTCAATCCACGCCCCCACGCGGGGGGCGACAAAAAGGAGGTAGCTATGGATTGTTTGGCACGTAGTTTCAATCCACGCCCCCACGCGGGGGGCGACGAGAGGTGGATGTTTGCCCTGTTCCGATTATGCAAGTTTCAATCCACGCCCCCACGCGGGGGGCGACCTAATCCGGCGCGGCGGAGAGAGACATGTCCAGGTTTCAATCCACGCCCCCACGCGGGGGGCGACACAAACGCCTTAGCTACCTTTAGGCGGCGGAAATGTTTCAATCCACGCCCCCACGCGGGGGGCGACTTAATTGACTTATCTGTTACAGGTGCTTCAGAAGTTTCAATCCACGCCCCCACGCGGGGGGCGACCTTTACCGGCGTTCCGGCCTCTATCGGATCGCCAGTTTCAATCCACGCCCCCACGCGGGGGGCGACCTTTACCGGCGTTCCGGCCTCTATCGGATCGCCAGTTTCAATCCACGCCCCCACGCGGGGGGCGACGCAGTCGTAGCGATCCCATACAAGCGCGGCGACGTTTCAATCCACGCCCCCACGCGGGGGGCGACGATAACGGGAAACCCTCGCACAATGGACAGGGCTTCGTTTCAATCCACGCCCCCACGCGGGGGGCGACGATTTTTGCTGTTTAATGGCTGTAGCTGATGCCGTTTCAATCCACGCCCCCACGCGGGGGGCGACAAGTGCTGGGGCACAGATGGAGACTCTCTGGCAAAAGTTTCAATCCACGCCCCCACGCGGGGGGCGACCTGCCTGGTTTTTCTGGGCTATATCGTTGACATGTTTCAATCCACGCCCCCACGCGGGGGGCGACCGAGATCGGATTGAGCTCGGGCGCCAATATGCCGTTTCAATCCACGCCCCCACGCGGGGGGCGACCGGGGGAGGAGGCGTTCTGGCGCCGTGCCAAAGGCGTTTCAATCCACGCCCCCACGCGGGGGGCGACATGTGCCACCGGCTCGGCGCCCGATAGCAGGCGTGTTTCAATCCACGCCCCCACGCGGGGGGCGACGGAGATGGAGCGGCTGCGAGGAGGCGACTGTTGAGTTTCAATCCACGCCCCCACGCGGGGGGCGACGCAGGAGCGGCGCGCAAGTTAATGCAGGTGGACGTTTCAATCCACGCCCCCACGCGGGGGGCGACCACTGCCGCCCTGGCCGTGTGGGCCAAGGAGTCAGTTTCAATCCACGCCCCCACGCGGGGGGCGACGCCCCATACCCATCACCCCACTATTACCATTACCGTTTCAATCCACGCCCCCACGCGGGGGGCGACCAGCACGCGCTGGGCGACGCAACCACGGGGGCGTGGTTTCAATCCACGCCCCCACGCGGGGGGCGACGCCGGGGATGATACTTCCGCCCTTTATAGAAAAAGTTTCAATCCACGCCCCCACGCGGGGGGCGACACACACGATCACATGTCCCAAGGGTATGCCAGTGTTTCAATCCACGCCCCCACGCGGGGGGCGACTTTTAGCCTGCGTGCGATCTCTATGTCCTCCATGCCGTTTCAATCCACGCCCCCACGCGGGGGGCGACGCGCTGTGCCTTCAGGCATGTATTTCGTTGTTTTGTTTCAATCCACGCCCCCACGCGGGGGGCGACGAGCGTGTAACCTAATCCGGCGCGGCGGAGAGAGTTTCAATCCACGCCCCCACGCGGGGGGCGACGCGGTTCTGTCGGTCCGCGAGAGGAAGATGTTATGGTTTCAATCCACGCCCCCACGCGGGGGGCGACGCCTGCGGGTATTTTTACTACAAACGAAGAGGAGTTTCAATCCACGCCCCCACGCGGGGGGCGACAGGAATGGAATATCCTGAGTTTTCAATCTGCCAAGTTTCAATCCACGCCCCCACGCGGGGGGCGACAGGAATGGAATATCCTGAGTTTTCAATCTGCCAAGTTTCAATCCACGCCCCCACGCGGGGGGCGACCTTCTCGCCCTTAATTGACGAGTCGGTAACAAGGTTTCAATCCACGCCCCCACGCGGGGGGCGACAGGCCTCAGAGGCGGCATCAATGGAGCCGCGGACGTTTCAATCCACGCCCCCACGCGGGGGGCGACGCTAATTGGGTGGAGATAACAACCCCCTTTCTCGTTTCAATCCACGCCCCCACGCGGGGGGCGACATTGTAGGGGATGTGATTCGGGGGGCGATTATAGTTTCAATCCACGCCCCCACGCGGGGGGCGACCCTGAGATCAGGCGCGATAGCATTATCGCATCTGTTTCAATCCACGCCCCCACGCGGGGGGCGACGTCGGAGGGCTGGGACAAGGCGACGCGAGTCCGGGTTTCAATCCACGCCCCCACGCGGGGGGCGACACTATGATCGATGTGACCTTATCGATCATATCATGTTTCAATCCACGCCCCCACGCGGGGGGCGACTGCAGATCAAAAACATATTGCAATTTCAACACAAAGCGTAGCATCCAGCGCGCAACATCGCACACGCTTCAGCCAAAAGGCATCTAATGAGACCTGCAAAATCATTCATGCTATAAATACAACAGGTTATCTTTCCTGCGAAAGGTTCTAAGAAATCATGCCCGCTTCAGGTTCGCACACCTCCTTTTTTTATATAATGAGAGGGCCTTCCGGATCATAACCAGGCTTTGCTCCCACATGCTCCACCCGCCGTTTCCAATTGCTGCCGAGAAAATAAAACCGCAAGCTGTCATGGGCCTCGTCAATTTCATCAATCAATCGAGCCCGCAAGGCAGACCATTGACCTGGGTCTACCAGACACTCAAAAACCGAAAACTGTACTCTTTGCCCACAATTTTCGCAGGCTCTGGCCACACGGCGCAAACGCTTGCGGCCTGCCGCAGTTTCCGTGTTGACATCATAGGTCACCAGCACCAGCATGCCGACCTCCTACTTCCAGAGATAGGGCGGATAACCATCCAGATCACCTCGCAAATAACGGCTCAACAGCAGAGCCTGCACATACGGCAGCAGACCAAGCGCCACCTTCTCATCAATGAACGGATGCCGCAATTCCTCCTGTTTCCTTTTCTGATAAGCCACCAATACCTCCTTGCGGGTTTCATCATTCATCACCACCGCACCAGTTTCCGTGGTCTTGAAACCCTTTCCCTTAACCTGCTGCCGGTTGACCAGAGAAAGGGCAAGCCGGTCAGCAAGCACGGGGCGCAATTCCTCCATGAGATCCAAAGCCAAACCTGGCCTTCCCGGCCGGTCACGATGCAGAAAACCAACCGCCGGGTCCAGCCCCACCGTCTCCAACGCGGAACGGATATCATGCACCAGCAAGGTATAGAGGAAAGAGAGCAGTGCATTCATATTATCGAGAGGCGGTCGTCTGCTCCGTTCTTTAAAGAAAAACTCTGTTTTCCGAGCCACGATAAGATGATCGAACACACCGAAATAGCGCCGGGCCGCATCCCCCTCCATACCCCGCACGCTATCAAGCGAATACGACTTCTGGAGCATTACTAAAGTACGCCCCAGTTCCTCAACAGCGGCCTTGACCTCTGCTTTGGCCGCCATTTCCGGATGATCACGCAGGGCGCGAAGAAGAACAACCCGCTGGTTGGCGATTTTGGCGGTGACCACGGCGCGGGCGATATTCGCCGATTGTCCGTGGTCGTCAGCCCACCTGTATTGCTGCCGCCGCAGAAGCACATTGCCCGAAACCGGTCCCTCAACCCTTGCCCAAAACCTGCCGTTCTCACTCAGAAAGGAGATTTTCACCCCGCGCTCGGCGCAAAGCTGCATGAGCGGCGGCGAACAGGAAACCTGGCCGAAGCAGACAATCCCGCCCAAGGTATGGAGCGGCACCCGAAGCCGCGTTTCGTGTCCAACCCGCACGGCCACAGTCTCACCATCCCTCGCCAGATAGGCGTTTTGGGTAGTCACATAGAGGGTATTTAGTAGATGGCGCATAATCGCATCAGTCCTGGGTAAGGGCCTTGGCCATATATCCCTGCACTCTCCGATGCGACCCGGTCACTTTCGGCATGCAGACAGACAACATGGAACAGCTCTCGCATTTCTTTTCATACCGCGCCTGAGGCGTGTGGCCGCTATCGACCAACTCATGCAGCCGCCGCGCGGCCTCCTGGGTCTTTTCCCGCAAGGCGTCATCAAATACCACCGCCAACCGTCGACGGGGTTTACCGTAATAGAGTGCTCCCTCCGGTACCGCCACACACAGCATCTCCTCAAGGCAAAGGGCTTGGGCACAGAGCTGGGCCTCGAAGCCCTCCTCGTGCCGCATTCTGCCGCGCTTGTAGTCCACCGGGTAAGGCCGCCACAGACCGCTAACACCAACCAACGGGATAGCGGCGGCCTTACCACCTGATATTGACCGCGAATCCGCTTCATTCTCGATTACCCTGTGAAATTCCACCACATCTGCCTTGCCGAACAGACCGAGCTTGAACGAATGCAGCATGAGACCCCTGGTCAGGCGAAGGTCACCGCGTGACTCGGGAGGTAAATCGTCATCCACCTTTTGATGGAGGTGCGTACCTTCGATGGTGAAGAGATTGTCCTCCCAAAGACCTTCGATCTGCACCAAGGCTGCCCGCCGTTTGCAAAAAAGAAGATGCTGAATGAGCGAAAGCGGGAGCAGTTCTTCTTCTGTATATTTTTTCATCACGGGGTTAACAACAACAGTTCAACCCCAGGCGGCAGCCGATCCCGATGAACGACAATCTCGTAGTCCAAGAAGCTTCGGGGCGAGCTGGTCGATTTCCTGACGATATCGACAATGGCTCCCTTGTCCAGCAGCTTGTGAGCGGGAGCACAGCCGAGCATGGCCTGTTTAACGCGCTGATTCGGGTCGCTGTCGGTGCCGACATGCTTGAATACATACAGCCCACGGCAGGACATCATTCCCTTGCTGGCAGAACGGTCGTGGTCGTACATATTTAAGAGTGCTTCCCATAAATTATTCAGGTCACTGTCAGAAAATCCGGTCCCTTTAGCGAGATTGGCACTGATAAAGCCTTTGGCCACATAAAGACCATAGGGGATGAGTGCCTTACGGCCCATGGTGCGAAGCTTATCTTCTTCCTGCTCATTCTCCCATTTCTCATAATCAGCCGCTGTCTTAGCGCCACTGACTTTTTCCGCGACTGCCATGCGAGTGATGGAAATGTCCAGCGGAAGGATTGGATCAACCGAACGGGCAAAGGAGAACTGTACCGGCCCACGCACCTGACCGGCGTTAGCACCGGTGCTCATGACCGCGCCAAAGGCACGGACATCGAAGAAGGTTTTGCACATCCAGTCTCGGGCGCTGCTAACCTGGTTACGGTTACCACCGCCTTCAGGCTTTCCGCCTGTCTCTTCGTGTGCCTTTGTGATGTATTTATTCAAGTTTGTGGCATGTTGCACATAGATCGCATTTGGTGCTGCTGTCGTAATGTTGGTGCCGAATTTCTCCTGTATAAAATTCCGCACTCGACGCTTAAGCGCCACGTCAGAAACGAGACCGTGCATGTCCTCCGGGTCGATGCGAGGGCTGTTGCCAGCATCCGGGTCGCCATTCGGGTTGCCGTTTTCACAGTCGAAGAGGTAAAGAAATTCGTAGCGGTTCTGAATGCTCATTGGTTGTCTCCTTTGCTGATTTCGTTGATTTCATTATTATTTTTTCCCGCCCGGTTAGCGGCAATCTGCTGATAATAGCCAAGAGCGAACAGACTCTGTTTCTCCAAATCAAGGGTCGCCGGAATGCGGTCTTGAATCTGACTCATGATGGCGGCGATCTGGCCTTCGTACCAGAAGGCAAGGCCGCCTTCCAATTTATTCAAATGGTTCTTGGCGTTAGCGATAAGCCGCCCAATGGTAAGGCCAGGCGTTTGGCTGGCCGCCACATAATAGCGTTGCACCACGCCAGCACCGACATCGCCCAGCGCGGACCGTTGCAGGCTGGCCAGCATTGCCAGAAGACGTCCGCACTGGTAAGCGGGGTCAGGATGTTCCTTGTTCAGATAGGCTGTCATGTTATGATTCCCTCCTTTACGAATGAAGTATGCTTTGATCAGGCCCATACGGGCGTGGTTGAATGGTTTGTCCTCAATAAGGTCGGCGCGGAAACGGCCCAAGGCTTGAACGATAAGGGGTTGCGGAATCGGCAGACCCGCCAGGGCGACACGCCAAAGAGTGGTTGCTGTTGGTGCAGGTAAACGTTTTAAATTCTCAGAAAAGGACCTGTTTTCGTCACGGCGAACTAACGAGACACAAACATTGTTAAATCCCGGGTCCCGTGCCAAACCGCCACCATCTTTGGTAACAATCTCCAAATCAGAAAACCATCTATCAATTCTTGCAGCCAATTCCTCAAAACTCCCCTCCATCCAGTCGCGGACCATGACCCGGCCCGATGCGCCTGAAATCGTCATGGCGAAGTAACGATTGTTGGCTAAATCAGGACGCTTACCAGAAAAAATTGATTCCAATAGGAGCCTGGCTCTCTGGCGGGCACTGGCCTCAGTAATCTCGGGAGGTTCAAACAAAAAATGGAGCAGATCATCCTCATCCTTACCTCCCAAGCTATCCTTGTACCAATAAACGACCAAGGCATTAGCCAATTTTCGGGAATGATTTTTTATCAAATGGTTGAGAGCATCGACATATTCACTCACCGTCTTTTCGCCCATGGCAGCATTGCTTGCCTGCTCCAAGCCAAAAGAACAAAAAGCCGCCTTGTCGAAGCCGACCATGACATCACCCGTCCCTAAACCACCAACGCCGGAAAGACCTGTAATTTTAGGCTGCGTGAGTAATGGCACCAACTTTTCGCCGCTCAAGAAACAGACCATTTCACCAGAAGAGATACCCTCTACTGATTCAACAACTTTTTTCCCCCGCTTAGGTTTCTCCTCTGCCTCGCTCTTTCCCTTGAGATCAGACTCACGCCATGTTCTCCACCAATCGAGCACCGCTGGCTGTTGCATAGGATCAGTTCCTGCAATACGCCATCTCAGCCAATCAGTGGGTTTAGCTTTCTCCTTAACAAGCCGCTCACGAAGAAGATCAAGTTGCTCCCCATTGGCTAAAAAATTGGCCAATGGTAACAACAATGGCGTTTCGCTGGCTGCCAACCTAATCATTTCTACGAAAAAAGCGTGTTTCCTCTGTGCCTTGGCGATATTGTTTACATTTTCACTTGGTTTACACAATAAAACCACGGTTTGAAGCGTTTCAACAAGGAAATGCGCCCTCCCCCCGGCATTCATGTTATCCATTGCTGGACACTTTAACGTCTGCTCGCCCTTCTTCTCCTCCCCCAAGGGTAAAATATTCACGAACTGGCCCGCCGCAGAAATCTCCACAAGCCACCGAACTGTACGGGTTGTAAAACCAGGCTCGGAGCCGGAAATATTTTTCTTGGCATATTCAACAAGCTGATTCAGCATCAGACACCTCCCTTTTCCGGCTTCCGCACCTTGTCACTTTCAAAGTCAGGGACTTCCAGCACACCGTTGACCACCGTGGCTTCGAAGAGCGAAATAAACGGTTTGCCATCCTTGACCACTTCCCGCCGTAGATCAAAAACATCATACAGCATCCAGCCGATATGCTGGTCAAAGGGGGCCGGAGGCCTTCGCGTCTCTTGCGGCTGGACATACTCGAAGAAGGCAGGAAACTCCCGGCACCCGAAGTAAGGCTGCTGAAAACACTGGCCATGCCTGGCTCTACGCTCGAACATCCTATTAAATTTATTGTAATATTCTGGCCCAGCGAATTGTGCCTTGGGAATAATTTTGGCTGTTAATCGGTAACGGACATTCTTCAAAGCCATAGTCTGCCGCTGGGTACGACCCTTCTGATCAGTGCCCAGTTCGTCCTTGCCGCCATCCGCCCAAATTGGTTCTGGCTCTGACCTGCCATCCATCCAAGCCTTAATGGTACGGTCGGCCGGGGCCTTGTCCTTCACCTCATTCCGCCTCAAAGCAATATAGCGCGGCATCTCCAGCACCTCGATCCGCTCTATCTGCCAGTGGAAATAGGGCTTGATCCTGTGGGTGTCTCGTATCCCTTCCCAGTAGATGGCATCGAATATCCCCCGTGCGGCGGACGGCGTAATCACCGGATAGCTGAACCGTTCCACCTTCATTTCCGGCCTTGTGAAACAGGCCAGTTCTCCCCAAACTTCTATGGTATGGGTTCGTTTACTCACATTTTCCCTCCTTTGTCAGCCAATCAAAATTTGTTGGGACTGCGGCAACCGCAGCCCGAAAACATCGTCGTACAGTTCACCCGAGCGGTCTTCGAGGATGAACCATTCGTCCGACACCCCTTTGCCATAGCGCAACTTTGCTGGGATCAACACCTCCCAGGCGGGATGTCCCAGCCTGGGACGGAGGATGCTGACCGCCAATCCCTGTGCCCGTCGCATCCATTTACTGCTGATCCCATCCTCATCCTGCTGCTGGAGCAATTCCTCAAATAGGGCACCATATGGGGCATAGGGTACCAACACCTGGATTGCCGCCTGATCAATCAAGCGGTATGCCTTATCCACGCGAACAAAATCAACAGCATCCATAGCTTCCGCAAGCTCCCGGTTTTGGATTTCCGGTTTACTCACATCATAGAGCCGATGGTAATAGTCGCGGAACACTGCCGAATCGTTCAGATCAAGCCCGGCTCCACCCGTTTCGATGAGCATGGTCCTCATCACCTCCGCCGCCTGGAAGTAGGCGTGAGTCGGATAGCGTTTCCGAAAATCACCAGACACATCAGGCTCGAACACTCGCACCTGTCCCAGCCTCCGGTTGCCGCTGGTATCCGTCAATCGCCCTTCTCGGTTACAACGCCCAGCGGCCTGAGCTATGGCATCGAGTGGGGCCAAAGCGCGATAGACCACAGGGAAATCCACATCCACACCAGCCTCCACGCATTGGGTGGAGATCAAACGGCATGGCAGTCTGTCCTGCAACCGGCAACGAACTGCGTCCAGCACTGCCCGGCGATGTAGGGCGCAGAGGTTGGTGGAAAGATGAAAAATGTCTTGATCGTTGTGCAACTCTGACAGGAGAGCAGCAGCATGATTTTTCAGGTTCACCACGCAGAGTACCTGCTCCTCATTGCGTATTTCATCCGCAAGCGTTTCCCATCCCTTTGTTTCATTTAAACGGGGCCAAACGACCTCGTAACGGCGAACAATACTGTAGAGGGAGGCATGATCCGACACTATCTCAACCGGCCTCCATCCCGTCGTCACTTTCTCGGCCACAGCTCTATCCAGGGCATCAAAAGCCGGTTGAGTGGCCGTGGCAAAAAGAATCGTTGTCCTGTAAGCGGCAGATAGATGCGATAAGGCCGCTAAGGTTGGGACAGCCAGTGACTGGGGCATGGTCTGTGCCTCGTCAAACATGATGATCGAATCCATTAGGTTATGCAGCTTGCGGCAAGCGGAAGGCCGGTTGGAAAAAAGCGATTCAAGCAACTGCACATTGGTAGTGACGATGATCGGCGCATCCCAATTTTCCGCCATCAACCGCCGGGCCTGCTCGGTAACGGCTTCCGCGTCGGTCTTGGTCTCCTCGCTGCCCAAGCCCGCCAGGCTGTGATGTTCAAGCACATAATTATCAGGGAACGAATGAAATACAGCCCTATAGATGGCCGCTGTCTGCTCAATGATAGACAGAAACGGCACGGCAAGAATAATCCGTTTCAAACCATGACAAGCCGCATGTCTTAGGGCAAAATTGAGCATGGCCAATGTCTTGCCGCTACCGGTCGGCGCGGTCAGGGTGAAGATTCCAGGGGGTTGCATCGCCGCTGTTGTCGTCATATCCCAAAGGGAGTTTCTGGCATCCAAGACATGCTGTTCGGCCTTGGTATTGCTACGGACTGTCGTCGCCATGAAATCAGCAAGAACTTTTAATGCCGCACCGACGTTCAACGACGGCCCTTTTCCACGGTAACGCTTACCATGCTCATCACCGTTAAAATGGGCCTCCGTGTCCAAAAAATCGGCATCCACAAGGCAGGAAAAAAGCATCCTGACATCCAGCATGTCGGGAATGGGTTTGCTGAAAATTTCTCGTGGATTGATAATAGTATATTCTGGTTTTATGAAACATAGTCCATCAGTGGCGGCACGGGATTTAAGGTTATCAAGATTGGAATCGCTCAATTTCAAATTAAGGGGATGACACTGAGCAAGCTTATCAGGATTCAATTGACGAAAAGCATCTCTATTCCCCTGCTGCAATCCTATGTGGTGTCCTTGGATTGCCAATGCCGCTGCAACAGCCTGATACTCGCTCAAGGCCACCCAAGCACCGGAAGACCAGTGATCTAATCCTGTTACTTTACCTTGTAGTCGTGCCTGAAAAAGATCGGCATATTTGCCAAGGTCATGGAGAAGACCTGCAAGGGTTGCCTCGTCTCGCCATAACCTGTTCATGGAAAATCCATGAGCAAGGGTTGCTACACTTGTTAAATGCTTATGGGTTGGATGTAACTGGTCGAATTTATTGGCACTATGTGCAAACCAATCCATTATTCATCTCCTGCAAGAAAGTCATGGCCTCTCATCATTTCTGCTTGCGCCCCAGCGGTGGAGTGGTCAACCTCGCCGCGCTGCGCGTCCACATAACCGTCTTCATCAGGGTTTATCAAACCTTGTTTGGAACGCAAATATCCTTGAAATTTTGCGCTGGCTTTGCCAAAGTCGTGCAGCAAGCCCGCAATTTCCCCGATTTCAGGCAGACCAATCTTTGCAGCAAATTTTTCAGCCAGTTGTGAGGTTTCAAGAAGATGTGTGACAAGGGATTGCTCTTTACCGTCTTTTGTTAAATGAGCAATGAGGTAGGGAGGCTGTTCGGCCGTTGATTCTGTAGAACATGCCATATTTCATACTCCTCAAGAGGCGTAAAAACATCAGGATACGATGACAGTCTTCAAAAAAAGCCGATAAGGACGATGCGGACTGTGTGACCGCATCGTCCTTATTCATTTATACATTGCAGCAGAATTGATTACGCCTGCTTCATCACCCAGATGCCGCAGGGGCAGGTGTCCGCACAGAAACCGCAGGCAATGCACTTGGAATCATCGGAGACATACTCATAGCCGCCGTCAGGCAGGATTTTTCTGGAAATGGCCTTGGTGGGGCAGATGGTCTCGCACAGATGGCAATCCCGGCAGGAACCACAGCTCAGGCACCTGTCCGCCTCGTCCGTCACACTGGAACCACTGCCATGAGTGGGGCAATAATGGGCCGTGGTCAGGGCCTTTTTGTCGATGACCTGCTGTTTAAACGGCTGCCATTCCTTGCCGGTCAATAGGGCAATGATACATTCAGCTGTGCGTTTGCCCGCGCCCAGCGCATGGGTGATAAGACCTGGCTTTTCCACGTCTCCGATGGCGAATATTCTGGAATCAGAGGTCCTGCCCGCCTCATCGGTCTTGATCCAGCCCCTGAAACGCTCCACTGTATCAGGTAAAAACGGCAAGGCCGGCACATCACCGATGGAGATCATGACCGTATCCGCGGGAATCACCTCTCCGTCCGCCAGGACCAGGCCCTCATCCGTCACCTCTTTGGTGGTGACAGGCCACCTGAAGACAGCACCCAACTTCTCAGCCGCCTCACGCTCCTTGCCAAAGGCCAAGGGCTTTTGAATGTCCACCAGGATCACCTGTTCGGCGCCATGTCTGTATGCCTCACAGGCCACATCACAACCCACATTGCCTGCGCCTATAATGACCACACGCCTTCCGATTTGCATGGGTTTGCCACTCTTGACGGATTTCAGGAAGTCCAGTGCGGTAATGACCCGTTCAGAGCCGGGAAATGGAATACGCCTGGGCTCATGGGCGCCGGCTGCCACTATGACATACTCATATTCCTTCAAAAACTGTTCAAAATCCTCTTGAGTGACCGCATGTCCCAGATGCAGGACTATATTGGGCATTCGCAGAAAACGCTCCAGTTCCTTTTGCCAGATGGCGATATTCAGGCGCTCCCATGGAATGACCTGTTCGATCTTGCCGCCCAGCTTCTCTTCCTTTTCGTAGATGTGGGCCTCGATGCCCTCCTGTGCCAGTTGCCATGCGGCATTCATGCCCGCAGGCCCACCGCCTATGATGGCGACCTTATTGCCGATATTGGGTTTTGCAGGCGGCAACTTGGCATCCAGAACCGCTCTGCCCAGCATGGCTATGTCGATGCTCGCATCCACTCCCTGCCTGGAACACTGCTCCATACACAGATTGGGACAGATGGCGCCGCAGACAGAGGCCGGAAAGGGCGTGTAACGCAGCGTCAACTCATAGGATTCCTCTATCTTTCCTTCCCGAATCAGGCGCAGACGCTCCACAGTGGGGATGTGTGTGGGACAATAGAAGGTGCAAGGTGCGGCATTGGCGCGGTTTGCCCAATAAGGGACACGACGCCTGAGCTCGCCTGTCACGATGAGCCCGATGGGGCTTCTGTCCAGGCCAGGGGCGATATCCCTCAAGGGATCCCCGCCAAAGGCAGCCTCCCACACCCTGGCCCTGAAGTCCTGCATGGGCATGGAACCCAGATTGGAGAGTGTCTTTTCCTGGGGAGTAAGGGCAATGAGCATACGCCACTCGTCCCTGTTGGAAAGGGTGGCCAGGTGCTGCGGCTGGCCTATGGCCTCCAGGAACTCCGGCAAGCGTGAGATGAGCCACTGCCACTGTTCGTCGTTGGGGACGGTATCCTTCACATCTCCTTTGGAGAAGCTGCCATCGGTCTTGCCGCGATAGAATATCCAGCCTCCCACCATGCCCACACATGGCCGGTAACCCATGACATTTTCTGCATTTTTTGGATTTATGCCGCAGACCACGCCGATTCCGCCGCAGTTGAACTCTGCAAAGATGTCGCCCACGGAACCCAGCACCCAGAGCTCCGGCCTGGCATATTCAGGGTTCCATTTGCTCATGGTGAGCCCCCTGGCGCCAATGGAGCCGCCTATCATCACCCGACCCTGGGCCATGGCATTGCAGACACCATCTCCGGCATCACCCTTCACTATGATGTCGGCCCCGATGTTTAGATAGCCCACATCATTGGAGGCGGAGCCCTCACTGACAACGGTGACTCCAGGCCTGGCCATGCACCCCAGTCTCTGCCCCACAGGGCCCTTCAAGACTATGCGATAGCCGGTGCCCTTTAAAAGGCGTCCGCCCACATTGTGCTGGCCGTATGTGTGCAATATGAGGTTTTGCGACCTTTCAGCCGCTTCCTGCACCAGTTTCTCGAACTCCTGAGAACTGATGCGCTGGCCGTTCTCATTCAATCCTTTTATTACAATCGTATTGTTTGTTTCAGACATGACAATCCTCTTTCTCTATTTCCATTTACGCCCCGATGGGACGACAGCCGTTCACTCCATTTCTCAACAGATATAGCGAATCTTGAGCCGTTCAGCCGCAGCAGCATCATTGATGCCTATGGCATCAGACATGCCGATGGGCAGGCTCTGAGAACGACCCAATGGCGCCATGATCTTCTTCATTTCCGTGCGAATGGATGTAAAGACCTCCACCACACGCTGGGCTACCTGATCCGGGTCCAGTCTTCTGTAGAGTTTGGGGTTCTGGCTGGTGATTCCCTTGGGACACAGGCCGATATTGCAGACATTACAGCGATTCCGCTCACTGCCCAGACATCCCGCTGCTGCCTGCATGATGTATTTGCCCATGTGAACGCCACTTGCACCCAGCAGAATGAGGGCCATGCCGTTTTGGGCGATATTGCCGTTTTTACCCATGCCGCCGGCAGCAAAGAGTGGAATCTCGTTTTCTCGCCCCTGCGCCACCAGGTCTAAGTAACACTCACGGATATTGGAGGCGATGGGATGGCCCATGGAATCCATGCTGACGTTGTAGGCTGCACCTGTGCCGCCATCCATGCCGTCTATCAACATGCCACTGGCATAGGGATTTCTCACCAGGTTATTCAAAACCGCCTTGGCTGAGGTGGTGCCCGATATCTTTGGATAGACAGGCACGCGAAAACCCCAGGCCATGGACATGGTCTGAATCATCTTCATGACGCTTTCCTCGATGGAGTAGAGGGTCTGGTGCACAGGAGGAGACGGCAGATCCACGCCCTCTGGCACACCGCGCAGCCTGGCTATGAGCTTGCTCACCTTAAACCACATGAGCAGACCGCCGTCGCCCGGCTTGGCGCCCTGGCCGTATTTGATCTCGATGGCCGCTGGGTCACACTGCATCTCCGGAATGGCGCGAATGATCTCGTCCCACCCGAAATAACCTGATGCGATCTGAAGTATGATGTATTTCAAGAACGGGCTTTTCAACACCCAGGGAGGGCATCCGCCTTCGCCTGTGGCCATGACCACGGGTATCTTCAGGACCTCGTTCAGATACGCCACACCCTGCAGAAGCCCAAGCCACATGTTGGGCGAAAGGGCGCCGAAGGACATGGAGCCGATGATGAAGGGGAATATCTCACGCGTGGGCGGTATCCACTCACCCTTGGCCCTTCTCTGCAGAAACTCCTCAGGGGGCAGGATACGGCCTAAAATGGTATTCAGGAAGAACTCGTGTCTGCCTGCATCCAGGGCAGGGTCAGTGAGCATGGAGATGCGCGTAAAGATGATCTTGTCCAGCAGGCTGTCCCTGTCGTTTCTGCGGCCACCCCGTTTCCAGGCGTCTCCAGCCTGATTCATGTGGAATCTCAGGCGTGGGTCATTGGGGTTGGGCATGGGCCTGATGGCCTCGTTGGGGCAGACCATGGAGCACATGCCGCAACCAATACAGCGATGCGCCACATCGGTCTTTTGTTTGATGCCGTAAAGGGTGCGATAGTTGACGGACGGGTCGTTTTTGGCCTTGCCCAGCATACCCAGCCCGACTATGCGCTGACGCCTGTATGTGAGCTGAATGGCCTGCACAGGGCAGACCGCCGTACATTTTCCGCAGACCGCACACCTGTCCTCCCTGTGCTCGATGAGCCAGGGCAGGTCAGCGTATGTCAGATCGCTTGGGGAAGATGGAATGGATGAAACTGCGACCATATCTTGTAATCCTTTCTGTCAGAAGACACCACTACTGTGTGCTCACGCATGGGCTGAAAATCCAGGGCCGGGTCCCTGTCAGGCACCATGGCATCCACTCCACAGAGTTCTGATGCCATGGCCCATACACCCGGCCTGCCGCCGATGGCCCCTGGACGCATCTTTTTGTGATCCATCACCATAAAACAGGTCTCGTCGGGCAATGAACCCATCACGCAATTGGGGCCGTCGATGATGAGCCTTCGGCAGACATTGCGCAGGCCCTTCAGGAACTCGCCTTGTGGATGATGGTCCAGTTCCTCTGTTTTTAAGGGCGTGATGACATGCTTATATGCCTCAAGTGGGAGCTTCAAGCGGTTTAAGGTATAATGTAAAATGTGAGTAAAGACCTCGCTGTCGCTTTGATAGCCCATATAGCCAGGGAAACGTCTGCCCATGAGCCAGTCCCGAATGGGCACAAAGGCGGTGTTTTCGCCGTTGGTCATGGTGGCGATGCCCTGAATAAAGAATGGGTGACAGGCGTAGAGATTGATGCCCCAGTTGGTGTTCTGCCTGCCCTGAGCCATTACCAGACGGGCCAGAATGCGATCATCCTGCAACCCCAGGGCAGCCCCTACCTCCAGAGGCCATCCCACCTCCTTTATCATGACCACATCAGGCCAGAATGAAAAGGCGGTCAGGTCGCCACCGTGTTTTTCGCCGTCGTGACGCAGGCTAAGACGGGTCATCATCAACTCGTATTCCTGTTCCTCTGGTGTGAGACGGGACCAGCTCTCAGGTCTTTTATACACACGCACCAGATACTTGTGCCTGTCCCTGGCCTCTATGCGAGACAGGTCCGTGACAAACTGGTGGTCGTACTTGAGCAGAAATCCCTTTTCTTCCATGAACTTGTTGAAGCGATGCAGGGCTTGTTCAGTGTGGGCTATACCTGAAAAGATGGGATCGGTGGAAGAATAATTGAAATCAGTGAATCTGACGCCACGCAACAGCAAACCGAGGCCGCTGCCGTCATAACCTTCTCTCATGGACTCCATGGCCTGAAGCACTCCATGGGGAGAAAAGGGAATGGAGGCGGTCTTAAGGGCTAAACGACACATGATTCCCTCCAAAAAAAGATTGCCCCCGGCAGGAATCGAACCTGCGACACCAGGATTAGGAATCCTGTGCTCTATCCCCTGAGCTACGAGGGCGCTGAAATTTTTCTATATAAACAACACGGTCAAGGCGGTGTCAAGCCAAAATAATAGTTTCTTATACGGTCTTTATCCAAAGATTGCGAGTGCGAGGCCCGTCAAATTCGCAAAAAAAGATGCGTTGCCAGATGCCCAGACACAAGCGACCCTTTCCCACAGGGGTGTACTGTCAATACTGGGGGCACAACAGATGACAGGTGAAGATTGCTCATGGATTGCTAAAACTGGTGGGCATTTGTCCGTCCTGAAAGACCCGGCAAGCCTGCACCAAAGACATACTCCCTGCATGATTCCCTGTCTATGTAGAGGCAGCCCTTCTGTTTCAGGGCGTTTTCCTTGAAGCTGGCCAGTACCGGCAGATTCTCGGCCAATTGCCAATCGCCTATGGCAATGAGCTGTTTTCTGGCCCTGGACACCGCCACATTCAGCCGCCTTGCATCCGCATAGAGCTCAGGCAGCTCTCCGTTGGGGATACACAGGGACAACAACATGACATCCCGCTCATCCCCTTGAAACCGGTCCACTGTATCCACCATGGCCCTGACTTCAAAAGGCCCACTGAGATGGACACCAAAATGCCTCTGAACGGCCTTGCGCAGCGCTGCAACCTGTGACCTGAATGGGGCTATGATCCCCAGCGGGGGCCTTTTACCCTCGACCTCCAGGCAGGCACCATTGAAATTCAATGCTGTTAAAACACCTATTACGGCGTTTACCTCGTGCAGGTTCTGCTTGACCGTAGCGCCGGACATGCAAGACGGCGACGGCACATCCATCAACACCAGGGGGCTGGTGCACAGACACTCCAGCAGATTATTCACACCGTGTAGCGCCATACCCCCATCGGGTACATGCAATGCGCCCCTGTCCACCGTGCATACAGGGGCCGATACCAGTCTTCCTTCATAAAATTCCCTTGAAATCAGGTCTGCAACCGGCTCAGGCATACGGAACTGCTCGGTCAGCATGAGCTTGTTCACCGCCGAATCGCTGTGTTTCAGCATGAGTTCAAAGAGCGTCTCTTTGAGCAGGCCGGCCCTGGGACTTTGCACTACGGGCGGAAGCTGCCTGTGATCCCCAACCAGGACAAAACGTCTGGCCAGCCTGACAGCCCCGATGGTCTGAGGAAGCAGAAGCTGCCCTGCCTCGTCCACTATGGCGACATCAAATAATTCCTCCGTGGCCAGGGCATCATACCTGCCGGAAAACCAGGCATGGGTGGTGGCCACATAAACAGGGTTGCGGGCAGCCAGGTCCTTCAGGACTGCCATACGGCCGTTTACAGTGGCATGGCCTGATATCACCTGTTCCAGACAAGGGATTTGTCCATTGAGATTCGATATGAAACCCAGACAGTAGAACTCCAGATCAGGCGCCGCGGCCATGAGCTTGAGACAGACCTCCTCCACGGCTCGATGCGTGAAACAGGCCACCATGACCCGCTTACCCGCCTTGCGCAAGGCATGAATCATGCGGGCTATGGTGTATGTCTTTCCGGTGCCTGGAGGCCCCTGTACCAGCAGATGCCTTTCGTCTTCAAGCGACCTTTGAATGACCTGACGCTGAGAGGCCGACAGGTCGTCCTCGGCGCAGGACACCTCACCGCAGCAGACATCGGGCACATGCGATACACCACTAAAGGCCGGCTGGCATGGGCCGGCAGCATGGGTCTGGTGCAACAGTTTCAGCAGGTCCCTGAGCCCGGCATTCCTGAACAGCTCGATGAATCCAGCAAAATTCACCTCGAAAAGGGTCTCCGACGAGTGTATGTCTAAATATTCCGGCCTGAACCAGAGTTCGGTTACGGGCTGTGCAAGCGTCACCCCCACTCTGTCATGCTCCACATGCGAAAGCACACACTCCACACAATGAGGCCCCAATGGCCCCTCAGCATCGCTCAGCAGACACCTGTCGCCCTCTCTGAGTTCAGAATTGTTCTCGCAAAAAAGGATCAATTCACTGGTATCATCGCCTTTTTCACTGGCAAAGACCTGAAGGCACCGGCCCTGCTTCATGCGCTCCTGGGCATTCATGGCGAAATAACGGCCCTGGGTCCGCTTTATGAGGCTGTATTCCTCCAGCATGGCCTTCACATAGACATTGAACACCTTTGCATCCACGCCCTCACCGTGGCACAACTCCGCCAGAAATTCACATTCAAAGCGATTCGAACACCTGGCGCAGCGCCTTTCATCCCTTTGGAAATCGAGCCTGCCGGTCAGGTCTGCTGCTATGAGCTCGTTTCGCATGTTCATCAGATTGACCGTGTCTGCATAGGACATGGCTACCCTGCGTGTAAGAAATTCGGCCTTTTTATCCTCGCCTGAGTATATGATCACAGGCGCCAGTATCCGCTTTTCCGGAAACTTCATTTTAAGCATCAGGGAATAGGCCTGGGCCTGAAAGGCATGCCCCCTCTTTGCAAAGGCGCCCCAGCCCTTGCCTGTCTTGAGTTCCAGGGCCTGAAGACTGCCGTCCTCGTATTCCACCACCGCATCGATCTTGCCCTTCAAGCCCATCCTGTTGTCAATGAGATAGCGTTCTGTAAATATCTTGCTGATTTTTTTCAGTTTTTGTTTGCGATATAGATAGAGCCTGTTCAGATGTCCCCTGATATCACTTTCAAGTTCCTCAATATTCAAATCGAGAAATGCAAACTCCAGGGCATAACTGTTTAAGACATTCGACATCTTCTGCCTCAATGCCTCGTGATCCGTATGGTTTTTTAAGATATCCTCAAAAACGGCATGAATGACGGAACCCTTGATCAAAAACCTGTTGGTTTTGCGTATGGAAAAACGCTGGTTGAGATAGGTTCGTTTGCAATAATCCAGTTGTGTGAGTGTGGTGACATTGATGAGCCAATTGGGCTCCAACACAAAATATGCCTGTTTTGCCAAATCCAGAAGCAGTTCTTCGCCTTTCTGCATGGCATTTATCAGGGAGATCTCCACGGGCAGGTGATGGGAAAGCAACAGTGCGGCCTGAAGAGAGGGGGCAAAGACTTTAGCCGCGCTCACTTGAAACAACCGTCCATTCCAGCGAACGCGCATGGCGTAGCGATCCTGTTCCTGAAATATCTCTTCTAATGACCCCTGAATATACGGATGGAGGTGTCCGTCTGCGGCATGGCTCATCGACATGCTGAATATGATAGCACGAAAGGCCCAAGAAGAACAGGAGAAGGTCAGTTCCAGGGGGTGGTCATTAACTGCACCACATCCCGTCGTGACAAAACCTCTGTGCAGTCCCGCCACTCTCTATCCTGGGGACTCATGGTTGCCGTGTAGCGTAGATCAAAGCCAGTCGCCCTTTTCTGGGCGTTGATATATTCATCCAGTTTTTCTCCAAGGGACTCGATGTCCTCAATCCACTCGTCTTTGATAGTATCAGGCAGGGACCCAAATAAGTCATAGCGGTTACGCATACGCTCGGACAGCCTTTGGTATATCTTCTCATCAACCGTCTGTTCAAAGACCAGGTTGAGCATGTCAACGGTTTCTCGCCTTTGGCCAAAGCGCTTGATTCTGCCAAGGCGCTGTTCCAATCGCGTCGGATTCCACGGTAGGTCCACATTGATCAAAGTGCCGAGCGTCTGTAGATTGAGACCCTCACATGCAGCATCCGTCGCCACCATGATTCGAATCTGGTGCTCGGCGACCATGCGCTTTAGGGTCTCACGCTCCACAGCAACGCTGTCACTTCGTTGGTAGAGGCGGCTGCGTCCTGCACCCGCATAGAGGCCTATGGCCTCCTCGGAATATCGTGCGGCAAGTTCATCTGCAAGCCATTTGGCGGTGTCGTAGTACTGGCTGAAGATGATCACGCCAAGATTCAGCCACTTCTCCTTGTCAAGAAAGTGGATCACGGCCTCCATCTTGGGATCGCTACTTAGCCGCTGGAGACGGTCGATCAGATGCTCAAGAATCTTGCGTTCTTCGTCCGTTTCGACTTTCAGGTCTGTCTCGAACTCGTCCCCTTCCTCATGTAAGGCATCTCCTTGCAAAAGCCTTTGAGCTGTTGCAAGTCCTGCCTGAATGCTGGAACAGATGCGCTGTTCCAGCAGGTTCTTCATGAAGCCGCTGCCCCTGCCGCGTTTGGCCAGCGCCTTGCCAAAAGCGCGGGCCTCGCAATAAGCCTGGCGGAAGTCCTCCGAGGTGCGCAATGCCTTGCCTTCAAACAAGGCATCGAAGCCGCGCTGCTCCATGACCTTGTCGCGGTCGGGATGAACATCCACACCTACGGGGGTCAGCAAGGGTCTGCCATCCTTGTCCTTCGTTTCTTCGAGCTGCTGGCGCTTACGCAGTACCACATGGCGTACCAGAGGGTTTTCGCGCTGGAATAGCGTGGCACCTGCTATGCGACGCTCCAGTTCCTCCTCCAGAATCTCCCGCGTTTCTTCCGTCAGATCGGCCAGCGAACGATTGGTTTGCCACTCCCCGCTTTGCAATCCCAGGTCTTGCCGGATGGCCGAGAACAAGCGCCGGGCGCGAGGCTCACTGGTTGATTCCATGCGCGGAAGTGGCGACCGCAACAGTTCCCACGCATGGGTCAGCGATTCCACCTGAACGCGGCCTGCCAGGATGTCGAGCACGTCTTCTGGCCGGTGCCATGGCGCAAGGTCATGACCCAGCACGAAGCGTTCCGAGCCCTGATGCAGGATGCCCAGCAGATCCCACAGATCGACAGGGTTGGTCTGAATCGGCGTGGCCGTTCCCAGCAGCACGTGATCGGCCCGGGCGGCGATCTCGCGCATGAACGCCAGCAGTTCGTTCGGCGTTCCGGCTTCCTTGCCAAAGCCTTGGCGCGTGCGCGCCTTGTGCGCCTCGTCCAGAATGACCACGCCAAATCGCAAGCCCAGGAGATGCTGCTTCTCCGATGAATCGCGCATCATGAGGCCAGTGGAGATGATGCCGATGCGCAGCGGACAACATGCCACCTGCTCGCGGCCCGCCGGAGAAATGGCGCGCTCCTCCGCGTCCAGCCACACCTTGCGCACGGTATCCCACCGGGCGGTCGGGATGCCCAGCTTGTCCAGCATCTCGGTCTGCCATTGCTCAGTCAGAGTGGCGGGAGCGAAGATCACCACCGGACGGCGCGGACCGTTTTCCTTATCCGACAGCAGGCACAGCGTCAGCGCAGCGGTGGCGAGCGACAGCGTCTTGCCCAGGCCAACCTCGTCGGCGAGCAACAGCCGCACCACGCCGTAGAGTCGGTAGTGGCGCAAACACTCGGTCAAAAACCCTTGCTGCCAAGGCTGAAGTTGCTGCCCTTCGCGGTAGAGCGGCGACTCGATCAGGGCGGCGGGAGCAAGGTTCTCGTCCTCATCGATCTCATCGAAGACCACCTCGCGGCGATAGCCACGGCGATGCACCTCGCGAATGACCGCCTGGGGCAGCGGCTTGGCGGCGTTCCATAGGAATTCGAACTCCTCCTCGAGCCACGCAACACCCTCTGGTGACTCATCCTCCCACAGGATTTCGTAGTGGCGCTGCCAGCCGCTTCTTGTCTCGTTCATCGACCCGATGAAAGCCAGTCTGCGGCCATCGGCAAGCGTGATCACTCCGGCCTTGCCGTGGACGAAGCCACAGATGTCGTCGGGTGCGACCCGTACCGCCTGCCCATGCTTCTGGAGAAAGGCATCCAGACGCCGGTAGCGTTCGCGGTTTAAGAGCGCCTCGGCCTCTATCCCGCGCTCGTTCCAACGGCCCAGCATCTTGCTTTCGCGCAACTGTGCCACCTTCAGGTCGTCCGGGTGAATGTCCACATTGCAGACGATCTTGACTTCCGGAATCTCTTCCAGCACCTCGCCGGCCACCTCGAACAGCGAGCTAGTGAAGTAGCCGGCAATGCGCTTGTAGCTCCTGGCACCGACCAGATGCTGCATCAGGAAGCTGACATCGAGCCGGTGGGTGCGTGAGGAGAAGCGGCGAATGGCCATCCCGCCTCAATTCCTGGGCTTCACGCCGCCTTTGCGGCCCAAGCCGAAACCCACGCGGTAAAGATCGGGCATATCGATGCGCCCATCTTTCTTAACTTCGATCAGTCCAAGCTGCATCAAGTCCTCACGAATCCCATCCCAGCCTTGAATGGCATGTTGCGCCGGAAGCCGCTCTGAATATATACCCTGGGGTCCGTCTGGAAATTGCTGCTGCCAACGCTGCACGATATCCTCGTAAGCGCATGGCACATTCATTCCCTTCAAAACAGAGAGAACGTCCTTAATCCAAGGATAATCCTCCGCCACTTCCTGTACCCTGATTTCTGAGGCCTTCTGAATACCACGTTTGATGCTCTCGTAATGTAGTGCATAGTCGTGATCAGGATACCGCTCACTTGAATCCTCCGCTGCCTGACGAATAGCCGCAAGAAACGAGCGTGGGGAAGTCTGGCCGCGGGCATCTGCCAGATGTCCGACCGACCAGGTGTAAGGAACACCACGGCGCTTATCACGCCCCATCCAAGGACCAGCCAACTGCTCGAAAGCCTTGCGCTGCGCTTCGGAATCACGGGTCATTTCAGCAGCGACTCGCCAAATGCCTTCACGCTGCTCGTGGGCACAAATCTTGCGCATGATTTCTCCATGCTCGTTAGGGGCATTGATCAGGCGCTGCCAGAGCAACCCGTGCAGATCGTGCCTGGCCCAGGTCAACTCGGCCTTAGTCGCCATCAGTTTCGAGGCATCGGGAAAGTTGAATACCGTACGTTTCGCCTGGTCTTCGCGCAGAAATACCTTGCCGTAGAGTCCTCGGAAAGACTTGAGCCACAGTATCGCGCGCAGCAGCCCACGTACGATGACATCCATCCGATTCCAGTCGTTACTGGTGCGATCGAGTGCATCGAACACGATCAAGCCACGCCAGTTTCGCGGCTGCTGCATCAGAAGCGCTGCGTCTTCCGGTTGATCCTTCATCCAGGCAACGGTCTCCATCCAGCTTTGGCAGGGAATCCTCTGTCCAGACATCTCTGCGACCCAACGCAGTATCACAGCGCGCCACAAATCGTAGGGGTCTCCTTCTTTATCGAGAAAGTTTGCAAAGACATCGGCGTTTGGGTACATGGCCATGTTTTCTGAAGCCGCAAAACCGACCCGAACCACTACATCAGCAAGTTCCTGCGCATCCTTGCTAACCAAGGAACGCAGTGAATCCGACTGCAACACGCCCGTCCAGAATGACTTGCCCACGCCACGACCACCCACGACGATCTGCGCTTCCAGGCGTAGCGCCTTGAGGTGCGAAGGCGGCACATAGAGCTGTCCGGCGTTTGGCACCTCTCCGAAATTGCTGGTTTCCAATGGTGCGGCGAGAATGGCTTCCCGCAGGACGTATGTATTGATCATGGCAATTTCATTACTCAAAACCTACCTCCATCGATAACTTGGATGTACCCATCACCCCACTCCAAATAATACAAGAGGAAATCGATCAAATCGCCAAATACAAGCCGAATCTCATTCTCATCGATCTGCTCAAACCTTCCATACAGGGTGCGTAAGGCGGCAAAGCCACGATGCCAGCGCACCGCCAACGGTCGATGCGGCGCCGTTTCATCCGCCAAGTCGAAACTCCACCCCTCGGTATCCGCAGGTTCGATCTCGTCGTACAAGGTATCGAGGAAGAGATCATAGGCATGTTCACGCAAATCAGCCAAATAATCAGAAGGGGCGATTTCAGGCACCAAAGCAGCGACGATCTGCAATCTTTTGCGTATCTCCTGCGCAACGCCGGCGCGCAACCAATGCTGGAAGAGAATCCGGTAACCGCTCCAGGTCTGATTGCCATCCAGTGCGAATAACAACACCAGGTTCGCACATAGATCGGTCACGCAGGCAGAGGCTATCTCATCGATTCCGGCACGCGAGTCGATCAAGATCACATCCGGACGGAGACGCTCTTCCAACGCCTGCAAGAGGCGCTGCAAACGGCGAGACCATGAGTCACGCCTCCCTTCCGAATGGATTTTTGGCATCCATACTCTGCCCAGTTTAGCCACATATTCGCCCGCTTCTCTACCGTGGGCAGGCACGACGTAAATCTCTCCGTCCCGAGCTAATTCACTGGTGGCGTACATCTCCTCGAATACGCTCTGCCCGTTATCCACGAGGTCCTCGACCAGCCAATCGGTGATCCCATAGCGAGGCTGGCGCTCGAATGGGAGTAGATGAGTCGATAGCCCAGGAGATTCCAGGTCCAGATCGAGAACCAGCACCCGTTTGCCCAACTGCGCCAATTTCCATGCACAAGCCGCCACTGCGGTCGATCGCCCCACGCCTCCTTTGATGGAAAAGAAGACGACTCGCGGCGCACCCGTGCTTTCTGGCGCAATGCTTGCCCAGTTGCTCTCGGTCGCCAGGCGGTCCACCAACCACACGTTGTCATGGCCTTCGAGCCGGAAGGCTGCGGCGCCCTGGAAAGCCAGCTTTTTATCGGCTTCATAGAGAATGGCCAAGTCGGGCGGGTAGGCATGTGCACCGAGCCGCTCGGCGAAGCGCACCGCCAGTGTTTCCAGGGCGGTGCGAGAGGCGTCATCCTCCCGCGCAGTTTCCGGGGCGATCAACCGCACCCGACCATAAAGATCTCGGTTGATGAGCAACCAATCGATCCGTTTCACATCTGCTTGATGCGCGTCAAGCATTTCTCGAACTGTTGGCAGAATCTCGTCGAAAGTCATCATATTAACCCATCCAGCAGCGCCTTATGGACCAGGCCGCGCACCGAATTGGCACCTTTGCGATGCGCATCCACTCGCTCACGGTCAAAGTTGGATTGGTGGGCATAACGCTGCGCCACATCCCAATTGCCGAAAGGATTGGGCGCTGGCAACGCGTAGCCGGCACCCTGGTGATAGCCGCTGTAGCTCTCGAAGCGTGCCCAGATGCCGTTGGCGTGGACCCGATCCTCTTTTTCTTCAGGGCGATCATTTTGGGTGTCATATGGCATCCCAAAGGCCAGCATCAAGCGTTTCAATCCACACTCGGCCGCCATGCCATAAAGATGATCTGCATTAGCCCAGCGCTTCCTCCAAAAGAGCGTTTCGGCGTCTTGCCAATGGCGTTCGTGGGCATCCAAAAAATCGGATTTCATCTCTTTACTCCCCAAATCTCAAATTTTTAAGCCGCGCACCCACCACCTCGGCGGCATTTCGCACCTCGGGTTCCGGCGACTTGCGCTCGATAAAGGCCAGCAGGTCCACCAAAAGCGGCCGCACCTCCAGGAAGTCGGCCATCTCGTGCTTGAGCTGTTCGACGATGACCTGCGGCTCGGTGTCCTTCAGCAGTTGCTGCAAGGCGATGATCAGTCGCCCTAGTCGGGTGGCACCGATCTCCGTGGACTCGGTCAAATCGCGGGAGGAGAACTCGGTGACGCGCTTTAGGCGTGCGTGGTTGGGGCGCACATCGCCCATCACGCGGCTGTAGTCCTCCACACGGAAGGCTTTGGCGAAGTTCTGGTAGTTGTCCAGCTTGGTCGGGCCAGTCGTCTCCATGTCCAGCATCCGCAACATGAATCGTTCGATGCCGGTCAGCCGCCCCCAGGTGTCTGGGGCCAGGCCTTCAGGCACCAAGAGGCTCGAAGCCGTCTCTGCCGCCTGCTGGACGATCTCATCGACGACGGTCACCTCCCCGCGGGCACGCGGGCGCAGCGCGAAAGTCGTCACGTCCTCGCCACCGATGTGTGTGTAGGCCGTGAGCACCTTCAGTGCCGCCGCATAGCCCGCCATCTGCAGGTCGGCGTCGCTCCACACCGGCTCGCCGTAATGCGCCTTCACCGTATCGTTCAGGTGCATCATGGTCTCGATCTGCCGCGCCACCTCTTGACGCACCGCGGGCAACAGGCGCTGCTTGAAGCCAGGCCGCTCGCCGGGCGGGCGCTTCTTGAGCATCAGGATCACGGTGCCCTGGACGTAGCCGCCTTTCTTGAGTTCGGAGGTGGTCTCGGTGGCGATATACCAGGCGGCCACCACTTGCAGGCCTGCCGCCCAGAAGATGCCGATCAGGTCGCCCCAGACGCCGGTGTCCTGGTGGGTGAACATCACGCACTGTAGGCCGTTGTCGGGCATGTGCTCACGCATGGCCCGGTAGGCGGCCACCATGCCACGGCGGAAGTCTTCACCCGCGCCTTTGATCGCCAGCGCCCGGCGCGAATCCCACACCCATTCGTCGAACGGCTTGGGCGGGTTCTTGCGCAGCCAGGCAATGAAGAACTCAGTGATCTCGTGGTAGTTCACCGCGTCGGCGTAGGGGGGGTCGGTGATCCAAATCTCCGCATGATCGGTGAGTTGATCAGCTGGGACTGCGCTCAGTCTGAGTGATTGACGTACGGGCGAGCTCTTGGTGTCAAGTTGGATGTAATCAATGAGATCAATCAGCCCACGCGAACCCCAGTTAAAGAGCGTATTCAGCGCCTGATTATAAAACGCATTCTGAAGCCCTCCCTTCCGTCCATCGTTATGCCATGCACACAGCTTGGACTGCAAATTCAAGATGCCTAGGATAGCCAGCCAAGTGAAAGTAGTCCGCCCATGGTGCAAGATAGCTTGCAGCATGTGCAGTTGCCGCGCATTGAACAAGTGATGCCAATGCGTCCAGCCGCGCTCGCGGATCGGCTGGTCGGTGTTGTACCCCGGCTCGATGGCCATGTCGGGCACCAAGCCTTCTTCCTGCCAGCGGGTAAGGTTCTTGGCGACGATGGTCTCCACCTTGCGCTCACGTTCCAGGTCCGCCTCGGTGGGCTCGGCAAACCAGGTCTCTTGGCGGGCGGCGTCGATCGTTTCCTTCTTGATCCACTGGATGCAATAGAGCCGCTCCTGGAAGATGTCTTCCGGGCGCGGCTTGAAATCGTGTTTTTCCCAGCGGCGCAGCCGATTGCCCGTGCTGCCATCAGGCAGCCGATAGTCCCCGCGCAGGGTCTTGATGGGGGTGCGATAGCTCTTGCCGTCGAGTTCATAGACCATATCGCCGTCCTGCACCGTGCCGCGCTCGGCGGCCTTGAGTTCTGCGTCACTCACGCCGCTTACGATCTCGATCACAAAGCGCTTGGCGGACGAATCGGGAACCAAGCGGGCGATCACATTGCGCGTCTTGGAAATGACCCAACTGGGGGCGAGCGGCACCATCCAACCCGTTTCAGGGCAGCGCGTCTCCAGGCAATAGAGATACGCCTTGGCGCGGTTGCCGTATTCGTCGTGCTCGATACCCAGCCGGGTGATTTCCGCATCCACCGCCTGAGCGACTTCACGTTGTGCCTGTTCAAGTTCAGCACGACGTTGCGGATTGGCGCCGATGATGTTCAGCGCCCCCCAGGTGAGCATGCAGGCGATGGGGTTCAGGTCGGAGGCATAGACGTCGCAACCGATACGCGCCGCCTCGAAGGGGATGGAGCCGCCGCCGCAGAAAGTGTCGCCGACGCGCGGACGATGCCCATAGCGCAGGATGCCCAGTTGCTCGATGAGCTGCGGGAACGAATGCGCATCGATACCTAAGTGCGCATAGTGGCGGTTGACCTTGGGCCATACAGGCGCATAGAGCCAGTCCTGATCCACTTCTTCGGGACGCTTGCACAGGGCGGCCTTGGCTTCGTAGCTGGGCAGTGTCGCCAGCGCGCGGCGGTACAATTCGAGCTTGTCGTCGTTGCTCACGTCACGCCGCCAGCCGCGACCGCTGAAGTAGCGCTCGGGGTCGGCAATCGGGATCATCTCTTGCAGCTTGGCGGCCGAGAACGCATTGGCGGCAAGCGCGCGCCGCGCCAGCCCCTCGTCGTCGAAGGCCAGCAGCGCTTCGAACACCGCGAGATCGGCCTCGGGGTCATCGGTGGGGGGGAGCAGGCTGCCCAGCACGATGGCCCGCACCAGGATCAGGGGCTTGCGGCCTTTCCAAAAAGAGCCGAGCCCTGTAAGGGTCTGTCCTCGGCCTGCCTTGCGTTCGGTCTGCGCCTCGAAGGACACCTTCTGCGCCGGAAAGACCGTCTCGATCAGAGCGGGGGCGTCTTTCAGCGCCAGTGGGGAGAGGGTGGGTCTTGTTTGTGCGTGCATGGCGAGGGGTTTTTCAAGCGGTCGCTGCCTGCACCCAACCTTGGGCGGTCAGTCTGTCGGCAGCGATAGCAATCTGTCGAAGCGTGAACTGACGCTTGCGCGGGTGCCAGGCGTAGATGCGCTCGGCCACGTCATCGAGCTGGCTGCCGCCCTCGCGCGTCATGACCCAATGCACGGTCGAGAGCAGCTCGAGGCCATAGGGCGACTCAAAGCCCTCGATGAGGCGGGTGACACGCTCGAAGCGTTCACGGCTGTCGGCATGTTGGTCGAGGAAGGCGGATGCCTCCTGGATGGCGCCGGGAACCAGCGTCAGAGGCTTGTCTGGCGCATCGCCGCCGTCGGCGTAACCCGCGATCATGTGTCCCTCGACCGTGCGCAGCACATGGCGCAGGTTCTCGGCGTAGGGGCCATAAGGTGCCTTGACGTACTTCAGGCGCAGCGGCTCCCCTGCCTCCTGCATGAAGTACATCAGCTTGTGCACCTCGAGCAAGGTCACGAAGGGGTCGAGCAGGCCACTAAGGTAACGGTGAATCAACTCAACGAGGGCCGCGCGACCCGCGGTCATGGCCGGCACTTCACGCACATGGGTCATCTTGTCCGTGGTGGGTGCACCGTTGGGCTCGAACACGAGCACGTGCACGTCTGCCAGTTGCTCCAACGCTTGCTCGATGCGGGGGCGCACCTCGCGCCAGTCCAAGCCCCCCAAGCCACAGCCCAGCGGTGGGATGGCGATGGAGCGGATACCCTTTTCGCGAATGACCCGAACCAGATCGACCAAACCTGCTTCGATGTCCTTGATGCGGCTCTTGCCGCGCCAATGGCGCTTAGTCGGAAAGTTGATGATGAAGCGCGGTGGCGTGAGCTGCCCTGTTTCAAAGACAAACATAAGCCCAGGCTGCACGGCCTGGCGCTTACACGCAGCCTCATAGGCCTTGAAGTTCTCAGGGAAGGCGTTCTTGAACTGCAAGGCAATCCCGCGACCCATCATGCCGACGCAGTTGACGGTGTTGACCAGCGCGTCGGCCTCACACTTCAGAATGTCACCCGAGGTGAACTCGATCATAGCTGTGCTCCTCTCATTTCTCGGTAATACCAATCCTCGCAGATTTTGACCGTAGGTCGGTGTCCGTTTAGCGGAAGGGCCTTCACAACTTGTTGATAGATCGTGTAATTGAGCACGCCGATGCGCTCGATCAGGTGCCAGGGAAAGCTGTGCTCCAGCAGAAACTCGGCTTGCTTGCCTTCCTTGCACTGCTGCCAGTCCAGGGCTTGAACGGCCGCCCAGTCGATTTCGTCGAGGCATGCCAAATCGCAACGGTCCTCGAAGAAGTACGAACCGGCGTTCGAGAGGGTGAAGGCCCACCGCCTCTGTTGGGCTTGTGCCCAAGCAACGGTGGCATGCAGATCCGCTTCGAGATGCAGGATTGGGGCCTGCCCGCCGCGATACTCCAGATCCTGATGATTGCCCTGGTAGATCAGGTACAGCATCACCGAGCGCGGGCAGAAGTAAAACGGCACGCAGTCGCCTACGTGCAGATCGGGGTGGCTGTTCAGTGGCAGGGTCAAGCGCCGCTGCTTGATTCTGCTCATGCCGATGGTCGTACCCGCGAGCGCACGACGAATGACCTCCGCGTCGCACCAGAGGAAGCCGGCGGCCACGATGGAGGGCAGACGATCCACATGGACGATGTGATAAATTTTGGGCTTCTGGGGTACGGTGTTCATGGCACTTCGTCTCCGAACAGCCCTAATGAGACCTGGGCAACTTTCTGTTCCAGCTTGCCACGTCGGGCACGAAGAGCGAGCAACTCACTCTGCACCACATCGCCCAAGGCGTGCTGAAGGGCGGCACGCCACCCCTTGCCTCCATCCATCACCCCGCCGGTTGTCATGGCGGTCATGCCAAACAGCCACCAGCGTTCTTCTGGCCGCAGTGCGAGCCAATTCCGCACGGCAACAGGAATTCTGTCAGCATCCATCTGCTCCACAGCCCAGGCAAGGACACAGAGCTCCTTGCCGAGCAGGCGGTCCACCAGGTTTTCGCCGACTTTCCACGCGCTGGGCTTCAGGCCATGTGCGGTGAGGCGGGCGTTGAAGGCTCGCTGCACTTCGGCACGGATCGCTGTCCAGCGCGGCCTGTCGAGCAAGACGCGGTCGATCACCGCACTCTCCGCCGAGGCCGATTGCAGACCGAGGTACTCGCTGATCAAGACCTTGCCCGTGCTGCTCCTGGGGATAATCACCTTGAAGTGATGCGGGTCAGAGGTGGCCGGCACCCCGAAGCCCAGCGTATGCGGCATTTGTGAGCGCGGCTTCGGTGATTCGGTATTGGCTGCGGCCTTGGCTTGTGCCATCCTCAATCCTCCTGAATCACTTCGCCCGGCTTCAATTCGATTCCGGCAAGCGTGGCAAACTCCTTCAACGCGAAGCCAGTGTCGAAGTGAACACCGTTGATGACTATGGTGAGCGGTGCGTTAGGCTCTTTGAGCACCTCGCGCAGGCTGTTGACCACGCCTTCGATGATGGCGGCTGTAACCTCACGCTCTTGGAAGCGGACAGTCACGGTGTTCTCGCCTTCGCCGATTTCGACCCGCACTCCCTTGAAACGCGTGCCCGGCTGATCGCGGAAACGGTTGATGACGCCGAAGACGCGGTCAGTCGTGTCGAGAGCGACGCGTTTGCTTTGCAGACGCGCCGGCTTGCTATCTACGATCTGAACCATTTTGTCACCACTGGCAGGAATCTGAAAGTCCGCCGTCTTGTTAGCTTCGCCTGCACGAGCGAACACCAGCAGACGGCAGCTCGCCGACCCAATCTCGAACGGCCCGTCGTAGCGGGTGCCGTCCTTGGGGTTGGAACCGTCCAAGGTATAGAAGAGATCGGCGCGCGGCGTGACGGCCAGGGTGACACGGCGCTTGTCGGCGGCAGGTTCGACCTGATGACGGATCTTGAGGTCGGCCAGCCAGCGCACGGGGGGAGCGCTTTCATGTTGCCCAGTGGTGTCCTTGACCCAGAAGTACAGGGTGCCTTCAGTCGAACTGAAGTTGTCCAAGTCCTCGACCTTGTGATCCTTGTCGGACACGTCAGGCTTGGTCGACCAATAGACGACCGGGCTTTCACCTGCGTGGCGTGGTGTGAGGCTCAACACCGTCTCACCAGTGTCCGCCTTGACGTTGATGACGGACACGTTGACGGTGGCCTTGTCCTTGGGGAATGGCCCTTTCTCAATGTAGCCGTCTTCACCGAGACGCCAGCGCCCTTGCTTCAACGCCTCGGTCTTGAGGGTATCCAGACCGCTCGCGCCCGGCATCCAGGGCCAGATGGGTGAACACTTGGCGCGCGTGACGACGTCTTTCCACGGCGTGCGGCGGTTATCTGCGCCTTTGGGCCAGAGATACTCCTCGGCCATGGCAAAGTATTCGTTCAGGTTGTCTTTTGTCAGCTCGCGCACGAGCTTGTAATTCGCTATTGGGCTTGCGAGCAGACTCTCGATCTGAGCTTCGGCGGACTGATCGCCCTGGCCGAGCTTCAGCCCTTGATCGATGGTGACGCCGGCCAAAACGTCACGGTCATCGCCCGGGTCGTTCACCGGGAAGTAGAGCCGGTTGTAGGCCGCCGAGAGCGCTTTGTTGAAGCGCTGTTCGGCATCTTCCAGACGATCACGAGCCTCTTCGTAAAGGGTGTCTCCAGGGCGAAGCCGTTTGTGAATCTGCTCGATGGCATATAACTCGCGCAACCGTTCCTCGACAGCGTCGGCCAACAAGCTATCCTGGCCGGTCAGCACCAGTAGGTTGTTCTTTTCCGTCTGATAGTCAAAGAAGTTCTGGAGCTCACTGGGCGGAACCTTGCCATCTGGCTTGATGACGATGAGCGTCCGCGGGCCGGAGAGCTTCAATTCGTCGAGCTTGGGCAGAACCTGCACCTCCTGGTAGGCAATTTTGCGAACTGGCTCAAGGATGCCGGTGAGCCGATTGATCAGCGCCTGATCAATCTTGGGCTGAGGAATTTCCTTTGCGTTGCGCTCGATCTGACGCGAAAGATTCTCGGTTTCTTTGATGAAGAAGCGCTGCTCCTCCCGGTGCAGGTACCAGGCGGCCTCGCGCAGCCGCTGCAGGGCCTGGAGAAATTCGTCCGGCTTGCGCTGCGGGGCGGCCAGGAACTCGATGAGCTCGCTCTCGGAAAGGCCGATCCGCCCGCCAACCACGCGAGACAGACTCGAGGCAAGCAGTAGAGTCATCACCTGGCGTGCGGCGTCCGACCCCAGCTCGTCGTCGATGTGCTCGGCAATTGCATTGCCGTTGTCGGCGATGTCATGCGTCACCGCTGGCATCAATTTGGGTGCGATGCGCTCGATCTCATCCCTGACCTGATCATCATTGAGATTGAGATGCTGTGCGCCGATGAGGAAGACATCATCCGTTTCACGGTCCTCGACGCTTTTGAGGAGACGCGCGGTAAACTGCATCAGGCCGCGAGTTTGGCGAAAGCCTTCATTCTCCTTGAATAGCGCGACAAGGTGCTTGAACGAGGGGTGAAATGGATAGGTCTGGCGCACCTCTTCTGCGATTTGCTCGATGCTGCTGGCCACGATGTAGCCGCCGTCCTCCGCCTTCTTGATTTGCTGCGCGTACTCCTCCGCGATGTCGGAGATGACGCGCTCATCAGGCAGTTCGTCGATAAGGCGCTTCTTGAGGATTTCGTAGATTTCATTGCCGGCCAGTTGCACCGGCGTGATGGTCATGGCCTGACGCCGCGTCTCTTGTTGGAGATTGGAGATCGCCTCACGCAAGGCCTTGGTCGCCTGCGTGTAACTGCCAGATAGGTTGGCAATCACGATGGCACAACGCGGTAACTCCAGCGCTGCGCTCATGAGGCTGGAGAGGCTGTAGACCACCATCTTGGCCAGCGTGCCCTGACCGAACACTTGGGTGCTGGCGTTGTCCAGATAGGGCGGCAGCTCATCCAGCAAAATCAATGTCGGCTCATAACCAATGATTTCCTTCCACTTTCGCTGATCGACGGCCTTGGGACCGTTCGCCCAGTAGGGCTTGATGGCATCCTCGGCGCCAAGCTGACTTGCGATCTCCCCCCAGATGTAGTTGTCTGGGTTGTTGCGACCGTTGAAGGCGGCGATACGTGCCTGGTCAAATTCAATGCGAGACGTCAAGTCGGCGGGCAAGACGTCCTTACGCAGATGCGGATGACGCGCGAGCAGGCCAAGTGCGATCATCATATGGGTCTTACCACCGCCCATAGCCTGGGTGAGCTCGAAGACCGCCTGATCTGACTTACCCGACAGGCGCAGCAGCCCCTCACGGAAGAGCTGCTCCATGCCGTGCGTGACGTAGTTGCGCGAGAAGAACTCGCGACCGTCGCCCGCGTCATTGATGAGTTCTACCAGGTTCTCGATTCCCTGGCTCATCCGGTAGTCCCGAATGATTGGATTGAACCGGCAGGCCTGCTTGACCGTCTTAATCATGAGTGCCCCCCGCTGTTCCCTACATCAACAAAGAACAGTATTCCGATTTTACGCTGTTCGTAATACTCATAATAGTCGTGAATTTGGAGATTGAGCCTGTTTGAATTTACTGTTTTCACAACTGCTCAATTATCTTTATATAGCCATATATGATAGCTATTGCAATAATTAAAGCGCATTAGATAACAATATCTCTTCTAATGACCCCTGAATATACGGATGGAGGTGTCCGTCTGCGGCATGGCTCATCGACATGCTGAATATGATAGCACGAAAGGCCCAAGAAGAACAGGAGAAGGTCAGTCAAATTTTGGGTTTGAAAAATAACCATGGAATTCCCATTGACATTTCTCAAAAATAACTTAACATTTGCTCATAATCCCAAACAAGGAGACAGCAAATGCGAATCGCCGTCAGCGCAACAGGTCAGGGCATGGATTCCCTCGTGGATCCAAGGTTTGGCAGGGCAGATTATCTGCTCATCATAGAGACCGATACCCTGGAGGTGGTGAAGGTCATAGACAATCGTGCATCCCAGAATGCCGCTCATGGGGCAGGCATTAACGCCGCCAGCATGGTGGTGGATGCCGGAGTACAGGCCCTGCTTACGGGTCAGGTGGGGCCAAAGGCCTTTGCCATCCTGGACGCAGCAGGGGTCAAGGTGTTTTCCGAACAGACAGGAACAGTTAAGGAGGCTGTTATGCGCTTTAATCAAGGGAATTCGACATCGTCTTTGAGTCCAAATGCAAATGGTCATAGCAGTGAAGGCACGGGCCCTTCAACTAATAGTTTCGGCAATAGTTTTGGAGGCGCAGGCCGCGGTCGCGGACAAGGCGGCGGTGGACGGAGTATGGGCGGTGGATGCCGGAGTGGTGGCCGTGGCATGGGCGGTGGCGGCGGTCGCGGACAAGGCCGCTGTGCGGCAATGCTTGCGGGTATGGGCCAGGCGCTTCGATGCATGGGAAGAAATCTGAGTCTGCGCATCAGAAGAAGGCGGCGTGACCTCTCCTGCCCAAATGTTTCAGGGCGTCCCTTGGCAAGAAGGCCTGTGAGGGGCTGGGGGCTGTGAGAATCGCGATTGCAAGCGGCAAGGGAGGAACAGGCAAGACCACTGTGGCTGTGAGCCTTGGGCTTGCGGCCACAGGCAGGGTAGCCCTTCTAGATTGCGATGTGGAGGAGCCCAATTGCCACATCTTTCTAAAGCCACGCATAGAACGGTGCATACCCGTTACCATGCCTGTGCCTGAGGTGGACTTATCTCGCTGTGATTTTTGCAAAAAATGTCAGGAGATATGCCAATTCAAGGCCATAGCCATATTTGGCAGGCATCTCATGACCTTTTCAGAGATGTGTCATGGCTGCGGCGGATGTATGCTGGTCTGTCCACAAAAGGCCATCTCCGAGGCCAGGCGGGAGGTGGGCGTGGTGCAGGAGGGAAAGGCAGGCGAACTGCTCTTCGTAGAGGGCCGTCTGCGTGTGGGCGAGGCCATGTCGCCGCCCCTTATTCATGCAGTGCAGGCCCAGGCCCGTGAATTTGAACAGGCGGGCGGGCTTGTAATAGTGGATGCACCGCCTGGCACCTCCTGCCCTGTGATCGCCTCTGTGCGCAATGCGCATTATACGATTTTGGTGACCGAGCCCACGCCCTTTGGCCTGCACGACCTGAAATTGGCTGCAAGTGTGTTGCAAAGGCTGGGCCAGCCCTTTGGAGTGGTGCTCAATAGAGCCGACATGGGAAGCGATGAGACCGAGGTGTGGTGCAGAAGTAATGGCATTCCCATACTTATGAAAATACCCTTTGATCGCAGAATAGCCCAGGGATACTCCAGGGGTGAGCCGCTGTTGTACAGCCGCCCCGACCTTCGCGATGCCTTTGAGGCCCTTTTGGAGAGAGTCACACAATGAAAGAGATAGTTGTCATAAGCGGAAAGGGCGGCACAGGCAAGACCAGCATTACGGCCAGTTTGGCCATGTTACTGCCCCAAAAGGTGATAGCCGATTGCGATGTGGATGCAGCAGACCTGCACCTGCTCTTACAGCCTGATATACAGGAGCGTCATGACTTTTACGCCGGCATTCGGCCTGTAATCGACGAGGCCGCTTGCACGGGCTGCGGCACCTGTATGAGTGTATGCCGATTTAGTGCAGTGACAGTGGAGAATGTGGCGGTCATAGACGAATTCAACTGCGAGGGCTGCGGCGTATGCGCCTATTTTTGCCCAAGTAATGCCATTTCTCTGCAAGAAAACCTCTGCGGAGAGTGGTATATCTCACAGACTCAGTATGGCCCCATGGTGCATGCCGCCCTGGGCATAGGCGAAGAGAACTCCGGAAAACTGGTGACCCTGGTCAAGGAAAAGGCCAGACGGCTTGCTGAGGCACAAGGGGCCGAATTGATTCTGGTGGACGGCCCGCCAGGTATCGGCTGTCCGGTCATAGCCTCCATCTCCAATGCCAATAAAGTGCTCATCGTGACCGAGCCCACCCTTTCGGGCCTGCATGATTTAGAACGGGTTTTGGGCCTTGCTCAACACTTCAAGACGCCGAGCCTTGTCTGTATCAACAAATGGGACATAAATGCAGAGGTCAGTCACGAAATAGAGGCCAGATGCGCTCAAAAGGGTGTGCAAGTGGTGGGCAAAATCCCCTTTGATGAGGCCATGCCCAAGGGCCTTGTGGCAGGCCTGCCCGTGGTTGAGTATGATGCCCAAAGCCCTGCAGCAAGGGCCATTTATGCACTATGTGATGCAATAGATATGTGCTCATAATCAGCGTAAGGTAAAGCGAAATTAGGTGACTTTCATGGCGATAAGGTCAGGCTTACTGCTGCCAACAATACGGCTTTGCCATTGGGCCAGTGGTACAGGAGATGTGGATGTGAGCGTTTTTTTGTTCAAGCGTGCAAGGCGCGTTCTATGGATGCCTTCAATTCTTTTATTTTGACCGGCTTAGGGAAAAAATCGTGCACATCCGATCTCAGTGCCTCAATAGCGGTTTCGAGATTTGCGAAGGCGGTGATCATGATGACCTTTGTATCAGGATAAAGTTTTTTGACAGTTTTCAGGACATCCATGCCATCCAATCCCTTCATTTTGTAGTCTGTTACAATTATATCAAATTTTTTTTCCTTAAGCCGCTCCAGTGCCGGTTCTGCGCTGAGAAATGTCTCAACTTCATATCCCGACTGTTCAAGAGATAGTTTTGACATGTCGCAAACTATCTTTTCATCATCAATAACCATTATTTGTGACTTACTCATCTGTCTTGCTCCCTTCTATCTTAGTATAAATTGGTAATCTTATGGTAAATGTTGTACCTTTGCCAACCTCGCTTTTAACTGTTATATCGCCATTATGACTTTTAATTATACCATGACTTACTGACAAGCCAAGTCCAGTGCCTCCTTCACCTTTTGTGCTGAAAAATGGATCGAATATATGTTGAAGCAATTCAGGAGGTATCCCCTTTCCAGTGTCTGTAATAGTTATTTTAATATATTTTTTATTTTCATCCAAGTCTGAAACTATGATAAGTTTGCCATTCTTTGTCATTGCTTGCACTGCATTTGTTATTAAATTTACCAACACTTGCTGTATTTGATTTCTATCTATAAAGGTTAGTGGTAAATTCTCGTTGAGTTTGAGTTGTGTTTCGATGTTTGAAATATATAGCATATTCTGCATTAATTTGATAGCTTTTTGTATAACTGTGTTGATGTCAATCTGCTCCAGTTGTGGTTTTTTGGGTTTGGAGAAATCAAGGAAGTTTTTTACAATCTCTTTCATTCTGTCGGTTTCAGCTTCAACTTTACTCATAAAATTGATTCTGTCATCTTTGCTCAAATTATCGTAAAGTTCTATGTAGGTTTGGGCAAGCATCGATATATTATTAAGAGGATTTGTTAATTCATGTGCAACTCCAGCAGTCATTACACCTATTGACGCCAATTTTTTTGATTGTATAAGTTGTTCTTCTCTATTTTTTAATTCATTTGACATAAAATTTATGGCTTTGATGACAGAATTACATTCTTGATCACAGTCCACATTTTCTATTGTTTTAAAATTGCCTTCCGATATTGATAATGTTAATTTTTGTATCAATTTTAATGATAGCAATATTTTTTTGGATATCAGATGACTTATTACAATGCTTGAAAGAAAGATTATCCAAAATGAATATAACAATATTTTTTGGGACTTCATGATTAATTCATTGGTGTTAGTTCGTTCAAGCCGTGTTATTTGCTCTGAGAATTCTCTTAATTTTTTCCCTGCTTCTCTTATGCTTGTCTCCGTCTGGTTATTGTTAATCTTAGTTTCTTCTATTTCCGATATTAATGCTATTACATTGGTATAGTCATTAAGGTTTTTATTGAGTATTTTGAAGTTATCTTCGCCGACTGCTTTGATTATGTCATCTCTGACATTATCTATTGAATATCTTATTTCACGTATCTTGTTCAAGATATCATACAGATTCATTTTGTTTCGGTAGAGAAAATAGTTTTTTTCGGTCAGTCGTATCTCTAAAAAAGAGGCATTCAGGTCGTCCGCTATCTGTATAAATTTTAATTTTGTCAGTACGAGATTGAGGTTTTGAATGGCGAAGAAAATGACAATAATGAGCACTATAATGTTGAAAAAATTGGATAATATGATTCGGTGTTCTACTTTCATTACCGTTACAATTCTATTGAGCCGAAATTACACATCGTGCAACCTCGGACTGTTCCTTTCTGACAGGTAAATACCACAAAAGGCCGTCCATAATCATCAACAACCCTGCTCCAATGAGGGCCGCGTCGAAAAATGTGGATGCATTGAATCCGAAATATGTTATAAGACCAATTCCAAGACTTGTAAAGGATATCCCCGTTCTGATAAATGCAAGTCCTGTGCGAGCACGAGCATATATCGTTCGATAGCAGCCAGCGATTGTTCTCTGTGCTGCCAGGACGTTTCGCTCGCGAGCGAGATGTGTCCTCTCCCTGCTTGCTGGAGACGGATAGAGTATAGTGGAGTGCCCTGCAAGAAGATCACCGAGGCGGGCGAGCATGGTCTTTTTTATCGAAAGTTTTGTGCTCAATCCATCAATGAAATGATAATTTTCAAGAAAATGCAGAGTGGCGGCGGTTACTTCCACAAGCGTCTGGTTTTCAGGTGGTTTCATGTGGGTTTTTCTTATTTGTAGATAACCTAACAGGCCGAATAGCCCCAGTACTCCACCTGCGATCATGAGCATGATATAAAAATGGAAGTTCATTTTGGGAGAAGGGGCGTACATGAGGGTATTTGATATGGTTATAAGACCGAGTCCCCATCGCAGAAAAGCCAGATCTGTCCTTGCCTTTGCCATATCCGTTCGGTAACATGCAAGCCTTGTGCGCCAGTGAGCCATGGTATTTCGCCAATAAGCAAGTCCTGTCCTCTCGGTTCCTATGAGTTCGCCCGGAGCTGCATGCAAGAAGTCTTGAATAAACCATTGAATATCTTCGTTAAGTGCCACCCACAATTCATACTTTTCAGCCTTGAATAATGTAGATACCTCCGCCAGGATACCAGGATCGGTTGGAGCATTTGTTGCTATTACAATTGTATCTGTATCAATGTCTTTTATAACAGGAAACCATCTTAATATTTCAGACCTTTTTCCGTATAAGGCTTGCAATAACTCCGGTGATATCGGCATTTTTTCGTCATATTCAATAAAAGGACAATGGTAATAATTTGAGAGGGCTTGCAGCAGGATGTGACGGGGTACACCATATTCGTGAATCAGAATGGCTTCGATGTCAAGCCCGCGAGCCTGGGCTGCGGTGGCTGCGGCACGCAGATCATCCTCTCTAATCACCTCGTCTCTTACGAGTGAAAGGAATCGTTCTATAGCTTTTGGGGAGACCCCATCCTTCAAATGTTTCATTGCTGAAAGGTAGTTTTACTCCAAAATCTGGCGGGGGTGCCATAATCTGCCATGGTTATCTCCATCTCCCCAAAACAATATGGCAAAGTTTTTCTTATCCTTTCGGCAGGAAGATGCCAATAAAGTCCATCTGCGATGGCGATAAAACCAATCATCAGCAGAAAAAGATTAAAGATCGTCCATCCAAGGCTGTCTGTGCCGAAATAAACCATAAGTCCTGCACCAACTGATGCGATACTCATTCCGGTCCTGATGAAAGCAAGCCCGGTCCTTGAACGTGCCATAATAGTTCGTAATCTTGCCATGACCCCCCTTCTATCTGCAAGAAGCGTCCTTTCCAGTGCAAGACCTGTGGTTGCCCATATGCCGGGGGAATGAGATGGTTTGACAAAAGGAATGTAGGTAGGCTGTGTCAAATTACTTTCAGTTATATTGTCTTTTCTCAGTGCAGGCAGAGGAAAGACGAAGTCCCAAATAGTTGCTTTGCCACCGGCCGTTTTAAACGATTCAAGGGCAACCACTCCGGCCTTTCTGCCTGGAAAATACCAATAAAACCCTTCCATGATCATTATGGAACCAATGAATATCAAGGAAAAATCCAGAATAGTCCAGGGGCCGGCATGAAACTGTCTGAAAAGAGCTATCCCAAGGCCAATAAATGCTATTCCTGTCCTTGCGAAGGCAAGCCCTGTGCGCGCCCTTGCCATGATAGTTCTATAGCACGCAAGTATGGTGCGTTCCTCGGCCATATCAGTTCGGTCGCTGGCCAGGAACCTGCGTCTCATTACAGGTGAAAGGTTATTCCATTTAGCCCTAAGGTTGTCCGCATCCGGGACAGGAGCGGTGCGTTTAAAAACCGGCTCATCTTCTGTATTCGATACCTCAAGAAATGTCGTTCCCCACGTAGGTTCAGTGCCCGAACAGACAGGCATAGTCTTTCCGGTATTGCGGGCGCCCATGTGCCACTTTATGCCGTCTATCACCATTACGACTCCCGCAATGAGCAGAGGCAGTTCCAGAATCAACAGATAGCCAATGCCGAATATTCTGAAAAGTGTTAGACTAATTATAATGGATGCTATGCCTGTTCTGAGAAATGCAAGTCCTGTTCTCCCGCGCGCCAGTGATGCGCGGTAGCAGGAAAGATACGAGCGTCTGTTTGCAAGAAATGTCCTGACCTTCGCCAAAGGTGTCCTGCCAGCAGTCTGTGAAAAGCCGGGATTTACATCAAAGCTATTTTCTATGATGCGTATGAGATCAGAGGGCAGCGCTATAAGAATATCTAACTGTTCTACGCACATCGCCTGTTTTATCTCTTCAATAACAGAAGTACGTTCGGGGTTGTATATAACAATCTTTGCAGTATTCTCCTTAATTTCGATTGGAAGCCATAGCTCCTTTTTATGCCTTTCCATATTTAAATGAATAGCAATTAAGTATGATGCGGTAAGCTTCTCGTCATACTCAACAAATGGGTAACCATAATACTCTGCCAAAGCAAATAGTATCTCATGCTTCGGTATGCCATGGTCAAGCAGCAACTCCTCAGGATATATATTTAACCTATTTGCTTCTTCGATAATAAGGTTCAGTTTATCCTGAGTAATAAATTGTCTTTGAATAAGTCTTGCAAATTTTCGAGTAATCATTTGTCAACGGGTGCAATCAGTTTTTCTGTCGATCCCAGCTTCTGTATTGCACCGCCTCCGCCAGGTGCTTGATCTGAATCTCCCGGCTTGCTTCTATGTCTGCGATGGTGCGGGCTATCTTGATTATACGGTGATATGCCCGTGCACTCAGCCCCAGTTTGGCCGCCGCCTTCTCCAGAAACGCCTGTGAGGGGGCATCCAACACACAGTATTTGCGAATCTCGCGAGCCGACATCTGGGCGTTACAGTGTATGTGTATCCCTTGGAAACGCTTACCCTGTATCTCTCTGGCCTGCACCACGCGTTCTCTAATGGCTGCCGAAGGCTCCCCTCGTCTGGCCTGTGAGAGCTCCTGATAGGGCACGGCAGGCACCTCTATGTGCAGATCAATGCGATCCAGCAGGGGCCCTGAGATGCGGCTTCTGTATCTTGCAATCTGTTGAGGCTGACAGGTACAGGCATGTCTTGTGTCACCCAGGTGTCCGCAGGGACAGGGGTTTTGCGCACATACCAGCATGGTGCGGGCAGGGAAGGTGATGCTCACAATGGCGCGGGAAACTGTCACCTGACCGTCCTCCAGGGGCTGACGCAGGGCCTCCAGCGTATCCTTTCGAAACTCCGGCAGCTCGTCTAAAAACAGCACGCCGTTGTGGGCCAGGCTCACCTGACCTGGTTTCGGCACACTGCCTCCACCTATGAGCCCTGCCTCGGAAATGGTGTGGTGAGGTGCACAAAACGGCCGGGCAAAGATGAGAGGCTGGTCCTTGGGCAAAAGGCCGGCCACACTGTATATGCATGTGGTCTCCAACGCCTCTTCAAAGGTAAGTGGCGGCAAAATGGATGGCAGCCTGCGGGCAAGCATGGTCTTTCCAGAACCCGGAGGCCCTGTCATGAGCACATTGTGTCCTCCTGCCGCCGTGATCTCCATGGCGCGTTTGGCCTGTTCCTGCCCCACCACATCCTCGAAGTCTTCGATATGGAGCTGCTGCCCCTGAATCTCCCCGACGTGAGCCACGGCAGGCGAAATGGCAATGGAACCCAGCAGATATTCCACCAGTTGCGAGAGATGGTTTACAGGATATACGGTCATATCCCTGACCACCGCCGCCTCTCCTGCGTTTTCTTCCGGCGTCACCAGGGCCTTTACAGACCAGTTGCGGGCTGCCAGGGCTATGGGCAGTGTCCCGCGTGAGGGCTTGACGGAGCCGGTTAGAGAGAGTTCTCCCAACAGCAACAGGTCCTGAACGGCCTCCTGCGGCAAGATGCCTTGAGCGCATAGAATCGCCGCTGCTATGGGCAGGTCCAGGCCGGCCCCTTCCTTTTTCAGGTCGGCTGGGGCCAGATTCAGGGTGATACGCTGGGTTGGAAACGGATAGCCGCAGTTCTTGATGGCGGCCTTCACCCGCTCACGGCTCTCCTTCACCGCTGCCTCAGGCAGCCCCACGATATTAAAGGCCGGAAGCCCTGGAGAGACATCTATCTCCACAGTGACTGGAAAGGCCTGAATACCTATGACCACCGCTGTGCGAGTATAAGCCAGCATCTTATGTGCGAATCTGTCCTGCGCCGTATGCGATGAACTTGGTGGTGGTGAGCTCCTCCAGTCCCATGGGCCCGTAGGCATGAAGTTTGGAGGTGCTGATGCCGATCTCGGCGCCCAGTCCCAGCTCACCTCCGTCGTTGAAGCGGGTTGAGGCATTGATCAATACCAGGGAGGCATCCACTTCCCTCAAAAATCTCTGGGCGTTTTCATAGTTGCGAGTGACTATGGCCTCGGTGTGGTTGGAGCCGTATCGAGTGATGTAATCCATGGCCTCGTCCATGTCCTTTACCACCTTGATCACCAGTTTGAGCTCCAGAAACTCCGTGCCCCAGTCCGTGTCCTGGGCCGGCTGTATCCTCGGTGAGGCAGCGCAGGCCTTTGGGCACCCCAGCATGGTCACGCCTTCCCTAAAAAATGCCTCGGCCATGCGAGGCAGAAAGGTCTGAGCCGCGGCCTCATGCACCAAAAGCCCCTCCATGGCATTGCAGACACCGGGTCTCTGCACCTTTGCGTTGATACAGATCCTTTCGGCCATGTCAAAATCGGCTGATTCGTCCACAAATACATGACAGACGCCCTTATAGTGTTTGAGCACAGGGATGCGGGAGTTCCCGGCCACAAATCGAATAAGCCCCTCACCGCCTCTGGGGATCACAAGGTCAATGAGTTCATCCAGTTTCAAAAGGTGTGTAAGTGCCTCGCGCTCGGTGGTGGGCACCACCTGGACGGCGTCGGCTGAAGCGCCGTTTTTTGCCAGGGCCTTGTGCAGAATACCGGCCAGGGCCATGTTGGAGTGCAGGGCGTCTGATCCGCCCCGCAGGATCACGGAGTTTCCTGCCTTGAGGCACAGGGCCGCTGCATCGATGGTGACATTGGGCCTGGACTCGTAGATCATGAGTATGACGCCAAGGGGAATGCGAATACGCCCGACTTGAAGGTCGTTGGGCCTGCGCCACATGCGAGTCACCTCGCCCACGGGATCCGGCAGTTGAGCCACCTCCCTGAGCCCGTTTACCATGCTGTTTATGACCTTGTCCGAAAGGGTAAGCCTGTCTATAAAGGCGGTACTCATGCCCTTTGCATGAGCCTTCTCCAGGTCCCTGGAGTTTTCCGCCTGAAGAAACTCCCTGGCAGCCAGTATGCCCTCTGCTGTGTCCAGCAATATCTGATTTTTGATTTTTGTGGGCAGATTTGCCGTTATTTTGGCCGATTTTCGGGCCTTTTGGCCGATCTCAAGGGTCAATCTCTCAAAATCGTTCATGTCTTCCTCCTTAAACGCAACTCATTCCAACACCACGAGATTGTCTCTGTGTATCACCTCGTCGCGTGAATTCTTCAACATACTACAAATCTTTTCGCTTCTACAACCGATCACCTTCTGCAGGTCGCCTGAACCATAATTGGTAATGCCTATGGCCACCTCTCTGCCCTCCAAATCCGTGCAGGACACACAGTTGCCTGCCTGAAACCTGCCTTCCAGGGCCTTTATGCCCACAGCAAGCAGGCTCTTGCCCCCTTGAGTAACGGCCTGCACAGCACCATCATCCAGTATCAGCCTGCCCTTTCTGGGCAGGGTAAAGGCGATCCATGGCTTTTTGCCGTGTATTCTGCGCCTTGCTGCGTGAAACAGGGTGCCTATGACCTCACCGCTCATCAAGCGCAGAAGCACATTGGGGATTCGGCCTCCCGCCACAATCATGGGAATGCCACAGGAGGTTGCCATTCGCGCCGCCAGCAGCTTGGACTTCATGCCTCCGCGGCCTGCGCGGCCCGGGCTGTCTCCGGCCATCTGCAAAATGGAGGCGTCTATGTGCTGAACTTCATGAATAAGCCGTGCATTGGGGTTCTCACGAGGGTCACTGTCATAAAGACCGTCTATGTCACTGAGGCACACGAGCAGTTCCGCATCCGTCAGATTCATGACCAATACTGAAAGCTGGTCGTTGTCCGTAAATTGCAGTTCCTCTGTGGCCACCGTGTCGTTTTCATTGATGATGGGTAAAACATCCCATTCCAGCAGGGTTTGAAGGGTATTTTTGACGTTGTTGTATCGCTCCCGTTCGATGAGGCCGTCCCTTGTGAGCAGGACCTGGGCCACCGGCATCTCATATCCGGAAAAGGCCGCGGCGTATGCCTGCATCAAAATCCCCTGACCCACTGCGGCCAGGGCCTGTTTGGCCCTTACAGTCTTGAGTCTGGCCTTTGAAGGAAGCCTGCCTCTGCCTGCTGCAACAGCGCCGGAAGAGACCAGGGTGATCTCCAGACCCTGACTGCGCAGTTGGGCGAGCTGGGTCACCAGGTGGTTCAGGCGATCGAGGGCCAGGCCGTTTTTGTCTGTAAGCACCGCGCTCCCCACCTTCACCACGAGCCTCTTGATGTGTCCAAGCCCCCGCTTGTGCGGGTTCAGTGCCTTTGCGGCGGTATCTAAATCGTTATCCATAGGTTTTCCCCAAGGGATCTCTACGAAATCAGAATGTTCGTAGAGATCCCCTAATGCAAGACGGTAATAGTTTCAAGGAACCTTTCAGATTGCCCCCCATCCTGACCTGCATCAAGTGATTGAGTCGAATACTCGCTCAACAACCCCTGAACCGTCTTCAGTAATTCTGCAATATTTTCATGAGTGGCTGCGGAGATGCAGACTACATTTGCAGCGGACGAGCTGACCTGGGGCAGTTTTTTTATGGCGCCGAGCCTTTCCTGAAGCTCTTCCTTCGAGGGGATGTCCATCTTGTTCAGGGCGATCAAAAATGGTTTTTCAGTAAGGGGTGAGCTGCACCGGTGGAATCGCTCCAGCTCATTCCAGACAGTTAGAAAGGCCTTGCAAGGGTCTTCATCGGAGACATCCACGACAAACAACAGCACCTTCGTGCGTTCTATGTGCCGCAGAAATTCAATCCCCATGCCTGTGCCTGTATGCGCCCCTTCAATGAGGCCTGGAATATCGGCGATTACAAAGGAACGGTCATCTCCAAGGTCAACCACGCCCAGTTGAGGAACGAGGGTGGTGAAGGGATAGTTTGCTATCTTCGGCCTGGCTGATGTGACCACTGAAAGAAGTGTGGATTTCCCCGCATTGGGCAGGCCCACCAGCCCCACATCCGCAAGGAGCTTCAACTCCAGCACTATGTGTCTTTCTTCACCGGGCAGGCCCGGCTGTGCGTAGCGAGGGGCCTGGCGTGTGGCGCTTACAAAATGGGAGTTGCCCAACCCGCCCTTGCCGCCCCTGGCTGCGACCCACTCCTCCCCTGGCTGAGTAAGATCCGCAAGTACGGCCCCTGTGTCCTTGTCCTTGACCTCGGTGCCGGGTGGAACGGGTATGACCAGATCCTTTCCGCTTTTGCCGTGCCTGTTGGCCCCCATTCCAGGGGCACCGTTTACCGCCCGGTAAATACGTCTTTTGCGAAAGGATGAGAGTGTGTTGAGATTGGGATTTACTTTCAGAACGACATTCCCGCCGTCTCCGCCGTCTCCGCCGTCAGGGCCACCCTTGGGAACGAATTTTTCATGCCGGAAGCTGACGCAGCCCCTGCCGCCGTCTCCAGCCATTACGTGTATCTCGACTTCATCTACAAAGTTCATGAATTGCCTTTTAGAGTGGATTAACCATCTTTTAATGTTGGTTGTTGAATTGATGCAGCCAGAAGGCTGTGGTGTCTGGAATAGCTGAAATAAACGATCATCCCTATGATCAGCCAGAGGAGAAAGCGCAGCCAGGTTATGGAAGGCAGGCTTATCATCAGATAGATGCAGAAGGCCATGCCAAGCAGAGGGATCAGGGGGCTGCATGGTGTCTTGAACGGCCTGGGCAGGTCCGGTTGTTTGTAGCGAAGCACTATGACTCCGGCACAGACCAGCACAAAGGCAGCCAGGGTGCCGATATTGACCAATTCCGTCACATGCGAAATGGGTGTAAAGCCTGCTATGGCAGCCATGATAAAGCCGCTGGTGAGAATGATACGCACAGGGGTGCGAGTGGTCTCATTGACCTGGGCAAATACGGGAGGAAGTAGCCCATCGCGTGACATGGCCAGAAAGATGCGTGTCAGCGCATAATACAGCACAAGCATTACTGTGGTGAGCCCTGCAATGGCGCCTGCGGCTATTACAGCCGAGGCCCAGCGGTGACCGATGCGCAGCATGGCATCAGCTACAGGGGATGGGACATTGAGGGTCGCATAGGGCACTATGCCGGTCAGCATTCCAGATACCACGATATAGACGATGGTGCAGACGGCCAACGAGGCCACTATGCCGATGGGCAGGTCCCTTTGGGGGTTTACCGCCTCTTCCGCTGCGGTGGAGACCGCATCAAAGCCTATGTATGCAAAGAAGATGATGGCCGCTCCCGCCGCCACTCCATGCCAGCCGAACGGCATGAAAGGTGTCCAGTTTTCAAGTTTGAAGCTGCCCGCCGCCACTATGATAAAAAGCAGGATGGCCAGTATCTTTACCGCCACCATGACGGCGTTGAAGCGCACGCTCATCTGCACGCCTATGGAGAGAAGGGCCGAGAGAAAAAGGATTATCAAGACAGCCGGCAGGTTCACAAAACATCCCTCGGCAGGTGACATAGTCAGTAGCTGGGGCAGACCGAATCCAAGTGCTGTCAGGGCATTATTCACATACCCAGACCAACCAATGGCCACGGTAGGCGTGGCTACACCATATTCCAGGATTAGATCCCAACCAATGATCCAGGCTACTATCTCGCCCAGCCCTGCATAGGCATAGCCATAGGCACTTCCACATCCGCCTATGGCCGCAGCCAGTTCAGCATAGGAAAGGGCGGTAAATGCACAGGCAAAACCCGAAAGCACAAAGGAAAGCATGATAGCAGGCCCTGCCTTTGTGGCAGCGGCGACACCTGTCAGGACGAAAATGCCTGCACCGATGATGGCGCCGATGCCCATAAGAGTCAGGTCTGTGGCGCTCAAGCAGCGTTTCAGTCTGGAGCAACCATGCCCTCTAACCGTTTTTTTGCGCAACAATTCCACTCTTCTCCCCCTCCGTTCCGTTAACTCAGGGCCGCCAGCGCCTTTTTGAGCCGTTTGACGCCCTCCTTCAGGGTATCAAGGCTGGCTGCATAGGAAAAACGTATAAATCTATCGTCACCAAAGGCGATTCCCGGCACTGCAGCGATTCTTGCCTCGTCCAGCAGATAATCGGCCATGGCCAGGGAGCCGTCGATCTCTCTGCCATTGTTGGGGGTCTTCTTGCCGTAATATGCCGAAAAATCAGGGAATACATAAAATGCACCCTTTGGCTCCACACAAGAGAGAGCGGGGATGGAAGGCAGTTCCTGCATCAGATAGTCCTTGCGTTCTGCAAAGGCCTTCAGCATGTTCCTGACACAGTCCTGCGGGCCTGCGATGGCTGCCGCAGCGGCCTTTTGGGCTATGGAGGTGGGATTCGAGGTGTTCTGGCTTTGAATCTTGGTGGCGGCCTTGACCACTGCCTCAGGCCCGGCCAGGTATCCGATGCGCCAGCCTGTCATGGCATAGGTTTTGGATACGCCGTTTATTACCAGTGTGCGATCCTTTGCCTCAGGAAACAGGGACGCGGCGTTTTCACAACCCTTGCCGTCGAAGCGAATGGCGTCATAGATATCGTCAGAGATGACATAAAAGCCGTGTTTGACCGCCAACTCAGCGATATCTTTCAGGTTTTCAGATGAATATACCGAACCTGTGGGATTTGAAGGGCTGTTCAGGATGATGGCCTTTGTGCGGCTGGTCAGGAGCTCGGCGATGGCCGCAGGCTCTATGGCGAAGCCATTGGATGGCTCTGTCTGAAGATACCGCACCACTCCACCTGCCAGTTCCACCATGGGAGGATATGAGACCCAATAGGGTACCGGCAGGATCACCTCGTCGCCTGGGTCTATGATGGCCTGCATGCAGTTGTAGAGCGCCAGTTTGCCGCCTGTAGAGACCATGACCGCATTCTCAGAATAGGTGAGCCCGTAATCCCGTTCCATCTTTTCGATAATGGCCTTTTTCAGGTCAGGGATGCCGCCCACCGCCGTATATTTGGTGAAACCATCTTTTATGGCCTTGATTGCGGCCTCTTTGATGTGATCAGGGGTGTCGAAGTCCGGCTCTCCCACCGACAGATTGATGATGTCGGCGCCCTGGGCCTTGAGGGCCTTGGCCTTGGCGTCTATGGCCAGGGTGGGGGATGGCTTCAGATTTCTTACGCGTTCCGAAAGAGGCGGCTGCCAGTTTGCCTGATTATTCATAGATGAGTGCATGATGTCTGTGTCCTTTCATTTTAGGGAGTCTTGCAAAATTGCCCTTTCGCTCACAACTGCGTTGCTCTTCCCTGCCTGTTATCGAACGAAAATTCTAATTTTTCAAGGCTCCCTTTATTTTTTAAAATCTTCCGCATGTAGTTGTTGCTGGAATGCGAGCCAGGCATCCAGGGTTGTCCGTTCGTAGATGACCTGTTCCAGGAACAAACCCTGCGCCGGAGCCGTTGGGGCTGAAACCGACCTGTCTCTGGCCAGCAAGGCTGTTTTGACATGTTCAAAGTGCATTCGACCCATGCCTATGACTGCCAGCAACCCTACGATATTCCTAACCATATAACGAAGAAACCCGTTTGCGGCAATGGTAAATGTATATAAATGTGTATCGGACAAAGGAAAATAAAAAGGAGGGCTGAGGGAAATTGGCTGATGCTGAATGGAAAGACTGTAAACAGTGCGCTCCGTTGTGGTAACCGAACTGCCGCTGGCCTGAAAGGTCTTGAAGTCATGTGTGCCCAGCAGGAACGCAGCCCCCTTTCGCATGGCCTCTAAATCCAGTTTTTGCAGTGAGTTGGTTCTCAATACCCAGGCATGTCTTCTCCAGAGAGGCAGAGGATTGTGGGCCAACACGAGATGATATGTATAAATTTTGCACAGGGCATGCTTTCGCGCATGGAAATCCAGCGGAACATCCTCGGCGCTCAGGACCGCCATATACTCGGGCAGCAGGGCGTTCAGGCCGTTTTTGATACCTGTAAGTGGGATTGTGGTGTTTTGAGTGTGGAAATTGGCCACCTGACCCAGGGCATGCACGCCTGCGTCGGTCCTGCCCGATGCTGTGACATAAATTTTTTCCTGAAACAGGGTGGCGAGGGCCTGCTCCAGAACCCCCTGTAAAGTCACTTCATGAGGCCTCTGCCGCTGCCAGCCATGGCAGCAGGAACCGTCATATGAAATCAGGAGTTTTATGTTGCGCATGAGTCCGGCCAGCGCAAAAAGATGGGGAATGGAATGATGGGATTACGGATACAGCGGGGCCTGCAGCAGGCCCTCGGTTTCTGGAAATCCGCACATGAGATTCATGTTCTGAATGGCTTGACCTGATGCCCCCTTTACCAGGTTGTCTATGGCGGATATCAAAATCAGCCTGCGGGTGCGTACGTCCACCTTGCAGCCTATGTCACAGTAGTTACTGCCCCTCACGCGCAGGACATTGGGAAATGTGCCTTTTGGCAAGATGCGGACAAAGGGTTTGTCTGCGTAAAAACCCCTCAGGGCGGCCAGAATGTCTTCTGTGGAGGTGTTCTGGTCTGTCAGATCTGCATAGATGGTGGTGAGGATGCCGCGAGAAACAGGCAGCAGATGCGGTGTGAAGTTGATGGTTACCTGCGCCCCCGCTGCGATGGACAACTCCTGTTCTATTTCGGGTGTATGGCGGTGCTGGCCCACTTTATAGGCGCAAAAGCCCTCGTTTACCTCGCAAAACAGCGTTGTCATGGAGGGGCTGCGGCCTGCTCCGCTGGTCCCTGATTTGGAATCCACTATGATACCATGGTGTTGAATCATGCGCTGTTTCAAAAGCGGCGCAAGAGGCAGAATGGCGCTTGTTGGATAACAGCCAGGATTTGCTGTAAGCCTGGCGTTGCTGATCTGCCGGGCATATAATTCAGGCAGGCCATAGACGGCTGCCGCAAGATATTGAGGGGCTTTGTGTGCTGAATACCAGGCTTCATAGACAGCTTGGTCATGAATGCGGAAATCAGCGGAGAGGTCGATCACCTTCAGCCCTGCCTGCAAGAGGTCAGGTACAACGGCCATGGCCGCTTCATGGGGGACCGCGGTGAAGACCAGCTCAGAACGTTTCGCTATGGAGGTTATATCTGGTTCCTCGAAGTTGAGCCCTGAAAACAGGCCTGTCAGGGATGGAAAGAGGCTTTCCACCGAAAGACCCGCCTCCTTGCGGGATGTTACGGCAACGACCTGCACCTGCCCATGCCGGCGTAGAACCCTAAGCAGTTCGAGCCCTGTGTATCCAGAGCCTCCTATGATAGCTACTTTCAGCATGTTCTTCACTCAAAGAAAAGCGGTTTCCTCGCCCAGCTGCACAAAGGGGGCAAAGAAACCGCTTCAAGCCTGATAATGAATTAACGTTTGGAGTACTGGAAGCGCTTTCTGGCTGCGGCAAGGCCGTATTTCTTGCGTTCCTTGGCCCTGGGATCCCTTGTGAGGAAACCAGCCTTTTTTAGAGGGACCCTGTGTTCAGGATCGGCCAGCAGGAGCGCCCTGGCTATGCCGTGACGGATCGCCTCAGCCTGGGCTGAGATCCCGCCACCAGTTACCGTAGCCTTTATATCGAATTTCCCTTGCGTATTGGTTATGAGCAATGGTTTGGTGATGGTGGTTTCAGCCAGATCAGAGGAAAAATATTCCTTGCAGCCCTTGTTGTTGACCTGTATGGAGCCTGAGCCCGGCAGAAGCCAGACACGGGCTACTGCTGTTTTCCTTCTGCCTGTAGCGTAATGTGTATCTTTAGCCATATCGAATCCCTTCTATTTTTAATGGGAACCTTAAAAAATCGCCCTTTCGCTCACGACTGCGCTTAATTTTTCAAAATTCCCTAATGTTTTGATTTTATTGGGTAAACTGTAATTTTTCAGGAAGTTGGGATGCATGTGGATGCTCGGAGCCCGCATATACCTTCAGCTTTTTGAACTGCAGACCGCCCAGGGTGTTTTTGGGCAGCATGCGCTTTACGGCAAGCTTTATCACATCCTCAGGCCGTTTGGCCAGCATCTCTGAGGCCTTTTTGATCTTAAGACCGCCGGTGAAACCGGTGTAGGTCTTATACGGCTTTTCTGTGGCCTTGTTTCCCGTCAGACGCACCTGGCTGGCATTGATAACAATGATAAAATCCCCTGTGTCTAAGTGCGGAGTGAAGATGGGTTTGTGTTTGCCACGCAAACGAGTGGCGATTTGAGTGGCAAGTCTGCCCAGGGTCTCGCCCTTGGCATCCACTACATACCATTTGTGTTCTATCTCGTTCACCTTTGGAAGCGGCGTTTTCATGAAAGTATTCTCCATTTAAGGCTGTTCTTGATGATTTTTCTAAAGGAAGCCTTGAAAAATTGCCCTTTCGCTCACAACTGCGTTTAATTTTTCAAAACTTCCTAAAGAAGTTAAATTCATAAAGGAAAAGTCCATATTTGTCAAGGCGCTGGCGGATTTTTTTTCGGTAACCAGCAGCGGTTATTGTTTTTATGCATATTATAAATGCGTTTTGCTATTTTTGTGGTTTATTTAAACAGATGCCTGATGCTCCTTTATAATTTCATCAAATATACAGGAGGTTGAGGTAAAAAATCTACAGGGAGGAATACCACATGGTGACCGACATCTCTTCCGATGAACTCAAGGATTATCTAAAAAACCGCAAGGAACAAGAGTATCTGCTCATAGATGTGAGGGAGCCGAAAGAATACGCTGTGTCGCATATTCCAGGGGCACTGCTCATCCCTTTGAAAGATGTGGAGGCAAAAATAGTCGGTCTGGATGCCGATAAAGAGGTGATCTTTTATTGCAGGAGCGGCAGGCGTTCGCGCATCGCCGCCGAGTTCGTTGACGGCATGGGTGCTGCGTTCAAAAAGATATTCAATCTGGCAGGCGGCATTTTGGCCTGGCAGGGCAAGTCACTGTCAGGTTTCCCGCATGTCATGACCATTGACATCTCCCAAGGCCCTGAAAAGGTGCTGATGGATGCCATAGGTTTTGAAAAGGCTGCCGAACGTTTCTATGAGACGGCGGCCCGCGTGTTTCCGCAGTCGTTGGTCTCTGATATGGCCTTACACCTGGCCAGATTTGAAATAAGTCATGCAAAGGTGATTTATGGCCTGCTCAAACACCTGAATCCTGCCGCACCGCCTTTTGAAACACTGTATGAGACCGCATCCGACAATTTTTTGGAGGGCGGTCTGATGCCGGAGGAGGCGATAGAGCGCCTGAAGACCATGGAGGGTGAGCCGATTCTGAATCTTGGTGAAATCGCTATTGAGATAGAGTGGATGGCCTATGAGCTTTACAAAAATTATGCAGCCATTACAAAGGACGTGGAGATGGCACGGGTGTTTTTGCAATTAGCAGACCAGGAAAAGGGACATGCGCGTATCATAGCCCATTATTTTTAGATGAGTGCCTACCCTTTTGTTGAATGGCTGTGCCCGCGTATTTGCACAGAGGCATATTGCAATACAGTTTCTTTTTAATGGGTATCTTCTCAAGAAACTCTGAAACGGATTAAAGACGACCACATGTGAAAAATCTTGCATTTTTTATGGAAATATGCAGGAGTTGGTGCTATCATGCTGAAAAATTCCAAAGGAGGGATTTTAAGATGAAAAAGTATATCTTCGTGGTTTTGATGGCTGGCTTGTTGATTGGCTGCAGTAATCCAGCGGACCAGAAACAGCCCTCTACAACACAGGAGACCGCCAAACCAGCAGCCCCACCGGCTGCGGCTTCAGCCCCGGCCGCTGCTCCTGAAACCAAGGCAGCAGTGCCTGCCGCCGAGACCAAGCCTGCCGAGACAGCTCCTGCCCCCCAGGCAGAGGCTGCCAAGCCTGCTGCTGAATCTCAGGCCCCTGCCGCTGCCGAAAATGCAGCGAAAGAGACGCAGCCCGCACCTGCCGCCGAGACCAAGCCTGCCGAGACAGCTCCTGCCCCCCAGGCAGAGGCTGCCAAGCCTGCTGCTGAGCCTCAGGCCCCTGCCCCTGCCGCACCCCATACATCGGATGTGACGAGCGACAAGCCCGTTGCCGGAGCAGGTGTAAGCGAGACTGTAAAGGCACCAGCCGGCAAGGAAACCCCTAAAACCGGTCAATAATGACAAAGACTGTCTGTAAACGTTGCGGGGCCTGCTGCATCAAGGGCGGCCCCGTCCTTCATCAAGAGGACATTTCACTGCTCTCTTCCAGTCTTTTATCGCCGGATGTCCTGGTCACCATTCGCAAGGGCGAACCTGTCTATCACCCCACAGAGGACAGGCTTGTAGAGTTGCCGATGGATATAATCAAAATCAGGACAAAGACTCAAGAGACCGCCTGTATCTTTTTCAATGTGGGGGAAATGTCTTGTGATATATATCGCGACAGGCCGTTGGAGTGCAGGGCATTTAGATGTTGGGATACCAAAGAGGCGGAGGGGCTGTTTTTGACGGATGTCCTTGCCAGAGAGGATATATTCCCATCCGGTTCTTCCTTTATAGAGGTTATAAAGGCCTATGACCAGCGATTCCCTCCCAAAGAGATCTTTTCAATGATCTTCGAGGCCAGGGACCTCTTGGATTCCGCCAAAGAGATATTGTCTGCGTTGCAGGATATAGCTGAAAAAGATGAAGCGTTCAGGGTGAGGGTGCGAGAGACCTTTGGAATCAAAGAGGATGCCATTGATTTCTTTCTCGGCAGGTCGGTATCCGCCCTGCAACGGCAATACAGCGCGCCCATCAAGGGCTGAACCGCATATTTTGGCGGCCTATTGGCCGGATATGACATATTTCAACAAGATCAATTCACTCGTAGCCTGTTGCAGCCGTTCTGCCAGACTTTTCAGGATGGTGAGGCAGAATGTGGGGGTAAGGGTTATTCTGCGCAGAAATTCTTCCTTTGTAAGGCTCAGCACAGTCGATTCTTTTGTAGCCTGAGCGGAGGCTGTGCGCCTGGAGCCTTCCGTAAGCAGTCCCATTTCTCCAAAGACCTCTCCCTTGCCCAGGGTGGCTATGGTGATGCGGCGGCCTTCCATGGTCTTAAATACCTCCACCTCTCCTTCAAGTATATAGAACATATCATTGGCGTCATCGCCTTCCAGAAAGATTAGCTGGTCTTTGGCAATCATCAATTGGCTACTATCTGTTCTACTCCCCTGTTGCACGGTCATTTCCTCCTGTCAAAAAGCCCTGTTGCATGGTTGTAGGGTAACACAGGCCTATGCGCCTGCCAATATATACTCTACATACCTGTGTGTCCAACCAATGTCTTATGGGTTCCTTGAAAAATAAACCATTACCGTTTTACATTAAAGGGAGCCCCTATAAAATTAGAATTTCCGTTCGCCCCTGCTCCCTGCCTGTACGTTGCACGCAGACAGGCAGGGAGCATTTTTCCCCGGCGGGCAACGCAATCATGAGCGAAAAGGCAATTTTTCGAGGTTCCCTTATATAAACAAAAAAAGCCCTGTTGCAGTATATCGCAACAGGGCTTTTGCTTAACAGCATTTTATGAAAGCAGTATTACTCTGCCTTTTCTTCTTCAAAGGCCTCTTCCACGCCCTTTCCAAAGCCAGGCACGCCATACATAACAGTAGAGCCCGAGGAGAAAAATTCCAGCTTGCCTTCTCTTACGAGTTCGTTGGCCGCATTCTTCACCTCACGTGGAGATGCATCTGGACAGGCGGCATACATGTCCTTGATATACATCTTGGACTTGAACGCCGCTTTTTTTGTGCAAAATTCCACGAGCAACCTTTTGAGTTCTTCTTTATCGACTGCCATTTTAATATTCCTCCTGTGAGGCTATTTGGTTAAAGGTTATCGGTATGTACACTCCACTTGAACTGTGTGGTGGTGTGATATGTGTCATAGGCCAGACGATAATCGTCGATGGACTTGTCGGTGAACGGAATGTTGCACTTCTCAAAGAAGCGTTCCCAGCCGATTCTGGCAGCCCAGTCACCCAGACGCTCATACTTGTTGGCATTAGAGGCATAGACCTCCAAGATATTTCTGATGGTCTTTACGGTTGACTGCCAACGGGGCGGTTCACTGGGGATATATGGGATTACGAGCTTGGAAAACTGAGGGGTGCTGATTCGGTTGGAGATCTTGCCGCCAACCAGAATGGCTACGCCGTCACCTTGACCGTCTGCCAATGGCATGGCGGGACACATGGTATAGCAGTTACCACAGAACATACAACGGTCTTCATTGACGCGCACGGTCTTTTTCTTCTCACCGTTGATCTCCACAGTAGCCGGCTTGATGGCTCCCAGAGGACAGGCAGCAACGGCCAAGGGCAGCTCACACACGCCGGTGATACGCTCATCCTCGACCAGGGGTGGCTTTCTGTGAACACCAAGTATGGCTATGTCGGAGCAGTGCACCGCGCCGCACATATTCAGACAGCAGGCCAGGGCGATACGCACCTGGGCGGGGAGCTTGTGGCTGCCGAAGTATTCAAACAGGTCGTCCATCACGGACTTTACGACGCTGGAGGCATCAATGGCCGGTGTATGGCAGTGCACCCAACCCTGGGTATGCACGATATTGGTTACAGAGGCGCCTGTGCCGCCCACCGGGAACTTGTAGGAACCGCCCGGGAACTTACGGCCCTTCAGGTCATCCAGCAGGGCGCGCAGTTTGTCCTCAGTCTCCACATGGAATTCGATGTTGTTGCGGGTGGTCCAACGCACACAGCCGTCACAGTATTTATCGGCGATCTCGGCAACCTCACGAATGAGATTCGTGGTGATAAGACGGGCGGAGGCGCAGCGCACGGCAAACACGGTATCGCCGCTTTCAGCGGTATATTTGATTACACCGGGCTGCACGATCTCATGATATTTCCACTGGCCATAGTTCTTCTTGAGAACCGGTGGCAAGAACTGGAAGAAGTGGGCAGGACCGATGTCTGTGATGCGGTTCTGCATGGGCTTGGCAGGGTCATAGAGCTTCTCGGCCAATGTCTTGTCATAGGGCTTGCTCAACAGCTCAGAGATATCGAAGCCCGGGTTGTCGCCATAGAGTTCCTTCTGTTTTTCGAAATATTCGTTCATAGTTGTCTGTCTCCTTGTTTGCGTAAACTATGCAGCGTGTCTCTTGCGGAATTCGGCTGCATCACGTTTCCAGCCGCCTTCGACCTCATCGGCGCTCCAGAATACATATGGGTTGGAGCGTGGCTCTTTGACCATCTGTGGAATGGCCTTGAGACCGGTGCGGCGGAGCAGTTCCTGAATGCTCTGACGCTGCAACAGCTCTCCGAAACGCTCACGGTTCTTACCCTCTTCCATCCACCAATCCCAGATGGAACCAACGAAGTCCTTGAATTCATCATAGGGGGGTTCCATCTTGATGAAGGGAATGACCAGTGTGGATATCTGGGCGCCGTCCAGAATGGGGGCCTTGGCGCCCATCAGGATGGTGGCACCTGTGTCCACGCCTGGACGCAGCGCTACCGGCATGACGTTGATGCAGTGCATGCAGCGGGTGCACTCACGATTGTCGATCTTCAGGGTCTTGCCCTCCATCCACATACACTTGGTGGGACAGAGGTCGATGACCTCTTTCTGAATGTCGAATTTACCCCAGTCCCTATCGGAATGTGCGCCTGCATTGGGCTTGAGCTCTCCGGCCATATATGCAGCCACTGCGGCCTGATCTATACGGATTTCGTCGCGCCATGTGCCGATGATGGAGCAGTCGGAACGGGCGATGGCGGCCACACAGTCATTGGGGCAGCCGGATGACTTGAACTTGAACTTGTATGGGAAGGCCGGCCTGTGCAGTTCATCCTGGAAGGTCTGAGTCAGGTCATAAATGATGCCCTGGGTGTCTATACATGCCCATTCACAGCGGGATTTGCCCATGCAGCACTCAGGTGTACGAAGGTTGGAGCCTGAACCGCCCAGGTCAACGCTCATCTGATGCGTGAAATCGAAAAAAATGGGTTCAAGCTGGTCTGACTTGGTTCCGAGCATGACCAGGTCGCCTGTGGAGCCATGCAGGTTGGTCATACCGCTGCCCCTGTAATCCCATATATCACACATCTTGCGCAGGAAGGCGCTGGAGTAAAACTTGCCGTTGGGCTGATTTACGCGCACTGTGTGGAAGTGGGCGATGCTGGGGAACTGCTCGGGCGCATCGGAATAACGGCCGATGACGCCGCCGCCGTAACCGAAGACACCCACGATACCACCGTGTTTCCAGTGGGTCTCTTTGTGTTTGAAAGAGAGTTCGAGCTGACCGAGCAGGTCGAGGCACTCCTGTTTACCAGCGAGACCTTTCTGCTCGATGTCATCGACGAAGCTGGGCCATGACCCTTTCTTTAACTCGTCGCACATTGGTGTGGCATGTTTCTTGACTTCTGCCATTGCTTTTTCCTCCGACTTGAGATTTTTGATAAAAATCTTTGTATTGCCTTGGGCCATTAGATTGGCCAAAAGATGAAACTTCTGCAAAAAAATGAATCGCCATTCGGAAATTTCTTATACTATCTTTGTGTTTTTTTTGTCAAGCTAAAAATATGGTCTCTCTACCAAAATCTATCTTTTCACCAATTTCCACGTCCCCAAATTCCGCGATTGAAGTTACTTAATAGTAATAATTCCTTTTGAGAAATAATGAAGTCAAAATCGTTCCCAAGCTCCAGCCTGAAAACCAGGGAAATAATGGAATCTGGGTTTTCTTTTAGCCTTTTTTTTGTGTGCTTTTTGTGATAACAAAAGAAGCACTACATCAATGGAAAAAGGAGCTGCCCTTGGAAACCGCCTGCTGTGACCTCCATACTCACACTACCGCCTCAGATGGGTCATATTCACCGCAAGAGCTGGTAAAAATGGCCGCTGCTGCTGGTCTAAAGGCCATAGCCGTCACGGATCACGATACAATGCAGGGTATTTCAGAGGCCATGGAGGCAGGCAAGGAATACGGCGTAGAGGTGATTGCCGGCATGGAACTGAGCGTACTCTACCGCCAGGGAGACATGCACATACTTGGCTACTACATCTCTCCATCCCCCCTTTTAACTGAAGTATTACAAGAGGTCCAACAGGCCCGGGCCAGAAGAAACCCCCTCATTCTGGAAAAACTGGCATATCTTGGCTGCAAGATCAACATGGACGAATTGGCGGACATGGCCCAGGGAGGTCAGATCGGCAGGCCTCATATCGCCCAGGCCATGGTGAACCACGGCTTTGTCTCGGACACACGCACCGCCTTTGCCATGTATCTCAAAAAAGGCGGGCCTGCCTATGCCCCAAAGTCCATTCTTTCGCCCAAACGGGCCATAGAGGCCATTCACTCCGCAGGCGGGCTGGCGGTTTTGGCCCATCCCTTCAGCCTGCATTGCAATCACCAGGCGGCGCTGGAGGAGATCGTTGCGGAACTGAAGACATGGGGCATAGACGGAATGGAGTGTTATTACAGTGAACACGACCCATCATTTACGGAGATGTGTCTGAGGGTTGCAGACAGGTATGATTTGGTTGCCACAGGCGGCAGCGACTTTCATGGCAGGCCCAAGCCCAATATCCAACTGGGGAAAGGCAAGGGCAACCTGTGTGTCCCCTATGAATGTGTGATTCTATTAAGGGATCGGCTACAGAAGTGATGCATTGCCTCTTCCTTTTATGCCTTTTTTTCGGGCTTTTGATAAGCTCTATTGGTCAGGCCCAGGAAGGGGCTGAGAGCCGCTGCCCTGAGACGGGAGACACTCTCGTCACAGCCTCCATAGGGGATGCCTCCAACCTCATTCCCATGCTTTCAGCAGATGCCACATCCCATGAGATCGCTGGCCTGATCTACAACGGCCTTGTGAAATACGACAAAAACCTGGAACTCATAGGGGACTTAGCTGAATCATGGGAGGTCTCTTCAAACGGCCTGGAGATCACATTTCACCTCAAAAAGGGAGTGAAATGGACCGATGGCACGGAATTTACCTCTGCAGATGTGCTCTTTGGCTTTCAGACCATTACCAACCCCAAGACGCCCACGGCCTATGCCGGAGACTTTTTAGAGGTGGAGGAGGCCACTGCCCCTGACCCATATACCTTCAAGGTGCGTTACAAACGGCCCTTTGCCCCTGCCCTCAGTTCCTGGGGGAACCTGGTGGTCTTGCCCAAACACCTCCTGGAGGGCAAGGACATCACTCAAAGCCCCCTGGCGCGAAACCCTGTGGGATTGGGCCCATACAAACTCAAGGAGTGGAAGACACAGGAACGCATAGAACTGGTGGCCAACTCTGACTATTTTGAGGGCCGGCCCTGCCTGGATCGCTATCTCATGCGCATCATTCCAGATGCCGCCACCACCTTTATGGAACTGAAGGCAGGCGGGGTGGATTGGACAGGTCTTTCTCCTCTTCAGTTTGACAGACAGACCGATAGCCGCTATTTTCAGCAAAATTTCAAAAAATACAGTTACTTGGCCTTTGCATATACATATATGGGCTTCAATCTGGACAATTCTCTGTTTTCAGACAAAAAAATACGACAGGCCATCGCCCATGCCATCGACAAGGACGAGCTGGTTCGGGGTGCACTTTCAGGCCACGGAGTAGCGGCCACAGGGCCCTACAAACCCGATGCCTGGTTTTATAACCCCAATGTCAAACGATACGATTTTAATTCGCAAAAGGCAGAGGCCATGCTGAAAGAGGCAGGTTGGGTGCGCTCTGAAAAGGATGGCTGGCTTTACAAAGACGGCAGAAGGTTTGCCTTTACTGTGCTCATCAATCAGGGCAACAGCCTGAGGGAAAAGACGGCACAGATCATTCAATACAGACTCAAACAGGTGGGCATAGACATGCAGATCCGTTCAGTGGAATGGACCGCCCTCATAAATGACTTCATAGACAAGAGGCGCTTCGAGGCGGTTATCATGGGCTGGACAACAGGCCAGGATCCGGATATCTATGACATCTGGCACTCATCCAAGACCGGTAAAAAGGAACTGAACTTCATAGGATATAAAAATGAAGAGGTGGACAGGCTGCTGGTAGAGGGCCGTATGACCTTTGACAAGGCCAAACGAAAGGCCATCTATGACCGCATACAGGAGATTTTGGCCGAGGATCAGCCTTATGTCTTTTTATATGTGCCAATGAGCCTCTCCATAATTCACAAGAGATTTAGAGGCATAGAGCCGGCGCCTGCAGGCATCAGCTATAATTTCATTCGCTGGTGGACACCAGCCTCTGAACGAAAATACATAACTCCATAGAGGCGTTAAAAAACCCTTGAATGTGTTAGGAGGTGATGTTATGGAATGCCAGAAGGAAAGGAATTTGAAGGATTGCACCTGTTCGTATGCATCCTGTAACAAAAAGGGGATCTGCTGCGAGTGTCTGCGGTATCACCTGAAATCCAGGCAGCTTCCAGGCTGTTGTTTTTCGGCAGAGGCTGAAAGGACCTACGACAGGAGCTTTGAACACTTTGCAAGGCTGGTAATGGCCAGGCAGGTGTAGCAGGCAGGGCATGATTTATAGACCCCGCCATTTTGATACATGAGGCAACACATGGAAAACACCATAGACCTCTCTCGACGCAAGGAAGAACTGCGCAATCACATCAAAGATGTCTTCCCTGAGTCCAATCTCGACTATTGTCTCACATGCGGCATGTGTGTGAGCGGTTGCCCTGCAGCCGACATCGAGGGTTTGGACCCCCGCAAGCTTTTGCGCATGTTCGTGCTGGGCCAGGAGGAAGAGCTCCTCTCCACTCGATGGATATACACCTGTACAGTGTGCGGCAGGTGCAAACATGCCTGCCCCATGGGCATAGATGTGGGCAGAATCGTCTATGTCCTTCGAGGAATGAGGCCCAAGGACCAGCGGCCAGCCAATCTGCAGCGCTCCTGTGAGCTGCAAAAGGCCGGAAACAGCACCGGCATCCCCAACGAAGACTTTGTATGGGTGGTGGGGGATGTACTGGAAGAGACTCGGCAAAACGAGCCTGAGTGGGCAGGGCTTCAGGCCCCCATCGACAAGGCCGGAGCAGAGTACTACCTCAACCAAAACGCCAAGGAACCCACTGTGGAGCCTGAAGAGATGGTGCCCCTCTGGAAGATTCTGCATCGAGTGGGCATAGACTGGACATATTCCTCCAAATGGTGGGATGGGGCCAACTATTGCCTCTTTCCAGGCGACCCAAAGGACTGGGAAGAGACCTTGCGAAAACAGGTGGAGGTCGTCGATGCCCTTGGCTGCCGATATTACATCAACACCGAGTGAGGCCACATGTTCTATGCGGTCCTGGAAGGACTGCGCCGCTTCAAGATACCCCACAACTTTGAGTTTGTGAGCATCATCAGCCTCTATGCCCGCTGGATCAGAGAAGGCAGGCTCAATGTGAGTTCGGCATGGAATACCGAGGGACTTAAGTTCACTGTTCAGGACCCATGTAAGTTAGTGAGACAGGGCATTGGAGATGAGGTCGCCGAGGACCTGCGGTTTGTCATAAGGCAGGTGGCCGGAGAAGAGAACTTTATAGATGTCTGGCCCAACAAATCCAACAACTACTGCTGCGGCGGAGGCGGAGGTGCGCTTCAATCCGGTTTTGTGCAGAACCGCAGGGCCTGCGGCAAGGCCAAGTTTCAACAGCTTCAGGCCACAGGCGCCGATGTGGTCATCACGCCATGCCATAACTGTCATACCCAGGTCAAGGATATCTGTGACCATTACAATGGCAAATGGCAGACCACACACCTGTGGAACTGGATAGTAAAGGCGATGATATGAGGAATGCTATGAATAACACCAAGGGTTCCGTGCTGGTCATAGGAGGTGGCATCACCGGCGTACAGACCGCCTTAGACCTGGCTGACAGTGGTTTTTATGTATATCTGGTGGAACGCACCGCTGCCATCGGCGGCGTCATGTCCCAATTGGACAAGACCTTTCCCACCAATGACTGTTCCGCCTGCATTCTGTCTCCCAAACTGGTGGAATGCGGCAGACACCTCAACATTCAACTCCTGACCCTGTCTGAGCTGGTTTCCCTGAAGGGTGAGCCAGGCAACTTCAGGGCGGTTATTCGAGAAAACCCCAGATATGTAGACGCCAACAAGTGTATTGCATGCGGCATGTGTGCTGAAAAATGCCCCAAGGTCGTGCCCAATGAATTCAATAACGGCCTGGGCACTCGAAAGGCCGCCTATCTCAAATTTCCTCAGGCAGTTCCGCTCAAGTATGCCATAGATGCCAAACACTGCATCTGGCTGAACAAGCCAGGCCGGTGCGGGGCCTGTGCCAAGGCCTGTCCGGCTGGGGCCATCAACTTCGACGATAAGCCAAAAGAGCATATATTGGAGGTGGGTGCCGTTGCCCTGGCCCTGGGATTTGAGACCTATGACCCTTCTCTCCTGGACTTCACCGGCTATGGCAGGCTCAAGAATGTGGTCACCAGCCTGGAGTTTGAAAGGCTTTTAAGCCCATCAGGGCCGTGTTTGGGGCACATGGAGCGGCCATCTGACCATGCCATACCCAAACGCATCGCTTGGCTGCAATGTGTGGGCTCCAGGGACATCAACCGGGCATGTAATGCCTATTGTTCGTCGGTCTGCTGTATGTATGCCATCAAACAGGCGGTCATCGCCAAGGAACATGCCGCAGGCCACCTGGATGCCACCATCTTTTATATGGACATGCGCACCCATGGCAAGGATTTTGAAAAATATTATGAGCGGGCCAAGGCAAGCGGCATTAGTTTCATACGCTCGCGAGTCCATAGCGTCTGGCCCGCAGGCCAGGCCGTTCACACTCAAAAGGGCTTTGAATACGGCCATGACCTGCTTGTGCGATACAGCGATGAGGATGGCCACTTGCACGAAGAGACCTTTGACCTGGTGGTCTTGTCCGTGGGCATGCAACTTTCCGCATCCGCAAGGGGACTGCTGTCAAAACTGGATATTCCCCTGAATTCACATGGTTTTGTGCCGTTTTCCTCCTTTTCGCCCAACTCTACTTCAAAACCCGGCATCTTTATTTGCGGACCTGTCTCAGACCCAAAGGACATTCCACAATCCGTCACTGAGGCCAGTTCAGTGGCGGCAGAGATCAGTGCACTCCTCTCCTCCAGCCGTTGGCAGACCACAAAGACCAAGGAATTCCCTCCAGAACGGGACATCACGGCAGAACCGCCCCGCATCGGCGTGTTTGTCTGCCATTGCGGCATCAACATAGCAAGCGTGGTGAATGTAAAGGAGGTGGCCGAATATGCCCGCACATTGCCAGGGGTGGTATTCGTTCAGGACAACCTCTTCACCTGTTCCCAGGACACCATCGTAAACATGGTGGCCACCATCAGGCGTGAGGGGCTGAATCGAGTGGTGGTGGCCTCCTGCACGCCCAGGACACATGAACCCCTGTTTCAAGAGACCCTGCGGGAGGCAGGCCTGAACCCCTATCTCTTTGAGATGGCCAACATTCGAGACCAGGACTCCTGGGTCCATCAAAACGAACCTGAAAAGGCTACTCAAAAGGCCAAGGACCTGGTGCGCATGGCAATAGCCAAGGTAAGAGGAGACCAACCCCTTTCCGCCAATGTAGTCCCTGTGCACAAGAGGGCCCTGGTCATAGGTGGCGGCGTCACAGGCATGGTAGCTGCCCTTTCCTTGGCAGACCAGGGCTTTCCCGTGGACCTGGTGGAAAAGGCCGAGGGCTTGGGCGGCAATGCCAGAAGGTTATACCGCACCTGGCAGGGAGAAGAGGTGGCCGAAATGCTTCAAAGCCTCATTGACCGCACCACAAACCATGCAAACATCACTCTGCATTCATCCACCACCCTTGAAAGGACCAGCGGCTCGGTGGGGCGCTTCAAGACCACCCTTTCCAACGGAAAAGAGATAGAGCACGGAGTGGCCATTTTGGCAGTGGGTGGGCAGCCCTGGAGGCCCAGCGGAGAGTGGCAGTATCTCTATGGCGAGGAGGAACGGGTCAAGACACTGCTGGAGGTGGATGAGCTCTGCATGGCGGATGAGAATGTAAAGGCGACTGGCCGGTCGCCCCTACTCTCACAGCTCAACCATGTGGTCTTTATTCACTGCGTGGGCTCCCGCATTCCAGAAAGGCCCTATTGCAGCCGAGTCTGCTGCACACATGCCATAGATCAGGCCTTAAAGCTCAAGGAACTGAATCCACGAATGAATATCTATATGCTATATCGGGACATTCGCACCTACGGCCAGAGGGAGATCCTGTATCAGGAGGCCAGGGCCAAGGGCATCGTATTCATTCGCTATGACCTGAACAACAGGCCCACACTGACCAAGGACGGGGACACACTGTGCATAGGGGCCATGGATCATGTGTTGAAACGGCCTCTGGTCATACACCCCGACATGGTGGTGTTGGCCTCTGCAGTGGAGCCTCGAAGGGATGCCGGCGAGCTGTCCAAGTTTTTCAAGTGTTCCATCAATGCCGAGGGCTTTTTGATGGAGGCCCATGCCAAACTGCGTCCTGTGGACTTCGCCACGGATGGCGTATTTCTGGCAGGGCTCTGTCATTATCCCAAGCCCCTGGAAGAAAGCATAGCCCAGGCCAAGGCAGCGGCTGTCAGGGCGGTAAGGGTGTTGGCCCAGGATGTGGTGCCTGCGGAAAGCGCCGTAGCCGTGGTCAATCCGGCCAAGTGCGTGACCTGTGGTGTATGCGCCAAGATATGCCCATATTCCGCCATCTCAAAGGACCCTGTGTTACAAAAGGCCTCGGTGGATGCCAGCCTTTGCAAGGGCTGCGGGGCATGTGTGGCATCCTGCCGTTCAGATGCCATTACGCTCAAGAATATGGGCAATGAACAGATTATGGCCGCCATAGAGGCAGCCATGTGTAATTGTGGAGGATAGAATGGACTGGGAGCCGAAGATAGTGGCCTTTTTATGCAACTGGTGTAGTTATGCAGGCGCTGACTTGGCAGGCGTCAGCAGGTTTCAATATCCGCCCAACATTCGCATTATTCGAGTGCCTTGTTCAGGCCGTGTGAGCGCCAACATGATACTTTCAGCCCTGCGAAGCGGTGCAGATGGAGTGCTGGTCTCAGGCTGCCATCCAGGCGACTGCCATTACATCAGCGGCAATCTCCATGCCCGAAGAAGGTTTTCGGTCTTGAAGAACTTCCTGGAGTTCCTGGGCATAGAGCCCGGCAGACTCAATTTTTCCTGGGTTTCGGCCTCGGAAGGGGAACAGTTCGCTACTGTGGTAAGGGAGGTCACTGAACGGGTCAAGGCCCTTGGCCCTGCAACCCGTCTGGTAAAGAGGATAGAGGCATAATATGACCGTCAAACATGCAGAACTCACACAAGAGATTCAAAGGCAGGCCAAAGAGCTGTTGGCCTCAGGGGAGGTGGCAGCCTTTTTGGGCTTTTCGGCAGGCAGCCTTCCCATGACCACCAGACCCTTTGTGGCCCGCACACCCCAAGAGGCGGAGAGGCTTGTCTGGAACAGCTTTTGTACCGTCAATTTAGCCAATTATCTGCCTGCACTTTTAAAGTCCCTGGAACCGCCACGAAGCCCCAAAGACCCGCCGCCCACTGGGCCGCTTCCCAAGGTGGGAGTGCTGGCCACCGGCTGTTGGTCCCGCAATATAGTTGTACAGATTCAAGAAAATCAAGTAGATAGGAGCAGGCTTGTCATTTTGGGGGTGCCCAGCCGGGGCATGGTGGATCGAAAAAAGGTCCTGGCCGCCCTACAGGGCAAAGAGGTGCTGGAGGCACAAGAAGATGACCACTCCTTGAGGCTGAAAGGTAAGTGGGGGGAAACCGAGCTCTCCCGCTGGGCCGTGGTGCGGGATAACTGTCAGAGCTGCCGCCATCCAAACCCCGTTCTCTTTGACAGGCTGCTGGATGCGGCCTCTGAAAGACAGGCACAGGCCCCATTCAGCCAAATAGAGGCCATTGAGGCCATGTCCAGCGATGAGCGCTGGCAGTGGTTTCAACAGGCATTTGCCTCGTGTATTCGCTGTTATGCCTGCAGAAACGCCTGTCCGCTCTGTTACTGCTCCACCTGTTTTGTGGACGACAACCGCCCGCAATGGGTAGGCAAGGCCTTGAACGCCCCTGATGTCCTGACCTTTCACATCCTGCGGGCATTTCACTGCGCAGGCAGGTGCACGGACTGCGGGGCATGCGAAAGTGTGTGTCCCATGGGCATCAAGGTCAGACTGCTCACACAAAAACTCTCAAAGGATATCCTGACCCTGTTTGGGGCCGAGGCCGGCATGGACGTCTCTGTGCCGCCGCCTTTTACCACCTATGCCCCATCTGACCAGAATCCCTTTGAGTGCGATACCTGTTCATCAAAAGGTAAAAAAGAGTGATGCCCATGAAGATTCGCATAAATGACCATCAATTGATTCAATGGATTCAAGGCCTTATCACTAAATTTCAGGTATTTTATCCGCTACAGGATGCCAACTCAGGTGTGGTTCACATTCAAAAGGCAACGGGCTCATTAAATTCCGATGCCATTTTAAAGCCTGTGAGCGGCGTGCCCAAGACTTCCATCAAGACCTTTTTTATGCCGCAACCCGAGGTCATTGCACGCTTTTCCATAGCAGCGCAAGATGCCGAGGCCTTTGTATTAAAGGAACCAGGCACTGCGTTACAGACTCAAGTCTTGCTGAATATCAGGCCATGTGACGCCCGCAGTGTGGCCTTGAACTCCATGCCCTATGCCGAGGACCCGTATTTTCAAAAAATGCTGAAGCGGACCGTCATCATCGGCAGGCCCTGTGATGAGACCTGTTCCACCTGTTTCTGCGAGCTGGTGGGCGGCTCCCCCCATGGCACAGAGGGCATGGACCTGGTGATTTTGAAGACAGAAGACGGGCTCGCACTGGAGGTCCTGACACAAAAGGGCGCAGATTTTCTGAAGCAAAACCCGTGTGCTGAGTCTGCGGGCCTGCAACCCACTCCGCAACAGCAAGGAGGCCAAGAACTCCCTATAGTAGCCCGTGAGATGCAAAAAAAGGACCTTTTGGCCCTCTACAACGCCTCTTTTTGGCCTCAGATAGCCGAGGCCTGCATCAACTGCGGGGCATGTACTTTTTTGTGCCCCACCTGTTATTGTTTCGACATTCAAGACGAGGTAGCCGGGACCAAGGGCGTGCGCCTGCGCTACTGGGACTCCTGCATGTTTCCACTCTTCACCCTGCATGCCTCAGGGCACAACCCAAGGGGCCAGAAGGTGCAGAGGGTCAGAAACCGTTTTATGCACAAATTCAAATACTTCCCTGACCGCTTCGGCCCGGTCTCCTGTGTGGGGTGCGGCAGGTGCGTAAAAGACTGCCCTGTCAACATCGATATTCGTGAGGTAATCTCCCTCATGCAAGCTGTTTAAAAAGGGGTCAATCCATGTTCGATCAGAAGAATCCATATCTGCCTTACAGCGTAATCATAGATGATATTGTCGTGGAAACAGAGGATAAGAGCCTCAAGACCTTCAAGCTGGTCATTGAGGATGAAGGAATAAGACAGAACTGGAACCACACGCCAGGGCAATTTGCCATGCTCTCCGTGCCTGGCAAGGGCGAAGCGGCCATAGGCATAGCCTCATCCCCCACGGAAAAGGGCTATCTGCTCTTTACAGTAAGCCGCATCGGCTCCCTGACCACTGCACTGCATCAATTGCCCAAGGGCGCACGCATCGGAGTGAGGGGCCCTCTTGGAAACGGATTCCCTGTGAATTCTGAGTTTAAGGGCAAAAATATAGTAGTAATTGCAGGAGGTTATGCCTTTACCACCCTGCGGGCCACCATCGTCTATCTGCTGGCCCATCGCCAGGACTATGGCAAAATCACCCTCATCTATGGGGCAAGGACGCCTGGAATGCTGCTCTACCGGAACGAACTCAAGGACTGGGAGCAGAGTGGGCTGGTGGAGTGCCACATCACAGTGGATCGCGAGGCCCCAGGCTGGAACGGCATCGTGGGGTTTGTGCCTGCTGTTACGGAAAGGGTGGCGCCTGCCCCTGAAAACAGCGTAGCCGTGGTGTGCGGCCCGCCCATCATGATCAAATTCACCATGCCTGCCCTGGAGAAGACAGGCTGGAAGGACGAGCAGATATATCTGTCCCTGGAAAACCGCATGAAATGCGGACTGGGCGTGTGCGGCCATTGTAATGTGGGCCCGGTCTATGTGTGCAAGGATGGCCCGGTGTTTACCAGGGCACGGGTCAAAGGCCTGCCTGTGGAGTTTTAGTCGCACTCCAACAGAAAAGAATTCATTGCGACGGCCTTCACAAAATTCCTGTTGACAAACTGCGTCGAGGTGGTTAAAAGATATTCCAAATGAATAGCCATTCATTTAATAAAAATCGAGGGAGGAATTCCATGAAGAAAAAGACATTGTCTGTTTTGGTGGCCATGGCCTTTGGTGTAATGGGCGCTGGTGCAGTGATCGCCGCTGGTACAGGTCCTGACACCGTTACCATCAAAGGGCCGGCCGGTAAGAAGGAAGTAGTTTTCAACCACAAGGCCCATCAGGCCAAGGCAGAGTGTGCCAAGTGTCACCACAGCAAGACCGCTGACGGCAAGAAGGGGCCATATGAGGCCGGCAAGGAGGCCAAGTGCTCCACCTGCCATGAGCTCGGCAAGCCCAGCGACAACATGCATAAGAATTGCAAGGGTTGCCATACAGAAAAGGGCGGTCCCACCAAGTGTGACGGTTGCCACAAATAATTTCATTTTCACCTAAGCCAATAAAAGGCGTTTCGTCCCATGTGGATGGAACGCCTTTTTATTTCCCATGTCCTTAAAATCCCTATTGTTTATGCTTCCGCTGGGTTTTGCCTCGGGGTTGCCTGTCGCCTTGACCGGCGCCACCCTGCAGGCATGGCTTACTGTGGACGGCGTGGACATGACGGTTATCGGTCTCTTTTCCTTAGCCGCCCTGCCATATACCCTAAAATTCCTCTGGTCCCCCCTGCTGGATACCTTTTCTTTATATGGGTTGGGCAGACGGAAGGGCTGGATACTTCTGTCTCAGACCGGTGTGGTGTTGTTTCTGCTGTTGACTGCCTGTCTGTCTCCGTCAAGGCATCTGTGGTTTATGTTAATTGCCGCCATTTTTGTCGCCTGTCTTTCGGCCACCCAGGACATGGCCATCGATGCCCATCGCACGGAGATACTTCGCGAGGATGAAAGGGGATTGGGCGCCTCTCTGACCATTACAGGCTATCGCCTTGCCATGCTGGTGTCAGGCGGACTGGCCCTGATAATGGGAGAGCATATAGGATGGCCGTGGATGTATGCTGTAATGGCAGGTATCATGGCCGGATGCGCTGTCATTACCTTTTTTGCCCCTGAGCCAGTCCCTATTCCAGCCCGTTCCGGAGGACTGCTGAGCGCCATCGCCGGGCCCGTCAGGGAATTGATGTCGCGCAGATATGCCGTTTGGCTTTTGGGGCTTATTCTCCTCTATAAATTGGGGGATGCCTTTGCAGGCGCCATGACCACGCCGTTTTTGATCAGGGCTATGGGTTTCACTCCAACGGAGGTAGGGCTGGTCAACAAGACCATCGGGCTGATAAGCGCTGTTATAGGAGGCATAACCGGCGGTGCCATCATGTTGCGTCTCGATACGTACAGGGCGCTTTTCTGGTTCGGGCTGTTGCAGGCTGTATCCAATCTCGGGTTTTGCGCCATGGCGATTCTGGGACGGAATATGTATCTTTTCATCGGTTCTGTTTTTCTGGAAAATTTTACGGGTGGTATGGGGACAGCGGCATTTGTGACCCTTGTGATGTCCTTATGCCACAAGGAATGGACTGCAACGCAGTACGCCCTGCTTTCCGGCATTGCGGCCATGGGCAGGGTCCTGGTAGGGGCCCCTTCCGGCTGGCTCGTGACTCAGGTGGGTTGGCCATGGTTCTTCTTCATCACCTTTCTGGTGGCCGTGCCAGGCCTGGCTATTCTGGTTTTTTTGAAGAAAACCACTCGATATTTTTGCTGAAATGGCTGATGACATTAAAACATCGTATCTGACAGGCCGGACATCGCCGGTATCCAATGGGTTGCTAAGCGTTCTGAACGCCACAGCCGGTGATGTGATTTGGCTTGATACGGGTCTGATTACGCCGGAAGAATGCAAATCATATCTCTTTACAGGGCCGCTGGACGTGCTCCGGTGCGACAGCCTTGAGGAGCTGCCCGGTTTTTTCAGGGGTATTGAACAGGCATTGAAACAAGGTTTCTGGCTGGCCGGCTGGTTCTGTTATGAATGGGGTTATCTGCTCAATAAACGGATGCTTTCGCTTCTGGACCTGCATAGGCCGCAGCTCCCCCTTGCGCTTTTGCTCATGTTCAGAGAGCCTTACATCTTGTCTCATGGGAACAAGGGCGTTCCACCCCTGGAGACGGTCTATTCAAATCAGCCAATGCCTCATTGTGCAGCCCAGGAAATGCTGCTGGATGTGACGCATGAGCGGTATCTCTCGGCAATTGCACAAATCAAGGGATATATCGGCGCAGGCGACACATATCAGGTGAACTACACCCTGCGCAACCGTTTTAAGGTGCCTGAGGATTGCAACCCCTTATCCCTGTATCTTCAGCTCAGGGAGAGTCAGCCAGTGCCTTACGGTGCATTCATGCGAATCGGCACCACTCATGTACTTTCCTGTTCTCCAGAGCTTTTTTTTCGAAGAGATGGGGAACTGCTGGTCACCAGGCCCATGAAGGGAACGGCAGGACGCGGCAGGACGGTTCAGGAGGACAGGGAGCGCGCTGAACGTCTTCATGTGGATATAAAAAACCGCGCCGAAAATATCATGATCGTGGACCTGCTTCGAAACGACCTGGGCCGCATTGCCGCCATCGGGAGTGTGGAAGCACCGGAGTTATTTCGTGTGGAACGGTATTCAACCCTGTTCCAGATGACCTCCACGGTGCAGGCGCAAATCGCTGATAACTGTTCCTATGAGCAAATCTTGCGTTCACTCTTTCCATCCGGTTCTGTCACAGGCGCACCGAAATTGCGCACCATGGAGATTATAGCGGAACTCGAGAATTCCGCTCGAGGCATCTACACCGGCGCCATCGGCTTTATATCTCCGCTGCAGACCGCCTGTTTCAATGTGGCTATTCGCACACTGGTCATGAATGAAGGCCGGGCGGAGCTGGGCATAGGAAGCGGAGTGACCATCGGCTCGGACCCCCATTCGGAATATGAGGAGTGCCGGCTCAAGGCCGATTTTCTTTTCAAGCACCGGCAGCTGCCTGATTTTGAACTGATAGAGACCATGCTGTGGAATCCACAAGGGATGCAGGAACCCGGCCGGCCACTGGCCCACTATCTGTTACTGGGGCGTCATATGAGACGAATGGCTGACTCGGCCCATTATTTTGATTTCATCTGGAACGAAGAAGAGGTGTTGCAGCGCCTCGCCGGGCTTTCACAACAATTGACTGCCCGCTGCCTGCCTGTACGGGTGCGCATGTCCCTGTCCCGTTCGGGAAGAATCACCATCAAATGGCAGGATTGGCCTCTTGCGCCCAATAGCCACGAACTCGCGCCTGTGTCCATTGCGGGCGCCTTCACATCGAGTCAGGATGTGTTTTTGTATCACAAGACCACGCACAGGCCGGTCTATGATGCCGAATATGCAAAGGCTGCGGCCAGAAGGCATTTCGATTGCATATTTTTGAACGAGCGGAACGAGGTCACTGAAGGCACCATTACCAATGTCTTTATCAAACGGCAAGGCTCAACCGTGCTGTTTACACCGCCTGTCTCCTGCGGTCTGTTGAACGGCACGCTGCGTCAGGAACTGCTGGAGACAGGAAAGGCTGCAGAGGATGTGTTGTACCTGCACGACCTGCGCACTGCCGAGGCCGTATTTGTAGGCAATTCGGTCAGGGGGTTGAAGCAAGTGCAGCTCACGCCATTTGAGGATGCAAAGGCCGCTGAAAATCAATTTTGAGGTGTGGCCTGCAATTCCATGTAGCCTCCCGGCGACAATGCAATGACATCGCTTTCCAGCCCAAGCCTTTTCAGCTCTTCTTTCAGATTGTCCGGTGTGCCCTTGAGCACAGGAAATGAGGCATAGTGCATGGGAATGACCTTTTTTACATTTAGGAACCGCACTGCATGGGCGGCCTCTTTGGGGCCCATTACATAATGACCACCGATGGGTAACATGGCCAGATCAGGCCTATAAAGTTCACTAATCAAGGCCATATCCCCGAAAAGCGCTGTATCGCCGGCATGATATATACTGAGGCCGTCTTCTGTGCGGATTACAAAGCCTGCGGGGCAACCAGCATAGTGGTGCTCACCGGCCTCGAAAAAGGAAGAGCTGTGAATGGCCTGAGTCATGGTGATGGTGACGGTTTTTGTTGTGTATGTGCCCCCGATGTTCATGCCGGTGACATTTGGAAGCCCTTTGCCCAGCAGATATTGTTGCAATTCATGAATGACCACCACCTCTGTGCCGGGGTTACGGGCCATGGCGATGCAATTCCCCAGATGGTCGCCGTGTCCGTGAGTAACCAATATAATATCACAGGCAAGGCCGGAGTGAATGCCCTCTGGGGCCAGCGGATTTTCGAGCCATGGATCTATCCAGATACCGATTCCGTTGGCGGTGAGGATGTGAAACGCCGAATGCCCGAAATAGGTGATTTTTGCAGTAGCCATGGTTATAACTCCTTGAAAACAGGTGATATCTTATTTAATGTACAGAGATAAGACGGCTGAAAGTCTAAGCATGAGAATATGCGGTTTTCCAGAGAGCGGGCCTTTTGCAGCGTGATATCTATGCGGATGCGCTGTTCCTCTGTTTTTCCGTAGCGCTCCAGCAGGTCAAGGAACCGCTCGGAAAGACCCACGATCTCCGTATGCCGGACACGTTTATCAGCATAATTCACTATGTGTACCTCGGTCAAGACGGCTGTCCGCTCCATGGCCTCGTCAATTGCCACGTGTCTTTCAGCTATTTCAGCTATCCTGTCATAACCATAGCCCCTCAAAAGAACCGATGCTGCCTTGGCATGGTCTCCACCGCTTAGAATGGACTGCATCTTGGCTATGTCGTGCAGGAGGCCACCCGCTACCACGAGGGCCGCATTCAGGTCATGCCCTTTTTCTTTCAGACCGACGGCTATGCGCAGGCCGACCTGGGCAACGCGCATACTGTGCTGAACGATATGGTGAGGGACCTCATGTCGGTCCAACAGTTCCATACATCGAGCTATTGTCGGCAGGCACAACCTTTGATCCATATCCATCTTGACAATCTGAAGTTATAACTTATTGTTAATTCTTAAAGATACTTTTCACAAGGAGTAACACACAACATGCCTATTTATGAATTCATCTGCGAAAAATGCAAGACCATCTTTGAAACCCTGGTGCTTTCCTCTCAGCAGAAAAAGGATGTGACATGCCCGCAATGTAAAACGGACCAAGTCAAGAAGATGCCTTCCGGTTTCAGTTGCAACTGTGGAAGCGACGGTCTCAAGGCCGGTTTCAGTTCCAGTTGCGGCAGCAGCCCAACAAGACGATTCGGCTGAGGTTAAGCCCTGGCCGGCAGGCTGCCGGTGCATGTCTAAAAAATGGACAGCGTTTTCAAGAATGCTGTCCATTTTTCATTTTCCGGAAAAAACTTTCGGAAGCCTTTAAAAATTGCCCTTTCGTCACTCTTTGACCAGGGCATTTCTTCTCTGCGTCCAGCCTTCCTTTATCAGGATATACGGATCCAATGCCTCCTTCTTGATATTCTCATACTCCCCTATATGCAGGGACGTGTGGTTCACCATGGACACCCCATGCTCCGCTGCGTTGGTCTCCCAGTTCAGGTAATAGGTCAGCGGATCGGTGAAGGTATCCGCAACCAGTCCCACACCGTCTCTCAGGGAGGATGGACCGAAGATGGGCAACACCAGATAAAAACCTTGACCGGCGCCATAATGCCCCAGGGTCTGACCGAAATCCTCGTCTTTTTGTTGTATCCCCCAGTACTCCTTGGCCGGATCGAAAAGGCCGCCCACGCCGTATAGGGTGTTTATGCAGAATCGGGAAAATTCATTGCCTGCATCCCTGAATTTGAACTGTAAGGTCGAGTTGAGGAATCTCACAGGAAAACCAAGGTTTCTAAAGAAGTTGGATACGGATATCCTGGCCGGTTCGGGCAGGATGAACGAATAGCCCTGGGCCACAGGCTTCAGCAGATAGAAGTAGAGTTTGTCGTTGAATTGAAACATGAAGCGGTTGACCGGTTCTATGGGGTCGGCCAGAGACTTCTCTGTGTAATCCTCCTCAAAGGAAAGTTCTTCCTTGTCGGCGGCAATCCCGGCGACAGGGGCCGCAGTCTGAAGCAGCATGCAACAGATTGACATTGCTATTAATTTTAGGCTGTTCTTAAGGGAAATCATATTTTGCCCCCTTTGATTTGATATATGTTGTAGTCAAGATGCAATTGAAGATCAAAATACAGACGCCATTCTTTCATTTACCGCCCTGAGTCTCAAGGCCACTTCCTTTAATACCGACTTCAACAGCCTGAGACACACTGCGGGCTGCTCCTTTGACATGACCTCGAAATTCTCCTTTGTGAGTAATGCCAACTGCGTTCTCTCGAGGGCGGTTGCAGTGGCGGAACGCACAGGATTTTCGTATTCAAACAGCACTATCTCTCCCACAAAGGTGCCTGCTCCAAGTATGGAAAGCACAATGTGTTTATCCACAAATTCCGTTTTTTTCTTGATCTCCAGGGCGCCTTCCAGGATAAAGGCCATATAATCCGCAGGGTCGTCCTCTCGAAAGAGCACTTCCCCGCGCTCCAGCGTCCTCTCCTTCAGAAAGGGGCACAAAAGCCCACCTTTATCCTCTTCTATGAGAAAAAAACGCTTGAGTATGCGCTTGAGAGCCTCACACTGATGAGTGGCTGTATCCACTGGAACGCCCTTGTTATCCCTTGTTGTTTGTTGCGGCAGGCGGTGAAAGCTGCAACTCTTCTATCTTGTGTTTCATCTGGCTTATCAGACCCTTAAAACCATCCTTTTGAAGTATCTGCGCATAAGTATTGCGATAGGTGCTGATAAGACTCACTTCTTCTATTATGACATCATAAACCATCCAATCTTTGCCATTGTTATAAAGTTTGTAGTTGACTGGAATGTCATTATTCTTGCTTTTGATGGTGGTATCCACCTTGGCAAGATTGTCCTGTACTGTTTCGTTGCCGATTACTACAGATTCATCGCCTGCATAGGTGTCAATCTTGTTTGAATAGGATTCCTCCAGCAACTGCATAAAGAGGTCCGTAAAAAGGGCCTTGTCGGCATCGGAGAGTTCGCGCCACTTGGGGCCTATGACACGTTTGGACATCTCCGTAAAATCGAACCGTTGCCGGACGGCCTCCCTGACCTTGGCACGTTTGGCATGTTTGTCGAGCCCTTTTTCATTCAGCGCCGCAAGCACTGAGTCGATCATGGTCTTTATCAGGACCTTGGGGGAGCCGGAGGCAGCGGCCATGGCTGGCCCAATGGCATACCCGGCTGCATGCGACAAGATAAAGGCACACAATATCAAAAAAACGATGGTATGGAGTCTGACTGTTTTCATAACCGCCTCACTTCTTTTCAAAGATATATTTGCTGATCAGCCCTTCAAGGTCAAGGGCGCTTTCAGTCTCTGTTATGGCCTCACCGTTTGCAAGATAGGTGCTGGCCCCTCCTTGACTTATGTTGATGTATTTATCTCCGATGATACCAGCGGTTTTTATACTTGCAATGGCGTCGGAAGATATTTTTACATCGTTGTTTAGGGCAAGATAGACATCGGCTTCATATTTTTTGGTATCCAATGTAATCTTTTTGACACTTCCGATCTTCACGCCCGCCATCTCGACATTGGCGCCTTCTTTCAGGCCTGATATGGAGGAAAACAGGGCGTGTATTTCGTATGAATTTTGATGAAATATGTCAATTTTGCCCAGTTTGATCGCCAGATATGCAAAACATAGAATACCTGCCACCAGAAAAAGACCGACTATGGTTTCGAGCTTGAAGCTATTTTCAGACGCGCTCATGTCTTTATCTCTCCGCTTGCATATATATTACCCATGGTATCTTCCACAAACCTCCTGATATAGGGATTGGATGAGAGCTGAAATTCCTCTGGCGGGACACAGCCCTGTATTTTGCCTTCTGCGATCAATGCGATATAGTCCGCCAGTTTGAATATCTTAGGGGCGTCGTGGCTGACAATTACCACAGTCAGGCGCAGTTTATTCTGCATGGCCTCAAAGAGCCGGTAAATCTCCTTGCTCATCTTCACATCCAGACCAGTGGTGGGTTCGTCTAAAAATATAACCTTCGGCTCCAGAATCAATGCCCTGGCCAACCCCACGCGTTTTTTCATGCCGCCGCTTAGCTGGGCAGGGTACTTCTCTTCGACCCCTTCCAAGTCCACGAGATCAAGTTTTTCCCTTACCCTGCGATGGATTTCACCGGAAGACAGCTTCGTGCGCTCCAGCAGGGGGAGGGCGATATTTTCATAGACAGTCAGGGAATCGAACAGGGCGGCCCCCTGAAACAACACCCCGAAGTTCTGTCTGGTCTCGTTCAGTTCCCTGCGGTTCATTTTCAGCAGGTCTTTGCCGTAGATCAAAACCTCTCCCTCATCTGGTCTAAGCAGACCCAGCATGTGTTTTATGAGCACGGATTTCCCCTGACCGCTCGCACCCACAATGACAGTGGTGCAACCCTCCCGAATGGCCAAATCCACTCCGCGCAGCACCTGCTGCCTTCCGAAGGTCTTGTTGAGCCCTCTGAGCTCTATGGCAATGCCATTTGCGCCGTTTGTCATAGCATAATGGATGTGATGAGATAATCGGCCACTAAAATGGTCACCGAAGACATCACCACCGCCTGAGTGGTGGCCCTGCTGACACCCTCAGATCCGAACCCAACCTTATACATATACAGGAAGAAGCCCCGTGATGAGCAGATCCACACCATCAGCAGGGCAAAGACCAGGGATTTCACGATGCCCATATAGACATCAGCCCATACGACACTTTTGTAAAGCCCCTGAAAATAAGCGCCTTCGTTGACGCCCAGAAGCTTCACTCCCACCAATGCACCGCCGAATATGCCGACCACGTCAAAGATGCTGGTCAAAAGCGGAATGCAGAGGATGGCCGCTGTAAACTTGGGGGACATGATGTATTTATGGGGGTCTATGGCCATGCACTCCAGGGCATCGATCTGATCGGAATTACGCATGATGCCAATCTCAGCGCAGATGGCGGAGCCGGCCCTGCCTGTAACCATCAGGGCCGTGAGTACGGGCCCCAGCTCTCTGATGAGGCTCAGGCCCACTGCTGAACCAAGAGCGCCTTCGGCCCCGAACTGCCTCAGACTATAATAGCCCTGTAAGCCCAGCACCATGCCTGTAAATGCACCGGTAAAGAAGATCACGAATACAGAAGAGGCGCCTATGAAGAGCATCTGATGCAAAATGGCCTTGAATTTATAGGGAGGGGCTATGGAGGCCAGCAGACAGTTGAAGAGGAAGATGGTCTCCTGCCCCCGTCTGTCCAGATTTTCTATGGTCCAGCCGCCGATTCTGTTGAGAAGGGATATTACCATATGGGTTATTTTATCTTTATTCCGTTTCCGCTTCAGCCATTTCTTTCAGTGTGATTTCCGCTGCCTCTACGGTCCATTCCATGTCGTCCATGCCGTGTGCCAAGGAGAGGAAGGCGGCTTCGAACTGAGATGGCGCCAGATATACACCGGCCTCCAGCATATTTCTGAAGAATCTGCCATACATCTCAGTGTCTGCCTTTTTGACCTCTTCAAAGTTATAGACAGGACCGGTTACGCCGAAGAAACAGGTAAACATAGAGCCGATGGCCTGTATGTGACAAGGGATTTCAAGCCCCGCCGCCACTTCCGTAAGTGCCTCTGTCAGGAGCGATGTCTTGTTGCCCAGAAGCTCGTATATGCCTGGTCTGCTCAGGACCTCCAGTGTGGCAAGCCCCGCCGCCGTGGCCAAGGGATTACCGGAGAGAGTGCCAGCCTGATACACAGGCCCGGCAGGCGCCACATACTGCATGATCTCGGCCCTGCCGCCATAGGCACCCACGGGCAGACCGCCGCCTATGATCTTGCCCAGACATGTGAGGTCGGGCATTACATCATAAAACTCCTGGGCGCCTCCAGGCGCCAGACGGAACCCTGTGATCACCTCGTCGAAGATGAGCACTATGCCGTTTTGTGCGGTCCAGTCCCGCAAGGTGGGCAAAAAGTCAGGAAGCGGCAGAACCACTCCCATGTTGGCCGGCACTGGCTCCACAATAACGGCTGCGACCTGGTCGCCTTCCAATTCCAGGACCTTTTTCAGGGTCTCCAGGTCATTAAAGGGCAGAGAGATGGTGTTGCCCACCACCTCTTCCGGCACGCCAGGGCTGCCCGGAATGCCAAGGGTTACCACTCCCGAGCCTGCCTTCACCAAAAATGCGTCCGCATGGCCGTGATAGCACCCGTCAAACTTGATGATCTTCTTGCGATTTGTATAGGCACGGGCCAGGCGTATGGCGCTCATGGTGGCCTCCGTACCGGAATTCACCAGCCTCACCTGCTCTATGGACGGCACCATGTCGATGATCTTTCTGGCCAGTTCCACCTCGCGCCAGGTGGGGGCCCCGTAGCTCGTGCCGTTTTTCAATGCCTCTTCTATGGCGGCGGTTACCGCTGAATTACCGTGACCAAGGATCATCGGGCCCCAGGAACACACGTAATCAATGTAGCGATTGCCGTCCACATCGTATATGATGCTGCCCTCAGCCCTGTCTATAAATACAGGATTGCAGCCCACGGATTTGCAGGCCCTTACAGGGCTGTTGACGCCTCCTGGAATGACGTTCTGCGCTGCGTCGAAATAGCGGGCGGAGAGAAAATATGGTTCCATAGGGCCTCCGAAAGAATTTATTGCAAATTGATTAATAGTAACCATAGGTTACTATTTTAGCTTCTAAAAATAACCCCATATTGCGTCAATAGCAATAGAATTTCCCAAAATCCGAATTTGAATCTTACAAAGAAATAATGAGAGGGGGGCGGCAGCTGGAAGCATTTGTTCCATGCGGCACATAACCGCCCTTAAAAATCAAACACGGAGTTATTACGCTTATGACAGATTCAAGCACGGAATTCGGGAAATTCAGCAAGAATCCATGGACTTTCTTTGTAAAGATGCTTAAATTAGTCGGCTACGATCAGCAGTAATCAACATCGTATAAAAATTTTAAATCAACTAACAAAATGGACAATACCAGCTTTATATTTCTGGATGCCGAAGGCAAGCGTTGGTCTCGCATCAAACTCTTTACGGTCATCACATCCCTTGTAGCAGCAGTGGCTGTGCTGATCTTTTTCAGGACCCTCTTCATCAAACCTGCCATATACCTCCCCCAATCCATTCTCCAGATGAAGGACCGGATTCGAGCGGAACAAAAGAAAAATCCCCATGACAATCTCTATGCAAGCAAAAGGACCTGGCAGGGCTTTATTGCATCTAATCAGCGGACAAAAGACCAAACGCCGCCAGCTTACAACAAGGCCCTGTCACAAAAAAACAATGGCAAAGGGGTGGTGATGGGTTTTTATGTGGGCTGGGACCACAACAGCCTTGCCTCCCTCAAACGCAACACAGGTCGCCTGACCCATGTGTGCCCTGAATGGCTTTCCGTAGTGGATTCCACAGGACGGCTCAAGGAAGAGGAATGGGACGAAAATTTCTTGAAAGTCGTGCACGATTCCCGCCTGGCTCTGATGCCCCTTTTGAACAACTTGAAGGGAGAGGCCTGGCAGCCTGAGGCCGTGGAAGGGCTGGCAATGGCCGATGCCAGGACTCAGGCCGATTTCTTTGCAAGGATCCTGCAAAGGCTGGAATCAGTGGGGGCCTCCGGCCTGGTGGTGGACTGGGGACAGCTGGATGCCGCCAGAAAGAATGAGATCACCCTATTGCTGAAGGGCCTGGCAGGGGCGCTGCATGGCAAGGATATGGAGCTCTGGCTGTGCGTACCCATGGGGCTGGAGCTAAAGGCCTACGACTTGGACGCCCTTGCAGAGGTAACCGACCGTTTCATAGCCATGTTGCAGGACGAAAACGCAGAATACGACGAACCAGGCCCAATTGCCTCGCCTCAGTGGCTGGAGGGCTGGGCAGAGACCATTTCTTCCTATGGCAGACCTGAGCAGTGGATAATCGGGCTTGGAGTCTATGGCTATGACTGGCCTGTAAGTGAAGCCACCACACCCTTGCGCAATGCGGCCAACAAGGCCCAACTCATCACCTTCAAGGATGCCATGGCCAGGGCATTAAAGACCGACATACACACCCTGGAGACAGGGCCGCCCTTTTATCAACCCCATTTCTCCTATGAAGATAACGGCATATCCCACGAGGTATGGTTTTCCGATGCCATATCCTTTCTATATCAGGCCAGGCTTGTAAACAGCAAGCTCAAAAACAGTGGCATAGCCATTACCTTCTTGGGTGCCGAAGACCCTGCCATCTGGCAGGCCCTGCCTCTGTTAAGCAAAGAGGAACTCAGCCCAGACCAACTGGCAGGCATGCAGACCATACCCACAGCAGACCTGGTGGCAAATGTGGGCAAGGGCGAGTTTTTGACTGTGGAATGGGAACAGATGGACGGTGAACGGGAGATTTACATCAAAGATGGCCACCCCAGAGCCACCTATAAGACACTTCCCAAGTACCTGACCCTCTACCATCAGGCCCCTGTTGCCTCAAACCAGGTGGCCATCACCTTTGACGACGGACCTGACTCCAAGTGGACGCCCCGCATTCTGGATGTCCTCAAGCAATATAATGTAAAGGCCGCCTTTTTTGTCCTGGGCACCAAGGTGGAGGACAATCCCAGGCTCTTGAGGCGTATTCTGGAAGAGGGGCATGAGATCGGCATACATTCCTACACCCACCCCGATATGTACATCGCCTCTGAAGACCGTATTGTCCTGGAGTTAAATGCCTCACAGCGGCTCATCGAGGCCGTTACAGGCCATTCCACCATTTTGTTTAGGCCGCCCTACAGCGACTGTATGCCCCATACCGCTAACGAGCTGAAACCCTTTAAGATCGCACAGGACATGGGCTATCTCACCGTAGCCTATACCATAGACACAGAGGACTGGGCCAAGCCAGGTGTGGAAAACATATTGAAGCGTGTGCGTCAGCAAAGGGGTGAGGGAAACATAGTGCTCATGCACGATGCCGGCGGAAACAGGGAACAGACAGTGCAGGCGCTGCCCATGGTCATCGAATACCTGCGCAAACGGGGGGATGTCATCGTTCCATTGAGTGAGATGTTGGACATCCCGAGGCCGCAACTCATGCCTGAGATACCCCAACAACAACTGGGCATTCCAAACCTCATCAGCTCGGCAGGTTTTTTCACATACCGTTGGCTGGATGAACTGCTTTGGGCATTCATAGTACTTTCAACCCTGCTGGTGGTCCTGCGCATAGGCACCATCCTGTTCTTCTCGCAAAGATACAAGGCCCATACAAGGCTCAACGACATGGAACAGCTGCCTCCTGTGACTGTGCTGCTGCCTGCCTATAACGAGGAAAAGGTCATAGCCAATACCATAAATGCCCTTTTGGCCTCTGATTACAAAGGCGGCCTGGAGATTCTGGTGGTAAATGACGGCTCTACGGACAAGACCGCCGAGGTGGTGGAAGAATTGGCAAGACAGCACTCATGCATTCGGCTCATCAACCAAAAGAATCAGGGCAAATCCATGGCCATAAAACGGGGATTAGAGGAGGCCGGGCATGAACTGGTGGTCATGCTGGATGCCGACACCATCTTTGAACCCCAGACCATCTTTCACCTCATCGCCCCGCTGTTAAAGGATGAAACCATCGGGGCCGTGGCAGGTCATGCCAAGGTGGGCAATCAAAACAATCTGATCACCAGGTGTCAGGCCCTGGAATACATGTGCAGCTTCAATCTGGATCGACGGGCATACGATGTCTTAAACTGCATAACAGTGGTGCCTGGCGCGGTGTGCGCTGTGCGCAAGGCCGCTGTGCAAAGGGCAGGCGGCATCAGCATGGATACCCTGGCGGAGGATACGGACCTCACCCTGGCCTTGCACAAGGCGGGCTATAAAGTAAAATATGTCTCCTCGGCTGTGGCCTGGACAGAGGCCCCTGAGACCGTAAAGGCATTGATGAAACAGCGCATTCGATGGGTCTATGGCACACTTCAGTGCCTTTGGAAGCACAGGGACATGCTGTTTGACATGCGATATAAGGCACTCGGCTGGTTCGGCCTGCCCAGCATCTGGTTCTATCATGTCTTTTTGGCTGCCATAGGGCCGTTTTTGGACCTGATGTTTTTCAAATCCCTGTTTGGGACAGCCAATAGCGCCATCTATTTCTATTTTGCAACATTTACTCTGCTGGAGATAGCACTGGTGGTAATGGCAATACAAAAGGAAAAGGAACCCATCTCGCGACTGTGGATCCTGCTGCCCATGCGATTTACATATAGATACATTCTGGCCCTGGTGGTCTGGCGTTCCATTATTAGGGCATTGAAAGGGGTCTGGTTGGGCTGGGGCAAGTTAGAACGCACGGCATCCGTCATGCCAAGGGCCGCGGGTATGCAGACGTAGGCGCATTGCATGTGCCAAACGGGTGCACGGACAATTCTGCAAAGGGAAACACAATGAATATCAGGAAGATCTCTGCGTCTTTTTTTGTTTTTTTGCTTGTAATTACCTGCTGTTTTGCCTGTAATTCATCGCAGAACGAAAGGATCAAACCAGCCCCGGCAAATGGGGCATTGAGTTCACCGCCGGCATCAGCGGTCTATTCCCCGGGCAAACGGCTCGTCTTTCCTGAAAAAGGCGCATATACCGGTGCATATGTGGATTTTGGGGAGTGCGAGGCCCAAGTAACCCTGGAGGCCATAGAGGACTTCGAACACCTGGTGGGCAAACATCAGGCCATCATCGCCTCTTCCAGCTACTGGGGGGAACAGACCTTTCCTCGCAAAAATCTGGAGATCATTCAGAATTATGGGGCAGTGCCTTTGCTCTTCTGGTCACCGTGGGACAGGCCCTATGACGAAGAAAGACAGCCTGACCGCTTCAGCCTCACCAGCATCCTGGCCGGCAAGTGGGATGCCTACATAGATCAATGGGCGGATGAGGCCAAGGCCTATGGCAGGCCCATTTTGGTGGTGTTTGGTGTGGAGATGAACGGGCATTGGTTTCCCTGGTCAGGCGTGCACTATGGTGCAAACCAACCCGTAACCATTTCCACTCCCCAGGGCGAAAAGACCGTCTTCAAGGGGCCAGAGACATACAAACAGGCCTATCGCTATGTAGTGAATCGAGTAAGGGCCCGCGGGGCAACCAATATCCTGTGGGGCTTTCATGTCAATAACGGTTCAAGCCCCCCTGAACCCTGGAACTCCTTTGCCAACTATTATCCTGGTGATGAGTATGTGGATTGGCTGGGCCTGAGCGTCTATGGCCAACAGTTTCCAGGCCAGGGTTGGCTCAAGTTTCACGACATGATGGACAGGGCATACCATGAGATATGCGCCATTCATTCAACCAAACCCCTTCTAATCGGCGAATGGGGTATTGGTGAATTCCCTGAATCAGGGGATAAGGCGGCCTGGATAGAGGAGGCCATGACCGCATTTAGAACCAAGTATCCACGTGTCAAGGCCGCTGTCTTCTGGCATGAACGCTGGGAAAATCATGACGGAAGCACCAGTAATCTGCGGGTCAATTCGTCTCCCAGGGCCCTGGAGGCGTATAAAAAGGCCGTAGCTGATTCGTATTGGCTGGCCTGGCCGGAATATAAATGACCAAAGACATCACTCGCCGCCTCACAACCCTGCTTCGGCCCTATTTCCCTCGAGTCCTGGCCTCAGTCCTCTGCGGTCTGGTGCTCTCCGCAATAAACGGCGCCCTGGCCTGGATGGTCAAGCCTGCCATGGACTATGTGTTCGTGGACCGGCGGTACGATTATATCTGGCTGCTGCCCATCGGCGTGCTGTTGCTCTATCTCCTGCGGGGTGGAGCGGATATGATACAGACATATCTCATGCAGACCGCCGGATACAAGATGATTCGAGACATGAGGGATGCGTTTTTCAGGACCATTTTGTATCTGCCGGTCTCCACCGTGACGCGCACCTCTTCAGGCGATATGGTCTCCAGGCTCGTAAACGACATCACACTCCTGAGCCGCATAGTTTCCGACAGCTTCAAGACCTTTCTCGGTCAGATACCATCCCTTGTGGTGCTGCTGGGTGTTGCCCTGTACCGCAGATGGGACCTGGCCATGTTGAGCTTCATTTTGCTGCCTTTTATAGCCCTGGCCACCAAAAAATTGGGCAGATTCCTGCGTCAAAAACGCAGAGACGCCCAGGTCACCATGTCCAGTATCACTCACAGAATGGCCGAATCCGTAAGTGGTATAAAGGTTGTGAAGATATTCGGCATGGAGCAGGCCAAGATCACACAGTTTCAGCAGGAAAATCAGGCGTCCTATCGTCAGAACGCCAGACTGGTGCGTTTGAATGAGTGGTCTAAATACACCAACGAGGCCATTTCAGGCGTGGCCGTGGCCATCATCTTGGGTTACGGCAGTCATTTGGTGGTAAAGGGTGACATGACCTCGGGTGATTTTTTCTCGCTTCTCACCGCCATCGTCATGGCCTTTGCGCCCATGAAGAAGCTGGGACAGGCCTATGCCGTGTTTCAGGAATCCCTTGGCGTGCTGGAGCGGCTGGATGACTTTTTCGACCAGCGGCCCGAACCGGCCTCAGGCAGGCCTGTGCATGGTCTCAAATATGGCATAGAGTTTCAGGATGTGTCCTTCCGTTACTCGCCGGACACACCGGACATTTTGCAGCACATCAGTTTTTTTATTCCCAAGGGCTCCATATTCGCTATCGTAGGCCCAAGCGGGGCAGGGAAAAGCACGATTGCGGACCTGATTCCACGGTTTTATGCAGTCACTTCCGGCAGAATACTCTGGGACGGCGAGGATATTCAGGAATTGAATGTCGCCGACCTGCGCAGACAGATCGGCATAGTAAGCCAGGATGTGATGCTGTTTAGTGACACCATTCGAGAGAATATCGCCGCAGGCAGGCCGAATGCCTCACAAGAAGAGATCGAACAGGCCGCCAAACTGGCCAATGCCCATGACTTCATATTGGAGACCCCCAACGGCTACGACACGGTCTTGGGTGAACGTGGGTTGAACCTCTCAGGTGGACAGCGCCAACGCATCGCCATCGCTCGGGCACTGCTCAAAAATCCCCCACTTCTCATACTGGATGAGGCCACCAGCGCCTTGGATACGGTCTCGGAGCAGGCGGTGCAGGATGCCTTGGACAAGGCCATGGCAGGCCGCACCACCATTGTCATCGCCCACAGACTCACCACCATTCAGAACGCTGACCTCATTGCCGTGATAGACAGGGGGCGCATCTCCGCTATAGGCTCCCATGCACAGCTTCTGGCCGAGAACATGCTTTACAGGGAGCTCTATCAGGTAATGGGCCGTGAATGAGGATTATAGACGGATTCTCATCGTTCGGCCCAGCGCCATGGGCGATATACTCATGGCATCCTGTCTGCTCTCAGGCCTAAAACATTTTTATCCCAGGTCTCAAATAGACTGGGTAGTGGAGCCCCGTTTTTTTCAGGTCATTGAACATCATCCAGCCTTAAATCGGGCCATTTTTTGGAACAAGGCGGAGTGGAGCAAGCAATTTAAGGGGCTACAGCTCGCAGCCCTTTGGAAAGAGACGGCTGCACTGCGGCATCTCCTGCGTTTCGGGCCAAATAATGGGGCAAAAGGCCCATATTATGACCTGGTTTTGGATGCCCAGGGGCTGTTGCGCAGTCGAATCTTGAGCTGGTTGACCGGAGCCCAAAGGCGTATCGGCCTTACCTCCCGTGAGCCAGGCGGTTTTCTCATGACCGAACTGGTCAATCCACCCCATGACACCTTCATGGCCTCAGAATACCTGTATCTCCTGGCACATCTTACGGCCACAGACCCTCACCATCTGCAAAAGGCCATCAGCCCCGCTGTTCATGTGTCCCAAACCAGCACAAGGACAGCAAAGGACTTACTTGCTCGCCATTCCATAGAAAACTATGTGGTCATTTTGCCCTTTACCACCAGGCCGCAAAAACACTGGATTCAGCAAGGCTGGGGGCAATTGGCCGAGGGCCTGCATAACTTGGGGTATCGCACACTAATGTTGGGTGGTCCCATGGACCAAGAAAAGGCGCAGGTAATCGCCGCTTCATCAAGGCAAATCCTGAATCTCACGGCTGCTGTGCCGCTTTCCACTGCCCTTGCCCTGATTCAAGGGGCATCCTTGGCCATTGGAGTTGACACAGGTCTGACTCATGCAGCGGTGATTGCCAATATACCCACAGTGGCCATCTTCGGCTCAACAAGGCCATATCTTTCTGCCTGGAATGCACGCCTTCGAGTCATTTACCACGACCTGGCCTGTGCACCCTGCAAGCGCTCACCCACCTGTAATGGAGGATTTCACTGCATGAATTCCATATCGGTGCAAGAGGTCTTGAGTGCGGCATTGGAGGTGTTGCAGGCAGGAACTCGGCCCCTAAAAAGCCCAAAATAAAAAACCCCGCTCTTTCGAGCGGGGCCGGAGAATTAATGAGAATAGCAGAGGTCGAATTAGACCTTTATGACCTTGACCTTGGTGTCATAAAACACCGATGAACCGCCCACTAAATCTGAAAGGCCCACGTTTTTGGTGACCGGATCCACCCGCATGACACCATTCCCATGTAATGGGGTTGTCCGTCGGGCATCGGCCTTGACCAGCCTTCCATCCACATCCACGTCTCCTGCACCGCTGGCCCAATGGCCAAAACCGAGAGGAAAGGCCACGACACCAGGCCGAATACCCTCGCTTACATATGCCTTCCCTTCAATGGGGATCTTTCTTCCGCCTTTCACATCCAACACACCCTCAGGATTGCTGGCAGAGGCAAGCCTGACCTTATCGCCATGACGGATACCCAATTTGGCTGCATCTGCGCTGTTTATGAGCACATAGCCCTCAGGCAATATGGAAAGCAGCCAGTAATTGGTAATGGTTCGGCACTTGGTCATGGTCATGGTCTTAAAGGTGATGAGATTGAATGGATATCCCTCATCCTTGATCTCCTGATCCAGGTAATCCCTGCCTGGCGGAATAAAGGTGGGCAGACCGATCATGTGTTTCCCTGTCATGGTGTTGATGGACTTGGCGGTCTTCTCCTGGAACAGATTGATGAGACGGCCGTAGGGATGGGCCACCTTGTCGCCCTTGTATGCCTTGGCAAAGTCCTCATAACGACCGCCACGATTTAGCACATAGACCGCCTTGCGCCACATACTTTCATCGTTTTTAAGCGCCTCTTTCCACTTTGCAGGGTCAAACACGCTCTTGGGCAGGTGTTTTCTGGCCTCCAAAAAGATTCGCAACTCTTCATCACTGGCCTCAGGAACAGAATCAGAGCCGTCTTCCTTATGACCAAATGCGATATCCGCCACCTGTTTCAGGTAGAAGTGCTCAGGTCTTGTAAAGGGCAAGCCTTCTGCAAAACCATTTGGTCCAAAACCAGGGAGCTTCAGACGCTCAGCAATGGCCAGATAGACCGCCTCAAAACACATGGGGATCTCCTCCCCAAAGACCTTGACCGTGGGCCAGCCGGGGAGACTTACAGCAGGCTGGCGCACATTCTCCACCTGCCAGGGCACAGACGGATGCGAGCCATGGAACTCCCAACGCTCCAGATAAGAAAGGTCAGGGAAGATATAATCTGCATAACTGGAGGTCTCACCTATGAGGATATCGGATGCTATGTGCAGAGGCACCTTCTTGGTATCAGACAATATGTCTATGACCGTCTGGGATGCAGGCAGGCTGTACACAGCTCCGCACATGTAAGTCATCAATACCTTGATGGGATAGGGATATGCGTCTCCAATGGATGCCCAGTCCTCTTGATATACATCGCTTGCCAGCGGATACCACGGCCGTTTGGTGGGGTATTTGCCGTCAAAAAGGCTGGTCTTTTCATAACCCGCCTTTGTGCGCAGCATATCCACGCCAAATGCCTTGAAATGGTGCTCGCCAAACATCTTTGCCACAGGATATGGCTGCCCCTTTTTCCCGCCATTTCTGTCATAGGTGCTGACCTTTATATAGCCGCCGGCATAGTCGTAGTTGCCGATGAGCAGGTTCAAGACATTGAAGGCATTGTTATTATAAAATCCATTGGTGTGCTGGGACGGACCTCTGTGTATGTCTGCCACCGCCTTTCTGCCATGGGAGGTGAACTCCTTGGCCACCACAACTATGTCCTCGGCAGAGACCCCTGAGATCTGCGCCCACTCCTCAATGGAGTACTTAAATGCCTCATCCTTCAAAAGCTGTAGTGAGGACTTGACAGGCTTGTCAGCTATGGTGGTATCCACAAGGAGTTCGCCTACGGCAGGGGCTGCCTTTTCATCCACTGGGTCAAAGGCAACCGGCTTACCATCCACCAGAATCACAGGGACATCCCCTGGATATTTATGACCTGCCTTGTCCACATAGCGAGTCACAGGCTTGCCGTCAGGCCCCTGTTCATTTACCGGAGTCACCAAACCGATCTCGCTTGCTCGCAAAAATTTGGTTGGATTGCCCTTGTCATCCAATTTCACCAACCAGGCAGCATTGGAATAATTGGGTTCCTCCGCTGCCTTGGCTGCAGCCTGGTTGGCAATGGCCAGGTAGCCCTTGTTATATCGCTCGTTTTCAAAGATCCAACGCATCATGCCCATGGCAAAGGCCGCATCCATGCCTGGTTTTATGGGAACCCACTTCCAGGCCTTGGCTGCCAACTTGGAACAACGTGGGTCTATCACCACAAATTTTCGGCCGTCAACTGTAGCCTGAGTGGCCTTGGGCACCCGCTGCGGCGGACCATAATTGGCATCATAGAGGTTATTGCCCACATAGATCACAAACTTGCTGTTGCCCGTATCCGCCTGCCAATAGAACTTGTCACCGCTGTCAAACTCGCCTTTTTCAGGATTCCATTTGGATGACATGGACTTGCCTGTAAAATAAAGAGAGCCCTGACAGACCGTGGTATGGCCGTTCATGTTGATAGAACCAAAGGCCTCCTGCACAAAACGATGCACCAAGTCCTCTCTGCCCCCCTTCATACGGCCCCAAACAAACATAAACTGGTTATTTTTCGGCCCCAGGTCCGGATGCTCAGGGTCAATGAGGGTGTGGAGGTGGTCCTTGAAATCCTCTTTGAACTTGGCAAGCAGCTCCTTTTTCTTGTCCTTGTCCTTTTCATCCCAGTATTTCTTGATGGCCTCTGCCATCTTGGCGGCCACTTCCGTGTCTGTAAGGGCACGAACTGACTTCAACCCCTCCACACGACCTTCGCCAAAGAGATCACCGCCGTTTACTATCTCATCGATGGCCTTATCAAATGAAATGGTAACCCACTTGCCCTCCCCGCGTTTGGTGCCGGGCTTTCTCTTCAGCACACTGACAATGCGATATGGGTCATAGAGTGTCTGAATGCCAGCCTGTCCCTTGGGGCAGATACCGCCTTCCAGAGTGGCCATCTCCTTGATGGGTGTCTTGTAAGCAGGATGGGGCCAAAGGGTCCAGGGGCTGTAGGGATTACCTTCTATCTTGGCTGCAATACCGTCCAATATCTTTACACGAATGGCGCAGCCCGTATTGCACTGAAGACAAACTGTATGTATCTGCTTTGTGGGATCAGCCTCAAACAGGCTGGAATCACCGGCTGCCAATGCCTTTTCTATGGCGTGACACACATGAGGCATGTCACTCAAAAACGCTGCACCTGTACCCACAGCAGAGACCTTGAGAAAATCCCTTCGAGTCATGGAATTAAACTTAATCATATGTTGTTATGCCTCCTTTTGAGATTTACACTGGCACAAGGGATGCAGGTAGTCCGCACCTATCAAAAGCCCTAATATCACGATACCGATAAGCCCTAAAAAGACCGCCCATTCTGTCATGCTTGGGGTATATGCCAGGGTATATCCCCTGCCATGGAAGGCGGATGACAGACCTTCCAACAGGTCTATCTGTTGAGCAGGGACCAAAATGAAGTAACGGCTCACCAAATTCCCCAGGAGCACACACAGGCCCATAACGCCCACCAGTGCCGGATTGGCTGCGGTCCTGGACTGGGACAAGACCACCAATGGAATCAAAAGACCGACGGCCACCTGCACAAGCCAAAAGAGCACTGCATGCTCCTGCATAACCATACGGATGGGCTCTGCAACAGAAGGCATATTGCCTGTAAGCCCCTCACTGTAATAGGCCCAGAGCATATAGAGATTGACAAAAAGCAACCCCGCCGTAGCCTTGGTGAGCACAGGAAAGGACCTGGCAGCCTTGTCTGATGCACCGAACAGACCAAAGATGACCATCAACATGGCAGCGCCTGTGGTCAAGGCAAAGATCAAAAACTGCACAGGTAACAGCCCGGCATGCCAGTACATACGGCCTGCATTTACGCCCATGAGCTTACCAGGTGCACCTGCCACAAACAGGGCTACGATGAGTCCCAGAATCAGAATCACCTTTGCAGGTTTAGAACCACTGCAACTCTGATACAGGGCTATAAGAGTGAATATGCCAAAGAGGGTATATGCCCATACATCTTCTGCCACGCCGGAATGGAAATTGACCTGTATGTAGGCCTTCCAGATGCGCTCCATATGGCCCAAATCAAAACCGATTGCCATAAGACCTGCCACCAAGGTCACCAGTGCAGCCCAAAGGGCTGTCTTGCCCATGCCCTTAAAGGTCTCTAAACCAAAGAGCAGGTCCAGGCTGCCCCAGAGGAAACAACCCACTGCAATGCCGCCCAAAAAGAAATAGGCAGCCACCCACAGCCCCCAGACCACAAAAGAGCCATAGGCCGCATGGGCCTCCCCATAGACCAGACGGTCAAAAAAACCATACAGACCGATGAGCAAGGCTATTACACCAACTGTATATGCGATACTTTTGTTCATAAAGGCCTCCTAATAGATGTAATAGACGCGAGGCCGCGTCCCCAATTCTTTTTTGAGCTGTACTACATCGGCGCGAGCAATGAGCTCATGGACCAAGGACCCTTTGTCATTGGCATCGCCAAAATACGTAGCCCTGCCGATACAAGTTGTAGTGCAGGCAGGCAGGATTCCAGCCTCCAAACGATGCAGGCAGAAATGGCACTTACGCACATTGCCAACAGGAGAGGCATGGCCATTTCGTTCGCGCCTTTTACCGTATTCTATGTTAACCTTGTTTTCATAGGCATTCGCCTTCTCCTGACTCAACAGAAACTCCATACCCTTTGGAGTACCTTCCAGGTAGTTATGGCCGAAATCAAAGGTACGGGCACCATACGGACATGCCGCAATACAGGCTCGGCAACCGATACACTGGTCATAATCCACCACTACGATGCCGTCGCTGTTTTTATAAGTGGCATGTACGGGGCAGACCTCTGTACAGGGAGGCTCATCACACTGCATGCATGGCCTGGGCAGAAATTCCATGCTTACCTTTGGATAGACCCCTACCTCTTTGATGGTGACAGGCCTATAAACCACTCCTGGCGGCAATTTATTTTCCGAGATACATGCCACTGTGCAGGCATGACAGCCTATACACCTACGCAGATCAATCACCATCACCCAACGCCTCTCCGCCTGGCTTCTCTTTAAGGCGGCCTGCAATTCCTTGTGCATCCTGACCAGGACATCCTGTGGGGCCGGAGCCTGTTTGGGGGCACTGACCGGCGCCGCCTGTGCCGGCGCCTGTTGTGTCTCTGCAGCAAATGCTGAATTGACCATCTCTCTTCTCCTTTCAAGAATTCAAAACAGGGCGGTCCTAAATTGAGACCGCCGCATCCCTCCTCTCGGAGGCAACAATAATAAAAAACACCACATATCCCTGTATCCATTGTCTGGCTCAACGAATACAGTCTGTTTTTAACATTTGAAGGAAAAATGACCAGCGGAGAAAATTAGACAATTTCGTAGGAAATGATAGAAAAAATCCTGAAGGATGTAAGAATTTCTCTTACACGGTGAAAAGGATCAAGACAGCACGCCGATCTTCATCACAAAGGCCACCAGCTCTGAACGCCTTGAGATGCCCAACTTCAAAAAGCCGCGATAGCGATAGGTGGCCACGGTCTTTTCACTTAAATTACATGCATCTGCTATCTCACGGCTACTAAACCCCTTGGCCAATTGAATCATTACATCCTGTTCCCTTGGACTTAGGGTATTCCACAGGGCCAGGGCCTTTTCCTGTGGATTAACGGAGGCTGACTTATTGCCGACCATATATTTGAGCATATCGGGCTGTATGTAGATACCGCCGCCATAAACCGTTCTAATGGCATAGAGAAGGTCTTGATCCATAGCCCGTTTCAAAAGAAAACCACTGGCCCCTAACTCCATGCCTTTTTTGAGATATTGCTGGTCCTCATGCATGGTAAGCAGGATTATATGGCTTGAAGGCAGCCTTTCCTTCAAAAGGGGCAAGAGCTCCATGCCACTCATATCAGGAAGGGAGATGTCCAATAAAATACAATCAGGTGTTGTTGCTGGAATGACCTTCAAGGCCTCTTGAGCGGTCTGCGCCTCTGCCACTACTCGCATATCCTCTTGAGCAGAGATGAGCATTTTCAGACCTGCCAAAAGCAGGGCATGGTCATCCACCAAGGCAATTTTGATGATAGGCATTTAATTGACCCCTTCAGGCTCACTCATGTTTTTCAAGGCAGTCTTGCATCTTCTGCAAAAACCTGTCGAATGGGAATGACAAAACTCACCATGGTACCCTGCCCAGGCTCTGACTCCACCGACAGACTGCCGCCCAACAATTGTGCCCTCTCTTTCATACCATAGATACCGAATCTGTGAGTAGCAGCCAGAGAGCTCACATCAAAACCCCTGCCATTGTCCTCCACCACCCCGCGTATCTCATTTTCTATCCGCTCAATTATCACTGTAACATTGGATGCGGCTGCATGCCGCACCACATTCAACATGGCCTCCTGCACAATACGATAAAGGGCTATCTCCACATAAAAAGGCAGATGAATGCCATCAAACCCATCGAGATAGAGGTCTATTTTCATGCCATAGCCCTCTTCAAAACGCCTTACATAGCTTTCGATGGCCGCACTGACACCCATATCATCCAGTACCAATGGCCTTAACTCCATAGCCATGTTGCGAATGGAATTCAATTCCTGTGTAAGGGCCTGACGAAGCCGTCCGATGCTGGCATTTATGGCGGCTTGGTCCTGGGCCTGTTCCAGAATACGCAACTCCAACATCAAAAAGGCCAGAGACTGAGCGGTTTGATCGTGAAGCTCACAGGCAATGCGCTTTCGCTCCTCTTCCTGGGCCAGAATCACCTTTTGTAAAAAACCACTGCGCATGGCATCAGCATCTTGCCTAACCCTTTCAGCCATCTCTAACTGTGCAGCCATCTCATTGAAGGCAGCCGCCAATTGGCCTATCTCATCGTCGGTTATTCGTGTCACCCTCGCTGAAAAATCCCTTGTCTTTAACATGCGTGTAAAGTTCACCAACTCCTTTAACGGCCTGGTTAAAAGCCAGGTCAAAAGTCCTGAAAAGAGGATGCCCAGACCTGCAACCACTATAGTGGTCAGCATCAAGGCGTTCAAAAGGGATAATCTGGCAGTCTCTGAGCGCCTTTCCGAGACGCCTGCCCGTAACAGCCCTCCCTCACCCTTTAAAATGGGGATAACGGCATCCCACACCTGTCCCTCATTGGTTTTAATGGCAAGGGACTCTACAGCCGGCGATATGCCATGCTCCACCTTCAGCAGATCCAACGGGAAACCGCCTTCAAAGGAATGGGCAATCACCTCTCCATGGTTATCCAGCACAAAGGCATAACGGAGATCCGGCAGGTTCTTGACCGCGTTTTTCAGAAGCTGTGTCAACCCCAAGAGATCATTTAACAAGACATATTCCTGTGCCCTTACAGCCAATTCACTGGCCAAGGCGATACTCATATCATGGCACTGACGCTCAGCCTCCTGTTTCATCACCTCATTCACCTGAAAGATGGACCATCCCCCCACCAAAAAGGCAGTCCCAGCCACCATCCCCATGATCTTTATGCGGATGGGTACAGCATCGGCATGGGCCCAAAAAATACTGAGCCACGCCTTTAGGTTGTTCCACCACTCGGTCATAGAGGCCTATCCATTGGGCGCCAACTTATAGTTCAAGGGATTGGGCTCCAAAAAACGCTCCACTCCAATGGCAGTCAAGACCTTTTTGCCATCTTGATTCTCATGCATATGCAAAAATATATCCTGCAAGGCATTAGAGACACTGGGGTCAGTCTCCGCCGGCACCACCACAGGCGGCATACCGAATTCCTGAGATGTATGAATCACCTTCAATCGCTTGACCAACTCAGGCCTTTTTTGAATGGCATGTGTATAAACTATCTCATCCACTGATGCACCATCAGCCAGACCATTCGCCACCGCCTCAATGGCCCTGTCATGACTATAGGTAAAAAAGGTGCGTTTGAAAAACACATCCGCCCGCTCACCCAGCCCATCCAAGATGGTCATGGGATACAGGTAACCCGTATTTGACATGGGATCCGTAAAGGCGAACACCTTATCCCTCAGCTGAGAAAACTCCTGCACTGAAGAAGAGGCAGGTACGATGACAACTGCCCGATAGGTATCCTTGCCATTTATTTGAGGGGTCACCAGGAGCTTCATTTTCTGTCTGTCTGTCTCCTTGAAATAGGCACCGGTACAGATGAAGGCCAGGTCCACTTGACTTGAAACTACCATCTCGTTTACCTCGCCATAGGTCTTTTTTTGAATGAGTTTTACGGGTCTGCCTGTGACCGCTTCGAGATATCTCAAAAGCGGAGAATAGGACTCCACTGTCCCTTCAGGGGACAGTATCGCCGCTACGGCCACTCGAAGGGGCGGCCCGGAATCCATCTGTTTTTTGGAAGGGATAGGTGAAAGCTTGTCCAATCTAATGACATCGGCCGCCTCTTGAGGGCCGTTTGCATTGCCTCCTTCCTTTCTCGACAGGTCATTGCAGGCGACCGCCAATAAACAACACAAAAGGGCCATCAGACACAGCCGAATCCCCTCATAACCTCTATAGTTCCTGGCCATAATGCTTCCTAAAATAAAAAGATGGCTGACGAAAGGTGTTTCAAAATAAAAACATGGGCCTTGTATTAAAGGGCGCAACCAATTATAACTTATGGAAACTCATCTTATTTATGACAACAGCATCAGATTTGCAAGGGCGATGGGACCACAGGGAGGGAAAAATATGGAGAAAGATGCGTTGTATGATTTTTTAAAATCCATACCGGCATTTTCCATGCTATCAGATTCGGTATTATCCATCATAAAACAGAATCTACAAAAACACCAGTATAACAAGGGTGAGATCATATATTCTGAGGGAGACACCATAGATAGCATCTTTCTTTTAGAGATAGGTTTGGTGGAGGCATACAAACTAAACGAGGCAGGAGACAAGGTCACCATCTGGTTCATATATCCCAATGAAATCTTCTGTGTCCCCACTCTTATCACAGGAGCGGCACACCTCTATGCCGAGGCCGTAGAGGATTCCCTCTGTTATACCCTGAGCAAGCCTGTGTTTGAAAAACTCGCCAAAGAATATGCGGAGTTTCCCTATGCCTTGCTGAGATGCCTTTCCCGCAGGGTCATAGAGTACACAGACAAGGTCACAAATCTGACCATCAAATCCCCATTGGAACACATAGCCAAGATCATCCTCTATAACAGCACCACAGACAAGGACGGGGATCTGATCTGCAACCTGAACCAGGAACAACTTGCAACCACCTCAGGCCAGAGCAAACGAACAGTGGCACGGGTCATCAGCCAGCTAAAAGAAGATGGTGCCCTGACCATGAAGAAAAAACGCATACATGTCTCAAAACCATTCCATCTGAGGGCTATCCTCTCTGGTGAGGGCTGCAAGACCTGCTGATTACCTTCGCGATACCACCTCAATCCTCTGACTTAGGCGGTGCCCATTTCAACTTAAACCAGCCCTCTCCTGCATCCTTTTTCTCTGCAGGCTTGGCTGGCTTGACCTCGGAGACAGGCTGCCCACTGGCGGCAGGGACTGCTGCTGTCTGGGCCTGACCAGGGGTCTGATTAAGGGCCTGATTGGGAGACGGGGCTGCCACAGGAGACATTCTCTGGCCCTCTATGCGAAAACCCTCTATTGCATCGGTCTTCCCATCCAGGGAGACGCCTTGCACCACACCCTCATATTTGACCTTGATGATATTACCTGACTTGAGCTGAATCAAAAGTTCTTCAGCAGAAACCGTCTGCGCACACAATAAAAGGCAGGCAGACAGGACAAAGACCTTTTTTTTGGGCATATTTCCCCCTTAACGCCAAATTTTTGCCTATGGGCTAGGTTCATCTTTAGCCTCAAACAAAGGAAACCGTGGGCGTTTCAGTCTGGCATCTGAAGGCCCACGGCGTTCCAGCTCGAAGGCTACATGAAAAATATCAAATTACAACCATAAACATCAATGTAAATGTGTTATAACCATCGTAGAGTTTGGAACCAGGCGTGGTCTGATCCAGGTAATCACCCAGCTTGGTCTTCTTGTCGAAGTCCGTCCTGTAGTATTCAAAGGTAAACCTGACGCTATCATCCCCCCGGACAAAATAATTGGCGCCTATACCGTATTGTTTAACCGTCTGGTTATCAACACCGAGAAAACTGGCCACATCCCACTTCTCGTAACGGGCAAACGGCTGTACCAGGCCCTTGGAGCCCACTGTGTATGGAAGGATATAACCTGCCTTCACATAACCGCCTTCCCTTTGGCCGGTAGCGCCGCCCACAATGGTGTTCAGGTCTGCAATGGCCCGGGCTGTCTTATAGGCGTCGTCGAAATCCACCTTCAGCCACAGACCGGTAGCAGTCAGGGTGCCCATGTCTGCCATTGGGTACTCAAAGAAGACATCTGCTGTGTAGGCCTTGTAATCCACCTTATCGTCATTTAAGACCGTGGCCAACAGGAAGTCAGGTGTGCCGGATGCCCCCTTGGGTCTGGTGTTCTTATAGGCCGCATCAGGCTCGTATGCCACAGCACCACCCAGGGTCAGGATAGGCCCCTTTTTGCCCAGATAAGTCCCTTTATAACCCATAGCAGTGGGCCCGCTTTCCGGTTTCAGGAAGGAATAGTGCAGTCTAAACACATAATCAAAATTGCTGTCAGGTTCTGGGGAAGAGGTAAAGGTCTTATCTACAAAGGGGTTATAAAACCGTGATGAACCCTCGCGACCCTCCATAATAGCCGCAAAGTATTTCAAATGGTTGCCAACGAAGTTACCTGATGCCACTATACCCATATCACGGCTGTTTTTGGTGGCGTCAGTGCCGTACGGTGAGTACACAAAGGCTGAACGCTCATGTGTAAGGGGGTTGAAGCACTCATCCAGATTGGCCCTGGTCAGGGGTATCTTGGTAAGACCCACCTTGATATTGAAGGCATCGTCCAAAAGCCCTATGAGATAGCCATCCGTCAGACGAATCTGTGAATTGTTCTTTTCATTGGACTTGGCCAGTTCGTATCCACCACCGCCGAAATTACGGGTTGCACTGGTACCGCCGCAGGTCTGAAACTTGGCGCCCCAGGTATCATTCAGCATACCTGTAAACACGATACGAGCCCTGCGCAGATAGAGGTCCATGCGGGAATCCTCTCCGTCCTTGCCGGAACCAAAGTCTGTGAAATCAGCTATGCCCTGAAATTTGACATCCAGCTGCAAGTAACTTTCGCCATTATCTCCAAACTCTATCACTGGGCCTGCGCTGGCCTGCGTGGCCGCCAAACAACCCATGGTTGCAAACACTGCCAATACCATCTTTTTGTTTTTTAACATGACTGCCCTCCTAAATGAAATTGAGATTCATACTTCAGTAACTGCCGAACGCATAAAATCAATTTTATATCTTTCTGTCTCACCTCCTTTTTAATTTAATATGGGCTTTTGAGGCCATTCTACGCATATTTTCCATGCTCACAACGCCAACTGTCCAACTCCAATGGACTATAGGCAAGTTAATCTTGCCATTCGGCGAGAATATATTGACAATTGGCAAGATTATCTAAACTCAAGACAAATTATGGGCTGACTACATGCGAAACAAAAAGCTTGACATATCAAACAATGTTGTTTTATTCTTTACAAAATCGAATAGCTTCGGAAGCCTTGAAAAATTAGAATCTTCGTTCGGGAACAAGACGCGAGGAAAGACGATTTTGCAAGGCTCACCTTTGATTGGAGGGAACCCCCAATATGCCCACTCGCTCCTCCCTGCCACATTTGATCCTTTGGCACCTGATTACCCTCATTGTAATCTCTTCATGGCAGACATCCCTTGCCATGGACCTCCATGCAAGAGTGGAGGAACGCTCTGCTCAGGAAACGGCCAGGCGTAGCTTTATGTCTGTATGCCCGCCGTTTCATCTGTTGACAGAAGACGGGGCGGTCATAGACCCATCAAAGGATATGAATACAGACAAGCCCTACAGCCCCAAAAAGACCTGTGGCAGATGCCACGACTATGACCGCATCACCAGCGGCTATCATTTTCAACAAGGCAAGGACGAGCGGGTCTCTTCAGAAATGGCGGCCATCTACCCATGGATGCGCAGCCCCGGCCAATATGGAGGCCGCTACTGAAGCGCCGCCCCCAATTATCGCCAGTTGGCGAAAAAGGAAAACAAAAGCCCCAGGGAGATCGACCTCACATCCTTTGAATTCGTAACTGCCTGCGGCGCCTGCCATCCAGGCGGAGGGCCAGCAGAATATGATAGAAACGGCCACAGATATGACCAATTTGCTTCAGATGAGTCCAATCACATTCAGCCCAACGGAGACAACCGCCTGGACGGAGACTATTTCAAGGCCAACTGGGCGGCCACCGGCGTCTTGGAGGCGGATTGCCTGCTCTGCCACATGCCTGCTTATAACTACTCAGAGCGTGCCAAACAGATAGCAGCACAGAACTTTCGCTGGGCGGCCACGGCAGGCGCAGGCCTTGCCACAGTGCAGGACCAGGTGAAAAAGGGTGAAACCCCCGTGCTCACCTACAGAAAAGAGCTGTTTCTGCCCTCTGGAGAGGTCTCTTTGCACATGGTGAGAGAGCCTGCATCAGAGGTCTGCCTAAACTGCCACAAGGAACCGGATTGGAAGAAAAAAGGGGCCATCTACAGCGAAAGGACCGATGTGCATCTGAAGGCTGGAGTGCGTTGCGTGGACTGCCATGTGACGGGCAAAAAGGCCAAGGATGCGCGCATAAATGGCCAGGAGATGCACCAGATCGGAAAGGGTGACGACCCAACAGGCCTGGTCAGAAAGGACCTGAACAACACCATGCGCACCTGCGAGGACTGTCACATGACAGGTCTTCTCAAGGCACCCATTCCCAAACACTATGGCCTGCCCTCGCGACACCTGGAAAAAATAGCCTGTCAGACCTGCCACATACCCCAAAGGCAGGCCAAGGCCGCCCTTATTCAGGACAGCACCGTGTTTAACGATGTCCCTCGCATAGAGGCCCCTGGTAAACGCATCTGGACCTTTTATGGCCCTGACATGAAGCCATGGAACCTCTATGGCGAGGCCAGCCTTGCCACCTCTGAGCACCAGCCCCTGTTTCTCTATGAACCAGTGCGCATCTGGTATAAAGGCCGCATCTATCCCATGAATCGCATCTACAGCATCTGGGTGGCCACTCTCACCAAAGACGGCCAACACATCGGCCAGCCATTTATGAAGGACCTGTTCGCCGTGTGGAAGGCGCACAGGGATGACCCTAAAAACAACTACCCTGAACTGGCCTCCATTCAGGACGACAATCAGGATGGCGCAGCGGAATTGAATAGACCTGAGGAGATACAGGCCTTGCTCAAGGCCATGGCCCGTTATCTACAAAAGGCCGGCGAAGACCTGGAAAACAAGGATGTGATACTGGTTTCAGGCAGTGAGTACACAACAGATGGAGTCACATGGAGGCCCCTGCCCTTTAAACCGCAGCCCTGGGAATATACGCCATACTCCTCGGTCTTCAAGCTCAGCCACGATATCCTGCCAGCGGCCAGCGCCTTGGGCTCAGGTGGCTGCACGGACTGCCACAGCCTGAAATCCAACTTCTGGAATCAAAAGGTGATGCTGAAACCCTTTACCGGCCCCAATGCAGAAACGCTTTATACCACCAATGCACAACTCCTTGGGCTCTCTGAATTTGGAGTCTGGATGGGGGCCATACGCCATGAATGGCTGGGAAAGACGCTGTTGGTGGTCATTTTAAGCGCACTGATTGCGGCTGCCGTCTTTCTGATGACAACGGGCCATACCCTCACTCTGCCGCAGAGTATTTGCCTCTCCACCACTCACGGGCTGATGATCGCCATACTGCTCATAGCCGTGGCAGGGCCAGGTTTGATCATCATTGGAGAAGAGATACTGACCTCCCAACTGGTGGATATGCTTGGCAAATTCCATACATTGGCAGGGCTGGTGTTTCTGGCAGCGGTCATCTACAGCATTTTGAGGGCAAAGGCTGCGAGGAGTATCTGGTACTGGACTGCCGTTTGCGGCGTGCTCTTCATGGCGCTGACAGCAGCCATATTGCTGTTCAGCGACTCCATAAACACTCGACAGATCGCCTTTACACTGCACGACTTAGGCGCTGTATTTCTATGCGGCTGGGCAGCACTTGCGCTCCTCTTTGGCAAGATGGGCAGGAATAAATAAAAATTCATAAACTGGAGGCAAACCATGCTGACTGAAAAAGAAGAGCTATGGAAAGGGATACCAAGGAAACAGATAGAGTGGCATCCATTTATCGATACAAACAAATGCACTGGGTGTGGTATGTGTGTCACCAGTTGCCGTCGTGGAGTCTTTGACTATGATATAGCAAAGGAAAAGGCTGTAGTAGTGAATCCTCTTAATTGTATGGTAGGATGTACTTCATGCAAAACCTGGTGTTATTTCGATGCCATCAACTTTCCTGACACCAAGTACATCAAAAATCTCATCAAGGAAATGAATGTACTGGCATTTGTCAAAAATGAACTACAACATTTCCTTAAAGAGAAGGAGCAGAGGAAAAACACACAGCCTTAGGGTAGAACAAAAAGAAAACAGAACAAAAGGACATACACATTTCTGAACAACTTTTTTAATTAAATCTCTTGGGGTGGCAGTGGTGAAGCATTTGTTCCATGCGGCGCATAACTGCCAAGAAGGGCGATACAGACTCATCGTCATTGCAGGGCGGCGATAGCCGCCGAAGTAGGGGCGACCGGCCGGTCGCCCCTACATTCTTTTGTGGGGAGGGGCGATGAGCAGCCGGTGTTTGTGGAATAGGCGCCACGAGGGCGCCGGCCCCACATTCTCCGCCAAGAAGGGCGGTTATGTGGGGCATGAAACAAATGCCGGCTGCTCATCGCCCAGACATTGAATTATCACCATGTATTAAAACTGAAAAATCCACAAGTACGATGTCGGTTAGAACCCCTCATCCGCAAAACAAGTCCCTGGAATTATCTATATGCTGGATAAGATATGTAACAAAAAAAGAATCTTCAGACTAAAGACCTTATTTTGCCCTTACTTTTGATTGACAGTGAGGTAATTTTATGATTTTTGATAAAAAGTCGGTAAGGCATCGGTAGGCAGATGATAAATAATGTTAGATTTCATTGGGAGCAACTGAAGGAATTGATATAACTAATCAAAAAAGATTTAATTAAAAATATTATTCAAGAATGTGACTGTCCTTTTTTATTATCAGCAAGGTCAGAGAGCTTCTGTTTTACTGTATCCATATCCTTGTGTTCTACATCATAAAGTTCAAGGATATCAATAAGATCCTCCACATCACTGGTATAATAGCACTCAAGGACTATCCTCTCTGGTGAGGGGTTCATGGTCTTTATACGCTCCTTTGCAAGCCTGATCTGATGCTGGAGCCTCTCAAGACACATTCCATAAATCTTGAGTCCTTCATACTTCATAGCCAGTATTCTGGATACCTCCTTTCTCTTGAAAGGTTATTCACAAAAAGGGCAACAATTAAGAGAATCAGGGCTCCAAGACCTGCTGGTATAAAAGGATAGAGAAGGCCGAGCCTGTGGATCTTCTCTCCACCAATAACAGCTATAAGGGCAGTGGCGCCTCCTGGTGGATGAAGGGTCTTTGTAATAAGCATAACAGCAATTGCGCCTGATACAGCTATTGCTCCAGAAAACCACAAAGGTTCTCCTATAATTTGATAACTGAGGACACCCATAATACCTGAAAAGACATGGCCTCCGATAAGATTCCTCGGCTGGGCAAAGGGACTCTTTATTGCACCATACACAAGGACTGCTGATGCACCAAAGGAACCTATAAACAAATTCATCTCCCTTGGCTCAAAATAGAATGAAGAGAGGTATCCACAGGCAGAGACGCCTATAAATGAACCAATAAAGGACCAGAAGACCTCAACAGGAGAGACACCAGGAGGAGACTTGGCTCCTCCTTTAAATTTTGAAAGATATTCCCTAAGACTCATGGCTTACTGCCCTTACAATATCCTGCCTTGATATTATGCCGATGAGCCTGCCATCAGAGTCCACAACAGGCATCCTCTTTATCCTCTTTTCTTCAAGTATGACTGCCACATCCCTTATATCCATATCAGGAGTGGCTGTAATAACAGGAGTGCTCATTATATCCTCAACCCTGAGCTCTGAAAGGGGACCTCTGGTATCCTTTGGATGAGGCTCTCCAATAAGCTCTCTCAGAAATTCCCTCAATCCCCTGCTTCTTTTTTGCCCTGTCTGAAAGATAATATCTGACTCTGTAACAATGCCAATAACCCTGTTAAGGTCATCCACAACAGGCACTCCGCTAATCCCCTTTTCTGTAAGAAGCCTTGCTAAATCTTTAAGGCTCATATCCCTTTTAACAGTTATAACATCCCTGGTCATGACCAGGCTCACAGGGATCCTCTTCTTCAGTCTTCTCCTTGCATGTTCCATGGCAAGGTCGAAGATCTTCTTGAGGTCCTCCTCGGTAATATCAATATAGGTCCTCATCTCCTTTAATGCTGCCCTTATATCCTCGTCCTCTATCCAGTTCATGGTCTTCTCCTCAGGCTAACCTCTCTTTAGGGGGTAATGTACTGCACCCCATTTGTCAAGACATTTTTTATACCCTAAAGGTGTAGAGGTCATGCTGTCTTTCTTATCCTCTCTTCCTCATATCTTGCCTCAAACTCCTCTGGACTCATGTATCCAAGCTGTGAGTGCACATAGAGCTTGTTATAGTCTTCCTGTATCCACCTGCCTATCTTCTCCTTTGCCTCCTCAAAGGAAACAAATTCATTGAGCCAAATAATCTCCTTTGCTGTCCTCATTACCCTCTCTGTTTCTGCATTGCCTTTTGGATTGTCATAACTTGTGAATATCTGCTCTATACCAAGTGTTGCCATATCCTTCATAAATGAGGTCGCTGTAGGCTGACTGCCATTGTCACTTATAAGCTTAAGCCCACTGCCCCTCACACCTCCAGGAAATTCCCTCTGTATTGCCATATCTAATGCCTCTTTCCATTCGAGTTGAGAAAAAGGACAGTCACTTTCTTAAACAACAATTTTAATCAAATTTTCTAATCTACGAAAATTATTTTTTCATTTATTTTTCTCTTGTCTTTCCCCATTTTTAGTCATACATTGTTCTTATGATAGAAAAATGCCAGTCACTTTCTTGAACACCCAAACTTGAGCGTGACACCCCATAAGGAAACCCCCGATGACCTGGAACCACGGCTACAACACCGACCTTGGCTACACCTTTGGCTACTACCGCGAACAGTCCCCGATCTGGATGGACTGGGCTGCGGCCAGGGCCTGAACCTGTGCCTGATGGCCGCGCTGCACCCGGAGGTGGAATTCGTCGGCATCAACTTCAACCCCACCCACATAACACAGCAAAACACAGCAAAAGGACAGACACATTTCTGCTCAACTTTTTTAATTAAATCTCTTGGGGCGGCAGCGGTGGAGCATTTGTTCCATGCGGCGCATAACTGCCATCCCTGGCAGGATGCGCCGCCGGCACCCTTCATGGCGCCTATTTCACAAACACTCCACCACGGCCGCCCCTTCTCGTCCCTGCGGAACTCCATGTTTATAACAGATGCTCTATTCATTCCTACTGCAATCCCAATGATAACGGATTGACCTGCTGAAATAATGAACCTACCCTTCTGATAATAAAAATCGCTGGCTGAACCGGCATTTCTGCCAATAAAAATCGCAGAATTGGCCTTTACCCGCTGTTCACCAAAGTGCAAAGGGATGTGCTGCTTTGAAGCGTCGTTTATGATTGGGTGTGGGGTTTCAGGAAGGGTGTTAACCAAAGTCCAAAGGGTCTATGTCTTTTTTTAAGCGGCTTCTGAGGTAGAATGTGGAGATGGGGAGGGGCGAGGGCAGTCGGTGTTTGTGGAATAGGCGCCATGAAGGGCGCCGGCCCCACATTCTCCGCCAAGAAGGGCGGTTATGTGGGGCATGAAATAAATGCCGGCTGCCCCCGCCCAGATATTGAATTGTCACCATGTATTAAAACTGAAAAATCCACAAGCACGATGCCGGTTATAACCCCTCATCCGCAAAACAAGGCCCTGGAATTATCTATATGCTGGGTAAGATATGTAACAAAAAAAAGAATCTTCAGACTAAAGGCCCTGTTTTGCCCTTACTTTTGGTTGACAGTGAGGCAATTTTATGATTTTTGATAAAAAGTCGGTAGGCAGATGATAAATAATGTTAGATTTCATTGGGGGTAACTGAAGGAATTGGTATAACTAATCAAAAAGATTTAATTAAAAATATTATTCAAGAATGTGACTGTCCTTTTTTATTATCAGCGCGTAGGCATCCTTCATGTTATCTTCAAGTTCTTCCAGTGTCTCGCCTTGTGTCATTATTTCTGGATGTTCAAGGAGCTTTCCCACCCAGAATTTCTCGCCTTTCCAATAGATCATTTTTAACTTTGTTTCCATGCTACAACCTCCTAAGAGCGGTCTCTTTTTAACATAAATATCATACGAAGTAAGGATAGGAAATCTTTTATAATCTTAGGCATAACGGCTCGCGCTTCACCTGCGCCGCGAAGCGCAGCGGAGTGACGTCAGGTGCAAGCGCTGGTTAGCTGGCTTGTTTTCTCGCCTTCGATAGTAAATACTCCTTCAATGCGATCGCTTGGTTATGTTCGGCATCGCGGGCTGAAAACAACAGCGTCAAGGTGCCTTTCGCCGCCGCTTCAAGAAGGACGTGCACGCTTTCGGGATTTTTATCAAGTTCTGCGAAGTAGCGCTTCTTGAATTCTTCCCACTTTGACGGGTCGTGGGCAAACCACTTTCTCAAAGCCGTGCTCGGTGCTACGTCCCGTAGCCACAGGTCCGTTCGGACCTGCTTCTTTGCCATTCCACGCTGCCAGATGCGATCCACAAGAACACGAAAACCGTCACGTGCATCGGGAGGCTCATAGACGCGTTTTGTCCGTATGTCTAGGATCATGCCGGTGTCCAGCTAACATTATTTATTATCTACCTTACAGGTTTTCTAAAAATTATCATAGGCTTGCTGCACTGTCAAACAAAAACAAGGGCAAAAAAGGGGGTTGGAACAGAACAAAAGGACAGACACATTTCTGCTCAACTTTTTTAATTAAATCTCCTGAGTGACAGCGGTGAAGCATTTGTTCCATGCGGCGCATAACTGCCAAGAAGGGCGATACAGACTCATCGTCATTGCAGGGCGGCGATAGCCGCCGAAGTAGGGGCGACCGGCCGGTCGCCCCTACATTCTTTTGTGGGGGAGGGGCGATGAGCAGCCGGTGTTTGTGGAATAGGCGCCATGAAGGGCGCCGGCCCCACATTCTCCGCCAAGGAGGGCGGTTATGTGGGGCATGGAACAAATGCCGGCTGCTCATCGCCCAGATATTGAATTATCACCATGTATTAAAACTGAAAAATCCACAAGCACGATGTCGGTTAGAACCCCTCATCCGCAAAACAAATCCCTGGAATTATCTATATGCTGGGTAAAATATGTAACAAAAAAGAATCTTCAGACTAAAGACCTTATTTTGCCCTTACTTTTGGTTGACAGTGAGGTAATTTTAATGATTTTTGATAAAAAATTTAATTAAAAATATTATTCAAGAATGTGACTGTCCTTTTTTAGATCCTCGAGCGCAAAGGTTCCAGCAAGGCGCTCATCGACACCGGCTTTCTCGTCAACGCCATCACCCAGAAGATCATGGCCGACAAGGCGTTTGTCGGCCTGCTGCGCGGCACCGTCAACAAGGACGGGGAAGACATGGTGAACATCGGTGCCGTCATGGAGTACGGAGCCACCATCAAACATCCGAACGGCGCGACCATCGTCATCCCCGCCAGACCCTTTCTGCATCCGGTGATGGAGAAGTACCGCGAGCAGATCCTCCTGAACTATCGCGAGGCGATCCGCTCCGCGCTTTGAGCCTCCGACACATCGCCAGCGCTTCCGGTAATGCCATTTAAACCGCCGCCCATCGCCTGGTAAAAAGCGGCAGTGTTGACCAGGCGTTTGGCCTGGCCTTCTGTTAGATCGAGTTCGGTCTGAAGCCGTTGTTGTTGTGCGATAAGCAGATCGTAATAGCTGGCTGTTCCAAGCCTATACCGACGCTGTGTTGACTCTAAAAACTTCTCTGAAGCGGAAACAGCAGCAGAAAGAGCCTCCAGCCTTTTTGAATCATTCTCCAATGCCCGCAATACATCAGCTACGTTGCGAAGAGCTTCCAGAACGACGGACTGGTAGTTTGCCGCAGCCGCATCGAAGGCGGCGAGAGCTGCTCTCTTTTCAGCGGGCAAGCCTGGATTGAACAGGGGTTGTGTCAGCTGCCCCACCAGACTCCAAACAGCGGAACCACTGCCGAACAACGCACCGGTCGTCAGTGCCTGTGATCCAAGATCGGCGCTAAGGTTGAGTTGGGGATATAGTTTCGATATTGCGACCCCGTATTCTGCATTAGAGGCATGCAGCAACGCTTCAGCGCCGAGAATATCCGGCCTTGCACGCACCAGTTCAGAGGGAATTAACAACGGCAACTCCGGAGGCAGGGTGAAATCCTCCAAGGTAAACGACGGCAACAAGCTCTCTCCTGGAGCTTTACCCACAAGAACGGCCAAAAAATGTTCGTTTTGTTGAAGTTGATAACGTAACGGCGGCAGTTTGGCGCGCGTTTGCTCCAACTGTGTCTGCAGGACTAACGCATCGTCCGGTTCTCCATGACCAAGACGAATGCGTTCCCGGGTTAGTTCGAGTTGGTTTTCCTGCGATTTCAAGATGTTTTCTATAATTTCAGTCTGCCTTTTCAGGCTTGCCTGAGTGATGGCCGTTGTGACGATATTTGCCACCAATGTCAAACGAGCGCCTTCCAATTGAAACTGCTGATAATCGCTCCGGGCAGCCAGAGCTTCCAACGCCCTACGATTGCCCCCGGCCAGATCAAATGTATAGCGAACACCCACGCCAGCATTGTAGAGACTGAATTCCCGTGCTTCTCCGGTTTGTCCTAATGTTCCAGGATTGAAGCGTTGGCGCTGGCCACCCAAGTTGCCCTCTAATTGTGGATAAAGCGTCGAACCAGCCCTCGCCGCGTAAAGTTCCTGAGCCTGACGCAAAGTAGCCTCTGCCGCCATCAGGGTTGGATTACGTTCCAGGGCCTCGCTGATGAGCATGTCTAGTTTGTCGGCACCCATCGCTCGCCACCAATGTTTTGTTAGTCGTTCTGCCTTAATAATGTTTTGTGGATCACCCAGCGTGGTGGGGGAGGAATTCAAACTTGTAGCCAGCGGGGTGGGAGTATAACCAATCACATCAGGGGGTGCCGGGCGCTGGAAGTCAGGCCCAACAGCACATCCTGTCAACGTCAGAAGACACATTCCTATCAGAGCATAATGAACAACCATATTATTATTTCCCATAAAAATGCTCCTTGAAGGTTTTTCTAAAACTCTGGTGACAAGCGAGACAACTTTTTTGGAGTGTTGCGAACTGTGCTATCACCCCTTTACCGTCTTTTCTCATGGCGATTTCTTCTAATTCCTTTGCGGCTTGATGTGTCTGCTTGTCAAAACTTTTGAAGTTGCTCACATTGGAACCTGCAAAACCTAAAATGCGCATCTTCTCTGCTATCGGCGGCTGTGGATGATTGGCAATCTGCGGCGCAGTTCCCGCCACCTGTTCCCAGTCCTCTCTGGAAATGGCATCAGTCACTATCTGCATGTTATTGCTCAATTCCTGCATGATATTTCTCAGCGAGAGCGCTTTGACTGCACTATCGTTCTCTTCGGCCCACGTTGCAGAACTGATTGCGGTTAAAATAGTCATGAGCACAACCAATGCGACTCGTTTAAGCCAGACGTCTTTTGTCATTTTGAATACCTTTCTGTATTGATCTCATTCGAAACCACGTCCTTCGCCTTCTTCTTCATAGGTTACCCCGTCACGGATGTGATATATGCGTTTGAAGGTGGGAATGATTTTTTCATCGTGGGTGACGACAATAATGGCGGTCTCGAATTTTTTGGCCATATCGTTCAAGATCCGGATTACGGCCAGGGCGCGCTCACTATCAAGCGGAGCGGTCGGTTCATCGGCCAGTATTACCGGGGGACGATTCACCAAGCCACGTGCAATAGCCACTCGTTGCTGTTCTCCACCAGAGAGTTGAGATGGCATGGCCTTGGCGCGATGCTCCACATCAAGCGCTTTAAACAATCCTATTGCCCGTTTACGCGCCTCGGCATTTGGCATTCCCGCCAGCATGGGCAGAAGGGCTACGTTGTCGGTGACATCGAGGAAAGGAATCAGATAAGGTGCTTGGAATACAAAGCCTATCCGGTCCCGCCGCAAGGCACGAAGATCTTTGACCTTCCAGCCGTCATCATAAATGACGTCATCTCCGAGTATCATTTTTCCGGCGGTCGGCTCGATCACCGCTCCCAAACATTTAAGGAGCGTGGTTTTGCCAGATCCAGAAGGACCTATCAGTCCAACGACCTCGCCCGGCGCAACGTGCATGTCGACGGTCTTTAGGGCATCAACGGCGGTATCGCCACTTCCATAACGTTTTTTTAACCCCTGGATACGAATACCTTTAGCAGTCATGTCAGCCCCCTATGGCTTCGGCCGGATCGACTCTGAGCGCGGCACGAATAGCGATAATGCTCGACAGTACGCAGATCATAACCACGGAGATAAAACCCATAACGGAGTCGAGTGGTTGCAGCAGCACATATTTGGGAAAGATTGGCGCCATCAATAACGTTGCCGAAATCTTACCCACCACAAAGCCGATCAAACCTAAAGCGATGGACTGTTGCATGATCAAACCGACAATGGTGCGATTTTTAGTGCC
>JAQVIJ010000007.1 GCA_028695735.1 Deltaproteobacteria bacterium | reverse complement strand
ATGAGATAAAAATAATGTAGGTCAAAAAATGGGGAAAGACAAGGGAAAAATGAATGGAAAATGATTTTCGTGGATTAGAAGATTTGATTAAAAATGTTGTTCAAGAAAGTGACTGTCCTTTTTCTCATTCGCTGACATTTTTTATCTCCTTTCATTAAAAATGGTCCTTTTTCTAATTACTTATAAAGATTTGATTAAAAATGTTGTTCAAGAAAGTGACTGTCCTTTTCTACTGTTACTCATCTCAGCGGCAGTGGGCATGGCATACCTCCTAAAATCTTAGTCGGACAACAGCAAATGAGATAAAAATAATGTAGGTCAAAAAATGGGGAAAGACAAGGGAAAAATGAATGGAAAATGATTTTCGTGGATTAGAAGATTTGATTAAAAATGTTGTTCAAGAAAGTGACTGTCCTTTTTCTCATTCCCAAGATTATGTCGCATATAATTTGTGCACGTGTCGCATATAATTTGTGCACGCCCACAAGGGAAAAATGAATGGAAAATGATTTTCGTGGATTAGAAGATTTGATTAAAAATGTTGTTCAAGAAAGTGACTGTCCTTTTTCTCAATCAAAAAATGGGGAAAGACAAGGGAAAAATAAATGAAAAATGATTATCGTAGATTAGAAAATTTAATTAAAATTGTTGTTCAAGAAAGTGACTGTCCTTTTTCTCGATGGATTAGAAGATTTGATTAAAAATGTTGTTCAAGAAAGTGACTGTCCTTTTTCTAATTTACACAACCGGGACATCGACTTGGCGGGTGGTGTCCAAGTGGCGTGGGAATGCGGCGTTACGTGAAATAAGTGGGTGTCCCTTTGTTTCTGAAAAAAACCCTGCCCCTCGTGAGAAGGACAGGGTTTCAATCACCTCAAGCACCTACCCGAGGGCGGGTGCTTGTCTCCGGGGAGATTAGAAGAACTCGAAGCCGGTTCCGCTGAACGAGGTGTAGTCCGTGGCGGTCATGCCAACACGCACAACTTCAATGAAGGTGTCGTTGGAATCAATCACATTAGTCGATGTGGTGCTATCAGTATTCAGGATGTAACCAAACACAGCTTGACCATTCGTTGCATCATAGAACACAGCAGCAACACGTTCAGTTGCACTAAGGTTGGCGTCGCTGATCGTAATCGAACCGGTTCCAGAGCCATTAATTGCAGTCGCAAAATCAGTCGAGGTGGTCGAAGCAAACTTCACCATTTCGTAACGATTGCCACTGCCGAGATCGGTTGTCAGGTTAGCTGTGGTAGTACCGGCAGTGACAGACAGCACATCAATGGAGGTCGGAGCCGTAGTGATTGCGGTGCCATTACCATCGCTGAACGTAGTGGTGGCGCCATCGAATGCACCCGCAGCAACAGAGTAACCAACGATATCGGTACCAACCTTGAAGCCAGACACGGTATCCACGTTAGCGGCACCAGACTCAGCGTAGAAGATCTTGTCGACAGCCGAAACAGTTTCAGTCAAGTTGATTGTGTCGTTACCCGCACCACCAGTAATGTTATCAGCGCCTTCACCACCAGTGATTACGTCATTACCAACACCTGTCTTGATTATGTCATTACCGCCTTTACCATCAATTACAACAACAGAAGCAGTTGCATTAGTTGATGAGTTGAAGTTATCAACACCAGCACCACCCGTGTAGATGATTTGAGTGTTACCAGCTTGTGTAGCAGTAGCAAATGTAGTTGTCATACCACCAGCTTGAGTAGCATTAATTACAGCCACTGAACCCAATGTGTTTGCAGCGAAATTTACAGAAGAAGCAGTAGCACCCTGAACAGCAGACATATCCAATGATGTCAACATACCAGCAGTACCAGCTGCATTTGTTGCAGTTACAGTACCTAGATTAACAACACCAGTAGATGTTACTGCTAAGCTAGACAAGGTGTTGTCTGTAATACCTGTGAATGTCGCTGTACCAGTAGCGCCTAGGTCTTTTACATCTACAGTCATTGTTTCAACGCCGTCAGCAATCAATGCACCCAATGTATAACCACCTGCAGCTGTAACACCACCATTGTCAACACTAACAGCCAAAGTGTCAGCTGAACCAGTGAATGAGTTAGTCATTGATAAGCTATTGAACTGCTGAGCAGCACCAGAGTTAACAGTTAATGCATCGCCTTTGTACTGAAGTTTGGTAACTGCACCAAGGTTAGTCAATGTTTGTGTACCAGTTTCTGAGTTATCACCATCAACACGAACAGTCGTGAAGCTTGGACCCGCTGTGAAGATTGCTGTACCAGTAGAAGAACCAGTAGACAAACGCAATGTTTCAACGCCAGTGACCGTAATATTAGCGATAGTAGAAGCGTTGTTCATACGCAATGTATCAGTACCAGTACCACCTTTGATTACATCGCCAGTTGTCAGAGTACCAGCTACATTCAATGTGTTAGTGCCAGAAGCGCCAGACATGTCGTAAACAGCTACGTTAGTCATACCTGCTGTACCGATAGTGTTGTTACCAGAGCCAGTAATAACAAGCTTGGTGGCGTCAGTAATAGCTGTGTTGTTGGCTACTACGTTGAATACGTTAGTACCAGTAGTATCAACAGAAACTGTTTCTACACCAGTAGTAGCAGAAGTGAATGTAGCTGTTGCAACAACTGGCGCAGTACCAACAGCACCAGCTGTTGTGCTACCTGCTGTGTTAGCAGCAAACTTGATTGTGTCAGCAGCGCCAGTTAATTCAGCAGCACGAAGACTAACAATAATGCCAGAAGCAGAAGTGTCAGCAACAGCGTAAGTTGTTGCGATAGAACCGTTGTTAACTGTCAATATAGAAGCAGCACCTTGACCACCAGTTGCATTAATTGTACCAACATTTGTGAAAGCAGCAGCGTTTAATGTGTTAGGATCATAGCTTGTTACATTAACGTTAGCAACATCTTGCATTGTAACAACCGCAGGAATAGTGTCGGCAGTTGTAACCATTAAGTTAACATTTTTAACATTAGTGATTGAGTCACCCGAGTTCCATGTTTCACCACCAAGAACGCCACCGTTATTTTCCAACGCAGTAACGCTCTCCAAACCAGTACCAACGATTTTGTCCATACCCGTCGTAAGCGTAAACGTCTGCCCACTCGTACCCACAAACGCATTCACACTGGCATCAGCCGTCGTCTTACCGTCATCAATCGTAGTTGAATCCCCGGTAACATTGGCTATGCAGGCCGCGGCATCGTCACGCATGGAGGCAGGGTCCCAGGTGATGTGGTTGTCGATCAACTTTTGAGTAAAGTAATCAGCAACCTGAATCTTGTTTTCCATGCTGGCTACATCATTGGCATGATTTGTACCTGTGCTGGCATAGGCGCCGTTTATGATGGCAGCGATCATGGTGCCTGCGCTTATGTGCTCAAGATTTGAATTGGTGCCATTTGTGTTGGTGCCGGTCAGCCTGTCCACCCAGTAGTTAAGGCCGGCTGTATCAGGGGCACGTTCAAATAGATTGTTATAGATGGCTGTCACAAAGGCAGTGGGGTCACCCAGATTGGAATAGGCAAGGTAAGAATAGAGACCCTTTGCCTCAGACTGGAGGGCGAAGGTATCGCCCACCTGTTCGATGGTGAAATGATTGACATTGATGTCATTAATCCAATGGTCCACTCCAGCTGGGTCTCCGGCGCGGCCGAAATAGGCCACATACATAAGCTGGACCTGATCCTTGACTGATAAAGCAGAATAACTTGTTGCCATGTTTTAATACCTCCTGAAGATTAGATTTAGCAAAAAATAAAAAACAAAAAACATAACCCTACAAACACATTCAATTCATTCAAAGACCGATACCGCCTCCCATCACCTCCTTTTCAAACACATTAGACTTAAAAATACAAGAGACAAAGCAGGTTTTTTTAATTAACCACATTTTTGCTGAATTGCAACTATTTTTTGAGTTACCTGAATATCAATATGAGTCCTGCAAAAAAGATGCCTAAGCCTTTGAAACAGTCTTCAATGGACCGGCATCAGCAGGGCCTTAAACCTTTGGGCCAATTTCTGTACTCGATGGCTCTCATACCAGTCTCTTTGCCTTTGCAGATGCGCGGCAGAGAGGTCAGGGTCGGCAAGGCGATGGAGTATTCGCTGAATCCCCTGGCTGAGCTGTTCTGGGCTGGTTCCAGGCAGGGGAAAGACCACCTGACGCACATCTGAAAAGATCTCAAGGGGGGTCACGGCCACAGGCCGGCCTGAGGCGAGGCCCATACGCACTGCTCCACTGGCGGACTCACTCGTCTTCTGATAGGGAAAGAGGATCAGGTCTGCGTGCCTCAGAAGACCAAGGCTGTGGCCTTGGGGCAGGAAGTCCGTGAACATGGTGACCCTGTCCTGAAGGTTCAACTCCTGAATGCGTTGAGTGACCTGTTGTATGGTCTCTTTGGACACAGGCAAGGGATATTCGGCATTGACCAATAAAAGATGCAGGTCCTGGCCTTGATCTACACAGGTCTTCATGGCCTCCACCAGCTCTAAAATGCCCTTGTGGGGCAGAAAAAAGCCATAAGAGGCAAGGACTTGACAGGAGGGCGGGCAGGGCCTGGGGATATTTGCTGGTTCATAGGGATAGACAAAATGGGGAAACAAGACCGCGTTTTGCAAGAGGCCGAGGTCCTTTAGGCGGTTCATGTCCCTGGCTGTATGGACCAGGATGGTGCAACGCCTCAGGGCCTGGGCGAGCTGGCTCAAGGTGCGCGTGCCATCAGGCCAGTCAGTGGTGCTGTGCAGGGTGATAAAGATGGAAATGCCCTTATCTGCCTGTTCGTGAATCAATTCGCTGAGGACCGAAAAGTCAAAGAGGCCGTAATTAAATTGTATGACAAGGGTTTGTATCTCTATGGAATTCAGGGCGGTGCGCAGGTGATGTAATGGGTCCTGGCCGTTTGGGCTCCAGCAACGCAGGACATTGTCGCCATCAGGGGAGAGGGGCTGTTCTGTGTGGGCTGCAAGTAGAATGGGCGTTTCATTCATGGCGGCTATGAGCTGGGCGGAATACTCTGCGATGCCGCAACGGGTGTTCCAGGTGGTGATCCAGGCTGTATTTTGCGAAGGAGGCGAAGACGGCTGAGTGTAGTAGAGGTGGTAAGCGGCCTCTGTGCAGCGCTGGGCCACAGCCTGCCAGGTAAAGCGGCCTTGGAGAAGGGCCTTTGCACGCTGTGTCTTGAGATGCAGGGCATTGGGGGGCAGGGCAATGACCTGTTTTAAGAGGGTTGTCAGGTGTTCCTCGTCAGGCTCTGCCCAGAGGGAATCAAAGAGTTCAAGGTGTGTCTGGGCATATTCCAAACGATAATTCAAAAGCCAGGCGTTTTCTTCGTTACAAAAGTCCAGCTGGCCTCCCCATGCAGTGGTGATCACAGGCAGACCTGAGAGCATGGCCTCTGCTATGGGCAGACCAAAGCCCTCGGCCCGACTTGGGGCCACAAGGCAGTGACACTGGCGATAGAGGGCCTTTAGTTGTGAGTCAGGGAGGTCCTGATTTATGAGCAGGACATGGGGTGGGTTGGAAGCGGCCTTTTGCGCTGTTTCAAGCCATTCCAGGACGCGATTATGCGGATTGGGAAAGGTCTTGATCACAAGGGAGACATCATCATCTTTGGTAAAGGCGCGAAAATATGCCTTTATGAGCACATCCACACCCTTTCGAGGAAAACAAGAAGAGACATGCAGAAAGCGAAAGGCCTTGGCCTCAATGCGGTAATCTGAATCAGGCACTATGCGCTTCCAGTGATCTACGCCACAGCCTGCCACAAAGATGGGCACAGTGACACCGTTATTGAGGAGTATCTGTTTTACATGTTCGCTTAAACAAGTGATGCCGGAGAGATGGGTGTTAAATTCCTCCACCCATTTCTGAGGAAAACCGGTCTCCTCCCAGGCATAACAGTGCAGAAGACGCACCGATGCCCTCATATCCTTTACACGGGGGGGATAGAGCAATCGGCTGACTATCTGTGGGGCTGCGCTGGACTGGCGGCCTAATTCATACATCTCCTTTATATCTGGGTTTTCTTGCAAAAACAATGGATTAGGGTCAAAATCCCCAGGGCCTTCCGTGGAATGAAGGGAAATGGAATGCCCCAGTTGTTTGAGGCCGCGGGCCAGTTCTCGATTGACCAGGGCCAAGCTGTAGGAGGAATCAAAGGGCCCTTCTATACGCCAGGAGAGCGGAGGGTGGCCAACGGCCTGAAAGACAAGCCCTTCATTATGGGCCATACAGCGGCTGATGAGGCGCAGATCCTCGTCAGATGGCTGCATGTTGTGAGCGAGTTGAACGAGCCTTGCCACACACCGGTCAGAGAGAGCAGGGGGTGTGGGGCGGACTCGCTGTGAATCTAATGCAGTAACCAGGCGAGTCATGGCATTTAAGGCGGTCTGGGCTGTGTGCTGCCAGGAAAAAGAGGCGGCACGTCTTAGACCATTTGACCGCAATTCATTCAAAAAATCCGGATGTTCCAGGCAATAGGTGATTTTGGACATCATGTCCACGGAATCGGCGGGATTGAACAGGGCCTCCTCACAACCTATCACCTCTGGAATGCTGGTGGTATTGGAGCCGATGACCGCAGCACCGCAGGCCATGGCCTCGAGGGCAGGGAGCCCAAAGCCTTCATGCAGGGATGGATAGACAAAAAGGGTGCAGAGATTATACAAGGCCACCAGGTCTGAGTCAGGGATATGACCGATGGGTATAATGAGCTCATCTTCTGCAATACCGAGGGAAGAGGCAAGGGTTAAGTAGTGGTTATGAGTGGGTTTATCCGCCTGACAGACCAATACGAGGACAAAGGCATGTCTTATCCTTTCAGGCAAAAGGGACCAGGCCTTTAGGAGCCCTTCTATATTTTTGCGGGGCTCGGCCACACCTGTAAACAACAAAAATGGTTTTTTAATGCCATATCTGCTACAAATGGCATGTCTTTCGTCTGGATTTAGGGAAATTGAGTGAAACCGGCTGTGATCTATGGCAGAGGAGATGGGGACCAGACGGTCAGCGAGCTCAGGTATGGCGAGGCTAGCCTCTTTTGCAGCATACTGGGAGATGGTCAGCACCAGGTCTGCACGTTTGAGGGATTCGAGTTGGTGGAGGTACTCAAGACGCGCCATGGGTTCTGACAAGTACTTGGATTGATTCAAAAATGGAATGAGGTCATACAGGATAACAGCAGTGGGAGGAGACCACTCAAGGCTGCCTATGCTTGCCATGGCATCCTCTTTACCGCTCCAACCCTCAAATAAACTGGTTATCAGGCAGATATCAGGGGCAAGAAGGGCTATGGCATATTCCCGCAACAGTTCACCAACCCGTTTATACCAAGGATAGCTGAATGTCTTGGGCAGGGACAATTCCACTACATGACCTGCCTGGAATATGGGCCGCAGCCCGGGCAGAGTAAATGAATCAAGCCGTGGCAACAGGCCATTTAATAACAACCAGGGCTCATGACCCTGTTTTAGGGATAACTGCACCAGGGCATCGGTAAAGGCAAGGGAATAGCGGCCGATACCACGATGGCGGCTCTCGGTCTGACAACTCTGTAGATCTATCAAAATACGCATGATTAGTCCGCTATGGTTAAATTTAAACAGACATGGCTAAATACATACAATGCCACTATCTCTTTTTTTCAGTGTCCAGGCCATTTTTGAGCTGCGAGTATATCTCGTGGGCACGGGGCGAGAGGGCCTCCGACTCTATATTCGTAACAGGCGGCGGGCAAGTAAACGGCGCATCTGAGTTATGACGAGTGACTCTGCGATAAAAGGCCCGGGCCAGGGCATATAGACCAAGGCGATGCATCCACTTCAAGGCCGTATTGTATGGCACAGGGTGGTCTTCGATAAAATGAACTGCCTTAGCCTCACCGATTTTCAAGAGCTTGCCGCTCACAAATTTCACACGGCCTATGAAGCCCTGCTCTTTAATGTGTATGATCTGACGATAGACAAACCTCACAGGAGGAGTGCGCAGCGGGGCTGTGATGCGCCAGGAGATACTGTTATATAGGGCGGCCAGGCGTTGCTCGGCCTCATGGGCACGGGCCTCGGCCTCCCGGGCGTTGACTTCTGCCTGATTGGCACGTTCGTTGGCCTGGGCAGCCTGCAATTCCGCCTCCTCTGCCTTTGCCTCCGCATGTTCGGCACGCGTCTCAGCAGCTACTGCACGCTCACTCGCCTGACGGGCAGCCGCCTCAGCCCTCTGCAATGCCTCAATAGCAGAATTCCATCGGGATACTAAATTTGCGAGTTCTGTCTCATATCTACGGGTCAATTTGGTAGATCGAGATGCAGTTATCATGAGAGATTGTAAAAAATGTTCATCTGAAAATGAAACTGTATGCGAATGACGCATGGTAAGCATCTCGTCTATCTGTTTTGAAGAGACCCCTGAATCTTGTAACAAACCATGAATCCTCTCTTCTATTGAGTCAAAAAAGGCCTTATCATCGGTCGAATGTGTGGATATCGGCACCTTACAATCTGAAAAATCCAGATTTGATATACCTAACTCCGTTAATCTTTTAACTATACTATCACGATACTCCATTGATACAGCAAGCATGTCTATATTGATATCCAAATCGCAAAGAGGTTTGGCTACTATAAAGGCATGGCACCATAAGGCATAAAACAACATATAACTTGCATCAGAGGTAAGTCTGTGTGCCTCGGCAAAAAGTATCTCATCATAAAGATTATCTGAATGAAATTCAGGCAGGTTGATGTCAAAACGTAGTCTTTTGATAAAGTCAGGGGCAGTTAAGGCATTTGCTATCAGGATATTAGCCCTGTCAAAATAGAAATCCGTTTTATATGACCACCACTGATCCCAAGGATTGCGCCATAAAAATATATGGATTCCACCGACTTCTTGTTTTAATGCCTCCATTCTACCAATAGAACGGCAACACTGTAATACAGGCGTGGCAGGCGCATTTTGAAGCAGAAGATTCAGATATGCCTTTAGTTCAATGCAATCATCCAATTTTGATAAAAAATACAAGTCATAGGGGAAAGATTTCCTGAACAGTCGCTTGATCTCATTTACCAGAAAAGAAAATTCATAAAAGTATGGCCTTGAAAGGGCAGGATGTCTCAGATAAGAGGCCTTTTTATTGTCTTCCTGTAAAAGAAAATCCTTGGATAGGTCTTGCGATAAAAATATCTCATGAAGCGGCTCTTGATAACACCAATAGTTTGCGAGGCTACGCCTGAATACCTCTACCAAGTAGGTTGAACCAGAACGAAAAAGGGAATGAATGAAGATGGGGTTATCTTCTTTCATCATTTTTTATATCACGCCACATCTTCAATGGAGATGTCTCCATATAATTCCAATAGCCCTGTCCCAGCGGTAGTGGCCGATGATTCAGCCACTCGGAAGATCAGGGCATCTACACGCCGGTGGAGGAAAACGGGCACGTCCTGTTTGTCATCACGGATACCGCAATTGAGATAATAGATACCTGGGGCCAAGTGATTTTGTAATCTAAATGAAATTTTTTTAATTGCACCGGAACGAAAGATTCCATCATAAGTAACCTTAAGCCATTTGGTATCAGTGCCATAAACGGCGATCCCTTCTTTGGTTTTGATCATCATGGCAAATACTGGATTTACTACATCTTCATGGAACCTAATGAGATAATTGACAAAAAATGGCTCATTGGCAAACAACACATTGATTTGTTCAGCATTATCATTAGATAACCATAACTGCTCAATTACAGCCGTATAAGTTCCATAACTTACCTCACAGCTTGATACAAGGCTATCTTCCAATAGGACAATAGGTCTATCTGATGGTTTATCGGCCAACTTATTTTGAGCTGAACCGCCAAAAAGAAACCGTTCATATTCATCGCAAACCTGCTTGGCCTCACCAATAGAGGCTGCCACCCCTTTGTTCAGAAATACGGCGCTATCACATATCTTTTTTACAGTTTCTGTGCTGTGACTTACAAAAAGGAGGGTTGTACCCAATGCCCGAAATCCCTCAATCCGCCTAAAACACTTTCTCTGAAATGCCGCATCCCCCACGCTTAATGCCTCGTCCACAATCAAGATGTCAGGCCTGACGCAGGTGGCCACGCTGAAGGCCAGGCGCACCTGCATGCCGCTGGAATAGACTCGCACGGGCTGGTCGATGTAGTCGCCGATCTCGGCAAACTCCTCGATCTCGCGCATCTTTTGAGAGACCTCGTCGTGAGTCATGCCCTTGAGCTGTGCGGCCATATAGACATTTTCTCGGCCTGTGAAATCGGGGTGAAACCCCATGCCCAGCTCCAGAAGGGCGGAGACACGGCCTCCCACTTCCACTGTGCCTGTGGTGGGTCTGATGGTGCCTGTGATGATCTTGAGGAGCGTGGACTTGCCCGCGCCGTTTATGCCTATGATGCCCACGGCCTCACCGGGCTCAACATCAAAGCTCACATCCTTCAGGACCCAGATGAGCTCATGATGCACGCCAAGGCCCAGCCACTCCAGCAAACGGCCTGATTTCCTGGAGTAGCGCTTATAGGCCTTGCCGATATTTTTTATGCGAATGTAACCCATGGATTTTTACAACTCATCCACCAGCTCACCGCCCAGCTTCCAAAAGGCATAGACCCCTGCATATAAAAAGATCAGCGCCAGGCAGGCGGGGTAGATGAGGTCCTGCCAGTCAGGGAATTGGGCCTCCAGAAAGATGGTGTGCATGGCCCGCACAATGGGCCACATGGGGTTTAATGCCATGATATGCGCTATAAAATCAGGCAGTGTCTTTGTGACATAGACGATGGGCGTAAGCCAGAACCAGAACTGCAGCACCACATTTAGAGTCTGCTCCACATCCCGATAAAAGACATTGATGGTGCCCAAAAATATGCCCAATCCCACGGAAAAGCCCACCAGTATCAAGAGCACAGGAAAAAAGCCCAATATGGCCAGGCCAGGAAAATTTCCGCTTACAATCAAAAAGACCAGAAACAGGCCCATGACTATGGCAAAATTGATGAGGCTTGTGAGAATGACGATGATGGGCAGGCAGAGCCGAGGAAAGCTGATCTTCTTGATGAGATTTGCGTTTTGCACAAATACGCCTACGCAACCACTTAAAAGCTCGCTGAAAAAACCCCAGGTGAGCACGCCTGAGCAGAGATAGATGCTGTAGGCGAACTTGGAGTCATGGCCTGGCAGGGCGGGCTTCATGAGCCCGGCGAAGACCACGGTGTAGATCAGAATCATGGCCAGGGGCTGCAAAATGGTCCACGCAAGGCCGAACTGGGTGTTTTTGTAGCGGCTGTGCAGGTTGCGCTTGACATTTGCGGTGATAAAACCCCGAAATGCCCAGACATCCCGCAACATGCGGAATGAGATCATGGGACGGCTTATTCCTTTCTCATCTCGTCTCAAGGACTCGTTTCATGTCCGCTTCCACCATGATCTCCAGCAGGTGTTGAAAGGTGGTCTGGGGCTGCCAACCCAATCTTTCCCTGGCCTTGGTGGCATCTCCTATGAGGAGCTCCACCTCTGCAGGCCTGAAGAACTCCTCTGACACCTCCACCAAAACCTGACCGTTTTGGGCGTTTAGGCCCCTTTCATTTACGCCGGAGCCCTTCCAGACGATTCGATAGCCGGCTGCGGCAAAGGCACACTCGATCCACTCCCGCACCGTGTGTGTCTCGCCTGTGGCGACCACATAGTCATCCGGAGTCTCCTGTTGCAGCATGCGCCACATGGCGTCCACATATTCCAGTGCATAGCCCCAATCCCGTTTGGCATTTAGATTGCCCACCACCACCTTGTCCTGAAGCCCTGCCTTAATGCGGGCGATGGCATGAGTGAGCTTACGAGTCACAAACTCCAGACCGCGCAGGGGGGACTCATGGTTGAAGAGGATGCCTGAACAGCAGAACATGCCGTAGGATTCCCGATAGTTGACGGTCATCCAGTGGCTGAACAGCTTGGCAACTCCATAGGGGCTGCGGGGATGAAAAGGAGTCTTTTCAGACTGGGGCACCTCTTGCACCTTGCCGAACATCTCGGAGGTGGATGCCTGGTAGAAGCGGGCGGACGGGTTATAAGTGCGAAGGGCCTCCAAAAGCCGCAAGACACCCATGGCATCGATGTCAGCAGTGAGAATGGGCTGATCAAAAGAGACCTTCACAAAGCTCTGGGCAGCTAAGTTATAGACCTCATCCGGCCGAATCTTCTCTATGGTGCGCAGGATGTTGGTGAGTTCCAAGAGGTCCATGTAAACGATTTGCACATCAGAGTCGATGCCGAGCTCCTTGAGCCGCCAGTTGCTGGAATCGCCGCTGCGCCTGTCAGCTCCATAGACCTTATAACCCTTTTCCAACAATAATTTGGCCAGATAGGCACCGTCTTGGCCTCTAATCCCTGTGATCAATGCTGTTTTCATAGTATCCCTTTCAACCAATCAAAAGTATTCAAGATGTGGCAAGACCTGACTGAGACCTAAAATTCATATGACCAGAAGTACAAAATGCCCTTGTCCTGAAGATAGGCCTCCACATTGGGGTGATAGTCGTTGGCCACAAACACCAAGACCCTGTCTCGAAAGCCGGCATCACGACAGACCATATCAGCAAGCTTCAAGAATTTGTCGATCTCCTTTTTGGAGGGCCGCACCTTACACTCGCCGATGACAGCTATGTCCTGGCCGTCTTTTTGGGCATGGGCAAAGATGTTGATCTGCATCTCACCAAAATAACGACGAATGACTCGGCTGGTCACACGAATGCCATGCGCCTCCAACAGGGATGGCAGGGCCTTGTAGGCGCGATCCTCCAAGGAATAGCCCACGGAATTGGAAAGGCCTTCCAGGCGCTGCTCCACCTTGTCCACACGGCCAATCAGGGCCTGAAGACACTCCTCTGTCTTCTTTTGGGCCTGGGCCAGCTCCTCCATGCGCTGGGCCAGGGAGTCGACACGCTGCGTCAGGGCGTCCAGACGGGCATCGGTGCGCAGTTGGGCCTGTGCTAACTCCTCCATGCGCTGAGTCAGTGCATCCAGACGTGCCTCGGTGCGACGCTGAGCCTCGACTAACTCCTCCATACGTTGGGCCAGGGAGTCAACACGCTGCGTCAGGACATCCAGACGGGCCTCTGTGCGCAGTTGGGCCTGTGCCAGTTCATTTATGCGCTGAGCCACGACATCCAAACGGGCTTCAGTGCGCAGTTGGGCATCGGCCAACTTATCCACAACAGCCTTTAGTTCGCCGAACTCCGTCTTGGTCACCGTATTTTGCAGGTCCTCATAGACCCGGCCCAGGGTCCTGGTCAAAACCCTGGCGGTATCATCTCCCATGGTCTGCAACAACTCTTCGTAGATTTGATAGGTATTCAGCATAAAACCTCCTTTACGGAGCAGAAGTCATGTCCAATATCCTGTCAGGCCACAAAAGCACATCACTTACACCTGCCAGGCTCTTAAGCTGTATAGCGGCAATAATATCTTCATAAAAGGCTGAGGCCAGGTCGCGGCGAATTTGAAAGAGCCGGGAACGGGCCTCCAGGACATCCAGAAGGGACTTGAGCTTGAGGTTATAGCCCTCCTCTGCAGCGGCTAAATATAGCTCCGCGCTCTTTTGTGCGTCGATCAGGGACTCTACACGTTTTCTAAGGGAGGTGTATTGATTCCAGGCATTGCGCACATCTATCTCCACACGCCTTTGCGTGTCCCGTTCCGAGTCTTGAGCCGCCTCCTTGCGATATATGGTCTCCTTTACATGGGCGGAGATGCGGCCACCGTTAAAGATGGGCAGGTCAAACTTGATATATCCCCTTCTGTCCTGGCCTGCTATGGTGCTGCCGATGGTGTCTGTATCGCTCACCTGGCCCACTGCATACAGGGTGGGAAAGTGCTCTGCCTTGGCCATGTCAATCTGTTTATCGGCTATGTCCACATTCCTTTGGGCAAGTTTTATGTCCAGGTTGAACTGAACAGCAAGGGACAACCAGGTCTCAAAGGGAGGGACACTCTGGCTGAAATAGGCCGAAAGCTGTCTTTGACCGGCCGCATCAAAGGGGCCGAAGGGAAAGGCCTTGACCTCTGCAAGTTCTACGGGCAGACCTGTGATCTTTTCCAGTGCGAGCCTTGCCGCCTCCAGGGTGTCGGTCTTGGCCAATACATCTGCTTTGGCCATGTCATAGCGCACCTTTGCCTCCAGCATATCCATCTTGTTGGCAAGCCCTAATTTCAGGGACTCATCCAGACGCTCCCATTGGGCCTTGTATGACTCTTCAGCCGCAATGGCAAGATTCAAGTCGTCCCGTGCCAAAAGCATTTTGCAATAGGCCTCCGCCACTCGCTGGGTAAGGTCCTGCTTGGCCTTTTTGATTCTGGCCTCGTAATAGGCCACACGACTTTCTGCGTATAGAATGCGCTTGGATACGGTGCGGTCATATATGGGCTGTTGCAGGGTAAATGCCCACTGATAATACTCCTCATTTATCCAATCCGTAAAATAATAGGGTTTGAGGGTGAGCATGTCCCTGCGCACATCCAGCCGTTCGTACTCTGCCTTGGAATAAGAGGAACTGAAGTTCAGATTGGGCCAACGATAACCCCGTGCCTGGTCTAGATAGGCCTTTTCGGCCTCCATGGTCTTGATCTCCACCTGCAGGGCCGCATCGTTTTTCAGGGCAGCCTCATAGGCGTCCCTGAGGTCCAGTGCATGAACACTCACAGGCAACAACAGCACAAAACACCACAAAAGGATCTGCTTTATCATAATCAGTGCTCTCTCAGTGCACGCTGCATGCGGTCAGTCAACGGACGAGAGATATATGACCAGAAGGTGCGCTTCTCTGTCTTGATGAAGACCTCGGCAGGCATACCCTGCAACATATACATACCGTCCTTTCGCATCATCTCCACACCATTTGGAGTGAGCTGTATGCGCACCACATAAAAAGAGTGATGAGTCTGAGGGTCGGTGGTGACATCCGCTGACACATGAATCACCTTACCCTCCACCACATGGGTGGTACGGGAACTAAAGGCAGAGAAGCGAATGTCCGCCAGAAGGCCCTCGTGGACATGGTTGATGTCTGTGGGCTGTATGTAACTTTCGATGATGAAACTCTGGCTGGCTGGCACTATCTCCATCAAGACATCCCCTGGCCTTATGACGGCGCCCACTGTATATATTTTAAGGCCTGTCACCACGCCCGCCACTGGCGAGAGAATGACCGTCCGTTTCAACCTGTCCTCCAGGGAGTTGATGCGGGAACGGGCATCCAATATGATGGCATCCTGCTCACGCATCTGAGACAACACATCCTCCAGGAACTTCTGACGCTGCAAAATGATCTGTTCCTGAGTCTCGGTAATCTGCACCTTCAGCCGGGCCATGTCAGAGAGATTGCCAGCCAACTGGCCCTTGAGTTCATCCAGCCTGCGCTGGGCGTCTCGAAGCCTGAGCTTGTCCACCATCTGCTTTTGCAAAAGCCTCTCCCATTCCTCCACCTCTTGAGTATAGGAGGCAATGAGGCTGCGGTGTGTCACCACCATGGATTCTATGCCCTGAATCTGCTCCTTGAGCTGGGCTATGCGCTGCTCCAACACGCTGATCTGGCTCTCCAATGAGGCCTTGCGGGCCAGAAATTGATGGGTCTGGGCATCCATCGCCTCTTTTATGGCAGGGTTGGAGGCCTGTTGCAGCAGTTCCTGGGGATAGGTCACATGGGATGCACCTGCCTGCTCTGCCATGAGCCGTGCCCGCTGGGCCAGGGCCAAAAAGAGCCGACTGCGCACGATCTCCAACTCCGCCCTGCTCTGAGTGTCATCCAGTATGATGAGGGGGGTGCCTGCCTCCACCCTATCTCCGTCCTTGACCAGAATCTCCTTGACTATGCCGCCCTCCAGATGTTGCACCAATTTACTAAAGGACTCCACTGCCACCTTGCCTGAGGCAACCACGGCGCCTTCCAGTGGCGCAAACACGGCCCAGAGCCCAAAGACAAACACAGCAAGGAATAGAATGGAATAACCAGCCACACGAAACGGAAGGTCATCGGTGGCCAAACGGGGTTGATTTTCTATGGGGGTTACGTCGATTACAGACGATGCCATGGTCGATATCCTCTCAATGTTTGACTGGCGCCGCAGGGGCCTGTGCTGCCTGGGCAGGCTGTTGGGCAGGCTGACCTGCCAATTTGGCCAACACCGCATCCCTCGGCCCGTATAAAAGCACCTGGCCGTCCCGCATCAGAAGTATCTTGTCCACCTGGGCCAGAATGCCAGGGCGATGGGTTATGAGAAACATGGTGATACCCAAGTCCTTCATGGTCCTGACGCCCATGGCCAGGGCCAACTCACCCTGGTCATCCAGGTTGGAATTGGGTTCGTCCAGGACGATCAGGACCGGATCGCCATAAAAGGCCCTGGCCAGGGCCACACGCTGACGCTGCCCGGCAGAGAGCACACTGCCACCAGGCCCTATGGGCGTATCATAACCCTTGGGCAGCCGCAGGACCATCTCGTGAATACCCGCACGCTTGGCCGCCTCCACCACCTTTTCAGGCACCACAGGGCCAAAGCGGGCTACGTTTTCAGCCACAGTGCCGTCAAAAAGCTCTATATCCTGCGGTAAATATCCGATATAACTACCAATTTCATCCCTGTTGAGCTGGGCTATATTGGCACCATCCAAACGCACGGTGCCAGCCATACAGGGCCAGATGCCCAACAAGACCTTGGCCAAAGTGGACTTGCCGGCAGCGCTGGGGCCGATGACGGCCACCACCTCTCCAGGCTCTACCTGAAAGGTGATGCCACGCAACACAGCTGTTTGTGTGCCTGGAGGCCCGGACATTACACCCTCCACGCTCACATGCCCCTTGGGTGCAGGAAGTGACATAAACTGTTCGGTGGCTGGCACGGCATCCAGAAGCTCGCTGAGCCTTTCATAGGCGGAACGGGCTGCGGCAAAACCCTTCCAGGAGGCTATGAGCTGGTCCACAGGGGCCAGGGCACGGCCCATGATAATGGAACCGGCAATCATCATGCCAGGCGAGACCTCCAACTTGACCGCCAAATAACAACCCAATCCCAGAATCAGGGACTGGCTCATTATACGCATCACACGGCTGAGGTTGTGCAGCACCGCAGCCCTTTCACTGGCAGTGGATTGCAATGAAAGAAACAACAGGTGCTGTTTGAGCCAGCGGGCCAAAAGGGACTCCTCCATGCCCATGGCATGAATCACATCGGCGTTTCGCAGGTTTTTATCTGCATAATTTCTGGAGATGATGGCCTGTTTATTGGCCTCAGCCAAGGGTTTTTTTGTGAAATACTCATTGGCAAAGGCAAGGGCAAAGAGGACTATGGCGGTTACCACCGCAAAGATGCCCAAGACAGGGTGCATCCAGAAGAGGACAATGAGATAGATGGGGACCCACGGAATATCAAAAAAGGCGATGAGCCCGCTTCCCGTCAGAAATTGCCGAAGGGCCGTGAGGTCGGAGATGGGCTGACCTGCCTCAAAACCGGGCTGAACAAGGCTGCGCTTAAAAACGGCATGAAAGATGCGGCGGTTTAACATGTTGTCCAGCCTGGAGCCTACCCTGATGAAGACCATAGACTGCACAAATTGAAGCCCACCCATCACAAAAAACATGGCTACAGTTATTATAGTAATCATTACAAGGGTTTCCACACTTCGAGACTGCAGGACCCTGTCATATATCTGAAGCATATAGATGGTTGGAGTTAGCATCAGGATATTTATAAAGAGGCTAAAGAACCATGCAGAAAAAAAAGAACCCTTGCAGGCAAGTAAGACTGATTTCAGTTCACTTGCATCCTTCTTAAAGAATTTGCGCAATAAGCGCTGATCCAGATGGAAACCCGCCATAATTTTTATCCCTTTTTATCCCTTTTGAGCCCTAATCCCTTATAAAATATAGAGGGATTACAGGTTGGCAACACCATAATTATCACACCCTGCAAAGTCAATCAATCTTTTAAAATCCTTGACATTCCCATCAATTCTGCCTACGATAGGCAAAATAAATTCTTTCAGGAGGGAATGAATGATGTTTCGGCGTGTTGTAGTGCTTTCGGCCCTGTTTGCATGTTTTGCATGGTTTCTCACTGTCTCGGCCCATGCGGCTGACACCATCAAAATCGGCTCGTTTCTGGCTGTCTCCGGCAATGCCTCCATTCTGGGCGATCCAGAGCTCAAGACCCTGCAGATGTATATAGAGGAGATCAATGCAGCAGGCGGAGTAAACGGCAAGAAGCTGGAGCTCATTCACTATGACTCGGCCGGCAAGACCAAAGAGGCCAATGACTTCGTCAAAAAGCTCATCAAAAAAGACAATGTGGACATCATTCTGGGCGGCACCACCTCAGGGGAGACACTGGCTGTCATAGATGTGGTGGAGCAGGAACAGATCCCCTTCATCTCCTTTGCCGGCGCCATCGAGATCGTGGAGCCTGTAAAAAAATGGGTCTTCAAGACCCCTCACAGCGACAAAATGGCCGTGGCCAAGATATATGAAGACATGAAAAAACGCGGCATCAGCAAGGTGGCTCTGATCACAGGCAACAGCGGTTTTGACAAGTCAGGGCTCAAGCAGCTTCATGCCCTGGCACCCCAATACGGCATCACCATCGTGGCGGACGAGACCTATGACAACAACGACACGGACATGACCACACAGCTCACCAAGATACGCGGGACAGACGCCCAGGCCATCATCAACTTCGGGCTTGGCAAGGCCCCTGCGATTGTGGCCAAAAACATCAAACAACTGGGCATCAAACTGCCCCTCTACGAATCCCACGGAGTGGCCACCAAGGAGTTTTTGAACCTGGCCGGCGATGCAGCCGAGGGCATACGCCTGCCTGCAGCAGCCCTGCTGGTAGCGGAAAAACTGCCTGATTCAGACCCGCAGAAAAAGGTCGTAACCGCATACAAGGCCAAATACGAGGCCAAATACGGGCCTGTCTCCACCTTTGGAGGCCATGCCTATGACGGTCTGTTCATCGCAGTGGAGGCCATGAAACGCGCAAAAGGCACGGACAAGGCCAAGGTCAGGGACGAGATCGAAAAGACCAAGGGCTTCATCGGGACAGCCGGTGTGTTCAACATGTCTCCCACGGACCACATGGGCCTGGACCTCTCTGCCTTTAAGATGCTGGAGGTCAAAAACGGCAACTGGGAGATCGTAAATTAAGGCATTTCAAACCGACAGACACCCCCTGCACAAGGGGGTGTTTTAGTTTGCCTCGTTAACCACATGTCTTCAGCAGAACTCTTGCAATTCCTCATAACCGGCATCACGGTGGGCTTTACCTATGCCCTCATCGCCATAGGCTTTTCCATCATCTACAACGCCTCGGATGTGGTGAATTTCGCCCAGGGCGAGTTTGTGATGATAGGGGCATTGTCCACCATCAGCCTGCACTCCAGGGGCCTGCCCCTGCCCATCGCCATGCTGGGCGGTGTGGCTGGCACAGCCCTTCTGGGCATTGCATTGGAGAAACTGGCGGTGGAACGGGCGCGGGGTTCCTCTGTCATCACCACGGCCATCATCACCATCGGCGCATCCATCTTCTTTCGAGGGCTGGCCATGGTGATCTGGGGCAAGGAGATCTATCAGATGCCTCACTTCTCAGGCGAGACCCCTCTGAGACTCTTTGGGGCCACTTTACTACCTCAACACCTGTGGGTCATGGCAGGGGCCGTCTCTCTCATGGCATTTTTCTGGTACTTCTTCAATCACACCCTGTTCGGCAAGGCCATGCGCGCCTGCTCCTACAACAAGACAGCCGCAAGCCTGGTGGGCATTCGAGTAAAGACCGTGCTGGCCTCGGCCTATGCCATCTCAGCCGCCCTGGGGGCCATAAGTGGAGTGCTGATAGCCCCTATCTCCTACATGACCTACGATGCAGGCACCATGCTGGGATTAAAGGGCTTTGCAGCCGCAATCCTGGGAGGCATGGGCAGCGCCTCAGGCGCCATCGTGGGAGGCCTGTGTTTAGGGCTTTTGGAGGCCTTTTCAGCAGGTATCATCTCCTCCAGCTACAAGGATGCGGTGACATTCATCGTGATTCTGTTGGTTCTGTTTTTCAAACCCAGTGGAATCCTGGGTAAAAAAGAGGCGGAGCGGGTATGAGACACAGGGGATTTTATGTCATAGCCCTCATTGTGCTGGGCCTGCCCATTCTCTTTCCCAGGAGCTATTTCGTGGAGGTAAACGGCACCGCCATTCTCTTCAACGCCGCACTGGCCATGGGATTAAACCTCCTCATGGGCTATGCAGGCCAGATCTCCCTGGGGCATGCGGCATTCTTCGGCATAGGTGCATATGCTACGGCCATTCTCACCACACGCTACGGTCTTTCACCCTACCTGGCCATGGCGGCAGGGCTCCTTTTGAATTTCTGCATCGCATATGGGCTTGCCAGGCCGCTTTTGAAGCTCAAAGGCCACTACCTGGCCATGGCCACTTTGGGCATGGGCATCATCGTCCACATCTTTCTGGTACAGACAGGCAGGCTCACGGGCGGCCCGGACGGTATCTCCAACATTCCCAACCTGTCCGTCTTTGGGTGGAGCCTGAATACAGACCAACGATGGTACGTGGCAGCGGCCCTCTGGATGCTCTTTGTGCTCAAGATGTCCCTAAATCTTGCCGGCTCCCGTATGGGCCGGGCATTTCGGGCCCTGCACACCAGCGAGGTGGCGGCCCAGATGATGCGCATTGACACCACCTCCGCCAAGACACAGGTCTTTGTGCTCTCGGCCCTCATCGCATCCCTCACAGGCAGCCTGTTTGCCCACCAGAAGGCCTTTGTAAGCCCGGATTCCTTTAGCTTCTTCTTTTCCATCGAGCTGGTGACCATGGTGGTCCTGGGCGGCCTGGGCTCCACCTACGGCGCCCTGTTCGGAGCCGCCTTCATCACCCTGCTGCCCGAACTTTTATCCTTTATCGAAAACTATGAGGTGATGATCTTCGGCCTGATCCTCATGGCCACCATGATGTTTTTCCCAAAGGGGCTGTATGTCACCCTTTTGGAGCTCATTCAGCGTCAAATGGGCATCAAAAGGGCCTTAAATGCCTGGGGCCCAGGGAAAAGGGGGCCGAAATGCTGAAGGTCACAGGGCTCACCCGCACATTCGGAGGGCTTACGGCCATAGCAGAGCTTGATTTTCAAGTATCTGAAAACACGATATATTCCATCATAGGCCCAAACGGTGCGGGCAAAACCACCCTCTTCAATCTGCTCACAGGGGTATATCGGCCCACCAGCGGCTCCATTCAGCTCATGGGACAGGAACTGGCAGGTCTGTCACCCCTGCAGATAGCACTCAAGGGAGTCAGCCGTACCTTTCAAAACCTTCAGATCTTTGCCGGCATGACCGCCCTGGAAAATGTGATGGTGGGCTGCCACGGCCATGGCAGATGCGGGTTGCTGGCCTCCTGTCTCGGGCTTCCGTCCCTGCAAAAGGAGGCTAAATACATAGAGGAACTGGCCAGAAGGGCCCTGGAATTCTGCGGACTGTCCAATATAGCCGAAAGGCCTGTCTCTGCCCTGCCCTACGGCCTTTTGAAAAAACTGGAGATCGCAAGGGCCCTGGCCACTCAGCCCCGACTGCTGCTCATGGATGAACCGGCGGCAGGACTCAACGACACGGAGACACGGGAGATGGTGGGCCTTATTCGGTCCATTCAGGCAACCGGCATCACTGTCCTTCTGGTTGAGCACAACATGGGGCTCATCATGGACGTTTCGGACCGCATTCTGGTCTTAAACTACGGTCAAAAGTTGGCGGAAGGCATTCCCTTCGAGATTCAGCGCAACAAGGCGGTCATAGACGCCTATCTGGGGAATGAGTGACGGGTGTGTTCAACGGTTCAAGGTGAATCAGCACAGAGATATTGGACATCTTTTTGCAAATCTCCCCCTCTACGAGTTCCATCAGGTCGTGTCCCCTCTGCACGGTCCAATCCGCAGGCACCAGCAGATTAAAAGAGACGAACCGTCTTGCACCAGCCCTACGAGTGCGCAGCTCACGGCACTCCAGGCCCTGTTGAACATACCTGTCGAGAATTTCATGCAGCACTCGCAGCTCCTCTTCAGACAAGGCGGTATCCATGAGACCGTTTACAGTCTCGCGCAGGATATGCACACCCGTCCAAACGATCTGGGCGGCCACCACCAGCGCCGCCACAGGGTCGAGCCAGAGCCAGCCGGTCACTCTCACCAGACCAACGCCCGCCAACACCCCCACTGATGTCCACACATCTGTGAGCAGGTGCTGGGCGTCGGCCCGCAGGGCGATGGAGTCATAGGCCCTGCCTGCCCGCAGCAGGATCAGGGCGGTTCCAAGGTTCAGGAGGGAGGCCGCCACAGAGACCGAAAGCCCCATTCCCAGCCTTTCCAGTTCTCTTGGTGCCAGCAGGCGTTCCACGGCAGCCCATCCTATGAGCACGGCTGCAACAAGGATCAAAATGCCTTCGAGCCCTGCCGCAAAATACTCGGCCTTGCCGTGTCCGTATGTATGGTCTGAGTCCTCCGGCCTGGAGGCGACATGCAGCATGGCCAGGGCCATCACCGCTCCCACCAGATTTACCAGGGACTCCATGGCATCCGATAGCAGGCCCACGGAGCCGGTCAGAAACCATGCCGCTGTTTTGAGCAAAATGGTCAGCACCGCAACGGCGATGGAGAGCCATGCGAAACGAGTCAGTGAGGCAGCACCACGGCCTTGTATGGGATTTTCAGGCATTATAACGAATCAGCTCGAGGAAGAGGTCTCCGGCGGTGGGTAGGTCTCCTGCACTCGAAAGGCGGTAGCCTTGACAAAGGCGACCTCTTTGCCATCTGCATTGCGCATGGAGATCAGATAGACTCCCGTATGCCTTCCACGATGCCGCTCCTCCGCCACGGCCAGAATACGCTCCCCCGGCATGACAGGCCGCATGTAATTGGCCGAGACCTCCAGCCCGACAGCCAGGCCGCCGTGGGAATTGGCCGCCAGGGCAAAGGCTACATCCGCCAGGGAGAACAGGGCGCCGCCGTGGCAGAAATTGGCTGCATTCAGGTGCTCCGGCCTGACCACCATGGCCACCTCTGCATAGCCGAAATCCACTTTCAGTATCTCCATGCCGAACATGCCTATGAGCCTGTCATACCGCTCTATGCGTTCTCTTATCCTCTGGCATATATTATTGTCGTCTGCCATTCCAAACCTCCTCAAGGAACCTCTACTAAATCGCCCTTTCGCCCGATAACTGCCTTTTCGCCTGCCTCGCGCCCTGTCCCCGAACGAAAATCTAATTTCGTGGAGCTGCTTATATATTCCAGTTTATATCTCCAGTTTCAATCCGTTTCCCCTGGTTTCAATACGCTGAGGCCTGCCGTTCTGTTTGTTCTGCCTCCATTTCCACATAAACCTGCCTCGCAGCTCCTCGGGCGCAAAGGCGCCTATTTCCCTGCTCAATTGACTGACAAGGGGATACAGGCTCGAATCCTTCAAAAAAGGATGCTGCGGCGGCAATGCAAAGGTCAAAACAAATATGAGGATGCAGGCCAGCAGAAGACCCTTGGCCAGGCCGAACACACCGCCCAGGGCCATATCCAGCCACCCGAGTTTCAGCATCTTGAAAAGGGAATTGAGTGTGGCGCCCACCAGATACATGACCACATAGATGGTCAGAAAGATCAAAAAAAAGGCCAGGGCCACTGCGAGGGTGTCGTTTTGCACCAGGGATGCCAGAAAAGGCGCCATGAATACAGAGCCATAGGCCGCTGTCACGAACCCCAGCACAATGCCGAGAATGGAGGCCACTGCCCGAATCAAACCGGTCATCAGACCGCGCAGGACAAACCAGAACAATATGGCCACCAGCAGCACATCCAGCCCGTTGAAGCTCCAATGCATAAATGATTCAGTCATTTCAAGGCATCCTCCGCCCTATGTTCCGCCCTGTTCAGGGCATCTTCCAATCGTTTCTTCCAAAACACAAGCCCCTCGCCCCTCGCCGATTCAGGCACGGCAAACGGCTCTTCATAGGCGATCACGACGCGAGCAAAGGGTAGAGGCACCTTTGTCCTGTCCCAGTTTCCGGCCCGCCACAGAGGCCTCGCGGCCATCGCCACAGGCAGCAGCCATGCCCCTGTGTCTCTGGCCAGGACAACAGGGCCATTCTGCGCCCTGCGGGCCGGACCCCGTGAACCATCGGCCACTATGCCGGCATGCAATCCCTTTGTCTTCATGAGATGCGCCATGCGCTCTATGGCCGCAAGACCGCCCTTCTGACGGGAACCGCGCTCCACCTCGTAACCGCAGCGCCCCAGCAGTCCGGCTATGATATCCCCGTCTTTGCTAGGACTGATTATAAAGACAGCCGGTTTCGGCACGCGAAAGCCCAGATACAGCACGTCCGAGTGCCAGCATGCACACACAAACCGCCTTCCAGAGCCCAACATGGCCTGCAAATCGTCCGCATTCAATACTGTTGACCGCAGGGTGGCAAACCAGCCTTTCAATAAACCGTACATCATGGCCTGGGAAAAAGTCAATTCATAAGGGCGTTCGCTGAATTGGCTATTGTCTTGTGCACCCGCAGGGGCTAAATTATTTCTGAGTTTCATACCATACGAGGTAACATAAACAGACCATGGCTTCAAGAAAATCCACCATGACCAGGCCCATGAATTTTGAAACAGCCTTCAAGGAACTGGAAAAACGCGTTAAAAAACTGGAAGAAGAGGATCTCCCCCTGGAGCAGGCGCTCAAGGTCTTTGAAGAAGGCGTGGCCTTGACCCGCTTCTGCAATCAGGCCCTGAATACAGCAGAGCAAAGGCTTCAGGAACTCACGGCAGACCCGGCTGAAGGCGGCCCTGTGCTCAAGGACCTGGACCTGGCACAATTCCTCGACAACTCTGGCAAGCAGTCATGAACGCCGCTCCTTTTTCACTGAAGACATACCTTGAAGGACGAAAACACATAATAAACGCCTCTCTCGAACGGCTCATTCCCACGGATCGCTCGCCGGCGGCCAGGCTCTTCGAGGCCATGCGCTACAGCCTGATGGCAGGCGGCAAGCGGCTGCGGCCCATTCTGACATTGGCCGCCTTTGACGCCACCAACAAAACCGGTTTGCCATTGGAGAGGGCCATGCCGTTTGCATGCGCCATGGAATGTATTCACACCTATTCCCTGATACACGATGACCTGCCTGCCATGGACAATGACGACCTGAGACGCGGTTTGCCCACATGTCACAAAAAATTCGGCGAGGCCCTGGCAATCCTGGCTGGAGACGGGCTCCTGACCCTGGCATTTGAAATCTGCTCCGCTTTTGAAGAGGGGCATGCCGCACCTGCCGAAGTGAGGCTGCGGGCCATACACGTAATTGCACAGGCCGCAGGCATGAACGGCATGGTAGGCGGCCAGACCGCCGATATGGAGTTGGAGGGCACGAATATCTCCTTTCAGGAACTGGACTATATCCATGACCGGAAGACCGGCGCCCTGCTTCGGGCGTCTGTGCTGCTGGGGGGAATCCTGGCGGAGGCAGGCCCGCGGGACATGCAGGCCCTGGTGGATTACGGGACCCGCACAGGACTTGCGTTTCAGATTCGCGACGACATACTGGACATCGAAGGGGACGAAAAGACCATGGGCAAGGCCAGGGGCTCGGATGAACGCAAAAAAAAGGCTACATGGCCTGCTGTTCACGGCATGAAACAGGCAAAAGAAAGGATGCAGGAACTCTGTGAACTCGCCATTCAGGACATTCAGATACTGGGCGACCAGGCCACACCACTCAAGGCCATAGCGGAATATATAATGAAACGGGACCACTGACATGTATGGAATACTTTCAAACATAAAATCCCCTGACGATCTCAAGGGCCTGAATATCAAACAAATGACACTTCTGGCCCAGGACCTGCGCAGAAAGATCGTGGAAACAGTGGCCGAGACCGGCGGCCACCTGGCGCCGAATCTGGGCGTGGTGGAGCTCACCATAGCGCTTCACTATGTATTCGATGCCCCCTTCGACCGCATCATCTGGGATGTGGGCCACCAGGCATACAGCCACAAGCTGCTCACAGGCCGCATGGACAGGTTTCATACGCTGCGCCAATACGGCGGCATCAGCGGATTTCCCAAACGGGCCGAAAGCCCCTACGACTGCATAGACACAGGCCATTCCAGCACATCCATCTCCGCTGGTCTGGGCATGGCCACCGCGTTGCAATACAGAAAGGCCAAAAATCATGTCATAGCCGTAATAGGTGACGGCTCCATGACCGCAGGCATGGCCTTCGAGGCCCTCAACAACGCAGGGCACCTCAAAAAGGACCTCATAGTCATACTGAACGACAACGAGATGTCCATCTCTCCCAATGTAGGCGCCCTTTCCTCCTTTCTCAGCAGAAAACTCACAGGCAAGTTCGCATCCCGCATAAAACGGGATATGGAGGGCTTTCTGAAACGCTCCGACATGGGAGAGCAGATATGGAGTCTGCTGAAACGCAGCGAGGACTCCCTGAAGGCCCTGCTGACGCCAGGCATGCTCTTCGAGGCCCTTCAGTTCGAATACATCGGTCCGCTTCCGGGCCACAACCTGGAGGTGCTCATTGAAACCTTCAAAAACATCAAGGGGATAGATGGGCCTGTGCTGGTGCATGTGCTCACGAAAAAAGGCAGGGGATACGCACCCGCCGAGGAACATCCCGAGGCATTTCACGGCGTAGGACCATTCGACATAGCCACAGGCAAACCAAAGGCAAAAAGCACCTCCTCTCCTCCGTCATACACGGAGATATTCGGCCAGACCCTGGTGAGGCTTGCAGGAGACGACGACCGCATCATGGCCATCACAGCCGCCATGCCCAGCGGAACAGGGCTTTCTGCATTCGCCAAGGCATTCCCTGACCGATTTTTCGATGTGGGCATCTCGGAACAGCATGCGGTGACATTTGCGGCAGGTCTGGCATTAGAGGGCATGAGGCCGGTGGTGGCCATCTACTCCACATTTCTGCAGCGGGCATACGACCAGATCATTCACGACGTCTGTCTCTCCAATCTGCCCGTGGTCTTTGCCATAGATCGGGGTGGTCTGGTGGGAGACGACGGCCCGACACATCACGGGGCCTTCGACATCTCGTTTCTTAGGGCCGTTCCGAACCTCACTCTCATGACCCCCAGGGACGAAAACGAACTGCAATCCATGCTCTACACCGCGCTTCAGCACAACGGCCCCACTGCCATACGTTACCCGCGAGGCGCCGGCATCGGAGTCAGCCTGGACTGGCGCTGTACAAGGCTGGAACACGGACGATGGGAGCAGATCAGACACGGCTCGGACCTGCACATCCTGGCCGCAGGGCCGCTGTCACACACAGCCTTGCAGGCAGCGGACATCCTCATAAAACAGGGCGTCTCCGCCTCTGTCATAAACGCACGGTACATAAAGCCCATGGACACCCAAATGTTGAGAAACCTCGCCCAGCAGCAGCCCAGGTTTCTCACAGTGGAAGAAAACGCTCTGATGGGCGGCTTCGGCTCAGCAGTCATGGAGGCATTGCACGACATGGACATAACGGCGAAAGTGAAACGGCTCGGCATTCCGGACCGGTTCATCGAGCACGGAAGCCCTGCAAGACTCAAAGAGCTCATAGGCCTTGACTGTAATTCCATGGTGGAGGCGGCCCTTCAGATGGTGACGTCATGAACAGCGCTGAATGGAAAGCCGGATTGCACCACCTGAAGCACCCCCTCTGGCCCCTGACAAAACTCTGCATCCTGCTCTACCTGACCAGCCCTTATGAGACATGGGAGGAACTCCTGCAGGCGCTTCCACCGGAATTGAGCGTGGACGAAACGATATATGAAGACCCCGCCTCAAAACTCACTCATGTGCACATGAACACTCAATGGCTTGGGCTTCTGCGGCAGGGGAGCGGCGGCAACGGGCTTCCTGTGGTGATAAACGAAGGCAATGACACCCTGGACATGTTCTCAACCGTATTGTGTCTGCTCAAGCAACAGGTCATGGAGGCGGAACTGGAGACAGTCAATTCCCTGTTCTGTGCCTCCATGAAATGCGCCCTATGCTGTAAAGGGCCGGAACCAGACGCAGTGCAGGAATTCTTCGAAATCCCACTTCAGCCTCAAGAGCTTTCACTTTTTGCATTTCAGCCCATCGAAACCCCGTTTCAGGGCGGTTTTGATGCCTGTTCCGCCGATATTTTCCAAATAGACGAAAGGCCGTTCCACCTGCTGCCGCCTGCGGTTTATCACTGGCGCCATGGCTACAGCCTGATCCTCACCAAAGGCGCTTCCTGCCCGCATCTCACTGGGAATATGCGCTGTAATATCTATGAAAAACGCCCGAATGTATGCAGAAAGCCGCAAATCTTCGCCTATGTGCTGGAACAACAGCCGGACAAGCCCCATGTCTCCCTGGAACGGGACACGCTGCTGGCCATTACCGACTGTCCATATGTGCGCCTGCTGGAGAAGGAACTGGAGCGATATGCCGTACTGAACGAGGTAACCCTCATGCTCAAACCCAATAAGGCCTGATACCATGCACAACACGACACACCCCTATCATGACGCAAACTACATCTTCAATCTGCTGCGCAGCCATAACCTGCTCACACAAGAGCAGATACTGCAATTGACCCCGCGCACAGTAGTGGCCCAAAGGAGGGGACAGGACCTGGTACAATGGTTGAGCGGCTTGCACATGAACAAGGCCGACGGCAAAGGCATTCTTGAAGAGGCCGATATCCTGAGCCTGATCGCACAGGACAGGGGCTGGCCTTTCATGAGACTTGATCCCCTGAAACTGGAGATGGATACGGTCACCAGGCTGCTCCCTGCCTCTTTTGCACGAAAAAGGCTGGTCTTGCCCATAAAAATGCAGGACGGGCTGTTGACCGCCGCCTGCTACAACCCCCTCGACAAGGAACTGAAGGAGGATATCGAACGGGTCTTTCACGGTGAGATACAGCTGATAACAGCGCCCAAGGCCGATATCGACTATATCATTCGAGACTTCTTTGACTTCAAACGCTCCATTCTGGCTGCTGAAACAGCGCTTTATGATCCTAACGCCGTAGATATCTCCAATCTGGAGCAATACATCTCCCTTGCATCCCCGGAAATCGCGGCATCGGACAAGCACATTCAGAAGGCGGTGGACCACCTGCTCCAGTATGCCATGGAGCAGCGGGCCAGCGACATACATATAGAACCCAAACGAAACGAGACCTGGATCCGCCTGCGCATAGACGGCATGCTGCACACTGTCTATCGTCTGCCCCGAACAGTGCACGAGGCCATCTCCACTCGCGTAAAGGCCATGTCCCGTCTGGACATAGCGGAAAAACGCAGGCCCCAAGACGGCAGACTCAAGATCGCATGGAAAGGCCAGGAGGCGGAGGTGCGTGTCTCCACAGTGCCGGTGGCCTTCGGCGAAAAGGTGGTGTTGAGGCTGCAAAGCGCCGATATACTCTTCAAGGACCTGACGGAACTGGGCTTCTCGGAGCATGACCTTCAAAGCTATCAAAAGATACTGCAACACACCCACGGCATCGTGCTCATGACAGGCCCTACCGGAAGCGGCAAGTCCACCACGCTCTACTCCACCCTCAGGCACCTGAGTACACCCGCTGTCAACATCGTGAGCATCGAGGACCCCGTGGAGATGATTCACGAGGACTTCAACCAGATAGCCGTACAACCGCATATCGATGTGACCTTCTCCAGCATCCTGCGCAACATCCTGCGCCAGGACCCTGACATCATAATGGTGGGCGAGATCCGTGACCTGGAGACCGCCCGATATGCCATCCAGGCCGCTCTGACCGGCCATCTCGTGTTCTCCACTCTGCACACCAACGATGCAGCCGGCGCCGTCACAAGGCTCAAAGACCTGGGGCTGGAGGACTATCTCATCTCGTCCACACTGCTCGGCGTGGTGGGCCAACGCCTGGTGCGCATGATCTGCCCTGCCTGCAAGACCGAACTGACCGTAACCCCTCAAGACCTGGCGCCGCTGGGCTACATGCGCGCATACCCGCAAAATGCCCAGGAGAAGCCCACCATCGCCTACGGAAAAGGCTGCACAAAGTGCCGCAATACGGGTTTTTGGGGCAGAATAGGCATATATGAGATATTGACTGTGACCGATGCCATCAAGGAACTCATTCATGGCCGGGCCAGTGAACAGGCTATCTATGACCAGGCGCTCAAGGACGGCATGACCTCCATGCAGCATGACGGCCTGCGGAAGGTACTGCAACACATCACCACACCCGAAGAGGTGCTGCGAGTCATCAGTATCTGATTCAAACAGATATGTTAGAACGAATATACAGGGTTGTCTCACCATAGGCAAAACGACGTTTTTGTCGAAAAAACAAGACAATTGTCGAAAAACTCCAAGACCTCCACTTTTAACCTATTGTTTTTGTTGGCTTTTATATTGGCATGCTTTTGGCTTTATAAAAAAACAACAAAAATAAATCAATAGGAGGATCTCTTATGAAAAATGGAATGCAGTTTGTTTTCGGCGGTATTGCAGCTGGTCTGATGACCATGGCCTTCAGCGCCCATGCGGCCATGGCGCCCAATGTTCCGGATACAGGAAACGGTGTCACTCAGCAGGTCACAACCATGCAACAGACCACAAGCATGGTCCAGCAGAACAGCGGCATGGGTGCCATGCACAACTTTCGCGGGGCCAATGGTCCGCAGAACTATCCGGCCTTCTCCGTGGATACCTCTCAGGACCCCTTTATGAATCGCGAGACCTTTCGTCAGATTACAGGCGGAATGAACTTTGTGGATGAAAACGGAGACGGCATCTGCGATATCGTGCAGGATACACCCACATATCAGGCCTTCGGTGTGCCATTCGTGGATGAAAACGGGGATGGCATCTGTGATATCTTTCAGACTCGGGAGGCCTACCAGGCCCTGCATCTGAACAACTTTGTGGATGTGGATGGAGACGGCATCTGCGACAACTACGAACTGATTCCGAGATAATGCGCTGACCTAACCCCTCACCATCCCTCCCCTTGTCAGGGGAGGGGGATGACCTCCAACTCGTGCTGCTATCAGTGTTGATTTCTTTTGCGCTTGATTCCCTTTGTCAGGGGAGGGAGATAAACTCCAATTCGTGCTGGGAGATAATCAGCCCTCCATGATGCAAGACCCCCTTACAAGGGTGAAGTGAGTGGGTTGATACAGCAATAAAAATGCAATAAAAAAGGGCGGTTATCCGCCCTTTTGCATTTCAGTGGATTATGCCCCATCAATATGGATGGAATTCCCTTACGCGATACTTGCCGTCTTCTCTGAAATCAGGTGCATAGTCCTTTTGAAAATCTGCATACTGGGCAGTAAAATGCCCCATGAACTGGTTGACCAAGGGGTATCCGGCCTTCATCCATGCCACCATACCGCCATCTACAACCCACAGGTTTTTATAGCCATACTGCCTCAAAAAATGGCCGACATAGTAGGCCCTGTGGCCTGTGCGGCAGAGCAGATAGATGGTGGCATTGGTATCCTTGATCTTGCCGGGTATGGTATAGACATGGCCGGCGTGTATGTGGTCTGCCCCCTCGACATGAAATGTGTTGAACTCGGGATGAGTGCGCAGGTCCAGAAGATAGGTATTGGGCATCTTGCCTGCCAACACATCCTCCCAGACCTTTTTGAACTGCTCCACGCTTATGATGTGGTCCTTTGGGAACTCCTCTTTGAGCTTGGCGAACACGGCCTTTTCACCGGCAACCGGGTCATCGGCCGCCACCTGCGCAGGGGCTGTGCTGTCGGCTGACCACACAGGCAAGGCCGTTCCTGCGATGCCAAACATGCAGGCGGCTGATACCATTGCGACAAGCTGTTTTTTCAGATTCTTCTGCATAGAACACCTCCTTGAGTGAAGTTTATACAAAAATGACCATAACCCATTGTTTCTTTTTTGCAAGGGGATTTTTATGTGGAAGATTTGAAAATCTGGCTTAAAATACGGCCATGTGGCATCAACTCAGAACCATTACATTACGGGGCCATTCCATCTATCGCATCACCGCCCTCATCATCCTGGCGCTCTTTTCGGCCTTGACCGTGCTGAGCGCCGTCAGCACGCACCGCATCTCCCGTGAGGCCTCCCGCAACCTGCTGGAAAAGAGTGCCCTGGGCATAGCCGTAAACGTGGGCATCACTCTGGAAAAACTGGGCGTGGAACCCACTGTCCTCAAGCAATTCCTGCAGGAAGCCAAAAATGAAGAGATCGCCTTTCTCGCCTTTTATGACGAAGATGGCACCATCATACTGCATTCCAACGAAAAATTACGAGGCCGCAGAATAGCGGACGACAATATAGAAAAGGTGGTGGAGCGAAAGCAGCCGCTGTATTATTACACGCCCCTGGCCACTGGAGAGATGGTCTTTGTGCTGGATTTTCCTGTCAACATAACGGATACGGTTTACAAGAAGACCGCCATCTCCAAACTGGATTCTGCAGACGAAGAACACCCCATATCTGAACAGATAGAAACCCGTGAAAGAACCGCTGTGTTGAGAATAGCCATTCACCCCTATGAAGCAGAAAACATAACACGCAGGGCCAATGTGCAGCTTATACTCATGTCCTTTTCCCTGCTCACGCTCTGGGCGCTGACACTCATCTTCTTTTTGGAATGGAAGCGCAATGAAAATCTGGCGGCCAGGCTTCAACAGCAGGAAAAGATGGCGTTTCTGGGAGAGATGGCAGCCACTCTGGCCCACGAGATTCGAAACCCCCTGGGCAGCATAAAGGGTTTCGCCCAACTCCATCTCATGGAGGATCTTCATCAGGAGCTGCGGGATGACCTGGAGATCATAGTCAAGGAGGCCCAGCGCCTGGAACAGCTCACATGGGACCTGCTCACCTATGCCAGACCTGCCCAGACCGGGCTTGGCCACATGACCCCCAAGGCCTTCTGTGATGAACTCATGAAAAAGATGGCCGCCTCCAGGCCGGATAGGCATTGTGTCTGTGTGTGCGAAGGCCCTGAAACCCTCTTTGACTGGGCAAAACTCACACAGATCTCAACCAATCTACTGAACAACGCATGTGATGCAGTGGCGGACCAGGCAAATCCAGAGGTGCGGCTTGAGATTAGAGTGGAAAACGACCTGCTGAAATTAAAGGTTAACGACAACGGCCCCGGCATTCCTAAAGAAATGCAGGAGCGCGTATTTGAACCATTTGTCACCACCAAGACACGCGGAACAGGTCTGGGGCTTGCCATCGTCAAACGCCTTGTGGAGGACATGGACGGCCAGATCCTGTTTCGCAATTCTGAGGCAGGAGGACTTGAGGTCACGGTACAGTTGCCTCTGCCTTCACAACCCCATGGTCCAGAGACCGGAGGGCCGCCATGAGCAAAGGGATAAAGACAGCCTTTGTATGCCAGAATTGCGGCCAGGTATCCCCTAAATGGTTCGGACAGTGCCCAGGCTGTGGTGCATGGCATACAATGGTGGAAGAGGTTCAGCAGCCCCAAACCCACGGCAGTAGGGCCGAGGGCATCACTCCCTGGGCTGACGAACACGCCATCAGCCTGTCCAGCATTCCATGTGAGCTGAACGGCAATCGCATTCGCACAGCAAGCCAAGAGATGGACCGGGTGCTGGGCGGCGGTCTGGTGCAGGGAGGCGTTGTGCTCATCGGAGGGGAACCTGGTATCGGAAAATCCACCCTCCTTCTGCAGGTACTGTGCAATCTGGCCCATCAGGGGCTGTCATGCCTGTATGTGAGCGGAGAGGAATCCCTTGCCCAGATCAAGGCCAGGGCACAACGATTAAAAGACATACAAACAGAACCACAGCCTTCTCAAAAGGATACGACCGAAGGCTCAAAACTCCTTTCTGAACCATGGTTTTTGTCCGCCACCAACCTGGAACACATACAAGAGGAGGCGAAGGCCGTTAAACCGCAAGTCATGGTCATAGATTCGGTGCAGACCCTGATCTGCCCTGACATCTCTTCGGCCCCCGGCAGCGTGGCCCAGGTACGCGAGGCCACCTTTAGAATGGTGCAGTTCGCCAAGTCCCTCTCCATCTCCCTGTTTCTGGTGGGGCATGTCACCAAGGATGGGGCCATTGCAGGGCCGCGGCTTTTGGAGCATCTGGTGGATACAGTGCTCTATTTTGAGGGTGACCGTGGCCAATCCTTTCGCATTCTGCGCACTGTGAAGAACCGCTACGGCCCAACCCATGAGATCGGCGTCTTTGAAATGACCTCGGCAGGGCTTCAGGATGTGGCCAATCCCTCTCACTTCTTTTTAAGTGAACGGCAGGCCAATGTCTTTGGCTCGGTCATCACACCCTGTATAGAGGGCACCAGGCCCATTTTAGTGGAGATACAGGCCCTGGTCACTCGCTCCTATCTGACAAACCCCAGGCGCACCTCCACCGGCTTTGACAGTAACCGCTTGGCCATGCTGCTTGCCGTATGCGAGAAGTATCTGAACCTGCGGCTCTACGACCAGGATGTCTTCGTAAATGTGGCAGGCGGCTTCCGCATCACCGAGACAGCGGCAGACCTGGGAGTGGTCATGGCCATTCTGTCGAGCTTCAAGGCCATACCCCTCTTGTCGGATAGGGCCGTATTTGGTGAAATCGGCTTGACAGGCGAGATTCGCCCCGTAACCCAGTGGGAGGCACGCATGAACGAGGCGGTGCGAATGGGCATCAAGACCTGCCTCATACCCTTTAATCCACACGCCAAGACTCAGGTCCCAACTCAGGCAATCTGCGTAAAGCGCATCGAAGAGGCGGTCAAAATCTGTTTAGATTCCATCGCGAATTCCCCTTGTGCCAAAGGCACTCCGCAAGCTCCAGCCCCGTAAGAACCTTGTAACATCTTTAACAATCCAGCAATTTCATTCAACACACATTTACTCATTGTCACAGTATGATGGGAACACAGTGCTGAAGGTGTCTTTTCTCATACCATGGCATAAGGGCATCTGAAGGCAATGAAAACCCATAGAAAGGAGGAAGGCATGAAGGTCTATGTAACCGTAGGGTTAGTTGTAGTGGCTGTTTTGGGCCTGGTCATGCTCATGACCGTTCCCAAGATCATGGCCAAGACCAGTGAACCCGTGTATTGCGCATCCTGCCATGTGATGGAGGCGGAGTACACGGCCTGGGGCAAGGCAGGCGCACACAGTCGAAAATGGTGCGTGGAGTGCCATCTGCCGCATCAGAACCAGGCGGCCTATTACGTCTGGAAGTCTCTGGACGGCATGAAGGACATGTATGTATTTCACTCAGGCCGGGTGCCGGACGAGATTCATGCGTCCGAACACGCCAGGGAGGTATTGCAGGCCAACTGTATCCGCTGCCACGCAGAGGCGGTGGCGCACATTCAAAAGGATCGGCAGTGCTGGAGTTGTCACAAACGCATCACTCATCGCTATTCAGGCATGAGGGATACCATTTAATTTTCAGAAAGGAGAGAAAGAGATGAAAAAATGGCAGACAGTTTTGATGATTGGCACGGGGTTATTGGCAGGTCTCTTAGTGACTGCCTGCAGTGAACCCCCCAAGACAGAGGCAGTAAGGCCGGTCAAGATCGCAGACAACGAGATCGACCCAGAGGCATGGGGCAAGGCATTTCCCATAGAATATGAACTCTGGAAAAAGACGCAGGAACCCACGCCTGTGGCCAAGAGCAAGTGGAAGAAGGGCTGGGACTCTGACAAGATCGTCTATGACAAGCTTTCGGAGTATCCGTTTATGGCCCTGCTTTTCAAGGGCTGGGGCTTCGGCATAGAGTACAACGAGCCTCGGGGACACTGGTACATGCTATCAGACCAAACAGAGATAGATCAATCCCGTGTCAAGGCAGGGGGTGGTTGTCTCACCTGTAAAAGCCCCTATGTACCTGCCTTGGAAAAACAAATGGGCAAGGACTACTACAAAAAGAGCTACAAAGAGGTCTGGTCCCAGATTCCGGAAAAACATCGTGAGCTGGGGGCTGCCTGCATAGACTGCCATGACAACAAAGACATGTCCCTGCGTCTTTCCAGGGGCTTTACACTGGTCAAGGCCTTAAACGACATGGGAGTAGCCCCAAAAGACACCACTCATACTCAAATGAGAAGCCTGGTCTGCGCCCAATGCCATGTGACCTACATCATGAATAAAGACAAGGACATGAAGACAGAGGGTGTGTTCTTTCCCTGGCAGGGCAGCAAGATGGGTGCCATCACCATCGAAAACATCATAAAGGTCATGAAGAGCGACCCTGCCTATCTGGAGTGGAAACAGGCGGTCACAGGCTTCAAGGTGGCATACATACGCCATCCCGAGTTTGAACTCTATTCCAACAACAGCGTGCACTGGAACGCTGGCGTCTCTTGCCCCGACTGTCACATGCCTTACACAAAGGTTGGGACGGCCAAGGTCTCTGACCATCGCATCATGAGCCCCCTCAAAAACGACCTGAAGGGCTGTGTGCAGTGTCATGCCGAAAGCCCTGAGTGGCTGCGCCAGCAGGTATTTGCCATTCAGGACCGCACCGCCTCCCTCATCATTCGAGCGGGCTATCAGGCCGCCACTGTGGCCAAGCTCTTTGAGATGGCCAACAAGGCCAAGGAAGAAGGCAAGGCCATAGACCAGGCCACCTATGACAAGGCCAAGGACCTCTATCTGGAATCCTTCTATCGTGTGATCTTTTTGGGTGCAGAAAACTCCCTTGGTTTCCACAACCCCACGGAGGCCATGCGCATGGCAGGCGATGCCACCACCTTCGGATTTAAGGCAGAGGTGCTTTTGAGGGACGCCATGGCCAAGGCAGGAGTGGCTGTGCCTGAGAAGATAGACCTGGAGCTGCCCAAGTATCTGAACAATCGCGGGGACAAGAAGCTCAACTTCAGACCCGAACAGGAACTCAAGGACCCATTCGGCACACAGGACAGGCTGTAGGCCTTTAACCTAAGGGAAGGGAGGCCACGAGTCCACCCTTCCCTTGCCACTTTGAGGAGGCGTTTATGTATCTTTTCAACAAAAACCAAGGCATCTTGTTGGCCACTTTTATCATGCTCTTCTTGTCATTTTTAGCAGTTACCGCAGAGGCGAAAAGGGAAGCAACAAAAAAGGACACACATCCCATGGTCACAGAGCAGGACAAGCTCATGCCCTGTCACGAATGTCACAAGACCTCCACACCCCGAGTGTATCAGGAGTGGTTTGAATCGGTGCACGGCATAGGAAATGTCAAGTGTTACCAGTGCCATGGCACATTTGAAAACATGCAGCGTGTCCCTGATGTCAACCGCTGCGCCGTATGTCATGCCGAGGCCTTTGATCACTCTGAAAACAAACCCTGCTGGCAGTGCCATAAGGCACACAGATTTCAGGTCTCAAAATAGAGGAGGGAAGAACCATGCTTACTCGTAGAGAATTTATCAAAAGGAGCGCGGCACTCACAGCCGCCTCTTTCGTGGGTATGAACCTGCCCTTTCAATTGGACAAGGCCTTTGCAGAAACCGAGGCCGACAAATGGGTGCGGGGCACCTGCCGCCTGTGCGGTACCGGCTGCCGAGTGGATCTGGGGCTGAAAAACGGAAAACCTGTGGTGATTCGCGGAGTGGCCGATTCCCGCACTAACCTGGGATACCTGTGTATGAAGGGCATGCTCTTTTACAAGGTCATGGGGCATTCGGACCGCCTGAAAAGGCCCTTGTATCGCGCTCAAAAGACAGAAAAATTCAAGGAGATTTCATGGGATCAGGCCCTGGATATAGCAGCAAAGGCCTTTGCAAAGGCGATTCAAACCCATGGCAACGACTCGGTGGCATATTACGGTTCCGGTCAGGCGCAGACCGAAGAGACATATCTCTTTCAGAAGGTCTTTCGCGCAGGGCTTCGCACCAACAATGTGGAGGGCAATCCTCGTCTCTGTATGGCCAGCGCAGCAGCCGGCTACATGACCTCCTTTGGTGCAGATGAGCCCATCGGCGGCTACTCCAACATAGAAAAGGCCAGGTGTTTCTTCATCATCGGCAGCAACATGGCCGAGGCCCATCCAGTTGTTTTCCGCAGAGTGATGCGCCGTAAGCTGGACAATCCCAAAGAGGTCACGGTCATAAACGTGGATCCCCGAATATCTCCCACCTCCCGCATAGCCGACATGCACGTACAGTTCAGACCAGGCACTGACCTGGCCCTGTTAAACGCCATGGCCCATGTCATCATAGAGGAAAAACTCTATGATGAGGCATTTATCAAAGACTATGCAGTCTTTAAAAAACAGGGCGAAAAAGGGCCTGAAAACGTGGATTTTGAGGCATATAAGGCATTTTCAGCGGATTATACGCCGGAAAAGGCCTCCAAGATATGCGGCGGGAACGTCACGCCAGACCTTATTCGAAAGGTAGCCCGCGCCTTTGCCCAATCGGGCGCCACTGTCAGCATGTGGACCATGGGTCTGAATCAGCGTCTGCATGGCGTCTGGGCCAACAATCTGGTGCACAACCTCCACATCCTGACAGGACAGCTCTGTAAACCAGGGGCGGACAGCCTCTCCCTCACAGGTCAACCCAATGCCTGCGGCGGTGTACGAGAGGCCGGCGGCCTGTGTCATCTCTTGCCTGGCCACAGACTGGTAGAGAACGAAAAACATCGGTCAAGGTTAGAAGAGTTGTGGGGCGTGCCCGCAGGCCGTATTCCCCCAAAACCAGGCCTACATACCGTGGCCATGTTCCAGGCAGTCAATGAAGGCAAGGTCAAGGCCATCTGGATCAACTGCACCAGCCCTGCCCAGAGCCTGCCCAACATGGAACCCTACAGAAAAGGCCTGGCAAGAGAGGATGTCTTTGTCATGGTCTCTGACATCTTTCCCACTCGCACCACAGAACTGGCCAACCTCATACTGCCTGCTGCATTCCACTTTGAAAAGACAGGTGTCTATGGCTGCACCGAGCGCAGAAGCCAGCTTACTCCAAAGGCGGTGAATCCACCGGGTGAGGCAAAACCGGAGGTATGGATGGTGCGCGAATGGGCATTGAGATTGGCGAAGGAGCTGAACGATCCGGTCATTGCCAAGTGTGTCGAGCCATTTGTGGGGCTCAAGGAGGACTATGACCTGCCCAAGGCCATCTGGACGGAATACAGTCAAAAAATCACCGCCGATCAGGACAATGACCTGCGCGGGGCCACCTATGAGGTGCTTGCCAAAATGCCTGATGGCGTCCAGTGGCCTGCGCCCACGGAGGAATTCGCCCTTAAGGGCGGCACTGTGACCAAATTCCTTCGGGGAGCGGACCCAATGGCGGACAAAGAGGCCAAAGACGACAAGCCGTATCAATTTTACGGCAGACCTGACCGCAAACTGTATGTGTGGCTGCGGCCATACAAACCTGCCGCTGAGGAGCCGGATGCAGAGTATCCCGTGTATCTCTCCACAGGCCGCATCATCGACCACTGGCATACCTCCAGCATGACAGGCCGCATTCCCGAGCTCATGCGCGCCAACCCCTATGCCTTTGTGGAGATCAACCCCAAGGATGCCCAGAAAATGGGCATTGCCCCCAACGACATGGTGGAGGTGGAGTCCCGCAGAGGCAAGTGCGTGTTGCCTGCCAAGGTCTATGAAGGCCCCATTGAAGGCATGGTCTTTGTCTATTGGCACGATATGGCGGAGGAACGCATGATCAACAAGGTCACCAAGGATGCCTTTGATGCCATTTCAAAGGAACCTGAATTCAAGATCTGCGCCTGTCGCATTCGACGCCTATCAGGTCCGCAGGCATTGAAACCCTTTGTAGTGACCATGTAGTAGCGGTCTTATACAAGAACCCCAGGGGGCGGTTTTTTGCCGCTCCCTGCACAAAAAGGAGGAGCACCATGCCCATAGCAGGTCTTGTGATAGGAATAGAGCCTCAAGTCATGCACCAGGCCACACAGGCCATCTCGGCATTAAAGGGCATAGAGATATACGGATGGAACGAAGACAACATAGTGGCAGTGATCGAGTCCAAGACATCCAATGAGATAGAACTGGCACAGAAGGAGATTCAACGGCAGCCTGGAGTGCTTTCAGTGACCGTCACATATCTAAATGTTGAGGATGAGGTCAATCCATGAGAATATCTCGAAGGGGCTTTTTAAGCGCCGGCCTGGCCGTTACGAGTTGTTTTCTGCTGGCACCGCAAAAGGCCGTAGCCGCATCCCTTTTTCGCTCACCTGTTGCCACCAACATGCTGAGACCACCGGGAGCGGTAAAGGAAGATATCTTTGTGGGCAAGTGCATTCGCTGCGGCAGGTGCGTGGAGGTCTGCCCATATCGCTCCATACAGCCATTAAGTCTGAAATATGGCGTCTATGCAGGCACTCCCATGGTCTTTCCAGCGGAAATCCCCTGTTATCTCTGCATGAAATGCGTGGAGGTCTGTCCCACCGGCACATTGCTGCCCATAGCCAAGGAGGCAACTCGAATGGGCCTTGCGGTCATAGACCGTATGCGATGCGTCACCTGGAAGGGCGAGTCCTTGTGCCATACCTGTTATAATGTCTGCCCATACAAGGAACAGGCCGTTCGGCTCGATGAATTCAGGCCCGTGATCGACGAAAAGGCCTGCACAGGCTGCGGTATCTGTGTGCATGGCTGCCCTGTGAGCACTGAAGAAGGCAAAAAGGCCGTCAACATAGAGCCCATATACAGCGGAGTGCGGTCATGAATGAACACAGACCGTCTTTGAGCAGGATTCGCCTTCTTATACAGGGCATGGCCTTTTCTCTCATTCTCATAAATCCATTTCTGAATTACTACCTGCACATCAATTTTGTGCAGGGCTGGTATCAGTCCCTGGGCATAGGCAAGCTCTGGTTTGTATCGCCATTGGAAGGGCTGGAGAGTATTCTGGTCTCAAAGGTCATTTATCTGCCGCTTGTTATCGGCATGCTATCACCCGTTATACTGGCCTTTCTGCTGGGCAGAGTCTTTTGTAGCTGGGTCTGCCCCATAAACTTCCTTTCGAGTATCCTGGACAGGCTGGCGGCTGTTCTTGCCAGGACAGGACGAAAGGATCGCTGGTTGCTTTCGCGCCATGTGCTGTGGTTTGCGCTTCTATTGGAGGTGATTTTGGCCATGGTGATGGGAGCGCCGCTTTTCGTTTTTCTGTCTCCACCTGGGCTGGTTGGACGAGAGCTGATGCTTTTGGTCTTCTTTCATACCGTGGCCGTTGAAGGCATTATCATTCTCATTGTGCTGACGCTGAACCTTATAACACGCAGATTTTATTGCAGATATCTGTGCCCATTGGGCGGGCTTCTGGCCCTTTTGGGCGCCAAAAGACGGCTTCAAGTGCAGCAGGATGAGACAGCGTGCACAAAATGCAGACAGTGTGACAGGGCCTGTCCATTGGGGCTCGAACCCTCAAAGGGAGAGGGTGCATCTATCTATTGCTGGAACTGCGGGGACTGTGTGGATGCATGCAAATTCAACGCATTGAATTTTAAGTGGCAATAATGAATACAATCCCAAACCCCACGATTGAATTTGCCATAAGAGTAATAACTCATTGTCTAACCTTGATTTTTGTTTTTAGGGCGATGAGCAGGACAGGGAGTTGTCATTGCGCCACGCGCCGAGGCCTCGGCCCGAAGGGCGCTCGCGCCGAGGCGAGCGAAGCGAAGCAATCCCCTGCACAAAAGAATGTAGGGGCGACCGGCCGGTCGCCCCTACTTCTAATAACATGTTTTTTGTTTTAGGGCGATGAGCAGCCGGCATTTGTTCCATGCCCCACATAACCGCCCTCCTTGGCGGTGATGTGGGGCCGGCGCCCTCCATGGCGCCTATTCCACAAACACCGGCTGCCCTCGCCCCTCCCCACCTCCACATTCCACCTCAGAAGCCGCTTAAAAAAGGCATAGATCCCCTGAACTTTGCTTAACACCCTTTCTGAAACCCCACGCCCAAACGACGCGTTAACCAAATTACATACTTTGAATTTTGGTTAATATGAGGACAAAGGCCAATTCTGCGTTTTTTATGGGCAGCAGTGACAGTTCAACCAGCGTTTTTTATTGGCAGAAACGCCAGGTTGTCCATCACAGCAGGGCAATCCGTCATTAGTGAAATTACATCAGGAATGAATAGGGCACCCTTTATGGACATGGGGTTCCGCAGAGACGAGAAGGGCGGCAGTGGGGGGTATTTGTGAAATAGGCGCCACGAGGGCGCCGGCGGCGCATACTGCCATGGAGGGCAGTTATGCGACGCATGGAACAAATGCCCCCCGCTGCCGCCAAAGAAGTCTCATAGGGTCTTTTTTGTTTTTTAGATTAAATCCCGAATTTCGGGACAATAGAAAGACTATTTCTCAAAAAGCGGACAATCGCTACACAGAGGCCGCGGCTTCTTGCAATAGCGTTTCCCCAGCGCCACCAATAACGCATGGAATTCATTATATAATTGCACATCAGGCGGCAGGTTGTCCATAAACATGCCCCGCACATCCTCATATGTAGCATCCTCGAAGATCAAACCATGTCTGGAGAGCGCCCTCATGGTGTAGGCATCCACCACAAAGGTGGGAAGCCCCCCGGCATAGAGTAGAATGCTATCTGCTGTTTCAGGGCCTATCCCTCGAATGGAAAGGAGCTGTTGTCTTATTTCCTCAAGGGGTGTCTGAAACATGGCATCAAGGTCGCCTCGAAACTCATGCATCAGGAAATTTATAAAGGCCTTCAGCCGATCAGCCTTGATGTTGTAGTAACCGGCAGGCCGAATCAGGTTTGCAAGCAGGGCCTCTTCCATTTGAAAAAGGCCATGCACACTTAACAGTTCGGCCTGCTTGAGATTATCAATGGCCTTTTTTACATTTTGCCAGCTGGTATTTTGTGTTAGAATGGCACCGACACAGACCTCAAATGGCGTCTCCCCCGGCCACCAGTCCTGCGGCCCGAAATGCTCAAAAAGCCTTTGATATATGTCTAAAAGCTGCCCTCGCATCAGTCTCCCTTTACAAAAAAGACATAGGCATTGAGCGCTATGACCACCACGCACACGCCCACAAAACCAGCTATATCAGAAAGTGTAATGGGCTGGCTCGTATCCGGCAGCGTATAATAGACGCCAAACCACAAAATGAGCAGGCTCACCAGCACGCTTGCGGTGCGATACATGCGAAAGAACAAAAGCCCAAGACAGGCCAACACACACAGTATGCTCCAGAAAAACGGAATGCCCCACATAGTCTGAGTCAAGACCGCTTTGGGTTCCAGACCATGCAAATGTTCAATCACATTCTCTGTTTTCAAGGCCTCCAGCACTTGCGCTCCATCCATAATCGCCTCCTGACTTTCATTTATATTGCGGAAATGCTATTCTTGACTCCATGCCGTACAATCAGATAATAAATCTCATGCTGGCCCTGGTCATCATCGTCGGCGCTCCTGTCAAACCGTTTTCAGAGGACGACGCTGCCTTTCAGCTCGACATATATCAGACATTAGGCATGGCAGGACTTGTCTTTGTTGCATGGTGCGTCATAGTCCACATAGTGACACGCCAGACAGCGCAAAGGTATCATCCTTTTGCCCTCATGGAAAGGCTGCAATGGGCCGCGCTTCTATTCCTCGGCATCAACCTCTATCTCCTGGAGCTGAAGGCATGTCTGTCCCAGTTCGACTGGATACAACGAGTGACAAGCATAGGAGATATGGCGGGCCTGCTACTTTACATGCTTTATACGGTTTCCCTTTGGTATATAACAGTCAGAAACATGCAGCCCGCAGAGACCCTGCAAACGCCCGTCTCATTTGTGGCGACACGGCTCAGAATGCTGCTCCCTGCCCTTCTGCCGTATATGATTCTCACCATACTCGAAGCCGTTCTTCAGATGCTCCCTGTGCCCGGCATACAGGCGTTTCTGTCCACTACAACCGCATCTCTTGTTTTTTTGATCGCCTTTCTTGGAATGGCCGTCACTCTTATACCATGGTTTATTCAATATAGCTGGGGCTGCATTCCCCTCAACGAGACATATCTCAAGAATGTCATTGAAACCATTCTACAACGATTCAGAATAAGATTCAGCAAGATATTGATATGGCCGCAACCCGATGACCGCAACTGCACTGCTGCCGTCGTAGGTATCATATCAAAATTCCGCTATCTACTAATCACACCATGTCTGCTGAAATACCTTTCTACAGCCGAACTGGAGGCTGTTATAGCCCATGAAATCGCTCACATCAGATACCGGCACATGCTCTGGTATGTCATATTCATGCTTGGCTATAGTCTGATTTTATACAATCTATCCGATCCTTTGATCGCCTGGATATTCAGCCATAAAGACCTGGCCAAGACTGCATTTTGGCTGGATTCGGAACATCCGAAAATGTCAAGCATCTTGATGGTCCTGCCGTTCATGCTTTTTATCGTGGGATATTTTCGCTTTTTTATGGGCTATTTCATGAGAAATTTTGAAAGAGAAGCTGACAGCGCCGTATTTGAGATACATGGCGCACCCTGGCACCTCATAAACGCCCTGGAAAAAATCGGCATTCTCGCAGGTAACATACGCAATCAACCCAGTTGGCATCACTACAGCATTGCAGAACGCACTCAATTCCTTCAGGATGTCGCCCTCTCATCAGATACCCTGGATCAATTCAAGAAAAAACTCAAATTTTACAAGATGCTGCTGCTGGTCACCCTGGGTTTGCTTGCATTGTCTCCAAGATTGATGCCCGTGGGCATCTGGCAGGAAAACACCAAGGTCAATCTCACGGAAATATATTTAGAGAAGCTGTTACACAAAGAGCAGGAAAGACCCGAGATATATATCATGGTCAGCCAGATATTCCTAGAGCGTGGCCATAAGGAGAAGGCCCTGGAACTGTTAGAAAAGGCCTTGCAATTCAACCCTGAACAACCGGATGCCCTGAACAACTGGGCATGGATCACAACAACAGAGACAGACGCAACACCTGCAAGCCTTAAAAAGGCCCTGCAATATGCACAAAAGGCAACGCAACTAAAGCCGATCGCCCCTTTCTTCGACACCCTCGCTGAGTGTTATTGCCGCCTGGGGCAAGGCCGTGAGGCCAGGGCATACGCACAAAAGGCCCTTGATCTCGCCACGCAGACCGAGAAGACATACTACGAGCGACGGCTGCAGGAAATGGATGAATGCAGGGAAATCAGCTCAGTTCCGCTCCGGTAGTGGTCATGACCAGCTTGCAGTGTTTGATGCCTTTCAGCGCCGTCAATCTGTTGGTGAGTTCGAAAAGCACGGCAGGGACACCCCTGACCACCGCAACCTCCAGACAATTGTGGTGATCGAGATGTATGTGCTGAGCCGCCAAAACGTGTTGACTGTAATCGTGCTGCATATTCACTATTTCATCCAATAATTCACGTTTATGGTGGTCATAGACATAGGTGATGGTGCCAGCCACTTCCTTATTGGCCGACATCTCCCAGTCCTGTTGCACCAGACGGTCTCTTATAAGGTCTCGAATGGCCTCCGATCTGTTGGTATATTGCCTCGCTTCAATGTAACGATCGAATTTATCCAGCAAATCAGAGGGCAGGGACACACCTATTCTTGTAATGTTGCTTTCGGACATATTCTCCTATTCAGCTTGGTTAGTACATATCACAGGTTTATGATCTCAGGCCGCAAAAGGATGATCAGCTCCCGTTTGTTGGTGAATTCCTTGGTATGCTTGAAGGCATAGCCTATGAGCGGTAATCGCTCCAAGAAGGGAACGCCGTTGTCGTCATTACCTTCCTTTTTGTCGATCAGACCCCCGACAATCAGAAACTCACCGTTTTTCACGCGGGCCATGGTGGTGAGCTCACGGATGGCCACTCTTGGCAGGCCCACACTGGCAAGACTCCCTGTGGAACTGGTAAAATCTTTGTATTCTATGGGTTCCTGTAACTCCGTGGTGATGGGCGTAATGTGCAGCAATACCTCATCATCCCCTTGAATACTGGCCATCACGCTCAAACCTATACCTGAGAGGATGTTGGCTGTTTTTATATCGTAAGTAATGGTCACCGATCCAGAACTGCTGGTCTCGTTTACCTTGACCTCGTCTATGTATTTTACTGTATTACCCACGGTTATCATGGCGGGCTGGCCGTTCAGCATGGAGAGCTTGGGATTGGAGAGGACGCGCACGTTGCCGTAATTGTTCAAAAAGTCCAGAAGAAGCGTAAACTGTGGGCGATCCAGGCTCAAACTCGCCAGAAACTGGTTGCTGCCATGGGGATAGAACATGCCGTTATTGCCGAAATTGGCCTTTATATTGAAACCCTCACTCTTGGCATTATTCAAAAACTGGGTCCAGTCCACGCCCCTTTCCGAGCCTGTGTTAAGCGTAACCTCCAGTATCTTGGCCTCTATCACCACCTGACGGAACATCTCGGCCTTCAGCATCTTCACATAGGCATCCACCTGATCCAGAAGGGACTTGGGCGCAGTAACCGTAATGATGCCCAGCGGCCTGTCGATGGTATAAAAGAAACCTTCACGGTCCCCCTGTTGGGCCTGCACCTCTGCCTTGGCATCTTCTTTAGTATTTTTTGCTGGCTTATTTTCCAGTATCTTGCTGGCTGATGCCCCACCTACCATCTTGGTGGCGGATCTCTTGATGCCGTTATCTATACAGGCCGCCCTTTTATCCTCATCCTTAGGATATTTCTCGGTACATTCATCCTCTATGGCAGCGATATCCTGGCTGGAAAGGCCAGGTGCGGCCTGTCCTACCTGTATGCTCTGCACTCGAAGTATCTTGTCCAAGTTCTTTTCTATGGAGGCCCAGAGGTCTATGGCATCTGCCTTGTGCTCCAAGGCCACCAATCCACTGGTTTTACCTGTTGTAGCCGAATTCAAAGCAGAACTTGTGGTTGAGCTGTCCTTTCCTCCCAGCATATCCCCACCTGTTGCGGTCTTATAACTGGCTGATATAAAGGGCATGGGCAGATAGAACTTTCGAGTCTCTTTATAACGCACCACAATGGTATTCCCCTGCAGCTCAAAACCATAATCCAATTGACGCAGGATATTGTTCAGAGCGGCCCAATAGTCGTCATCGGCGTTCACATGCACATCCACCAGATATGTCTGATTGACATCGCTGTTCCAGCTCACATTCAACCCCTTGAGATCCGCCATCTTCTTGACAGCCTCGTTCAAGGGCACCTTGCCTTTTGTGGTATGTATATCCGCGCCGACCTTCATTTTAGGCAGTCTGTTTGCCTCCACCTGAACGGCCATGTCGGAAACTGCATAGGATGGACGCCAATCCACACCAGGTTTATAAGGTGAACCCTGTTTTAAGGCAGCAGGGGCTTGAGTATTATCAGCCTTGTTCTGTATCCCCTGATAAAGGTCTTCATGCGTCTGCCCCTTTTCTTGCAGCCCTTCTTCCGTCTTTGATGCAGACCTTTGGGATGCACAACCTGCCAACAAAAAGACACTCAGAATCAGCATGACAACAGACACGCTGCACAATCTTTGTATGGACATTCTCCTCGCCTCCTGATTCACATTTTCCATTATCTGTTGCGGCCCATTGCCTGCAATCTCTGTTCAGCCGCACGCAACATCTCCGCAGGGACACCCTTTCCTGCGTTTAGAATCGCCCTGTATTCCGCTGCCGCCTGTTCCGGATTATTGAGGGCCTCCAGACACATGGCCTTGAGCAGCATGACTTCAGGCGAAAGGGTGAAACTGGTTTCAATCCTGTTTGTCACTCTCATGGCATCCCTGTAAGCGCCTGACGAAAAAAGAAAAACGGCATAGTTGTAAAGGGTCTGCATGGAGACATTCTCGGCATTCATGGCCCGCTCGAAATAGATACGGGCATCCTCTGCCTTCCCCATTCTGGCCAGGGCCACTGCTGCCAGGGTGGCGGCCTCTCCGTCCTTCGGCATTATCCGCAGGGCCTTTTTGGCGTAGTTCAAGGCCATTATCTCATCCCCGCTCCTCCCAAGGGCCAAAGCGGCTATCTTTTTGGAAAGGGAGGCATTCTCCGGCCAAAGTTCGGATGCCTGCACATAAAGGTCCCTGGCCTGCCTCACATCCCCCCTCTTTTCCACGGAGATGGCCCGCGCCATGACCTCCTGGGCCTTCATGATATCCTCCAGGGGAGACTGAATCATGTCCTGTGTATCGATGACGAGCTCAGCGCCCTTGGGTTCTTCAGACTTCTTCTGCGAAAGCTCTAAAGACTTATCCACCATCTCCAACTGGCCTTTGTTTCCCAGTTCCTCCTTCGCCCACTCGACCTTCTTGTCACGAGGGTAGATCAGGATGGTATTTTCTTTCTCTACGCTGTCCAAGTCCTTGAGATTTTTGATGACTTCAAGTATGAATGGCCACGGCACATCCTGAAGCGCCAATGTAAGGGTGCCGTTTACCTTTTCATCCACAACGATATTCTTGTGACTGACCTGGCCCAGAAGCCTGAAGACATTGTGCAGATCGACCTTGTAAAAATCTACACTGATACGCTCTGCATCCTTGGCCGTTACCTTAGCCTTGGGCACCTCCCCTGTTGCAGGGATGTTATCCATAGGGGGCGCGGCTGGACCAGCTGTTACGACACCCACCGGCTCCAGACCGGTGACTGCGCCGGCGGGCTGCACAGCTGTTATCTCTTTGACCAGGTTTTTAACATCACCGCGCTCACCTGTCTTTGCCGATTCGGCTGCCCCCACATCGGCTGCACATAGAAAGACGGTTGGACACAATAAACAACACGCTGTTATCAATCCAAACGGTACACGCTGCCTCATTATTTCCCCTCCGGATGTAGAAAAAGGACCCGTTCCACAGATATATTTCTGCCCCGCACGTCTTGACCCTCTTCCCTTATGATGACACGATCCTCTTTGATATCCGTGACCACACCCTTTTTATATCCGATTTTAGTGCCAAGCCAAATTGGGTAGCCCACACCTGACGCATCTTCTGCCATGGCCATATAACTTTTATCAGCACGTTTAACTATGGCTACCAATGTCAATTGCCCCACATCCATGCACTCCAATGCAGTTGCACACACCTTTGGGCCTGAAGGGGCAGTGGATTGCTGAATCGTTGTCTTTATAAAAGGTTGGAAGATATCATATTTGCCTTTGGGCACATATTTATATTGTATCGGCTCCAAAAGGGCCTGTAACCTTTCCTGTAGTTTAGTGACCTTCAAAGACATCTGGCCTGCAGACTGACCTATCGGCTTTTTGGAGCCGGATGCAGCGCCTGGATTCGTCTGTTCACCCTCACAGGCGGCAAGCAAGGACAAGAGCAAGATACACCAGACAGTAAAAAGGCATCTTTTTTTTAAGCCCCTGGGAAAGGTGGTAGCCGTAAGTAGAGTGATAGCTCCCATGCTATTTCTTACCTGCCTTTTTCTTTTCTTCTTCAGCCTTTTTGGCCTGTTCAGCCTTTATCTCCGCTTCGGTGAGAAAACGATAGGTCATGGCATTGCAGCGGGCGTTTATCTGCCAGAGACTTGCCGTCTCAGACGTCCCCTCAGGACTGGAGATGTCCGCGGCCTGCCCTCCTGCCTGACTTGCCAGAGGACTTGCCAGCTGACTTCCTGCCTGTACCTCGGTAGTCTGGCTGAAAATGTCCTGCACCCGCCTGGCCCCATCCATCTGTACATCGGCTATACGCACTATGCGATTCATATGTGCTACACGATCCAGCAAGCTCATTATGTTATGAAAACCGCCCTGAAGCTCCAGGGTGATGGGGATAGTGGCATAGAATTCATGCTTTTGCTCCTGTTCCGGCTTCACCTTCAGCACAGTGACACGGGCTTCATTGCCCAGGGTTGCCAGCTCGGCCAAAATTGACGGGATATCCTGTGTCTCGGGAAGCAATCTTATGGCCACTGCCAGTATCTCGGTGGTGGCCCTGTTCTCCTCCTGCAGCACTGGAATGAGTTCCGCACGTTTCTCCAGGAATGCCACATCTTCCTGCAATTTGGCTATGGCCTTTTCCTTTTCCTGAATTTCTTCCATTGAGGGCCACACGAACAGCACTCCAAAAAGCACCACAGGCAAGGCCAGACTAACGCCAAAAATGGCTGCCTTCTGCCAAAACGGCATGGCATAGAGGGTTTGAAAGAGATTGGCCGGTATCTTTATTTTATTTAATGAAAGGCCGATATTCATATTCTTTTACCCTGTTCAGTCTTGGTTCCAGAGCCTGCTGCTCCGGAGACAGGTTTAGAGCCTGGGGGTGTTGCTTTTCTGGAGGGCTGGAGCTCCTTTGGCACCTCAATCTCCACCGCTATCTCAAAATTCATGAGCTCCTGCACATCACCACCCTGCTTCTGCCCCTTGTTTTTGTTCTCCTGGCCTTCGTATGGCTTTTTAGCGATACTGGTCAGGGTGACAGCCTTGAAGAGCTTGAATGGTTCCAGCCGGCTCATAAAAAACGCAACCGTATGGTTATCCAGGGCGAAACCGGTCATGGTCAGACGATTCTCCTTGAGGTCCAGCTTCGAAATCCACATACGCTCCCCTGGAATGACACTGGATATATAATCCAGTATCTCCAGGCTGAGGGTCCTGCCACGTTGCAAGTCTTCTATCGTGGCGAATTTGTTATCTATATCTTTTGCCTTGGCCTCCAGGTCCTTTATGGTCTTTTCCACATAATCAAGCTGTTTTTTCCGATCTTCCAGTTTGGCATGGGCCTCACGGGCAGCGGAAACCCTGGCCTGCAGGGTTATACCAACTGCCAGGCAGGCCACCAGCATGAGCAGAAAAGACAGAAAAAAGATGGATATCAGCTGCCGCAGCGCCTCTTTTTTACGCCATTCCCTGACCGGTAACAGATTTATGCGTATCATTATCTTTCCACCGTCCTCAGGGCCAAACCCAGTGCTACTGCAAACTGCGGGGCAATAGTCTGTACATATCTGGGGTTGATGGCCTTATCCAAAGCAAAATCCTCAAACGGATCAAAAAGCACGGTCTCCACACCCACAGCTTCAGCGATCTTTTGAGTCAAACCGTTCAACATGGCAGTGCCCCCGGTCAGGAATAATTTTTTCGGAACCTGGCTGGATATGGTGTTGGCCTGATAAAACTCCAACGCCTTTCGAATCTCTTCCGACCACACCTGACAGACATCCATACAGATCAGCGATATCTCGCCGGCAAGACCGGAGTCTGCCGTGCCCGTGAGCTTGATTCTTTCGGCATCGTCGAAACTCATGCCGGTGGACTCGGCTATGGCCTCGGTCAACTGATTACCGCCTATAGCCATATCCCGCATGAAGACCGGCTCACCCTCGATGGATATCACGAGATTGGACTTGGTCGCACCCATGTCTATGATGCCGATAGCATTCAACGCATCCGGTTTGCCGGCGACCGATACCTCCAGGGCGTTGTTCAGGGCAAAGGTATCCACATCTATAATGGAAGGCGTATAGCCCAAGTCCTGAATAAGATTGGCATAGAGGTTTACGATGTCTTTTTTTGCTGCGGCCAGAAAGATATCGGTAGTCTTCTCTGTGGCGCCCTGTTTAAGCATATGAAAATCCATGAAGACATCCTGAATATCAAATGGTATATAATTCTCCGCCTCCAGGGCCAGATTGTCTTCTATTTCCTTTTCTGTCTTGTAACCAAGTGTGATTTTTTTGACAATAACCGAATAGCCCGAGATGGACGATGTGACCCTTTTATTTTTGGGCTGGAGATTGGCCAGCAATGATGATATGATATCAAGCAATATGTTGTATTCCTTGATGGAGCCCTCGGAGATTACCCCCGCCGGCACACGCGCCATGCCTATCCTGCGGAGGGTTTGATTATGAGGCTCACTGCCGGGAGTTCCGGACAACTCCACCATCTTTACAGCATAAGAGCCTATATCCAAGCCTATGGTCGGCTGTTCCGTCCACTTTATGCCACCGAAGAGTTTTTTTATCATGTCGTTGAATTTATAAAGCCCTCAGTTAGAATTTGGCGTCAGTTGTGTCGTGGGTTTTGTACGTTATTTACATTTATAACTTGTTTATTTTAACTTTCAATATAATATTTCGGCAAATCATAGCATGAAGTAAAATTAAAAATCAACAAAAAAATAACAAAATGCCTGTAAACTCGAAAAACTATCGGAGGAATGAATGAACCACACGAGCAGAATACGTAATTTCTGCATCATAGCCCATATAGACCATGGCAAATCCACACTTGCAGACCGCATTCTGGAGATAACAGGCGCTGTATCCAGTAGAGAGATGAAGTCACAATTCCTCGACAAGATGGATATAGAGAGAGAACGTGGTATCACCATAAAGGCACAGACCGTGCGGCTGCATTACAAGGCAAAGGATGGCGAGACCTATTTATTGAATCTTATCGACACGCCAGGCCATGTGGACTTCTCTTATGAAGTATCTCGCAGTCTGGCTGCATGTGAAGGTGCGATTCTCGTAGTGGATGCCAGCCAGGGGGTTGAGGCGCAGACCCTGGCAAATGTATATCTTGCCATGGAAAACAATCTGGAACTCATTCCTGTGCTAAACAAAATAGACCTGCCCAGTGCGGATCCACAACGGGTCAAGCAGGAGATAGAAGAAGGCATCGGCATAGATACATCGAATGCCTTAAGTGTAAGCGCAAAGACAGGCATGGGAGTGCCAGAGATACTGGAGGCCATTGTCAAGCGCATTCCTCCGCCAAAAGACAACTCCGATGCCGCGCTTCGCGCCCTTATCTTCGATTCATGGTTTGATCCATATCAAGGTACTGTGGTGATGGTGCGCATTATGGATGGAAAACTGACGCCTGGGACACGCATTCTCATGATGTCCACTGGTCAAAGCTATGAAGTGGACAAGGTCGGCGTGTTTACACCGTGGCCTCAAGACATCGAGGAATTGAAATGCGGCGAGGTCGGCTTCATAACAGCCGGCATCAAACAGGTGCGTGACACCAAGATAGGCGACACCATAACAGAACAGAAACGGCCTGCAGCAACCCCTCTTCCGGGCTTCAAGCCGGTCAAGGCCATGGTGTTCAGCGGTCTTTATCCCATAGACTCGTCCCAGTACGACCAGCTGAAAGAGGCTGTAGAAAAACTCTGGCTCAATGACCCTGCCTTTTCCTACGAACCTGAGACATCCGCAGCCCTTGGTTTCGGCTTCCGTTGCGGGTTTCTCGGGCTTTTGCACATGGAGATCGTCAAGGAACGCCTGGAGCGGGAATATGGGCTCTCCCTCATCAGCACGGCCCCTGCCGTCTCCTATGAAATCAAATTGAGGAGTGGAGAGGTATTGCAGATACATAATCCGGCACAGATGCCTTCCACAGACCAGATCGAATACATAGCCGAGCCTTTTGTTCGCATGGAGATATATCTGCCGAGGGAATATATCGGTGCGGTCATGGCATTGTGTGATGAAAAACGCGGAATTCAGCAGGATATGCGATTCATCTCCGAGACCAGGGCCATTCTCACCTATGAACTCCCCTTCAACGAGATCGTATTGGATTTTTATGACCGCCTCAAATCGGTGACAAGGGGTTATGCCTCCATCGACTATGACTTTCAGGATTATAAGCCGGCCAAACTGGTTAAAATGGATATCCTCATCAACAAACAGCCGGTTGATGCCCTATCGGTCATCGTCCACTCAGACAAGGCATACTATCGAGGCAGGGAAATAGTGGAAAAACTTCAAAAAGAGATACCACGCCAGCTCTTCGAAGTGGTGATTCAGGCCGCAGTAGGAAACAAAATCATCGCCAAGGAACGCGTGGCGCCTCTGCGCAAGGATGTCACGGCCAAGTGCTATGGCGGCGACATCACACGCAAACGCAAACTCCTCGAAAAACAAAAAGAGGGCAAGAAACGCATGAAGCAGGTGGGCCAGGTGGAGATTCCGCAGGAGGCCTTTTTGAGCATCCTTAAGACATAATGGAGATGCCTATGAATATAACAGACATACCTGCCGCACTCATTTCAACAGCCGTCTTTCTTCTCGGCGCAGCCATCGGAAGCTTTCTGAATGTCTGTATTTACAGGCTTCCCCTGGGACGTTCCATCGTCACTCCTGGCTCGGCCTGTCCTGCCTGCGGCCATGTAATCCGCTGGTTTGAAAACATCCCTATTTTGAGCTTTCTATTGCTGAGGGCCAGATGCAGCGCCTGCAATCAGCCCATCTCCCTTCGCTATCCGTTCGTGGAGCTGGTCATGGGCATTCTGGCCGTTTTTCTCTGGCAGAAATTCCCGTTTCAGGTGGATTTTTTTATCTATCTCACCTTCTGTGCTGCGATGGTGATCATCACATTTATCGATCTTGACCACATGATCATTCCGGATATAATCTCACTCCCCGGCATTGCAATAGGTTTTGCAGCCTCATTTATCTCAAATTCCATGGACTGGCAGCAGTCACTCATGGGCATTCTGCTGGGAGGCGGCCTGTTCTACGCAGTAGCCTTTATCTTTTGCCTTGTCACAAAAAGAGAGGGCATGGGAGGTGGCGACATAAAGCTTTTGGCCATGATCGGTGCGTTTCTGGGCTGGCAGGCCATTCCGTTCGTGATATTCCTGAGCGCCTTTGTGGGCGCAGTGGTCGGACTGATATACACCAGGCTTTACAGCAAAGGGGAAAACGCCCAGATACCCTATGGTCCATTTTTAGCAGGGGCAGCCATCTGTTATCTTTTTTATGGACAGATTATAATAACGTGGTATATGAAATTATTTATGGTATAATACGTCAATTTAACAAGGAGTTATTATAATTCCTCTTATTATTTTCAAGTGAATAAATTATGAAAGAAAATGCATTGATCCTCGATCTGGACCCAGAGCTTACCAAAGATGTCTATTCCTTCGATAAAATCATCGGAGGCAGCCCTCGCATGGCGGAAATCCTGCACATAGCGCAAAAAGTCAAGGACTACAAAACAACCATTCTCATCACCGGTGAACCTGGCACGGGCAAGGGTTTTCTGGCAAAGACCATTCATGCAAACAGCAACCGCAGCTCCAAACCGTTTCTGTATCTCAATTGCAACAGCCTCACGGAAAAAGAGATGTGTTGCGCCATAGCCGGATGCGTCATTCGGGATGATGACGGGTTAAAACCACAGAAGGGGCTGCTCCTCGATGCCGAAGGCGGCACCTTCTTTCTGGACGAGATATGCCAGATGCCGCTCTCATTACAGCTCAAACTCCTGAAGATCATTCAGGACGAAAAATTCACGCCAATAGGCAGCCATACCCCCACACCATTCAATGTGCGCTTCATTTTCGCCAATTCCAAGGACGTTTCTACGGAAGTGAGGGCCGGTAAATTTCTGGAAGAGCTCTTCTACAAGATCAATGTGGTGTCGGTGGCCATGCCGCCGCTGCGTCAGAGAGTGGAAGACATTCCAGCCCTTGCCAACATGTTTCTCGCCAAACACAATACCAGGCTCGGTACCAAGATAAAGGCCATCCATCCGGATGCAATGGCTATACTGCAACAATACGACTGGCCTGGAAACATCATGGAACTGGAAAGTACCATCGAACGGGCCATCACACTTACTGAAGGCGACACCCTTCTGCCGGATGTATTCGCAGACCTGAAACCAAAAGGTATTCAGGACATACCTTTGGAGACATTTGACGATCGCGACCTCTCCATCAAAAAACGCTCCAAGGTACTGGAAAAGGAACTGATACAGCGGGCCCTTGTCAAGACCAACGGAAACAAGACTCAGGCAGCCCATATCCTGGAGATCAGCCTGCCTGCCCTGCTTTACAAGATGAAGGACTACGGTTTGTTCACCCCGAGCTATTCCAAAGATACCCCCAAGGAGAATTGATTCAGCAGGGGAAAAGCATGCTGATGAATTCACTTGTAACCTGTGTAACGCCTCAGGGGAACTTTCGAGTAGGGCTGCACAAACCTTGTTTCTCGGTAAAAAACCTGCGAAACACCACCGAAATTCAGGCCATGGGCATGTTAGATGGTCTTCCTGTGGAAAACCAAATCAATTTTCCACAGGAAGACCTGCACTTTCAGCATGCCGAGGAGGTCTTTGAGGTGCCCAATCCATTCCCCTTCTGGGGGGCCACATATATCCTCAAGACACCTGCAGACCGCACAGCCGCCTCACCTAACTTTAACTTTGCGCCTCTGCCTGTGCGGGGCACGCAGACAGGTCTTTCCAGCGAAGACAAGGACAGTGGTTTTTATAACCACATCAAAGAACTCCTACGGCAAAAGGGCGAGGCATACCTGATAGATTATCTTCCTCGCCATGTATGGCTTGACCTTGCGCAAAACTCAAGGGACCCGGAGGTACTGGCCTTTATAGCCCGAATGAGTTGTGAGTTGATATCCGATGGCCAAACACTCAAAGGGCTGGTTTTTGAAAAGGACAAAAACGGCCGGCCTCGCCCCCACATCAAGGACAGAGAGCTCTTTGAGGTGGTGGTCAACAATCCAGCCCTGCCTGATACATATAAGCTCACAATGGTGCTCACGCCGGGCATTCAGGGCTCCAATCCCATTGTGGGTGAATATGGCCCTCTAAACCAGACACATGTATGGGAATATCTGCGCGCCAACAGCTACATCCCCGGTGGCCACTACGCCTCAAATATGGCACAGGACAGTATTCGCTATGACCTCGCCCAACTCACCTGGCAGGACATGCAGGGCCTGCGCACCCTGTATTATCAACGCATATACCATCAACTGGCCCAGGAGCTGGGCATAGCAACTCAAGGACCTTTAGAGGCAATGCGAGTGGCTATTCTTCAAAGGCTGAAGGAAGGTGCTAAACTCAAACATACCTCCACCATCTGGGGCTGGAACTACGGTTTTGACTATTCTTCATCGGGCTTTCGCATGAATGCCTCTCACCAGCAGATACACCACCAGTTCGCCATGGCCCCTGCCTCTGTAGAAGACCTGGAGGGCCAACCCATGCCATCCTATGTGGTGGGTGACCTGGTAAACGCCTTCATACAGGAATATAAACGGCTATACCATGTGGATTTCTTTTCCACCTATCTTCAGGCCATTTACTCCAACAGACGCATGGACGGCAAGAATGACAGGCCCGCAAACCTCATACTTTACGAGGATGAACATGTCATAGCCCATGTGCCCAAGGCCCAGAGATCTCAGGGTGAGGTGCAGGTCATGGCCAAGACAGCCGGCAACATCCTGGAGCTGAACGAAACCGCCAGAGAAAGCATAAACAAGGCCATCTATCGGGTGATGCAGGCCTTTAGCCGCATGGGAGTAAAAATGAACACTGCCTACGAGGTCTCCAGGCGTTTTGACCGTCAAAACGGGCAGTTGCTGTTCTATTGTTTTTTGCCCAGGCATCCTGATTCTCCAGGGGCGTTCAGCGAAAGACAGGAGCGTTGGATCACAGGACACTATCCAGAGGACTATGCAGCATACATAAGAAGCATCATGAAGTAATGGCCTGCTTCATCAGAGCCGCACTTGGGCCTTGAAAAATTGCCCTTTCGCTCACAACTGCCTTGCTCGTCCCTGCCTGTGCATTGCACGCAGACAGGGACGAAAATTCTAATTTTTCAAGACTCCCTTATGACTGTTCTTCCTCACGAAAATCAGCTGATCTTATGCCGTATCTGCGCATCAGGCGCTGAAATGCCTGCCTTTCTATGCCGCTGACCACAGAGGCGGCGCTCACATTACCTCCATTCCGTTTGAGGGCGCTTGTGATATATGCACGAGAGAACCTGGCCACCACCTCTTCCTTTGCCTTACCGTAGGGCAGCTTTTCCAGACAATCCCCGCTCAGCTTCACAACCGTTTCTTCCTGTTCCTGCTCATGAGCGGACTCTATCAGATCTTCCGGCAGAATAACGTCGGCGGGGCTCAAAAGCACTCCGCGCTTTATCACATTTTGCAGCTCACGCACATTGCCCTTCCATGGCCTGCGCATCAGGCATGACACCGCTTCCGGGCCCAGACTCTTGCTCTGACCATATTCCGTGTTGAATTTATTTAAAAAAAACTCAGCCAAGACAGGTATATCCTCCGGAATACTGCTCAAAGATGGCATGGTTAGGCTGACCACATTCAGCCTGTAAAACAGGTCTTCCCTAAAGGCGCCTGCGGCTATCTTTGCCTCCAGGTTTTGATTTGTGGAGGCCAGCACCCGCACGTCCACCTTGAAACTCTGACTGCCTCCCACGGGCCGCACCTCCTTTTCCTGAAGCACCCGCAGCAGCTTGGTCTGAAGATGCAGGGGTAGATCGCCTATCTCATCCAAAAGGATTGTAGAGCCGTCTGCCTCTAAAAAAAGCCCCTTTTTATCCCTTACCGCACCGGTAAAGGCCCCTTTTACATAACCAAAGAGCTCACTCTCCAGGATATTTTCAGGCAAGGCCGGACAATTTACAGCCACCAATTCCCTATCCCCACGGCTGCTCAACCTGTGCAGACATTGGGCCGCCACCTCCTTGCCTGTGCCGCTTTCACCCCGAATAAGCACCGTCACATCGGTATCAGCTACGCGAGAGATCAGGTCATAGATGCGCTGCATGGCCTGACTCTTGCCAACAAAGCTGCAAAATCCGGCCTCAAGAGAGACGGAGCCCTGAAGGCGCCTGTTTTCCCGGCGAAGCAGGGTGCGCTCGGCCGCGCGCTGTACGGTTCTTACTATCTGGTCATTATCGAAAGGTTTTTGCAAAAAGTCATAGGCCCCTTCCTTGATGGCGGCCACGGCCAATTCCACGGTTCCATAACCGGTCATGATGATGACGGAGATATCAGGATCCATTTGCAGGGTGTGATGCAGGAGTTCCATGCCTGTCATTACGGGCATACGAATGTCTGTGAGAACCACGTGATATGCTGTGGTCTTGAGTAAATTCAGGACATCAGTGCCGGAGGTGGAGGTATCCACTTCGGCATTACACTTGCGCGTAAGCACCCGGCGCAACATCTCGCACATGTTTGGGTCATCATCCACTACCAGGACGCGAGGCCGCATCATAGTCAATCCTCTATTGTCTTTTTGTAATCATTTGCATATAATCAACAATAAATATCATCTGCCAAAAGGCCGCCATGAACCTTCATAAAAAAGACATTCACACTCCATCCCCTGAGATCATAATCCAATTTTTCACAAAGGTCATGCCCTTCAGTGAACTGGCCCCATCAGTTCTCAAGGACTTGGCTTCCAAATGCCTCATCGACTTTTACCCAAAGGGCACCCTCATATTCCGTCAGGATGAGACAGAGGTCAACTATCTATACCTGATTCAAAAGGGCGGCGTAAAGATCTATTTGAAAAATGAGACAGGCGAGGTGAGCCTCAAGGACTTTCGCGGGGAAGGCTCCTACATCGGGGCCTTGCCCATCATTCAGGGCACAAAGGCAAATCTGAATGTGGAGACCGTTGAGGATACCTTCTGTTTCCTCTTGCCCAAAGATACCTTTCTACAGTTGATTCAGACCAATCCACAGGTGGCCAATTATTATCTCAAGAGCATGTCGGACAAGCTCATTCGCACAGCCTATGCAGAACTGCGGCACAATAAGGTCATGCCTCGAAGCGAAGGCGCCTTGTATCTCTTCAGCGTACAGGTGGGTGATATCCTTAAAAAACAGCCTGAGACCATTTCACCGAATGAAACCGTACAAGAGGCCGCTGTCCGCATGGCCAAGCTGCACATAGGCTCCCTTTTGGTGACCGATGAAAAGGGCGAGGTCATAGGTATCGTAACAGACAAGGACCTGCGCACAAAGGTAGTGGCGGCAGGGCTGCCCTATGAAACCCCTGTCTCCACCATCATGGCCTCTCCAATTCAGGCGATACAGGCCCATGAGATATGTTTTAACGCCCTTATTGCCATGATGTCCCAGAGAATACACCACTTGGTTGTAAAACGCGAAAAGGAGCTGGCAGGGGTGATCACGGCCCACGACATCATGGTACTGCAAGGTTCCTCTCCTCTCTACCTCTTTCGAGAGATCATGGCTCAGACCAAGATACAGGGGTTGTATCCACTGGCTAACCAGATGCCTTCCGTTATTCGCAATCTCATTGAGGAAGGGGCCAAGGCCAATAACATCACACGCATGATCACCATTCTGAATGACCACCTGCTGGACAGGCTCCTGACCCTGCTGCAGGAGGAGATGGGGCCTGCGCCACTTCCTTTCTGCTGGCTTTCCATGGGCAGTGAGGGCCGCAAGGAACAGACCTTTCACACGGATCAAGACAACGCCCTTCTTTATGAAGACCCAAAGGATACTGAACAGGCCAAGACCGCCCAGGAATACTTCACAGAATTCAGTCGAAAGGCAATAGAACACCTGGTGGCATGCGGGTACCCGCCCTGTCCTGGAAATATCATGGCCTCCAATTCGAAGTGGCGCTGCGATCTTCAGACCTGGAAGGACTACTTTGCTCGCTGGGTTTCTGAACCCAACCCCGAAGAGGTCCTAAATGCCACCATATTCTTTGATTTCAGACCCACTTATGGCAACATAGAGCTGGGAAGGACCCTGAGGAATTTCTTGACAGAGCAGTGCCGAAAAAATACGGCCTTTTTGTACTTTCTGGCTCAGGACTGTGTGTCCAGCCCTCCACCCCTGTCGTTTTTTAGAAATTTCATCGTGGAAAAGGACGGGGAACACAAGAATCAACTGGACATCAAAAAACGGGGAATAGCGCCGTTTGTGGACTTTACCAGGCTCATGTCCCTGAAAAACGGCATAAAAGAGACCAACACCCTGGCACGAATGCAACTGCTTCATGAAGGAGGCCATCTCTCCCGTGAACTCTACACAGAGATGCGGGACGCCTATGAATTTCTCATGCAGCTGAGGCTTGTGCACCAGTTACAGCTTCTGGAACAGGGACGCACCCCTGATAACTACATAGACCCGGCGAGCCTTTCAGAGCTGGAGAAACAGACCCTGAAAGAGGCCTTCGGCGTAATAGGCCGCATGCACGGCGTGCTTAAAAATCTCTTTCGAGTAGGATAGTGATGGCCGACTTGCTACGGGCCATCAGCCAGCGCATTCTGGGCAGAACCCCTCAACTGCACAGCCTTCTAAGGGCAAACAGGGACTTTTTTCAGGCATTAGACCAGGCACAGCCCATGGAGTGCTATGAATTTGTTGTGCTGGATACAGAGCTCACAGGTTTTGACACCAAAAGCGATGAGATCGTCTCCATAGGCGCCTTACGAATTCGAGGCCTGCAAATAGTGCCTGGCGAAAATTTTTACACACTGATACGGCCTAAAAAGGACCTGCCCAAGGACAGCACCCTGGTACACCGCATCACCCCTCAGGACCTGGAGGCCGCGCCCTCCATAGAGGAGGTACTGCCTGAATTCGTGTCATTTTGTTCCACAGGCCTGCTGGTTGGGCATTTCATAGAACTGGACATGGGGTTTATCAATCGGGAGACTACGCGATACATGGGCGGCACCCTGGCCAATCCAGCCATTGACACCCTGCGCCTGGTGCAGCGCTACAAGGAAAAGGTCTGCGGCTTGGCCAATGAGCGCTTTTGTTTCAATTCCTCCTACAGGCTTGATGACCTGGTAAAGGAATACGGTCTGCCTGCCTTTGTGAGCCATGACGCCTTGCAAGATGCCATGCAAACCGCATATCTCTTTTTATTTCTGGTCAAAAACCTGCAAAAAAACGGCTTTCATACCCTAAAAGACCTATTTTTGGCAGGAAAGGTCAAAAGATGGCTGGTCTGAGACTTGAGCTTCCTTGACATTTCACAAAACAAGATTATTTTTATAGTCACTTAAGCGAAACATTTCCTGGGGGCGAACCGGTCTCGACGGGGGTGTGGAAGCTCAAGTGGCGTGTCGAGGCCCTGCACCTCGTAAAAAGCGGGAAAAAACACAAACGCCAACTCTGACTACGAGTTAGCTCTAGCCGCTTAATCGCGGCTGGCGCCTGGTGTAACCTCTCCCAAGGGTAACATTCAGGTGTCATTTGATTGGGATAGTCATTCTGTGACGCCTTTGCACAGGGTGATGAAATTAAAAAGGCTGGCTTGACCTTCTCCTGTTCAAGAAGAAAAGGCCGAGCGAGATTCCTTTCTTGAACTACACACGTAGAAGCTTGAGTGGAATACTTTCGGACGCGGGTTCGATTCCCGCCGCCTCCACCATTTAGAAAAGACAAACCCGTCTCTCTGGGGTCATTCTCCGAGGTGACGGGTTTTCTTTTTTCCCTTGTTTCTAAATCGGCTCAAATCGGTAAAGATCGTTTGACATAGCGCATGGTGCCTTTGTATATTAATGAAGTTTTTTAACCTGCAAGAGGTGCGTCCAGTCTCTCCCGTTTCGCCTCTGGCGGACGTGGCAAACAACCAAAGCGCCCGTGGAGCAAGAGAATGAACGAGATGGAAGACCGCTGGTTATCCGTAGACGAGATTGGGGTCTATCTCGGCATAAAGCGAGATACGGTCTACAAGTGGATCGACAAGTATGGTATGCCCGCCCACCGCATGGGTCGTCTTTGGAAGTTCAAGAAAGATGAAGTGGACGCGTGGGTCAAGGCTGGCGACGCGGCCGAGCCTGCGGACAAAAACGCCGGGAGCGATTTTGGACGTCCGAAGGACGCCCGCAAGGTGAGCGCCAAGGATGGCGCGAATCAAACCGACAAGAAGCGCAAGGAATCATAACGGGCTATGAACCATGTGATCCACAACAGCATCGTGAATTTCATCTGGGGTATTGCCGACGACGTGCTGCGCGACGTCTATGTGCGGGGCAAGTACCGCGACGTGATCCTGCCGATGACGGTGATTCGGCGTCTTGATGCCGTTTTGGAGCCAACCAAGGAACAAGTGCTTGCCATGAAGCGGCAGCTTGACGAGGCTGGGATCGCCAACCAGTACGCCGCGCTCTGCCAGGCCGCAGGTCAAGCATTTTACAACGTTTCGCCCTTTACCCTGCGCGACCTGAAGAACCGCGCCAAACAACAACAGCTCAAGGTCGATTTCGAAGCTTATCTGGACGGCTTTTCACCCAACGTCCAGGAGATCATAGGCAAGTTCAACTTCCGCAACCAGATCCCCACGTTGGTCGAAGCCGACATCCTCGGCCACCTGATCGAAAAGTTCCTTGATGGCCGCGTCAATCTCAGCCCCGAGCCGGTGCAGGACGCAAACGGCAACGAACTGCTCCCGGCGCTCGACAACCACGCCATGGGCACCATCTTCGAGGAGCTGATCCGCCGCTTCAACGAGGAGAACAACGAAGAAGCCGGAGAGCACTTCACGCCCCGTGACGTCGTCAGGCTCATGGCCGACCTGATCTTCCTGCCGGTGAAGGACGACATCGAATCGGGCACCTACCTCGTCTATGATGGGGCCTGCGGCACTGGCGGCATGCTGACCGTGGCAGAAGAGCGCCTCGCCGAGCTGGCTAAAAGCCACGGCAAGGATGTCTCCATCCACCTGTTCGGCCAGGAGGTACAGCCGGAAACCTACGCCATCGCCAAGGCCGACCTGCTGCTCAAAGGCGAAGGGGCCGAGGCCGAGAACATAAAGTATGGCTCCACGCTCTCCAGCGATGCCTTCCCGTCGCAGGAGTTCGACTTCATGCTCTCCAATCCCCCTTACGGCAAGAGCTGGAAGAATGACCTAGAGCGCCTAGGCGGCAAGGACGACATCAAGGACCCGCGATTTGTCACCCAACACGCTGGCGACCCGGAATACAAGATGATCACCCGATCCTCGGACGGGCAGCTCATGTTCCTGGTTAACAAGCTCTCCAAGATGAAGCACACCACCCGCTTGGGCAGCCGCATCGCCGAGGTCCACAACGGCTCGTCGCTTTTTACTGGCGACGCCGGTGGTGGCGAGAGCAACATCCGCCGCTGGATCATCGAAAACGACTGGCTGGAGGCCATCATCGCCTTGCCGGAGAACATGTTCTACAATACTGGCATTGCCACCTACATCTGGGTGCTCACCAACCGCAAGAGCGAGGAACGCAAAGGCAAGGTCCAGCTCATCGACGCCACTGAATGGTACGTGCCACTGCGCCGCAACCTCGGCAAGAAAAACCGCGAGTTCTCCGAAGAACAGATTCAAACGATAGTCGATCTGGTGGTGAATCCCGTCGAAACCGAAAAGTCCAAAATCTTCCCCAACGAGGCCTTCGGCTACTGGAAGGTGACGGTGGAACGACCGCTGCGCCTTGCTGTCGACCTGAGCCCGGCCCGGCTGGAACGGTTTGAGCGGGCCTGCGTCAAGGCCAAGGAAGAGCCGCTGGCGGGCCTCGCCCACCGCGTGGCCGAGACGCTTGGAGTCGGGCCGCACCTCGATTTCAACGCCTTTATGGCCGCCTGCGAGGCCGATGCCGACCGGCACGGCGTCAAGCTCACCACCAAGCGCAAGAAATTGCTGCAAAGCGAGCTCTGCGACACCTGCGAGGAGGCCGCGCCGGTGCTCAAGAAGGTTCACAAGCCCGGCAAGGCTACGCCCGACCCCATCCACGGCCTGTTCGAGCTTGATGTGAACGGCAAGACCTGCGTGGTCGAATACGAACCGGATACCGCCCTGCGCGACAGCGAGCAGGTGCCGCTGCTCGAAGTTGGCGGCATCGAGGCGTTTTTCCAGCGCGAGGTGCTGCCCTACACCCCGGATGCCTGGATCGATGCAGACAAGACGCTGGTGGGCTACGAAATCTCCTTTACCCGCCATTTCTACAAACCCGCGCCCATGCGCACCCTGGATGAGATCAAGGCCGACATCTACGCCTTGGAACAGGAAACCGAAGGACTGCTGGAACAGATTATTGGAGAGGCCGAGTGATGAAACTGGTTCCTTATCCAGAATACAAGGATTCTGGTGTCCCGTGGCTGGGGAGGATTCCGGCGCATTGGGACACGCGAAAAACAAAGTACCTTTTCAATGAGCGCTCGCAGAAAGGCTACCCCAACGAAACCTTGCTGGCAGCAACTCAAACAAAAGGCGTTGTCCCAAAATCAATGTATGAAACTCGAACAGTTACTGCACAGAAAGATCTGCATCTTTTGAAACTGGTCGAGGTTGGAGATTTTGTGATTAGTCTTCGTTCTTTCCAAGGAGGGATAGAGCAGGCATACTTTCGCGGCATTATTAGCCCTGCCTACACTGTAATGATTCCGCGCTCGGAAATGGAGCGCAACTACTTTAAGCACCTAGCTAAGTCAAAGCCTTTCTTGGGCCTACTGAAAACCTGCGTTACTGGGATACGCGAAGGGCAGAACATTGATTACGAGCGGTTGCGGAAATCCATGCTTCCTATGCCGAATGGAGCCGAACAAACCCAAATCGCCCGTTTTCTTGACTGGAAAACCGCCCAAATCAATAAATTCATCCGCAACAAGCGGCGGCTCATCGCGCTGATGGCAGAGCAGCGGGGGGTTCTGGCAGAACACGCGATTGCATCGGCAGAAACTCAATACCTTCGACTCGACCGAGTCGTCACGCTTCTGGCGAAGCCAATTACTAAAGAGCCGGAGAAGACATACACGCCGATTGGCATGTTTAACCGTGGTCGTGGCATCTTCCACAAGCCGCTGACTGAAGGAAAGCACCTTGGGGATTCGACATTCTTCCGGATCGAAAAAGGCGACCTGATTTTTAGCGGGCAGTTCGCTTGGGAAGGCGCAGTCGCCGTTGCCAATGCCGAGGATGATGGGTGTATCGCATCCCATCGCTACCCAATTGCCAAGTGCATGCTTGATGTTGTCACGCCGGAATATCTCTACACATTCTTCTTGAGCAAGGCAGGCGACCTGCTACTGAACCACCACTCACGAGGCGCAGCGGGACGCAATCGTCCACTGAACCCGCGCTCGTTGTTGAAGGAGAAGATTCCGGTTCCGCCGCTGCATCTGCAACGCGAAGTCGGCGATTTCTTCAACGAAGAACAATTGGTGCGGCGTGAGATCGAGAAGGAGATCGCCCTCATCCGTGAATACCGCGCCCGGCTGATTGCCGATGTGGTCACCGGTCAGGTGGATGTGCGCGGCATCGAGGTGCCGGAGGTTGCCGAGGAAGAACTGCTGGCGCTGGATGAGGACAGCGCCGATGCCGATGAGGTGATCGATGACGAGCTGGAAGTAGAGGTCGAAGAATGACCGTTGACCGGCCGACCGAATATCTCGTCAGGCTTGTGCATGAGCTGCGCAAGCTGCCCACTGAAACAGCGTGGGTGGAGTTTAAACACAACAATGCCGACCCGGAACAGATCGGCGAATATCTGTCAGCCCTGGCCAATTCAGCGGCACTTCTGGGTAAGGTCAATGCCTATCTAGTCTGGGGTGTGGATAACGAAACCCACGACATCATCGGGACTACATTCAGGCCCGCCGCCACCAAGCTTGGCAATGAGGCATTGGAAAGTTGGCTGCTGCGTATGCTTGATCCCAAGATCAACTTTTGTTTCTTCGAACTGACGATAGAGGAAAGACCGGTAGTCCTATTGGAGATCGGCGCTGCCTTCCGTCATCCGGTGCGGTTCAAGCATCAGGAGTTCGTCCGCGTCGGCTCCTACAAGAAAAAGCTGAAGGACTATCCGGAGAAAGAACGCGCGCTCTGGAGGATATTCGATCAGGTTCCCTTCGAGCGCGGTGTCGCTGCCGAACACATCTCCAGTGAGAACGTGCTGAAGCTCCTCGACTATCCCGCCTATTTTGACTTGCTGGAGCTCTCGTTGCCCGATGGACGCGCTGCGATCCTAGATGCGCTGGCCAAGGATGAGTTGATTCATGCCTGCGATGCAGGGGACTGGAATATCACCAATCTCGGCGCGATCCTTTTCGCGAAGAAGCTGGATGAATTTCCCGGACTCAAGCGCAAGGCCATGCGAGTGGTCCATTACAAAGGACGGGGCCGGGTTGAAACCTTGCGGGAACAGGTCGGTAGCAAAGGCTACGCCAGCGGTTTCGAAGGCTTAATCGGTTTCATCATGGCACTGGTACCCACTAATGAAGTGATCGAACAAGCGTTGCGGCGGACGGCGCCCATGTTCCCGGAGTTGGCGGTTCGTGAGCTGGTAGCCAACGCATTGATTCATCAGGACCTGTTCGTGACCGGTGCGGGGCCGATGGTGGAGATATTCGACGACCGGATGGAGATCACTAACCCCGGCGAACCGTTGGTTGACACTCAGCGTTTCGTTGATTCGCCGCCGAAATCCCGTAACGAGGCACTGGCCTCTCTTATGCGGCGGTTCCGCATTTGCGAAGAGCGCGGCAGCGGTATCGACAAGGTGGTGGACCAGGTCGAGTTTTACCAGCTTCCTGCCCCTTACTTTGAAGCACCCGAAGGGAATACACGGGTGGTGCTATTCGCCCATAAGCCGTTGAACGAGATGGACCGGGTAGACCGGGTACGCGCCTGCTACCTCCACGCTTGTCTGAAATGGGTAATGCGCGATTTTCTGACGAACGCCTCGCTGAGGAAGCGATTCGGCGTCGAGGAGAAAAACAAGGCGGCTGTTTCCAGATATATCCGGGAGGCAGTCGAGGACGGCACAATCAAGCCATTTGACAAAGAAGCCCCAAAGAAACTGATGAAATATGTTCCCTATTGGGCGTAAGTTTCATTGATGGGTAATTGATGGGTAATTGATGGGATAGTGGCTGAGCCGACCCGACATAAGCGTAAGCTATTGAATTATATTTGTTTTGTTGGCTTGTATTTCATTGATGGGTAATTGATGGGGCAAGGATGAAATCGACTGATATCAGCGAAAAGGGTCTGGAATCGATCATCGTCGCCTCCCTTGTGGAGGATGCCGGATACGTTCAGGGCGACCCGCAGGACTACGACCGCGAACATGCCGTCGATTCTTCCAAGCTGTTGCAATTTCTTGCCGCCACTCAGCCCAAAACCTATGAAGCGCTTGGCATCGACGAAGACGGCCCCAAGCGCACCCAATTTCTGCACCGCCTGCAAGGGGAGATCGCCAAGCGCGGCGTGGTGGACTGTTTGCGCTCCGGCATCAAGCACGGCCCGGCCCAAGTGGACCTTTTCTACGGCACGCCGACGCCGGGCAACGTGAAGGCGGCCGAACGGTTCGCCGCCAACATCTTCAGCGTCACGCGTCAATTGAGATACAGCCGCTTTGATCCCGAGCGCTCCCTTGACATGGTCGTGTTCATCAACGGCCTGCCCATTGCCACCTTTGAACTCAAGAACAAGCTCACCAAGCAGACGGTGCTCGATGCCGTGCAGCAGTATCAGCGCGACCGCGACCCGAAGGAACTACTGTTCCAATTCGGCCGCTGCCTTGTTCACTTTGCCGTGGACGATCACGAGGTTCGTTTCTGCACCCACCTCAAGGGCAAGGACTCATGGTTCCTGCCCTTTAACAAAGGCTACAACGATGGCGCCGGCAATCCGCCGAACCCTCATGGGCTGGCCACCGACTACCTGTGGAAGGAGATCCTCTCCAAGGCGGGGTTGACCGACATTCTTGAAAACTACGCCCAGGTGGTGGAGGAACAAGACGAGAAGACCGGCAAAAAGAGGTACAAGCAGATCTTCCCGCGCTACCACCAGTTGAAGGTAGTACGCATGCTGCTGGCCGATGCCGCTGAGAGAGGCGTCGGCAGGCGCTACCTGATCCAGCACTCGGCGGGCAGCGGCAAGAGCAACTCCATTGCCTGGCTGGCGCACCAGCTCGTGGGGCTGGAACGCGAGAGCAAGCCGTTGTTCGATTCGGTCATCGTGGTCACTGACCGGCGCGTGCTCGACAAGCAGATCAAGGGCACCATCAAGCAGTTCGCCCAGGTCTCCGCCACCGTCGGCCATGCTGAACACTCCGGCGACCTGCGCCGCTTCCTCGAGGCCGGGAAGAAAATCATCATCACCACGGTGCAGAAGTTCCCATTCATCCTCGATGAGATCGGCGATGAACACCGCAAGAGCAAATTCGCCATCATCATCGACGAGGCCCATTCCAGCCAGGGCGGCAAGACTACCGCCGCCATGAACCGTGTGCTGGAAGAAACTCCGCCCTACGGCGACGCTGATGCCGAGGAGGAAGAGACGCTCGAGGACAAGATCAACAAGATCATGGAAGGCCGGAAGATGGTGACCAACGCCAGCTACTTTGCCTTCACCGCGACCCCCAAGAACAAGACCCTGGAGATTTTCGGCGAACCGGACCCGCAACCCGACGGCACCGTAAAGCACCGGCCGTTTCACAGCTACACCATGAAACAGGCCATCCAGGAGGGCTTCATCCTCGATGTGCTGAAGAACTACACTCCGGTGGAGAGCTATTACCGCCTGACCAAGACGGTGGAGGACGACCCGCTCTTCGACGCCAAGAAAGCCCAGAAAAAGCTGCGCCGCTATGTGGAATCCCACGAGCATGCCATCCGCGAGAAAGCGGAGATCATGGTGGACCATTTCCACGCCCAAGTGATCGGTCACCGCAAGATCGGCGGCCAGGCCCGGGCCATGGTCATCACCAACGGTATCGAGAGGGCCATTCAGTATTTCCACGCCTTCAAGGATTACCTCAAAGAGCGCAAGAGCCCGTATCAGCCGATTGTGGCCTTTTCCGGCGAACACGAGTTTGGTGGCAAGAAGGTGACGGAGTCGATGCTAAATGGATTCCCGAGCAGCCAGATTACGGACAAGATAAAACAGGACCCGTACCGCTTCCTGATCGTTGCCGACAAGTTCCAGACCGGCTACGACGAACCCTTGCTGCACACCATGTACGTGGACAAGGCGCTCTCTGGCATCAAGGCGGTGCAGACCCTCTCGCGGCTCAATCGCGCCCATCCGCAGAAGCACGACACCTTTGTGCTCGATTTCTACAATGACTCGGAGACCATCCAGAAGTCGTTCGAGCCCTATTACCGCACCACCATCCTCAGTGACGAGACCGACCCCAACAAGCTCCACGACCTCAAGGCGGATCTGGACGGCTATCAGGTCTATTCGCAGGCGCAAATCGACGACCTGGTGAAGCTCTATCTGCATGGCGCAGACCGCGACAAGCTCGACCCAATCCTGGACGCCTGCGTGGCCACCTACAACGCCGATCTTGATGAGGACGGCCAGGTGGACTTCAAGGGCAAGGCCAAGGCTTTCGTCCGCACTTACGGCTTTCTGGCCTCGATCCTGCCATACTCGAATACCGACTGGGAAAAGCTGTCGATCTTTCTGAATTTCCTGATTCCAAAACTCCCCGCACCGAAGGAAGAGGATTTGTCCCGGGGCATGCTGGAGGCCATCGACATGGACAGCTACCGTGTCGAGGTGAAAGCCAGCCTGAAGATCAGCCTTGAAGACCAGGATGCCGAAATTGGGCCGGTGCCAACCAGCGGCGGTGGCCGTAAACCGGAACCGGAGCTCGACCAACTGAGCAACATCATCAAGGCGTTCAACGACCAGTTCGGCAACATCGAGTGGAAGGACGCCGACAAGATCCGCAAGGTCATCGCCGAGGAGATCCCGGCCAAGGTCGCAGCGGACCCGGCCTACCAGAACGCTATGAAGAACAACGACAAGAAGACCGCCCGGATCGAGCACGACGCTGCCTTGCAGCGCGTCATGATCGACCTCTTAGCCGACTACACCGAGCTGTTCAAGCAGTTCAGCGACAATCCGTCGTTCAAGAAATGGCTGGGCGACACCGTCTTTGGCGTGACCTATCAGCAACAGGCCGGACAATCCACAATAGGAGCGAGCCATGGACAATAACGCTGTTTTGTTCAATTACAGAGACCTGGGAGGTGCAGTTGAATATTCTCATTAAAAAGTGGACGGTAGTCGCCCTGATTCTTGGCCTTGCCGTGGGGGCAGCGCTGTTTCTTTGGCAGTATTTTCAGGGCGATGGGCTCGATGAGCGAATCGCGAGCAGCAACGGACGCATCGAAGCGGTGGAGATCGATATCGCCACGCCGAGAGCCGGGCGGGTCGAGAAGATCTTTGCGGACGAAGGCGATTACGTCGAGACCGGGCAGGTGCTGGCCAAGATGGACACCGCCGTTCTGGAGGCGCAGCAGAGAGAGGCGCTGGCCCGCTTGCGTCAGGCGGAAAACGCGGTGTTGATCGCCAACAGCCAGGTCGTACAGCGGCAAAGCGAGAAGAAGGCCGCGCTGGCGGTGGTCGCGCAGCGTGAGGCCGAGGTCGAGGTGACCCGGATTCGGCTGGAGCGGTCGCGATCGCTGGTCGCCAGCAAGGCGGTTTCCCAACAGCAATTCGACAACGATCGAGCCGCTTTTCTCAGCGCCGAGGCCATGCTTCGCGCCGCTGAGGCCGAAGTTGCCAAGACGGAAGCGGCCATTGCCACGGCGAAATCCCAGGTGATCGGTGCGCAAGCCGATGTTGAAGCGGCCAGGGCGATGCTTGAGCGGATCCAGGCAGACATCGAGGACAGTGTGCTGAAGGCGCCGCGGGAAGGGCGGGTGCAATACCGGGTGGCCCAGCCCGGTGAGGTGCTGGCCTCCGGCGGCACTGTCCTGAACATGATAGACCTCACCGATGTCTACATGACCTTCTTCCTGCCGACAAAAACCGCCGGTCGGGTGGCGCTGGGGGCCGAAGCGCGCCTTGTGCTCGATGCCGCCCCGCAATACGTCATCCCAGCCGCGATCTCATTCGTTGCCGACGTGGCCCAGTTTACCCCGAAAACGGTGGAAACAACGGAGGAGCGCCTGAAGCTGATGTTCCGGGTCAAGGCCCAGATCGATCCAGCGCTGCTGCGTCAATATATGAGCCAGATCAAGACCGGTTTGCCGGGAATGGCGTACGTGCGGCTGGATCCAGAAATGGCATGGCCGCCAGAGTTGCAGGTCAGGATGCCAGAATGAGCGAAAGCCGTTTCAATGCCGCTGAAAAAACGGTTGCAAGGCTTGATGATGTCAATTTGCGCTATGGGAAGGTGCGGGCGCTGGCCAACATCTGCCTTGATGTCCCGGCGGGTTGCATGGTCGGCTTTATCGGACCGGACGGGGTGGGCAAGTCCAGCCTGCTGGCGCTGATCGCGGGGGCACGCAAGATTCAGGATGGCCGGATCGAGGTGCTCGGTGTCGATATGGCCAACGCCGCTGAACGCCGACGCATTCTTCCGCGCATCGCGTTCATGCCTCAAGGCCTGGGGAAAAACCTTTACCCGACTCTGTCCGTTTTCGACAACATCGATTTCTTTGCCCGGCTTTTTGGTCAAGACCGGCTAGAGCGCCGACGCCGAATCATAGAGTTGACCAGGGCCACGGGGCTGGCACCCTTCATTGATCGCCCCGCCGGCAAGCTCTCGGGCGGCATGAAGCAGAAACTGGGCCTTTGTTGCGCGCTGATCCATGATCCGGACCTGCTGATTCTCGATGAGCCCACCACCGGAGTGGACCCGCTGTCGAGGCGCCAGTTCTGGGAGCTGATCGGGCGTATTCGCGCCACACGCCCCGGCATGTCGGTGCTGGTGGCCACCGCCTACATGGAGGAAGCGGCGCGTTTCGATACGTTGGTGGCCATGGACGCGGGCCGAGTGCTTGCCGCCGGGCGGCCCGAGGAAATGCTACGGCAAACCGGAACCGAGTCGCTGGAAGCGGCCTTTATCGCCCTATTGCCGGAGGAGAAGCGGCGCAAGCATCGCAAGGTGGTAATTCCACCGCTCGAGGACGAAATCGACGGTGAAATCGCCATCGAGGCCAAAGACCTCACCATGCGATTCGGCACCTTTACCGCCGTGGACAAAGTGAATTTTCGTATTCGCCGGGGCGAGATTTTCGGTTTTTTGGGATCCAACGGTTGCGGCAAAACCACCACCATGAAGATGCTCACGGGCCTCCTGCCACCCACCGAAGGGCAGGCATGGCTGTTCGGTCGGGAGGTGGACCCGCGCGACCTCGACACCCGTCGCCGGGTGGGCTACATGTCGCAATCCTTTTCTCTTTATTCCGAGTTATCCGTTCGGCAAAACCTGCGGCTTCACGCCCGCCTGTTCGAGGTTCCCGCTGAAGAAATCGAACAACGCACCCAGGAAATCGCCGCTCGTTTTGGTCTGCTCGACGTGATGGGTAAATTGCCCGCGGCCTTACCGCTCGGGGTGCGCCAGCGTCTTTCGCTGGCGGTGGCCATGATTCACAAGCCCGAGATGTTGATCCTGGACGAACCGACCTCCGGTGTGGATCCGATCATGCGTGATGCGTTCTGGGAGTCTCTGGGGGAGCTGTCGCGGCGCGACGGCGTGACAATCTTTATCTCCACCCATTTCATGAACGAGGCGGAACGCTGTGACCGCATATCCCTGATGCACGCCGGCCAGGTGCTGGCGGTGGGTACCCCTGATGAACTTGCCGCACAACACGGCGCGAAGAGCCTGGAAGATTCCTTTGTCGCCTACCTGGAGCGTGCCGCGAATGACAAGGGGGAGGAAAGGGGCGAGGAGATGGAAGACCAAACGACTTCAACCGGATCTCGTGACAACGCTCATACCGGCAAGCCGCGACTCTTCGACCCCCGTCGCATGCTGAGCTACGCCCGGCGCGAAACATTGGAACTGATACGCGACCCTATCCGGCTGACACTCGCCCTGCTCGGCAGCGTGATCCTGATGCTGGTGATGGGTTACGGCATCACCATGGACGTGGAAGACCTGACCGTCGCCGTCCTGGACCGGGACCAGACAGCCATCAGCCATGATTATGTCTTGAATATCGCCGGCTCGCGTTATTTCATCGAAAAGGAGCCCATCCGCGATTACCAGGATCTGGACCAGCGGATGCGTGCCGGTAAACTGGCACTGGCTATAGAGATTCCTCCTGGATTTGGCAGGGACCTCGCCCGTGGCCGGCCGGTTTCAATAGGTGCCTGGATCGATGGCGCCATGCCGACACGGGCGGAAACCATCCAGGCGTATGTACGCGGCATGCATGCCCACTGGCTTTCGCGAAAAGCTCGCGAAGCCGGTCACGGCCAGGCGCTGGCCGGACTGGTAAACATCGAGACCCGTTTCCGCTACAATCCTGATGTAAAAAGCCTGGTGGCCATGGTGCCGGCGGTCATCCCGCTGCTGCTGATGCTCATTCCGGCCATGTTGGCCGCGCTCGCGGTGGTGCGCGAGAAAGAGCTCGGCTCCATCATCAATTTTTACGTCACACCCACTACCAGCCTGGAATTCCTGCTCGGTAAGCAAGCGCCCTATATTGCTCTCTCCCTGGCGAGTTTCCTGCTGCTCACACTGATGGCCGTGACCCTGTTTCGCGTGCCCTTCACGGGTAGCTTTGCCGCCCTCACCCTCGGCGCACTGCTCTACGTGAGCGCTGCCACCGCCTTGGGGCTTTTGCTCTCCACCTTCATGCGCAGCCAGATCGCGGCGCTTTTTGCCACCGCCGTACTAACCCTGCTGCCGGCAGCCGAATATTCCGGCATGCTCGACCCGGTGTCGTCACTGGAGGGCTCGGCAAGACTCATCGGCGAGATCTATCCGACAACCCATTTCCTCACCATTTCCCGCGGCACCTTTTCCAAGGCGCTGGGGTTCCCCGATCTCTGGAATGCTTTTTTGCCTCTTGTGATCGCCGTTCCCGTTCTGATCGGGCTTTCGGCCCTGTTGTTGAAAAAGCAGGAGCGCTGAGTCATGCACCTCAAGCATGTACTGCATCTTGGCGTCAAGGAATTGTTCAGCCTGCTGCGCGACCCCACCATGCTGGTGTTGGTGATCTATGTATTCACCTTGTCGATCTACACCCGGGCCACGGCCATACCCGAGACGCTTCACAAGGCTCCTATCGCCGTCGTCGACGAGGACCGTTCACCCCTTTCCCAACGTATCACCGATGCCTTTTATCCACCTTATTTCCTGGCTCCGAAGGTCATCAACCAGGCCGAAATGGATGCGCGAATGGACGCCGGTCTCGATACCTTCGCGATCAATATTCCCCCTGAATTTCAGAGGGACGTCCTGGCCGGGCGGCAGCCGACGATTCAGCTCAATGTCGATGCCACCCGCATGAGCCAGGCTTTTACCGGCAGCGGTTACATCCAGACTATCATCAATGAAGAAGTGAGCGCCTTTGTCCAACGCTACCGGACAATTCCCACATTGCCGGTGGATATTAACCTGCGGGCGCGATTCAACCCCGAGCTTAACAAATCCTGGTTCGCCACCGTGATGGGGGTCATCAATAACGTGACGATGCTGGCCATTGTTCTCACGGGTGCCGCCTTGATCCGCGAACGCGAACACGGCACCGTAGAGCACCTGCTCGTGATGCCCGTGACGCCGCTTGAAATCATGCTGAGCAAAGTCTGGTCCATGGGTCTGGTGGTGCTGACCGCGTCGGCTTTGTCTCTTGTCTTTGTCGTGCAGGGCTGGCTCGGGGTTCCACTCCAGGGTTCATTTGCGCTGTTTCTGGTCGGTACCGCCCTGCATCTTTTTGCCACCACGGCCATGGGAATCTTTCTCGGCACCATCGCCCGGTCCATGCCGCAGTTCGGCCTGCTGCTGATGCTGGTGCTGTTGCCGCTACAGATGTTGTCCGGCGCCTCCACCCCGCGTGAGAGCATGCCGGAACTCGTCCAGCACATCATGCTGGCCGCGCCCAACACCCACTACGTTCAGATAGCGCAAGCCATCCTCTTCCGAGATGCAGGTCTTGAAGTCGTCTGGCCTCAGTTCGTCTTTCTCATCCTGATCGGGACAATCTTGTTTGGCTTTACGCTTGCGCGATTTCGCAAGACCATTGCGAGCATGGGATGAGCAGCGCCACAACACTTCAGACAGAGAACAGATCCCCAAGTCTTGCATGCCTGGCTGGCTTTGCGACTCTTATTCTGATGGTCGGTTGCTTTTGTCCATCAGCCTCCGTTGCCGCCAATCAAAGCGCGGAAAAGGGAATATGGAGCTTTGTTCTTGAAAATGACCTCTTTGCCAATGCCGACGATCATTATACAAACGGCCTGAGGGTATCCTGGCTGTCCGGCAAGAACCAAACGCCGGAGTGGGCGTTGAACACGGCTGACCGGTTTCCATTGTTTCCCGCCGATAAGGCCTTGAGGATGAGTTTCTCGTTGGGCCAGAACATGTACACCCCAGAAGACATCACCCTGGAGAATCCACCACTCGATGATCGGCCTTATGCGGGATGGCTGTATACATCCGTTGGCTTGGTCGCCGAAACCGGGCAGCGGCTCGATCAACTTGAATTAAGCGTGGACAAGGTGGATCGGGTCGATGTGATCTACATCTGCTCCAATGCCGCCATTGCGACCCAGAATGTCAATCGGCTCAATGTCATCGACACTGATGGTTTTTCAATCGCCACGCGGCTCACTTACCTTCCAAGACAAGTGCGGTCACTACGAAAGAACAAGGTAAATTTCATCAGCCTGACGCCCGGCACCGCCTTCGACCATGCCCGCAGCCGAGGGGGGCATGTCGATGAACGGGCTATCCTCTATCGGATGCTGTACGATTTGCCCTTGGCGCAAAACGAACGGCGCAGACGGCTGCGCGTAGACCTCCTCAACATGCTTCAGGCGACAGCAGGGAAGGATAACTGGCGAGCCAAAGCAAAAAACCTACCAGCGGAGGATCTGGATCCAGACCTTTCCCAGGCCTTTCGCCGGGCAGTTCTTGAGGATGCTGAACTGTATGAGGCCTTGAAGGAGGGCTGTGAACGCTTTGCTCGTTACCGGGACAAAATCCCCTTGGAAGACTCTGAGTTTCGCTACGACCTAATCGGAAAACTCAGGAGCAAGCTGGCTTCGGTGTGCCTTTCCGCGCTTGAGCCCGATCTGGTCATCCTTGATGAGTTCCAACGATTCAAGCACCTGCTGGATGGCGACGACGAAGCCTCCATGCTGGCGACCGCGCTCTTTGAATATCCCGACGTTCGTGTTTTGCTTCTTTCCGCAACACCTTACAAGATGTTCACTCTCGACCAGGAGAACGACGAGGACGACCACTATCCAGATTTCATCAGGACACTGAACTTTCTCTTCAATGATTCCGGTAAGGTTGATGAAGTCAAAAGTCTTTTGTCAGAACATCGAACGACGCTCCACGCCTGCGGGAAAGGCCTTGTATTTCATTCGTGTAAAAAGGCCGAACTTGAACGAACGCTCCTGAAGGTCATGTGTCGGACGGAACGGGTCGCGACGACTCGTGATCACAACTCGATGCTGACTGAAATTGAACGGACGGCTCCCCTTACGCCAGCGGACCTTCGGCACGCCGCGACGTTTGACGCGGTGGCACGCTGTGTCAAGGCCGGGGAACCCATCGAATACTGGAAGTCCGTGCCTTACTTGATCAACTTTTTGAAACATTACGAACTGCGGCATAAGCTGGATGCGCAGTTGAATGCTCCTTCAGATGCGCTTCGAGAGACTCTTTCTTCGGCAAATGGACAGTTGCTGACGAAAAACAAATTTGAAGGCTATCAGGCTCTCGACCCTGCCAATCCGAGGATGCGCGTACTTTTTGAAGACACAATCGATAAAGGCATGTGGCAGCTATTATGGATGCCGCCGTCCATGCCGTATATCGAGCCTGGCGGCGTATACAAGGGCAAGGATGGCTTGACCAAGGCCCTTGTGTTTTCCTCTTGGAGTGCCGTTCCGGACGCGATTGCGTCGATCTGCTCCTACGAAGCCGAACGGAGGATGATCGCCGGAACCTCGGTTTCCCACAGCGAACTCTATGACAAGATCAAGCCATTACTGCGGTTTGCGGTGGCCTCGAACGACAATCGCCTGACTGGTATGCCGGTTGTTGCCTGGTTGCTGCCGTCTCCAACCCTGGCCACCAAGATCGATCCGCTCGCGATTGCGCTACGCCATGGAAGCGGGCCACTGAACGCCCAGAAACTGAGGGACGAGGTCAAGACTGTTTGCCGCAGTTTGCTCGGGACCCTGCCTGATGCCGGGGAAGGGACGCGGCCTGATGGGCGATGGTATTGGGCGGCTCCCATTCTTCTCGATGCCCATAATGGATTGTTGGATTGGTGTAAGAGCGATTCGGGATGGAGAGCCGCTACGCCGGACCATGAATCAGGCACCCGTTTCAAAGATCACATCGACCTGCTTGTCAGCATGGCCGAGGGCAATATTCCTCTCGGTCCTCAGCCGGATGATCTGGTCGATGTGCTTTGCGATTTAGCTCTTGCCGGTCCCGGCGTGTGTGCTTTGCGAGCACTTCACCGTATCGCTGCCAAGCTCGACGTTGCCGATCCGAACCTTCTGTCAGCCGCAGCCAGAATCGCATCCGGCTTCCGATCTCTGTTCAATATGCCGGAGACGATTGCCATGCTGCGAGGATCCGGTGAGGACACTTATTGGCGGTTGACGCTTCAGTACGGCATCGACGGCAATCTCCAATCGGTACTTGATGAATATGTGCATGTCCTTCGAGAGTCTTTGGGTCTCCAAGATCACTCACCGGAAAAACAGGTGGCTGGCATAGCCGAGTGCATCCAATCGGTGTTGTCACTGCGGACCGCGCAGATTCGAATCGACGAAATAAAGATGTCGGGCGACGGCTTTGTGCTTGATGATTTCAGCATCCGCTGTCGTTTCGCACTCCGGTTCGGGGATATTCGAGATGACGATAACCAGGCTCTCGTTCGCGCCGACTCGGTGCGGGATGCCTTCAACTCCCCGTTTCGTCCCTTCGTTCTGGCGTCGACCTCCATTGGTCAGGAAGGGTTGGACTTCCACACTTGGTGTCATGCGGTAGTCCATTGGAACCTGCCTTCCAATCCCGTTGATCTTGAACAACGCGAAGGTCGGGTTCATCGTTATAAAGGCCATGCGGTCAGGAAGAATATCGCGGAACGGTATGGTCTGACTGCTCTCTCCGGGGCGTATGAGGGCGGCGATCCGTGGCAGACCCTTTTCCATATCGCGGCCCAGCAAAAGTCGACTGGGCATTCCGATCTCATCCCATATTGGATCTTCGAGGAGGGTTCCGCCCGGGTGGAGCGCCGCATTCCACTGCTCCCTTACAGTAAGGAGGTTGGGAAGCTCAAACGGCTGAAACAAGGGTTGGCTCTCTATCGGATGGTTTTCGGTCAGCCCCGCCAGGAGGACCTGCTGTTCAGCCTTAGCCAGAACGGCAACCATGAGTCAGCGGATTTGGCCGATTGGCTGATTTCGCTTCAACCCCCGGAAACTGTTTTGAATGATGAACCGGAGGATATGAATTTTCCAGGGAGGATCTCGCTTTCCCAAGAGGGGCCATGAATCAGCAGGCGCAGCCATCACCAAGAGAGCATCATTTCTACGTTGCGATAGCCAAGTTCCTTTTCCACCATCCGGAGCATGGCATCGTGTCGATGGGGAACCCGATCAGGATCAAGGACGCAGAGCGATACGGGCTCAGCCCGCTCATACTCTATGGATTGACCGTTGCCGGGTTGCCCATTCGGTGGATGACCTTTATCCCAGTCGATCAGCCCAGGCCCTTCCGGGAAGTTCTTCTGGAGGCGTGGCGTAACGCCGAGGGCTTGCGTGGCCGACCGGACATCCTGCGGATCAACCGCCACCTCGCGACTGCCAGCCCTGAACTGGTAGAGGAAATGGCAAAAATCGGTGTCCGGGTCGAGGCCGCCGATTCCAGGGAGAAATCCCTTCCAGCTTCCCTGCGCTCAGCCCAGGATTCCAGCCGGTGGCTGCTGAGGAAGCAAGACGTAAATGATCGGTCTTTTACCGGGTCCATCCAGGCCCTTTGCTGGTACGCTCAAGTTGACCATGATTTTCGTATCAGGGATGGCCACAGAGGCGTGAATAGCCGCGAGGTTGAATACAGAATCCAGCAGTGGCTGACCTTACCGGCGCAAGTGCCGGTGCCAACAGTGGCAGGTGGACTCGACTGGGAGCCTGGCCCATGGCTGTCATCCTGGGAGACCTCTCTGCCGCCAGACCAGCCTCGATATTTCAACCACGATGGGTTTGATGGCAGTACCTGGCTGCTGACAGGTGAAAAGGCACCGGAGGATATCGTCGAGAATGATGATTTCTGGGGCGACAGTGACAATTGACCTCCTGGAACTGCGAATCGAACCCGCTGAATTCGATATTGAAAGGAACCGGATTCTCGCCGGGATGTGTCAGAGAACACTCCTCCGAAACGCCGGGCAACTGGCACGACCTGGCGCTGTGGTTACGGCGTCTCTCTCTGCCCACTTTGGGATTGATGACTATTCGGAAGACGGCCGTTCTACCTCGATTGGCAGGTCCGTTTTCACCGTGAACCTGACCGATGACCGAGGCAAGGAGTGGCGTGTTGACCATGCTGAGGAGAGGATGCTGATTCAATCTTAGCCAGACATCTCAACGAAAAACATGTAAACAGGAGGCGACTATGCCAAAGAAACCAGGATCACATCATGTAGTCCCGAACGCCGATGGCGGCTGGGATGTCAAGAAAGACGGTGCGACCCGTAGCAGTGGCCACTTCGACAAGAAGCAGGATGCCGTCGATGCCGGGCGCAAGATCAGCCAGAACCAAGGCACCGAGTTCTACATCCACGGCAAGGACGGGAAGATCCAGAACAAGGACAGCCACGGGAACGATC
>JAQVIJ010000002.1:209851-451295 GCA_028695735.1 Deltaproteobacteria bacterium | reverse complement strand
AGATAGATTTATTTTTTTCAAGAAAAAGACGGCATACGATATAATAGCGGCACAATCATCCCAGGATGTGGCCAGACAGGAGCTTGATAAGCTGGAAAATGCCCTGGAAGAAATGCGGGATCTATTGATAAAGTTATTGGTTGCATTGAAGCTGAAAAAGGATATTCCCCTGAAAGAACGCGAGCAACAGAAGGAATTGCTTCAGTCCATTCAGCAGACCTCGCAACAGCCGGCCTATTCCGCCAGAAACAGCAAACAGGACCTGGTGGATGAGTTACTGGCTGAATTCGGCCTTTGAAAGATTCTCCTCGATACTTGCCTTGACCTCCATGGCGAGTTCAAGGGCCTGTCTTCCATCCTCTCCGGTCACCAGCGGACTGGAATCGTTTCTTATGCTTTCAATAAAAAAGTGTAATTCCTTCAGTAAACTGTCCTGTTTTTCATGTTCAATAACCTGCGGCAACAATCTCTGGTCTGCTTCTCCGGCCGATGCCTGAACAGATACCAGGACATTTTTCTGTTCAATGGAATCTGCGGATATATATCTGCCTGGCTCGAATACACGGAATTTTCTCATGGGTGTCAGAGAGATACGGCTGGCTGTCAGATTGGCCACGCAGCCATTCTCAAATACGAGTCTTGCATTGGCTATATCCACATTTGGAGTCAGGACAGGGGTTCCCACAGCATGCAGCTCCCTCGGCGTGGTTTTCATCAGGGACAATACCAGGTCCAAGTCGTGAATCATCAGGTCCAAAACCACATCCACATCGATCGCCCGCTGCTTGAAGACGCTCAATCTGTGGGCCTCTATAAACATTGGTTTTGTAACATGATTCAAGAGAAACACCATGGCCGGATTGAAACGCTCTATGTGTCCTACCTGCAGGATCAATCTTTTTTGTAAGGCCAGCTTTATTAGCTCATCCGCCTCATCAAGTGTACTTGTGATGGGTTTTTCAACGAAACAATGGATAGATGCGTTTAATAATTCACGTGTTACATGAAAGTGTGAAACAGTAGGACAAACCACGGAAGCAGCATCGATATGTCCAAGTAGAGGAGAGATAGAGCTGTGAACAGGCACTTGAAGCTCCTGCGCTATCTCGCGGCCACGCCTTGCGTCCGGCTCCACTACGCCTACCAGTTCCACATTCGGCATAGCCTTATATTTTTGGGCATGAAACCTGCCCAGATATCCTACGCCGATCACTGCAACTTTAATGGATTCCATTTTTGATTCCGATAATGGCTATCTGGTGTTTATTTGCAAATTCAACGGTGTCAGGCATATCGAATAGCAATGCGTTACCTGCCTCCACAGCCAGAATCTCTGCCCTCACTTCGGCCATGGTCTGAAGGGTCTTGAGACCTACCGACGGCAGGTCAAAACGGGTATCCTGGCCAGGCTTGCATATCTTTATGACCACACTCCCAGGACCTCCCAGTTTGCCCCCGCGCAGAATGGTTTGATCAGTGCCTTCTATGGCCTCGACCGCCAGAACGGTTTTGTCTTTCACCACGATACACTGGCCTATGTCCAGTCTTCCAATCTCCTTTGCGATGGCAACCCCGAATCGAATGTCTTCTTCCTGCTCCGGAGAGGGTTTTTTGATAGTTATACAGCCGTCAGGCATGGATAATTGTGTTAAAAAAAGCGTGGACGACAATACCTGAATCCCCTCGCTCTCCAGCTCGGAGGCTATGGCCCTCAATAAACGGTCGTCCAGCCGATTGTCCATGCGTCTCCAGAGCCCTAATGCCCGCATATCGGGCCTGACATCGAAAAATATCCGTTTTTTTGTGATGGTACCGGCAAATATGACATGTCTTGTGTCATTCGTCTTCAAAAAATCTATGAGTTTATTCAACTGCCCCAGGTGAACCCATATTATCCTGTCGGCCAATTCCTCCAAGGCCTTGTCGGTCTCTCCTGTGTGGGCTACGGCCACCACTCTATATCCCTTCTTTTTGGCCTCTTCTGCGCAAAGAATGGGAAAATTACCGCCTCCGGCCACCAGCCCCAGGGATTTAAAACCGCTTTCCTTGGGGAAATGCATCATTCCTCTGCTTCCTCTTCCTGTCTGGCCAGGGGCACTCCGCGCTGAGACGAGGCTATGAAATCCAGAAACAACTGCACCTCCGGCACATGACCTGTCTTTTCACGGGCCTCCTGCACTGCCGATGCTATAGTGACGCCTTCATCCAGCAGGCGGTGAAATACGATTCGATACGCGGTTTTGACAGCGCCTATCACCTCCCTGGCAAAACCGTTCCGACGCAGGCCCACCACATTCAGGCCGTATATCTTGCCTCTTGCGCCCCAGTATTTAACATAAGGCGGAATATCCTTGTCCACGCCAGACATGCCACCCAGAAAGGCAAAATCCCCTACCCTGCAGAACTGGTGTATTGCGGTGAGCCCGCCGATCACCACGTTGTTCCCAAGAGACACATGCCCTCCGAGAGTGGCGCCGTTAGCCATGATGACTCGATTGCCTACCTCACAGTCGTGGGCTATATGACAATAGGCCATCAACATGCAGTCATGACCGATTTTCGTCACCCCCCTGCCATGGGCGGTGCCGCGATGGATGGTCACGAATTCGCGAATAATGGTGTTGTTGCCGATCTCGACCCTGGTCGGCTCGTTTTGATACTTCAAATCCTGTGGCGCAGCGCCTATGGATGAAAATTGAAATATATTGACGCCCTCACCTATGACAGTATGGCCATCGAGCACCACATGAGGGCCTATTGCAGCGCCTGAGCCGATAGTTACATGGGGGCCGACAATGGAATAAGGTCCGATGGTCACATCCGATGCTATTTGCGCGGTTTTGTCTATTATGGCAGTCGGATGTATTGTGCCTTTTGATTGCATTGAAAAATTTCCTTTTAGCGAAATGGGGGAAGACTGTAAGAACAGATAAAAATAGCAATTCAGCCGCAAAAAGGCAAGGAAAAAGCAAAACCCGATTCCCGCACTGCCCTTCTTGGCGGAGAATCTGTGGCCAATGTCCTTCGTGGCGCCCATTCCACAAAAACCGGCTGCTCCTCGTCCAGGTATTGAATTACACACAAAAAACAGGATTGCTTCGCCGCATTTGACGGCTCGCAATGGCATTCACTTCGCTTCGATTGCAATGACAGCTGCCTGTGATGCTCAACCCTTCAAAAAAACAAAAAATGTGTCATTTTTTCCTTGACAAAAAGGCGGATTGGACGTATTAACAACGCCTCAACAAGTAACTTTTACACCATTATGGCGTGGTTACGCTACTCCAAATTCCACTGTTAAAGGGGGGCACTGCGATGATGGAAGACATCGAGTATGGTTTTGGGCAGCACCTTATGATGGACGGCTACGGGTGCGATCGTGAAAAGCTTATGGACATAGACGGCATCTACAACTTCCTGAGCAGTTATCCGGAAGAGATAGACATGACCAAGATTATGCCGCCATATGTCTTCAAATATGCCGGTCTGGTCCCTGAGGATTGGGGCATATCTGGTTTTGTAATAATAGCCGAAAGTCATATAAGCATACATACATTCCCTGACAAGTCCTATCTGAGCGTGGACATCTTTTCTTGTAAACAGTTCGACGGTCAGGCTGCCATCAACTACATCAGCAAACTCTTCGACATTCAAAAGGTCGAGGTGAAATTTTTGGACAGAGGCCTTGAATTTCCAAAGGTCATTCGCAAGGTGCACAACTTCATCAACACTGAACGCATGGGAATGACTGCATAAATTCAGCATTTTCAATGCCTTATCAATTCCTACCCATTACTTCACAAGAAATAGACAGGGATCATGCCAAAATGGTCGTGATCCCTGTTCCTTTTGACCACACTGCATCCTACAAAACAGGCGCACGAGATGGGCCCCAGGCCATCTTAACCGCATCCAAAAACCTGGAACTCTACGACGAAGAAACGGGCACAGAGGTCTATAAACAGGGGTTTTACACCCTGGAGCCATTGGAGCCTGTGCTGCCTGTAGAGGCCATGGTAAGAGAGATTCGAAAAACAGTGGAGTCAGTCCTGCAAAACGGCCGGTTTCCCATTGTTTTGGGTGGAGATCATTCCGTCAGCATAGGCGCCATTGAGGCCGCCTGCAATCACTTTGGACGCATAAACATCGTGCAGTTCGATGCCCACACGGACATGCGGGAATCCTATTCTGGCACACCCTACAGCCATGCCTGCGTCATGCGCCGGGTATGGGGGCTGGGAAATGTCATTCAGATAGGTCAAAGGGCCACCTCCCTTGAAGAGATGGCATTCTTGCAGGCAGAGAACCGCCCACCCATCTGGGCAAGGGATGTGGCCGCTGACCGCAAACAGGCCATTTACACCCTGCTCAACCGCATGGAATCCCTGCCCACTTACATCACCATCGACCTGGACTGCCTGGACCCTTCCATCATGCCGGCCACAGGCACGCCTGAGCCGGGCGGACTCGGCTGGTTCGACCTCTTGGAATGCCTCAAAGCCATTCTCAGCCGCACGCAGGTCATAGGTTTTGATGTGGTGGAACTCTCGCCGCTACCAGGCTATCATGCCGCTGATTTCCTTGCGGCAAGGCTCATCTACAAGCTGGCAAGCTACATCCTCTCATAAAACTGCACATCAATCAAATCAAACCCATCAGGCCAAACCCATCAAGGCAGCCTTTCCAGAGGATGTGGGCCAAATGGGTTGGGAAGGCCGATGATTCGCAGGATATCGTTATAAAATACCAAAAGCATCAAGGCACCTAAAAACGCCATTCCCACTCGTTGCGCCAAAATCATCTGCTGCTGCGTAAAGGCCTTTCTGCGCACTACCTCCACCGCATAAAAGGCCAGGTGCCCGCCATCCAGGACAGGAATGGGCAGCAGGTTCAACACCCCAAGATTTACACTGAGCATGGCCATGAAAAAGAAGAGGTTCAGCAGCCCATGCTGCGCCTGTTCGCCTGCCATCTGGGCGATCATGACCGGCCCTCCAAGAGTGGAAAGGGGCACAACACCCTGAAACAGCTTTACAAAGCCCTGCACCGTAAGGCTGATCATCTCCCATGTGCGTTTTGCTGAGATGGCAAAGGCACCTATGGGATTCAGCCTGTCTATCTCCAGCGCGCCGGAGGCGCTTATGCCCAGAATTGGAGTCATGACCTCCTCGCCGAAGAGATTTTTGACCTTCTGAAGGTCAGGGGTTACAGTAAGCTGAATGACTTCGTCTCCCCTTTTTATCTCCAATTTGACGGCCTTGCCGCCGAATGCCCGAATACCCGCCGCCACCTCGTCCCATGAATCGATATGCCTGTCATTGATGGATATGACTGTGTCTTCCGGCATCAGACCAGCCTTTGCAGCCGGAGATTCAGGGTTGACATGGCCTATCGTGGGTAACAGACGTGGATTGCCGTGGGTTAGGAGAATGACAAAGATCACAAACCAGGCAAAGATCAGATTGGAGACAGGACCTGCCACCACCACAAGCGCCCTCTGCCACACAGGTCTATGGGAAAAGGACTCCCTTTCCTCATGTGCTGCCACAGGCTCATCAGGGTTTTCCCCCAGCATCTTGACGAAACCACCCAAAGGAAAGGCCGAAAGGCAGTAGTCCGTGCCGTTTCTGACAATACCCCACACTCGGGGCCCAAACCCCAAAGAGAACTTGAGCACCCTTATGCCGAAAAAACGGGCCACAAAAAAATGGCCTGCTTCGTGCACCAGGATCAAGAGACTCAAAACAAATAAAAAGGACCAGACAGTGGTCATGAAACACTCCTTGATGATATGCCAATAAAATCAATAGGTTGCGAACAATTCATGCCGAGGCCAGGGCATCTACGGCGCGATGGGCCTTTACACGCGCCAGGGCATCGGCACTCAAGACATCCTCCAGCGAGGTTATTTCCTGGTGAGTGAAATCCTCTAAAACTCGGCGCACCACCTCGACGATGGCGGTAAAGGCAAGCCTGTGCTGTAAAAATGCCTCCACTGCCACCTCATTGGCTGCATTTAAGGCTGTGGTGGCCGTCCCGCCTCTGCGCAGGGCCTCGTAGGCCAAGAGAAGACATGGAAAGCGTTTCAAATCAGGTGCATGAAAACTCAAGGAGGAGACAGCGGTCAGGTCAAGCCGAGGCAGGTCAAGGGGCATTCTTTCGGGCCAGGAAAGGGCGTAAGAGATGGGGATTCTCATGTCAGCAATGCCCAGATGTGCCAGCATGGAACCATCCCAGAACTCCACCAGGGAGTGCACGATGCTCTGGGGGTGAATCAAGACCTCTATTTTCTCAGCCTCCACCTCAAACAACCACTTGGCCTCTATGACCTCAAATCCCTTGTTCATCAGGGTGGATGAGTCCACGGATATCTTTTGCCCCATGGACCAATTGGGGTGTTTTACCGCCTCTTCAGGGGTGATGGCCTCAAACCCTTCTTGTTTCAGGCGAAATGGCCCTCCTGATGCGGTAAGCAAAATGCGGCTCACCTCCCGCCTTCTGTGGCCTGCCAGGCACTGAAAGATGGCGGAATGCTCGCTGTCCACAGGCAGTATGTTTACCCGCTTCTTGTCAGCAAGGCTGCGCACCAGGGGGCCTGCCGCCACCAGGACCTCCTTATTGGCCAGTGCAATGTCCTTGCCCGCCTCTATGGCCGCCACAGTGGGCACGATGCCGGCTGCCCCCACCATGGCTGAGACCACTATATCCGCAAGCCGCAGGGTCGCCACCTCCACATAACCATCCTTGCCGTAGAACACCCGGCCATTGAATGCCACATTCAAGGCCTTCAGACGCATCTTGAGCTCTTCTGCCGCCTCCTGCGTCATGACAGCCACCACTCGAGGCTTGAACTCGCAAATCTGCTCCAATAAGAGCTGAATGTTTTGGCCTGCTGCCAATCCAACCACCTCATAAAGCCCCTTGGAGAGCCGCACCACATCCAGTGTGCTTCTGCCGATGGAACCAGTGGAACCCAAGATGGAGATGCGTTTGGGCCGTATCATGGTGTGATCACCCCTTTTGTAAGGTGTATGAGCCAAAAAAGGGCCGGAGCAGCCAGGAGCAGGGCATCTATGCGGTCAAAGATGCCGCCATGCCCAGGCAAAAGTGTGCCGGAGTCCTTTACCTCTGCAAAGCGTTTCATAACAGACTCGGCCAGGTCCCCCAACTGCCCCACAGCGCCTGTGCTGCCAGCAATCAGGGCCAAAAACCATACAGGCCAGGCAGGCAACAGATACACCCCCACAGCGACACCGGCCGCTGTACTGGCCGCAAGACCGCCCACAGCCCCTTCTATGGTCTTACCTTTACTTACTGAAGGACAGAGCTTGTGCCTGCCAAGGGCATGCCCAACATAGTATGCACCCGTATCCCCTGCAAAGATCACGGCCAAGAGGAAAAAAAGCCATTCCCTGCCCATCTCCATCTGACGCAGCAGCACCAGATGTGCCATACAGCTGGAGATATAAAAAACACCCATAAAGAACATGGCCCAGGACAGAAAGGGTGCACTCCACCTGGAATAAGTGAGAATAAAGAAAAAGGCACTGACCAACAAGATGAGATAGGTCTCAGCCGAAAGCAGGGCAGGTTCATTGCTGGTCAGCACGGACAACACCGGCATATTCCCCAACAAGACACCCAACAAGGCCAACAACCCCTGCTCCTTAAACATAAAGGAAAAATATTCAAAGATGCACAGGGCCGTCACACTCAGGGCAAGCAATGAGAAGGTGGTTGGCCCTCCCCACCACAGCAATCCTGCCAGGACCGGCCCCACAATCAATGCAGTCAACACCCTTGTACTATGCATAGCTACTCCCGAAGACCATCAGTCAGACACCCTTCCAAACCTGCGATCCCGCCTTTCATAATCAGCAAGGGCCTTCAGCAGCTCATCCCTGTCGAAGTCCGGCCAAAGCACAGGGGTTACATAGAGCTCTGCATAGGCAGCCTGAAACAGCAGAAAATTACTTAAGCGCATCTCGCCGCTGGTGCGAATGATGAGATCCGGGTCTGGAAGACCGGCGGTCCAGAGGGCCTGAGAAAAGCACTGCTCATCTATTTGCTCAGGGGTGAGCTCTTGTGCGAGGCAACGGCGGGCCAGATGCTGGGCAGCCCTGACGATCTCAGCCCTGCCGCCGTAACTCAAGGCCAGGTTGAGAATCATGCCCTGGTTACCGGAGGTCACGGCAATGACATCCTGAAGGCGCTTCAAGGCCTTTGAAGGTAGTCTGGAGGTGTCACCGATGGCCCGCAGGGAGATGTTGTTTTGCATCAGCTCCTCACACTCCTTGTCCAGATAGTCATGCAAAAGGTCCATGAGGGCATTCACCTCTGCAGCAGGCCTCTGCCAGTTCTCTTGTGAAAAGGCAAAGAGGGTGAGCACTTGTATCCCAATCTCTCGGGATGTCTGGACAGTGGAACGGACGGCCTTTACGCCCTGGCTGTGGCCAAGAATGCGGGGCAGGCCCCGTTGTTTCGCCCACCTGCCATTGCCGTCCATAATGACAGCCAGATGAGTCGGTATCTTGGAAAATGGGGTTGTCATCAAAGCGAGGAGCTGGAGTATCAGAACTCCATTATTTCCCGTTCTTTTTTGGCCTGTATCTCGTCGATCTTTTTGATAAACTGATCCGTCAGCTTCTGTATCTCATCCTGCAGTCTGAAGAGTTCATCCTCTGATATGGCCTTGTCCTTTTTCTTGGACTTCAGATGCTCGATGATATCCCGTCTGATGTTTCGCACCGATATCTTGCAGTCCTCGGCCATCTTTTTGACCGTCTTTGCCAGTTCCTTGCGGCGCTGCTCTGTAAGCGGCGGGACATTGATGCGAATCATTTTGCCGTCGCTGTTGGGGGTCAAACCAAGGTCTGACTTCAGGATGGCCTTTTCAATGGGCGCCAAAGCAGCGGCATCCCACGGCTGTATAGTCATTAAACGGCTTTCAGGGACAGCGATAGTGGCCAATTGGCTCAACGGCATCTGATTGCCATAATATTCCACGCGAATCCCCTCCAAAAGGGCGGGAGCGGCCCTGCCGGTGCGGATTCGGGAGAGTTCCTTTTCAAAGACCTCGACGGTCTTGGTCATCTTCTGTTTGGCTTCATTAGCAGCTTCACTCATGATGTTATTCTCCTGTCACCAAACTACCTATGTTTCCACCCCGTAAGGCGGTGATGATGTTGTCTTTTACACGCATATTGAATACCCGTATCAAAAGCCCTGCATCCCTGGCCAAGGCAATGGCGGTGGCATCCATAAAGCGCAGCCCCTGTTCCAGCACGGCCTGATGGGTGATGGCATCATAACGGATTGCATCTGAATGCTGTTTTGGGTCTTTGTCATAGATACCATCCACGCTGGTACCCTTCATCAGGATGTCCACCTTGAGTTCAAGGGAGCGCAAAACCGCCGCTGTATCAGTGGTGAAGTAAGGATTTCCGGTGCCTGCAGCTAAAATCACCACCCTTCCCTTTTCCAGGTGTCCTATGGCCCTTGCGCGAATGAACGGCTCGGTCATCTTGCCCACCTCCACAGCAGAAAGGGTCCTGGCTGCCACACCTGCCCTTAAAAGGGCATCCTGCAGGGCCAGGGCATTCATGATGGTAGCCAACATCCCCATATGGTCAGCCGTGGCCCTGTCCATACCGGCTGCAGCGCCCTTCATTCCGCGAAAGATATTGCCGCCTCCCACTACCAAGGCCACCTGTATGCCCTCGGAAGCGGCGATGCCTATACCAGAGGCCAGGTCCTTCAGGACTGGCGGAGAGATGCCAAAGGGTTCAGAACCCATCAGCGCCTCTCCGCTCACCTTCAGAAGTATGCGGCCGTATTTACCAGCCTTGGACATATTACTCGGTGCCCACCTGGAACCGCACGAAACGTTTTATCGAGATGTTCTCTCCCATCTTGGCGATGAGTTCGTTCAGCATGTCCTGCACGGAGACCTCTGGGTTCTTGACGAACGCCTGTTCCATGAGACAGACCTCTTTGTAAAACTTGTCTATGCGTCCGGTGACCATCTTTTCCGCTATCTGAGGCGGTTTACCTGAATCAATGGCCTGTTTACGATAGATGTCCTTCTCTTTTTCCAGGAGGTCGGCCGGCACCTCTTCACGTCGAATAGCCACAGGATTTGTGGCTGCGATCTGCATGGCGATATCGTGGGCGAACTGAATGAATTGATCCGTCTTGGCCACGAAATCCGTTTCACAGTTCACCTCCACCATAACACCGAGCTTGTTGTTGGAATGTATGTAGCACTGCACTACACCCTCGGAAGTGGAACGGCCCGCCCTTTTTCCTGCTACGGCCAACCCCTTCTGACGCAGCCATGCAATGGCCTTTTCCATATCACCACCGGACTCTGCCAGTGCCTTCTTGCAGTCCATCATCCCTGCGTTGGTGCGATCCCTCAATTCTTTGACTTTTGCAGCTGAAATATCCGCCATATATCCCCCTATGAATTAAAAAAATAAGAAAGCCGTGTTCATCGACTCATCTGCCGGAAAACCGCCCCAGACTGCATCGAATGCATGTTTTCAGCAGGATGAACACGGAATGAAAATCTGTGATGAAAATTAGTTCGAGGCCTCTTCTACCAGTTCTTCGCCTGCGGTTTCGGCAACCAGCTCCTCTGGTTTGCCTGTCTCATCTGCAGCGAAGGTGGTTTCATCGATGGCAGCCTCGGACTTGTCCGTCATTGCCTGCTGCCTTTCGAGATACTTCTGACGGCCCTCCAGCACTGCATCCGCTATACGGGAGGTGAGCAGACGAATGGCGCGTATGGCATCGTCATTTCCGGGAATTATATAATTTATGCCATCAGGGTCACAGTTGGTATCCACCACAGCCACTGTGGGTATGCCGAGACGATTTGCCTCCTGCACACAGATGGCCTCTTCATTGGGATCTATTATAAACACAGCGTCAGGCACACCAGCCATGTCCTGAATACCGCCATAATTGAGGTTCAGCTTTTCCCGCTCTTTATTCATGAGAAGAATCTCTTTTTTGGGAAAACGCTCAATGGAACCGTCTTCAAACATGGAATTCAGTTTTTTCAGGCGTTCGACACCCTTTTTGATGGTCGTAAAATTGGTGAGCATACCACCCAGCCACCTATAGGCTACATAGGGCATGCTGCAGCGCTTGGCCTCTTCCATGATGGAGTCCTGGGCCTGTTTCTTTGTGCCTACAAACAAAACCGTGCCGCCGTTGGCAGCCACCTGCTGTACTGCATCGTAGGCAACCCTGAACATCTTGACGGTTTCCTGTAGGTTGATGATGTGGATACCGTTTCTTGCCCCAAAGATATAGGGCTTCATCTTTGGATTCCATCTGCGGGTCTGATGCCCGAAATGGACGCCTGCCTCTAAGAGGTGCTTCATGGACAGATAAGACATGTGTTTCTCCTTTTGTGTGGTTTTTCCTCCACTCCAGACAGCCGCTGCCTTCTACCTCCTGCCAGGAAGGCACCACAAGGCAGGTCCCTGGAGTGTGCGTTTTGAAAAGCTCTTCTTTTTAACATGCTGAAAGGGCCTTGACAAGGGACTATTTGGTCCCATTTTTTTGACATCGAGCTAAAAAACAAAAAGTGGTAAGATGCTATGCCAAATTATGAATAAAGCCATCTCATCACCATTGACACCTTTCACTAACAAGACCGGCGTCAGCCAGCCAAGAAAGATCCTCATCTTCTACTCATCCATCGGCCACGGCCACATCAGCGCCGCACAGGCCATCAAAGAGGAGATCTGTAGGCTGGCGCCTGACGTGAGCGTGGTTCTGCAGGACATTCGCGAGTTTATGCACCCGCTCTGGCGCTGGGTGGACGAGCGGCTCTACTGGTTTATAGCCGGCAACCTCCCAAAAAGCTTTGATGCACTCTTCCACGCCCTACAGACTCGCGGCAAGCGGGTGCCGTCGCTGGCCCGGCTGCCCAACGACTACCCTCAAGACAAGGTGCTTTCCTTCCTCCGGACACAGGAGCCCGATGTGATTCTTGCAACACATTACGGAGCAGCTCAACTGCTCGCCACATTGCGCGAACGCGGGTTGCTGACACAGGTGAGAATCGGCTGGCTGCACACAGACTTCTTCGAGGGCTATTTCCCCCGCATCTCGAAATGGCTCGACCGCACCTTTCTTGCCCACCCGGAACTGGAGGCGCGCTGGCATGACGCCGGCGTTCCGCCCGAGAAGGTCACCACCAGCGGCATGCCGGTGCACCCCCCCGACGGAAATGGAAGCAACCGAAGACAGGCACTGGAGGCCTTGGGGCTTGCCTCAAATCTGCCCACTGTGCTGATCACCTCAGGGAAAGAAGGGGTAGGCGATTACACCGCAATAGTAAAGGGTCTCACCAACCACTATCACGGCCCCATTCAGATCATAGCTGTATGCGGTAACAACACGCGACAACAGGCGCTCCTGATAAAGCTGCAAAAACAGCTACCCTCGCGTGTGAAACTGAAGGTCTTTGGCCTTGTGCCGCATGCTGACCTGCTGGCCTGGATGGGCGAGGTGGATCTGTTGATGACCAAGGCAGGTGGCATGACGCCAGCCGAGGCCTTTGCCACGGGTACGCCAACGATCCTGCTCGACATCGTAAGCGGCCATGAGCGTGAAAACGCCGCTTTCTTTGTGAGGTTAGGGTTGGCTGAGCTTGCCATGAATCCTATGCAGGCCGGCGAACTGGCAGCAGCAATGCTTTTGAATCCTGAGAGGCGGGAGGCAATGTGCCGCAGCCAACGCATCTTTCGGGAAAATATCGAGATCGGTCGCATCGCCAGGTTCGCCCTTGAAGAGGCCTTGCCGGCTCAAGCCCTGCCACAGGACTTCGGTGCCGAGTATGGCAGCCCCATTACCGATGTAGAGACGGCCTTGACACAGTTAGATGCCCAATTCCCCTGTGATGTAGAGTTGTTGCTCTCCTATTCGACCGCCAAATCACCTCAGCACATAGTGTTGGAAAACCCCTTTGGGCACATTGCCATTCGCGTGGACAGCACGGTCTTCAGTGCCAACTATGTGGCCAAGCCTGGACAGGACCCCAACCTGCTGCAGCATATGACGCTGGCCGACTATCTATACGGTGTGCAGCCGCCGTCTCCATCACAGGTGCACACCAATACCTACGGCATGGCCTATGGCCGCGAAACGCTCGGCCTACGGGTAGCAGGCATATCGGCAGAGCGTAAGGCGGCCATGGTCGCCGAGGCACACCGAATCGAAGAGGAATTCCGGCAAGGCCGCCTGCAGTGGAATCGCAGTGACTTCAATTGCGCCGATGTGGTGGCGCGCATCCTGCACGCCGGAGGCTATCAGCGCAAGCTGTTTTTGGGATGGCAGTTACTGCCCCTTATGCCGCTGGATGTGTTTGAAGAGACGCGGCAGGTCTTTGAGGAAGATACTTCCCTGCGCATGGAACTGGTGGCCTATCGGCAGGTGCCGGGCGCACGGGCCGCCTACCGATTTTCGCGTTTTCCACTCTCCCTCAGACAGCCGCTGCGCTCGGTTGCGCGAGTGCTGGAGGAGATGCCGCATGACCCCCTTGAAATGGCCGTATCCCGTCAGGTGATCACTTTTGGCGACCACCGCCTTTATCTCGAGGACCTGCTCGACCACACTGCGCTCGCCGATGCAGACGACGCCGCACATTTCAGCCGCGTACACCGCAAACTGGTGGACTCCCTATTGACTGACCTGCGGAATCTGATGGCAGCCCAGAAAAACCGACTATTGGAGGATGTGGAGCGCCTCAGTGACATCAAGGCCGTCCACGAGATTCAGCACCTGCTGGACCGCACCCTACAGCTGGCACGCATCGCCACCGAGCGGGCGGATGAGATCATACACGACCGAGGGGCACAACGTCTGCGAAGGCTATTCAGTCAGCTCACGGCCGCATACGGACGTATCGGCACATGGCGTATGCAGCGGCCGGAGATCGAGGCCTATCTCAAACACTTTCAGGAGTTTGAAGCCGCCGTTGGACATGAATTCTTGAAGAACCGTAAGGTAAGGCTTGCAAAACTTCGGCGCTCACTGAAACAACGCCTCGAGCGCCTGCGCAACTATATCTTATGGCGAACGCCTCATGATCACTAAAAAAATTGCGTCTCGATGTCCTATTCTAAAGGGACTATTTAGCCCTTCAGCACCCGAGGAAGCCAGGTGGCCAGGTCTGGATAAAAGATAATGACTGCCAGTCCTATTACCTGCAGTATCACAAATGGAATTATGCCCCGATATATCTCTGCGGTAGTCACGCCAGGCGGAGATACGCCTTTTAGATAAAAGAGGGCAAAGCCAAAGGGCGGCGTCAAAAACGAGGTCTGCAGATTTATGGCAAAGAGTATGGAAAACCAGGTGGGATCAAAACCATAAGAGGCTATGATGGGAGCCAAAACCGGTATGTGTATGAATGTGATCTCAATGAAGTCCAGAAAAAATCCCAAAATGAAGACGAGGGTCATGACCGTAGCCAGCACCCCCCACTTTCCAAAGGGCAGGTGTGTCAGCCAATCTCGAATGACCATATCCCCTCCCAGCCCTCTGAAGACCAGACCAAAGGCAGCGGCTCCCACCAGAATAATGAAGACCATGCTGGTCAACACCATGGTGGATTCAGACACCTCCTTGAGCGTCTGCATATTCATTTTACCATTGGCCATGCACAGCAACATGGAGGCCAGGGCGCCTATACCTGCCGCCTCTGTGGGAGAGGCTATGCCGAAGAAGATGGAGCCCAAGACCGCCAGAATCAACACAACAGGGGCCACCAGGGCCTTGGCCACCCGCCTTGCATCACAGGTCTGTCCTTCTGCACCGCAGACCTGATCCGTTACAGCGGGGGCGGCCTTGGGTCTAAACAGGGCATAGACATAGATGTAGATGATGTATAAAAGCACCAGAAACAACCCTGGAATCACAGCGCCGATAAAGAGCTCACCCACCGAAACACCTATGATGTCCCCCAACAGCACCAAAACAATACTGGGTGGAATGATCTGTCCCAGTGTGCCAGCTGCGGCAATGGTACCTGTGGCCAACTCGTGCCTGTATCCCCATTTTATCATGGTGGGCAGGGCGATGAGCCCCATAGTCACCACCGTTGCACCCACTATGCCGGTGGACGCACCCAAGAGGGCACCCACCAGGACCACCGAGATACTCAATCCACCGCGCACACGGCCAAACAAGGCCCCCATGGTCTCCAATAGCTCTGTGGCTATACCTGAACGCTCTAACATCAGGCCCATAAACACAAAAAGGGGGACCGCTACAAAGGTAAAGTTGGTCATCACACCCCAGAGACGAATGGGCAGGAGATTGAAAAAGTCCCAACCAAAACCTATGAGCCCAAAAAGAAGCGAGGTACCCAACAGGGTAAATGCCACAGGAAACCCTGCCATGAGCAGCAGGGTCAGCACCACAAACATCCAGGCAGCCAGGTAATCCACTATGTTGACTCCATTTTAAGACCTAATAACACAAAAAGGGACTTGAAAAACATGGAGACCCCCTGCAGGCCCAATAGCACGAAGCTCACTGGCACTACTGTTTTGAGCCAATACCAGGCCTTTATGCCGGATGGGTCTGGAGAGCCCTCGTGTATCTGCCAGGAGGCCTGCACAAAGGGTAGAGAGGTCTTGATAACCAGTAATACACCCGTAAACAAAAAGACCACACAACCTATGAGGTCGATAAGCGCCCTCCCCTTTTTACTCAGACGCTGATAGAAGATGTCCACTCTGACATGGGCGTTTTGAGCCAGTGTATAGCCTGCACCCAAAAGGAACAGGAGGGAAAAGAAATGCCACTCCAATTCCTGCATGATGGTAAAGCTCTTGTGGAAAAGATACCTGGCGAACACATCAAAGGAGACAAAGCACACCAGCAGCAAGGCGAGCCACGAGACCGCCTTGCCGAGAATGCTGTTTAACCCATCAATGAAACGCACGAGGCCTGTCACTGCCTTTTTCATGGGTTATATGCCCTCATAATACTCCTTTTCTGAGATGGCAGCCCAAGGATTCAGCAGGTTCTTGAATTCAGTGAAGTCCTTGTGCACCTTCTGGGCAATGGGGTCCTTTTCTATCTGTTCCTTGATCACCTCATCGGAAAGGGCCTTGAGTTTTGTCAGAATCTCCTTGGAAAATGTCCTGAACTGCACCTTTCCTTCCTTTTTAAGCTGGGCAAGGGCCGCTGCATTCTCCTTTTCAAACTCGGAGAGCATGGTGATGTTCAGCTCCGCTGCGGCTGCATCCACTGCGGCCTTGAGGTCGGATGAAAGTTCCTCGTAGGCCTTTTTGTTGATGATCAGTTCCAGGGCACTGCCAGGCTCGTGCCAGCCTGGGGCATAGTAAAACTTGGCCACCTTCTGAAAGCCCATGCGCATGTCGTGACAAGGGCCAACCCATTCGGTGGCATCCAACACACCCTTTTCCAGGGATGTGTATATCTCGCCAGCAGGAAGCAGCGTAACTGCCGCACCTGCCTTGGCGATGACCTTGCCGCCCAGGCCAGGCATGCGCATCTTGAGCCCCTTGAAGTCGTCAATGGTCTTGATTTCCTTGTTAAACCAGCCACCCATCTGCACACCCGTATTGCCGGCTGGCCTGGGCACCAGATTAAAGGGTGCATAGACCTCTTCCCAGAGCTTAAGGCCATTGCCATTATAAAACCATGCGTTGATACCCTGGGCATTTAGGCCGAATGGTATTGTGGTAAACCACTGGGCTGCAATGGACTTACCCGCCCAGTAATATGCGGCACTGTGCCCACACTGCACAGTCCCCTGGCTTACAGCATCAAAGACACCCATAGGAGGCACCAGTTCGCCACCTGCAAAGACCTGAATGGTCAGTCTGCCCTCTGTGAGCTGTGCCACCCGCTTGGCAAAGCGCTCGGCGCCTGTCTGCAAAATAGGCATTCCAGGTGTCCAGGAGGTCACCATGCGCCACATGACCTTCTCTCCCTTTGCCCAAACGGCAGGCGCCTCGAAGGCCAAGACGCCGGCGGTTACAGCCGCCACACCCAATCCCTTTATAAACTCCCTGCGTTCCATGGAATTCCCTCCTGATATTCAATGAAATTTTGTGCGTTTTATCCCTCATTGTCAGGAATTTCAAGCAAAAAATATAAATCAGAAGCACATATTTCTAAAAAAACAATTCACTCTAACGGCTTACTTTGAATCAAAGACCACTCCGTCATCTGTCCACTTGAAGGCCTCTCCATTCACCAAAAGTCGCTCCTTGGCAAACCAAATGGCCGGGTCTCCCTTATCCTTTTCCTCGGCCTTGTCTTTCTTGGTCTCCCAGTCCAATCCAGGCGCCTTTTTCGGAGTTTTTGACTTAGAGTCAGTGGATTGAGGAAAGAGATAGGCGGCATAGTAGGAGATGCGGGCCGACTGTTGCCATTCAGGCATGACCTCAGCCTTAAAGATCATCTCTATGTCATAGGCCTCTTTGTCGGTTTTATCCCCTGCAAGCCGTTCATGTTTCAGGGCAATGGCGATTTGAAGAGGCTGCCTTTGCTTGATGACCTTCTTGCTGGAAAGCACATTTTTAAAGGTTATGACCGTGATATTGGGAAAATTGGGGAATAATGCCACATCAGATGGTTTAATCTGACGCTCACCTGTCTCATTCATCAATCGCAGCACAATGGCTGTGTTCTCCGCCATCCACCGAGTGGGCAGAAAAAGGGAGAGGTCGTCCGCCCTGAAGATATTTAATGGATTCAATATGGATTTATTCTCTGTGAGAAGCAGCACATGGTCGAACTCAGGCTCGATTCGCTTTAGAATGTCACGGTTTCGAAGCTTGCCGTAGAGCCATAACACATCGTAATTCTTGATCTTATCGTTTTTCAGCACCTTATCCAGAATACGGGTGAAGACATCCTGTCTGATGTTTAAGAGTAGGGCCGGGCCGATGCTTCGAATCATGTCAGGGTCGTCCACAAAGGACATGTAGCCATTATCCAGGTTGCGCATAATGAGCTTGCTGGCCTTCTCTGAATCCCCAAGCCTGGCATATTGAAGGGCGGCAAAGAGGATGTTGCCCCAATCGGCATCCTCGGAGTTGGCCAAAATGACCTCCAGGTCCCTTTTGATCTCCTCCGGAGGTGTGTCCTCAGAGTCCATGAGCAGCATGGTCTTGCACATGGCTGTGGAGGCCGCATAGGGGTCCTTTCTTAACATCCCCTGATGAATGGCCTGAAAACGATTGAAACAATACAGGGCCTCCTTCTTATTGCCGAGCTCCTGGGCTGCCTGGCCACGGTAATACCAGTACGGCGGGAATTTCTGGAAATTTTCCTCCAGGCGTTCCAATTTGCGATAACGCAGCTCCACATTGGGTTCCTTGAGGATATTGATATAGTCGTTGAGCTGTTTTTCATTTAGACGCCACTCATCAGGGAAATTATACCGCCGCATCAACTCCCAGGAATACTTGAGCAATTTCTTGTAAAATTCATTGAGTTTTTGCAGGGTATTGGCATCTATCTTCCAGAGGGCCTCGTCCCGTTCTTTCTTGTAGTCCTCCAGTTTATAGCGGTAATTGAAATAAAAAGAGCCGACATTTAAGACTGCCTGCAACACAGAACTATATGGATTGACCAGTATATCTGTGTCCAGGAACCGACTGGTCATGCGTTTCTTGAGCTCGTTTTGGACATTTTTTTCGTAGGTCTGGGCAAGATATGCGCGCTCATGCTCCTGTATCTTGGAGGTGGTGAGCAGGTCCATGAGTTCCTGAAGCAGGTTGATGATGGCCTCATCCGGAATCTTGCTGAGATTCAGGTTGTTGATGATGGTGTTGTACTCCTGATCCAGCACAACCTTGTCGTTATATGTGAGGATGTGAGTCAGGGATACGGCGATCTGGTTCAAGGCCTGCAAGGCCTGAAGCTGAGCCTGTTCCTTTTGTGAGTCTTCCTTGACTGTTTCGTTTTCTGCAGCGCCTGCGGACAGCGCTGCCATGAACACTACGAAAACGAGAATTCCAGCCTGCAATACAGGCATGACCCTTTTAAAAAGCGTTTCCATGAGATTTTTCATATCAAATTCCAAACAGAAGCGAATTTACGCTATCATAATACTTAATCACGCCGTTTCAATGTTCGCCTCATTCATGCAGTCCAAATGCCACCAAGGCGCCCATTACAAAAAATATACCCGCTGCCATGAACCTGATAAGCCTTAAAGGCAATCTATGCGCCATGGCATTTCCCAGAAACACCACGGGCACATTGGCCAAAAGCATACCGAGAGTTGTGCCCATGACCACAGAAAACAGGTCCTGATAGCGCATGGCCAGGGCCACGGTGGCCACTTGCGTCTTGTCACCCATCTCAGCCAGGAAAAAACTGATGAGGCTGGTGACAAAGGCCCCATAGGTGCGAAATGGACAGGCCTCGTCCTCACACTTGTCAGGCACCAGCACCCAGGCTGCAATGGCCCAAAAAGAGACCACCAGCCCCCATTTCAGCCACAGTGGATTTAGTGAACCGCCGATGAGCTGGCCTAAAAACCCTGCGGCGGCGTGATTCAAGACAGTAGCAAGAAAGATACCCGTAATGATGGGAATGGGCCGCAGAAAACGGCCGGCCAGTACTAAGGACAGAAGCTGGGTCTTGTCACCCATCTCAGCCAGGGCAACCACACTCGTTGAAACAAAAAAGGCGTCTAACATGAGGGCTTCAAAGGGGTTTCAATGGCGGTTAAGATTCTGTTCAAAGGCCTCTTTTAAGAAGAAGCGACACAGCAGTTAACATGCTGAATTCAATAGGACATGCTTGCGGCATTTAGAATACCGGCCACCACAGACATCATGCCCAGAAACAGGCCATTGGACTCCACGCCCTCTCGAATGCCGTTTACAAGGCCTTTGAGCACCAGCAGGCTTGCGCGAAAGACCAACACCTGCACCACAAAGGCCACGATACTCCACATGAGCATGTCCACAAAGCCCACACTGTGCACAATGGCGCTGGCCAGGGGAATGGCAAAGCCCAGCATGGCGCCGCCCATACTGTAGGCAGCGGCCTTATTGCCTGCCCGAATGAGCTCAAACTCCCTGTAGGGAGTGATCAAGGCATAGACAAAGGCAAAAAGGCAGGTCATAAACACCGCCGAGCCGAAATAGATCAGAAATGAGAGCAGACCCTGTAATTGCACTGAAAGCTCCATTATCGCCTCCTATTCAAAATAATGCGGCACAAAGGCACCCTCACCTCAATTCCACTCCTGCATCCACTGCCGCATCCCTTACGTGAGAGGCCACCAGTTCAGCAAAACCGTTCAGCTCCCCCAGACCTCGCAGCTCCACATTCACTTGAATGCCGTCCTTTTGCAGAACCGAGCGAATGGAATCGGGTTCCTCACCTGCCATGTCATTCTTCGCATGGTCGCCTGCCACCACCATGAGGGGACGCAGGACCACTCTTTTGGCCTTGATATGTCTGAGCCTTTCACGCAGGACATCCAGACCAGGAAAGCCCTCCACCATGGTGATAAAGGTCTTTACATCAGGATACATCTGATTCATCACATGTTCAAACTCCACATAATAGCCTGCAGGCATGTATTCGTTGCCATGGGCCATGTAAACAAGGGCCTGTCCCTTTGCCTTGGCCTCCTGCACATCAGGGGCCAGGACCTCAGCCAATGCCTTCAAATCCTCGGCATATACATGCTGAAGGCTGTATGCCCCCATGATGGGACGGCCCAAGAGTATGCGCTTAAAAGGCATGTTCTTGGGTTTCATGGTGCGAATGCTGTTCAATGCAGAGACATAAGAGGCCAGGTCATGATATTCCTCTGCAGCAGCCATGTGCACCGGCTGAACCACTATGTAATCCACTCCCTTGTCCTGCAGATCAGAAATGGATGCCAGCACACCCTTTACCTCCAAAATCTCCCTGGGCACCTCAGGATGTGCCTTGACATAGGCAGGGTCAGCGCCTCGCTTCTGCCAGATTTTGCGAATCATGTTGGAGGTAAAGGCAAGCTTCACGGGCGTGTGCGGAAATGCCGCTGCTACCTTGTTTTGAATGTTCAAAATGGCAGGCAGGGCAGACTCGTGACTGGTGCCGAAGACCGCCAGTACAATGCCGAATCTATCGGCCTTTTTCTCTTCTTTCATTCCATGCGCCCCTTCAGCCTCGGCCATCGCCTGTGAGGCAGAAAAAATCAACGCCACCAATGATAACACCAAAGACATTAAAAAGACATGCTTCATGACATTCCTCCTGATTTTTGTCTATCTTTTTCTTCTCATGCCGGATGCAATGAGCAACACGGCCATAATCGCCAACAAAGACGCCCACCACTGAATGCCGGAGGAGGAGAGCTGAGTGGTCTTGTCCTCGCTCTTTTGTTCCTCCATTTTGTAGCCCTTCACATTTTCCCCCTGGTTTCCCTGGGCATCTGCGGCCTTTAACGGCCTTTCGCCAGCCTCCCCTTGATTTGAGGCATTGAGTGTATTGGAAGGTTGTGCCTCATGGGTTGCTGTCTGTGCCCGATCAGGGGCAAAGGACCGCCCTTTCTTGGCTGACACCTCCATTTGCTCCAAAAAGGCCGTGCGTTCCGCCACAAACTGCTCCAGGGCCTTGCCATTGGCCTTTTCTATGGCCAATTTGAACCGCTCCACCAGGTCAGGCGCCAACACGCCGGGCACAGAGAGGACGTTATAAACCATTTGATTGAGCAGGGGATTGTTGCAGGTGTGATCGCAGCAGGCCACACCCTTTTCAATGACATTTAGGGCATACTCCACGGAGAGCCTTTTTTGCACCTCTGCATTGGGTTTCCAATAGCCATGCCTCACTGCCTCCAACATACGGCCTGTCATGGCCTGATATGCCCAGGGATTGTGCTCATTGAAGAAGCCTTTCACATTTAGGCCATATCTGTCCTCTACATAGACCTCATAGGTCTCTTGCCACATCTCCTGCGAGATCTCTTGAGGCGTGGTGACCTGCCAGCCCCACATGTTCTCCACAAATGAGTTCATCTCCCGAGCGCCTGCATAGCCCTCCTTTTTCATGCCCTCTATCCACTTTGGATTTAGGTAACGGGAGCGCATCTCCCTTCCCAAGAGGGCGGAGACAGGCTCGATTCGGCCCTGTGAATTCCGATTTAAGGAGACAAACACCTCCGGTGCGCTGCCTGATTCCAGACGCACCGCCATGGAAAGCCCGCCTAAATACTGAAAGACATCGTCATTGTCCAGGGTGCCATAGAGGTTGGAGGAGATGGTGTGCACAGTGGCCTTGACATTCTTGAGATGCCTGCGATAGACAGGCGTCATGGCCTCACCCCAGAGCTCCTCGGAATAACCATGGGACTGCATGGCTATGAAACCATGTTCAGCCACCCGTCTTTCATCCTGCCACAACCCGCTGGCACCTGCAAAGTCATTCACCTTTGTGCCATATGCGCCGGGTGGGTCTCCAAAGACCCGCACCAAAGAGAGCCTTTTGGCCTGTTCAGGGGCCATTCCCTCTTGAATAAGCCCTGCCTCTATGGCCTGAGAGTGCCTCTGAATAAAGTTTTCCACATCCTTGAGGGTGGCAGCCTGTTTCACGGCCCTGTCCAGCAGCTTGGCCACATTGGGAAAGGAGTCGCGAAACAGACCTGATATCTGAAGCAGCACATCTATGCGGGGCCTCGCCAATGCCTCCCCTGAAATGGGCACCACGCCCTTTATCTTGTCCCGCCTATCCCACACGGGCTTCATGCCCATGAGACTCAGGGCAGTGGCCACATTTATGCCTTCGTCCCGAATGGTCTCCACAGACCAAAGCACAACCCCCACCTGTTCAGGCCAGGCGCCGTCATGGGCCTTTTTGTAGGCCTCTATCAGCTCGTTGGCCCTTTTTTCTCCTATGGCCCAGGCCTCTTTGGAGGGGACCTTGTCTGGGTCAAAGCCATAAAAATTCCGGCCTGTGGGCAGGCTTTCGGGGTTTCTAATGGGGTCATTGCCAGGCCCCGGGCTGATATAGCCTGCCTTTAGGCCATTTATGAGGTCGTTCATCTCCATTTCACCGCCTGCCTCTATGCGGCCCTTGATCTCGTTTACATTTCCGCCTTTGGCGGCTATGGCCTGCGCCATCTCCTCTAATGCCTCACCCTTTGGAGAGGTACCAAAGGTATGCAGGCCATAGGGCATTTTCTCGGCCTTGAGCTCCAGAAGATAGTGTTCCAATGCCTGGAGATGCGCCTCATTCATATCCTTCAAGCCCATGTCCTTTGGAATGCCCAATTTCAAGGCCAACTCCTTTATGCGCTGAAACTTGGCGGGCTTGAGCTCCTGGGCCGCTGCATCATATTCGCTGATCAGGCTGGAGAGCAGTGCATACTCCTTGGCCAAGCCGGAGGACTGTAGGGGGGGAGTGGCATGGTCTATGACCACAGCCCTGCCCCTGCGCTTGGCCTGAATGCCCTCGCCCACATCGTCCACGATGTAGGGATAAAGGCTGGGGATATCTCCGAGAAGCACCTCGGGGCTGCAATACCAGGTCAGCCCTGTCTGTTTTCCTGGAAGCCACTCGTGAGTGCCATGCGTGCCCAGATTGATGATCACATCGGGTTTTATTTCCTTTTGCAGCCAGTAATAAAAGGCATTGTACTGGTGATGGGGGGGTAGAGTGGTGCTGTGATAGAGCTTCATGGGGTCATCACTCCAGCCCCGCACGGGCTGAGGGGCCAGAATCAGATTGCCCAATCGAACAGACGGCAACACAAACCTGTTGTTCAGGAACATGATTTTGGAGTCCTCGGGCCTGCCCCATTCCTTTATCACCGCCTCATGAAACTCCTTTGGAGTAGCTTCAAACCACCTCTTATATGCCTCCATTTCCACAAAAGAGACCTGGGAAGAGGCCGCAAGGCTGGTCAATTCCTGAGGCGCCCATGCGCCCACATTTCTGCCCGATGCCAGAAGGAGCCTTTTAAGCCCCTCTTCTGTGAGGTCTTGCTCGCCTCGAATGTCATAGCCCTCGGCCTTCAGCCTTGCGATGATGTTTGAGATGCTGCGAAACACATTGAGATAACTGGCGCCGATATTCTGCTTGCCCGCGCTGTGATTGTAATAGATGAGGACTATCTTCTTGTCCTTGTTGGGTTTGTCCTTGAGCCGATGCCAGTTGGACACACGCATGGCAAGCCTTTCCACATCCTCCTTTATGGGGACATATTCATAAAAACCGCCGCTTATCTGCTGTTTTGCCCCCAATACCGTGGGCTCTATGAGACCTGAGAGTTCAGGCACAGCAAATTGCAGCGAAGTGCTCAAAGACGACATGCCCTCAGGGGAATTCAACCACTGCTCCCTGGTCTCAAAAAACAGTACCTGGGCATTGAAGACAGGTACATCGGCCTGTTTCAGGGTAGAGAGCAGGTCATGGGAGAGCTGAGAGGCAAATTTCAGGGTAAAGGCCGTTATGGAGCCTAAACGCGAGGCAATCAAGGGTGATGAGAGGATAGCAGCCAGATTTTTATTTAAATCCTTCATCTCCTGCATCCACACCACTACATTTATTCCATGCCTCTCATACGCCTTTACCAGGCTATCCACCGCCTCCTTTTTGCCCTCAATGGTATAGGTAGAAAATATGAGCATGAGGTCCCAACGACCTTGTGGAGAGTAATGGCCTGAGGCCTTGTACCAATTCACATAGCCGGCCAAATCCTCAAAGAAATCATTGGCATCCGGATGATAAAAACCATTTGGTGGAGGCCGTCTCACAGGCCCTGGCACGACCTTTATGCCCAGGTCCCGATTGGCTATAAATTTTATGAGGTTTGCGATGTTTTGTGCGGAATTATAGTCAAAATATGCCCTCACAGCCTCATCCATTTGAAACCCTGCGCCTTGATATTCCTGGGGGTTGGCCCCTGTCCTTACGGCATAGAGCTTGACATGAGGCGCAAAAAGCCCCCTGTTTTTCAGCAGCCACTGGCCAGGCTCCCTTTGCATGATGTCCACCACCGCGGCATCCATGCGCTGAACAAAGGCCTTCATGGCCTGAGAATCCACATCGTTTTCCGTAAAGATGCGGATTTCCAGGCCTGAAACGCCCTCTTTGTTCAGCAAGGATACGGCCTTCTGACAGGCCGAGGCATCCACATCCCCCACAAAAAGACCGATGGACCTGGCAAATCCCGCCTCAACCATACCGAACCAGCTCAGGACACAGAAAAAGACAACAGCCCAAAATCTACTTGAATGTGATTTCATAGCCCACCTTTATAAGTCTGCCCATCTCTTGATAGAAATAGCGATTGAGAGCAGTGGGAGTCAAATCCCCTGAGAGAATTTGATCCTCATTTAGTATATTATTCACAGCAAATGTGAGATAGCCCTTGGGAAGTTTATATCTGGAATAGAAATTGAAGATGGCATAATTATCCAGATTGCGCTCTCTTGAACTAAGTATCTGACAGTTCAGATTAGCCGTAAACTCCTCTGTGAGGTATGAAATACCCACATTTGATGAGAATTTGGCACTTGTCTGAATGCGTCTTCCAGTGGTATCGTCTGCCTTTGGATCCGCCCAATACCCACTCCAATTGAGATTTATATTTTGTAGCAGGCCTTGTTGCTGAATAAAGGGATATAGATTTATCTCCCAATCAATGCCCATGCTTTCATAATCTCCTGCATTGTAATAGGTCTGTGGATAGCCCTTGGATCTATCTACTTCTATTTTATTTGTGTAATTCATGCTGAACAATGCCAGCTTTGCATCAAGATAGTCGTTTTTAGCCTTTAGGCCCATTTCGTATGTCCAGCCCTTTTCAGGCGTAAGATTAGGATTTCCCACAAGAAAGCTGCTTTTATAATAGAGCTGATTATAAGTTGGCGCCCTAAATGCCTTTCCTGTGTTGGCAAAGAGACTTAAGACATTTGTAAGTTTATAATTCATGCCAAGGCTTGGAAGGAATGTGTCATAGTTGGGTGTGCCTGACTCGCCATCTATGATCTGCTCTCTTGCGCCGAGAAGAATGGTTAACCGGTCTAAATATGTGCGTTTAATCTGCATAAATGCAGCATAGTCATGCCGATGGTGTTTTCCATACTGTAGATTGTAATCTGCCTCCCGTGTGATCCAGTCTATGCCGGTAGTCAAATCATAATTCCAGAGCATTAGACGATAATCCGTTTCAAAACCATAGTTATCAATTTTATTCTTTTGTAGCGCACTTTTTGGATTTGTGTACTCATCTCGTTTCATCTCCTCGAAGTCTCCAAACAGCTTTGTTCGAAGATTCGCCGTTTCATATCGCATGTCTAAAAAGTGTTTATAACTATCCTGATTTACACCTTCATAAGGTGTCTTTGGATTGTCATATCTTTTGAGAAAGTCAGTAGTATAGGTTGAGCCCATATAGTCAAAAAATAGATGGTCAGTTATGGCTGAATTGAGATTCCATGCGACTCTATTGGTCTCTCCAAGGTCATAGTGGTATTTTTTTGTATAGCTTCGAGATATCTCGTCTATATCGTTTAGATGTTGGAAATTTATGCCTATGTTTGTGCGCAACATGGAGACACTTATGGAATGATTGTTATAGTCATAATTTCCGACCTCCGCCTTCAACCGCATCTCCTTTGCATCTGATGGCCTTTTGGTGATGATGTTGATAACGCCGCTCATGGCATTGGAGCCATAGAGGGTGGAGGCAGCGCCCTTCAGCACCTCCACACGCTCTATCTGGTCAAGGGGAATGACATCCAGGTCGTAGGCGTGTGAGGCCGGGCTTTGAATGGGAACGCCGTTTATGAGCACCAGCTCTCCGTTTTGAATGCCTCGAATGCCAAGAGAGCTGTTCATGCCGCCATGGGATATGCCCAGAGGGCCAAAGGCCTTGTAGGAAAAGGCCCCTTTTCGCTCCAGGGCAGTGACCAGATTGTCAGCCCCGGTTTCTTGCAGTTCCTCTGCGGAAATGACCGAGATCATGCGCGAGGACTGCTGCACATCTGTGGGAAACCGCTCTGCAGTGACCGTGATGGCCTCCAGCGAATGGATGTCTGAAGGCGATGAGGCCATGGCAAGGCCTTGAGTGAATGCGGCCAAAATGCCGGCACATGTGATGGAAATGGGTTTTAACATGGTTTTCCTCCCTCGAGTAGAATTTAGGCTGAATCGGTCTTCCGGCTCAAGGGCGTTACCTCTCGAACAAAAGGCGCAATCTCCGTTCGTTTTCACTTCAGAGAAACACCTTTTTGCTCAAAAGGGCTTTCTACTTGCCCACCTTCCCATCTTGATACTAAAGGGAGCCTTGAAAAATTAGAATTTTCGTCCGAGAACAAGGCGCTATGAAGGCGAAAAAGCGCAGCTGACTGCCTGCCTGTGCGTTGCACGCAGACAGGTATGTGAGCATTTTTCGCCGACGAGCAACGCAGTTATCGGGCGAAAGGGCAATTTTGCAAGGCTCCCGCAAGACAGTGGCTAATTCGGGCGTTCGTTCCCTCTCACGGCTGCGGGGCAGCGGAGGTCTTTCACCTCTCTTCCCAACATTCAGCCCATTAAAATCAAATTATATCAAATGGTTGTAATCTCCTTAACTCCTTGAAAATAAATTTTTAATCAGGCACATATACAAAACTCCCGTCTTCCAACCTATAGGCAGAACCCAGTCTCTGTCCCCTGCCCTCAGACTGTTCTTTACTCACCTTCATGCTTTTGACCTTATTCCCCTTTTTTGTAATAATCTCCAAGGTGCCGTCCTTGTTTTTCTTCATGATGGTGGTCTCTGCCTTGGGGTCAAAGAGCTCCTGCATGTTGTAGAGATTGAAGATGGTGAGAATCAGGCCTACGATAAAGACCAGACACAGATCCAACAGATTGGCCAGCCCTGCCAGGGGATCGGCCTCAAATCCCTGGCCTACTATGTTGGTCTTGCGGTTTTTCCCATAAAATCGAAGGCCCTTCACAACTCACCTCCCTCATTAGCGAGCAGTTCTGTGAGAAGCTCCATGTGCCGAATGTCTTCCTCCACCCACCTGCCCTTGACAGTAAACAGAAAATAGGCGGTCATGCCCTCAAAGAGCCCCACCACCGTGGCAGTAAAGGCCACCACCAGCTCAGAGGCCAGCTTGGTCATGTCTCCCTGTGCCAGGGCGGCAAGGCCTGTGCCCATGGGAATCAAGGTGGCCATCAATCCAAGACCAGGCCCAATGCGCACTAACATGCGAAGGCCATCCAGGGACTTGTTGGCCCTTTGAATGTGGGTTTGAAGCAGTTCCTGTATTTGAACCTCGAGTATATGGCCTTGATTCAAAAGCTGTTGCAGCTCACTTTTGTACAGACTCACTCTGTGAGGCAAATCAAGGGAGTCGGCTGTCTTTTTGGCATTAAACGGGCCTTTCGCCTTTGAAAACCCAAGGCGCCTGCGCTCCAACCACTCGGCAAGGAATGCACCCATCTGCAGAAGCAGCCAGGCCACCAAGACCGCAAGGAGCAACAGGACCGGATAGAGCAGAGACGAGGCTACGAGGTAGATGAAGGATGTGAGGGCGGCGCGAATGTCCATACTATTTCATGACCGCCCTTTTCGTTCTGTGCATTTGCATAAGAAAGCCTGTTACTGCCGATATCAGCAGGGTCAAGATGCCCAAGACATTTATGGCACTCAAGGAGGTGTGAGCAGCAGTGTCCGGCATGGGGTTCGAGGCATATTGCTTGGCCACCAGGTCGTATATCTCCGTAAGACCCTGCACTTGAGGCGATATCACCAGAAGCAGCAGAAAATACCCTGAGATGCCCAGCATGAGGTGGGCAAGCACCCGTTCGGGAGAGTTGGTCGCCTTTATGCGATGAAAGGCATAGGCACTTAAAAACACGGTCAGCATGAAGATCAAATACAGCCCCAATGTGATATAGAGGAGCCGTTCAGGAAAGATGGCCTGTAAAAAAGACAGGCTGAACAACACCACGGACATGCACACAGGACAGGGCAATGCCAGGGTCAACCACGCCCATGTGGTGGAAGCAGGGGCTGGCAAAGGCGTCTTGGGGCTGGTAAAGGCAACCTGAGGATTACAATGGGCAAGGCTACAGATAAGGGAACGATTAGAGAGGAGATAGACGGCCCACGCGGCCATGGAGACGCACAGGAGTACGTGAATGGTGGTGCCTGTGCGCAGCATGGGCAGAAGCCTGCCGATGTAGAGGGTTATGTCCATAGCTTTTGCCAGGTATGACATACCTACAAATAACATTAAATATGCAAAACTACTTCCCAGAATAACATACTTTTTGCCACTTAATTGCCTCATTGATGAAAGGGTTGAAAGGCGATATGCGATACCTATTCCAGCCTTAAATGCAAAGACCAGAAGCCCAAAGATTACACCTGCTATGATGCCTGTATGTTCCATAGTCTTTCCTTAAAAGCAAAACGCCTCAAATGCCTGTGCCGTCTTCAGCACGGACATTTGAGGCGCCCGTTTATACCCCAAAAGTCATATTCAAACGAGCCACTGTTTGCCATACAATGACCCCTTTAAACCCCACAGGCAGGTCTTCTGGCTTTCGGCATCAAACCTAATCTCGCGCCTTCCCATGGCCAATGCCACAGTGACTTTATGCAGAGACTACTGCATTGCGATTTCGTAGCCGATTACAGCGAAGGGCCCGCTCCGGCATTTCACCGGATTCCCTATTAAGCCTTGCGGCGCCTGCGGGTTCATACAATCCATCCTTTAAGTTTGCAAAATAACAAGGCATGAGTGAAACTGCAAGGGAAATCTGGCCCCAGGGGAGCGATTCTCAATTGACTATTTTTTATGAGGTTTGTATTCTGTTCAGAAAAATTTAGGTCGGGAGGTTTTCAATGGCTTGCAGAAAAAATTGTGCCAAGGGGTCAGAAAATAAAGGCAAGAAAGAGATAGCCGGTGCCATGGTGGCCATAGTCACGCCCTTTAAGGACGGCAGAGTGGATGAAGAGGCGCTGAAAAATCTCATAGAATGGCAGATTGCCTCAGGCACCCATTGCATAGTGCCATGCGGCACAACGGGCGAATCCGCTACACTCAGTTATGAAGAGCATGAACGCGTGGTGGAACTCACCGTAGAGGTGGTCAACGGTCGTGTGCCGGTCATAGCAGGCACTGGTTCCAACTCCACGGAAGAGACCATCATGCTCACCAAACACGCCAAAAAGGCAGGAGCGGATGCGGCATTGGTCATCACGCCCTACTACAACAAACCCACGCAGGAAGGCCTGTATCAGCACTTCATAACGGTCGCCAATGAGTGCAAGTTTCCCCTGGTGCTCTACAATGTGCCTGGCCGCACCAGCGTCAACATGTTGCCTGCCACAGTGGCCCGTTGCGCCGAAAACAAATACATCATCGGCATCAAAGAGGCCACAGGCAACCTCTCTCAGGTCTCGGAGGTGATTCGCCTCTGCCCCAAGAATTTCATAGTGCTTTCAGGCGATGACTTCACCGCCTTTCCCACCATGGCCCTGGGAGGCAAAGGTGTCATCTCAGTGGCATCCAATGTAATGCCAAAGGAGATGGCGGCCCTTATGAACCACTGTCTGGCAGGGGAGATGGAAAAGGCAAGGCAGCTGCATTTCAAGCTCTTTCCACTCTTTGACTCCATGTTCATCGAGACCAACCCTGCTCCGGCCAAGGAGGCCCTGTATCAGATGAACAAGATTCCCTCCAATGAGCTGAGACTGCCCTTGGTGACCATGTCAGAGACTAACAAGGCCAAACTCGCTTCTGTCTTGACCAGCTATGGTCTTCTGAAGAAATAAGAAAGGATTTCAAAAAGATGGTAAATGTAATCGTAGCAGGTGCCGCTGGCAGAATGGGCGGCCGCATAATACACATGATTGACCAAACCGAAGGCGTTGAGCTCACTGCTGCCTTTGAACGACCAGAGAGCCCCGCAGTGGGGCAGGATGCAGGCGTAGTAGCAGGGCTGAAACCCCTTTCAGTCCCTGTGGCGGACAGCCTGACTGCGGTCATAGACAAGGGGGATGTCATCATAGACTTCACATTTCATGAGGCCACCATGGCCCATGCCAGGCTGGCGGCGCAGCACAACAAACCCATGGTGATCGGCACCACAGGGCTTACCAAGGAGAATTTAGAGGAGCTGAAGGCCCTCACAGCCAATTTTCCGTGCGTGCAGGCCCCAAACATGAGTGTGGGGGTAAACCTGCTCTATAAGCTGGTCACCACAGCGGCCCAGGTATTGGGTGATGACTATGACATCGAGATCATAGAGGCCCATCACCGCATGAAAAAGGACGCGCCCAGCGGTACCGCCCTGCAACTGGCCCGGGTCATCGCCGAGGCTGTGGGCAGAGACCTGGATGAAGTGGGTGTCTATGCCCGACACGGTATGATCGGTGAAAGGACACGAAAGGAGATCGGCATTCAGACCATTCGGGCTGGAGACATAGTAGGCGAACACACAGTGCTCTTCGGCACCACTGGCGAACGCATCGAGATCACTCATAAGGCCTCCAGCCGGGATACCTTTGCCAAAGGCGCTGTTCGAGCCGCCAAGTGGGTGGTATCGCAAGCGCCAGGGCTCTACAATATGCAGGACGTGCTTGGACTTAAATAGACAAGGAGACCCCATGAAAGTAGCACGTTTTACCACTCAACAGAACAAGGCCCCGCGTTATGGTCTTCTGAAAGACGACTATGTGCGTGTGATAGTAGCGGACCCATTTGAGGGTATGATAGTCGGCACCTCGGAAACCTATCCCATATCAGAGATAACACTTCTTCCGCCATGCCTGCCCACCAAGGTCGTTGCAGTGGGTTTGAATTACAGGGACCATGCAAATGAACTGGGCATGCCGATTCCTGAAGAACCTCTTATCTTTCTAAAGCCGCCTTCTTCTGTCATTGGGCCAGGGGCAGCCATAAAACTGCCTGCCATGAGCCAAAGAGTGGATTACGAGGCCGAACTGGGCATTGTGATAGGACAGAAGGCCAAGGATGTGCCCGTGGAAAAGGCAAAAAAATACATTTTGGGCTATACCTGTATAAACGATGTCACCGCCCGAGACCTGCAACAAAGGGATGTGCAGTTCACCCGTTCCAAGTCCTTTGACACCTTCTGCCCCATTGGGCCTGTGATTCACATGGAATTTGACCCTGCCGATGCACGGATTCAGTGTCTGGTAAACGGAGAGATACGCCAGGACTCCCGCACGAGCCAACTCATTCATTCGCCTGAACAACTGGTGAGCTTCATCTCTCATATCATGACTCTGGAGCCAGGGGATATCATCGCCACAGGCACTCCCAAGGGCATAGGCCCACTCAAGGCCGGCGACGAGGTCACAGTGGCCATCGAAGGTCTGGGAGAACTGAGAAATACAGTCGAATAACATCAATACGGAGTAAAATATGCAATTTTCCTTTTCAGAAAGACTGAAACAACTGCCGCCATACCTCTTTGTGGAGCTGGACCGCAAAAAGGCCGAGGCCGTTCAAAGAGGTGTGGATGTCATAGACCTGGGCATCGGAGACCCTGACCTGCCCACCCCCGACTTTATCCTTGAACGGCTGAAGGAAGCGGCTCAAAGGTCTGCAAACCACCGCTATCCCTCCTCAGAGGGCATGAAGGCCTTTAGATGTGCGGCAGCAGGCTGGTATAAACGCCGCTTTGGCATCGACCTCAACCCTGACACGGAGGTGGCCACGCTCATAGGCTCCAAAGAGGGGATCGCCCACTTTCCCTTTGCATTTCTGAACCCTGGAGAGGTGGTATTGGTGCCGTCACCAGGCTATCCCGTGTATCACATCGGCACTCTGTTTGCCGGAGGTGTCACTCACTTCATGCCCCTTACGGCTGAAAACGACTTTCTGCCTGACCTAAACGCCATTCCAGAAGATGTCCTCAAAAAGGCCCGCATCCTGTGGATCAACTACCCCAACAACCCCACAGCAGCCACGGCGGAAAGGCCGTTTTTTGAAAAGGTGGTGGCATTTGCTAAAGAACATGGGCTCATAGTCTGCCATGATGCCGCTTACAGCGAGATGACCTATGACGGCTACAAGGCCATGAGCTTTCTGGAGGTGCCAGGGGCAAAGGAGGTGGGCATAGAGTTTCATTCCCTGTCCAAGACCTACAACATGACTGGCTGGCGCATAGGCCTTGCAGTGGGCAACCCTGACCTCATAGCCGGACTGAAAAAGGTCAAGTCCAATGTGGATTCAGGGCAGTTCAACGCCATTCAGGAGGCAGGCATAGCGGCCCTGGAAAGCGACCAGTCATGTGTGGAGACAATGCGTCAAATCTATCAAGAGCGCCGCAATGTCCTGGTGTCAGGTCTGCGCTCCCTGGGTCTAAATGCCCCAAGCCCCAAGGCCACCTTCTATGTATGGCTTCCTGTGCCCCAGGGTTACACCTCTCAAACCTTCTCTGCCCTGCTTTTGGAAAAGGCCGGCATAGTGTGCACCCCTGGAAACGGCTTTGGAGCGCCTGGAGAGGGCTATGTGCGCATGGCGCTTACTGTCTCCACGGAGCGCTTTAAAGAGGTCATTGAAAGACTCAAGGGAATTCTATAGACCTTGTCGAAGCATATCGCCTACATAGGGCTTGGTTCTAATATAAGGCCGCGAGGGCTGCACATCCTCACAGCCCTCCGCTCCATAAACGAGCTTTCCGGCACACGGGTTACAGGCCTTTCAAACCTCTATGAGACAGCCCCTGTGGCAGTTCACACCTTCAACTACTTTCTAAACGGCGTGGCGCAGTTATGCACGAATTTGTCTGCCAGAGGGCTTTTAACTGCCCTGCAAGGCATAGAATTGAGGCTTGGAAGGGACAGAAGCCTCGTGGATCGCACCATTGACCTGGACCTCCTGCTCTTCGACGACCTTCAGATTTCTGAAGAGGCCATGACCATTCCTCATGCGCGCATGCACCTGCGTCTCTTTGTGCTGAAACCACTTTTTGAGCTGGCCCCTGACATGAGCATACCAGGGCTTGAAAAGACCGTTCGCCTCCTGCTTCAAGACCTGCAGGGGCTTAAGGGCCAAGACCAGGTCATAGAGCCCTATCATGGCGAGTTTTTACAAGAGTTCTGCACATTTCAAAAGGCCATTCAGGCCCATTACACCTAACACCATGCTGTTTCGACTCGTATTTTTCCTTGTCTTAGCCATATTACTCTATAAACTGGCCAGGTTTATTTGGGGACGGCCCAAAAACAGCCGCCCAGCCCCTTCACAAAACGGCCATGTCCATGACGAATTGGTCAAGGACCCTGTGTGTGGCGTCTATCTGCCCAAAGGCCAGGCCAAACCCCTTTTTCTGAACAACAGGACCTTCTATTTCTGTAGCGAAGAGTGCCGGCAGAGGTTCTCTCTGGAAGAGCATGGGAAAAACGCCTGACACCGGGGCCTGCAGCCTCTCCATCTCCCTTGTGCACTATCACTCCGATGCAACACTACTGGCCCAGACCATGCATTCGTGCCAGGAGGCCGTGATCTTGGCCAAAGAAGAGGGCCTGCTCTTCAAAGCCACCCTCTTTTTTGTGGAAAACAGCGAGGACGAGTATGTAAAGGGGATATTACTGGGCATTAAACACCATTGGCCAGGTGAGATTCATGTGATCAGGCCTGGCAGAAACTTAGGCTTTGGGGCAGGCCACAACCTGGCCCTTGAAAGGCTTTTGAAGTCACACGATTCCTCTGCCTTTCATCTCATCTTGAACCCCGATGTGATTCTAAACAGGGATGCCATCTCAAAGGCCATTGAATTCATGCTTACGCACTCACAGACCGCGTGCCTCACCCCTTTCTGTGTAAATGGTGAGGGAAAGAAGGTCTATCTCTGCAAACAATATCCCTCTGTGCTTTTGCTTGTGGCCCGGAGTCTCTTCAAGGACACAAAATTAAACTTTTTGCAGAGGAGATTGCATGACTACGAGATGCGAGGCCTCACAGAGGAGGTGGTGGTGGAGTCCGTTCCCATTGCCAGCGGCTGTTTCATGTTCTGGCGCACTCAGGCCCTTTTGGAATTACGAGGCTTTGATACCCGTTTCTTTTTGTATTTTGAGGACTTTGATCTCTCTTTACGGCTCGATAAAGAATGGCGCATCTCCTATGTGCCACAAGTGAAGATCACACATTTTGGCGGCAATGCCTTTCAAAAGGGGCTGCGTCACATCTACCTCTTCTGTAAATCGGGCTTTCGATTCTTTCAAAAACACGGCTGGAGGTGGGTTTGAGGTAAAAGGCTGCAGAGGCGAAAACGAACCCCTGCAGCCGATAATTTAGTATAATCTTGCCCCATATTTGGCACGAATGCCATCCATAGCGGTCTTTGCGGAATTAAAGGCGGCCATGATGGTGCCTGTCTTGGCCACCAGGTCCCCCACCAGAAACAGGCCCTTTACATTGGTCTCGCCATCCGGCCCTATCACAGGCCTGTTGTCCTGAAATTCCACACCACAACCCTCCAAAAATGCCTGAGGCGTAGAACCGCCAAGGCAATAAAACACCCTGTCAAACTCCATGTTTCGGCCGTCCTTAAACTTGACCAGGACTCCGTTTTCAGCAGGCTCCAGGTCTTCGATGTCTGTGGCCATCATGAGCTCCACCACACCCTTTGCTGAACATCCTTTGATATTACAGGCATTTATCTCATTTAGCCTAAAAAATTCAGGACGCCGATAGGAAAGACAGACCTTATTGTGCTCAGCAAGGAAACAAGCGGTCTCTGCTGCCGTGTCGCCTCCACCCACCACCAAGACCTTTTCCCCTGTGATGGGAGTCTTGGGCAGGCTAAAAAAGACCCTGTCCTTCAAGGCAGCAGGAATGGGATACGCAGGTTTTACCGGTTTCCCAAAGACACCGATGGCCACTACAACCACGCCGGCCTGAAACTGCATTCCACGACTCGTGCTGACCAGGAATGAGTCGCCCTGCCTTGTAATCTTGTTTACTTCCTGACCGGTATGTATGACCAGCCCCTCCTGCTGAATAACATGCTCCATGCGTTTCAAGAATTCCTCACGGGACTCTGTATCAAAGGAAAGGGCGCCGATGGGCTCCACCTTTACCTTTCTAAAGACCGGGTCCACTCGCTTCCCCTCGTGATAAAGGGTGACGATGGTGTCACACACATGTTTGGCCTTTTCCAGCACTACCACAGGCTGTATATTTACCTTTTTTGCCTCCACTGCAGCGGCTATCCCTGCCGGGCCACCACCCACTACAACAATCTTCACCTCTTCCATTCAGACTTCTCCATTTCAAAAATGAGATGAACTCACATAACAGGCCATGCTGACAAATTCAAGCCCCCTGCCCAGGTTTTATGCCATATCGCGTAGCCTGTTTCAGTTCCCTTACAAAACCTGCTATTCGTTGCACCAGCGCAGTCGCGGGCACACCCTGCCTGATTCCATCTTCTATGAGCCTGACTATGGCGCTTCCCACTATGACACCGTCTGCCACTTGCGAAAGCATGGCCACCTGTTGCGGCCTTGAGATGCCAAAACCTACGGCAACGGGCAGTCTTGCATGGTTGCGGGCCATGGCCAGGTTTTGGGCCAATTCCGCAGGCAATTCCTGTCTTGCGCCTGTGATGCCTGTAACCGAGACATAGTAAAGAAAACCTCGCGACCGCTGGGCGATTCTCTCTATCCGCTCCATGGGCGTCGTGGGAGCAGCCAGGAAGATGGTGTCAAGCCCTGCCCTTCTGGCAACAGCTATCCACTCATCCGCCTCCTCTATGGGCAGGTCAGGAATGATGGCCCCGTCCAGGCCGGCAGACACCGCATCTTCGGCAAATGCCTTCAGGCCGTATTGATAGACCATATTGTAGTAACCCATAAAAACCAGCGGGATCTGCGACTGCCTGCGAATATTCTGCACCAACTTCAAATAGTTATGAGTATTCATACCTGCTTCCAGCCCGCGCAGGCTCGCCGCCTGAATCACAGGGCCGTCGGCCAGGGGATCCGAAAAAGGCATGCCCAACTCCAGGATATCCGCACCGTTTTCAGCCATGGCCACTGCCAGTTCCTCGGTAAGGTCTGTGAATGGATCCCCTGCGGTAATAAATGGAATCATGGCGGCCTCATTTTTCTGTTTAAGCCCCTTGAATGTATTCTGAATGCGATTCTGTGATGTTTTCATGGATTTTGCCCCTTGAATATATCGGCCACAGCGGCCACGTCCTTGTCACCTCTGCCGGACAGATTGACCACCACCACACTGCCCTTGGCCAATTTCGGCGCCAGTTTGTGAAGATACGCTACTGCATGGGCGCTCTCCAGGGCTGGTATGATGCCCTCCAGTTCCGAAAGAAACCGAAAACCGTTATTCAATGCCTCTTGATCGTCAATGGTGTCGTAATGCACCCGGCCAGAGTCCTTCAATGCACTGTGCTCAGGCCCCACACCAGGATAGTCGAGGCCAGGCGCCACAGAATGCGCACCCTGTATCTGCCCCCATTTGTCCTGCAGCAGATAACTCATGGTGCCATGCAGGACGCCGGGCCTGCCCAGGGTCAGTGTGGCTGAATGGTGCTGTGTGTTCAGGCCTTCACCGGCAGCCTCCACGCCTATGAGCTTGACATTCGTATCTCTGACAAATGGATGAAAGATCCCCATGGCATTACTGCCGCCTCCCACACATGCGATGACATAATCCGGAAGCCTGCCCACGACTTTTAAAATCTGTCTGCGAGTCTCTTTTCCTATCACACTCTGAAAGTCCCTGACCATCATGGGGTATGGATGCGGCCCCACCACAGAACCGATGATGTAGTGTGTGTGCTTCACACTGGAGACCCAGTCCCTGATGGCCTCATTGGTGGCATCCTTGAGGGTCTGTGTCCCCGTCTCAACAGGTATGACACGTGCCCCTGTGATCTCCATACGAAATACATTCATGGCCTGGCGCACCATGTCTTTCTTGCCCATATAGACCTCACATTTAAGGCCCATGAGGGCGCATACAGTGGCAGTGGCCACACCATGCTGGCCTGCACCGGTCTCGGCGATGATGCGGGTCTTGCCCATGCGCTTGGCCAGGAGGATCTGCCCAAGGGTGTTGTTGATCTTGTGGGCGCCTGTGTGTGTGAGGTCCTCCCGCTTCAAAAACACACGAATCCCACCCAAGGCATCCCCAAGCCTTTTGGCCTCGTAAAGAGGCGTGGGTCTACCCACATAATCCTTCAAAATACTCCGCAGCTCAGCCTGAAACGAGGCATCGTGACTGCATTTTCTGTATGCCGACTCCAGCTCCAAAAGGGCTGGAATCAGGGTCTCCGGCACGAATCTGCCGCCGAATATCCCCCAATGGCCTTTTTTGTCAGGGCCTGAAAGCATTTTGTTGTTCTCCATTTAAGACTCCTAACTTACTGAATTATAAGTATACTTCTAAGCAATTCGGCTCCGTGCCGGATTTGGCTGCGACTTTCTTGTTAAATTCAAATACGCGCTGCAAAAGCAGCCTGACCTTGCTCATATCCTTTTTACCAGGGCATTCCTCCACACCGGAGCTCACATCCAGGGCCCAAACACCTGTTTCAGCTGCCTGAAGGCAGTTTTCCGGAGTGATCCCGCCTGCCAGCATCACCGGCCTTTTCAGCATCTTTAAGGCATGTTGGACCAACTGCCAGTCAAAACGTTTGCCTGTACCGCCATAGGCCTCCTTTGACCAGGCATCCAATAAAAACGCCCTCACAAAGGGCTCATACGGCCTCAAGGCCTCGATATCTTCAAGAGACCTGACACGGGCAGCCTTGATTACACGGGGGAACAGGGCGGAGCATACCTCTACGGGCTCCTCTCCGTGCAGCTGGACCAAATCGATCCCTGCATAAAAAACCGCCTGCTGCATCTCCTCTACGGAGGCATTTACAAATACGCCCACTGACTGAACCATTGGTGGAATGGCCTTGACTATGGCCTTGGCCTGTTCCAATGCGACCTGCCTTGGGCTTTCCGCAAACACCAGACCTATGGCATTTGCACCGGCCAAGGCTATTTCATATGCCTGCATAGGGTCTGTAACACCACATATCTTTATTTTCAAGAAAGATGCCCCTTGAATTTTGGTTTAATCTTTTGACATTTAACCTGATTCCATTTAGAATGACAACCATGGAACTGATGGGCATTTACATAACCGACGAAATTCATACAGTGCGATTCGCCTCCAGATTCGGCAATCTATCCCTGTTGGATAACACTCAATCACCGGCTCCGCAAACAGACAAACCGCCTCGCGACCAACTTCGGGAACTCCTCTCAGGCATTAAACCATCACGCATGCGCTCCATCTGCCTGGTAATCCCCAGACGATGGGTGTTTCTTCGTGAAATACATTTCGCAAACCTCTCGCCCCAGGAAGCGGAATCCGCCCTGCGTCTGGGGGTTGACGCCCACTCACATCTTTCGAGGGACGAAATATATTTCGATTGTTTTGCACGGGAACAAAAAGACGGTTCAGAGGCAGTTCTTCTTTACATCCCCAGAACAGCCATTGACCCCTACATAGAAATTCTAAAAGAAACCAGCCACTTAAAATCATTAAAATATATTCTCACACAGGACATCGCCCTGGATGCAGCCATTCGCTCATATCCTGCGAACATTACACTGCCGGCAGCGTCCGTTTCCTCCGTTACAGAAAAAGACAAACATCATCTGCTGGTCACTCTGCACGGCAAGGATGGCTGGGAAGGCTCGCATCTCCTGAACATGGAACCGGTTCCGTCCAATGGGCAAATCGCCTCCGCCTTAAAACAACTCGCCGAGAGGCTTGAAACCCCCTGGAGGGATTTCGTGGAGGCAGCGGAGCTGTCGATGGGTCTGACGCCTGAGACATTGCCGGGCGCCGCACCTGTCTCACAAAGAATCCCTGCAATAAAAGATGCGGTTGAACACGGCTTCAATCCCTTTGCCGTCTGCGGAGCCCTGGCCCTGCGCTCCTATGTACAGATGTCTCTCTATGGGAAGCGGAAAAAACCCATACGGCTGCGCATTCAAACCTTCTACCTGATAACAGGCGGCACAACTATTGCTTGTCTGCTGGCCACCGCTTTTCTCGGCATTTCATACCTGAAAGAGGCCCAAAAGCTCGATGACATACAAAAAAACATCACAGCCCTTGACAAACGCGCCGCACCACTGAGGGAAGTGGCCAAAAAGGCCGAAAATCTGGAGCGATCCGTTAAAATTCTGCGCGATTTCATAGAAGAGAGGCCTCCCATGGAGGCGGTACTTTCGGAGCTGGCGACCCTGACGCCCGATGACTCATGGATAAAAAACCTCGACATATCGGGCGACAAGATCCGCATCACGGCAGAAGGGAAATCCGCCCTCGACACCATGGCAGCCTGGAGGACAGGCAGGAATTTCACCAACATTCAACAGGTCTCGCCTGTCACAAAGGATGCAAACGGCGTGGAGTTCTTCACTGTGGAGATGACCATTACCTCGAAAAAGGAGGGAAATAAATGACCTCCAAACCCATTCTCAAATACGGCATTCTGGTCATAGGCGTCATACTCTGGTATGTGGTGGTCTGGTCAGGCCTGAACGATATCATCTCTCAAAACGCTGCTGAACAGGAAAAGCTCTCCATAAAGCTTCAAAATCTGCACAAGGAGACACAAAAACTGGCCGATGCAGACAAACGGCTCAAAAAGGCGGAAGAGGAATTCGGAGCGCTCAAGGCCAGGCTCATGCAGGGAGAAAACAGCCAGGTAGTGGGAAATCTGCTTCAGGATCAGCTCTTCAAATTCTGTTCAGATAACAAGATAGAGGTCCTGAGTTACAAAACCGAACGGCCCGGTAAATGGCAGGACAAAGAGACGCCGACTGTAAATTTCACCCTTAAAACCCAGTTGCCAGAGCTTTTAAAGCTAATCTCTTACATCGAAAACCATACGCAACACCTCTGGCGTATTCGGCAGCTCTATATCGTCTCCATGCGCGGAAACGACCCGCATCTGCGCATCACCCTGGCGGTAGAGACCATATTTTGGCCATGACAGGCCTTATATGGCGTTAGGCCAGGCCTTGCCTCTTGAGCAGCAGTCCTGTCTCTGATTGAATCCCGTTGAACTGTGCCCCGCGGCTTTTTGCATGCGCACAGTGATTGGTTAGATTTCGCCCCTGTAAACATCCTTCCGATTGCCAATTCTTAGAATGACTATGTCAAGACCCAGCAAGGCATAGATCACCCTGTAGTCTCCGACTCGATACTTGCGAAGTCCGGCAAATTGCCCTTTGAGTATCGGATTGGATTCAGGATTCTCAATCAATTCCGTCTCAATAAGATCAAGGATTTGTTTTGATTCTGTCTTCGGTAGCTTCTTGAGGTCGCGGTAAACCGACTTCTTATAAACGATATTATATGCCAAGAGACTTCCTCATCTCTTTGGCTGAAATGATTTTATCACCCTTATCGTGGAGCCGGTCCAAGGCAATCTGTAGATCCACAAAATCTTCCATATAGGATTCCAGAGCCTTTTGAATGATGAAAGAGCGGGATCTTTCGGTCTCTTTGGCAATGTTGTCGAGTTGGCTGGCAAGGTTATCGGGAAGCCGAATTGATATCGCTGTACTCATAGTGCTTCTCCTGTCATTGATGTATTACACATGTATGCAGGGAGGCCTTTTTTGTCAAGTCCACTTTTGAAATCTGACAGGCCTTATATGGCGTTAGGCCAGGCCTTTCTGCTGCGAATCGCCCTATATGCCTCCTCATACTCTTTAAGGCGCTGCTGCCAGGCCAAAAGCCCATCTTTCAATTCCTGCCATTGAGCAAAGACCCCTGCCTTTTCCACATCAAGGGCATCAGTTACAGAGACGGATGCCAGCCAGTCAAAGCGCCTTTCCAGGTCATGAATGGCCTTTTCAGCCCGTTCTATTTGATTTTTACAGACCTGAATCTCTCTGGAGATGGATATTTCGTATTCATCTGTGTGCATATTTTCCAACCTATCCATTGTACTGCCGCCATTGCCGTCCAGACCCTCAACCAGACTCACCCTGGGCAGGGCAGTTGCTGTCACCAGGCGTAGTTACGATTATATACTATGGGGCATTAAATGTAAAAAGAAGATTCACAATGTTTGGAAACAAAAAGGGCGGTTTTGGGCCGCCCTTATAACTTGCCAACTTCACCAACAACCCTCCTCCAGAGGGAGAGGTGTTGCTGTTCAAACGATACCCAGCAGGCCTATATCTCCTGCAGGGTCACAAACTTGAGGGCGTGTGTGGCGCACTTGGTCACACATGCCGGCTTCAAACCCGCATCCACCCTGTCCATACAGTAGTCACACTTAATGGCCTTGCCTGTCTCGGAATTGTATTGCGGTATCCCCCATGGACAGGCGCCTGCGCATGCCATACACCCGATACACTTTTCCTGGTCCACAAACACAATGCCATCCTGACGCTTCTGCATGGCACCAGTGGGACAGACAGGCACGCAATAGGGATCCTCACAGTGATAGCACGACCTGAACTGAAACTCGGTTCTGGGCACACCCCTCACGGCTTTCAATGGCTCATGGCTGATCTCGCACAGAATCGGCCCCACCGGCAGCTTCTTGTTGGTCTTGCAGTGCACTTCGCAGCCATGACACCCGATACAACGCTTGGAATTGAGATATATCATGTATTTGTTCATAGTTCCACGCTCCTCTTTGGATTCTTCGCACTCCTTCTGACCTCCACGAAGGATTCACAAAGGCACAGTCCGCCGCCGGCCGGATCCATCTCCTTCAAAAGCCCGATCTGAAGCTTCTGATCCGCCATGCCGGCATGGTAGGCACGAGTCTGCAAGGGTATCTGGCGGCCGAAACCATGAATCATGTAAACGGCATCCTGATGTATGAACTCGGTTACCTTGGCGCGAATAGTGCCGGTGACCTCCTGCGGCTGAGAGATGACATCCACCCAGTCTCCATCGTTTATGCCGAGCTTGGAGGCCTCCCGTTTATTGATCCAAAGGGTATTGTATGGAAGCAGCTCATATAACAAGGGGTTATTGATGGTATGACCATGGGCATTCACAGCCGATCTGCCGAAGACCAGTCTGAACATACCTTCAGGTGGCTTTATGGGCGACACATATGGCTTAAAGGACGGCAGACCGGCCTCTGTCAAAACCTTGCTGACCAGCTCGATCTTTCCCGAAGGCGTCTTGAACTTGCCGTCCAGATTGTTTCTGTCATACATAATGGGCTTATCCGTCAGTTCCACAAAGCCCTTGGCATTGAAGTCCTCGATCTTATAGCCCGTGGGCTCCAGTTGCCAGGCCCACAGTTCTTCAATGGTGTTGTATGGAAAATACTGACCTATGCCGACTCTGTCGGCCAATTGTTTGAATATCCACCAGGCAGGTTTTGTGTCGAATTTAGGCTCCACAGCCTTCTGACGCACGATCAAACGGGGCTTCAACCCCTTTTGAAGGGCTATCGGGCTTTCTCTTTCCAGGTAGGCGGACTCAGGCAGAATCACATCACTGTACCAGCCGAACTCGCTGTAATGCGTATCCACGGAGACCAGTAATTCCATTTTATCCAATGCCCGTTTTTGCGCCGCAGGGTCAGGAAAACAGTTAAAGGGGTCATGCCGGTAACAGATCATGGCCTTCATGGGATACGGCTCTCCAGTCTCTATGGCATCATAAAAGAGATGAAATAAGCCGGGACCTTTATCGAAATGTTTATATTTCCAGCCTACTCCATCAGCACGCTTGTCCGCGGGCTTTTGTGTGATCAGTGAGGAGAGATTTCGAATGCCCTTGACCCCGCAGTCCGCAGCGCCTTTCGGAAAAAGCTGCCCTCCCTTGACCTCGATATTGCCCATCAGTACATTCAATATCTGAAGGCTGCGGCTGGCATAGAAGGAATCGTTGTACCTGGAGAGCATCCATCCGGGATGGAATACCACACGCGGCCTGTCTCCGGCCAGTTCCTCGACGAACATCTGCAGAGGCTTGATCTTGACCTCACATTCCTTGGCAGCCCATTCAAGGGTATAGGGCTGAATGAACTCCACCAGCTCATCAAAGCCTGTGACATATTTTTCGATGAATTCCTTATCGTAGGCCTCACGCTTGATAATGGCGTTTATGAGTCCAAGGGCCAGGGCATAGTCGGTACCTGGTCTGACCTGAAAGAATCGCGTGGCCTTTATGCCTGTCATGGTCTGTCTCACATCTACATAGGTGAGTCTGCCGCCGGCATCCAGCATATCGAGCACCTGATTGGCCTCTGCAATGCGCAGGGACTCCAGGATATTCCTGCCGAACAACACGAGATGTTTGGCATTTTTGATGTCGTAGATCAGGTCCTTTCTGCCAAGACCGTATATTGACAGGCTGGCATGATGAACGTTTCGTCCACAACCGCTGTCGTGGTTGGTAAAATTGGGAGAACCCAGGCCATGAATGAAGGTCTTGAAAAAATCCGCCCATGGGCCTCCACGACAGCTCATCATCACACTTTTGGCGCCGTATTGCGCAATAATCTTGTTGAGCTTTTCTCCGATATAATCCAGGGCCGTGTACCAACTGACCGGCTCCCAGCGCCCTGCCCCTCTGCCGCCCTTGCGAATCAATGGCTGCTGCGGCCTCTCGTCGTCCGCAATCAGGGCAACACCCGCGGAACCCTTGGCACACAAGGCACCCTTTAGGATGTGAGGATTCCCCTCGATCCATTCTACCCTGCCGTTTTCCACCTCGACCTTGATGGGACATCGCACGGAACACATGCCGCACATACTCCATACCGTCTTTTTCATAGGCTTAAACCTCCTGAGAACCAACATGGAATGGGCTGTTTTAAAGAAAACAAACCATACAGCCTGTTAATATAATAAATAATACGGCAAGAAATAAAAAAGTCAATCAAAAAACAACATCGTTTAACAAGTGATAATCATCACAAAGTATATGTTGCAAAAGATGCAATTCATCTTTAGAATACTAAAGACAAGATATAAAAATAGAATGATTAACCAATCAGAAATAAAAAAGGCGCACTTGGTGCGCCCTTGACTCACTATAATACATAATCAAAAACAATATACTAAGTATTCCGTTTATCTTCACACAAAAAGGCATCGAAAGATATACTCGAATTCTTCATGGCGCACATCTCCCCGCACATGGAACAACCATTGCCATGCATGGAGCTGCGTTTTTCAATTATGGTCTTTGCATCCTCAGGAAAGAGGAGATTTTTATATTGGTTCTCCCAACGGCGCCGGCCCTGATTCCGTTTCCAAGACTCAGCACGGTGTCGTATTTTTTCAGTATTCTACACACCCTGTCGAATTGCTCATAGAGGGGGTTTTCCCTGTTATTTTTCATCATCCACTGAACCATCAATGCACCACCCTTGGAACAGAGGCCGCCATATCTATACCCCTGTCTTTTAAGCCGTTCTATTTCCGTAGTAATTTTTAGCAAAATCCTTGGCGAAATAGGTGATGATGATGTCGGCTCCGGCCCGTTTGATGCTCAAGAGGCTCTCCTCCACCACACGCCTTTCATCGATCCAACCCCTTGCGGCAGCCGCCTTGATGAGGGAATACTCACCGCTTACCTGATATGCAGCTATGGGCAAAGTGAACTCCTGTTTCAAAAGGCAGATAATGTCCAGATAGGGCATGGCAGGCTTGACCATGAGGATATCTGCGCCCTCTTCCACATCCAGTGCGGCCTCTCTCAAGGCCTCCCGTTGATTGGCAGGGTCCATCTGATAGGCACGCCTGTCTCCGAACTGAGGGGCGCACTCCGCCGCCTCTCTAAATGGGCCGTAAAAGGATGAGGCATATTTGACTGCATAGGACATGATGGGAGTATTACTAAAGTCATTTTCGTCCAGGGCCTCCCTTATGGCGGCCACTCGGCCGTCCATCATGTCGGAGGGGGCGACCATATCAGCCCCTGCCCTGGCATGAGACAGGGCGATCTTGGCCAAACTTTCTAATGTGGCGTCATTGTCCACATCGCCTTTATGCAGAATGCCGCAATGGCCGTGGGATGTATATTCACACATGCAGACATCCGTCACCACGAGCATGGAAGGTACGGCCTTTTTTATGGCTGCTATGGCCTTCTGTACCACACCTTTGGCGCTCCAGGCCTCACTTCCCCGCTCATCCTTGTGCTCCGGAATACCAAAGAGGATAATGGCGGAAACGCCTGTATCGGACAACATCTTCACCTCATCAACAATTTTATCCACTGACATCTGGGCGCACCCCGGCATGGCCTCTATGTCCTTTTGAATGCCGGTCCCCTCCACCACAAAAAGGGGATAGATGAGATGTTCGGGTGTAAGGATGTTTTCACGCACCAGCGCCCGCAAGGATTCGGTGCGCCGGAGCCTTCTCGGTCTGTATTCTGGGAACATCATAGTTTTAACCACTCCTTTAAAAGTGCCTTTATATCCTGCTTGGTAAAAGGCTGTTTGATACAACCACTGCAACCTGCATCACAGAGCCTATCCCGCTCAGGCTCTGCATCCTCTGGATACATCACCAAAAGAGGGACATCCTTATAGCGCTCATCCTGACGCATGAGCACGCTAAAGGAAAAGGCATCCAACACCGCGGCGTTTCTCCTGATGGAGACCATGTCACAATGCCTGCCCTTCAATATATCAAGGCCTTCCTGGCCATCCTCGGCTATGAAGAGCTGAATTCCACCCAATTCATCCACAGCCTCACGAAAGGCCTTTCTCGCCGTGGAATCCGGATCAATCAACAACAATATGCTATGTTCTGTCATGGTCCGTATCCTTTTTGTCCTCACAGCTGTTCCAGATACCCTTTGCCAGGGCCTGAATAAAGCGATCAGGCTGCTTTAGTGCGGTAAGCGACACACATACAGGATCTTTTATCCTATCCTTCAGCATAGACAGACCCTCCTCCAAGCTCTCACTCAACTCTTCACAATCCATGTAGATATATACTTCATCATCCAGACCCCGTTCAAGCAAAAAATCCACCAGGTCATCCTGAAATCTGACAGTCACACCGGATTTAAGCCGCAGATTTTGTTCATAGGACTTTATCTGTTTTATCCAGAACAACACCAGTTCGGCTGCCGCTTCTAATGGTATGTCCTCTCTGCCCATAATGGAGGCCAGTAACTGCTTCCGGTTGGCCGTAAGCGCAAAGCCATTTTTTTCAAACATGTCGAATAGATCACAGGAGATATCCTCCAACAGCATCGCATTTGTCTCATGTTTGAATCTGGTATAGGCATCCAGCATCTCCTGAGTCTCGCCAACGGCCAACAGGTGGGCAAGAACACCCTGGGGGTCCTGCACCAATTCCCTGGTCACCACCAGGAAACGAAAATTGTGGGATGGAAGGGCCTTTTCAAAGGGCAAAAGGGCCTTTTCCAGCACGTTCACCAGGGCCCTTGCTCCGGTATGGCTGGCATAGGCCTCTTTGGCCAGGAGTTTTAAGGCATCGTCTTCGAAATACAGCTCTATGCCATAGGCAGCAAAGTCCTGTTTCTTGCTGGCAATTATGGGATTTCGTGAATTTTTCAAAATGTGATACAAATCTTCTTCGGAGAGCTCTTCCAGAACGGCGATAACCGGCAATCTCCCCACAAATTCGGCTTCAAACCCATATTCAATAAGGTCCTGTGGGGTTACAAAGCGGTGCCAATAACACTCATTCATGGTGTCTATTTCCGCTGAAAAGCCTATGGAATTCTTTTGAATGCGTTTTTTGATGATATCGGCAAGCCCCACAAAGGCGCCACTCACTATAAAAAGGATGTTTTTGGTATTGATTACTCGGCGTTCCCTTTTGCCGGTCAAACGGAAACGCTCCAGGGCCTCCATTTGAGAGATGGGATCATGCTGCACACGCATATCCACATCCGTATCCTCCATGGGTTTCAAAAGCGCCCTTTGAACGCCTGTTCGCGAGACATCAGGGCCGTAAGTGCCATAGGAAGAGGCTATTTTATCGATTTCATCGATATAAACGATTCCCTGCTGGGCCATTTTTATATCGCCTTTGGCTGCATCCACCAGTTCCCGAATGAGATCCTCCACATCGCCGCCCACATACCCTGTCTCGCTGAACTTGGTGGCATCACCCTTGACAAATGGCACACCTATTTTCTCTGCTATCAATTTCACCAAAAAGGTCTTGCCTACACCAGTGGGACCGATCAGTATGATATTATTCTTGATTCCACCTGCAGATGACGGCAGCCCGCTTCTGTGACGCAAATAATTTATTTTATTGTAGTGAGTACAGACCTTTGTGGCAAGCACGGCCTTGGCAGCGTCCTGCTTCACCACGAAACGATCCAGGTATGCCACCATCTCTTCGGGTTTTACCGGTGCAGGGGCGTTTTTCTTTCCAGTGGTACTGTCCTTTTTGCCGGTGAACTCAGGCGGCCTGACGGCCACACGAATCCTGTCGCCGTATTTGGAGAGCAGATATGACTCTATCTCCCGTTCAAGTTCCTGCGGAGTGGGATTACCCATAGCCTATTTCCCTATGGTGACGATGACATATCTGTCTTTGGTCAGGTATTTCTGGGCCACTTCCAACACCCTGGCTGCATTCACGCGTTGAATCTCCCGCACATACCTCTCTGGGAAGTCCCATCCAAGCCCATAAATCTCATTGAGCACCACATCCATGGCCTGGGCCTCATTGGTCTGCATGCCTATTTCGTAATTTCCTATAAGCCATGCCTTGGCCCGCTCCACCTCTTCTGTGGTAAGCGGAGTCTGTGAAACTGCATATATCTCTTTCCACATGGCGCTTATGGCCTGATCCTTTTTTTCAGGCGCACAGGCGATATAAAAACCTATGGAGCCATAATCCAGACCAAGGCCCACCATGGATGTCACGGCATAGGCAAGACTGTCCTTATCCCTCAGGTTCAGAAACAATCTTCCGCCCTGACCGGCCAGGGCTGCATTCAGGACCTCCAGGGCATAACGATCCGGATTCTTGAAATTGACGCCGGGGAAGCCAAGGACTATGTGCGTCTGTTGCTTGTCCTTGGCCAGATTGAAGGGTTTAGGCGCCAGAATGGGTGCAGGGGCGGCAGGCGCGGCAGGCATTCTGATACACGGCACAGACCATGCGCCCAGATACTCCTGTATCTTTGTGAATAGCTCCTTTGCATTCACGTCACCCACAACTCCGATGACCGCCTGCTCCGGAGTCACATAGTCCTTGTAAAGATTGGACAGATCCTCGGCCTGCACCGACTGCACCACAGCCATGGAGCCTATGGGATTCAATGCATATGGATGCGGTTCGAAAAGGACACGGTTGAACTCCCTGAAGGCTACGGCTGAAAGAGAGTCTTCCTGCCGTTTGAGCTCCGCAAGAATGAGCGGCCTTACCTTCTCCACTTCAGACTGCGAAAAGACCGGAGAAAGCAATATCTCCATAAAGACATTCAGGCTGCTCTCCAGATTTTTACTGAGGAAATGACCAGCCAGACCAAAGGTATTTTTGCCTGAAAATCCATGAATTGAACCACCAAGCCCCTCTATGATCTCCGACAGTTCCTGATAGTTGTGTTTCTGCGTACCCCTTGTCCAGACCTCTTCCATGAAATGAAAGATACCGTTCGTGTCTTTTGTTTCATATCGAAGCCCGCCAGGGAAAACGGCCTGAACAGCCACGGTGGGCACATCATGATTTTCCCTGACCAGCAGAACGACGCCGTTAGGCAGTCTGTACTGTTCAACCGGCAGCAACCGAATGGAGGCGATATCCTTACCATTGAAATCCTTAAGTCCAGTCCTTTCAAGCATGGCCTGAATTTCATCTTCTTTCAAAATACCCTTAAAATCCTGTGGAACGATGGTAACGATATTGATGTGCTGAGGAACGAAATAACGCTGGGCCGCCTGTCGAATATCTTCAGGGGTCACCTCACGAATGTGTTTTAGATACAGCAGGTCGGCGCGTGGGTCACCGAACATGATCTCGAAACTCCCGAGTTTATCCGCTTCTCCGTCCATGGTCTCCATGGCCTCGACAAATCCCTTTTCCACAGCCACCTTGGCCCGCTCCAGCTCTTCAGTAGTGACCAGGCCCTGCTGTATGGCGGCTAATTCCTGCAAGATATTATAGACGGCATCTCCGGTCTTTTCTGCATCAAGCGTGGCAAACACCTCGAACATGCCAGGGCCTTTAGGCGTAAAGGCAGAGGCCGAGATGGTATGCACCAATTGCTTTTCCTCTTTCAACACTCGATTGAGCCGGGAGGATGCGCCGTTTGCAAGCACTGAACCCAGCACGTCCAGCACAGGCATTGCAGGGTCGTTGAAACCTGGCAGCCCTGAAAAAGAGATGGCCAGATAACCTTCCTCGGTCTCCATCTTTTCCTGCCTTATACGCACCTTGTTTTGCGGCGGCTCAACGATCTCGACCTCGGACGCCGGTGCCGCATGACCCCTGCCGTAAAAAGCGAATTTCTGTGTGATGACCTGCTGCGTCTGCTGCGGATTTACATCGCCTGCCACAACAACGGTGATGTTCTCCGGCACATAGCGGCGTTTCATGTAGTTGAGGATGTCCTCTCTTGTAAATGAGGAAACGGTATTTTCATAGCCTATGACAGGACGCCTGTAGGGATGCTCGACATAAGATGTCTCCATGAGGATACGGGACATGCGGCTCATGGGACGATCCTCTCTCATGCGCAACTCCTCCAGAACGACCTTTTTCTCCCGCTCCAGTTCCATTGAATCGAAGACCGAATTGAAAACAGCATCCGCAAGCACATCCACCGCCTCTTCCATGGCGCTTCTGGGCACCTCACAGTGATAAACCGTATAGTCGAGGGATGTGTACGCATTGATGCTGCCTCCCACCGCCTCGATTGCCCTGGCCACCTCGCCTGGCCCGCGTTTTTTCGTACCCTTGAATATCATGTGCTCTATTAGATGAGTGATGCCGGCCTCTGCATCGGTTTCATAAATACTCCCTGCCTTTACCCAGACCTGTACCGCCACTACCGGCGCCCGCTGACTGGACTGCACCACCCCCACTATACCGTTGGAAAGCGTAAATTTCTGCAGGCGCCCCATGGTATCCGATGCCCAGACAATGGCAGGCGCCATAAAGAGACATAATACGGCCAAAGAGCAGAATGCTGTCAGAATGGTCCTGTACCCGTCTAAAAAATCTGAAACCACAGCATGTTCCTCCTTTAGAAAATGACAAAAAATGAACAGCAATTCATTATCCACTTGACATACTGCGTGAATTTTGTTACGACCTTATCAATTTCGCAGATAGCATATTGCATTTTAGCCAATCTGCAATACAAATTATGTCTTGTTTTCAACAACTCATTCATAAGGAGGGGTGAATGTCAATCGGAGAAAAATTTAACGAGGTCTATGATTCTTTTTTCAAAAAGACCTGGTCACCTATGACAGGCGGTGTTCTGCTGGCGTTCCTGGCCATTCTGATGGTGGAGTGGAAGAGACCATGGGGCATCGTAGGCGGCATCCGCAACTGGGCGGACTGGTTTTTTTATGGAATCGGATTTTACACAGAAACACCGGATCATCCACTTTTTCACTCCGGCTCCATGATGGACATGGGTCTTCTGGCAGGTGCCTGGATATCGGCTGTCCTGGCAAGGGAATTCGCATTTCGCGTCCCCCCCATGCTGGAGATATGGAAGGGTCTGATTGCAGGCATTTTCATGGGTCTTGGTGCGACATTGGCCTTTGGATGTAATGTGGGTGGGTTCTACAGCGCCATTCAAAACCTTTCAGCAAGTGGTTTCACTATGATGATAGGCCTTATCGCAGGGGTAGTCGTAGGACTCAAATATATCTACTGGGAGATGGAGCACTTCACTCCAGGCCCGGCAGGTCCCACATTTCTTGGCAATCTACCCCCATTTCTGGGCTGGGTGGCCATAATAGGCCTGATAGCCGCAGGTTACGCCTACACATCTTCTGAGGTGGAGGGGGCTAACCTGATGCCTGGCTATCTCCTAATCGGCGCAGGCATAGGCTTTGTCTTTCATCGCAGCCGCCTCTGCATGGTCAACGGTTTCCGTGAGCCCTTCATGACAGGCGAGGCAGCCATGGGCAAGGCAGTGGCCATGAGTATCATTTTGGGCGCCCTGGGCATCGGGCTTCTCAAATTTACAGGTCTCAGGGGCACAGGCCTCTATGTGGAGACCGCCTTTGGGTGGGGCAGTCTGGTGGGAGGCTTCATCTTCGGAGCAGCCATGGTGGTAGCGGGCGGTTGCGGCAGCGGCTCCCTCTGGCGTGTTGCCGAAGGGCAGATCAAGCTCTGGGTAGTTATCATTTCATTTGCACTGAGCAATTCGCTGTTCAGACACTGGTTTGAGGCGAACGAATGGATGGAAAAATTGGGTTCAGCGGTATTTTTACCGGATATTTTGGGATATGGCGGCACGTTCCTGCTGGTAATTGCAGCCATGTTCATTTGGTATCTGGTAATAGACTGGAACGAAGACAGCAACGCCTTGGTTATAGAAATGTAACACATCATTATCACATATTATTTCAATCAAATCTCAGGAGGAAATTATGAGCGACATCAAAAAGGCCCCGGATGGAATCACAGCCAACCACACACTGGATGCAAAGGGTTTAAGCTGCCCAATGCCTCTGCTGCGCACCAAGAAAGAGATCGAAAAGCTCAAGTCAGGCGAGATACTGGAAGTCCTCGGAACTGATCCAGGCTCCAGAAACGACATTCCAGGCTGGTGCTCCCGTTCAGGTCACGAGTACCTGGGCGAGAAGGAAGACACAGGCTTTATTCGGTTCTATGTCAAAAAGAAGTAATCAACCCTGATGAATCTAAACCTTGGAGGAAAAAATGTCTGCTGATCCAAATAAATTAGGCATATTCGTGACATCCCCCCAGCACATGTCTCATGTCCTTGGGGTGGCTCAGGCAGCAGTAAGGGCTGGCAAAAAGGTGATGGTATTCTTTACATACAAGGCCATACATCTCACCAAAAGCCCTGACTTCGTCAAGCTGGCCAATCTGTGCGATGTGGAAGATCTGGCGATCTGCGCCGACAGCTACACATGTGAAGGTTATGACCCTGAAACCGATATCCCACGTGGTCTTGTGCCGCGTCAGATGCGCACTCAGGCATTTCATGGCGCCGTTCTTGAAGAGTGCGGCAAGTATCTGGTTCTTTAATCAGAGGAGGAAATCATGTCAAAAAAGATATATTTTTTAGTGCAGAACAGGATGTATGGCGATGGCGTGCGTTCGGCATTGGGCCAGGCCGTGGAAAACCACTATGCCTATCCTGTATTTATGTATGGTGAATTCCCACGTTTTTCCGAGTACATGCTGGAAAACATCAGCTGGATCAAGGACATGGAAGGCGATGTGTTGACCATGGGCGCTGATGCCCCTGAAGGCGTGGATGTGGAACTGACGCCTGTCACCCTTGAGGAACTTGGAGAGAGGCTGCGCGAGGCCGATGTCATCATCCCCTATGGTCTGCCCAAGCAGAAAAAGGCGCCCCCGCCAGCCTGCGCGGAATAATGTAAAAGAGAGGACATGAACTATGAGCGAAGAAAAAATGAAGATACTTCAGGTATATCGTTCCGAACCTACAGAAGATGTAAAAAAACTGGTAGAGATACTGAACCGCGATAGAGATGCCAGCGAGTTCAAGCTCTACACATCCAATCCCAACTATGACATGTTGGTGCAGATGATATTTGAAGCAGACCAGACCGTAAGCTGGTGGTAAGTTAACAGCCCGCTTACATTCTGTTACAGCTTTCAAAGCCCTCTTTAACTTTTTTGTTAGAGAGGGCTTTTTTGTCACCTCTGCGGTTATTCATTTACATCCCTTCTTGCATTTAGCACAAAAAAAGGTAACAATCCGAAATCAATTATAAGTTACATAACAAAAGCACATGGCAGGAATAACTTTCACAAAACAGTCAGTGCGTTCAAAGACAAGGCAGGTGGAATATGTGCGATAAAGGCTCCATTAACCTGACATCCCCGGAATTCTGGAAAGGGCTGGTTAAAAAGAAGGCACGGCATGGAAATGTCGACAAGGGCGCCGATTGCTGGGACAGGGCTGCGGCCACCTATGATGACCTGGAGGCATGTTCAGACTACCTGAGCCAGTTGAATACCATCATCTCCACCTTACTTAAGGCAGGCGCCCTGCATGCCGATGCACGCGTCCTCGATGTGGCGTGCGGCACCGGCAACTATGGTATCCGCATGGCACCCCACTGTCTGGAATATACCGGACTCGACATCTCCCGTTCCATGCTCGATCAATTCGAGGCCAAGATTCAACGATACAATCTGCGCAATATCCACATCATCCATGCTGACTGGCTGCAACAAAAACTTCAAGACCGCTTTGACCTGGTCTTTTGCAGCCTTTCGCCCATTTTGCGTTACATGGAAAACATCGACACCCTGCTCGATGCATCCAAACGGTTTGTAGCCATTGTGTCATGGGCTGGCGTAAAAGACAATTCACTTTCCGCTCGCATCTCTCAACGCATATTCGGCCAGCCGGACAGACGTTCCTGCATGGATGTACTCACACTCTTTAATTACCTCTATACCCTTGGTTACGCCCCTGATCTACGCTTCTTTCATGGAAACTGGCAGCGCACTCGAAAGATAGCCGAACAGATCGAAAGCATCTCATGGCAAATGGAGATGAAACGGCCTCTTACTCCAGAAGAAAAATCCATCATCTCAGAGGAGGTTGAATCCGAGGGCAAAGACGGTTATGTTTCTGTGGTCACACGGGTCCGCCTTGCCTTTTTATTGTTGGACAAGACACAACGCATCACCATTCAAGAAGAATGCAAAATATAAAACCATAAAGGAGCGTATATGTTGAATTTTATCTATTGGAATCCAGTACAGGTCGTATTCGGTCACAACAGCATCACAGAGCTGCCTAAGCTCGTACCAGACAAGGCCAAGATACTCATGACCTACGGCACAGGCTCCATCAAAAAAAACGGGGTCTATGAACAGGTGACGCAGGCCCTGAAGGGCTACAACCTCATAGAATTCGGTGGAATCGAACCGAATCCCTTTTATGAAACCTGTCTCAAGGCCGTGGATGTCTGCAAGCGTGAAAAGGTGGATTTCCTGCTGGCAGTGGGTGGCGGCAGTGTCTTGGATGCCACTAAATTCATAGCAGCCGCCGTGCCCTTCCAGGACGGAGAACCATGGAATATCCTGTCAGGCAAGGCACAGGTCACACAGGCCCTGCCCCTCGGCGCGGTAATGACCATACCGGCCACAGGCTCAGAGATGAACTGTCTGGCGGTGATCTCTCGAGCCGAGACGCAGGAGAAACTCCACTTCGGCACCCCTGCCGTATATCCCAAATTTTCCGTAATAGACCCGGCCGTAACCTTTTCTCTGCCAAAAAAACAACTGGTAAACGGCATTGTGGATGCCTTTGTGCATGTACTGGAACAGTATGTCACCTATCCGGTCATCACACCGCTACAAGACAGACAGGCGGAGGCCATTCTTCATACCATCATCGAATCAGCCCCGTCCGTCCTTGCGGACCGCATGGACTACAATGCCAGAGCGAATTTCGTATGGTGCGCCACTCAGGCCCTGAATGGTCACCTCTCCTGCGGCGTGGTGCCGGACTTTTCCACTCATATGATCGGCCATGAGCTTACTGCATTCTTCGGCCTGGACCACGCACAGACCCTGGCTATAGTCCTTTTTGGAGTATGGCAACACCAGATTCACAACAAGGCCGCTAAACTCGCTCAGTATGCCGAAAGGGTCTGGGGTATCACATCCGGTTCTGATCTCGAAAAGGCCGAACTCGCCATAGAAAAAACAGAGGACTTCTTTAATGCCATCGGCATGGCCACACGTCTCAGAGACTATAACATAGGAGAGGATGGCATCGACAAGGTGGTAAAACGCTTTATCGAACGAAACATAACATTAGGTGAGAACAAGAACATCACAGCAAAAGAGGTGAAAGAGATTCTGTCGAGCCGATTGTAATTGCACACTACCATTAGCCCCGCACAATGAACAGGCGCCTCTAAAATCGTCATTTTACCGACTGTTGCTCGTCGGCCAGGGCTGCACAACTTGCTGAATGTGCGCAACCTTTATACGATCTCTCTCTTGCAGGCCGATAATGCACTGGTAAAACCGCTGTTTTTTGAAGGCGCCGCAATAAGTTTCCGAGGATTTTTATGGACTTTGAACTGAAATGGGTCGCCTGGGAGATCACCAGGCGCTGCAATCTACACTGTGTCCACTGCCGCTCCCGCTCCGAGGAGGAGGTCAAGGGCCATCCGGACTTCTCCACAGAGGAGGGATATCGCATTCTGAATGACATCTCCTCCTTCGCCAAGCCTGTCGTGGTCCTCTCCGGCGGAGAACCGCTTCTGCGAAAAGACTGCTTTGACCTGGCCGCTTACGGCACACAGAAAGGGCTGCGCATGTGCCTTGCCACAAACGGCACACTGGTAACGCCCGATATCTGTAAGAAAATCAAGGAATCCGGCATTCAGATGGTCTCCTTGAGCCTGGACGGCTCAACTGCCCAGGTACATGACGACTTCCGTCAGCAACCAGGTGCCTTTGATGGAGTAATACGGGCGACCGGGCTCTTTCGAGAACACGGCATTCCATTTCTCATCAATTCCTCCTTCACAAAACGTAATCAGGCGGAGATTCCAAAGGTATGCAAACTGGCCAAGGAATTAGGGGCAACCGCCTGGTACATGTTCATGATAGTGCCCACAGGCCGAGGCGAGGACATCATGTCTGAACTCATATCGCCTGAGGACTACGAAGCCCTTTTAAGATGGCATTATGAAATGGAGAAGGGTGAAAAAGACATGTTGGTGCGGCCCACATGTGCTCCCCATTACTATCGCGTCAGGCTTCAGATGGCCAAGGAAGAAGGGGAGCGCGTGCAGCACCGTACGCTGAAATTTTCCACAGGCGGCTCCAAAGGGTGTCTGGCAGGCCAACTCATCTGCCTCATCACAGTGGACGGAGATGTGCTCCCGTGCAGCTACTTCCCCATTCCAGCCGGCAATATCCGCAGGCAATCCCTAAAGGATATCTGGGAAAACAGCCAGCTCTTCAAGGAGTTGAGGGATTTTAAGGCCTATAAAGGCTCTTGTGGCCGCTGTGAGTACGTCAATGTCTGTGGCGGCTGCCGCGCCAGGGCATATGCGGTTTCCGGTGACTATCTCGCCGAAGAACCCTTCTGCAACTATCAACCAAAGGCATAAAAAAGAGGATGCATATGAACGATATATTTCTGAAGGCATGCAAGGGAGAAAAGACCCGTCCGGTGCCGGTCTGGATCATGCGCCAGGCAGGCCGCTATCTGCCGGATTATCAGAAGGTGCGGGGCACCGTGGACTTCCTGACCCTGTGCAAGACACCGGAACTGGCTGCCGAGGTCACTCTGCAACCAGTAAATGTGCTGGGCGTGGATGCGGCCATTTTATTCTCGGATATTCTGATTCCCCTGGAACCCATGGGTATTCAACTGGCCTTTTCAGAGGGCAAAGGCCCCATCCTGACTCCGGCTATTCGCACAGCAGAACAGATAAAAAATCTAAAAGGCATAACCCCTGAACAGGATGTGCCCTTCGTGCTGGAGACCATTCGCATACTGCGCAAGGAGTTGGCATTCAAATGCCCCCTCATAGGCTTTGGAGGCGCACCGTTCACACTGGCCACATATCTCATAGAAGGCGGGAGTTCCAGAAACTTTCTGAACACCAAACGCATGATGTTTCAGACGCCGGAACTATTTCATGAGCTGATGTCACGGCTCACGGATGTCACCATCGCCTATCTCTCCGCCCAGATTCAGGCTGGTGCCCAAGTCATTCAGCTCTTCGATACCTGGGGCGGTATTTTGAGCACAACGGATTACGAAAACCTTGTGCTGCCCTATGTAAGACGCACTCTGGATGCCCTTTCAGGGCTCGTCACCCCCACTATCTACTTCGTATATGACGGCTCCCATCTATTGCACCTCCTGAAGGATATTAATGCGAATGTCATCGGACTGGACTGGCGCACCGATATATCCCAGGCCGTCGCCTCCCTGGGTAGCGCAAAATCCATTCAGGGCAATCTGGACCCATGCGCCCTGCTTTTGCCTGAGCAACAGCTCAGGGAACGCGTTAAGGCCATTCTGAAGGCAGGCCAGGCCGCCAGAAGCCATATCTTTAATCTCGGACACGGCATTTTGCCTGAAATCCCATGGGAAAAGGCCAAAATGCTGGTGGACATGGTACACGAACTTTCCTCATGAAAGAGCCATTTGGTGTTATCTTCTTGAATATGGGCGGCCCTGACTCCTTAGAGGCAGTGCAATCCTTTTTGTTCAATCTCTTTTCAGACCGCGAGATCATTCACCTGGGCCCTGCCTTTCTGCAGCCATTTATAGCCCGCTTCATAGCAGCCAGAAGGGCGCCTAAAAGCGCCAGAAACTACGCTCGAATCGGCGGCAAAACACCCCTTACGGCCATCACTCAGGCCCAGGCCGAGGCAGTTCAACACGAGCTGGCAAAAAGGAATCTCACCGTGCCATGTGTGCCGGGCATGAGGTATTGGCATCCACGCACTCCTGAGGCCCTGAAGAAATTGTCTGAAATGGGCATACGAAAGGTCGTTGGGCTCTCCCTCTATCCCCACTACAGCAGGGCTACCAGCGGGTCATCCATAGCGGATTTTCTGGAAAGCGCCATGGCATTGGGCATAGAAACCACCACCATTGATTCCTTTTATAACCATTCCGATTACATAAATGCCCTTAAGCAATCCATCGAAGCCTCACTGGAAACCCTGCGCGCCAAATACGGCGGCCTACCCCCGGACCTGACCCTCCTCTACAGCGCCCACAGCCTGCCGGTCAAGTTCATTCAGGAAGGTGATCCATATCTTCAGCACTTGGAAGAGACCATTCGCTGTCTGGAGGCCAAAACAAACCTTCCAGGCATCCTGGCCTTTCAGAGCAGAAGCGGGCCAGTGAAATGGCTCACTCCGGCCACTGACCACATGTTGGTGGAACTCGGGCAAAAAGGCATCAAAAACGTCCTGATTCTACCCATCAGCTTTGTTTCTGACCACATCGAAACCCTTTATGAGATCGACATACAGTATGCTGATCTGGTAAAAAGATTCAATATGCGAATACACCGGGTGCCATCCCTGAACACACATCCGGATTTCATTCGCTGTCTTATGAATCTAATCTTGAGGCAGGCACAGGAGGTCAAATGGCTCGAGTAGTCATCATCGGCGCAGGCATCTCAGGGCTGTCACTGGCCTGGTATCTCAAGGCCCTGAAGCCGGAATGGGAGTGCCTGATTCTGGAGGCATCTTCCCGTGTAGGCGGCAAGGCATGGACTGTGCTGGAGGATGGTTTTCTGTGCGAAAAAGGTGTCAACGGCTTTCTAACCAACAAGCCCTCCTCGCTGGCACTGGCCGCTGAGTTAAAGCTGCCGTTATATCCAGCCAATGAAAACAGCAAGAGGCGTTTTGTAGTCAAGGCAGGCAGGCTCGTCAAACTCCCTGAAAAACCTCAGGAATTCCTATTTTCCTCCCTCCTTTCTCCACTGGGGCGTCTGCGTGTGCTGCTGGAACCATTCATCGCAAAAAATACATCCCCTGAAGACGAGAGTTTAGCCTCCTTTGCTCGAAGACGGCTGGGTGAAGAGGCGTTTCAACACCTGATAGACCCCATGGCAAAGGGTATATACGCAGGGAACCCGGAACTGCTTTCCCTGAGATACTGTTTCCCGCGTATCTTCGAGCTGGAGCAGACCTATGGCAGCCTCATAAAGGCGATGCTGTCCCTCAAAAAACAGGCAGCCAAGCAGGGCAAAAAAGGGCCTGGGGCAGGGCCTGGCGGGCACCTCACCTCCTTTGAAATGGGCATGAGCCAACTGACTGATTCGCTGGCCAATCACCTTCAAGGCCACATAAAACTCGACGCAGAGGCCGTTGAGCTCTTCAAGGCCACTGCCTCAGGCCAATGGCGAATCACCACTCGAAAAGGCGAAACCATAGACGCCACCCATGTGGTAATGGCATGCCCTGCCAGGACCGCTGCATCCCTCATCGCACCACACTCCCCTGCCCTATCAGCCGCCTTAAACAACATAGACTATCCGCCGGTCACTGTGGCAGCCCTGGGCTTTTCCAAAGGGCTATTAAAACACCCTCTGAACGGCTTTGGCTTTTTGGTGCCGGAAAAAGAACGCCGCAGCATTCTGGGGGTGCTGTGGGACTCTTCCATCTTTCCCAATCGCGCACCAGAGGGTTACAGCCTGCTGCGCATCCTGGTGGGCGGTGCCAGGGCACGGGAACTGGCATACCTCAAGGATAACGACCTGTTAAACCGGGTCAAAAAGGAACTGCAAGAACTGATGGGCATTCATGCAGCCCCTGAATTTGTCCGCATATTTCGCTGGGATGAGGCCATTCCACAATACAACATCGGCTATGGAAATCTCCTTTCATGCCTGCAGCAGGAGTCTAAACACCTGCCCAACATCCACATGCGCTGCAACTGGATCGGAGGGGTAAGTTTCAACGACTGCATAGCCAATTCCCAGGATTTGGCTAAAAAACTCGCTGCGACATGAAAAGATACTGGAATGGGCGTAAGTAATGAGGGATTTGTTCCATCGCGGCCTTTTGAAAGAAGGCGTGAAATACAGAATTTGAGGATTGACACAACATGGCTTTTTAGCTATGATTGGCGCACGTCAGCACACCTTAAATGCCGGAGTGGTGGAACTGGTAGACGCGCCGGACTCAAAATCCGGTGGGGGCAACTCCGTGTCGGTTCGATTCCGACCTCCGGCACCATATCATTCTTCATTTATCGCCGCCCAAATCATATCATTTCGTATCTCTTTCAATATAATCCCCACGAATTGATTCCTGATATCTAATAACTCGCTGCCCTGCAGCACCACAGGCAAATAATTCTCCGTATGTCCTTCCCAGCACCCTGTGTCTTCGTCTCTGCGCTCCACAAGACAGACAGCGGGCTTGCCAATCTGTTTTTGCCAAAATTCCAGTCTTTTTTGCATACCCAACTCCCGCAGCACCCTGGCCCTGAGCGCCTTTTCCTCGGGTCTGACCCTGTCTTTCATGGTCTCGGCCAAGGTGCCAGGCCGTTTTGAAAACGGAAAGACATGCAGATATGAAATGGGAAGGCCGGACAAAAGACGAAAAGCAGCCTCAAAATCCGCTTCCGTTTCCGTTGGGAAACCCACCATCACATCCGCTCCAATGGCTGCGTCCGGCATTACGGCATAAATCCGATGAATCAGATTCGCATAATATTCAGCTGTATAGTGACGATTCATGGCCTTTAACACCGGAGTTGAACCACTCTGAAGGGGAATATGCCAGTGCGGACAAAAATTGGATGTAGAGGCAGCCCAATGCAAAAACTCCTCGGAAAGCTCTGTGGGCTCCAGGGAGCTCAAGCGAAAACGCATTGCAGGAAAGGCGTGGCAGAGCATTCGGCAAAGGGAGAAGATGTTGAGCCCCGGACTCAGGTCATGGCCGTACATGCCCACATGAATGCCCGTAATCACCACCTCTCGAATACCTGCACTCTGAACTGTCTTAACCTGCTCCATAACCAATTCAGGCTCAAGACTGCGGCTGGGCCCCCGAGTAAAAGGCACGATGCAATAGGCACAAAAGGCATTACAGCCGTCCTGCACCCGCAGAAAGGCGCGAGTGCGCTCCAGCGGTCTGGAGACGCAGAGGGATGATATCCTCTTCACACTCGACATGTCGCACAGATACATGCCCAGACAGCGGGGGGCTGACCAGACATAGTCCGCTATCCGCTCCTTAAAGGCATTGCCAACCATACAGACCTCATCGGAGATATCCAGAATGGCCTGAGGATCCGCCTGAACGAAACAGCCCGTGGCGATAACCCTCGCATTTGAATGCTTCAAAGCCCTTCTTAAGGCCTGCCTGGACTGAAAGGCCGCCTTGGCGGTGACTGCACAGGTGTTGATCAGGTAGGCATCCGCCTCTTCATGAAAGCCCACTACCTGCGCTCCACGTCCCAATAACAGCTCTGCTATGGCATCTGTTTCAAACTGATTTACCTTGCAGCCCAGGGTATAGACACCTATCCGCATATCTCACCGCCGCCCAACACCTGTTCCCCCCTGTAAAAAACTGCAAATTGGCCGGGTGTGACAGCCATAACCGGTTCATCGAATAACACCGTTATTTCATGGGAATCTGCCGGTTCCAGCCTGGCTGACACCCCTTTATGTCTATAACGCAAGCGCACCTCACATGGCATGGAAACGGCTTCCTCAAATGAGACCAGCCAGTTTATACTGCGCACCACACAGAAACCGCGCATCAAATCCTCTTTTTTCCCCACTATCACTCTGTTTGTAGCCGCCTCTATCGACAGGACATAATAAGGTGTTGCATCAGGGATACCAAGACCATGTCTCTGACCAATGGTATAGCCGGCTATACCCGAATGCCTTCCGAGGACTACTCCGTCAGCGGTCACCACATCCCCGGGCTGAAACGCAAAGACCGCGGCCCTCGACATCAGAAATTCACGATAATCCCCTGAAATAAAACACACATCCTGGCTTTCCAGCGAGACCACCCCTTCTATGCCATGAAACACAGCCAATTCACGCACCTGTTGTTTGGTAAGATTTCCAAGGGGAAAGATGGTGTTGTCCAGGAACTCAATGGGCACCTGATGGAGAAAATAGGACTGGTCCTTTTGTAAATCCACGCCCTTCATCAATCTTTTATGCATACCGCCGTCCAAGAGCCTGGCATAATGGCCGGTTGCAAAACAGCCCAGACCAAGCTCTTTACGAAGTCTATCGCCAAGCCTGAATTTTACCAGGGCATTACAGCGCACACATGGATTTGGCGTAAGGCCTGCTGCATAGTTCTGAATCAGATAATCCACTACATCTTTTTGAAACACCGCATCAACATTCAAAACATGCAGTCTTACTCCCAAAAGGGCAGCCAGTTCACGGGCCTTTTCAACACCGGCAGGGGATATCTCCATATGAAACGCCTCTACATGCCAATGGGCTGCTTTCAGCAAAATGACGGCGGCGGCGCTGTCCACACCACCGCTCAAGGCCACCAATACAGAGCGTTTATTGTTGGAATGCAAGGAATGAAAAAGAAAGGGTCAGGCCAGGATCTTTTCCTTGGCAAAACGTATCTCCATGGCCCTGACAGGGCAGATCATGAGACACATACCGCATGCTGTACATTTCCTGGGATCGAAAAGCACGCGAAATGTCCCTGGCTCAATGCTCAAGGCCTGCGTCGGACACATGCCGGTACATGCCCCGCACTGAATGCAGGTCTCGTCATTTCTGCGTATTTCCCGGGCTACAGGCGTGACCACCACACCCTGAGCCTTCAAATAGGCAAGCCCCTTGCTCATTTCCTTTTTTGGCCCCGATATCTCCAGCACCATCAATCCCTCGCGGCCAGGAAATATCTCGGCTTTTAGAATGTTAAAATCCAAAGAAAAATCACGGCTTAGCCTGCACACTATAGGTTTATCGGTGATGCTGTTGGGAAAGCGCAACACAAGCATTCTCTTGTCCATATCAGAATCCTCTATGACGTATCAGTTCAACTCTTCTTGTATTCATGCCAGAGATTCATCACCCGTCTGATGTATTCCTGAGTCTCTGGAATAGACGGCACACCTGCGGCCTTCTCCACAGTGGCAGGACCGGCATTGTAGGCCGCCAGGGCCAGGGTTACATTGCCGTTGAAACGATCCAGCATCTGTTTCAGATACTGGGCACCTCCCCATATATTGTAATGTGGATTGCGCGGATTGGAGATCAGGAGATCGGCGGCAGTACCAGGCATCAACTGCATCAGGCCGATAGCGCCCTTGGGAGACACTGCATCCATAATCCCTGCCGATTCCGCTGCAATAACCGCCTTTATAAGGGCAGGGTCCAGGGAATGGGCTCGCGCCGCCGCAAGAATGGTGTTTTCATAATCCAGGATACGCCTCTGTATCTCCTTGGCATTGGGCTGTCTTCTGGAGGGACCAGATGCACGCACCACAAAGGTGTTGGAATAACCCTTGATGACCATGGGTTTATAACGGGAATCGGTGGGCACGTTGGTAAAGTGTATCACACCCTTTGCATCCGTGAATGTGTAGATGCCGCCAGCGGACACAACTGCCGGTGCCAGCCAGCCTGCCATACAACACGCTGCAATGAGCAGAAATCTTATCAACATATACAAATTCCTCACTGGGCCAAGACATGGTTTATCTGTCATTTTTTCGACAGTTTTTCCCAATCACTCAAAAATTTGGCCAGACCGATGTCTGTAAGCGGATGGTGTGCCAGCTGAGCGATGACCTTGTATGGAATCGTTGCAATATCAGCGCCAATCTTGGCCGCATGAAGAATATGCACCGGATTTCGAACGCTTGCCACTATGACGCGAGTGTCTATGGCATAATTGTCGTAAATCGTCACGATATCATCGACCAATGCCATGCCGTCCTGAGAGATATCATCCAGCCTGCCCACAAACGGACTTACATATGTAGCCCCTGCCTTGGCCGCCAACAGGGCCTGAAGCGGTGAAAACACCAGGGTTACATTGGTCTTGATACCCAGCTGTGAGAGCTCTTTAGCGGCCTTCAGCCCCTCTGTGGTCATGGGTATCTTGACCACCACATTTAAGGCGATCTCCGCCAGCTCCCGGGCCTCCCTTATCATTTCAGGCGCGGTAGTGGCGATTACCTCGGCGCTTACAGGCCCGCTCACCAGTTCGCATATCTCACGGATACGTGTCTTGAAGTCACATCCCTCTTTGGCGACAAGGGATGGATTTGTTGTGACGCCATCCACCAATCCCAGTTCAGCGGCCTTTTTTATCTCATCAAGGTTTGCGGTATCTATAAAAAAATCCATATATCCCTCCTTTACAGAATGTTTCAATATACAGGCTTTATGGCTGTTTTGCATCAATTACTTTTCCATGTCGGCCCAATTCTCGCCCCACGAGACATTCACCTTCAGGGGGATTCCCAGATCATAAACCCCTTCCATAATCGAACAGACCCGTTGGGCCAATTCCTGCACCGAGGCACGGGATGCCTCGAAGATCAATTCATCATGCACCTGAAGCAAGGGGAAAAGCAGAACGCCTGAATCCCGTATCCAACGGGATATCCCGATCATGGCAAGCTTTATTATATCGGCTGAACTCCCCTGAATGGGCATATTTATGGCCATACGCTCGGCAGCTTCCCTAACTGCTTTATTTTTATTATGTATTTCAGGTAGATATCTTCTCCTGCCGAGAATGGTGGTCACATATCCATATTCCCTCACCTGCTCTATGGTCCTTTGCATGTAACCTCTGACACCCTGATATCTTGCAAAATAGCGCTCTATAAAATCATTCGCCTCTTTCTGGCTTATGCCCACACTCTTAGCCAGACCGAAGGGACTCATGCCATATACAATGCCGAAATTCACGGTCTTGGCCAGACGCCGCATATCCGGTGTCACATCTTCAATGCGGACGCCGAATACCTCTGATGCGGTATATGAATGTATATCCAGGCCCTTCCTGAAGGCATTCAGCAACGCCTCATCCTGAGAATAATAGGCCAGGACACGCAGGTCAATCTGGGAATAATCAGCTGAAAGCAGGTAATATGGGGTTTCGGCTATGAACAGCCTCCGTATCTTTCTACCCTCCTCGGTTCTTATGGGGATATTCTGCAGATTTGGGTTGCTCGAAGAGAGTCTTCCAGTGGTTGTAACGGTCTGATTGAACGATGTATGAATGCGATGCGTCTCTGGATTTATTTCTTTCTGGATACCATCAATATATGTTGATTTTAATTTTGTGAGATTTCTGTATTGCAAAATCAGATCCGGCAGCGGATGCACCTGCGCCAGTTCCGTAAGCACCTCATTATCTGTGGAATATCCTGTTTTTTTTGCGGTCTTTTTCAGTTGAGGCAGGCCCAGTTTATCAAACAATATCTCTGCCAGCTGCTTTGTGGAATTTATATTGAAATTAACGCCTGCCGCAGAATAAATATCGGTTTCAAGTTCATAAATTTTATTGGTGAAATATATATTCAATCGTTGCATTTCATTCGTATCTATTTTTACTCCTCTTTTCTCCATATCTGCCAATATATAGACAATTGGCATTTCTATCTCAAAAAATAATCGCCACAATTCCTTCTCTTTTAGTTCTGTCTTGAATACATCGAATAATCTTTTTAAGAATTTCACTTTTTTACACTGCAAATCAACTTTAGATATTTTTTGTAAGTTTTTATTTTTCGCATCGAATAAATCATTATTTTTTTTATTCAGTAGATAAGCTGCTATTTGTACATCAAATACATTATCAAAAATAGGAAAGCTTTCATTAGAATAAGCAAGTAATTGTTGTTTTAAATTATATACTATTTTAGTGATAGTTTTCTTCTTAAATAACTCGATTATCTTCTCAAAGAAGATTTTTTTGGCCTCCAAATTCATAGAATTCTGTGTTAATATATCATCATTACTTAATTGATAATATATTAATCTCGAATGACCATCATATAGCATCACACTGTTGATATAAAAAACATGATTGGGCAGATTCGATATGTCCATCTCCAAAAATATGGAATCCGTTTCTTCAATTACATCCAGTTCTGCCGAAAATTCCTGAATGGTTGCAGTCTCATGGACGTCACAATCACAATCTTCATCGGGGAGACCTGTTGTTTCCTTTTCAATAACCGTGGGTTCCTCCTGCTTGACATGCCGGACGGTCTCGATTTTTCCATGCATGTTTTTCAGCAAACTGTGCAATTCGAACCGCTTAAAAAGCCCCTCCAGTCTGGCTTCATCCATGGGTCTCAATCTGAAATCCTCTATGGTATAAGAGAGGGGCACTTCTGCATTTAACTCTATGAGACGTTTCCAGAGCGGAATCATCTCTTTGTTGCTCAAGATCTTGTCCCTTGTCTTTGAAGGCAGCTCATTCAGTTTTTGCATCAGGTTCTCCAGGCTGCCGTATCTGCGCATCAGTTCCAGGGCTGTCTTCATACCTATCCCCGGCACACCTGGTATATTGTCGGCGCTATCGCCTGCGAGCGCCAGTACATCTGCAAAGACCGGCGGCTCTATCCCTAACTCATCCTTGACAGATTCAGGTGTCGAATATTCATCCTTCATGGGGTCCCAAATGTTCACATGGGGTGAAAGCAGCTGCGTAAAGTCCTTGTCTCCGGATATGATCAGGATGTCGGTCTGACCCTGCATATCATTCACGATGGATGCAATGACATCATCCGCCTCATACCCCTCCAATTCTATCTGGGATATCCCCATTGCGCTCATGATCTCTTTTACATGGGGTAGTTGCATGCCGATCTCTTCGGGCATGGGGGGTCTGTTGGCCTTGTAATCCGAATAAAGCTCATGTCTGAAATTCTTACCCTTTACATCCCATACAGCCGCCATATAGGCCGGTCTTTTTTCTCTCAGGACACGCAGCAACATATTGGTCACTCCGTAAATGACTCGCGTGGGCAGACCATCTTGAGTGGTCAAATTGGCCTTGATGGCATAGAAGGCGCGATATGGATAGGGGCTGGCATCTACGAGCAACAGCAGCGGACGGTCGGCTGTCATATGACCTACTCTCTTCAGGCACAAAAAAATTGACTTTTATGCCAAGATTCATTATGTTTTTTCAAAATATATGCCTAATCGGAGAAATACTTTTGCCTCTCTAAAAACGATTCGTTACAAAACCGGCAAAAATTCTCCACTTTAATACGGCAAAGTAACTTAAAGGGGGCTTTCATGTCAACCGTAGTCGTAATAGGCAGTCAATGGGGAGATGAGGGTAAGGGTAAGATCGTCGATCTCCTCACTGAATACGCTCATATCGTAGTCAGATTCCAGGGTGGGAATAATGCAGGGCACACCCTGGTGGTAAACGGCGACAAATTCATCTTTCACCTCATTCCATCCGGTATTCTATATGAAGACAAGCTCTGTCTCATAGGAAACGGTGTGGTGCTGGATCCTGCCGTGCTCCTGGAAGAGATAGACAAACTAGCTCAAAGCGGCAGGCAAATCACCCCTGATCGCCTGAAGATCAGCGAGATGACCCACATTATCATGCCTTATCACAGGTTACTGGATCACGCACGAGAGGCAGCCAAATCAGGGACCAAAAAGATCGGCACCACAGGACGAGGCATAGGACCCTGTTATGAAGACAAAATGGCCCGCACAGGCATTAGGGCAGTTGATTTTCTGAATGCATCCCTTCTCAAGGAAAAGATTCAGGAGGCTCTAAAGGAAAAAAACGCCCTGTTCAAACACTTCGGCGTCGATATCATGAATGCGGGTGATGTTTACTCCGAATACATGAATTATGCGGACAGACTTGCCCCATACATAACGGACATCACCGCCATTTTGCACCAGGCGCAGCGCAATGGCGAAAACATCCTTTGTGAGGGCGCCCAGGGTACACTTCTCGACATAGATCACGGCACCTACCCCTATGTTACCTCCTCCAATACAGTGGCAGGTGCTGCCTGCACAGGTGCCGGAATCGGGCCTACACGCATCGATTACGTGCTCGGCATCTGCAAGGCATACACCACTCGAGTGGGCGGAGGACCTTTCCCCACAGAACTCTTTGATGAGGTAGGCGACATCATACAAAAAAACGGGCACGAATTTGGTGCCACCACCGGCAGGCGCAGACGCTGCGGCTGGCTGGATGCGGTGGCACTCAAAAACTCGGTCTATACCAATGGAATAGACGGTCTGGCCATCACCAAGCTGGATGTATTAAGCGGCCTTGAAACAGTAAAAATCTGCAATGAATACCAATATAACGGCCAAAGATACCACTCTATACCCAAAAGCATGGAAAAACTCACCGCCATTCAGCCCCTGTACAAAAACCTGGCAGGCTGGACAGAAGACCTCACTACTATTCGCAGCTATGAAGACCTGCCCCCAAAAACCAGACAATATCTAAAAGAGATAGAAGACCTGGCCGAGACACCCCTGGCCATAATATCCGTCGGACCTGGCCGGGAGCAGACACTGCTTTTGAGGAATCCCTTTGAAAGCGCGAAGAAATGACATCTCAAAAGGGGAATGGCTGAACTGGCGCTGGCAGTTTGGGCATCGCATAAAGGATGCCCAGGCTGCCGCTCGGCAACTGCCATTAAACACGGCAGAAGTGGCGGAGCTGTCAGCTACTGCCAGACGTTATCCTTTTGCCGTCACGCCCTACTATCTCTCTCTGATAGACTGGTCAAATCCGGCGGATCCCATCAAAAGACAATGTATCCCCACTCAAAAGGAGCTCACCTTCACGCTGCCGGATTCCGAGGAGGATCCACTATGTGAAGGTCACTACACCCCTTTGGCAGGGTTAATACATCGCTATGAAGACAGGGCATTGCTGCTGACCTCTTCTCGATGTGCAGTCTATTGCAGGCACTGCAACCGCAAAAGATTCTGGGGCAAGGTGACACGACCTTCGTTTTTACAAAACTGGCCAAATATCCTACACTATCTGCAAGAACACCCTCAGATACGGGAGGTCATTCTTTCAGGGGGGGATCCACTGATACTTCGCACAGATCTCCTGGAATATCTGTTGAAATCGGTAAGGGAAGTCAAGCACATCGAGATCATTCGCATCGGAACCCGTGTTCCAGTGGTGATGCCCATGCGCATCACGGAAAACCTGTGCAGGATGCTGGAACGTTATCGACCCATGTGGATCAATACCCAATTCAATCACGCGCAGGAGATCACTCAAGAAGCGGCCAGGGCCTGCGACAGGCTGCTGAAGGCCGGAATCCCTCTTTCCAATCAGACAGTCTTACTCAAGGGCATAAACGACAACCTCAATGCCTTAAAAGAACTCTTTCAAGGCCTGCAACGCATCATGGTCAGGCCATACTATCTCTTTCAATGTGAGGCGGTAAAGGGAGCGGATCACTTTCGAACCCCGCTTGAGACTGGTATTAATATCATGGAACAGCTATGGTGCCGCACCGGCGGGCTTTGCCTGCCTGAACTGGTTGCGGATCTGCCCAAGGGATATGGCAAGGCAAGGTTACTTCCGTCACACATGCTATCCAAGGCTGAAAACAGGGCGGAGTTTCGGACATTCGAGGGAAAAACAGTAAGTTGCCCTATCTATACAAACCCATGCTAAAAGGAATCCAGAATGAACATCGCGCGTACAGCAAACCAGAGAAAATTTGAGCGCGTAGATGTACAATTATTGCTCAATTATTCAGACGGCGTTCATTTCTACTCAGACACCATCAAGGATATCAGTATAGGCGGCCTACAAATAGAGACCCTGCGCAACCTTGAAAAGGGCAAACAACTAATCCTCACACTGCCAACATTACCGCCCAGCAAGGTAACTGGTGAAGTGGTTTGGTCCAGGAAAAAGGGCATCAGGTATAATGTCGGTATCAAATTCATCGGGCTCAAACTGGAACAGGAGTTGCAAATTAAAGAGATCATCAGGGCACGCGCAATGGACAATATCATCCTATAAAAATCAAACGCCCTTGAAAGGAAAGGCCACCACCTCATCTATAACCCTGGCGTCAGTCAATAGCATCACCAACCTATCCACGCCCATTGCCATGCCTGCACAGTCTGGAAGCAGTTCAAGGCTGTTCAAAAAGGCAGCAGGCCATGGGTAGGGCCTCCTGCCCATGGCTGACATCCTTTCCATATCCTCTTGAAATCTTTGTATCTGCTCCTTTACATCGGTCAACTCAGAAAAACCATTGGCCAATTCCAGACCGCCTGCATACAACTCCACCCGTTCCGCCACTCGTATATCCTTGGAAGAACGCCTGGCAAGGGCGGCACACTGCGCTGGATAATCATAAAGGAAAACGGGGCGATTCATCAAAAGATGAGGCTCCACCTTTTCAACCATGTCCAGGTCAAATCTGTCTGCATCGTAATTCGCCACTGGATCCCAGCCCGCCCATTGGATAAAGGCCTCCTGCACTGAAATCCGATAAAAAGGCCTGTCCAGTCGAATTTTCATGCCGCCATACTCAATCACCGGCCAATTACCGGCTACCTTAGCCGCATTGCGCAGCAATTCCTCGCAACACTCCATCAACCAGACATAATCCTTGTACACCGAATACCACTCCAGAAGGGTGAACTCGGTCAGATGTTTTGTCCCGCATTCATTTTTACGAAAGGCTGGAGTGATCTGAAAGATATGTTCAAACCCCTTGGCCAAGAGCCTTTTGAGATTCAATTCAGGAGAGGTGATCAGATAAAGTGAGTCCCCCTTCCCTAACGGCACCTCAATGGCCTCTATATAAGGTTCCGGCGCCAGGGTGGATACCAGCACCGGAGTCTGAACCTCCAGAAACTCACGCGAGATGAAAAAATTACGAACAGCCTGAAGAATCAGGGCCCGCTGACGCAATCTCTGCATTCACGGATTATCTTTTTACACGTTCCACATACTCGCCGGTTCGAGTGTCTATCTTCAAGACATCACCTTCCTCGATAAAAAGTGGCACCTGAATCACATAACCTGTCTCCAGCGTGGCAGGCTTTGTAGCGCCGGTGGCAGTATCTCCACGCACACCAGGATCAGACTTGGTGACCTGAAGCTCAACAAAGATGGGAAGCGTGATGTCGATGGGAGTGGAGTCAAAAAACAACACCGTGACCTCCATGTTTTCCTTCAAAAAATTCTTGGCCTCCCCCACCTGTTCCTCGGTCAGAGCGACCTGTTCATACTTCTGGGTATCCATGAAATGAAATCCGTCGCCATCTTTATAAAGAAATTGCATCTGGACCTCGTCCAGATTAGCGGGTTCGAATTTCTCACCAGACCGGTATGTCCTGTCTATAGTGTAACCGGTCATCATGTTTTTGAGTTTGCATCTATAAAGGGCCTGGCCCTTCCCTGGTTTGGAAAACTGAAAATCTGTGACGATGTATGGAGTTCCGTCTATGACTATTTTGAGACCCTTTCTAAGGTCTGATGAATCGTACATTACCTTCTTCTCCTGGGGTTAAAATGGATTTTCTTTCTCGAAAAAACGGCAGGACACCGAATTTCACAGGCCCTTTTTATATCAAATTGCCAAACTGATTGCAATTGCTGATGTCATGCAACCAGCTAAAAAGATTGGCAGGCCCTTTTTATATCAAATTGCCAAACTGATTGCAATACTTGCCGCGCGGATTATTACGCTGCTTATCCCTCAGGCCCTTTTTATATCAAATTGCCAAACTGATTGCAATGGCAAGAATGATACGATAGACTCCAAAGATAAACATTCCGTGCCTTGTCAGGTATAGTAAAAATGCCTTGACAGCCACCCATGCCACAATCCATGACACCAGCACACCTGTCAAGAGGCCACTTACGCCGCTTACCTGCAGAATATCACCGCCATGTTTGTAGAGGTCGTAGAGGGTGGCGGCCCCCAGAGTGGGAAGGGCCAACAAAAAACTGAATTCCGCTGCAGCCTTTGGAGAAAAACCCAACAACATGGCTGCCACCATGGTAATCATGGAACGGCTTGTGCCAGGCCAGAGGGCAAGACATTGAGCGCACCCTATGATCAAGGCGTTTTTGATGTCCATATCCTCCAGAGTCAAAGGCACCCATGCCTTTCTGTTTTTCCTGATGTATTCTACGACTATCATTAAAATACCGCCTGCAACCAGGGCAAAGAGCACTGGATTTATGCCAAAAAGCCTCTCTTTTATCCAATGGCCAAGGCAATAGCCCATAATCAGTGCAGGCATTACGGCAATCAAAAGCTGCTGAAGGAGTTTTAATCCCTCTGAATCCCTGCCTAAAACACCATTCCATATGCGCTGAATATAATGTAGATAGATGGAAAATACGGCCAAAAGCGCCCCTGACTGAATCACAATCTCAAAGGCGTCCAATCCTGTCTTGCCGTCATCGGCATTTAAGCCCAAGAGATGTGATGTCAGAATGAGATGACCAGTTGAGGATACGGGAAGAAATTCAGTTAGCCCCTCTACTATACCCAAAATAATTGCTTCTTTTATGTTGATTATCATGCTATTTTATTTTAGAAAAGAATTATATAAAATCAGAAGACCGAAATTTAACACGGAACTATTTGCTTTGCAATTTAAAGCTACCAAGGAGGGCTTAAATCCATGCCGATTTATGTATGGGAAGGCATTAACGCGGCAGGCGAAAAAACCAAGGGAGAGCTGAATGCTGTTGACGGCGCCACTGCCAAGGCAATGCTTCAGAAAAAACGCATCAATGTCACCAAGCTCAAGCCTAAACCCAAAGACCTCTCCGAATACATCCCGTTTTTAGCCCCCAAGGTCAAACAAACTGATGTGGTCATCTTCACGCGACAGATGTCCACTCTTATCGACTCCGGTTTGCCTCTTATTCAAGGCCTGGATGCCCTGGCCAGACAGCAGGAAAACCCAAAATTTGCAGAGATCCTTACACAGATCAAGACAGATGTGGAGACCGGCTCCACCTTTGCAGAGGCATTGAAAAAGCACCCCAAGCTCTTCGACCGTCTCTATACCAACATGGTGGCCGCAGGAGAGATGGGCGGCGTATTGGATAGTGTAATGGCAAGACTGGCAGCCTATATGGAAAAGGCCCAGCGGCTTAAGAGAAAGGTAAAGGGTGCCATGACCTATCCAGCCATAGTACTGGGCATCTCCATAGGTGTACTGTCCATCATCTTGATCTTCGTCATACCGGTTTTTGAAAAGATGTTCAAGGAATTCGGACATGCCCTGCCCGCCCCCACGCAGATGGTCATAGATGTCAGCAACTTCGTAAAATCATATATTTTGCTCATTCTACTCCTTTTGGGCGGCCTGGTCTTTCTGTTCAAAAAATATTACAGCACTGAAAAAGGCCGCACTCAGGTGGACCGATTACTGCTGAGGGCCCCCATCTTCGGCCCGCTTTTGCGCAAGGTGGCCGTGGCCAAACTCACTCGAACACTGGGCACCCTGATTGTCAGCGGTGTCCCCATCATAGAGGCATTGAATGTAGCGGCAGGCACAGCAGGCAACAAGATCGTAGAAAATGCCATTATAAAGGTAAAAACCAGCGTAACCGAGGGTAAAACCATCGCCCAGCCCCTTGAGGAATCCGGTATCTTTCCGGCCATGGTGATTCAGATGATCTCAGTGGGTGAGACCAGCGGCGCCCTGGACAAGATGCTTACAAAGGTGGCAGATTTCTATGATGAAGAGGTGGATACGGCTGTGGATGCCCTGACCAGCATGATAGAGCCATTAATGATAGTATTTTTAGGCGGTACCATAGGCACCATCATCATCGCCATGTATCTACCCATCTTCAAGATGGCAGGGGCGGTAAGCGGCTGATGATATGGGCGCAGCCAGCCAGTTCATTCAAGAGATACACACAGCCAGTACACGGTCTCTTCCGCCATAATCCCGAATGATTCTGGCCTGTCGAGCACAATAAACGCTGGCTGCCTTCAGGGCATTTTTGCCTTGTTTCCAGCCTATTTCGCATAGAATATGGCCGTCCGGCTGCAAAAAAACTGCGGCATTTGAAAGAATGAGCCGCAGGGGCTTCAGGCCGTCTTCATCGGAAAAAAGGGCGAGAGCAGGCTCATAATTCAGCACCTCATGAGACAAGCCATTTCGTTCTTCATGGGAGATATAAGGCGGGTTGGCAATAATGAGATGAAACTGTCTGCATGCCTTCAGGCCAGCAAACCAATCGGCGCAGACAAACCTGATGCGGTCACTGACATCATACGTGATGGCATTTTCGTATGCCACATGTAATGCCTCGTAAGAGATATCAGTAGCCACCACATGAGTATTGGGCCTTTCGTGGGCAAGGGCAATGGCTATGGCGCCAGAACCCGTTCCAAGCTCCAGAAGATTTATGCGCCTTTCGTGGGAAAAACGGTCATCGATAATCTGTAAGGCGGTCTCCACCAGGAGTTCAGTCTCAGGCCGAGGGATAAGGGTGGCAGGTGTAACCTTAAACTCCAGAGACCAAAACTCCTTTTTCTCGCGAACATAGGCCAGGGGCTCACCAGATATGCGGCGTTGAATGCTACTCATATATGCCGTAAGATCCTCTGTTGTGAGCTGATAACCAGAATGGCTGTACAGCCACGGCCGCTCCACTGACAGCACATCACACAGCAATATCTCGGCCTCAAGCCTTGGATTTTCGATGAAAAGATGCCGCGATAAAAGCGACACCACTTGATTTAAAAGGGTCTTGATGTCAATCGGTTGAGCTGCCTGCAAGGAGAAGCGCCTGCTGATGCATGGCCAAGGCATCTATGATCTCGTCTATGTCGCCATCCATGATGCTGTCTAAACGATAGAGGGTCAAGCCGATGCGATGGTCTGTTACACGGCCTTGGGGAAAATTATAGGTGCGAATACGTCCGCTTCGATCCCCTGTGCCCACCATGCTGCGCCGCTCTTCCGTGATATTGGCCGCCTGTTCAGCGGTCTTCATGTCCAAAAGCCGGGCGGCCAGCACCTTCATGGCCTTGGCCCTGTTTTTGTGCTGGGAACGTTCGTCCTGGCACTGCACCACCAGACCAGTTGGGAGATGCGTAATGCGCACAGCGGACTCGGTCTTGTTTACATGCTGGCCGCCGGCTCCGGATGCCCGAAAGACATCTACGCGAAGCTCTGAGGGATCTATCTGAATGTCCACCTCATCAGCCTCGGGCAGCACCGCAACCGTTATGGCGGATGTATGAATACGCCCCTGGGCCTCTGTCTCCGGGACCCTTTGTACACGATGGGTGCCTATCTCATACTTCAGACGGCTGTACACCTTGTCGCCTGATATGAGCACGATAATTTCCTTATAACCGCCTATGCCTGTGGGACTCTCGCTTAAGATCTCCAATTTCCAGTGCTTACGTTCGGCATATCGGCTGTACATTCGAAAAAGATCGGCAGCGAAAAGGGCTGCCTCTTCTCCACCGGTGCCAGCCCGTATCTCAAGGATGGTATTTTTCTCGTCCCGTGCATCCTTGGGCAAAAGCAGCAGTTTGAGCCTTTGTTCAACATCCCTTTTCTTCTGTTCAAGCTCTCTTGCTTCCGACTCGGCCATTTCCTTTATGTCTGCATCCGCATCGTTACAAAGGAGCCTTGCATCTTCTATCTGTGACGATATGTCCTTGTATTCCCGATAGGCGTTGACTATGGGCTGCAAATCGGCGTGTTCCTTGGCCACCTGCTGAAACCGTTTGGTATCCTGCAAGGTGTCAGGATTGCCCAGCTCAGCCTCAAGAGACAAAAATTTTTCTTCTATTTCCTGTAATCTGGTAAACATCAGAAGGAGTTAAGGCCTAAAAAAGTGGCTAATGAGATGATTGAAAGCTGGATTCCAGCTTCAAAACACGGGACAATGATTCCATCGCAATCTGAACCTGTTCATCGGACGGAACGCGAGTCGTCAGACGCTGCATAATAAGTCCAGGCATTAAAAGCCCTTTAATCAACCATTGAAACGGCTTGAGCCCTGCATCTGTCTTCAGCCCAACGGAAAATTTTATGATCTCGTACGAGATACCGGCTATTGGAAGCATCAACAAGATTTTAACGACAATTGAGAAGGGGATTTCCATCCATCTGGAAGCGAGATGGGGTAAAAACGGCAAAACAAGTGTAAACACCAGTATGCTCACCAGCAGCAACACCATAAGAAATGCCGTGCCGCATCTCGCATGAAGCGTGTCGTAATCCCTCGCATTTTCAACTACCAGGGCCTTACCGGCCTCATAGACATGGATGGCCTTATGTTCAGCACCGTGATATTCAAACACCCTGCGAATCTCAGGCATGAAACCGATAGCCGATATGTAAATCACAAAAAGGGATATCTTGATTGCACCGTCAATGGCATGAAACCACACTGAATCCAGGCCATTGTTCAAGCTCATGGCGCTCAGTACACCCATACTTGCCAAGTGGGGTAATGCTACAAAAAACACCAACCCAAGGCCGATAGATGCCAATATGGTAAGTGCTATAGTCCAACTGGAGATAGGCTGGGCATCGCTTTCAGCCATAGCAGAGGATTCCTCCGCCGCCACCTGGGCTGAAAAATTCAGTGCCTGTAAACCATTGACCAGGGATTCCATCATAACCACCACTCCACGCAGAAACGGCCATTTTAACCATGGCATTCTCTGCGTAAAGGAAGACCACTTGTCTTCCTTTACAGCTATGGTACCGTCACTGCGCCTCACCACCACACTCAGGGCGTTTGGAGAACGCATCATCACACCCTCCAGCACGGCCTGACCGCCCACATTCATAGAAGCCCCTAATAACCCGAACATGGTCAGAGGCGCTGCCAGCAGTATGGTGGGAATAGCCCTATTTTTTAAGGACATTCGCATACTTCTTCTGGAATTTCTCAACACGGCCGGCCGTATCAATCAGTTTTTGTTGACCGGTAAAAAATGGATGGCACTTGGAGCAGATTTCCACACGGATTTCAGGGATAGTGGAGCCCACCTCAAATTCATTACCACATGCACAGCGGACCTTCACCTTCTGATACTTGGGATGTATGCCTTCTTTCATGATTACCTCCTGGTTTATTGATTAGCTATTTTCCAAACAAAAAATAAAATCACTTTTATGGCATTAAGTCAAGTGCGTTTCATATAAGTCAAACAATCTATCTATTCATATTCCCCAGAAACTCTTCGTTGTTTTTTGTACCCTGCATCTTGTTCAACAGAAACTCCATGCTGTCTATGGGATTCAAAGGCGACAACAGTTTGCGCAGTATCCAGACCTTGTTCAGAACATCTTTGGGCATCAACAGGTCTTCTTTTCGCGTCCCTGACAGATTGATATCTATGGCAGGGAAGATACGTTTGTCTGCCAGTTTTCTGTCGAGATGTATCTCCATGTTACCAGTGCCCTTAAATTCCTCAAAAATCACCTCATCCATACGGCTTCCGGTATCAATGAGGGCAGTGGCTATGATGGTCAAACTGCCGCCTTCTTCTATGTTTCTGGCTGCCCCGAAAAACCGTTTCGGCCTCTGCAAGGCATTGGCATCCACACCACCTGAAAGTATCTTGCCGCTGGGAGGCACTACTGTGTTGTAGGCGCGCGCCAGACGCGTGATGCTGTCCAGCAATATGACCACATCCCTCTTGTGCTCCACGAGACGCTTGGCCTTTTCAATGACCATCTCCGAAACCTGAATATGCCTTTGAGCCGGCTCATCGAAGGTGGAGCTGACCACCTCCGCCCTGACCATTCTCTGCATGTCGGTGACTTCTTCGGGTCTTTCGTCGATAAGCAGCACGATCAAAACTGCTTCCGGATGGTTAGTGGCTATGCTGTTTGCAATGTTCTGAAGCAGCATGGTCTTGCCTGTGCGCGGAGGGGCGACGATCAGGCCTCGCTGGCCTTTCCCGATGGGTGTCAGAAGATCGATGACGCGAGCTGAATAGTTGTCGCTTTCAGTCTCAAGCATAAACTTCTTGTCAGGATACAGCGGGGTAAGATCATCAAAGATGATACGGTTTATCGCCTTGTCAACCGTATCGTAATTGACTGTCTCGACCTTTAACAGGGCAAAATATCGCTCCCCTTCCTTGGGGGATCGAATCTGGCCTGAAATAGTGTCCCCTGTATTCAGATTGAAACGGCGTATCTGCGACGGCGAGACATATATGTCATCAGGCCCAGGTAAATAGCTATAATCTGGACTCCTTAAAAAGCCAAAACCGTCCTGCAAGACCTCCAGCACACCCTCGCCGCAGACCCCGCCGTTTCCATCTGTCATGGCCTTGAGTATGGCGAAGATGAGCTCCTGTTTACGAAGGGAGCCTGGGGCTTCAACACCCAATTCCTTAGCCATGGCATGTAACTCGGCTATGGTCTTTTTCTTGAGTGTGCCTATGTGCAAAATGGTCTTGGAGGAATCAGAAAGGTCGTAATGGGACAAGGCTTCAGCTATGTCCTCTGCATTGGGCATGTTTTGATCTTTTTTCCTTCTGGGCATGATAAAACTATCCTTGACACGATGTGATAAATGAATAAAAAAGGGAATATTTATTGGAAAACAGCATTGAAACCTTAAAATGAGGATTCAGAAATTTCTATAGGATTTGACGTGCGGAACTCTGAATTGATTTTCCGTTAACATAGCGAACAACAAGCGGTGTTGTCAAGAGAAAAGAACGGCTTGACATGGAAAATGGTTTTTATTAGATAGTCCAAGGACATTTCGATAATTTCAAAAACAAAAAATAGATGTAGGCTCCAAAATAAAACAATTTTGGGAACCTCTCTACAATCAGGAGGCAATTAGTATGTCGGTAAAAGAATGGATGGCCCCCGACCCCATAACCGTGGATGAAAACACCTCTATCATGAAGGTCAGCCAACTCATGAAAGAGCATGGAATAAGGCGTGTACCCGTTCTGAAGGATGGGAAACTGGTGGGAATAGTCACCGACCGCGACATAAAAGAAGCTGCGCCATCAAAGGCCACCTCTCTGGATGTCCATGAGCTCTATTATCTGCTCTCGGAGATCAAGGTAAAGGATATCATGACACCCAACCCGCTGACCTTGCGTGATGATGATTCAGTGGAAAAGGCAGCGGCCATCATGCTGGAAAACCGCATATCGGGCCTGCCAGTGGTGGACGCAGATGGAAAAATCGTGGGCATGATCACGCAGACCGATATTTTCAAGGTGCTGATCAGCATAACAGGTATATATAGAGCCCCGATTCAGCTGGCCTGTGACATAGAAGACAAACCAGGCACCTTGAACCAGTTACTTAATTTTCTGCGAGGCTACGACGCCAGGGTTATAAGCGTATTGACCTGCCAGGACCACGTCTCTCCCGACAGGAAGGAGGTCTATATCCGCATAAAGGATATGGATGACACCCAGCTCAACAACATGGTCAACGCACTCAAAAAAGAATATAAGGTACTGTATGTCAATAAGGAATATATAACTGATATTCCGAGAAAATCCGCCAAACTATAATCCCCGGATTCCGCTATTGAATTTAATGTGCCGCCTGCCACACATCACCGCCATGGAGGGTGGTTATGTGTGGCGCAGTTACAACCTCCTGTTTCAATTTGACCAGGACGGTAATTTCAATAACTCGTTCGCCGGAGACGTCTTAAGAGGCGAATTATCCTGTGCCGCGCCGGTAGAAGGGACTATTGAGCCGCCCTCCTCGTCAACGGTATCGAACTCCTCGCCTGGAGCGGTGGTAGTTGTCGGCAGATCGTTTTCATTCATGGCCACCCATCTGGCATCACGCCCGCTGCTTTCAGACTCCGGCAGAATGCGCCCGGTATTTTTATCTATGGCCACAAGCACCACTCCGGCAGGCATATCGAACTCCTTCTTTTTGAGCTCTGGCTTTGTAATCTCCATGAAGGAAGTCCATACCGGACAGGACACATGTCCGCCGGTCTCAAGCCTGCCCAGACTTTTCTGGTCCTCCCTGCCTATCCAGACCCCTGCCACCACCTCAGGGCTGAACCCTACAAACAGTGCATCTTTGTAGTTATCCGTAGTGCCTGTCTTGCCTGCCACGGATATTTTCAGGGCCTTTGCAGCAGAGCCGGTCCCCTCCTGCACCACTGACTCCAGAAGATTGACCATCTGATATGCGGTTACAGGGCTGATGGTGTCTGTTATTACCTCAGGGCTGTACCGCTCCAGCAAACGGTTGTCTTTGTCCCGTATCTCCTTGATAAAATGGGGTTTGAACCGCTTGCCGAGCAAAGGAAAATTACTGTATGCCTGTACCAATTCTATGAGCGGAATGGCGGTTGACCCCAGTGCAATGGAAAGATTCGGGGCCAATGGAGACTCGATTCCCAGCCTGGCCGCCATTTTATGAATCTCTTTATAACCCAGCATACTTGCAATCTTTACAGAAATGATATTGCGGGAAAGCGTGATGGCGGTCCTGACTGTGATGGGACCCATATAGGTATTGTCAAAATTTTCCGGCGTCCAGGGATGATTTCTGTCAGCCCCACCAAGGGTGATGGGTTCATCCACCAGAATACTGTTGGGATATATGACACGTTTTTCCAGGGCCGCGGCATAGACTATGGGCTTGAAGGATGAACCCGGCTGCACCCGGCCCTGAGTGGCATAATTGAACTGGGATGAGGCAAAATTCCTGCCACCCACCATTGCCTTGATCTCACCGGTTTCAAGTTCCATGGCAAGGATGGCACCCTGAATGCTATGGGCCAGCTCCGCATCCTTGGGATGACGCTTTATTACTGCATCCAGACCGGCCTGAAGGGAGTCGAAGGCACGCTGCTGCCAATCCCGCCTCAAGGTGGTCACTATGGTAAAACCCTCTGTCAGCAACCTCTTTTGGCCGTATTTGGCCTCCATCTCTCGTCTGACCTCTGATATAAAATACTCCACTCCATCTGGAAGATTCAAATTTTCCGGGCGGAGTATAATGGGCAGCCTGGCTGCTATATCAGCATCCTCCGATGTGATGAAACCCTCTTCGACCATGCGGCGCAATACATAAAGCTGCCTCTTTTTAGTCTGTTCCGTGTGCTTGAAGGGGTTATAGCGGCTGGGGGCCTGGGGAAGACCGGCCAGAATGGCTGCCTCAGCCAGATTCAGCTCCTCCACATGCTTACCGAAATAGGTCCGTGAAGCAGCCTCTATGCCGTATGCCTGCTGCCCGAAAAATATATGATTGAGATAGATGGTAATGATTTCATCCTTTGAAAGGTAGGAATCTATCTGCCATGCCAGTATGGCCTCTTTGATCTTGCGTTCCAGACTCTTTTCCGGAGTCAAAAGCAGGGCCCGAGTCAACTGCTGGGTTATGGTGCTTGCTCCTTGCACCACTCCGCCCGCCTCAAAATTTTTGAACATGGCCCTCAGGACACCAGTCCAGTCAATTCCGGGATGTTCATAAAATCTGGCGTCTTCCGCTGCCAAAAAGGCCTTTATAACAATATCCGGAATACGTTCTCTGGGCACAACCCAGCGTTTTTCCTCATACCAATAGGCAAGAGGCTGCATGTCCTGATCCAGAACAGTTGTGGCGACAGGAGGACGATAGGACTTAAGACTGGAGATGTCGGGCAGATCCAACATCAGATAACCTATGGTCAGGGCGCCTGCAGTGATGACAACCAATAAGAAGGCGATTACAATGACAGCCAGAATGAGCCCATGGCCTCTTTTCCCAGAACTGTCTTGGGATTGTTTTTTATTTTCCTTTGACATAATGCCAGTGCAATCTAATCTCATTCAAGATTTTTTTCAAGAATCAACCCATGCCCTTTTCCGCCTTTACCCTTGACAATTGCATGGTATAAGGTTAATAAAACGGGACTTTTGAAGAACTTGACAATAAATTATATAATTGTTGTCACATTACCTTCATAACAGGTTTATAAAATGGCTTCTCGTCCCCTTTGAAGGGACAAAAGGCGAAGGAAGCCGCTCAATGCAATACAATGTAGAGGTCACAGGTATAATGAAAACAGATCCAACCAAGATCAGAAACATCGGCATCAGCGCCCACATAGACGCTGGCAAAACCACCCTTACTGAAAGGGTACTTTTCTACACTCGACGCATTCACGCCATTCATGATGTGAAGGGCAAAGACGGAGTCGGCGCCACCATGGACTTCATGGAACTGGAAAAGGAACGCGGTATCACCATCACATCTGCGGCCACATATTGTGAATGGGCTGGACATGAAATAAATATCATCGACACCCCCGGCCACGTGGACTTTACCATTGAAGTGGAACGTTCCCTGCGCGTGCTGGACGGCGCCATTTTGGTGCTGTGTTCGGTGGGAGGCGTTCAGTCCCAGTCCATAACCGTTGACAGGCAGATGGCCAGATACAAGGTCCCATGCCTTGCATTTGTCAATAAATGCGACAGAAGCGGCGCCAATCCCATGAAGGTCGTGACCCAGCTCAGGGAAAAACTCAATCACAATGCAGTGGCTATGCAGCTTCCCATCGGGCTTGAATCCAATCTGGAAGGCGTAGTAAACTTGATAGACATGAAGGCCTATTATTTCGACGGCCCCAATGGAGAAACCATTCGCATCGAGGAAATACCTGCAAATCTCATGGAACAGGCCGCATCCCTGAGAGAAACCTTGATAGATGCGGCATCCATGTTCTCAGATGCATTGATGGAGGCTGCTCTGGAAGGCAATGTCACCCCTGAACTCATCATAGAGGCGGTCAGGGCCGGCACCCTCAAAAGACAGCTCACTCCGGTTTTTATGGGCTCAGCCTATAAAAATAAAGGTGTTCAGCTCCTTTTGAATGCTGTGGTGGATTTTCTGCCGGCTCCGGAAGAGGTGGAAAACGTCGCCCTCGACATGCAGAGGGATGAAGCCCCTGTAATCCTGGAATCCGATATATCCAAACCGCTTGTGGCACTGGCATTCAAGCTGGAGGAAGGGCGTTTCGGCCAATTAACCTATATTCGAGTCTATCAGGGCAATCTGGCCAAGGGTGATACAGTGGTCAACAACCGTACAGGAAAGAAAATAAAGATAGGCCGCGTCGTCCGAATGCATGCAGACCAGATGGAGGACATCGACGCCATCCCCGCAGGTTATATCGGTGCCATCTTCGGCGTGGACTGTGCATCAGGCGATACCTTCACATCCCCAGACATTCAATACACCATGACCTCCATGCATGTCCCTGAACCGGTCATATCGCTCTCCATTGTCCCGAAAGACAACCAGGCCCAGATAAACATGTCCAAGGCCCTTTCCCGCTTCACCAAGGAAGACCCAACATTCAGGACATTTGTCAACCACGAAACAGGTGAAACCATAATAGCCGGTATGGGAGAACTTCACCTGGAGGTCTATATCGAACGCATGAAGCGTGAGTATAATGCCGAAGTGACCACTGGTATGCCTCAAGTCGCCTATCGAGAGACCATAACACAGCGTGGTGACTTCAATTACACACACAAAAAACAGACGGGCGGCGCCGGCCAGTTCGGTCGTGTGGCTGGTTATATGGAACCCATAGAGAATGAAGAGTTCGTCTTTGACAACCAGATTGTAGGCGGCTCCATCCCCACCGAATACATCCCATCCTGTGAAAAGGGATTCAGAAGCAGCCTCGAAAAAGGCCCGCTGCTGGGCTTTCCTGTCACAGGCATCAAGATAACGATAAACGACGGTCAATCTCATGCCGTCGATTCATCGGATATGGCATTTCAGGCCGCTGCAAGAGGCGCTTTCAAAGAGGGTTACTCAAAGGCAAAGCCAATAATCCTTGAGCCCATAATGAAAGTAGCCGTTGAAACACCTACGGAATTTCAGGGCGCTGTTATGGGGTCACTGAACCAGAGACGCGGCATGATCCTTGGAACCCAGGATGAGGGCGATATCTGCACCATCGAGGCGGAGGTACCGCTTTCAGAGATGTTCGGATACTCCACAGTACTTCGCTCCTCGACTCAGGGCAAGGCACAGTTCACCATGGAGTTTGCCACATATCGTCCTGTACCTAAAAACATAGCGGATGAACTCATCAAAAAGGCTGCTGAAAAGAAAAAGGCCGGGGGTTAATCACACCATAAAAGGAGTCAAGCCATGCTAAAAAAAGATTTAATCGCAAGAAATCCTCTCAGAATTCTGGAAAATACCGGCAATACCGTATTGAATGCAGGGCAATTCGGTATGGTGGCAGCCATGGCAGGCGTGGGCAAGACAGCCATGCTGGTGCAGCTGGCCCTGGACAGCATTCTGAATGGTAGAAACATCCTGCATATCAGCGTAGGACAACCTGTCAAAAAGGTAGTGCTCTGGTATGATGAAGTTTTTAACAACATCAAACAGGAATATCATCTGGAACATGCCGAAGAAGAGATGTGGGAAAACATACTCCCCCATCGTTTTATAATGACTTATAATGTAGAGACCTTCAAGCCGCACAGGCTGGAAGAACGCATAAACGACCTAACTGAACAGGGCATCTTCATGCCTCAGGTTGCTATCATAGATGGTCTCCGTTTTGACCAATATGCTCGTGACAGCCTCACTGAACTCAAGATAATGGCCAAAGACCATGGGTTCCCCATATGGTTTTCAGCCACAATACCGGCAGCGGATGCCCAGGACAGCGCCGGACTCCCTGAGTCCATAGCAAATCTGTCCAGCATGTTTGAGGTGATTCTTCAACTGAAACCCGTAGGGCAGGAGATGCAACTCAATCTGTTGAAGGGACCATCCGCGGCACAGACAGATATGGGATTGAGGCTCGACCCTGCCACGATGCTGGTGCATAAGGCTTGAACGACTCACCATTGTTACGGGTAACCTCCCTCAAGATCGCCATTCGCACCAGGGAGAAGGACCTATTCCCCGTCAACAGTGTAAGCTTTCACATCAATAAAGGCGAGTGCGTATGCCTGGTGGGTGAATCCGGCTGCGGAAAATCTGTAACCGCCCTTTCTCTTATGGGATTGCTTCCATCGCCACCATTCCATCTCGCCGGTGGAGAAATTTTTTTCAAGGATCTTGCAATACACGCAATGTCCAGCCTGGAACTCCAGGACATACGGGGGCGGCACATGGCCATGATATTTCAGGAACCCATGACCGCCCTCAATCCTGTTTTTACCATAGGCGAACAGATTGCAGAGGCTGTCAATGCACATTTCTCATTTAGTCCGGAAGAAACGCGCAAAAAGACCCTCGCCGCCCTTGAAATGGCTGAAATGCCTGACCCTGGTCTGTATGCAGCATCATATCCGCATCAGCTCTCGGGAGGCATGCGGCAACGGGCGATGATCGCCATGGCCCTTGCATGCACCCCCTCGTTACTTATAGCCGACGAACCCACCACAGCCCTTGATGTCTCCACACAGGACCAGATACTCCAGCTTATGAACAGTCTGCGCGAAAAAAACGGATTAAGTCTGCTTTTCATCACACACAATATGGGAGTGGTGGCACAGATCGCTCAAAGAGTGATGATCATGTATGCGGGCAGACTTGTTGAAATATCACCTGTCGAAGAATTCTTTACAAAACCCAGACACCCCTATTCAAAAGCCCTACTGGATTCCATACCAAAATACGACAGTATATCGGGACAAGACGAGAATACAAACAACAGAAAAGAAAGATTATCGACAATTCCAGGCAATGTTCCATCGCTTGAGGCCATACCATCCGGTTGCCCCTTTCATGACCGATGCCCAAATGCAATGGCAAGATGCAGCATAGAAACACCGCTTCTCATGGAAACAGGACGGGATACAGAGGTCGCCTGCCATCTTTACAGTTCCTGCCGCTGATCATTCAAAGGTTTCTCCCAGAGGTTTTCTCGCAATCTGTCTATCTGTTTCTCATAAAATCTCAGAGGCGCATCGTATCCGCATACCTTGCAGACCACATGTGCATGAGATCACCTGCCTTGAATCTCCGCCCGGCCCCCACAGCACAGGCAAATAAGTCCGCCGGAATCACCGCTATCTATCCTGCAATCCATTTTATGAAATCATACCCTCGTTATGCACAACCATCAGAAATCTTAGGAAACATCTAAAAAAAACGGGTGCCACACCGTAATGTTGCACCCGTTCATCTCTATTCGAATCAATACACGACTCACCGGCGCCAGCTGACCCTGATGGTCTTTTCATCATCCCCATAGGTATAATCCAATTGGCCTCTGTAGGCCTTTTCAACAGCCTCACCCAGACGCCGGGCCACATGAATACCTGTGGTTGTTATCAATACGCCTTCAGGCTTCTCTGCGATCTCCATAAGACGTTCCATTGGATGTTCCTGGCTTTCCGCATCAGCTTCATTTTTAATAAGACGCAGTATCTCGTTTTTATGCGATACAAAAAACTCACCGCTTAAATCCATATAACCAGCAGGCACATTGTCCTCAATGCGTTTACAGGCGGGACAAAGCGTCTTATTGATATTATGAGTATCCGCAGGCAATTCCTGCCACGACCATCTGCCGTTGGAAAATACACAGCCGCATCTGGTACAAACAGTAGGGTCTGGCAATTTGGTGGTTTGCTGATAGGTATCTATTCGTTTTTCTTGAATAAGTTTATCTCTTCTGCCAAACTGGTTTTTATTCATGAGTTCCCCCTGTAAATATTCATTCAAGGCTCCCTAAAAACGTTTCTCAGCAAAACGGCCTGCACCCCGTTATAAAACAAGCGGACTAAGCCTCTTCCAGGTCCTCCACCGACTCATTAAATTTACCCATAAGGCGCTCTTTTTCACGCAACATGGCCTCTTTGCCCGCATCTATGGCGGAACTCAATTTGCCTTTTTGCTCCTCAAGCAACCCCTTCCCCTTCTCAACAGCCTGGTAGGTCTTATCCTTCACATCACGCGCCATGTCTTCCATATTTTCACGCAGAGCTGCAGCCTTTTCTTTGAGCCTTTCCCTGGTTTCTTCACCAGATCTGGGGGCGAACAAAATAGCAGCGGCAGCCCCTACAATACCGCCCACCAAAAACGCTGCAAACAAACCACCTAAGCTCGATGAACAATTCTCGTTGTGTTCCATACTCATTTCTCCTTTCTTTTGTGAATTAAAAAGTTCAAGGCGGTTCTGATGCCCGCTGTAACGCTCGCTATGTCGGTGGCCACACCCAAAGCACCAGGCCGCACTACACTTACCACATCGTTGATGATGGTTCCTGTCCTGTTTACTGTCTGGAATATGGAATCTATTTTGCGGAGTTTGTCCTCAATATCCTGGCTTATGGCTGAAACATCCCGCAAAACACTGCTCAAATCCTCTATCAATGCCGGTAAACGAGAATTCAATATCAAATCGACATTACTGCCGAGCCTTTCGTAGGTATCCGCCATCTGTCTGACATCGGCCACTAAAGGCAAAAGGGCATCCTCCATTCGCTGAAACCGAATGGATACATCCTGAAGCACCAGGCCTGCCTTGTCTTCAAAACTGGATGTCCTTTCTATAAAAGGGATAAAGGAGGCCTGCACCCCTGAAACTGCTTCATTAACGGTCATAAGGGTCTTGTCCACGTTGTCGAGTGTCTGTTTCAGCCTTTTTACCAGCACAAAAGACAAGACAGATATCACCCCAAGACACAATACAACGGCCCAGATCAGAATATCCATTTCAGGTCGCACAGGCCCTCCTCATCATGGTTTATTTTTTAAGGAATCCTCGAATGTTAATTTAATGCCTTCAGCTCAAAAAGCAACTGCCCTTCCTGAACTGTTTCATTCAGTTTCACGGCTATTCCAACAATCTGGGCATCATAGGGGGCCAAAATGGCATTTTCCATCTTCATTGCCTCCAGATTGGCGATCTCTTCACCTTTATGCACAATATCGCCCACCTTGAGCGCACCGCGCTGAGGATTACCTATACGCCAGACATTGCCGTTGATAGGGGCACCGATATGATGGGCGCCCTTTGCCATGCGTATCTCCGTCTTTTTGGCCCTGGCAGTCTTCACTGTATAGACGCGAGTCTTGTTATTGACCTTCATAACCACATGAATAATGCCTTCGTGTTCGGCTCCCATGGAGACCAACTCGATGCAATAAGGCTTGCCATTCAAATCGAACTCCACTCTGCTTCCAGGGTGTTTCAAGCCCTCTCGCCAGACATTAGTGGGCAAAACCAGAGGGGCATCCCCGTATTCCTCCCGGAATTGAATCATGGAAACGGCATCCTTGGGATGCATCAGATAGAGCACGAACTCCTCTTCCGTAGCAGGCCGCCCCAGATGTTCATTCAGTTCAAGGCTGAGCCTCTCCATGTCGTCTGGAGGTACTGAATCCAAGGGCGACTCCTCTTTGCGCTCCTTTAATTTCTCCTGCCAGGCATCGCCAAAGGCGCTTTTATAGACCCATGCCGCCGGCCAACCCATGGGCAACCTGCCATAACCGCCCAGCAGCAGGTTTTTGAAATCCCCAGGCGCCGAGCGGAAGAGGAGCAATAGCTCTTCCTGTTCCTCTGGGGTCATGGCGTTCATGTCCTGGTTCTTCTCCAGCACAAACTTGCTCAGAAGGTTTATGACATGCTTTACGCCCGCCTCACCCTTTTCCTTGGCATATTTGTTGACTATGCCGCTGCAGGTCACCCATGTGATTTGAGAACCTGGTGTCACATCGAAATACTTCACAATGCGATTGTAAAGGGACATCACTTTGAGGATATCCGGCATCAGGTGCAGAAAACCTCCCTTTTCCGCCTGTTCAAAGGAACTGGGAAAGGCGCCGCCAGGCATCTTGTGCAAGGTGACCGTGTGATCAAACCCCTTGAACGGAGACTCGGCCCACTCATAAAAACCAATCCACTCCCTCACCTTCTGACAGGCGGTCTCAGCCACCTCCCTGTTCAAAATCACCTTGATTCCAGACTCCTCCAGAAACGCCTGGGCAGAAAGCATGGGTGCCTGCCCATAAAAACGGGTCAGACTGTCCTCTTCTATGTCTAAAATACGTGCACCTGCCTGGGCAGCCGCCAAAAGCGCAGGGATTGCCAGGCCATCGGTGGCATGCCTGTGATACTGCACCTCCAACTCTGGATATGCCTGTTTTATGGCATCTATGAGGCTTCTGATACGGGCAGGGCTGCCCACTCCAGCCATATCCTTGATGCAGAGGATGATCTCCTCCACTCCGCCACAGAGGGCGACTATCTCCTTCACCAGACCCAGGTAATACTCATTGGTGGTCCAATCCGCCTGTGTGAAGGAGATGGCGGGCTGAAATAGACGACCTCGCTTCATCACCACCTCTGCCACCGCACGCATGTTACGGATATCATTCAAAAATGAAAAACAACGCCAGACATCTATATCCACCAAAGACACCACATACTCTATGACATTTTTGGGATACGGCCTGTAACCCCAGAGGTTTGTCTCGCGAATCAAGGTCTGAAGCAGGACATTGGGCATGCGCTCACGCAGAAGGCGTATCTCCTCGAAAGGGCTCTCCTTTCGGTTCATGATACCCACATGCCATCTGGCCCCGCCATGGCATTCAGCGCTGAAGAGGTTCATCTTTTCATAATAAGGCGCCAGGGTGATGAGATCGTAGATTCGATGCCTATTCTTGTAATCAGACTGGCCTGCATCCCGCATACCCGTGGAGGTGAAGATCACACCGTTTAGTGAGCGGACTGCCTTTACAATCTCCCCGGGCGACATGCCTGGGCGTACCAAATTAGAATATTGCTGAACCGTCATATTTTCATTGGAGGAAACGGACTGCTGCATATTTTTCACCTTCTTTTTCATAATCACATCCACTCCTGGGGCCCTAAGGCAGAGATACGGGCCACATATTTGGCAATTTTCAACACCTCATCCTCGGTGTCTTTATCCTTAAACATGGAGACCAGCTCATCCATGTGAGTCTCAATGAAACGAGTGGAAAACTCCCCTCTTCTAAAGGACTCGTGCCGAATGATGCTCAAAAGCAGGGGTGCCAGGGTCTTGACTCCGTCCACACGGAAATTCCTGGCCAATGTCCTGTCCATGGCATTTATGGCATCGTCCCGTTCAGGCCCGGCGGTCATGATGAGCATGAGCAGGGAATCGTAATATGGAGGGATATCAGCACCTTCATAGACACCTTGAGCGATTCGGACGCCAGGGCCCTGAGGGACCTCCAGGTGGGTTATGGTGCCGAATGATGGGCTGAAGGTCTTTGGATCCTCTGCATTTACCCGTACCTCTAACGCCCATCTGTTAGGCCTGATATCTGACTGTTTGAAGGAAAGGGGCTTGCCTTCCGCCACGTCTATCATTATGTCCACGATATCCAGACCGGTTATCAACTCTGTTATGCCATGTTCCACCTGTAATCTGGTGTTGACCTCCAGAAAATAGAAACGCTTGGTGGAACTGTCGAATAAAAACTCAACCGTGCCTGCGGAATGATAGCCGATCTCCCTCATGAGGCGCACGGCGGTAAAACACATCTCATAACGGATGTCGTCCTCTATGGAAGGAGACGGTGCCTCTTCGATGATCTTCTGGTTTCTGCGCTGCAGGGTGCACTCCCTTTCGTGCAGGTGCACCACATGACCATGCTGGTCCGCCACTACCTGCACCTCTATGTGCCTGCCACGCTCTATATATTTTTCGGCCAACAGATTCTCGTCGCCAAAGGACTTCAATGCCTCTGAACGGGCGCGAGAGATGGCCTGCTCCAGTTCATCGTCAGAAGAGACCTTCACCATCCCCTTGCCGCCGCCACCCAAGGCCGCCTTGATGATGATAGGGTATGTCACCCGGTCTTCCTGCATCCACTTTTTGACCTGTTCCACGCCCTTTATGCCGTTAACACCTGGAATGGTAGGCACATTGGCGCGTATGGCGATCTTCTTGGCCTCCATCTTGTCGCCCATCATTCTGATCACATTGGGCGGAGGCCCTATCCAGATGAGCCCTGCATCCTGCACCATCTGGGCGAATGTGCTGTTTTCCGCCAAAAAACCCCAGCCTGGATGAATGGCATTGGCCCCACTTTTCAGGGCTGCATCTATCATCTTCTGCATGTTCAGGTAGGATTCGGCCGGAGGCGCCTCACCTATGTGAATGGCGGAATTTGCCACAAACACATGATGGGAAAGCCTGTCAGGGGTGCTGTAAACCGCAACGGTCGGAATCTTTCTGTCCCGGCATGTGTGCATGATCCTTACAGCAGGGACCCCTCGATTGGCCACCAGAATCTTCTTGATCTTCTTTTCCACAAATGACCCCCTAAAAAAACGAATATGACACATCAATTAATGGAGCCTTGCAAAATTGCCCTTTCGCCCGATAACTGCGTTGCTCGCCGGCTAAAATTCTAATTTTTCAAGGCTCCTTTAGCTTCTACTCAGCACAACAAGGCACAACGTTTTTCATTTTTACATAATTTTCTAAAAAACACAATCTTGGGAGAAAACGCCCTCATTCCACCACCCAGACAGTGCAGCCCTTGGCATAATGGACGATTTTGTTGGAAACACTGCCAAACAGAAACTCCTCTTCCTTAGAAACCCCCCTTCTTCCAATCACGATAGTGCCAAACCCATCTGATTCTTGAACGCCAAGGATCTGATGGGACAGGCTGCCGCCCCCGCTCTGAATATATCTTTCATGTATGTTTTGGGAAGGTACTCCAAATTCAATGAGCGCGGTCCTGCTTTTTCGAAAAAACAACTCCATATTGGCCTGCATCTCCTGTTTTTTGGCCTTCCATACCTGCTCGTCAGGAAAGAGATCCCTGTCAGGAGAAACAGCTACATGTAACAATGTCACCTCAAAACCAGGGGACGAACCCACTATCTCCCCCACATAGCGCACAGCACGCATGGAATTTTCAGAAGCATCCACAGCAATCAATATCTTTTTGAAATTCATGACAGATTCCCTCCTTTCACGATCTGTGCCTTGGCCGATTCCATATCCCGCAGCAACTCAGCTACTGTTTCGTAACCCAGCTCTGCACCCTGAGAAAAATGCAGCAGAATTTTATTCAATCCATCCGGAATATATGGAAAAATCTTTTTAAGATTCACCACCCGGTTGGGATAAAGCAACGAAAAATCCTCAGACGTGAGACTTGAAATGACATCAGAGAAGCCGAGCCTTTCCAACTCTCCGAGATGATATATATCCATGCCCACAAGAAAGGTAAGGATACTGCCGAGCCCGAACAGGTCCAGTCCAAATGGATTCTCATAAAAATCATAGGTGTAGTCAAAATCTATCCACCTGAATCTCTCCGTTCCACTTTCGACTCTGAGGTGATCCCGCCTGATGTCCCCGTGTTTTTCGCCGTGTTCATGCAAAAAGGCTATGGCCTCGCATGCACCCATGAATTTTTCAAAAAGCCCTGGAAATATCTCAAAAAAATATGTACGGTGATCGACTTCCAGGCCTGCGACAAACTCATCTATACGCTTGCCTCGAATGACCTCCAATACCCTGACAGGATTAGCGTGATCATCCCGGGCAGTTATGCCCTGCATGAAGCGCCAGTCCCCTCTGACCAGCTCCAGGACACGGCTCTCTTTTTCAGGGCTGCGGTAGCATTTAACGGTTAATTTCCCAAGGCGCAGTGGAAAGCTCTCATGGAAAACCAGCTTCAAAATGCGGCGGTCGCCTGTCTCCAGCAACACACACCGCTTGATCCAGTATTTGGGGTCTTCGATGCCGAAACTCCGCTCAGTCTCGTCCCGCAATACCAGATAATGCAGGCCGCCCACTCGAATCACATCTCCATAGCCGATCTCCATAAATTCACTGGTATCGGTCACGATCTTACCATATTGCCCCACAGAAAGATTGGGCCTGAGTCTTTTCAGGAGTTCGGCGACTGTTTCCATAATCCCACCTCAAAGATGCCTCACGGCAATTTCTTGCGAGCCAATTCGTAGAGTTCCATGGCCTTTTGCCGCTGATTCTTCTCACTGATGCGGACCTCTATCACGGCCTTGTCCTTGATCAATACAGTCATCTCAATGGCATCGGACTTGACATCCAGATATGCCCCATCTCCAACACCCGGTAATTGCTTGGATTTTGGAGTGATATTGGAGATGATACCCCATTGGTACAGGGGATGAAAGGTAACTTCATAGAAATGGCCCTTTGCGTCATAAAAGATACAGCCCCTCTCTTCCCCCACAGAATTGACAGGCCTTGGCTTGATGCTTTTGCTCATGGGAAGCCCCATCACCGTCTCCATCTCCGCAACGGAAAACATGGAACAGACATTGAGCAGAGAGGTGTCAACACCAGAGGCCCCGAAAGCCAGAGAAACGGCATAGAAAGGCTGCAAGGCACAGAAAAGGACAACCGCCAGAATCAATGAGCGTGAATTCTTCATAAAATTACCTCCTATTATGGTATAAAATCATCTTAATGCGACTCAAGAAAAACTACCACGGATGCATGGAGCAACGCCAATCCAGCGTTTGCCCTCTGTTCCAATATAAGTGAAACAACTCATCATTCGTCATTCCAAGCTTGAAGTTAAACACTATTTGTGCCATAATATCCATTGTTTTGTCTTTATTGGTCACCAAATAGATGAGCGTTTGACACATCACTTTATGCAAAAAATCAAGAATAGGCAAGGCGTTACTGCTTTTACGCCGCATTCAATCAATAAGTTGGGGGCAGATAGTAAAATTTATATCATAGGGTAGATTCCTGAAAGGAGAATATCATGACACAATCGTTCTATGTATCTCAAAAGATGCTTCAATTCATGGAGCGGTCATCCTGGATCCGCAAGATGTTCGAGGAAGGTATCAGGCTAAAAAACATTCACGGCAAGGACAAGGTCTTTGACTTCAGCCTCGGGAATCCTGATCTGCCGCCGCCGGACGCCTTTGAGCAGACCCTGGCCCGCATAGCCGCCAATCCGCAACCAGGGGCACATGCCTACATGCCCAATGCAGGCCTGGATTTTGTAAAAGAACGGGTAGCCGCCAGAGTGGCCGAAGACCACGATGCGCCTGTCACCAAAAACGAGATCATCATGACATGCGGCGCGGCAGGCGGTCTGAACATCATCTTCAAGGCCATTCTAAACGAAGGCGAAGAGGTCATCACCCCTGCCCCCTACTTCGTCGAATACGGCTTTTATGTGGACAACCACGGCGGCAAGCTCGTGCCTGTGCCTGCGAACCCTGACTTCTCCCTGAATCTTTCGGCCATTGAAGCCGCAATTACTCCCAAAACCAAGGCCGTTCTCATAAACTCACCCCACAATCCCACTGGTGCTGTGTATTCCAGAAATGCGATAAAAGACTTGATAGAAATTCTGAAGAATGCGTCGCAATCTACGGGACAAACGATCTTTTTAATCTCCGACGAGCCATACCGCAGGCTGGCGTTCGATGGGCTTCGGGTCCCTGCCCTGCTGGACCTGTATGAAAACGCCGTTGTCACCACATCCTTTTCCAAGGACCTGTCCATTCCCGGAGAGCGCATTGGCTATGTGGCCGTAAACCCTGTCTGCCCGTGCAAGACCCAGCTCCTGGGCGCCATGACCCTGGCCAACCGCATACTTGGCTTTGTAAACGCCCCTGCCCTCATGCAGCGCGTGGTGGCGGAGGTCCTAAACGAAAGCGTGGATGTGGGCATCTATCAGCGCCGCAGGGATCGTTTCGCATCCATTCTGGACGAGGCGGGTTATGAATTTACTATGCCCAAAGGCGCATTTTACTTCTTTCCCAAGACCCCCATTGACGATGTGAAGTTCGTCTCCATGCTGCAAGAGGAATTGATTCTGGCAGTGCCAGGCACGGGTTTCGGCTGCCCGAATCACATGCGGCTGGCGTTCTGCGTGGATGAAGCCGTGATCGAAGGGGCCAGGGCAGGCTTCAAACGGGCTATGGAGCGGGCCAAGGCAGGGCAATAAAACACTGGAGCAGCATAATGAAAAAGGCGCTGTTAGCGATGGCCATTCTCCTTCTATCCTGCGCATCAGGCTATATCTTGTGGGAAAATCAGCCGGTCAAGGCCGCTGAACCCGCCTCAAGTCAACTCAAAAAAATGCAGGCCATGCCAACGCCGGTAACCGTGGCACAGGCCCGCAAGGCTGACATGAAGTTCTATCTCAATGCCATCGGAACCGTGACCACACTGAACAGCGTTACAGTGCGCAGCAGGGTGGACGGCGAATTGACGGCCGTCCACTTTCAGGAGGGCAGTGAGGTTAAAAAAGGCGCCCTGCTGGCAGAAATCGACTCCAGACCCTTTCAGGTACAGTTGAAACAGGCAAAGGCGCAGCTCGCCCGCGACATGGCACAGCTGGAAAACATCCGCAGGGACATGGAGCGATACCGCATGGCTGAAAGGCAAAACGCAGTTTCCAGACAGCAATTGGACACACAGGAGGCCCTGGTCAGGCAGTATGAGGCCGCCGTCGGAATCGACAAGGCGCAGATCGAGGCGGCAAAACTCCAGATCACCTATAGCCACATTACAGCGCCCATCAGCGGTCGGGTCGGGCTTCGCCTGGTTGACCCTGGCAACATGGTGCACTCATCGGACGCATCGGGATTGCTGACAATTGTGCAGACCAGGCCCATTTCCGTGATATTCGCTGTGCCTGAAGATAATCTGCCGCAGATATTGAAGAAAATGCAGGAAGGCAGGCTGGTTGTAGAGGCGTTTGACCGTGAGATGAAAGAAAGGCTCGCCACAGGAGAGCTTGTCACCACAGACAATCAAATCGACCTGTCAACGGGGACGGTGAGGCTCAAGGCCGTATTTGAGAACAAAAACAATGAGCTGTTTCCCAATCAGTTCGTCAATGCAAGGCTGGTCGTAGCCGTGGAAAAGGATGCTGTGATAGTGCCGTCCGAGGCGGTTCAGAGAAACCCGCAGGGCGCCTTTGTCTTTGTGCTGAACACAGACGACACGGTGAGCATCAGACCTGTCAAGCCAGGAGTCACTCAGGCGGGAGAGACAGCCATATCAGAGGGCTTGAAAGCTGATGAAAGGGTGGTGGTGAACGGGACCGAACGCCTCAAGGACGGCGGCAAGGTAGAGGTGCGAACCACTGGAAAGTCCATAAACGGGAAAAACACAGGCAAGAAGAAAGAATAAGGGCCTACTGATGAATTTTTCACGGCTTTTTGTAGAACGCCCTGTGGCCACCACCCTGCTCATGATCGCCATTCTTCTGGCCGGCGCGGTAGCCTACCGGCAACTGCCTGTTTCCGCCCTGCCGCAAGTGGACTATCCCACTATTCAGGTGCGCACCTTCTATCCGGGCGCCAGCGCCGATGTAATGGCCTCTTCCGTCACATCCCCCCTTGAACGCCAGTTCGGACAGATGCCAGGCCTGGCCCAGATGACCTCCTCCAGTTCTCACAGCAGCTCGGTAATCACCCTGCAATTCATTCTTGAACTGCCCCTCGACATAGCGGAACAGCAGGTGCAGGCGGCCATCAATGCAGCCTCTGGCTTCCTTCCCAGGGACCTGCCCAATCCACCTGTTTATAACAAGGTCAATCCGGCGGACGCCCCCATTCTGACCCTGGCCCTCACATCAGATTCCATGCGACTGCCTGAACTGGAGGACCTTGCCGACATCCGGCTGGCCCAAAAACTCTCGCAGATATCCGGCGTAGGGCTGGTGAGCATCAGCGGAGGCCAGAGACCCGCTGTCCGCATACAGGCCAACCCCACGGCGCTCGCAGCCTACGGCCTTACATTGGAGGACTTGAGGGCCGGTCTGATTGCAGCCAATGTCAATCAGGCCAAAGGGGGCTTCGACGGCCCCAGACAGTCCTATGTGATCTCCGCCAACGATCAGCTCTTGTCCAGTCTGGAATACATGAAACTGGTGATCGCCTACAAAAACGGCGCCCCGATTCTGCTGAAGGATGTTGCCGAGGCCATAGACGATGCGGAAAATGTATATCAGGCAGCGTGGATGAACACCACTCCGGCCGTCATTCTGAACATACAGCGCCAGCCTGGGGCCAATGTAATAGAGGTGGTTGACCGCATTCAAAAACTGCTGCCGCAACTCCAGGCAGCCCTTCCCGCCTCTGTGAAAGTCTCCATTCTTACTGACCGCACCATCACCATTCGGGAATCAGTAAAGGATGTGCAGTTTGAACTGATGCTGGCCGTAGCCCTGGTGATTCTGGTCATGTTTCTGTTTTTACGCAATCTGTCCGCCACAGCCATTCCGGGCGCGGCTGTGCCACTGTCCCTTGTGGGCAGCTTTGGAATCATGTATCTGCTGGATTACAGCTTAAACAACCTCTCCCTCATGGCCCTGACCATCTCCACAGGATTTGTAGTGGATGATGCCATCGTGATGGTGGAAAACATAGCAAGGCATGTGGAGGCAGGGGAATCACCCATGAATGCCGCCATAAAAGGGGCCAAAGAGATCGGGTTCACCATCCTTTCCCTGACCGTCTCGCTAATAGCGGTTCTGATTCCACTGCTCTTCATGGGAGATGTAGTGGGCAGGCTCTTTCGAGAATTCGCAGTCACCCTGGGCATCACCATAGTCATTTCCGCCTTTGTGTCCCTTACGCTCACTCCCATGATGTGCGCCCGTATGCTGAAAAACACTCCAGTGGAACGCAGAAGCTGGTTTTATACCGCATCAGGCCGTTTTCTCGATGCGATGATTCGAGCATACGGCCGCTCGCTGAAATGGGTCCTCAGACATCAGCCATACCTTCTGGCCATCTCCGTACTGACCCTCGGGCTTACGGTCATACTTTACATTGCCATTCCCAAGGGATTCTTTCCTGTACAGGACACAGGGGCCGTTCAGGGCATATCAGAGGCATCCCAAACCATCTCGTTTCCTGCCATGGCCGAACTTCAACAGACCCTGGTACAGACGATTCTCAGAGACCCGGCGGTGGAAAGCGTCTCGTCTTTTATAGGCATTGACGGCACCAACCCAACCCTCAACAGCGGCAGGCTGCTCATCAATCTGAAACCACTGGCCGAAAGGGATGCAACTGTCACAGGGGTCATTCGCCGATTGAACGAACAACTGGCCGGCACACACGAAATCCGGCTCTTTTTGCAGCCTGTGCAGGACCTCACTGTGGATGCGCGCGTAGGCCGCACCCAATATCAGATGACCCTCGATAGTCCCAATGCAGAGGAGCTGGATTTATGGGCGCAACGCCTGCTGGAGGGGCTGCAACAGCGAAAAGAGCTGGAGCATGTCAGCAGTGACCAGCAGAATCAGGGTCTGCGCATTCTGCTGAATATAGACCGGCAGACCGCAGCCCGCTTCGGCATTACGCCCATAGACATAGACAACGCCCTTTATGATGCCTTCGGCCAGCGCCAGGTCTCCACCATCTTCACTGAACTGAATCAATATCGCGTGATTCTGACACTAAAACCACGCTTCACACAGCATCCGGAAGACCTGCAACTGCTCTATGTCCGTTCCGCCACCGGAAATCGAGTGCCCCTTGCCGCGGTGGCATCCATCACTGAAACAAGAGGACCGCTGGTCATTCATCGTCAGGGTCAGTTTCCGGCGGTCACCATCTCCTTCGATTGCGCACCGGGCATCTCCCTTGGTCAGGCAGTGAAGGCTATAGAGGATGTGATTCAGGGCATGGGTATGCCGGCCAGCATCAAAACGGATTTTCAAGGCGCTGCACAGGCATTCAACGCATCCCTCAAAAACGAGCCGCTTCTGATCCTGGCCGCACTTATTACGGTTTATATCGTGCTTGGCGTGCTGTATGAAAGCTATATTCACCCCGTAACCATTCTATCCACCCTGCCGTCAGCAGGGGTAGGGGCCGTGCTTTTTCTCATGTTCTTTCACCAGAACCTCACTGTCATAGCCATTATCGGCATCATTTTGCTCATAGGAATCGTCAAGAAGAATGGAATCATGATGGTGGATTTCGCACTTGAGGCAGAGCGCAATGAGGGGAAATCCGCTGAGGAGGCCATCTATCAGGCATGTCTGCTGCGTTTTAGGCCCATTCTCATGACCACCATGGCGGCGCTGCTGGGCGCCCTGCCCCTGGCCATGGGAACAGGCGTGGGCTCCGAACTGCGCAGACCCCTTGGCATAGCCATCATAGGCGGCCTGGTGGTCAGCCAGCTTCTGACCCTTTACACCACTCCGGTCATCTACCTGTTCTTTGACAGAATGGCCAAGAGATTCAGAACAAACACAAGCGGTTCATGAACATCCCTGAGCTTTTCATAACACGGCCTGTGGCTACCACTCTTTTGACCATCGGCCTTGTGCTGGCCGGTATTCTGGCTTTCAAATTTCTGCCGGTATCACCACTTCCACAGGTGGATTTTCCAACCATCTCTGTCTCAGCCTCACTTCCGGGCGCTGACCCGGAAACTATGGCCACCTCCGTGGCGGCGCCTCTTGAACGCCAGTTCGGAAGGATAGCAGGCGTCACAGAGATGACCTCCGTCAGTTATAGGGGGGCGGTGAGCATCACACTGCAATTCGAGCTGAGCAGGGACATAAACGGCGCTGCCAGAGATGTTCAGGCGGCCATCAACGCCGCTCGCAGCTATCTGCCATCCAACCTGCCCAGCAACCCCACATACCGCAAGATCAACCCGTCCGATGCGCCCATTCTCATTCTATCCCTCACATCCGACAGTGTTGACAAGCCCAAAATGTACGATGCAGCCTCCACCATTCTGCAGCAGCGGCTCGCACAGATAAACGGCGTAGGACAGGTCTTTGTGGGCGGCGGGGCCATGCCTGCGGTGAGAGTGGAGCTGAATCCCCTGTCCCTCAATCAATACGGCATCAGCCTCGCACAGGTGCGCAGTGTGCTGGCGTCGTCCAATGTCAATCGGCCCAAGGGCATTGTATCGGACGCAGACTCGCTCTGGGAACTGCACGCAAACGATCAGATGCAGAGGGCCGCTGAATACGAGGACCTGATCATCAGCTACCATGCGGGCAGGGCGGTGAGACTCACCGATGTGGCTCAAGTCAAGGACTCGGTGGAAGACCTGCGAGTGAGCGGATTTGTAAACAGTAAACCGGCCATCATGGTGATTATATTCAGGCAGCCAGGCGCAAATATCATAGAAACCGTGGACAATATCCGCTCCATTCTGCCTCAGCTGGAGGCTGCACTACCCGATGGCATAAAACTCTCGGTTGTGCTGGACAGAACGCCTCCCATTCGCGCATCCCTGCATGATGTGGAGATCTCCCTGCTCCTGTCGGGTATCCTTGTAATCCTGGTGGTCTTCTGGTTTCTCAGGAATATACGGGCCACACTCATTCCGGCCGTGGCCGTTGTGTCATCCATTGTAGGCACCTTTGCGGTCATGTATCTATTCGAATATTCCCTGGACAATCTCTCCCTCATGGCCTTGACCATTGCCACAGGCTTTGTGGTGGATGACGCCATTGTGGTGCTGGAGAACATAACCCGCTACAGGGAAATGGGATATACAAGGCTTCAGGCGGCCATATCCGGCAGCAGAGAGATAGCCTTTACGGTCTTTTCCATGAGCATATCGCTGGTGGCGGTCTTCATTCCGATCCTTCTGATGGAAGGCATGGTGGGACGTCTGTTCAGGGAATTTGCGGTGACGCTCTCAGCGGCTGTCCTCGTGTCCCTGATCATATCCCTGACCACTACTCCAATGATGTGCGCCGCCATATTGAAAGAGGATACATCTGAAAGACACGGCCGGATATATGGCATAAGCGAATGGATTTTCCTGCAAATGCAGTCCTGTTACGACAGGTCATTACAGTGGGCATTGAAACATGCTTCCTCCATGCTTGGGCTGACCCTTGCGGGCATAGCTGCAAGCATCTCCCTTTTCATCTGGATTCCCAAGGGCTTTTTCCCTGAACAGGACACCGGCCGGATTGCAGGCAGCATACAGGCCGCACAGGACATCTCGTTTCAGGATATGCACTCAAAACTGCTGGAGGTAATGGAGATCATTCAACAGGACCCTGATGTCACCTATGTAGCGGGGTTCACAGGCGGCGGCCATGGTTCTTCAACAAACAGCGCCCGTATGTTCATCACGCTGGCCCCCTTTGAAAAACGCAAGGCAACAGCCAGAGATATCATAGCAAGACTGCGCAAAAAACTGGCTCACATACCAGGAGCACCCACCTTTCTGCAGCCTGTGCAGGACCTGCGCATAGGAGGCCGAATCAGCGGCGCCCTGTATCAGTACACATTGCAGGCTGAAAATGTCACGGAATTGAATAACTGGAGCCAAAAAATACTTCAGACCATGCGCGCTCTGCCTGTTTTGACAGATGTAAACAGCGACCAGCAGGACAGGGGGCTTGAAGCGGCACTGAACATAGATCGGACTACGGCATCACGTCTGGGGATAACCCCTCAACAGATCGACGAGGCCCTTTATGACGCCTTCGGCCAGCGCCAGGTCTCCATTCTCTATAAACCCCTCAACCAGTATCATGTGGTCATGGAGGTGGCGCCTGCCTTCTGGCAACAGCCCGACACCCTTCAGAGCATCTATGTGCCATCCTCTTTCAACAGGCTTGTCCCGCTCTCCGCCCTGGCATCCTGGAAAATCGACGCGGGGCCCCTGGCGGTGAACCATCAAGGCCAGTTTCCCGCGGTAACCATCTCTTTCAATCTGGCGCAAGGGGTCCCGTTAAGTGAGGCGGTCAAGGCCATAGATGACGCCATGCGCAAACAGGGAACGCCGTTCGAGATTCGCGGAAGATTCGCGGGGACCGCCCAGGCCTTTCAGAACTCCCTCAGGACACAGCCGTTTCTGATCCTGGCCGCGCTGGCGGCGGTTTATATCGTCCTGGGCATACTCTATGAAAGTTACATCCATCCCGTAACCATTCTATCCACCCTGCCATCCGCTGGTGTAGGGGCCATGATCGCCCTGATGTGCTGCGGCCTGGAATTGAACCTGATAGCCATCATCGGCATCATTTTGCTCATAGGAATCGTCAAGAAAAACGGAATCATGATGGTGGATTTCGCGCTATATACCGAACGAAATCAGGGGAAACCTCCCCAGGAGGCCATTTATCAGGCCGCTATCCTGCGTTTCCGGCCCATCATGATGACCACCATGGCCGCCCTCTTCGGTGCCCTTCCCCTGGCCCTGGCCGGAGGGGCCGGCTCGGAACTCCGGCGGCCTCTGGGCATTGCCATAGTTGGAGGGCTGATCGTCAGCCAGATGCTGACCCTCTACACCACGCCTGTGGTCTATCTCTATCTGGATCGCCTACGTTTGTGGTTTCAGGGCAAACGCAGGCAGGAAAATTAGACTTGGTTTATCTTACCGTGCCTGCATCCCTTTCCACTATTCCGTAGCCTCCGGTAGTTGAAGGAGGAACCGCCATGCAGGGACCACCTCGATGGTCCTGCCGCCGGTTTCGATCCGTTCGTCCTCATTTCGGGTCACTATGGTCCCGGTTTTCAAGTCCAGTTCGGCCATCGCTTCACTCAAAGCCACAATCTCCCGTTTTCGCGTCTGCGGCTCCGCTAAGGACTCGCACACCTGAACCAACATGCGCGGCCCACCCCGCATCAGCCTGCCTGCCGCGACGTCCTCAGCGTATGCAGGGACGATGAAATCGACCTCCCGGCCGGTCTTGGTCTTGTAATAGTAGATTTCCGAGTGAAGACGTCGAAGGGCCGTGAACACAATATTCTCAAGGAGATGGCCTGAGTTGACTAAAATCCCAGACGAGACCGATGTAACCAGGGCGTGATCGATACAATAAATCTTTTTTGGATTGGCATTGCTGCGTGCGAGAGACGAGTCGAATATGCGCACGGTGAACAGGAAATAGGCGTCCTCTAACCATTCTAAGTAATCCGACACCGTGGACTTAGGAACTTTGTGGCCCAGGGATTTGAGATAGCCGGTAAGACTGTTGAGGGAGTAAAGCGAGGCAGCGTTGTCCACCAGCCAGTATGCCAGATCGGTCACCGCCTTCGGGTGTGAAACGTCGTGGCGCTCGACCAGATCCCGAAACAGGATGGTGTGAAAGTATTCCTGATGAATCTTGATCCGCAGATTCCGACCAAGACCGGCTACCTCAGGGAAGCCGCCGGTCTCCCAGTATTCTTCAAATGCCTTCTGAACAAGAAGCCGTTTTTTCGTCGAGAGCGCTCCCTCGCTCTCGATTCCCTTGTAGCTCAAAAATTCCCTGAACGAAAACGGGAACATCTCCCATGAAAGCGCCCGGCCGCGCATTTGCGTGGCGATCTCCTTCGACAGCATTCTGGCCGACGAACCGGTCAGATATACCTCACATTTTTCTGTGCGCATCATGCGATCGACAAAGGGCTCCCAACCGGAGGCGGCTTGAATCTCGTCGAAAAAGCAGTAAACCGTCTCGGTGTTTTTTTTCTCCGGATATATGGAGTAATAGGCCTCAGCGATCAGGCCGAGATTGTCCTGCCGCAGGTTGTGAAGACGATCGTCGAAAAAGTTCAGATACAGAATGTTCTGCCGTGGAACCCCGCTGTCCAAGAGCCGCTGGACAATCTGGAACATGTAAGTTGACTTGCCGCTGCGGCGCACACCGATGCATACGGCTGCCTTGCCGCGCACCGCCTCGATATGCAAACGCCTGGGCACCCCGGTCTCCAGCCTGGTTTCCTGAAAGTCAAGGATGATGGATTTGATCGTCTCTATCATAAGCTCCCCCTGGTTTTAGTTGTTTCCGGTTGCCACCTCATCCGGTCATAAATATAGCCGGTTTGACCTGCAACTATCAAGAAATATTTCCGGATTCAGCCACAACTTTCCAACCCGACCAGCCGACATGGCCAGAAATTTCTGAAACAGCGACAGAGCCACAACTGGTTCAAGGCATGGACATTCATCTCAACACAGGTCTGCAGATAGCCGGTGAAAAACCGGCGAGGCTCCAATCCCTCTTTAACTAGGCTCAGGAGTCATAACCTGCCGGACTGACGAGGACATCATTGTTAATGAGTTGGAGGAACCGCTTTTCGAGACCCCCAAAGAATGGTTTGGGTCACAGCGGCTTGGCCCTGGGATTCTTGTCCTGATATCCTTGCCCTGGGATTTTTAATGGATGTTATAGGAAGTATTTGAACGAAAATTTGGTGGCGGCGCAGGGACTTGAACCCCGGACACTACGGATATGAGCCGTATGCTCTAACCAGCTGAGCTACGCCGCCATTGTGATATAGAAGGGAAACGACTGCGAAGTGGGGCAATCATTATGTTTTTTTTGTCGTTTGTCAAGCCCCAATTACATCCGCTCCTCAATCCTTCCATTTTTTGTGACAGGTCTTGGTAATTGCATGGGCATTTTGCATATGAATTCGAGCGGCGGTCAGGTCATTTCTCTGCAAGGCGGCCCGAATGCCATGAATCTCTTGAACGCATTCCTCCCACTGAGACCTCCACTCAGGCATGGCGGTCTGTGTATAACGATCTATCTTTTCCATAAAATCGTCCCAGTCCATTTGTCTGGGTGCAATACCATCTTCTAATTCCCTGCGCATACCCTTCCAGATGGCACTCATGGACTTTTTCAGAAGTTTTTCCTGATATCTGGAGTTCGATTCGGCCATAGTTTTGATATCTCCTTTTTTACCGGTATAAAAGTGTCAAAAAACCGTCACAAAGTGTTTGACAGAACAACAAATTCCTTGTAAGAATTTTAGTCTGTAATTCATCTTTATGTAAAGAGAAAAATTATCATTTCAATTATGGATCATGATAGTCGGTAACAGCAAAGCCATTCAAGGGGTCTTTGATCTCATCAAAAAAGTAGCGGCCACCGACAGCACGGTGCTCATAACAGGTGAAAGCGGAACCGGCAAGGAACTCATCGCCAAGGCCATACATTATTCCGCACCTGACGCCAAGGAACGGCCGTTTATTCCCGTAAACTGCGCAGCCATTCCCCACGAGCTTCTGGAGAGCGAATTGTTCGGGCACGAGAAGGGCGCCTTCACTCACGCCATCCGCACACGCATAGGCCGGTTCGAGCTGGCGCACAACGGCTCCATCTTTCTGGACGAGATAGCCGAAATGCCCATGAGCCTTCAGGTGAAGCTGCTGCGCGCCATTCAGGAGCGTAAATTTGAACGCGTGGGCGGGACCAAAACCATCTCCGTGGATATCCGCATTCTGGCGGCCACAAATGTAAACCTGGAAGACGCTGTCAGGAACGGACGGTTTAGAGAAGACCTCTACTACCGTTTGAATGTCATTCCCATTCACATGCCGCCCTTGAGGGAACGCACAGGCGATATCCCACTGCTCATAGATTATTTCCTGAAACGGTTCTGTGAGCTCAAACGCCATACACCCCTTGAAATAGACGACAACGCCATGGAATACCTGCTGGCATATTCCTGGCCTGGGAATGTGCGGGAGCTGGAAAACATCATGGAGCGACTGGTCATTTTGTCGGACGGGCCTGTCATCACTTGCGATGACCTGCCGGAAAAGATAGTGCGGGAGGTGAATGGGCAGCGAAACAGCTTCAATCCCGTCTCCGCTTCAGTTATGAATGCCGACACTCGATTCCCTGTCATATTGCCGGAAGACGGCGTCTGTCTCAGCGAACTTATGGAACAGTATGAACATCATCTCATCATTCAGGCGCTGGAACGTGCCGGCTGGGTCAAGAACAGGGCCGCCAAGCTCCTGAAAATGAATCGCACCACCCTTGTGGAAAAACTCAAAAAACTGAATATCACCGAGCCCAATCGAGAATCGGAGGAAGAAAATGTCCTGCAATCATTCGCGAATTAACCTTTTACATACCATCCTGTCAAAACCCCTTACAGCCATTTTGCTGATGTGCCTTTTCGTTTTGATGTGCGCCGGCCAGACAAGGGCGGCAGCCGACGAACGGCGTCTGGCCATTCTCCCCCTGGATACATCGAACTCAATGGGAATGGCCTACCTGGCCCCATCCATTGAGGCCATGCTAAAAAGCAGGCTCACACGGCCCGGAATGCTCAAGACAATGGCAGCCCCTGACGCAAAGGCCAAGCTTGCAGGCGTCGATACATCCAGCGTTGACGCAATCTGCAACAAATTGGGCGTTGACTATGCCCTTAAGGGCAAAATCACCACTGAAAAGGGCGAACCTCGCATCGCAATAGATGTCTTTGCCAAGGGGAATGCGGCTCCCATCACATCTTCAACCCTATCCCCGCGCAATCTGGATGAAATAATCCCTAAAATCACGGAGTTGTCGGCCAATATCATAGAGTCAGTCATCACTCACACACCTACCAAACTTGCCAAGGACGAGGTAAAGGAGGAGCGCCCAACCCTGCTGGCCGTAGCCCCTGATGACGACAAGCAGAGCATGCTTCGCATGAATCCCGCCAAACTCCTTCAGAAAAATATAACAAACAAGGAAAAGGACGAAACCCTGCAAGCCCTTTCCAAGGCCGGTGAAGGCACATCCTCAAAAGAAGAACGGCCTGCAATGGCCGGCGCATCCAGGACCGCCATCACATCACCCACAGCCGCCCTAGCCTCCATAAAATCCAATGAGGCCGAGAGACCTGTGCTGGTCTCCAACACACCCGCTCCAGCCCCGAACATAGTGGCCAATGCCTCTGCTCCAAAACAGGAAACCTGGTGGAACAAACTCATGCCATGGCAAAAAGACAAGGAAAACGAGCCGGTTGTCACCATTGACGCTGACAGAGGCGGTCTGCCCTACCCCACTCTCAACGAGCTTATGGGCAGATACAGACGTCCGGAACCGGTCCAGCCCATACTGCAAACAGCAGCCTCCAGCCCAGGCACAGGCGCCAACACCGCCTCCGCTCCGCAGAAACAGACAAACGCCGTAAAACCACAGCAGTCCAATGCAGCGCAGACAGCCTCTGCGTCTCCGGCATTCCAGACCGCCGCCTCCAGCGGCAGCGCTTCCAGTGTTGCATCCCCCACGCAGACGAACCAATCCGCCGGCGGGGCGCAACAAGCAGCCTCTGCACAGGCCGCACAGCAGGCACAGAGCGACAAAAAAGGCCTTTTCTCCTGGCTACCAAATCCGTTCAGCTCTTCCAAGGCCGAAGCCCAGACCAGCCAGGCGCAACAGACCAAAGAGGTCTCCAACAACAAAAAGACCAGCACCAAAGGCTCAACAGAGGATGGGCCTATCTGGCAGTGGTTTTGAAAACATATTCCGAACGAAGGGTTTGATTAGGGCATGGGGGATGCGCTTTTTCAAAGTTGCCCTCCGAAATCGATCTTCCAGATACCGGCAGCAAGATTGGCCAACTGCTTTTGTCTGGAATCAATTTTCTGTTCATCCCAGGATTCGTAATGTTCTGCAACTGCCTTGGTAATCTGAAAGGTACTTTGTTGATAGACTTGACGCTTAGATGAATAGTCTCCATTGCCCAAATCCCGATTTCGATTTGTTTCAAGAAGAGTTATATTCCCGATTCTGTAGATCAGGCTGTCTTGCCTGGATTCCTCAATGTGTGCCCAGGCCTCAGAGGGATGCTCAGGAAGAATATGTTCCAGATTATATGTTGCGCTTTCAAAATCAAAATCGTGCCCAGAGCACTGCCGCTCTATTTCGAAAAGAATATAACGTACCACTTTTTTGTTCCGGCTGTTTGTGGTACGCAGTTCCTTCGCCCCAAAAGCAGCCTTAAACTGGATGTCATCGGGATAAACGGCCCGGAGGGCGGAAATTACTTCAGATGCATGTATATAGCCACCGGAGGATACTTTCAATGCAATGTCATTGTAAAGACGCTCCTGCTCATGGGTCTGAAGGTTGCAGATGACATTATAGCGGAAGGAAATGACAGCCACCGCCTTCACAATGCGAGTGAAGCTTGCCCGTTCTGTCTCATAGAACCTGGAATGACATGACAGGAGCATGGCCAGCGGCTGACGCACATTGAACATGATCAACTGCTCAAGAGCGATTTTTTCGTCATTGTTCCATGAAGGATCATTGGGGTCACAAAGCGCGGCATAGATACCTGCGGAATTATCCAGGTTACGTAACAGTTCAAAAGCGGCTTCACGGGTTGGAATATGCTTGCGGATGGTTTTAAACAAATCGGATTTGCGTACAAGTTTGTTGCGGCTATTCCAGAATATACGTAAAAACTCCGGAAAGCTCTCGCTCCCCAACAGTTCCACAATCCGCTCCCACCGTTCTTCAAGGGCCTTCAGCTCTGTTTCATGGGTGTCCTGGGTGCTGATGACGGAAAAAAGGTAGTTCTTGAGCAGATCTGTCGCCGAAAGCCTAACCCCTCGGGCATTCAAAGTCTCAAACACTTTGAAGGCATTGAGTTCATCAGTAACAGTGATTACCGTGAAAAACAGTTTGTCAACCAATGTATCGATAAACGCAGCGAGCTTTCTGCCACTGTCAGTGGTAACATCTGTTTGTGCCTTGACCCGCTCTTTGAACCAGTTAAAGGCCTTGCGAAGTTGATGCTCGGATGCATTCAGACCACGCTGGGGTAACTTTTCCAAAGGAACGAGATAAGTCTGGTAGAAGCGATTGTTGTGACGATTCAACTCAAGTTTGGATTTGGGGACCAGACTGACCGGATCCAGATAGCCAATGTAGCTGTTTTGAAGTTGTGCCTTGCGCTTTGCATTGTTTTCTGCATCCAGCTTATTCTTGATAAGATCTTGCAGATGTCCTAAACTTGCAAGAATCATGACGCTGATGGTGGTCAGACGCTGCTGACCGTCGATAATATCGAAACGCTTGTTATCGGCAGATTGCAGCACCAGATAGCCCATATAGTGCACCGATTCGCCGTCGGCCTCAAACAGGCCGAGGATATCCTGCCAGAGGTCATCCCACTCATCCTCAGTCCAGGAGTAGTCCCGTTGAAATGGCGGTACACGATAGCTCAGACCATTCCCAAACAGTTGCCTAAAGGTAGAATTGGTGGTGTTAAAGTTCATGGTTGCCATATTCAATCCTCTTTTGCATCAAGACTGGGAATCTTTTTCAATGCAGGGCCAAATTTCTGGTAATTGACCTGTATTCAATAGCGGCCGTTTGAGTCACTTTTTCCCCTTGTGTCCCTGGCCCGTCAGCTCGGCCTTGTCGCCCAGTTTCACCTTGACTGTCGAGAGCTTTTTGTCCCGATAGACCGTCAGCTCTATGGTGTCTCCGGGTTCTTTCCCCTGCAAAAAACGCAAAAAGGCCTTATCAGAACGAATGGTGGTCTTATCTACAGCGATAATAATATCGCCACCAACACGATAAACAGTATTCCCGATGCGCAGCTCCCGATCACTTGCCTTGATTCCAGCCTTTGCTGCAGGGCCGTTAGGCGTTATGTCGGTGACCATAGCCCCTATCTCACCGGGCAGATTCAATGCCTTTGCCAAAGAAGGGGTGATGGAGATCAGTGTGGCTCCCAACCACGGACGCCTTATATATCCGCGAGAAACCAGCTGTGATGTAAGGTTTTGAATCACCTCGGAAGAAACGGCAAAACCGGTGATGGACGGCTGACCGGCGGGCATGAAGGCCGGAGAAATGATGCCCAGCACACGGCCATTGGTGTCCACCAGCGGGCCTCCCATGTTGAAATATGAGACGGCAGCGTCCGTGCGGAGCACCAGGTCCAGCACCGTTCCATCCGGTTTCGCCACACTCTTGACCGGCGACATGAGTATCCCTCGCGACACCTCACAGGCTATGCCGTCTGGATTGCCGAAGGTCAGCACGGTCTGACCAGGCGCCAGATCAGATGTGGCGGCCAGGGAAAGGGCCCCGAAGGTCTCCTTGTTGCTGTTAGGCGCTAAAATCTCAAGAATCGCCAGGTCCGTCTCATCATCCACGCCCAAAAGCTTTGCAGGCCACCGCTGGCCATCCACAAAACCCACCTCTATGGAACGCAGATCGCTTAAACCAGAGGCGCTGGTCACCACATGCCCCATTTTGTCTATGACAAACCCTGATGTATTGCCCTTGACCGACGCCGTTGCCATGGCATAGGGCTTGGAAATCACAGTACTTGTCACATTCACCACAGCCTTACAGACGCGTTCATAAAGGCTGCCGGTATTCACGGCCTTGGGTTCAGCAGCAGAAACAGACTCGGCCTGCCAGCCGGACAGGAGGCATAACGCCGCACACACAAATCCAGTCCATTTACCGTTCATTCAACAACTCCTTCCCTATCCATAACTACCAGAAATCTTTCCGGCCTTCACTTTCATTGCATACTCAACCATGTCTGACGCTTCACGCTTTCGATATTCTTGCATCCCCGTTGAAGGGCATATTTCTGGCCGATGAGATAGACCTTCTCCTCCGCTCGCGTAATGGCAGTATAGAACCATTTGTTGTTGAGCATAATAAAATGGGAATTGGAGAGGGGAATTACCACAATGCGATACTGGCTGCCCTGGGCCTTGTGCACAGTCAGGGCATAGGCCAACTCCAGGATATCCCCCAAGTGGTCTGCGTCATAGGCCACCACCACCCGCTCGGGATAGACCACATATATGCGCTCCTCCTCTGCATCCACTCCAGCCACCAACCCTAAATTGCCATTGAAGATGCGCTTCATCTCCATTGCCTCGAACTGTCTGCCCCTGGCGATGTAATCCTCCCAGGCCATGACCTCCATGTCCTTATTTTGCAGATGCACCACCTTATCCCCCTCTCTCAAGGCAATGCCATGACGATTTATGGTCCTTTTCTGGCCTTGGGGATTGAGTATCTCCTGTAAGGCGGAATTTAAGGCCTCTGTGCCCAGTTGGCCTATCTTCATGGGGGTCAACACCTGAAACTCCCAGACAGGGTGCTCCAGTTTTGCCTTATATTCAAGGGCAATGGCCTGAATCCGCTCAAATATGGCCTGGTTATTGGCCTCACGCAGCTCCTTGAGCTCCGCCTCTGTCTTGCCTTTTTTCAAGGCAAAGAGGTTATAGGGCTGAACCTCCTCAAAGACCAGGTCACGCCAGCCCGGCTTTTCAATGCCCTCAGGCCATTCGCCCTTGCGAATCTCGTTGGCAAACAGTGTGATGACGCTGTCTTCACTCTGCCGAAAGATGCGGGTCAGGTGCACTGCTGGAATCAGGCCCTGGGAAATGGCGTCTGAAAACACATTACCTGCGCCTATGGGCGGAAGCTGGGCTGGATCCCCCACTAAGATCAGCATGGCATCAGGTCTTAATGCACGGGCTAAATAAAAGAACAGATTAAGGCTCACCATGGATGCCTCGTCCAGAAGTATCACTCTGTGCGGAAGGGGGTTGTCAGGGCCATACTCGAAGGTGTTATCGCTTTTGTATTTAAGAAGGCTATGAATGGTAAAGGCGTCGTAGCCAGTGGCCTTCTTGAGCCGGGAGGCAGCCATACCGGTAAAGGCGCAGCAGACGATATCCTTTTGCGGGACATAACTTGCTGATAAAAGATGCAAAACCGAACGGCAGACAGTGGTCTTTCCAGTGCCTGCATAGCCCGCCAGGCCAAAGACCAGGCCATCCCCGCCTCCTATGAGCCTAATGATGTCCTTTTGTTCCTCCGCCAACTCAAAACCCGTCTCCAACTCGTATCTGCGAATAAACTCCTCAATGCTGGAGAGTGACAGCCGCTTTCTATCCATATTTCCGGCCTTGTCCACAAAAAATTGCCTGATCCAATCCTCCATGAACTTATAGGATGCCATCCCTATCTTCTCTTCCCACAGCACCACTGTGCCCTCCAGGGCCATCTGTCCCAGCAGATTTAAAATGTCAGCAGTGGAAATTCGGGCATTGTCGCCGGACAAGAGCTCCTTCAGTAACTCCACCAACTCATTTACAGACAGCCAGGTATGACCATTGGTCTCTGCGGCATTCAAAAGCAGGTGCTCCGCTGCGGCCTTGATGCGAAAGGGTGAATCGGGCTGAATACCCAGGCTAATGGCCAGTTTATCCGCTGTCTTAAACCCAATGCCCCTGACCTCTGTGAGCCGATAGGGATTGGCCTTCAGCACAGTTAAGGCCTCGTCCTCAAAGTGATTATAGATGCGGATGATGAGCTGCGGCGAGACCTGGGCATTGTGAGCCGCCAGATACTCCGTCAGGTTCTTGAGGTTTCTGTGTTTCTGCCAGGAACGCTTTATGAGGCCAAGCCTCTTTTCTTTGATGCCCTTGTGTTTCAGCAATGCCTCTGGATTGGCGTCTAAAAGCCTTGTAAGACCCTCTTCTCCATAGGTATGTAGTAATTCTCCGGCCAGTTTCGTACCAAGGCCCTTTACCACCTTGGACAAAAAAAAGAGCATCTCACTGCCCATTATGGCAGCAGCGGAAAATGCAAACTGCCTGCCGTATTTGGTCATGCACCAATCACCCAGAAACTCCAGCTCCAGCCCATCAGGATTCAGACCCTGAGTGAGCTCTGGAAGATGCCCTGTGGCCACAAAGGGGGTACCCCGCTGTGGTTTTATGCGCAGGACCGCAAAACCATTTTCAGAAGAGGCATAGGTAACACGCTCCACCCTGCCCTTGAGCCTAATCTGTTCTTTGTTTTCAGGCATTTAGACCCTTATAACCTTCGATGCCATTTGAAGAGAGGTAACTATGTCCAACATGTTGGTGGTCTCACCCACCTGTTTTTGCTCCACCAGCCCAAAATGCTGAAGACAGGTGCCACAGACCAGAATACTGACCCCTGATGCCTCCAATGCCTTCAGGTCCTCCAGACAGGCCGACCCGTTTACCGTCAAATGCACACCTCCATTTACCAATACGATGCGCCAGAGGGCGTTACCCATCTCCTTTAGGGTAGAGATCAGGCTTTTGAGCAGTCTTTTGCCCAATTCATCATCCCCGCTGCCCAGGCAATCAGTGGGAATAAAGACCAAAATGCGCTCATCAGAAGACGGCTTTTCTGAACTAAAGGCCAGCTCACAGGTGGGCGGAGCAGCAGTGATGATGAAAAGGCCAGGCTCTTCCTTTACAGTGCTCGACCAATGCTGACTGGCCAAAAAACGAGTCACATTCTGAGAGGAGACGGGATTATCCACCCACACCTCGAATATCTCCGATGGATTGGCCTCGATGAAGGCCTTGGTCTCCAAAACGGGCTTAGGACAGGCAAGCCCCCTGCAATCCAGTCTTTTCATATGCCCCTCCAAATAGATTTTTATGCAGTCAATTATAACGCAGGCCATAAAAATAAAAAGGGCGGCATAAGAGCCGCCCATTTTTTCGCCTTTTATCGCCCCTTGTTTTCGGACGAAGATTCTAATCTTTCAAGGCTCCCCCGTGGGGAACCTTTGGCCAGAAGATACTAATAAATGCTCAAATAGTTATTGAGCTCCCAATCGGTAATGGCGATTCTGAACTGATCCCACTCGGCCTCTTTGGCTGCCACATAGTGCTCATAGATATGCTCACCCAGGGATGCCTTGGCCAGTGGGTTGGCCTTCAGTTCATCCAAGGCCTCTCTCAATGAACCGGGCATGCTGATGATCTTGGCGGCCTTCTTTTCCTTTTCAGTCATCTTGAAGATGTTTTGATCCACAGTTGCCGGCGGCTGCAATTTATTTTTAACACCGTCTAAACCGGCATTGAGCATCATGGCAAAGGCAAGATATGGATTGCAGGTCGGGTCAGGACAACGCAATTCACAACGAGTGGAGGCACCACGAGAGGCAGGGATGCGCACCAATGCGCTTCTGTTGGAGGCGGACCAGGCCACATACACAGGGGCCTCATATCCAGGCACCAGACGCTTATAAGAGTTGACCAGCGGGTTGGTGATAGCTGACATACCACGGGCATGTTTAAGCAGACCTGCCACATAGCTTCTGGCCACATTACTTAACTGCATGGGGGCATTGGAGTCAAAGAAGGCGTTCTTGCCCTCTGTTGTGAACAGGGACTGGTTGGTGTGCATACCTGTACCATTGATGCCAAAGACCGGTTTGGGCAGGAATGTGGCATAAAAACCGTGTTTATGGGCGATATTCTTGACAACCCACTTGAAGGTCAAGGTATTGTCGGCAGCAGTCAGTGCATCGGCATATTTGAAGTTGATCTCGTGCTGGCCCTCAGCCACCTCATGATGGGAGGCCTCGATCTCAAAGCCCATCTGCTCCAGGGTCAGGATGATCTCCCTTCTGGCATTCAGACCCCTGTCCTCTGGGTCCACGCTGAAATAATTGGCTACATCGCTGACCTTGTTGGTGGGACGGCCGCACTCATCATACTCAAAAAAGAAAAACTCACACTCCGTGCCCACATTCATGACATAGCCCTCTTTTTTGGCATCCTCCAACACCCGCTTGAGGTTATAACGGGGGCAACCCACAAAAGGCGAACCATCGGGCATGGCCACATCGCAGATGATACGGGCGGCGGCCACACCATCCTTGGTGCGCCAGGGCAGCACACAGAAGGTGTTGTAATCAGGCTTCAGATACATATCGGATTCCTGAATGCGGGCAAAGCCCTCGATGGAAGAGCCGTCAAACATCATCTGACCGTCCAAGGCCTTTTCCAACTGACTCCTGGGAATGGCTATGTTCTTGATAAAACCAAATATATCACAGAACTGAAGCCTAAAAAAATTGACATTCTCAGCCTTGACGATCTTTAAAATGTCGTCTCTCGTGATTGCCATAAAAGATTCTCCTTTATCTGATTAAAATTAAATAAGATATTGAACTGCGCTCAAACAGACGTTTAACTCCACACCTTCAAGCAAAAAATATGCCTTAATTCAAACAAGGAATGCCCTTCTATAACCATCTGTTTTAATGAATAATCTTTGTGTCGCACACATTCCCTGCCCTGACCTATTTACATTTATGAAAAAATCTCCTGTTGGAATGGAACAAAAATGTAAGATTTATACATCAAAGACGGCCGCCAGGACTGTGTGGTCTGAGGGTTTTTCAGCCAGACGGGGCTCCATGTCGATATAACAGCCCGTTGCCCTGACAGCAAGGGATTCATTGGCAAGGATATGGTCTATGCGCCACCCCTTTACCCTTTCCACTGATTTGGGAAAACGATAGTCGTAAAAGGTGTATTGTTTGGGCTCCTGATTAAACTTGCGAAAGATGTCCACAAGGCCCAAGGCCTTAACTGCATGAAATGCCCTACGCACATCCTCATGAAAACACACATGATTCTTAAGCCCATCTGGATCATAGACATCCATGGGTTCAGGGGCCACATTGAGATCCCCGCACCAGAGCAGTGGTTCCCTGGAGACCCAGCGTGAAAATAAAGAGTTGAGCCGCTCAAACCATTTGAGCTTATATTGAAACATGCTGTCGGTTATCTCTCTTCCCTGAGGGACATAGGTATTTACTATGCGCACGCCGTTTATTACACAGGCGATGAGCCTGGCCTGGTCTTCAGGCGTGTCCTCTCCGTCCTGAAAACCATACTGCACCTCCTGAATCGGCAGTCTCGAGGCCACAGCCACTCCGTTATAGGACTTCTGTCCTCGAAAAACTACGAAATAGCCTGCCTCCTCAAAGGCAGCCCTGGGAAAATCCGCATCCACGACCTTTGTCTCCTGCATACACAGGACAGAGGGTTGATGCTGTTTCAACCAGGGAATCACTATGTGCATGCGGGCCCGAATGGAATTGACATTATAGGTGGCTACTGTAAAGAGATTACTGCCTGATGGCATCTGGAGTGCTTGAGACTGTTCCATTGTAAAAATTCCAGTTTGGTATTTTAATATATACAACAGGTTGTAAAACAGCCTTATGTTATGGTCAAGGGGTTTAACAACTCAAAAGGGGATGAAATGCAATTTCTCATATTTTTGGCCAAAAAACTTGCCTATCTGCTTCCCACCTTTTTGGGCATCACACTGGTCTCCTTTACGGTGATGCACATGGCGCCTGGAGAACCCATGTCCATACAGGCGGACTTCAATCCCAAGATGACCCCTGAGGCCAGGGAACGGCTGCGCGCCCAATACGGCTTGGACAAGCCCCTTTATGAACAGTATTGGAACTGGCTAAAGGGCCTGGCCAAGCTGGACCTGGGCAAATCCTTTGCATCGGATAAACGACCTGTGTGGGACAAGATTCGCGAACGCCTGCCCATAACCATTCTAATAAACCTCCTCTCTCTGACCCTCATATTCCTCATCGCCATTCCCTTGGGCGTACAGGCGGCTGTGCATCAAAACAGCCTGTTCGATCGCATAAGCACTGTGATGGTCTTCTTTTTCTATGCCATGCCCTCCTTTTGGGCGGCCCTGCTGCTCATGATGTTCTTCGGCATCTACCTGGAGTGGCTGCCCATCTCAGGCCTGCACAGCATCGTGGGCTATGACTCCCTTTCCACCTGGCAAAAGATATGGGATTGGACCAAACACCTCATACTGCCCGTGAGCATCTCGGCCCTGGGAGGGCTTGCAGGGCTGTCCAGGTATATGCGTTCCTCCATGCTGGAGGTGCTGCGCCAGGACTATATTCTGACGGCACGCGCCAAGGGGCTTTCTGAACGGGTGGTCATCTACCGACATGCCCTGAGAAACGCCTTGCTGCCTGTCATCACCATCTTAGGCCTGTCTCTGCCTGGCATGATCGGCGGCAGTGTGATCTTTGAATCCATCTTTGCCATTCCAGGCATCGGGCAGCTCATGTGGACCAGTGTCATGGCCAGGGACTATCCAGTCCTCATGGGCAATCTGGTCATCGTGGCAGTGCTTACCCTTCTTGGCAACCTCTTGGCCGACATCGGCTATGCCTTGGCAGACCCCCGCATTCGAAATCAATAAATGCAGGCCATTTCCCTTGCCCAATCGGCTTCAAAGGTATTAAAACTCCTGCCCAAGACTCCGGGCGTCTATCTCTTTAGAAACAGTGAGGCTCGCGTCATCTATGTGGGAAAGGCCAAGGACCTGCGCAGCCGCATCTCAAGCTATCTGCTCAGCCCACCATCCTCGGTAAAGACCTCGCACATGCTGCAAAACGCCGCCACTCTGGAGTACATCGTAACCGCCACAGAAAAAGAGGCCCTGCTACTGGAATTCAATCTCATCAAGGAACACCGACCCAAGTACAACATCGTGATGCGGGACGACAAGGCCTATCCCTTTTTGCGCATTGACCTATCTCAGCCATTTGGCCGCATCTCCGTGGTGCGCAGGCGTCTAAAGGACAATGCCCTGTATTACGGCCCATATCCTTCTGGCACAGCGGTGCGAGAGGTCATGCACTTAGTGGGAAGCATCTTTAATCTGCGCACCTGCAGTGACTCTCAGATGAAAAACAGGGACAGGCCGTGTCTCAAGTTTCAGATACACAGGTGCAGCGCACCTTGCATGGGCGCCATCTCTTCAGAGGAATATAGAGAGCGCATTCAGCAACTAAAGCTCTTTTTGGAGGGCAGACAGCAAGGCCTTCTAAAGGACCTACAGGCCAAAATGGAGCAGTATGCAGAGGCCCTGGAGTTCGAAAAGGCAGCAGTGCTGCGGGACCGGATTGCGGCCATAAAGGCGGTGACTGAAAACCAGGCAATGGTGGCGGATCTGGACGCCAACTGGGATGTGGTCGCAATGGCGAGGGATGCCGCACGGGCGGCTGTATCTGTGTTACATGTGCGGGACGGAGTGGTAAGGGGGCATGAAAGCCGTATATATTTAGTGCACGATGAACCTGACGGCGACATCCTCTCATTGTTTTTACGGGATTATTTTGCCGTCAACCCTGTCCCTGAACAGATACTCCTCTCCACAGCCCCCGCTGACATGGAGCTTTTGGAGGAATGGATAAGGGAGATGGCTAAGGGCTGCCGCTTAGTGAGCGGCAATTTTAGATCCATTCGCAAAAGGCTCATGGAAATGGCGCAGGCCAATGCCTTGGAGGCCGTCTCCATGGAGGCAAGGCAAGAGGCGCGCTGGGAGGAGCTGGCTCGGCTTCTTCAACAGGCATTAAAACTCAAAAGGCAGCCAAACCGCATTGAAACCATAGACATCTCCACCACAGGAGGCGAGCTGCCCGTGGGCAGCCTGGTGGCATTTGAAAATGGAAGGCCGCTAAAACAGGGCTACAGGCACTACAACATTCGAACCGTAACAGGCATAGACGACTACGCCATGATTCGCGAGGTGGTGTTGAGGCGGCTGGCGTCAGGCATGGAAAGACAGGACCTGCCTGACCTCATGGTCATAGACGGAGGCAAGGGACAGCTCTTTGAGGCCATTTCCGCCTGGAAAGAGCTGGACATGCCTGAGCAGGTGGAATTTGCCTCCATTGCCAAGGAACGGGACCAGGAGGGCGAAAAGCTCTATACCATGGACGGCTCACAGGTCCTGCTTGCCCCGCACGATCCGGTTTTACTCTTCATACAACGCATGCGAGACGAGGCACATAGATTTGGAGTCACATTTCACAGAAAAAAGCGCTCTTCAGCCAGGTTCAAGGGGTCTCTGCTTCAAATACCAGGCGTAGGCGCCAAGAGGCAAAAGGCCCTACTTCAGCACTTTGGAAGCCTAAAGAGGCTGAAACAGGCCTCAATAGAGGAGTTACAGGCCGTGCCAGGCATCTCCAGCAAATTGGCCGAACAGATACATGAGGCATTGAAGGTGCAATAAGGCGAAAAATCAGAGCTTATCCACCCGCACATTAGCCAGCATCTCTTCAGTCTTTTTGTCCATCTCCTTGGCGTAACTGGCCACAGTAAAGATGGCGCCGCAGCCCCTGCACCGCAGGGCGACTACCTTTCAGCGCCTGCATATCTCAAGCAAGTCCCCGCACTTACGGCACCTCAATGTCGTGGTTTTTTCATCGGAAAACATGGCTTCCTCCTTCTAAAAAACATGAATCATGACCTTCTGATATCGGGCAGAAACACGGTCAGCACGCCCAATAGAGGCAGATATGAGCAGACATGATACACAAATTCGATGCCATACGCATCCGCAAGCCTTCCAAGTACAGCGGCTGCAATGCCTGCCATGCCAAAGGCAAGCCCGAAGAACAGGCCTGAGATGGCACCTACTCGACCTGGAATAAGCTCCTGCGCAAAGACCAGAATGGCTGAAAAGGCCGATGCCAGAATAAAACCACTTGCAAAGGACAACACCCCTGTCCATGCCAGATTGGCGTATGGCAGGGCCAGCGTAAAGGGAGATGCCCCCAGAATCGAGAGCCATATCACTTGTTTTCTGCCGATCTTGTCGCCCACAGGGCCGCCGATAAAGGTCCCAAGGGCAACGGCAAACAAAAAGACAAAGAGATGATACTGGCCGGATTGCACTGAAATGCCAAAACGGTGCATCAGATAAAATGTGAAGTAGTTTCCTATGCTGGCCAGATAAAAATACTTGGAAAATATGAGCACCAGCAAAATCAACATGGAAAGGACTATGGTGCGCCTTGAATACACCGGCTGAATTGGCTTGACATCAGTGCCCTTGCCAGCCTTTAGCACACAGCGCAGCTTATACCACTTCCCTACCCTCACCAGTATGGCTATGGCCAACAGGGCCAGCAGGGAAAAGAACAGAATGCTCTTCTGGCCGTATGGAATGACCATCCACGCCGCCAAAAGCGGCCCCATGGAGGTGCCTGCGTTGCCGCCCACCTGAAACAGGGATTGGGCCAGGCCGTATCGCCCGCCAGAGGCCATTCTTGCCACACGGGAGGATTCGGGATGAAAGATGGACGACCCCATGCCAACCAGAGCCGCTGCCAGCAGCAAAAGGCCATAATCCCATGCCACGGCCAAAAGCAGCAGGCCGCACAGCGTGCAACCCATGCCTGCGGCCAGTGAGTAGGGTTTGGGATTTTGATCCGTATAGAATCCCACCACGGGTTGAAGCATGGAGGCAGTGAGCTGATAGACAAGGGATAACAGGCCGATCTGAGTAAAATTCAGGTGAAAACTGGTCTTTAACAGGGGATAAATGGCAAACAGCAGGGACTGAATGGTGTCGTTCAAAAAGTGTGAAAAGCTGATGGCACTCAGTATCCTAAAGGACGCTGTCTGAGACTTTACATAGAGGGTTTCGAGTTTGACTCCGTTTTCTGTGCTCATATTCTCAAAATACGCAGGGTGTTTTTTGCCTCTGGACTCAGGCCGAAGAGCCTCTCCATGACATCCATGGGCCTTATGAAAGGCGGCTCTTGAGACAAAAAGAGGTGCAAAATGCAATCAGGGTCACCTATCTCCTGCACCCATTGAAGCACCAGGGCCTGCTGCGTGGTCTTCATCGCCAAGGATGTTTTGTCAAAAAAGGTGAGCTTTCGCACCCTATCCTTCAGGTCCATCTCCACGGTCTTGTCCTTTTTTTGCACAAAAACAGGGAGTTTTTCTGCTGTGTTAAGGAGTAAAAGCCCCTCTTGCAGAAGCGGCCTTGAAATACCTTTTACGGCCACGAGGTATTCACTCACCGCATGAAAGACCATTTGGCTCAGCCGCTCCAATGGCCTGATATTTAGCAGGCGTATGCCTTCGGGCAGATGCCTGTTCAAAAGGTCCTGAATGGCCGAAGGTCCCTGAAGACCTTCCAGACCTTTTGATGCCCCCAATTCCAGACTAAAGGCCGCCTGCTCCGATACACTTTCCATGCCAAGGGGAATGGGCTGGCCAAAGGCCATTTTGGGCATGGGATGATGGCCTGAAGAGTGTTCCAGTCTCAATCCTGCCCTGCGCATGGCCCGGTGCATGGCGCGCATGACCTCTAAATGGGCCAGAAACCGGGCGTCCCCCAATTTTGTGTAGGTGATGGCATAACAGGCCACCGATGACCCCTCGGCCTTCTCTGCCAAGGCAGTCTTTTCTGGTGCCTCTTCGAGGCTCAAATTTAGGTCAGTATGCGATACCGGCCTGATCTCCTGAAAATCGCACACGCCGCAGCCGTTACAACTGCCCCTTCGACAGTCTGGAGTATAGACGCCCTCAAATGCCCTTTTCCGCTCAGAGAGCAAAAAATTCGCATTCACTCCTGTCTGAATATGAGCCCATGGCAAGGGCTGGCCGGGTGTCATGGCGCTGGTGTAGAATGACGGGTCTATCCCCGCCTTTTGAGCCGCCTCCTCATATCGTTCCGGACTGAAGTGATCCGTCCAGGCATCCATTCTGGCGCCCATCTGCCAGGCCCTTAAAAGGATTTGAAAGGCCCTTCTATCACCCCGTGCAAACACGCCCTCCCAGAAGCTGATATGCGGTTCGTGCCACTTGAGTTTTATAGCGCGAGAACGGGCCTGTAGCTGAGATCTCAGCGAAGAAATTCGCTCCCTGGCCTCCTCCACAGAAAGCTGAGGCTCCCATTGAAACGGCGTATGCGCCTTGGGCACAAAGGTCCCCACACTCACCGTCACATTGACGCACATCTTCTTTTCAGCCTGTCGCAGGACCTTGTGCGCCAACTCCGCTATGGCCCGAATGTCTTCCTCGGTCTCGGTGGGCAGGCCGAGCATGAAGTAGAGTTTTATGTTGCGCCAGCCCAGACGATAGATGGTGGCCGCCGCATTTAACAGGTCCTCTTCGGTGATCCCCTTGTTGATGACCTGTCTCAGGCGTTCGCTTCCTGCCTCCGGCGCCAGGGTAAAACCGGTCTTTCTCACGCGGCGAATCTGTTCCATCAAGGCAGGCGTCAGAGTGCCCACGCGCAGGGATGGCAGGGAGATGGCGATGTGCTCCTCGGCATAGCGGTTCATGAGCCTGCAGAGCAGAGGCTGAATATGGCTGTAGTCGCCAGTGCTGAGGCTCAGAAGGGATATCTCGTCCCAACCCGTGTTTTTTAATGCAGACTCCACGGTCTTGAGGACCTGCTGAGGCGTCTTCTCCCGTACAGGCCGGTAGATGACCCCTGCCTGACAAAATCTGCACCCCCTGGTGCAGCCCCTGGCGATCTCCACACCAATGCGGTCATGAACAATCTGCTGATAGGGCACGGGCATGGCCACTGGATACGGCGCATGCTCCATATCGGCCACAATGCGCCTTTTGACCGGGCCTGATTCAGGCATTCTCATACCGCTAAACCGCCCCTGTTCATAAAAAGGCGTATAAAAAGAGGGCACATAAACCCCTTGAACCCTGCTCAATGCCTTCAAGACCTCAGACTTTGGGGCATGTGAGGCCCTGTAGTCCCGCACAATGCGGCAGAGCTCCTGCACCGCCTCCTCGCCGTCTCCCACCAAAATGGCATCAAAGACCTCTGCCACAGGTTCAGGCTGAACAGCCGCACTGCCTCCGCCTATGACCAAGGGCCAATTGTCCTGCCTTTCGGCGGCAAGGATTGAAAGCCCGGCCAGGTTCAGGACATTGAGCACATTGGAATAACAGAGCTCATAGGGCAGGGAGATGCCGATGACATCAAAATCCTTTAGCGGCCTTCGAGTCTCCAACCCAAATAACGGCCGGTTTGACTGCCTCAAAAGCCGCTCCATGTCCAAATCCGGAGCATAGCATCTGTCGGCAAGGGCCCATGGCAGGCCGTTTATGACCGCATAGAGGATATTTAGGCCCAGGTTGGACATGCCGATCTCATACAGGTCTGGAAACACCAGGGCCCATCTGCACTCCGCTGTATTCCAGGGTTTATGCAGGCTATTGACCTCGTTTCCCAGATAACGGCTGGGTTTTTGAACCTGCATGAGACAATTTTCGATGTCAAACATGAATGAGGAAAGGATTGAATGGGTTCAGTATGAAAACCTGGCTTCGAGGGCCCGTTTCAGGGTGAGTTGATCTGCATACTTGACGTCCATGCCCATGGGAATGCCACAGGCCAGCCGCGTCACAGTGACAGGAAATTCCTTGCAACACTGGGCAAGATACGCTGCGGTGGCCTCTCCGGCCACGGTGCTGCTGGTGGCCAGGACCAGTTCCTTTATGCCCTGCGTGCCCAGCCTGTTCAGCAGCCTATCCACACGCAGCTCTTCAGGCCCCACCCCTTCGGATGGGCTGAGCGCACCGTGCAGCACGTGATAAAGGCCGTTAAAGGCCCCTGACGACTCTATGGACAAGAGATCCGCAGGGCCTTCCACAACGCACAATATCTCCCGGTTACGCCTTGAATCAGCGCATATGGGACATGGATCCTGCTCGGAAAATGCGAAACAGGTGGAGCAGAGCAGTATCTTTCTGTGCAGCTCCGCTATGGAGACCGCCAGTTCCTGGGCAGTGGGCTCCTGCCAGCGCAGAATCTGCAGGGCATAGCGCGTGGCGGTTTTTTCGCCGATGCCAGGCAATCTGGAGAGGTTTTTGATAAGCCTTTCAAGGGCCGGAGGGAATGCCTTGGACATGGTGTATCAGAACAGACCCGGTATCTTCATGCCGCCAGTGGCCTTGGCCATCTCGGCCTCTACCATCTCTTTGGCCCTGTGCAATGCCTCATTTACAGCAGCCAACACCAGGTCCTGCAACATCTCCACATCATCAGGGTTAACCACATCCCGCTCGATGGTGATGGACACCAGTTCGGACTTGCCGTTGGCCACGGCCTTCACCATGCCGCCTCCCACTGCGGCCTCGACCTTTCTCTGCCCCAGCTCCTCCTGCAATTTCCCTATCTTATTCTGTATGAGCTGGGCCTGACGCATCATTTCCTTCATATTGAGATTCATCGCAATATTCTCTCCTGACTGTTTTTCTTAGAAAATCCCTTTAACTCATTGAGCTTGCTATCTTAAAACATATCAGTCAAAAATGAAACCTCAAAAAATCAGGTCAAAAATAAAAAATAATACTCATTATTATCTTGATATTCTCTAAATCAGGTATTAGATTCAAGACAGGCAGGCCGTATCTCGCCCATACGGTTTCAAAAAACATGAAAATACCTTTTCTGCATATTGCCTCATGCAAAAGGATTGTTGTATAACATCACCATCTGTATCAGTCAGGCTGTATCAATCTGGCTATATCACTCTGGCCCGGCTGTTTCTGTGAAAGAACGGAGCGAACACCTGCTCAATTGAAAAGGAGGCCCAAACATGCTTCATATAGAAGACCTATGGGTGGATGTACATGGCAAAGAGGTATTGAAGGGCATAGACCTTCACATCGAAAAAGGCGAAACCCACTGTCTTTTCGGTAAAAATGGTTCAGGGAAGACGACCCTGCTCATGACCCTGATGGGTTTTTCAGGTTACAAGGTCAAACATGGCCGCATCGTCTTCAAGGATGTGGACGTCACGCATCTGCCTGTCAACGAACGCGCCAAACTCGGGCTCGGCATCTCCCTTCAGCGTCCTCCCACGCTCAAGGGCGTAAAACTCAAGGATATGCTGAAGTTCTGTGAAAGCGTCCCAGGGCTTGGCAAGAACCTCGCCATTCAATACGGCTTTGACAGCTTTTTGGAAAGGGATGTCAATCTGGGCTTTTCAGGCGGTGAGATCAAGAAATCCGAGCTCATACAGCTGCTGGCCCAAAGCCCTGACTTTACACTGCTGGATGAACCTGAATCAGGCGTAGATATCGAAAACCTGCACCTCATCGGAGAGATGATCAAGAAACTCCTGCAGAAAGATGTCCACAGAAACCGGCAGAAATCAGGTCTGATCATCACGCACACAGGCTTCATTCTCAACTATGTAGCAGCCGACAAGGGGCATGTGATGATGAACGGCAAGATGCTCTGCAGGGGCAACCCACAGGAGATCTTTGAAGGCATTCAAAAATACGGCTATCAGGAGTGCATGAAATGTCAACTGTAAAAAGAAAAACCCAATCAAAACCAATGGATATGTCTGAAGAGACACTGCTTAAGAGCTTCAAGCCGGCATCCGACGCCCCCACATTGACCAGTCTTGCCGAACTCGAGGAAAAAGAGATCAAAAAACTCAAAAACGTAGGTCTTGATTTCAGTGAACACGAACGAATCGGCACATATATTCAGACCAACTGCGGAGTTGCCAAATGCGACTGCCACATGGAGGGCGTGGAGCTCATGCCCATCACAGAGGCCCTCAAAAAATATGACTGGCTGAAGGACTACTGGTGGAAGCTCGTCGCGAAAGAAAAGGATGTCTTCACAAAGGAAACAGCGGCGCACCTGGACAACGGCTATTTCATTCGCGCCCTGCCAGGGGCAAAGGTGGTGTATCCGGTTCAGACATGCCTTTATATCCGTTCCGAAAATGTGGCTCAACGGGTTCACAACATCGTTATCGCCGAAGAGGGCTCGGAGCTGCATGTGATCACAGGCTGTTCCACACATCCCGACCTCACCTCAGCCCTGCACATCGGCGTCTCGGAGTTTTATATCAAAAAGGGGGCAAAACTGGTCTTCACCATGATTCATAACTGGGGTGAAAACGTCTATGTCAGGCCCAGAACAGGTGTGCTTGTGGAAGAAGACGGCGTATTTCTGTCAAACTATGTCTCACTGAAGGGCGTCAAATCCGTACAGACCTATCCCACGGCAAGGCTGGCAGGACGCAGGGCCCTGGCCCGCTTCAATTCCGTGATAGTGGCGCCCGAAGGCACTGTAATGGACAGCGGTTCCCGCATCATTCTGGACGCCCCTGAGACTCGCGGGGAGATCGTCTCACGCACCATCTCCTACGGCGGCAAGGTGATCGCCAGAGGCCACCTGGTGGGCAATGCCCCAGGCATCAAGGCCCATCTGGAGTGTAACGGCCTGATCCTGGCTGAAAACGGCGTGATTCACGCCATCCCTGAGCTGGAAGCGCATCTGGCCGATGTGGACATGTCCCACGAGGCCGCAGTGGGCAAGATCGCCCAGGACGAGATCGAATACCTGATGGCCAGGGGATTGAGCGAAGAGGATGCCACTGCCACCATCGTAAGGGGCTTTTTGAATGTCAAGATAGAAGGCCTTCCACCTGAACTGGATGCGGAGATTCAAGCGGCAGTGGCTGAAAGCCACAAAGGGATTTAAATCGCAATTCAAATCTTTTTAGGCGACAATGAAGAGTTGTTCTATGCGGCACATAACCGCCCTCCATGGCGGTGATGTGCCGCTGGTGCCATTGTTGGCCTCTACGTTCACAAACACTCCCGCTAAAAAATTGACAAATCCCCTGGTATGATATAATGCAATACTGGCGGACCGTGTCAATGGAAATGAGACACTTTCGTTCATAAATTAGAGTAGTGCCTCATGGCGTTGATGAGGCAATGCAAAGGCACTATTCCTCCATGACTGCATATCGCTGGAATCGGGCAGTCCCTGTCCCGACCATTCGGGTGCAGGTGATCCAGCGCCGGCCCCACTGCTCGGCCACATAGGCCGTGGTGCCGGAGCCACAGTTATGCACCACGCAGACTTCGGTAATAAAGGAATGGGCGCCCTCGACTTCCAAATCATAGACCTCTTCCTCTGAAGGGCTGGCTACCACATCCACGACCCGTGCCGGCATGCGTTTGGGGCCATAGAACAGAATGTCTCCCTTTGCGATTTGCCGTGCTTCGATCCACTGGGCATGTTCAGGCGAAAGTTGTTCTTGGCAGGCTTCATAAATGGCCGTAAAAACCCCTTCGAGGTTGCCTTCTATCTCAGAGGCAGGAAAACGCAACACCCTCAGGTTCAGTGCATGCATGAATTCATTCCGGATGCGGTCGTGTTCGATCGCGGCCGGATGACCATGAGCAGTCGCGCCATCCACTTCTACTACCAAAGCCGTCTCGCGGCAGTAGAAATCGGCGATATAAGGCCCAATGGGGTGTTGCCGTCTAAAGGCAAAACCGGCGCCGTTAGCGCGCAGAACATTCCACAACTTGCGCTCAGGGGGCGTCATGTTCTGGCGCAGTTCCTTGCTACGACCACGCAAAGATTTCGGGATGCCGGACCAGTCGGCCTTGCCTTCCAGACTATGCGGCCGCCGATGCGCCAACACTTTGTGATCGGCCGTAAGCCACTGAATCTGGTCACAGAGGGTGTGGCGGATGCCGACCATAATTCCTCCGTAGGTCCGCCGAATGGTTCGCAAGACACGGTGCGGCAAGCCGTCGTGAGCCAGGACGTAGGAGCCGGGTTGAATGGTTTCGATGGGGAGGAGGGTAAATCCAGCCCCCCTTGCATCCCCCCGCAAACCACAGATGGTACATCCAGCCCCCCTTGCATCCCCACAAAAACCGCAGATGGCAGATACAGCCCCCCTTGCATCCCCCCGCAAGCGGGGGGAAAGGGATTTCCCTTCACAATGGCGAGAGGCAGGGGATTCTCCCTCCAAAGAAAGTGATTCTCCCTCCAAACATGCGGGGTGGGTTAGTAACTCTCCCTCCCCGCGTGCGGGGAGGGTTGGGGAGGGGCTGCACACCCACACCCTTGTTCCCTTGCGCACACACGTGGGGTCGAAGACCAGGTCGCCTGGGTCGATGGTCATCAGGAGACAGCGCCTCACTGCTTCCGTGGCAGTCTAACGCACTGAGGTGCCACTATATTTCCTGCCCTTGTACTTGAACCCAGTCATCGGTCTCAGGCGTCACCAGCCCCACGGGCGGATTATTTACTCACCCCTTGCCTTTGTGTTCGTAGGATTCTATCGGTCGTTTCGTTTCGGGCTTCTTTCTTTTTTTCAATCAAGTCCTGCCTCTTGTGTTCGTCGTGCGCTGATTTTGAGAGGCTAACACTAAGACACCCCCTTTGATACCACACTCCTGATCTCCTCCACCACCTCTTGCACAGTTGCATGGTCGGTCTGCACTGCCACATCCGCCCATGCCTCATAAAGCGGCAGCCGCTCTTTGAGTATGTGCCTTGTCTCTTCTTCAAGCTGCATACCTGACATGAGCGAAGGCCGCTGATGCCGTGTCCTCAAGTCCTTTAGAAGGCGGTCAAGTATGGTGGCAATATCGGCCTTAAGCCACACCACCAGCCCAGATGCCTTGATTTGAGGCAATAATTCCCCATGCAACACCACTCCGCCTCCGCATGAGACCACCACTGCCTTCGGGCTATTCATGACCTCCTTTAACGCCTGTCTTTCCAATGACCTGAAATAGGGCCAGCCGTGTTGCGAGACCAGCTCCTGAATGCTGCGGCCCGCCCTCTGCACGATGAAGTCATCCAAGTCAAGAAAATCCATATTCAAGGCCTGAGCAAGGGCCTTGCCCACAGTGGTCTTTCCTGTGCAGCGATAACCGATGAGAAAGATGCGCCTCATGTCAAAACCGGCCTAACCCTGAAGGGAGATGCGCACCCACTGTTTCCAAAAATCCGGAAAGGACTTGGCCACACAGTCAGGGTCGCAAATCACCACATTGGGCACCTTGAGCCCAGCCACTGCAAAGGCCATGGCCATTCGATGGTCGTTATAGGTCCGAATCTCCGCACCATGCAGGTGTGCCCCGCCCTCTATGACCAGGCCGTCCTTCAGCTCGGTCACACAGGCGCCCATGCGCTGAAGCTCGGTGGCCACTGCTCGAATGCGATCCGTCTCCTTGATGCGCAGGTGGTGAATCCCTGAGATGTGCGTTCGGCCCCTTGCAAAGGCGGCCACCACCGCCAAGGTCATGGCCACATCAGGCCATCTGCCCATGTCTATGTCGATGGCCCTCAGTTCACCCCTTTCAGGGCCGACGACAGTGACCCCTGTCTCGTCCTTTTTGACTTCGCAACCCATTTGGCCCAAAATGTCTGCAAAGGCGGCGTCCCCTTGCAGGGCACGGCTGGGAATATTGGAGACGGTCACCTGGCCGCCTGTCACCGCTGCCGCAGCCCAGAAATAAGAGGCGCTGGAGGCATCCCCTTCCACAGCATAGGTTTGGGCCTCATAGGCCCTGAGTTGAACCTCAAAACAGGGCATACCATCCTGTTTCCTCTCCTCTACCCCTGCCCCAAAGGAGCGCATAACCGCAAGTGTAATGTCCACATATGGCCTGGAGACCAGGTTCCCCTTGACGCAGATACGGCCAGGGGCCTTCAAATAGGGCGCCACAAGCAACAAGGAGGAGATATACTGGCTGCTCAAGCTGCCGTCTATAACCGTATCGCCGCCTGTTAGGCCATCTGCCTCCACCAACACAGGAGGCGCATTCGTAGCATTCACGCAGGAGATGCGTGCCCCCCAGGGCCTCAACGCCTCCAGAAGCGGGGCTATGGGCCGCTCTTCCATGCGTTTTGTGCCGGTGAGCAGGTAATGACCTGAACCCAGGCAGACCAGGGAGGTGAGGAGACGAATACCTGTGCCGTTATTGCCCATATAGAGCTTGAGGGGCTGCTCAAGATCACCGCCTGGCCCCACACGGCCTGTGCCATTGATTTTAAGCCCTTCCTCGCTCCAACAGGCCTTTATGCCCAGTTGAGTCAGGGCATCGGCCAAAAGCCCTGTGTCCTCACTTTTTAGGGCGCCCTTTAACAGGCTCTCTCCCTTGGCCAGGGCAGCAGCCACCATGGCCCTTTGAGTGATGCTCTTGGAGCCGGGCATTTGCACCACGGCATTTACTGGGGATTCCAACACCTGAACTACATATTTCTTCATACTTCCAGCCCTCTCACTTTATTTGGCCTAGCAATGCACTCTCCATCACATTTAAGGGGGCCTGAAGCCCTGTCCACAGCTCAAACTGGCAGACCGCCTGGTGTAACAACATGCGAAGCCCGTTTACAGTGCGACACCCCGCGGCCTCTGCCTCTTTTAAAAGGGCTGTGACAAGCGGTGCATAGACAATGTCCATGACCACAGAAAAATTCTTCAGACACTCAGATGCTATGGGCATTTTATAGATATCAGGGGCCATGCCCACAGGGGTTGTATTGACTAAAACATCGGCGGTTATATCGCATACCTCATTCAAACTTGAAAAGGTTGCACCAAGTGCTTCCCCCAATGCCTTGGCCTTTTCCACCGTGCGATTGGCCACATGCACGGACATGCCCGCTGATTTCAGGCCAAATGCCACTGCCTTAGCCGAACCGCCCGCGCCAAGGATCACGGCGCTCTTGCCCGAAAGGACACTGGAAGGCCCGGCCCCATTTGCTTTGGCCAAGTGGGCCTGGTCATTTGTAAACGCCTCCTCCAGGGCCCTTTGTGCGCCTATGCAATCGGTGTTGTAGCCCAAAAGCCTGCCCTCCTGATTCACAATGGTATTGACGGCCCCGATCTGCAAGGCCTGAAAGTCCACTTGATCCAAAAGGGGCATGACCGCCTCTTTGTGAGGAATGGTGATGGAAAGCCCGCTGATCCCCAGTGCTCGAACCCCTTGCACGGCCCGTGGCAGGTCTGTCACATCAAAGGCCAGATAGACCGCATTTAACCCAAGGGCACGAAAGGCCGCATTGTGCAGAATGGGGCTCAAACTGTGCCGCACAGGATGGCCAAATATGCCAAAAAGCTGAGTGTGTGCGTCTATCAAGGCAACCATCTATTTGTCTTGAAGCTGGGCCTTCACCCAGTTCAAAAGCCCACCAGCAGCCAGGACCTGGCGCTCCCTGTCTGACAACTCCAGCCTTGCCTCAAAGATGCGGCCATCCGAAAGCCGTTTTATGCACAGGCTTGTGGCGCCTGCCAACAGGGACTGGCGCAGGCCCGAGATACTCAGCTCATCCCCCTGGCAAATGGCGTCATAATCCGATGGATCTGCAAAGGTCATGGGCACTATGCCGAAGTTGACCAGATTGGCCTTGTGAATACGGGCAAAGCCCTTGACCAACTTGATTTGCACCCCTAAATACCTGGGCGCCAGGGCAGCGTGTTCCCTGGAGGAGCCCTGACCGTAGTTCTCACCCCCCACTATGACGCCTGGAAGATTGGAGGCCTTGGCCCTAGCAGGAAACTCCGCATCTATGGCAGTGAACACATACTCGCTGATGGCGGGAATGTTGCTTCGCAAGGGCAGGATCTTGCTGCCTGCAGGCATGATGTGGTCTGTGGTGATGTTGTCGCCTGTCTTGAGCAAGACCCTGCAGACCAGATCCTCTGCAAGCGGCTCAAAGATGGGCAATGGCTGTATGTTCGGGCCTCGTAAAACCTCAACCATTGAGCCGTCTTTTAAGGGTGGAATAATGCCGTTGTCGTTGACAATAAAGCTGTCGGGCAGGGAAACGGGCGTATATTGGCCCAGGTCCCTTGGGTCTGTGATGACGCCGTAAACGGCGGATGCCACAGCGGTCTCAGGGCTGCACAGATAGACCTGGTCGTTTTTGGTGCCGCTTCTGCCAGGGAAATTCCTGGTAAATGTGCGAAGGGAGATGGAATTCGTGGCAGGCGCCTGGCCCATGCCGATACAGCCAAGGCAGCCTGACTGATGAATGCGGGCACCGGCATGAATAAGGGGGCGCAACAGGCCGTGTGCCTCGATATTCTCCAGGACCTGCCTGCTCCCTGGATTGATCTCAAAGCTCACTCCATCTGAGATGCTGTGGTGCCCCAACACCTTGGCTGCAATGGCTATGTCTCGATAGGAGGAATTGGCGCAGGAACCGATCAAGACCTGCGAGACAGGCCTGCCCGCCACCTCTCTCACCTTCACCACATTGTCAGGAGAGGATGGGCAGGCGATCATGGGCTCTATTTCACTGAGATTCAGCTCGATCACCTGGGCATACTGGGCATCTTCATCCGCCTTCAAAGGCACCCACACCTCCTCTCTGCCCTGCGCAGCCAAAAACCTGCGAGTCATTTCATCGGAGGGGAATACGGAGGTGGTTGCCCCCAACTCAGCGCCCATGTTGGTGATGGTGGCCCTGTCAGGGACAGTAAGGGAGGCAAGCCCTGGGCCGAAATACTCCATCACTCTGCCCACACCGCCCTTTACAGTAAGTCTGCGCAGGAGTTCCAGAATTACATCCCTTGCAGAACACCAGGGCTGTAGCTCGCCCGTGAGATGCACACCTATGACCGCAGGCATTCTGAGATGAAAGGGCTGACCTGCCATGGCCATGGCCACATCCAGACCACCTGCGCCTATGGCAAGCATACCGCAGCCGCCGCAGGTGGGGGTATGGCTGTCAGAGCCCAGCAGTGTCTTGCCTGGTGCAGAGAAGCGCTCTAAGTGCACCTGATGACAGATGCCGTTTCCTGGTTTTGAGAAATAAATGCCATATTTGGCCGCTATGGTGCGCAAAAAGCGGTGATCATCTGCATTTCTGAAGTCGGACTGCAGCAGGTTGTGATCCACATAGCTCACGGACAGGTCTGTCTTGACGCGTTTTAGGCCGATGGCCTCAAATTCCAGGTATGCCATGGTGCCCGTGGCATCCTGCGTAAGGGTCTGGTCGATGTGAATGGCTATGTCCGCTCCAGCAGTCATTTCACCGCTTACAATATGCTCGGCTATGATCTTCTCAGTTACATTTAACCCCATAGAATTCTTCACCTTTCCTGTAAAATCGTTTCTTGCCTGCGGCTAAACCACGGCCATGCTGCACTCTTTCAATACAGCATAGACCCCTTCAGCCAAGGCGTTCAGATTGTAACCGCCTTCCAGGCAAAATACAATTCTGCCGTGACATAACTCACTGGCAAGGTTCAAAAGTATGCGGCTCAAGGCAGCAAAACCCTCTTCAGTCACTCTCATGCCACCCAATGGGTCGCTGTGATGAATGTCAAAACCCGCTGAGACCAGCATCACATTTGGAGCAAAGGCTCGAATGGCAGGGGACAAGATGTCCTCAAACACAGAGATATACTGGGCATCCCCAGCCCCTGCGGCCATGGGCACATTTACGGTAAAGCCCCTTCCCTCGCCCTCTCCTGTCTCATTCGCCGCACCGCTTCCAGGATAAAGGGGATACTGATGCGTGGAGCAGTAGAGCACCCAGTTTTGGTCATAAAAACTATGCTGAGTGCCGTTTCCGTGGTGCAGATCCCAGTCTATAATGGCGACTCTGAGCCAATTCAAGCGGTTTTTGGCGTAATAGGCACCTAAGGCCACATTATTGAAGAGACAGAAGCCCATGGCGTGGTCTCGCTCTGCGTGATGGCCTGGCGGCCTTGCCAACACCAATGTGTTTTGCACACGGCCATCAGCTATTGCATCAAGGGCGGTGAACACACCGCCTGCGGCCAGGCAGGCCGCCTCCCAGGAGCCTCGACTGGCCATGGTATCAGGGTCAAGCACGGTCAAATCCCGCTCTGCTGTGCGACGAATGTATTGAATATAGGAGGGGGTATGGTTCCAGGCCAACTCCTCCACAGTGGCAGGCCTTGGCGTCAGCTCCACATACAGTTCCCTGGCATCCGCCTGGTTCAGCCTCTCGTAAATGGCCTTTAGCCGCCTTGGGGACTCGATATGGCCTTCATCAGGAATGTGGTTTAGATAGATGGGTGAGGTCACCACACCTGTCCTCTTGATTAACGGGCCATGAGACATATTTTTACGATGCCTCCTTTCTTTTTTTCATCTAAATTCAGCACGACTCGCACATATTCACCAGATTATTTTCTGCCTGTGCATAAATCCGGTCCATCTGCTCCTTAAAGAACAGCGTGTGGCAATGGCAATGCCTCTGCCGTCTAACGTCCTTTTTTTCTTGGGAAAATTTGAACACATTCAGCATGTTGAAATAATAAGTTCAGAGGTGCTATAATTTTGTATAGCATGACACTCCAACTTGCGAAAGAATAAAACTCCTCTACTTGCCATGAACATCTTCATTCTGGACCTGAATTTCAAGCGATGCGCCCAGTATCACTGCGACAAGCATGTGATAAAGATGATACTGGAGGGCGTGCAGATCATATGCAGCGCCCTGCATCTTCATGGCCATACAACTCCATACCGGCCCACACACCAAAAACACCCCTGCGTGCTGTGGGTGGCTGAATCCTATGAAAACCTGCTGTGGACACAGGAACTGATGCTGGCATTAAACGAGGAATACCGCTATCGCTGGCAGAGGCAGAAGGACCATGCCTCCATCGAGGTTTTGAGGCAGATTAGAGGGAAAAGATATGCAAACAACGGCCTTACGGAATTTGTGCAGGCCATGCCTGAACAATATCGCGTACCTCAAAATGCGGTGGCGGCCTATCGGCGCTATTACATTGCAGAAAAACTCAAATTCGCCACATGGAAGCACAGGGCCGTGCCCTTGTGGATCGTCCCGGCTACCGGTTCACCGCCACATTCTGCGGAATCTTGAAGAGATGACGCTTGATCTTGCGCGTAGATGTCTTGGGCAGCTCCTCCTCCACCAGTATGAACCCCTTGATTTTCTTGTAACCGGCCAATTTCTGATTGACCTTTCTCACCTCACGGGAGATGAGTTCCTGCACGGCCTGTTCCGTCATCTTGGAGACAGCCAGATGTCTGCCAATCTCCTCATAATTGGGCACCACCACAGCCCGCACCTCCTCTTCATTCTGCTCCGTTCTCTGCCCATAAACCATGGACTCCAGAATGAAGGGGCTCATGTTGAGCTCGGCCTCGATCTCCTCAGGATATACATTCTTGCCTGCTGCTGTTACGATGAGGTTTTTGGCCCTGCCGCTCACATACAAAAGCCCGTTTTTATCCTGAAGGCCCAGGTCGCCGGTGCGAAGCCAGATGCCGCCGTTTTCATCCCTCATCAGCACCTCGGCGGTGGCCTCAGGGTTGTTGTAGTAACCCTTCATCACCATGGGGCCGCTGAAGACCAGCTCTCCAACGCCGTTGGCGTCCGGCTCCAGTATGCGCACCTTCACTCCTGGTAATGGCCTTCCAATACTCTCAGGCACGGCATTCCTGCCTCGATTGAAGGTGAGGACAGGACTGGCCTCTGTGAGTCCGTAGCCCTGAAGCATGGTAAAACCGAGACGCCTGAACTCCACAGGCACATGGGGCATGAGCGGCGCCCCTCCCACCACCATCAGACGCAGATGACCCAGTCCGGCCTTTTCCCGCAACGATTTGAAAAGTTTACCGCCTAAATTCTCCCTGCCCAGCCTTTCGGCGGCCTTGACCGCCTTCATCACGGCCTTGAAGGCCTGACGCTGAACAAAGGGCTTCCGCTCTATGGCCTTATAAATGCCATCCAGCATCTTTTGAAACAAAAGCGGCACCCCCAACATGACAGTAGCCCTACTGGCCCGCAGGTCTTCCAGTATCTGATTGGACTTGAGACTTCTGGCAAAGGTGATGGAAGAACCAGAATAAAGCGGCAAAAGAAAGCCGGCGGTGCATTCAAAGGTGTGATGCATTGGAAGCACCGACAAAAACCGTTCCTGACCTATCTGAACGGCGCTGTAACAGGCAGCCACATCTGAAACGATGTTACAGTGAGTGAGCATGACTCCCTTGGGCCTGCCGGTAGTGCCAGATGTGTAGAGGATGGCCGCTATATCCTCCAATCCTGGCTCAGGCAACTGTCTTTTGTATGCCTTTCCTTTCTCTGCCAGGGCCTGCATGGACAGGACACCCGGCGGCATTCTTTCAGGGTTTGCCGACAACAACACCACATGTTTAGGCCCAGGGAAGTCCTTGTGAGTATTGCAGACACAATCCAGGAATTTGGGCGCCACAAAGGCCACCTTGACCTGGGCATTGGACAGGAGATGCCGAAGCTCGTTTTCTGTCAGCATGGAATCCAGGGGAATACAGATGGCCCCGCAGGAGCTGATTGCAAGATATGCCATGGCCCACTCAGGGGAATTAGGCCCCAGGATGGCGCATTTATCCTGAAAACTCACTCCAAGACTCGCCAATCCCTTGGCAAGCCCCTGAACACGCTCCAGAAGCTCGCTATAGGTAATCATGCGATCCGGCTGAGTATCCCGGGCAATCAGGCATGGCTGCGGCCCGTATTCCTGGGCCGATTGTCTAATCAGCTCAGGAATGGGCATCACGCCTTTATGTCTTGCGTCTGTTCTTTCGATCATAATTTTTCGAGGCTCCCCACGGTCAATATTTGTATGACACGCTGAGGTTGAAAATGCTGGCCGTGGCCTCATATGTGCCGTGGAGCGCAGGTGTAACAGGAGATGTCTTGGCGTCCTCCATGTAAAGATATGAATATGCGCCGTCTATTGTCCAGTTTTTATAGGTGTAACCCACACCGACGCCGAAGAGATGGGAGTCATTGGTGGGCAGCGTGGGATCCCGATACATATCTTCGATGGGTGTGCGGTCATAGACATAGGAACCGCGCAGGACCCATTCTGGATTCAGGCGGTATTCCGCTCCAAATCGCAGGGAATAACAGTCGTTCCAGGCCTTTGGAATGCTCACAACCCCTGGCTTTCCAGTACCCGGGGCCTGGTCGTAGTAAAAGGTCAGGGATTCATAGGAGGACCAGCCGGTCCAAAGCAGATCTGCCGAAAGGGTCCAGTCAGGGACCGCCGTGGTGCTCACACCAAAGGAGACCGTTGAGGGCAGGCGCAGGGGCAGGCGCATATCGCTTCTGTAAAAACCAGGAATGGCCATGTTGTATTTGGCCGAACCTTCCAGTGCAAAGTCCACTTGAGAGCGATACACCAGGCCCACCACCCAGTCCTTGACAGGTCGAGCCGTAGCGGCCAGCACATAGCCGTAATCCGTATCATCCCCCTCCAATCTTGTGGTCAGGCCCGGCACCTTCGGAGTGACTGACTTCTCCAAGGTGGCATCGGCCCTGGCTATCTGGGCCCCTACTCCCAAAGACAGCCAATCCGTGAGCTTGTAGGAGACAGCCGGCGTAAAAAAGATACAGCGCAGGTCTGTATAAACCGCATAATATTTGCCCATCCAGTCGGCCTTCCAATCGGTGGTGAGGCCGTAAGGCACATTTACGGAGATGGAAAGGCCTAATTTATCGCCATAGGGCATGGTCCAGTAGGCGTAAGGCACTGAATAAGCCATGTTTTTCATCTCTGGATCAGGCCCTGTGGGCGTATCCAGCTTTAAAGAAGGCATGACAACAGCCATGCCAGCCATACCGGTCATGCCCCTATAATCCTGCATAGCCACAGACGCAGGGTTGAACCAGGCGCTCTCCACTGCATCAGAACGGGCTGTCATGGCGGCGCCCAGGGCGGTGGTCTTGGCCGAGCCCTCGTTAAACAACTAGAAACCCGCTGAAAACGCCATAGCAGGCAGGGTGCTCACGGCCAATCCCAGGAAAACAGACAATCTCTTTTTCATAATTCCCTCCTCCAAATGAAGATAATTCCTGTTGAATTAGTGAAAAAATATCCGAATGTCAAGGAGATTCCATTGTATTTTTTCATTTCCCAACTTAAAATGTAAATCATGAAAACCACTCAGAATGACACCATCAGATTAGCTGAAGGCGTAAAGGCAGCGGGCTGAGCAGCCAAACTACCCCCAGGGTTCCTGGAGGAGGCATTAAAGGCGCTGCCCATTCAGACTCATTCGGACCTCATCGTGGGGCTTGGCACCTATGACGATGCAGGTGTAGTGCGACTTACGCCTGAAATCGCCCTGATTCAGACCATTGACTTCTTCACTCCCATGGTAAATGACCCGCACACCTTCGGACGTATCGCTGCCGTCAATGCCTTAAGCGATGTGTATGCCATGGGTGGAAGGCCATACACCGCCATGAACCTGGTCTGTTTTCCCAAAAAAGGTATGAGCATCGAGGTGTTGAAGGGGATTCTGGCAGGCGGTTTTGAGGCCATAACAGAGGCAGGGGCATTACTGGTGGGCGGCCATAGCGTGGACGACCCGGAGATCAAATACGGTCTGAGCCTCACGGGGCTGGTGCACCCTGAAAAGGTGGTCACCAATTCAGGGGCCAGGCCCAACGACCTTCTCGTGCTCACCAAACCCATCGGCACCGGTATTCTGACCACTGCCCTCAAGGCCAGGTTGCTGCCCAACGAGGCAGAGGAAGAGGCCATCTTCTGGATGGGGACATTGAATAAAAATGCCGCAGAGGCCATGCAGACAGTAGGGGTCTCCGCATGCACGGACATCACAGGCTTTGGGCTGCTGGGACATAGCCTGGAGATGGCGGCTGCATCCCATATCACTCTGGAGATATGGGCCTCCAAGGTCCCCCTGCTCTCCCATGTGATGGACATGCTCAACATGGGCATGCTGCCGGAAGGAAGCGGGGCAAACCGTCAATTCTGTGCCGCCTCCGTGGAGATAGATGCACGGGTCAATCCGTTATTGGTGGACTGCCTGGCCGATGCCCAGACATCCGGAGGGCTTTTAATGGCGGTTTCAGAGGCAAAACTTGAGGTTTTGATAAAAGAACTGAAACAGAGGAATGTCTTTCATGCCGTGATAGGCCGCGTGCTTGCGCCCTCCGATGGCCGCATCGTAGTAATACCTTAAGGCACTCAAAAGGCATACACGTAACCATAACCACCTCTTGGAGGTTTTATGCTACAGCTTCAACCCAAACCAGCCTCTCACTCTCGCGTAACCCTTGTGCAGGTGATGCTGCCCGAGGATGCCAATCCTGCCGGCAATGTGCACGGCGGCACTATCATGAAGCTCATAGACAATGCAGCCTATGTGGTGGCCAGTCGGCACTGCCGCATGAATGTGGTGACAGCCTCTGTGGACCGCATCAACTTTCATTCCCCTGTATTTGTGGGCAATCTGCTGCATTTGAAGGCAAACCTCAACTGGACCGGCAAGACCTCCATGGAGATAGGCGTCAGAGTGGAGGCAGAGGACCTCAAGACCGGCAACCTGGTTCACACTGCCTCGGCCTATCTCACCTTTGTCGCCCTGGGAGAAAACGGACGGCCTCAACCGGTTTCACCTGTGCTTCTGGAGACAGATGAGGACAGAAGGCGCTTTGAGGCGGCTGCTGAACGCGTAAGGCTCAGAAAAACAGGTGTGTGCCGCATATGACATGCCTCTACTTGAAATTCATTCCACACAGGTTATAAAGACGCCACGCAAAAACACTCAAAAGGAGACACACAATGGAACGTACCCTATCCATCATCAAACCCGACGGGGTTGAACGCGGACTCATCGGAGAGGTCATCAAACGCTTTGAGGCGGCAGGCATTCGCATAGCGGCCATGAAGATGCTGCAACTCACCAAAAAGGAGGCCGAGGGCTTCTATGCTGTCCATGCCTCCAAGCCCTTCTTCAACAGCCTCACTGACTTCATGTCCTCAGGCCCCATAGTTGTCATGGTCCTGGAGGGCGAAGATGTGATTCAAAAGAACAGGGAGCTCATGGGCGCAACCAACTACAAGGAGGCCAAACCCGGCACCATTCGTGCCGATTTCGCCACAGACATCGAAAGGAATGTGGTACACGGATCAGATGCCCCTGAGACCGCTGCCAAGGAGATCGCATACTTCTTCAGCAACCTTGAGATTGTAAGCCGCTGAGAATAGCGTTAGCCCAACTTCAAACGCAAGGGGCGGCCCTTTCCGCCCCTTTTCACAAAGACATGGCCCTGCATGAGCTTCACCTCATCGAATACATAGCCAAACAGGCAGCAAGCACCTGTGACTCGAGCGTTATAATGGGCATAGGCGATGACTGTGCCGTGCTTCAGTTGAACCAGGACAAGGAACTGCTGGTCACCACTGACACCCTCATAGAGGCCATACACTTCGATCTGGCCTATTTCGACTCATTCTCCCTGGGCAGAAAGGCAGCGGCAGTCAATCTAAGTGACATAGCGGCCATGGGCGGCACACCCCGTTGGGCCTTTCTCAACCTCGCTGTGAGACCAGGCCTTTCAAAGGATTTTCTTTCCACATTTTTAACCGGCCTGTTTGCAGAGCTCAGGCCTCTTGGCGTTCAGTTGGTGGGTGGGGATACGGTGAGCTCTCTCAAAGAACTCTCCATCACCCTGACCCTCCTGGGAGAGGCCAACCGCCATTGCCACCTCACGCGACGGGAGGCAAGGCCCGGCGACCTCATCTACTGTTCGGGCACTCTGGGCGATGCCGCATGCGGCCTATACTGGCTTCAGGCGCAAAAGATGCAAAAAAAACGGCTGAATATGCCTCAAAACCTGCATTTTGCGGCAAAAAAGGCCATAAAACGGCACCTGACGCCCATTCCAAGGCTTGCCCTGGGCAAGGCCCTGGCTGAAGACAGGCTTGCAAACGCCTGTATCGACTCCTCGGACGGACTGGCAACGGATTTGGCCCACATCTGCTCTCAAAGCGGCGTCATGGCGCAATTGGACGCAAAGGCCATTCCCATCTCACGGGCAAGCCGTCTCCTCTGCCGGGCACTGAGGCTTTCACCACTCAAAACCGCCCTGACAGGGGGTGAGGATTTTGAGCTCATCTGGACCACTCCGCCTCAAAATGAGGGGCAAATGCGCCGCACAGCAGCAGCCATACTGGGGCATACCCCTTATAAAATAGGCCGCATTCTGCAGGGAAAAGGCGTCTGGATTGCGGGCAAAGACATCTCTTACCATGGCTTTGAACACATCTTCTGAGGCCGGTTTCACCAAAACAGAAGACCTGCGGCTTGTCTTGGCGCCCTATGAACTCTTTGTCACTGCATTTTGGCATGAAAACAGGCTTATTCGCCTGAACATCAGCCAAGCCCCTACTGCCAAACAGGAATATAAAGGCGATTCCCCCCTTGCTGACGCCTTAACTGGGCTTTTAACCGGCCAAATTCACAACCTGGAATTTCCCATTCCCTATACGGCAAGGGGCAGCCGCTTTAGTGTGGAGGTCTGGACCACCCTGCTCTCATTGCCCTATGGCCATACCCTTTCCTACAAGGAACTGGCACAAATCCTTCAAACCTCGCCTCGCGCCATAGGTCAGGCATTGAAGGCCAATCCACTACCCATTATAATCCCATGTCATAGAGTACTGGGCTCGCATGGAGAACTCACCGGCTTTTCCTGCGGCCTGGAGATTAAAAAAATCCTGCTGGCCATAGAGGATCGGCAAAGGAGGGCGCATGAAAATAGCCATTATATCGGACACCCATGACCACATTGTTCACACAGCTAAGGCCATAGAGCAGATGAACAACTTGGGAGTCGAGGCCATTCTTCACTGTGGAGACATGGTCTCGCCCTTTTTGCTGGAGGAGTTCGAGCTGTTTAACGGCCCACTTCATCTGGTAAGCGGCAACAACTACGGGGATCCATTCCTTTTGTCTCAAAAGATTCAAGACTCCAAGGGCAGATTTCAAATGCATGGATGGATCGGCAGACTGGAGTTCAACGGCGTCTCCATTGCATTTACTCACGACCCAGGCGTGGGCCATGCCCTGTTTAACTCCCATGAATTTCACTTGGTCTGCTTCGGGCACACACACCGCCGCTTCATGCAGGAGGACAAGGGCAGACTCCTTCTCAACCCAGGGGAACTCCTGGGCAGAAAGGAACCACCAGGCTGGATTCTGCTTCAGATATTTGAACAACAGCCCGAGGATGAGACAGCCCCGTGGCAGGAACGATTTTCCATCAAACACATAGCACTTGAGAGTATGTAGGGTATATTCAGGGAAGATCTGAAAATTAGAGGCGTTTTTTTCAGATTCCCTTTGAGGAGATATAAATGGCGAAAAAAGCAGTAAAGGCACTGGTAGTAACCGGCTATGGCACCAATTGTGAACGCGAGATGGCACACTGCTGCAAATTGGGTGGTGCAGGTCAAGCGGATATCGTGCACTGGAGCGACATCCTGGATGGCACATACCGCATTCAAGACTATCACTTCCTGAACCTGCCAGGTGGTTTTCTGGACGGTGACCATTTGGGATCAGCCCAGGCAGCCGCCCACAGGCTGCTTCATGCCCATGTCGCAAACACGGGCGAAAGGCTGCTTCATCAAATTCTGAATTTCATAGCCCAGGGAGGGGTGATTCTGGGGGTGTGTAACGGCTTTCAACTCCTGGTCAAGGCAGGGATTCTGCCAGGGCTGGAAGGCAATTACACTCAACGCATCGTAAGCCTCACGCATAATGACTCGGGCAGATTTGAAGACAGGTGGGTGACTCTCGGCATCAATGCCAACTCTCCATGCATCTTCACTCAGGGCATACAGACCATGGACCTTCCTGTGCGGCATGGAGAGGGCAAGTTTGTCACAATGAATGAAGGCACACTAAAGGCCATTTTAGACCAAAACCTCATGGTCATGCAGTACCTCCATGCAGAGACAGGCATGCCCACGCAGGAATACCCACATAATCCCAATGGATCAGAGATGGCCATAGCAGGCATCTGCGACTCCACCGGCCGCATCTTTGGGCTCATGCCTCATCCAGAGGCCTATCACCACCGCACCAATCACCCCCTCTGGACACGCAAGGAGCTGCCGGAAGAGGGAATGGGCCTCGCCCTGTTTCGTAACGCAGTGAATTACATTCAAACGAATGTCCTCTGAATCTTTACTAAAACTCAGACGAGGGCTCATAGAGACAGGTATTGTCATTTTTGTCATCACCCTGGTGAATTTTTGGCTCTTTCCCGGATCCCTGGCCAAATTTGCCGGGCTTTTTGACCAAAAACTGGCCTTTTTCGGCGTCATGGAGCCCACCATGGCCCTGCTGAAATTCTCCATCTTCATAGGCATTGGAGTGACTGTTCCCTGGCTGTTTTTTCGCATAGCCCAGGCCATATATGCCGTATTTCCACTTAAAAAAAGGGAGATTCTCTTCTTTACCTGTGCGGCCCTGATGCTTTTTTATGTGGGCGCCCTGTTCTGCCTGTCTATCACCCTGCCCTTTGCCATGAAGTTTCTGCTGGGGTTTGCATCCGACACCCTGCAACCTGTGATCTCAGTGGAAAGGTTTGTAAATTTTGTGGTGCTCTTCACCGTCGGCTTTGGGCTGGTCTTTGAGGTGCCCCTCATCATCACAGGGCTGTGCTATATGGGCATCTGTTCCCCTGAGCTCTTTTGCCGCTCCCGTTCCTATGCCATTTTGATCATCGCCATTCTCTCGGCCATTCTCACGCCCACACCTGACGCATTCAACATGATGCTGATGGCCGTGCCCATATACATTCTCTATGAATTAGGCATTCTCATAGGCCGTTTATTCTATAAAAAACGCATTTCCCAGGAGACACCGTGAAGATAGCGGTCACAGGCATCAATACCAGCGTTGGAAAGACTCTAATCACAGCCATGCTTGCCTTCGCTTGGCATGCAAAAGGCATACGAATAGAGGTGCAGAAGTGGGTCTCCACAGGCGACTCACACGGCTCCGAAGACATAAAATTGGTCTATGAGGCCATGGCCAGGCCTGTGCCAGAGGCAGGTCTAAACCATGCGCCTTATTGCCTGAAATTTCCTGCCTCTCCTCACTTGGCAGCCAAGCTCGAAGGCATTCACATTGACAAAGAAAGGCTTGTAAACGCCACTCATGCCCTGGAGGCCGTGTGCGACATACTGCTCATAGAGGGCGCAGGAGGGCCATTTTCTCCCATCAGCCACGACTTGCTGTTTGCAGATCTCATAAAAGAGCTCTCCATTCCCGTCATACTTGTGACCACCACCAGCCTGGGCACCATCAATCAAACCCTGGTGCACCTGGAGGCATTAGGTCATAGGGGGATTCAGGTGATCGCTGTCATCTTCAATGAAACCTCGGTGACAGACCCGCTTATCGCCGCTGATTCCATGGACTTCATCGCCAAACGCACAGACATACCCACTTTTGGCCCAATTCCTCACATGACACCCCCCTTCCCCTTTACACATCATGCCTGCATTCATACAGCCACGGCTGTTTTAGGGCTTCTGGAGGCAAAAAATGACTCAGAATAGATTATGAGGTGACAATTCAATGTCTGGGCGAGGGCAGCCGGCATTTGTTTTATGCCCCACATAACCGACCTTCTTGGCGGAGAATGTGGGGCCGGCGCCCTCGTGGCGCCTATTCCACAAACACCGGCTACCCTCGCCCCTCCCCACCTCCACATCCTACCTCAGAAGCCGCTTAAAAAAAGGCATAGACACTTTGGACTTTGGTTAACACCCTTTCTGAAACCCCACGTCCAATCATAAACACCGCTTTAAAGCAGCACATATCCTTTGAATTTTGGTTAACATGAGGATAAAGGCCAATTCCACTTTTTTTATTGGCAGAAATGCCGGTTCAGCCAGCGATTTTCAGCGATTTTTATTGGCAGCAGTGCCGGCTCATTATTCCAGCAGGTTAATTCGTTATCAGTGGGATTGCAGTGGGAATGAATAGGACATCCGTTATAAACATGGAGTTCCGCAGGGACGAGAAGGGGCGGCAGTGGTGGAGTGTTTGTGGAATAGGCGCCATGGAGGGCGCCGGCGGCGCATCCTGCCAAGGATGGCAGTTATGCGCCGCATGGAACAAATGCTTCACCGCTGCCGCCCCCAATAGATTTAATTAAAAAAGTTGTTCAGGAATGTGACTGTCCTTTTTCTGTCCTTTCAATTGAAGTCTGCAGCATTGGGCTGTTTGCGGCGTCTTCAGAAGATGCCCAAGTTTGTCTGCAACTTTTTCAAACATCCGGAATGTTCCTATGTGCTCGGCTATGTCTAAATATCAACGCTCGGATTAGTATCTTCGTTTATCACGCCGGAATGTTCTCCTGGTACCGAGGCAGGCTGACGGTCACCCGCGTCCAACCTCCTTGTCTGCTCTCGAATTTCACATTGCCGCCATGTAGTTCAATAATCCGTTTCACGATGGCCAGACCCAAGCCGGAGCCACCATGGCGCAGTGACCTTGATTGGTCGACTCTGTAGAATTGATCGAACACCTTGGGGATTTCCGCTTCGGGAACGCCCGGGCCGGTATTGCTAATGATTATAGTCAGACCAGCATCGAATAGATCGCCGGCGATTTTAATTTGTCCGCCATCCATATTATATTTGACGGCGTTATCCAGAATGTTGGAAAAAGCCCTGTGCAGTTTCTCCGCGTCTCCTTCTACTTCAAGCCGCTCTGGAAGTGTGACGTTTATGTCAATGTCACGCGGTTCAGCCAAGAAACGGTAGTCAGCGATCAAAGAGTCCAACATCTCGGCCAGATTTATCGAATCTTTTGCAACAGCAGCCTCGATTTCAAGGGATGACAGATCCAAAAGGCTCTTTACCAGCCTCTCCATACGCAGTACCTGTTCGGTCATCCACTCAAGGCTTTCCGCTTGCGGATCAGGTCTGGTTTCGCCGATGCCTGAGCGGATTTGATCCAGCGCCAGCCGCATCATGGTCAGGGGTGTTTTCAATTCGTGGGACGCGTCGGCGAGCAGTCTCTTTTGGCGCAGGAAGGCGTGCTGCAGCCTATCGAAAACCTTGTTGAGGGTTTGCGCCAGGGTGTTGAATTCATCGCGGCCACCGGATATCGGTATTCTCCGGTCCAGATGCTTCTCGCTGATATCCCTGGCCTGCTCGTTAATAATCCTGACGGGTTTAAGGATGAAACCGGCCATAAAATAGCTGATCCCCATCAGCAAGAGGCCCGAGAAGACGAGGCCGCTGACAACGCCAATGAGGGTGTCCCAAAACTCTTCTTCCAGATTTTCCATGGGGCGGCCCGCGCAAACAAGAAACGTCCTTGCACCAAGTGAAATTTTGAGTTTCCGCACGCGAAAGGTCACCTCGTTTCGCCGATCCTGTCCCAAATCGATTTGTTCCCGAGGGACGATGAGACTGATAGTGGCCTTGGAACCAAGAGCCGGTTCCGGAATTTCGATCAGCTTGGCCAGGTCTGAACGATAAACAGACTTGTTGGAATCCTGATCCTTGATTTCCAACCAATACCGTTCATCGTTTATAGACCACTGTGCAACCGAGCCTCTTTTCTCATCACCTCTAAATACAATTTGAACGGCCCGTCTGGCGGCGGATTCCAGATCAGCGTCAATGAGATGGAAAGGCTGTTCCAGCATTTCCCACAATATAATGCAGGAAAACACCAAGCTGGATAGAAAACCGGCCGCCGTGATCAGGAGGGTGATTTTCAGCCGAACCGTCATTCCGCTTCTTCTTTGATAATGTAGCCGACCCCGCGAATGGTTCGGATAAGAACGCCTTGTCCGGAGTCTCCAATTTTCTTGCGCAGGTTTTTGATATGAACATCCATGAAATTGGACATACTGAAGGGATCGAACGCGTCTCCCCAAACGTGTTCGGCCAGGCTGAAACGCGACACGGCCCTGTTCTTGTTGTAAAGGAGAAACTCCAGGATGGAAAATTCCCTGGCGGTCAATTCCACCAACTCGCCTCCCTTCCTTACTTCACGGCTTACAGTATCGAGCCGCAGATCCTTGACCTGCAGCACCGAATCCGCCTGCCCCCCGTACCGTCTGAACAAGGCGCGGACACGCGCCAGCAGCTCATCAAGTGAAAACGGCTTGGCCAGATAGTCGTCCGCGCCCAGGTCGAGTCCTTTGATCTTGTCGCCGATGTCACCTTTGGCGGTCAGCATGAGAACAGGCGTGGTTGTGCCCGCTCGCCGGATTTCACGAAGAACCGACAGGCCGTCCTGTTTGGGCAGCATGATATCGAGAATGATCAAATCGACCGGATTCTCGAACAGTTTATTCAGAGCCTCTTCCCCGTCGAGCGCGGTTTCGACCATGTAGCGCTGATTTTCGAGCGCATTCTTGAGTTGGTCTAACAAGGTCTGCTCATCATCGACGACTAATATCTTCATCATTCCACCCTACATAATATCATCCAACAAATTGTTTTTACAATACCATGTTTTTACGAAAAATAATGACTTAAAAGGGTCCTATCATCGGCTAACCTTTTCCCATGCCAGCAGCGTCCTGCCTTGCCAGCGTAACCATTGACGCTCGAGGTCGAGTTGGTTGTTGCCATCCTTTGCTCATTAAAAATCGAGCAAGCTCATCGGGTGGCCCGGCCCACCGAACGGTTAGGGGCTGCTCAAGCTCACCTTCCATGTCAATCCGCCACCGGGATGACCGGGCGCACCGGCCCAACGAATCGCCCGAAGAGAATACTTTTGCCCCCGTGCCGGTGGAAAAAAGCCGCTCCTTTCTTGAGCATCTCGGGGTAGCGGGAAAAGGGCCAGATCGCTACCAGTCTTTCCTTGTGGTGGCGCCCCAACCAGTAGCTGATGCCATCGCCGGCAATGGCCCCGGCAGTGGCCAGCAATAGGACGGGCGTAAGCCCCAGGCTACCCGTGGCCACAACCGCGCCGACGCCGAACATGATCACCGTGCCGGGGACCAGCAGCCCGACCAGGGCCAGGGATTCGGATAGAGAAACCAGAAAAACCGTTCCGTATGCCAGTCCGGGATGATGGGTGATAAAAGCCAGCAATGTGTTCAGGTAGTGCATCCGGGTCAACCTTCGCTTGCTCCGCGCTTTCTTGTTTGAACCAATCGACTCGTCAACTGGTCAACTATCCGAATCAATCGTTCGTTCAATGGATTCAGCGGCCTTGAGGATAGATGCGTCAATCCGACACTTATGAACCCGACCGCCAGACTGCCGGCCATGTCAAAGGGAAAATGGATGCCGCTGTAGACCCGACCCCAGGCAGTCAGAAGGGCGACCGCCAACAGTGGGATGCCGCAAGCCGTCCATCGCCGGGCCAGAAGCAGATAGAACGCGGCCGCGAACATCAACGTGACGTGGTCGCTGGGAAAGGAGGTTTCCGGGCCGTGGGGGAAAAGCGGGGCGCAAAGACCGATCATGTAAGGACGTGGATGAAAATAGAATAGACCGATCAATTGATTGATGCCCAGACCGAGAATAGCGGCCCAGGTCGCTTCAAGAAGGGCCAACCTTTTACTTTTCCCAACAAAGAACCAGAGACCGGCAAACAAAATCGCCGCCATAAATGGGCCGCCTTCAGCGAAGAATACAGCTAACCCATCCATCACCGGATGCGTTCCAGCGCCGGAGTGTATCCATTCGAAAACGGCTGTGTTCAGGCTCGTTGTCACTGAGACACCTCAAGAAGTTGTCGCTTTCGCCAGGCATTCAGGATAAGGCCCACCAACGCCAGTGCCGCGAAGCCAGCCCCTGCATAGAAAGTGAAGGACACGCCGAAGCTGTCCCACAGCAGTCCCGCGACGGCGCTGGCAATCAACATGGCGATGCCGCTGACCAAATTAAAGAAGCCATAGGCCGTACCGCGCAGGTCTGTTGGGGCGGTACCGGCGACCATCGTGGCAAGCAGTCCCTGGGTAATCCCCATATGAAGGCCCCACAAGGACACACCGACAGCGACGGTGAGCCAATGATCGTTTGCGGCCAAAACCAGATCGGCCGCGATCAGGACCATCAAGCCCAGCGACAGCAGCGTGCCGTGGTTCGTTCGATCCGACAGCCTGCCGAATGGATAGGCTGATCCCGAATAGACCACGTTCATGCCCATCATCACCAGAGGAACATAGGCGACTGCAATACCTCCCTGTTGGGCGCGAAGCACCAGGAATGCTTCACTGAATCGCGCCAAAGTGAACACCGCGCCGATACCGACCACCCACCAGTACGCACCCGTCAGGCGCTTGAGGTTGTCACGACGAATCGGATTGGTGCGTTTCCCGCCGACGTGCCGCCCCGGTTCGCGTACACCGAACAGAAGCAGAACGACAGCGATCATGCCTGGGATGACAGCAACCCAAAATACGGCCCGGAAGTCATTGGCCCAGAGCAGCATCAGGCCGACCGCCAGCAGAGGGCCAAGGAACGCACCCACTGTGTCGAGTGATTGGCGCAGGCCGAATGCCGCGCCTCGCACCTCAGCTGGCGCGATGTCCGCCACCAGTGCATCGCGCGGAGCGCCACGCACCCCTTTCCCTACTCGATCCAGAATTCGTGCCGTGAAGACGACACCCGCAGTCGGCGCGATGGCAAACAACGGCTTGGTCAACGCGCCCAAGGAGTAACCGAAGACAGCCAGCGCCTTGCGCTTGCCCAAATAGTCACTGAATACGCCGGAGAAGACTTTGACAATGAGGGCTGTGGACTCGGCCAAACCTTCGATCAGACCGACGACGACCGTACTCGCACCCAAGGTGCCGACCAGAAACAGGGGAAGTAGGCTGTGGATCATCTCGGACGAGATGTCCATAAACATGCTCACCAGGCCGAGCACCCAGACGCTGACCGGAATAAGTTTGAAAGGCGTGTTCCTCCACATAATCTTACTCTGATAGCTCCTGCGCCCGTCTTGAATGGCTTTGCCATTTACGCCAGTAAAAAAACACGATGAGGCCGCATCCGACCACCAAAATCAGGGTAACCCAGCGCAGATTTTGCAACACCAGTTGCTCGTTGCGGCCGAACCAGTAGCCCATTCCCGCCAGGACCAACACCCATATCCCCGCGCCCAATACCGTGGCCGCGCAAAAAGCGAAAATATTCATGCGGGCCAGCCCCGCCGGAAGCGAAATATACTGGCGGATGCCCGGCAGCAACCGACCGACAAAGGTGCTGATATGCCCATGGCGTTCAAAAAATCGGTCGGCCTTTTCCAGAGACTTGGGGCTGACCAGCAGATACCGCCCGTACTTCATAAAAAACGGTCTCCCGAACTTCAGGGCGATCCAATAATTGAAGGCGGCCCCCACCAGGCTACCCAAGGTGCCGAAAAGGACAACCATTCCAATGCTCATTTTCCCACCCGCTGCAAGGTAAGCGGCGGGCGGAATGACCACCTCGCTGGGAAACGGAAAGAAAGAGGACTCTAAGGCCATGAGCATCACGATGCCCGGATAGCCCAATTGGCCGACGGTATCGGCCAGCCAGACGACAAACTGGTGAAACATGTCAGGACCTCCCCATGTTACGAACCTTGTATGCATCTTCCCTATCGAAACGATACCCGCAATGACCGCCGCAAATAGTCACCTCGTCAATGTCACGCTGATCTATCGGGAAAACCTTGCAGGCCCGCGAACGACAGTAGCCGTAGACATAGCATCTACCTTGTTTTGTCAGCATGGGGCAAGTGAAGAGCAGATTACAGCATGCGCCGCATTGCCGGCAATCGCCGCTGCGGACAAAAAGTTGGCGCTGAACATATTCTTTTCGGAAATGAACCAGCCAGAAACGCCTTGCCTTGCCGGTGGTGTGAAGCAAAAAACGGGAATTGGCAAGCGCATGGGTAATAGTGAACATCAATCGATAGAGAAAAGTGATTAATACGGAAACCTGATCAAACCATCTATTTACGTTTAAGCTAATTGGCTGCATGTTCCCCCTGTAAAAGGTTTCCGGTGATCTTTTCTATATTCATGTCTACCCTTCTCGCACTTGACCATGTGTTGAAAAAACTCTTTTATGGCGCTGTTTCGCCTTATTGAAAACCATCAAACCTACAATCAGCAGGGGAATCCCCGCAGCCACTGGCAACACCCTTCCAGCCTGAAGCACCGGTTTCTGCCGAATATGGAACTGGACGGTCGGGCTGGTGTATACTTGTCGGCCGTTGCGGTCGGTGACGCTGACCACCACCCGGTAATCGCCGCCCTTGATCAACCGCATGGGCCAATCGGTGCGCAGGGATTGGCCGGGCCCTAAAGACGCTCCGGTCACGGCCTTGTGTGCGCTCCAGTCTTCCAGATCCACCGGTTGTTCATTGCCTGGATCAATTTCCACCAGGCTGATCCAGGCTACCAGACCCTCGATGGGAGAAGTCCCCGTGTTGGTGATGGTGCTCCAGAATTGCAGGTGGTCTCCCATGACAGGAGACGCGGGATTTTTCCCGTCAGGCTGGAGATCAAGGGACACAGGCGCTTGGGCCGAGACAGAAACGGCAGTGAACAGGAGTGTTGAGACAATTGCTGTCAACAAGTATTTCCTTATTTTCATGACATTCCCTTCCTTATTGAAAATCGGGACGGGCGGCGCTGCGCCGGGCCGCGATTAAACATAGCCCCAACCATACAATCACCAGTAACAGCCTTGCCGTTTGCGCGGAAAAAGGATCACTGTCGATAATGACGCTGTCGAAGGTGTTGAGCGCTCCGGCAAATGGGTTGACGGCGTCCAGGGCGCGGCCGATGGCGGTGCCGCGCAGACCGGGACCGATGATCAGCGGACTTGCGGCCAGCATCAGCAAAGTAACCGTGGATAACAGCGATGCCAGGACGCTGCCCGTACGGGCCGATAAAGCCATGGCCAGGTAACCGAACCCGAGCACCACAGGAGTGCCGAAAAGGGCCAGGTAAAACAAGGCCGCTCCGAGGTTCTGGCCGCTCGCCCCCACGGCCCACAGGTAGGGTGTGGCCACCGCAAACATGACCCCCCAGGCGGCCAGCAGCCCCATAGCCTTGCCGGCAAGCAATGCGCTGGGAGCGACAGGGGCGCACAACAGCGGCACCAACGTGCCGCGCTCCTTTTCCCCTGCGTAGGCATCGCTTCCCAGAATGGCGGACAAAAGCGCTCCGGCGGCCAGGACCGTCCCGGCCATCATGTAAACCACCTGGGCGTTGTCAAGCAGGCTCAGTTCGGTGTTACTCACAAGCAGTAGGCTAAACGCCGACAGCAGACCGCTGAAGGCCAGCAACCACAGCAGGCCCCGTTGACTGCGCAGCATCTGTGCGCTTTCTTTGTGGACAATGGTCCAAATCGTATTCATCATGCCGCCTCCCGATTATGAGCTTCGTCTTGGCCTGTATGGCTCATGTATAGTTCCTCCAGGTTCGACGCCTCGGAACGGATTTCTAAGATTTTCCAGCCGCGCCGCCACAATTCAGGCCAAAGCGCCGACGGTTCACCAAATGGCGTCGCCTGGACTTGAACGCGCCACCAACCGCCTTCATGGCCCGCCATGACGACACCGGCCGGAAGGTTGGTGGTGTCCGGCGCGGTTTCTAGGCGCAGGCGATACCGTTGACCACTCACCTGTTCCGCCAGCAGATCGGTAATCGAACCTTCGAGCTGAGTGCGGCCATTGTCGATAATCCCGATTCGGTTGCACAGGCGGTCCACATCGTCCAACAGGTGGGTACACAACAGCACTCCGGCGTTCCCGTCAGCCGCGAATTCCACCAGCAGGTCGTGAATCTCACGCCTACCCTTGGGATCGAGCCCGTTAGTGGGCTCGTCCAGAATCAGCAATTTGGGGCGCGGCGTTAAGGCCCGAGCCACGGCCAAACGTTGCTTCATTCCCCTGGAATAGGTCCCGATAGGACGGTGCGCCACTGCACCAAGCCCTACTTTTTCCAACATTTTTGCCACATCCTCGTCGGTGGGGGAGAAATCGTACAGCCGTCCGTACCATTTGAGATAATCGGGGGCGGTCATCCAGTCATAAAACCCCGCCTTTTCCGGCATCACCCCCACCGAACGACGAATGGAAAGGGCGTGTTGTGCTGGGTCGCCACCCAGGACGCTGATGCGGCCGCTCCCGTATGCGCTCAACCCCAAAAGGGCGAAGATGGTGGTGGACTTGCCTGCGCCGTTGGGGCCCAGCAGACCATAAGTGTCGCCGGGCACCAGGTGCAGATCGATGCCCTTGAGGATTTCCTTCCCCTCAATGCTTAAACGCAGGTTTTCAATGTCGATCATGGTATAAGCCTCCATAGGACAAGGTTAACGAGGCGTATTTACATCGCCGGGTAAAACGCGCCCCGGCGGGCTCCAGGAGCCAACGTCCGGGGCGCGTCGGTTGAATCAGTCTTCCGCATCCCGGTCATTGGATTCGCCGGATTCGTGACCCTCGCCATCCGCTTTATCCTGGTCCATGGCCAGCACCGTTCCGCTTCCGGCATCTACTTTCACATCCACGACGGATTTGTCGGAGGACACCACCTCGACCCCATAAACCAGAAAGCCGTTTTCATCCTCGAGCTCCGTCTTCAAAACTTGCCCTTGAACCGAGGCCAAGGCGTTCTGAACGGCCTGCTCCATCGAAATCCTGGCCATGGAGGGAAACTCCGCCTCGGACTGATTTTCGATCCGGATGGTGCCGGAGCGAACACCGCCGCCCTCTGATTTGGCATAACTTGCGCCCACAAAGGCAATCCCGAGGGCCAAGGCCCCACTTCCAACGATGGCAATCCATTTCTTCTTCATGACGATACCTCCTGTTGTCTGGTTATTCCGGCAGTCACATCGGCAAGACGACCGTCGTCCTGTTCCTGCCGTTTGACACCACTATAAAACGCCATCATGAAGAGAGCATGAAGCGAACAATGCCGGGCCAGGTTTCTTTAGGATTTTACAATCAGGGCAGGAGCCAGTGGTCGGCGCGGCTGACAGGCGACTCCATATATGACGCTCATTGGCCATGCCGCAGTTGCTCCGCCTCGTAACTTTGAAATGCGTCATAGTTCGGAATGCCGCGCGAGCGGTTGTTTCTGCCCAGGATGGTCTGGTCCACCCGGCTTTTAATATAATCGCAGAGTTTCGCGAAGCGCGACACATGGATGAAGAACGTCTTCGCCTTGAACTTGCGCTGAAGACTGAAAAAAATAAGAAAAAAAGGACAGTCACATTCTTGAATAATATTTTTAATCAAATATTTTTGATTAGTTATGCCAATTCCTTCAGTCGCCCCTCCGGAACCCCACACCCAATCATAAACGACGCTTCACCGCAGCACATACCCTTTGCACTTTGGTGAACATGATGGTAAAGGCCAATTCTGCGATTTTTATTGGTAGAAGTACCGGCTCATTACTTCAGCAGGTCAATCCGTTGTTATCAGTGGGATTGCAGTAGGAATGAATAGGACATCCGTTATAAACATGGAGTTCCGCAGGGACGAAAAGGGCGGCAGTGGTGAAGTGTTTGTGAAATAGGCGCCACGGAGGGCGCCGGCGGCGCATCCTGCCAAGGAGGGCAGTTATGCGCCGCATGGAACAAATGCTTCACCGCTGCCGCCCAAAGAGATTTAGTTAAAAAAGTTGCTCAGAAATGTGTCTGTCCTTTTGTTTATGATTAGGAGGTCGTCTGCGTCCAAAACATCATTGCGGCAAAGGCGAACAGACCTCTCGATGACGTTTTCCAAATCGCGAACATTCCCCGCCCAGTTGTGAGATTGCAGCCTAGACAAGGCTTCCGCCGACAATCTCTTGGGTCGTCGCAAAGAGCCATTCAACCTATCGAGAATATGAAGCGCCAGTTTGGGAATGTCAGAGCGTCTTTCACGGAGTGGAGGAAGTTTGATTTCACCGACGTTGAGCCTATAAAAAAGATCTTCACGGAATTTACCTTGCCTCACCAGCTTGCGTAAGTCCCGATTCGTTGCACCCACAATCCGCACGTCCACCTTATGCGCCTTGGCTTGTCCAATCGGCTCTACCAGTCCATCTTGCAGAACTCTCAGCAACTTGGCCTGTGCGGGTATGGGAAGCTCTCCGAGCTCATCAAGGAAAAGGGTCCCCTTATCCGCCGTATCGAACTTGCCAACCTGGTCGTTGATCGCGCCAGTAAAGGCTCCTTTCTTGTGACCGAACAGCAGGCTTTCGACAAGGTCTTCTGGAATCGCTGCACAATTTACAGCGACAAAGGTCTCTCGCGGCCTTCCACTCAATCGGTGAATGTACCGTGCGAATAGCTCCTTGCCGGTCCCTGTCTCGCCAAAGATGAGGACCGGGGCCTGTGATGGAGCCAACATCGCACCCATCTCGAGTGAACGCTGCATCGCGGAGTGATCTCCCACAATGCCAAGCTGCACTCTGACGGAATCAACATCGGCTTGGCTCTCTTCAACAGGAATCGATACATCCTGGAACCTGACGGTAGGGAACTCACGCGAGGACAAATCCACTTCGGTCACGAGCGGGTGTTGTTTTGTTACAAAATGCGGTGGTCGCACATGGAGGATGCGGGCAGGAATTTCGCCGGAGGCCGTCAGGAGAACCCAGCAGGCATGCATATGGGGCGTTCCCGACGCGACTGCGACAAAGAAGCGTGCTGAAGAAAAATCCTCGATGATGCGATGAAGATGAGCTCTGAGCCCCCTGAATATCTCTTGGTAATTCGTCGGATCGGCAAGGTTGATTTCGAGAACGTGGACCTCACTCCCGTGATGGATCTTCTTGATAGCGTCCTTTGTTTCCCCGGTAACCCGCTGCGTGCTTGGGGTATCGAAGAGAAAAATATGATCGAATGAGCGTGTGGATAGGAGGGAAAGGATGGGTCCAGGCTGTTCCTCCTGGTCAACCAATCCCTTGAAATAAGGGTCATGAAATCCTGTAAATGTCAGCAGAACATCCATCATTTCTTCCCCGTATCCGAATTCTGAGAATCGGACTCCGCTGCTCCCCCTGTCTTTACCCACTCGTCCACCTCTTCCTTGCGGAATTTCCAGAGGCGGCCCATCCGGTGCGCCGGCATTTGCTTTTCAGATATCCATTTGTAGACCGTATCCCGCTTGATGCCGAGATAGGCCGCGATCTCATCCACGGAGAGCCATCGATCTTCCATTACTGACTCCAGTCGAACAGGGTCTCGTCCCATCCTGAACGGCCTCAGTCCTTCGGTTATGCCAAAAGCCCGGTGCAGGATAGCCCCATTGGCTTCCATCCGGTCCGAACAGAACAAACTGGCATATATTATACGAAAGTCGGAGTGCGTGTCAAAGGGTTTTCCCGAGTTTCTCCGGATTTGACCGAACGGAAGCTACCGGGGCCAGCAAGACTCCCCAAGAGGTGTAAACCTCTTCGAAATCGGGGCCTCCCCCACATAGAGCCAAGCGGGGAGGACGCTTCTGTTTGCCTGGACGGACCAGGACGCGGCGGTAGAGACTCGGACCGCCAGGGTGAAACCCCTCCAGCCGGTCGATGGCCGGGAGGCGGATCACGGGATCGTCGAAGGTAAGAAGCTCGCCATACACGGGGCCCCAGGGCACGCCCTTGGCGCGTCCAATCCGGCTGTCCTGCCGGATTGTCGGGCCCGGCCTCCGTGAAGGGTTCCGCATGTGGTTGAGCTGGTCCCTGGTCCTGGGACGGCGGTGCTCGATCTGGGCAATGAGGTCGTCGCTCACCGGCTTGCTGTTGTGAAAAAAAGGACAGTCACATTCTTGAATAATATTTTTAATCAAATCTTTTTGATTAGTTATGCGACGCATGGAACAAATGCTTCACCGCTGCCGCCCCCAAGAGATTTAATTAAAAAAGTTAAGTAGAAATGTGTCTGTCCTTTTGTTCCCGGCTGAAAATATCCCAAATCTCCTCCCCGCCCTACTTCAATTTGACAAGGGGAAAATATTTCACTTATATTGGCACAGAGGGTAGATGAATAACTCATTCATCAAAAAATCAAAATTAAACAAGAGGCAAAAAATGACTTCTGACTGGGCAAGGCTCAAAGAGCTGGACAAAAGGCACCTTTGGCACCCATACACACAACACAAGGACTTCGAGGAGGACTCCATGCTCTGCATAGACCATGCAGACGGAGTGTTTCTCTATGATGAAAACGGCAAGGCATACTATGACACCATCTCTTCCTGGTGGTGCATAGTGCACGGCCACAATCGGCCTGAGATCAAGCAGGCCATTGCCCAACAGATGGACCTGCTGGAGCAGGTGCACTTTGCAGGCACCACTCACGCACCAGGCATAAGACTGGCCCAAAGATTGGTGGAATTGACACCTGAACACCTGACACGAGTCTTTTTCTCGGATAACGGGTCAACCGCCTGCGAGATAGCGGTCAAGATGTCCTTTCAGTACTGGAAACAGGTGGGCCAGCCTCAAAGACAGGGCATTATCTCCTTGAAGCGGGGCTATCACGGCGACACACTTGGAACCATGTCCCTGGGCGGCACACCCCAGTTCCATTCGGCCTTTGCCCCCCTGCTCTTTTCCACCTACAAGCTGCCCTCGCCCTACTGCTATCGCTGTGAGTATCACAAAGAGCCGATTAGCTGCGACTTTGCCTGCCTGAAACCATTGGAGGACCTTCTCAATGACAAGGCCCAAGAAATGGCCTGCATCATTTTGGAACCCCTTTTGCAAGCGGCAGGCGGCATGATAGCCTATTCAAGCGGCTATCTCAGAAGGTTGGAAAGGCTCATAAAACAGGCGGGCATACACCTCATATTCGATGAGGTGGCCACTGGATTTGGCAGGACAGGCCGCATGTTCGCCCTGGAACATGTAAATGCCAAACCCGATTTTCTATGTCTTTCCAAGGGGTTGACCGCAGGCTGGCTGCCCATGGCCGCCACTTTGACCACAGAAGAGGTCTTTTGCGCCTTTTATGACGACTACTCAAAGGGCAAGACCTTCTTTCACGGCCACACCTTTACCGGAAACCCATTGGCGGCCTCAGCGGCCCTGGCCTCCCTGAACATATTTGAAAAGGACCGAGTGCTTGAGAACCTTGGCCCAAAGATGGAACTCTTGCAAAATGGGGCAAAGGAGTTCTTGCGCCATCCGTTTATCGGCGATGTGCGCGGAATGGGCATGGTAGCGGCCTTTGAGCTGGTGCAGGACAAGGCCACCAAGACCCCTTTTGCGCCTGAGTCGCGCATGGGCTTTCGCATCTATTTGGAAGGCCTGAAATACGGCCTGATTCTCCGGCCACTGGGCGATGTGCTCTACCTCTTTTTGCCCCTTTCCACCACATCAGATGAGATAAAGGACATCCTTCAGAGAATGGAAAGGCTGCTATGGGAGTTTTTTAGACGATGACACCCTCGAATAACACACTCTCCAAACTCCTTGAAATGCCCCTGGACCAACTGATGGCAAGGGCATTAAAGACCAAACTCAGACATCGCAAGGACCAATTCTCCCTCTGCACCATCATGAATGTAAAATCAGGAAACTGCACCGAGGATTGCTCCTTTTGCGCCCAATCCGCCCATCACTCCACAAATGCGACCATATATCCCATTCAATCCGTAAATGAAGTCCTAAAGCAGGCCGAACAGGCGGCACAAAATGGGGCAACCCGCTTCAGCTTAGTGGCAAGCGGCCGCGGGCCATCTCCTGCAGAGGTGGAGACATATGCCCTGCGCATTCAGGCCATTCGAGAACGAATCGGCATCTCTGTATGCGCATCCCTGGGAATCATGGACTCCAAATCCCTTTTGATGCTGAAACAGGCAGGTTTGAGCCGCTATCACCACAACCTGGAGTCCTCTCCGGATTATTTCTCGCAGGTCTGCACCACGCACACCATATTTGAACGGATTGAGACCATAAAGGCGGCCAAAAGGATAGGCATTGAGACCTGTGTGGGAGGCATCATCGGCCTTGGCGAGGACATGCGTCAACGGCTGAATTTGGCCCTTACCCTTCAAAAACTCTCAGTAAATTCCGTGCCCATCAATATTCTGGTGCCCCTGCCAGGGACTCGACTGGCAAATGCCCTACCCCCCTCTATTCATGAGATTCTGCGCACCATAGCCATATTTCGCCTGCTGCTACCCAGACAGGCCATTCGCATCGCAGGCGGCAGAGAGACCCTGAAGGATCTGCAAGGGCTGTTGTTTATGGCAGGTGCCGATGCCATGCTCATAGGCGGCTATCTCACTGTGCGAGGAAGACCTGTACACGAGGACCTGCAAATGGTGGAAAGGATCAAAGGGATCTGGCAACAATGCAGCAGTTAAAAGACCTCATAGAAGACGAAAGGCTTTTGATACTGCACTCAGGTGAGATCCCTGAGATTGCCTACCATGGCTCCATTTATCACCTCACAGAGGACTCAGATGGCCCAAAAATCAGCATAACTGCCCTAAATCTCACCCCCCTAAAGGAGGCCGTGGTCCTTCGATATCAGACCATCATACTGCGAGACCTGGACCACAAAAATCGAGACAAGCGCATCTATCGAGGTATGGCCAGGGCCATTGTCAACTATAACAGGCTGATCAAATTCGCCGGCAAAGAGGGCATGGACATTCAAGGTATTCAAATGGAGATTCGAGACCGCGTGATAGACTTCTTGAGGCAGGAGGTCTTTGAGGTACTTTCCCATGGCAGGCCCACCTGCCTCAATTGCGAGGCCTCTGAATTAAAAGACTTCTTGCAAAGCCTGCAAATAGAGGATAAAGACCTTCTTGAAAAGGTTTTGGAGATTTTACTCAGGAATTCACCAGGTCCATTATGAAAGACACCTCATTTGCCCTCACTCACAGCTTCATCGTGATATTAGCCAATCTCCTTGCCCTTGGAGTGCTCGTATTGGCACTGATGCTGCTTTTGCCCTTTTTAGAGCCCATCATCTGGGCGGCCATCATCACCCTTTTTACCTATCCGATATATAAAAGACTGAGGCAAACGGCCAATCTCTCTTCCAACCTGGCATCTGCTGTCATGTGTCTCTTGGTGCTGACATTCGTCATAGTGCCCTTTGCCTTTCTTGCCGCAAGTCTCACCAATGAAACACTCAGGCTCTATGATGGAATCAAGACCTGGGTGCAGCAAGACTCTGGACATCTGTTGGACACCCTGCAACAAGGCTCTGTAATAGGCGACTACTTAGCCAAGGTGCTGAACAGCTACAGACATCATCAGGACAAGCTCAATCAGCTGCTTACAGACTTGGCTCAAAAAGGCAGTAATCTCTTTTTACAACAGGGCACCCTCATCTTCAAAAACCTTACCTCCATGCTCTTCAAGGGCGGCATCATGTTGATAACGCTTTTTTATCTCTTCAGGGACGGTGAAAAATTGGTAAGCACCTTAAAGGCGCTCATGCCATTTCCCGCCAAAGAAACCGAAAAATTTACTCTCATCATATCCGATATGGTCATAGCCACTCTGTATGGCAATCTCTTGACCGGCATGATGCAAGGCGCCATGGGTGTCTTGATACTGTGGTTGCTGGACTTCTCAGCGCCCATTCTTTGGGGCATGGTCATGGCCATCTGCACCTTCATTCCTGTGGTGGGAACCGCCCTGGTGTGGGGGCCTGCCAGTCTGGGACTCCTCATCACAGGTGAGTGGGGAAAGGCGATTATTCTGGCTGGGTTCGGTATGCTCGTAATCAGTCAGATAGATACATTTGTAAAACCCCTGCTCATCAGCGGCAGAACATCCATTCACAGCCTGCTTCTGATGCTGAGCATTCTGGGCGGAATCGGCATGTTTGGATTTCTTGGAGTGATACTGGGGCCCATCATCATAGCACTGGCCATCTCGGTCCTTGAGTTTTATAAAATCAATTACTTGGAACGGTTAGCTAATGTGGGTTCCCTTGAAAAATAGGCACAGCCCGGGCGCCACCCAACAGATGGGCGAGTGCCTGTATTCTGGCATTGTGCTCCAAGCACTCCATGAGTTCAAAGGCCTGACGCAGGGTTGCACCTCTGGAGATGGCTCCGTGATGCGCCAGAAGCTGAACAGGCCCGTTTTTTATGGCTGAAACCACTGCATCTGCCAGTTCCTGAGAGCCTGGTAAATAAAAAGGCACCTCTACAACCCTTCCCAAGAGCATTTCAGCCTCTATCATGGAGTGAGGCAAAAGGCCCCTTCCCGACAGGCTCAAGGCCATGGCCCAAGGTGCATGGGTGTGCACCACTGCATTTGCGCTGGAATCGGCCCTATAGATTTCAAGATGCACGGCCAGCTCGGAAGAAGGTCTGCCCTTGCCCTTCAAGACAGCGCCATCGGCATTCAGCAACAAGAGCTCATCCTTTTTCAAAAAGCCCTTGTGCACACCGCTGGGTGTGATGAGGATATGGCCTGAGGCAGGGTCTCTGGCGCTCACATTGCCGTCTGCGCCTGCAATCAGACCCTTTTCATAGAGTCTGCGGCAGACAAAGACGATCTCCTCTGCAATGTCATTCGTGCTCAAGGTCTATATTCCTTTTTGGAGGTCACCTCTTTTTTGATACGATTGAGAGTGTCAGTCAGACATGCCAAGACATTGTCCCGTATATCTCCAGCCACTCCCAAAAGCATCACATCATCCCCCACCTCCAGCACACCCTCATTGACCTCCGCCTCCACAGCGAGGATACCAGGGTGCTGACGGGCATTCGTTAGTATCTCCTCCAATCGAGTCCGATTCACCGATACATCTATTGTGGAAACAGCCTCGCCAGAACGGGAGGAGTTTCTCACCACGCCGTTGTGAATGAGTATCATGCCAGCCCTTCCAGCTGAAGCCGCCTTCAGACGCCTACGCATCGCCTCCATGTCCAGTGTCTTTTGAACATTTGCCATGAAAAACCTCCTTGAATTTTTAGGTTATATCGTCCGCACACCAGGTAGTGCTGGCATAGGCCGAATGATTGTGTATGGACTCAAAATTCTCGGCCTCCACATGAAACCATGTGACCTGCGGCATGGCTGAAAGCCGTTCGCACACGGCCCTGACCACATCCTCCACAAACATGGGGTTTTCATAGGCCCTTTCGGTGACATACTTCTCATCAGGCCGTTTGAGCACCGAAAAGACATCGGATGAGGCGCTGCGCTCCACCTCTGTTATCACATCCTCCAGCCAGATAAAACCCTTGAAACGCAACCAGACACGCACCTCGCCCCTTTGATTGTGGGCGCCATGACTGGAGATCTCCTTGGAACAAGGGCATACTGTTGTCACGGGCACACGGGCCACCAGCACCATGTCCAGGCTGTCGGTCAAGGTGCCGTGCAAGCCGCAGCCATACTCAATAAGCCCAAGGCTGCCGGTGACAGGCGCCGCCTTTTCTATAAAATAGGGGAAATCCACCTCTAAATGGGCCTCCTGGGCCTCTAAACGCCCCTTCATATCCACCAGGATTCTGGAAAAGGTCTTGATATTGATCTCCCCCCTGTGTTCATTCAATACCTCCACGAAACGGCTCATGTGAGTGCCCTTGAAGTGATGGGGGAGATTTACATACATGTTGATATTGGCTACTGTCTGTTGATGGCCTCTGGCCTTGTCCAGGACCGTGATGGGATAGCGAATGTTCTTGATGCCCACCCGCTGTAACGGGATATTGCGGCCGTCAGGCATGGCCTGCACATCCACCAAATCAGTTTTGACTGATGAACCTACTTTCAAGCCGAAAACGCCCCTAATTTTTCCAGCAGTTCCCTTGCCTTTTGAAGCATTGTTTCATCTGCAAGGGCGACCTCAGCACCCGTGCGCTCGGCCTGCCGAACCAATGAAGAGGCAGGAAATGCGGCCAGAACAGGCATATTCAGGCTCTTTTCCACAAAAACCACATCCTCAGGCGCGCTTACGGCATTGACCACCACATGAATGGCCTTCATCTTCAGATCCTTGGCCAAGGCTATGATCTTGGAGACGGTCTCTATGCTGCCAAGGTATGGCTGCGCCACCACCAGCAGGTGATCCACTGAGGCAACGGTCCCTCGGCCTAAGTGTTCCACTCCTGCCTCCATGTCCAATACGATGTCCTCGTCGGGCGAGAGCATCAGGGTATTGAGCAGGGCCTTCAGTACCACATTGTCAGAACAGGCACAGCCGCCTCCACCCTGACGAATAGCGCCCACTGTCATGAGTTTGATGTTGCCCTGAATGCGGATAAAGCGCTCAGGCAGGTCGTCCACACGGGGATTTAGGCGGTAAAAAGGCCCATCCCGCTCACTGCGCTCGTTTAAAAGCTCCCGCATCTCGGCTATGGGAGTGATTTCGTCCGGATTGGGAAAACCCAGAACACGCGCCAGATGCGGGCTGGAATCCGCATCTATGGCCAGGACCCGGCGGCCCATGGAGGCAAGCACGGTTATGAGCAAGGCGCTCAGAGTGGTCTTTCCCACGCCGCCTTTACCGCTGACAGCTATCTTCATTTTCGCCTACTCTTTCAGGCCACAGGCTGACCCTGCGGATAAGAACCAAGCCACTCCAGAAAGGTGCAGCCGCTTCGAATGGTCTCTATGCCCTCTTTCACCTTATCATCCTCTATATGACCCACTATATCCACATAGAACAGATAACGCCAGGGCTCGTTTTTCACAGGACGGGACTGTATCTTGGTGAGATTGATGCCGCGATCGGCCAAGGGTTTGAGCAGGCGGTAGAGGGAGCCGGGCTTGTCCTCCAGGCTCAGGAGCAGAGATGTCTTGTCATTGCCGCTGGGTCTTTGAGACCTGTGCCCAAGAATCAAAAAACGAGTGGTGTTTCCTGCATAATCCTCTATGGAATGCGCCACTACCTGCAGATTGTAGGTGCGGGCGGCCAAAGAGCTGGCTATGGCCGCGATGGATGAGTCCACAGCGGCCCATCTGGCGGCCTGGGCGGTGCTGACCACCTCCTCCACGGGCACAGTGGGCAGGTTTTTCTGCAACCAATTTCTGCACTGGGCCAAGGCATGGGGATGGGAAAGGATTCTGCGAATGGTGTCTGTCCTGCCGCTTTGATTGATGAGGTCGTGGGAGATGGGCAGAAATATCTCTCCGTTTATCTTCACCTTGAAATCACAAAGACCGTCTAAGGTGAGGGCCACAGTGCCCTCCACTGAATTTTCTATGGGAACCACTCCAAAGTCCACCCGCTTTCGCTCCACCTCCTCAAACACGGCTGTGATGTTGGGCATGGGTATAAAATGGGGGGCATTGCCGAAAAATTTTACAGCAGCCATGTGTGTAAAGGTGGTCTCCGGCCCCAGAAAGCCTATTTCCAGGGGGCGCTGGGCGTTTCTGCATGCCGATATAATCTCGGAAAATATGACATTCAGACCGTCAGGGGGAAAGACCTCCCGATTTTTTGCCAGAATATTCCCAATGACCTCGCGCTCTCGCGTGACATCCAGAATGTCCCGTTCAGCCTGGCCCTTGATCTCGCCTATTTGAATCGCAAGGCGAAAACGTTCCTGTAGCAATGAAACCAGTTCAGCGTCTATGGAATCTATTCTGTTTCGTAATGCCTTTAATTGTTCAAATGTTTGAGTATCCATGATATGTCAATTAATTACTTCAAGATGGCGAGTATTGCCAACAACTCGTTGCGAATGAAAAGGATATCTTCTATGTCAACGGTTTTTTGAAAAAGATTCCGCTGCATGACAGGCGATTGCGCCGAACGTTCCATAGCCTTTTTGGCACCGGTTATTGTCATTCCCTGATGGTGCAGCAGGTCCTTTATCTTCTCGATAATTAGCAGGTCTTCCTGGCGATAAAGACGCTGTTTGGCCACACGATGAGGACGAATCTGTCTGAACTCCGTCTCCCAATATCGAAGCACATGAGGTTCTACACCGGTCAGATTGCTTACCTCACCTATGCGATAATACTTCTTTTCGCTCTCTTTTGCCATTCACGATAGCCTTCAGGGTGCGACTCGGCCTGAATACCACCCGTTCTCCGGCTGGTATTCGAATCTCCTTTCCGGACACAGGATGCAACCCCCTGCGCTCCGGATGTTTCATGGATACGAATTGACCAAAACGAAAAAATTTTATGTTTTTTTTCTCTCCAAGCAACAGGCTCAATTCCGTAAAAAAGGCATTCACAAGCTCAAGGCTGACCCTTTGAGAAAAACCAAGACGATGGGCTATCTGTCTGGCCAGTTCCTTTTTGGTGACAGTTCTCACATCATATCCCTATGCACGAAGCTGCGCCTGAAAATGCTGTATCAGGCTGTCAACCAGGCCCTGATGTCCCTTGGCTATATCCTCCTCCGTCAGGGTCCGCTCCATTGAACGATATACCATGCGCAGCCCCATGCTTTTGTATCCTTTTGGAATAGGCTTTCCGGTATAGAGGTCGAACAATGTGACATTTTCCAGGTAAGTTATATTCTGTGAGGCTATAAATTCCTGAACAGCAGCCCAGGAGATTTCATCTGTAACGATAATGGCCGCATCCCTTGAAATGGCAGGATACTTAGGTAGTGCCTTGAAAACAGGCCGTGTCTTTCTTGCTTCACAAAGACCGTCAAAAGAGATGTCCAGCACAAAGACACCGGCTTTACTGTCTATGCGGATATCGAACCGCTCCAGAACGGCAGGCGCTATACAGCCCATACTGCCGATTTGCCTATCGTCAACAACTATCCATGCAGAGGAACCTGGCAGATAAAACGGCTCCTGCCGCGAGGATGCATTCAAGGAAACACCCTCCAGGCGCATAAATTCGACGATATTTTCAAAGATACCTTTCACATCAAAAAGGTCAACACCATCCTTTGACCATGCCCAGGAACTCGTATAGCGGGAACCAGCAAACAAGACCGCGCAACGCCTTTCCTCCACCGGAAGCATAGACCTGCCCTGGGCATAAAAAACCCGGCCCAATTCGAAGAGCTTCACATCATTCACCCCGCGTGCATTGTTTCTGGCCAATGCGCTCAACAGACACGGGACCAGGCTGGTACGCATTACGGAAAGCTCCTCTGTAAGGGGATTTTGAAGCCTAACAAGGGAGGTTCTGGTGTCTCCATTCGCAAGAAAAAGACCGGAAATCTCTTCAGGAGAACAAAAACTGTATGAAATACACTCTGTCAAACCCTGGGAAACCAGAAAATTCTTGAGTTTTATCTCCTGTTCCCACCGGCTCTCAGGCTGCTGGCCTGCAATAACGGCCCTTGGCATGTCGGTCCCAAGACGGTCATAACTGTAGATGCGCGCCACATCTTCCACCAGATCGATCTCTTCTTTAAGATCAGGACGGAAACTCGGTGGGATACACATCAAAATTCCAGTGGATTCTTGAATTTTTACACCAAGTCTGGCAAGTATGGCCACGACCTCTTCAAGGGGGATGGACAGGCCAAGCAGTCTGGCAAGTCTTTCAGTGCGCAAGTGGATGACCGGCGGTTCATGCCTGACCGCATAGTTGTCGAAATAAAGTGCATCCTGTTTCAATGCACCCAACTGCTGCAGCAGTTCCACGGTTCTCTTCAGGGCGATCAAGGGCAGTTCAGGGTCCACGCCACGCTCAAAGCGATATGATGCCTCGGTGGAAAGCCTCAGCATTCTGGATGTCCTGCGAATGGAATCAGGGTTGAAAAATGCGGCCTCCAAAAGCACATTGCGAGTCCGGTCGGTCACCTCTGAATCGGCCCCTCCCATGACACCGGCTACGGCCACAGGGCATTTCATATCGCAGATGGCCAGCATATCCCCCTCAAACACCCGTTCTTTGCCGTCCAAAGTGGTCAGGCGTTCCCCCGGAGCGGTTCTCACTACAATACCAGGCCCATTTAACCGCTCAAGATCAAAGGCATGTAAGGGCTGTCCAAGCTCCAGCATCACATAATTGGTGGCATCAACAACATTATTGATAGAGCGCACACCGCAGGCGGCAAGTCTTTTGACAAGCCAGTCAGGAGAGGAGGCGATGGTCACGCCCGATAAAGATGCTGCGGCATAACGGGGGCATAAAGCGGGTGCCTCGATGTGAATTGGGACAGCGAAATCAGAGGCGCTTGAAAGAGGCGGCAAATCCATCTGATACAGCACCGGACAAGAATAGATGGCTGAAACATCCCTGGCGATGCCCAACACGCTCAGACAATCCGGCCTGTTGGGCGTGATACTGACCTCAATGACGGCATCGCCGTCTCCAAGCTGTTCAATACCCTCGACCTCCAAACCGGCCATGGTCAGATCATGGGCCAATTTTGTGACAGGGGCATTGCAATCCACAAATTCTTTCAACCAGGAAGTGAGTATCTTCATGAGACTGAATCAAAACTGTCTGAGAAAACGCAGATCGTTTTCATAGAAAAGACGAATGTCATCAATGCCGTATCTCAACATCGTAAACCTTTCAATGCCAAGCCCAAAGGCAAAACCGGTGTAACGCTCTGAATCATAACCTATGGACCGAAACACGGCTGGATGCACCATGCCTGCACCCAACACCTCCAGCCATCCGGTATTGGAACACACCCGGCAGCCCTTCCCCCTGCATATCACACACTGAATGTCCACTTCAGCGCTGGGCTCTGTAAAAGGAAAAAAACTCGGCCTGAATCTGACCGATGTCTTGGCGTCAAAGAAATGCTGTATGAAGTGCGTAAGTGTCCCTTTGAGGTAGGCAAACGAGATGTCAGTATCCACCATCAGGCCTTCCACCTGATGGAACATCGGAGTATGAGTCACATCGGAATCGCAGCGATAAACCTTGCCTGGCGCTATAATGCGCAGGGGCGGCTGAAGCCTTTCCATGGTGCGCACCTGAATGGGAGAGGTATGAGTGCGCAACAGGACCTTGTCGTCCACATAAAAGGTGTCCTGCATGTCCCTCGCCGGATGATTGGCAGGTATATTCAATGCCTCGAAATTATAAAAATCCAGTTCTACCTCAGGTCCTTCAGCTACTCCAAAACCCATTCGCCGAAAGATATCACACACCTCGTTAAGGACCTGCGTAATGGGATGCAGCCTTCCCAATGGCAATGAACGGCCTGGAAGGGTGATGTCCAGGCCGGCTATTTTTACAGCGCCAATCAGCTCCTTCAGCTCCTGACGCCGTTTTTCTATTCCATCCGCCAGTTCCTGTTTAAGGGCATTGACAGCGCTGCCGAATTGAGGTCTTTGCTCAGCGGGTAAACTGCCAAGTGTGCGCAAAAGAGAGGTCAGGACGCCCTTTCGGCCCAGAAAATCCGTCTCAATCCTTTCCAGTGCGGTAATATCCGCCGATGCAGCTATGGCGGAAACAGCCTGCTCCCTGATGGCATTTAGTCTGTCGAGCATCTAATGAGCGATGGAAACGGGCATCAGGCTGCCTTGGCCAGCTCCACAACTGCTGCAAAGGCCCTGGCATCGGTAACAGCCAGATTGGCGAGCACCTTGCGGTCTATCTCCACACCAGCCTTATGAAGCGCTCCCATAAATTTGCTGTATGAAAGCCCATGTTCCCTGCAGGCGGCATTGATGCGCACAATCCAGAGCCCCCTGAACTCCCCTTTCTTGGCCTTTCTATCCCTATAAGAGAAATAAAGGGCCCTTTCCACTGTCTCTTTGGCGGATCTATAACGACGGCTGCGGTTACCCCAGTAACCCTTGGCCATCTGCAATATCTTGTTGCGACGTCTTCTGGCCTTGAAACCACGCTTTACTCTTGGCATAACTATAACTCCTGTCTCAAAAAATAAATAAAATCAATGTGACGCAACGCCAAAATGCCTCTCACAGAGAAGGCAAGGCGCGCCTCAAATTCCTGGTCACACCAGTATCCACTATCATCGGCTGGCCAAGATGTCTCTTTCTGGCCCGTGACTTGTGAGTCAAGAGATGTCTCTTGCCCGCCCTGTGGCAGACCAGCTTGCCCGTACCAGTCACAGTAAAACGCTTTGCAGCGGCCCTTTTTGTCTTTATCTTAGGCATATTTTTCTCCTCATAGATTTACAATCAATCTCTTTTAGGTATCAACATAATATGAACGGTGGGGCCTTCCATGCCCATAGTGCCTTCCATAACCGCCACATCAGAGAGGTCCTGCACCATTTTTTTCAGGATTTCTATACCGATATCCTTGTGCATCATCTCCCGGCCCCTGAAACGGATGGTCACCTTGACCTTGTTGCCGTCCTCTATAAACTCTTTTATATGTCTCTTCTTGACCTCCAGATCGTGCGTATCGGTCTTGGGACGCAATTTGATTTCTTTTATCTGAATCTGGATCTGCTTCTTCTTGGCCTCTTGGGCCTTTTTACTCTGTTCATATTTGAACTTGCCGAAATCCATGATGCGGCAAACAGGAGGGTTGGCGTTGGGAACTATCTCCACCAGGTCTAAAAACTCCTGCCCTGCCCTCTCCAATGCCTCACGAATGGAAACAACACCCAGATTTGCACCATCCTTACCGATAAGACGCACATTATCAGACTGGATTGCATTATTGATATTAATGGTTTCCTTGCCTATATCCTACCTCCCGAAATTCCGACGGCATTTCCTGTCAGAGACAGTATGCAACGTCTGTCAAAATAGATAAAACAACTACAAAACAATCTCAAACTATTCAACAACGAAAAATGCAATATATAAAAACAATCTACTGAACAGCCGAATCAAATGCAGCCTGAATCTCTTTGTTAAACAAATCAATTATTCCATCAACAGACATCGACTCAAGACTGTCGCCTTTCCTTGTGCGGGGAGTGACTGTATGCCCCTGCACCTCACTGTCTCCGACCACCAGCATGAACGGTATCTTGGATAACTGTGCCTCTCTGACCTTCTTGCCCAGTTTTTCGTTGCGAAGGTCCAGCGATACACGAAAACCAGCCTTTTGCAGCTCACTCGCCACATGAGAAGCCCATGCATCACAACGGTCTGTAACAGTCAGCACAACGGCCTGGACAGGGGCCAGCCACATGGGGAAGGCGCCTGCATAGTGTTCGATCAATACACCAAAAAAACGCTCAAGCGAGCCCATCAATGCCCTATGAATCATGATGGGGGCATGTTCCTGCCCATCCTCACCCACATAACGCACATTGAAACGTTCCGGCAGATTGAAATCCACCTGAATGGTGGAACACTGCCAGGAACGATCCAGGCAATCCTTGATCTTGATGTCTATCTTTGGCCCGTAAAAGACCCCTTCGCCAGGATCAATGCTATATGGCAGGCCTTGAGTCTCAAGGGCCTCTTTCAGGGCATTGGTAGCGCGCTCCCAGTTCTCATCCGTACCCACGTATTTCTCAGGACGGGTTGAAAGATATACATCATAACGATGAAAACCAAACACGCGCAATACATAAAGGGTCATGGCGAGTATCTCACCAATCTCCTTGCTCAACTGCTCCTTGGTGCAAAAGATATGGGCGTCGTCCTGAGTGAAACCACGCACGCGCATCAGACCATGGAGCGTGCCTGTCCGTTCATAGCGATATACGGTGCCGAGTTCGCACCATCTCAGAGGCAATTCGCGATAACTTCTTTTCCTGATGTTATAAATAGCAATGTGGAAGGGGCAATTCATGGGCTTGAGCTGATACTGCACCTCGTCGATGTCCATGGGTGCGTACATGCTCTCAGAATAAAAATCCAAATGGCCGCTTGTCTTCCACAGGTCTCTTCTTGCTATATGCGGTGTGTATAACAGCTCATAACCGCGGCGCAGGTGCTCGCTACGCCAGAAATCCTCTATGGTCTTGCGCATCAAGGCACCCTTGGGCTGCCAGAGTATCAGACCTGGCCCGATGGCATCATCAATGGCAAACAGCTCCAGTTCCCTGCCGAGCCTGCGATGGTCCCTTCGTTTTGCCTCTTCCAGCCTGTCTAAATATGCCTTGAGCTCCTTTGCGCTGAAGAAAGAGGTGCCATAGATACGCTGAAGCATGGGTTGCTTCTCATCGCCCCGCCAATAGGCTCCGGCCGTATGGGTAAGTTTAAAGGCAGGGATACAACCAGTGTCAGGGAGATGCGGCCCTCTGCAAAGGTCCCAAAAACCACCCTGCCCGTAGAAAGACACAGTTTTTTCACCCTGAGAGGCAAGCTCATTCAGGATCTGAAGCTTGTACACCTCTTCATGCTGCTCCATGTAGGCCCTGGCATCCTCTATGGGCATGGATTTTCTCACAATCGCCTGACGGGCATGAATGATCCCGTGCATCTTGAGCTCTATGGCCGCCAAATCCTCTGGAGTAAACCCCTTTTTATAGTCAAAATCGTAATAAAAACCATTTTCTATAGCAGGCCCTATGGCCACCTTGACATCAGGAAACAATTCCTTAACCGCCTGGGCCATCACATGGGCGGTTGTATGACGAAGGACATCAAGGGCCTCTGGGTCGCTGGCCGTAACAAAGTCCAGCTCACAATCTTTTTCCAGACGGGAGGAGAGGTCTTTTAGCACAGGACCACCGCTCCCATCATTTATACGCACCAGCAAGACCTCTTTCGCCTTTTTCTTGCTCAAGACATTAACCAACACATCCGATACAACGGAGCCCTCAGGTACTTCTTGAACAGTGCCATCCAACAAACGTATGTTTACAGTCTTGCCAACGGTTTCCATAATCAAGATGTTATAAAAAATACCTCACGCAAAATAGGCAAAAATGCCTTGCACGACAGAAAGATGGAAATAAAAAAATGGTAGGCGCGGGCAGGATTGAACTGCCGACCTCTACCGTGTCAAGGTAGCGCTCTACCACTGAGCTACGCGCCTTCAAAAACGACAGGTCTGTTGATAACAATATTTTGCCCGTGTGTCAAGCGGCTCTGCCTCTGCTGGCCGTCATCAGCTCCTTTCACCGGGCCTGAAACCATATCCGGCGGTCAGGGCATGACGTGTGCCGGCCTCTATCCACCGCTTTATATTATTGGCATCCTGCAGGCGTCCTTCCTTACTGTTTGCATCCAGCAACACTATAATCACAGGACGATCGGCTATATTCGCCTTCATCACCATACAGAGACCAGCCTCATTTATAAAACCTGTTTTGCTGAGCTCTATGTCCCACCGCCCTTCTCTAACCAGGGGATTTGTGTTCCTGAAGGCGATACAGCCCTTGTTGGAGGCAACCTTGCATTCCGGAGTGGTGGTAAACTCCTGAATCAACTCATACTGATAGCTGTTTTTGACCAATACCATCAGATCATGCGCTGTAGAACGGTTAGTCGAATAAAGACCTGTGGGATCCGCAAAGAATGTATTGGACATCCCCAACGCCCTGGCCTTATGGTTCATGGCTGCAACACATGCCTGGACGCCTCCGGGGTATGTGCGGGCCAAGGCATGAGTAGCCCGATTTTCAGAAGACATGAGCGATAGCCTGAGCAGCTCCCGCCGCGGCAATACAGCGCCCACAGGCAGACGGGACGAAGAATGGCGAAGCATGTCAACGTCTTCCTCTGTTACGGTTATCGGAGTATGCATGGGCAGATGCGCATCCAATATAACGGTTGCAGTCATCAATTTGGTAATGGAAGCGATAGGCACTACATCATCGGCATTGCGTGCATACAACACACGATTGGATGCATCGTCATAAACCATTACTGATCTGGAGCTGAAATGAATCTGATGGATATCTATTGGAGATGGCTCATGGCTCACAGATAACCGCGACGTTTTCTGCCTATTCTTTGACGATGAGCCGGATATGACAGCTACTTTTTGAGTGACATGCTTATTGGAGATGTTGGCCTTCTGGATTGTGCCCTTTTTTGATGCCTCATGTCTTAAGTTAGCGACAAGTGGTCTTTTAGAGGCAGGTGATGGTATAGATGTCTTTTTGTTTGCAGATATCGCAGCCACTTTGGTCTTTTTGGTGGTTGCGGATGTCTTTAAGTCTTTATGAGGAGTATTTTTGGCATTCTTTGCTGTATTTAACTTGGCTGCTGTCGTGTTATGAGAGACATTGTTAACAGGTCTTTGCGGTTCTGCTGGCTTTGTATATTTTTGATATAATGGAACTGAATGTTTATTGCTGTCAGTGTGGGCGATGGAAACACTACATACCATCAACATAAAAACCAGACAACACAAGGTTCTGATGACAACCATGATCTCTTCGCTCCCCCCTCAGATGAACATGTGAACTGCCTTAATGAAAAACAACTATACATAATATCATGCAGACAGGCAAGACCATTAGGGAACCCTCAAGATTATATCTTGAGACGGTTTCCATCAGGACAACGCGGCCATCTTGACCGTATCGCCTGTTTCCATACCAGCACCGGAAACAATTTTAGCCTCTGAGGCATCCACTGAAAAAAGACTATCTATCACCAGCTCGCCCTTCATATCTCCTGTAGCAAAACCCAGGGAACGGCCGGTAATGGGATCGGTCACCTCCTTCCCGCGGCCAAACACCCTGAGCCTGTCCCCTGGTTGCAGACCGGTAAGCCTCCCGGCATTCAGAAACACCTTTCCGCCTTCGATCTTCACGATACGACAGGACCATTCCGTAGCCCTGACGACATCATCTGATATCTTGGCAGCCACCGAGTCGAATTCCTTTACGTTCGTCAGGAACGAGGCGATCAACAGGGGTTCTGTGGCATGAAATACATCGATACGCAGGTCTGTTTTTGCAAATGCAGGCAGATTGCTCTGAGGAAAATAAACCAGCACATAGGCATGGATACCTGCAAAGACCGCTATGTCACGTCTGACCGATGCCTTTAACAGATCAGACTCACTGTATCCCCTTGACTTCAGCAATTCAGAAAGATAGGAGGCATCCATGGGGACGAGCCCGTCGGTGCGCCTCAACGCCGCAGGCAAAAGGGAGAGGACATCCAGCCCCATGTCACCGAGCAGGGACAACATGACTACCTTTCTCCTGAGAACAGGCATGCCGTCCACTCCCTTGGCCCTTTGGGGAAGCCCCATCAGCCTGCTTTCCAAGGCCTCCAGCCTGTTTTCCAATTCCTTTTCACGCTTTGAATCCCCAAAGAGTTTTATGGAGTTGCCGGAACCGCCCTGGACGTTCACCTCCCTGAAATAATCGGATGTCACCATCATGGGAGAACCAATGACGCGATTATCCAGTTCCTCCATTTTGGCGGCGTTTGCGGCCTTTGCAGCCTCCTTTGAAGAAGAAGACCGGGCTGCACTGGACTCTGGGGGATTTGAGCCTGTTGCAGCAGGGTTGGCTTCCTTGAATGCACAACCCGACAAGAGAATGAAAACCAGCAATATTCCGGCGGTGCATAAAAATAGAAACCTGATCCTGGAAACGGTGTTTAGATACATCTTCCTGCGTAGCTCCTTTTATTTGTTCAGCAACTCATCCAGCTGATTTAATTTTTTCTTGAATTCCTCATTTTGAGAGATGTCTTTTACATCTATATCCAGCGGTTCAAGTTCAATGGAGACAGGCTCGCCTGCGCTGTAGTCGTCACGCACCAGGTCTGATACATCCAGTTCCTGCAAAGAAACAGCTGGAGAGATAGTAGTTTTATTGGTGGTAAGCCACTTCACCGGCTCAGCTGGAGGTTGCACAAAACCCCCCAATTTTTCTTTTATTTTTGTCAAATCCGTTTTACAATAAGGACATGCGGTCAGATAATCGAAATCAATGGTTCCACACTTAGGACAACGCATAAGCCACCTCCCATGTCGTCAATACAAGTTATTTGGAATGTTTCAAAAGTTATCTTAATCCCCATATAATACATTCGTCAATTTTATTCTTAAAAGGAGACTCTACCATTGGATATTTTTTTTACAAAGATGCAGGGCGGCGGAAACGATTTCGTCATCATTGACAACAGGGCAGAGATGGCGGCGCTTGAAAACGGCAAGGAAGCGGCCAGACGTCTGTGTCACCGCAAATTCGGCATAGGCGCAGATGGTCTTATCCTCATAGAAAACCCCGGCCCCACTCAGCCTGCAACCCACTTCCGCTGGCGTTTTTTCAATGCCGACGGCAGCGAGGCGGAGATGTGTGGAAACGGGGCCAGATGCGCTGCGCGTTTTGCAAATCTGTCGCAAATAGCACCTGCTCAAATGCGATTTGAAACACTGGCCGGCATCATAGAGGCTGAGGTCTTTCAGGCATCCGAACAGGTCAGGATACGGCTATCGGACCCCCGAAATCTGAAGACAGACATCGACCTGCCTCTTGAAAGACAAACCGTGACCGTTCACCACATAGACACAGGCGTGCCTCATACCGTTCTCTTTGTACCGGACATCAGACATGCCCCTGTAGTGGAATCAGGCAGGGCCATTCGATATCATGGCACATTTCAACCCAAGGGAACAAACGTCAATTTCGTGCAGGTATTGGGCCCATCTGAAATAGCCATCAGAACCTATGAAAGGGGCGTGGAAGACGAGACGCTTGCATGCGGGACAGGGGCCACCGCCGGGGCTATCATAAGCGCGATAAAAGGCCTATGCAAACCGCCTGTCAGGGTCCTTACACAAGGCGGGGACGTGCTGATTATAGATTTTATGCCGAGGAATGACACAGTTAAGGATGTATTTCTGACAGGGCCTGCATTAGTGGTATTCGATGGGCGCATCACCCTCTGATTTACTGTTGGGAACCTCAAAAAATTGCCCTCTGTCAACCATTCTTGTCCCGTTCCCAGGCTGGAGCTTTAGAGCCTGCTCAAACGCCATTCAACAAAACCCTTGTTGGCAGGGCTGTCTCCGCTCAATTCAAGATATTTTCTATAGGCATTCTTGGCGGCTTCCTTGTCTTGTATCTGCTCCGCCACTCGGGCAAGATCAAGCTGGGCCACGGCTGCAAAGGCAGGCTCCTTGGTGGCGGCCTCAAATTCGGCCTTGGCCTTGTCGGGCTGGTTGGCCCTCTCATTCAGATAACCGGATTGCAGATAGGCGCTGGCCTGTAGAAGACCCGACAGACCTGAAACCGCCTTTTTCAAGGTGGCCCTGGCCTCCTCCACCTGCCCTGCGTCCTCTTGAAGCCTTGCCAACAGAAGCAGGGCCTGTTTGCCCGTGTGTGTGGAACCGTACTTGTCCGTGACGGACTTGAGTTCAGCCATCTTCCTGGTCTCATCCTCCAGGGACATAGCCCTGGCCACAAGGCCGGAGGCCTTTTTCTCCTGGCTTTCCTTGTATGCGGAATAACCGGTAATCAGGCTGAAAAACAGGATGATCACAGCCGCCACAGCCAACAGTTCCCTGCCCCTGTGCATCAAAAAATGCAGTGCAGTGTGTAAAATGGGGTCCTGCTCTATCTCCTTTTCGCTCCCCACCAGGTACTTGGGCACTATACTGGCATGAAATTCCGGTTTTTCATTGTCTTCATGTTTTTTTTCTGTTTTATCAGTCATTTCTCACTTTCCTCCAAAGAAATCGCCCCATCTGAAGATGAGGGGCTCGACCTGCCCGTTCAGGACAGCGCCGGTCTCCACTCTACCAGCCACAAATAGATGATCGCCCATCTCAACGGTCTGCACAACCTCACATTCGAGATAGGCATAAGCCGCCTTGATTATGGGTGAACCCTTTGGGGCATTCATATATTCCACGTTTGCAAATTTGTCCACCCTTCTGCCGGTCTTGAAGCCGAATTCCTTGGCCAGCTGAACCTGTTCCCTGGAAACAGCGTTGATGCAAAAGACCCTGGATGCCTCGATGAGCTCATAGGTATAACGCTGACGGGAGACGGCCACACCCACAAGGGCCGGCTTGAATGAAACCTGTGTAACCCAGGCAGCAGTCATGCCGTTTATCTTGTCACCATGTCTGGCCGTGATTATATACACACCACAGGATACGGTGCGAGAAATGAGTTCTTGCATAAAACCACCTCCTATTTTAATTATGAAACCATTTAATTCAGTTAAACAAAAAAAACAGGACTCTTCAACCCGCAATGTTGCACCTATATCAAAACATCACATTTATCCTTGAAGGGCCTGTAAAATGGCTTTATTGCAGACAAAGCCCTCTGATACACATATTGACCTTCGAAGAAAGACAGCAGAGATTCGGCATCTATTCATCACATATCCTGCAAAACGCCCCCTACGACATCTGGATGCACGCCGCATCAGTGGGAGAGGTATCAGCAGCATCGGCCATTCTGCACGCAGTAAAACGCATGGCCCCTGAAACCAGGCTGCTGCTTTCAGTGTTCACCGTCACGGGATACCGGTATGCCATGAAGGAATTAACCGGAATCGCCCAGGTGGTGCTGGCCCCGTTCGATCTCCCTCGTGCAGCCGGCGATGCCTTCAAGGCCATACAACCCCGCATCTATGCCTCGGTAGAGACGGAGCTCTGGCCCAATATGCTGCTTTCCGCCAAACGGCGTGGTATCAGGACCGTCTTGCTGAATGCGCGCATATCAAACCGCTCATTTGGCCGCTACATGCGGCTCAAGACCGTATTCGGCCCGATTTTACAACAATTTTACGGCATATGCGCCATCTCTGAGACCTACAAACACCGCCTGATTCAACTGGGTGCAATTCCAGACACAATTCATGTCACAGGAAACGCCAAATTCGAAGGTCTTCTGCACAAGACCGATTCTCATAAGGCCCAAGAAATGAAAAAACGGCTGCATCTCTCGAAAGACGCCCAGATATTGGTGGCTGGAAGCATTCGAGGCGATGAGGTTCAGGAAACGGCCAGGGCAATCGCCCTGTTAAAACAGACCTTGCCTACCCTTTGGGTCTTTCTGGCCCCTCGGCACCTCAACCGGCTTTCCGATCTGAAGACCGCCTGCGAACAGGCCGCCATTCCCTCCATGACGCTCAGTGACCTTGAAAACATCGTTGAATGCAAACCTGATACGCCTTGTGAAGAATCTCATGTAACTCCCGTAATTTTAGTGGATCGTATGGGCCTGCTCTTCTCCCTTTATTCCATTGCAACCGTGGCATTTGTGGGCGGCTCCCTTGTGCCCAAGGGCGGGCAAAACCCCATGGAACCAGCGGCATGGGCCTGCCCAGTACTCTTCGGACCTCACATGGAAAACTTTGAAGAGGCAAAGGAGGCGCTGCTGCGGACAGAAGGCGCATTTGAGATTAAAGATGCCCGGGAATTGGCTGACAATGCCATAAAACTCCTGTCAGATGCCCAATATCGCAACAAAATAGGCCGGAATGCCTTGAAAGGCCTTCAAAAAATCGCAATTGACGCAGCCACTCACCAGGCTGAATATATCTTGATGTGTTTGGAAAAAGAAGGAATCTACGGCCATGCTGAAGATCAGTGACTTCGAACTCTATTCCATAGTGACGGGCACCATCGCCCTGGATGGAGGCGCCATGTACGGCGTGGTGCCCAAGGTATTGTGGTCCAAGGTGGAGGAGGTGGATGAGCTAAACCGTGTCAGGATCGCCATGCGCACACTGTTGGCCATAAACAAAAAAACCGGCTGTGTCATGGTGATAGACGGCGGGGCCGGCGACAAGTGGCCTCAAAATGAATTGGACCGCTATGCCATAGAAAATCGTCCCCATGCCATTTCCGATACCCTAAAACGCCTCTCTGTTTCCAAAGAAAGCGTGACGGATGTGATACTCACGCACCTGCACTTCGACCATGTGGGCGGGTTTTCGTATTCCAATGAAAGGGGTGAAACCTTGCCCACCTTCCCTTGCGCCAGGCACTGGATACACGAAGGCCACTGGAGGCACGCCAATGCACCCACGGAACGCGACAGGGCATCCTTTCTCAAACGGGACCTGGCCTTTCTGCACACCTCAAACCTCCTGCGATTCGTCACAGGAGACAACCCAGAGCCCACCCTGAAAGGCGTAGAGTGGTTTGTGTCCAACGGCCACACTCCGTACATGCTACTTCCCATCTTTAAGGGCGAGACCTTTGACCTCATGTTCGCAGGGGATCTCATTCCCAATGCCAATCAACTGAATCCTGCCTGGTCCATGTCCTATGACCTCTTTCCCCTCACCATACTTTCAGAGCGCAAAGAGGTGCTCAAACGCTGTCTTGAGACAGGAATGCGCCTCGCATTTCCTCACGACATGAAAATGGCAGGTGCGGCCGTGATGTTTGATGGCAGGCGTTACAGTGTAAAGGAGGCATTGGACTTCTGATGCCCTTCTTTTACTCTGCGCAGAATCCATTTCTCAAGCTCTACCAATACCAACACTACGGCGCTCGCGGCACATACCAAAAGCCAGGCAAACCAGTCCATGGATGCGCTGTGAAACAGCCGCTGCATCAAAGGCGCATAGGTGTATGTCACCTGCAACAGCAGTGTAAGCCCTGCTCCCCAAAAGACCCAGGGATTTGAAAGAAAATCACCCTTAAACAAAGGAAACATCAGGTGGCGGCAGTTAAAGAGATAAAACAACTCCATCACCACAAAGGCATTTACAGCCAGGGTGCGCGCCTCTGACAGGGTATAATTATGGGCAAGCGCCCAATTAAACAGTCCAAAACAGACAGTCAGAAGCAGAGCACCCACAAAGACTATGCGAAATATGAGCCAGGGCGTAAGAATCGGCGCCCTTACATCCCTTGGCGGTCGTTGCATGATATCCTCTTCCTTTGGCTCAAAGACCAGCATAAGGCCCAAAAATACCGCTGTGGTCATGTTGATCCACAAAATCTGTACGGGCAAAATGGGCAGGGCCACGTTTAGAAGCATGGCCGCTAAAATCACGAGGCCTTCGCCCAGATTGGTGGGCAATGTCCAGACTATGAACTTGATCAGGTTGTCAAAGACACAACGGCCTTCTTCCACAGCGGCCTCTATGGAGCTGAAGTTGTCGTCGGCCAAGACCATGTCCGCCGCCTCCCTGGCCACCTCGGTGCCGGTCCTGCCCATGGCCACTCCTATATCGGCTGCCTTGAGGGCAGGGGCATCGTTCACACCATCCCCTGTCATGGCCACTATGTGTCCACGAGACTGAAGGGCCTGCACCAAACGCAACTTCTGCTCAGGACTCACACGGGCAAAGACAGTCACTTTCTCGATGGACTCCTTCAGTTCATCATCAGACATGGATTGCAAGAGGCTGCCGGTCACCGCCTGAATTTCACTTCCTTCGAAGGTCAATAAGGGTTTCAGACCGATGGCCTCAGCAATGGCCCTGGCGGTTATCACATGGTCTCCTGTAATCATCTTGACATCAATACCTGCCTGATGACAGGCCGCCACTGCCCTGATCACCTCTGGCCTCGGTGGATCTATCATGGCCTGAAGCCCCAAAAACACCAGGCCTTCTCTCACCGCCTGGTGATTCAATTCCTCAAAAGGATAATTGTAAATGGCTGCAAAGGCCAGGACTCGAAACCCCTGACCCGCCATTCCCTGCACAAGCTTAAGCAATTCATGCCGGTCTATGGGCAGTGTTTCACCCTTTTCATTCAACCGTTGCTCGCACCTGTCTAAAACCACCTCTGGTGCGCCCTTGAGATACACCACCTTTTCACCGCTTGTGGCCTTATGAAGTGTGGCCATGTATTGATATTCTGATTCAAAAGGCAGGCTGTCCAGCCGCATATAGGCCAGATTCTGCTCCTTGGGAAAAAGACCGAGCTTCATGCCAGCAACCAAAAGCGCCCCTTCAGTGGGGTCCCCTTCTACTCTCCACTCAAGCCCTTTTTCTTGCAACAACCTGCTGTCATTACATAAAACGCCGGCTCGAACGCATTCCACAAATGCCATATTTTCCAAGGCATCCTTTGGCACCACCTCGCCTTCTGGAATATAGCCGATGCCTGTCACTGCATAACTGGCCTCTCCGGCATAAATTTCTTGCACAGTCATCTGATTTTCAGTGAGGGTGCCTGTCTTGTCCGAGCAGATCACAGTGGTGGAACCCAGGGTCTCCACAGCGGGAAGTCTTCTGATAATGGCCTGACGTTTGGCCATTCTCGATACACCGATGGCCAGGGTAATGGTGACAGCGGCAGGAAGACCCTCTGGAATGGCCCCTACGGCCAGGGCCACTGCCGCCATAAAGACCTCCTCAAATGGCTGGTTACGCCACAGACCCAAGGCGATGACGCACCCAGCCAGCCCCAAAATGATATAGAGCAAAAAGGTGCTGAAAGAGGCGAGCTTTCGAGTAAGGGGCGTGGCTATCTCCTCAGCGCCTGCCGCCAGCCTGGCTATGCGGCCTACTTCAGTATGGTCTCCTGTGGCCACCACCACACCAGTAGCCTGGCCAAAGGTCACCAAGGATGAGGCAAAGGCCATATTGGTGCGGTCTGCAATGCCCACATCGGCTGGAATCGGCTGGCTCTGTTTGGCTACCGGCAAGGATTCACCTGTGAGGGCGGATTCGTTTACTTGCAGGTCCCTTGTCTCTATGAGCCGCAGGTCAGCAGGCACCTTGTCTCCGCTTTGAAGCAAAACAATGTCCCCTGGCACCAGCTCTTCAAAGGAGATGCGGCGCCTTTCCCCATCCCTGATCACAGTGGCCTCTGAGACCAGAATGCGAGAAAGGGCGGAAAGGGCGCTTACGGCCTTGGATTCCTGCACAAAGCCGATGACAGCATTGAGCAGCACCACCCCAAATATGACAGAGCTATCCACCCACTCGCCCAGCCCAGCGGTGATGCAGCCTGAAAGAAGAAGTATATATATGAGCGGTTGATGAAATTGCAGCAAAAAGCGCAAGAAAGGGCCCTTTCCACCCTTTTGCGAGATGCGATTAAATCCATATACCTTTCTGCGCTCTAAAACCTCCTGTGCACTTAACCCCTTTTGCGCATTCACCTCCAGAAGGCTCAAGAGTCCCTGATGGGAAAGACTGTGCCAGTCAGCTTGCTTTAAGATATTCTCTGACCTGTCTTTGACTGATTGCATGCGCAAGCCTCCATTAAACTGCCCGCTGTAAAATTCTTTCAAAGCGGTTATATTCTGTATTATGCACCCATTAAACACCTTTGTAATCATTTTATTGGCGATCGCCATGTCTTTCATGCCTCCCATGCCCAGTTGCGGCCAAGAACCCATCGTGTTGGGGCAGTCCTGCGCCCTCACAGGACCGGCCAGAAACCTGGGCATAGAGATGAGGGCAGGTCTGTTGGCGGCCTTTGCCCAGGTCAACGAGGCTGGCGGGGTCAAGGGCAGGCAGATTCAACTGATCAGCCTGGATGACAGCTATGAGCCTGACAGGGCCGTGGCCAATACCATTCGCCTGATAAATGAATTCAATGTCTTTCTTTTGATCGGTGAGGTGGGCACCCCCACCTCTCGCGCTGTCCTCCCCTTGATTCAAAGATATAATGTGCCCTTCTTTGCGCCCTTTACAGGCGATGAGCTGCTGCGCACGCCCTTCAATTCGCTCATTGTCAATGTGAGGGCCAGCTACTATCAGGAGATGGAGGCCATTGTGCGCTACCTGGTGGACAAAAGGCATCTCACACGCATCGCCTGCCTATATCAGAACGACACCTACGGCCTTGCAGGGCTTAACGGCCTGAAACTGGCCTTAAAACGCCGCAATATGTCGCTTGTAGCCCATGGCAGCTATGAAAGAAACACCGTGGCCGTGATGGGCGCACTCAAAAAAATCGCAGCCGAAAGGCCGGAGGCCGTCGTAATGGTGGGGGCCTACAGCGCATGTGCTGAATTCATTAAACTCTACAAGGCAAAGGTGCAAGACAATACCCTCTTCTGCAACATAAGTTTTGTGGGAACCGAGAGCCTTTATAATGAATTGGGGACCTATGGTGAAAATGTCATAGTCTCGCAGGTGGTGCCCTACCCCATGTCAAATGCATTGCCCATTCTTTCGGAATACAGGGCCGCCATGCACAAATACCAGCACGATGCCCCCATCAGCTTCACAACCCTTGAGGGCTATCTGGCGGGCAGATTGTTTGCAAGAGTGGCTGAAATGGTTTCAGGCGAACTCACCAGGGAAAATTTCCTTGCGACCCTTGAAAAGACAGGCGTATTTGATTTAGGCGGCCTGGTGCTGCGATTCGGAGAAAATGACCATCAGGGGTTGGATGAGATCTATCTGACCACTATTTATCCGAGCATTCATTTACTGAATGAAGATTGATAAGATGCGCAAGATATCCCTATCCTCAACGCCTTTTTATGCTGCATCAGCAGTTGTTATTATGCTCGGTATTATGATGACAACCGTTTTCGCCATCAATGAATACAATGCATTTAATCAACATATTCAAAACATCAAGACACAATTCCAGGAACAATATAAGGAAAGACTAAAAGAAGAAGTTGACAAGGTAATCAATTATATTGTTGAACACAATCAACAATCTAATCTTCAAATAGAAAAAGAACTGAGACAAAAAGTCCAATCAGCATATACTATTACTTCACATGTGCATGATATATATGCTACAGAGCTGAATAATGAAAAACTTCAGCAGATGATTCTTGAACTACTCAGACCAATACGCTGGAGTGATGACAATGGATTTTATTTTATCGCCAACATAAAAACCAATAGATTTGAATTATTTGCCAATAATCCAGCGATTGAAGGCCATAATCTATCGACAATTTTTAATGAGCAATCAGGCAAACAGGCCGAGGAACTGCTATCCAGTCTTTACGAAAAAGGTACTGATTTCTTCGAATATGCCACACAAAAACCAGGATTTCCGCAGACCATGCTTATAAAGGCGGTATTTGCCAGATATTTTGCGCCATTTGATTGGATCATCGGTGCAGAGGTCTATAAAAAAGGCATAGAGGAGATGCTTCAGGCAGAATTGCTGAATCGTATTCGCATGATGCACTTCGGAATAGACGGCAATTTTTTCATATTTAGAAAAGATGGCACTATTATTACCCATTCAAATACAAATTTTATCGGCAGGTCTTTAACAGATATTTCAGATGAATCAGGAAATCAATACGGCAAAAAATTGCTGGAAGCTGGTTTAAGCACAACAAATGGCGAATACATAGAATTAACTAATATTGCAGATAATCAACAACAAAATAGGCTGTTTTTTGTAAAACCATATTCTTCATGGGGCTGGATTATATGTGCAAATATATCTATGAATGAATTAAACAAGGCTATCAGCTCTCAGACAGTTGTTTATCGCATGATTCTCACTAAAAATATAATTTTATTTCTTTTGCTGCTTGGAATAGCAGTTATTATCCTTTTATTCGCTTCTTATTTTTATTCATTCAAAATCAGAAACAATATCGACCAATTTACCATGTTTTTCAAAAAGGCAGTAAATGAAAAGATAAAAATTCAGGAATCTGATATGATATTTAATGAATTCGTGGAATTGAGTCATCTTGCCAATGATATGGTGGATGACCTGGCTTTATATGAATGGCATAAAAAACAAGACGAAATAAGGCTCAGCACATTACTGGAACTTGCCAATACACATATGCATTCACCACAAGATTATTATAAATTTACAGTAAATAAAATAATACAGTTGACCAATAGCGAGGCAGGTTATCTGGCAATACCAAATGACGATTTACAAACATTAAGTATCATTCTATTGGCATATGATCAATCATATGAATATACCTGCCACATAGATGAAGACAATCTGCCGTCAACTGTTATCAAGTCAAATGAAACTATCATTTGTAATGATTCTGAGCATTGCACACACAATCTCTCGCCATACCGTCAACATACACATAGACACCTGGATATACCTTTTTATCATGAAGGCAAAATCGTCCTTCTTGCAGGCGTATGCAACGGGACTCAAGATTATGAAACCTCTGATGTCCGGCAGATCTCCCTGATTCTAAACGGCCTCTGGCTGCAGATGCTGCGCATGCGCGCTGAGACGGAGATGCTTGCACTGGAGCGCCAGATCATCGCAGTCTCGGAACAGGAGCGCAGCAACATAGGCAAGGACCTGCACGACAACCTCTGCTCCCATTTAAGCGGCGTGGAACTCCTGACCAAGGCCCTGGCTCAAAAGGCAGGCCAGGAATGCTCAACCCTGGCCGAACAGCTCGAAACCATACGGCGGTTTATCAAGGAGGCCGTGGAAAAGGCCAGACAGCTTGCACACGGCCTCTATCCTGTGCACATCGCAGAGGAAGGCATTGAGGCGGCCATCAAGGCCCTGACCCTGGAGATTCAGCAGCTCTTTCACATAAACTGCACATACACCTTTCACGGACACATAAAATGGGCTGACAACAACATGCCGACTCAGATATATTGCATCGTGCGTGAGGCCGTCTTCAATGCCGCAAAACACGCCGAGGCCCAAAACATTCACATCGAATGCCGTTCAAAGGCCGGTCTTTTGGAATTAATGGTCAGGGATGACGGAAAGGGGTTCGACACATCCCTTCGCTACAAGGGCCTGGGGCTGCATACCATGCGCTACCGGGCAAAGGCCATAGGTGCTGTATTGAAGATCACCTCCGAGGCCGGCAAGGGCACTCAGGTAAGCATTTTGACTGAAATGTTGTCATCAAACTTACGCAACAACCCACAGGAGTGAGACTTATGTTTCGAATCGTTATAGTTGACGACCACCCCATTTTCTGCCTCGGCCTGAAGGAGCTACTGATGCAGGAAAATGACCTGGAGGTATGCGCCCTGGCCGGCAATATGACCGAGGCCCGCAAGGCCATTCAGAAACACAGCCCTGATATGGCCATAGTGGACATCTCCCTGGGCCAGGAAAATGGTCTGGACCTGGTAAGAGAGATCTCAGAAGGAGAGCAATCCATTTTGGTGCTGGTGCTTTCCATGCATGACGAGATGGTCTGGGCCGAAAGGGCGCTTCATGCAGGCGCTCGCGGCTATGTCATGAAAAAAGAGGCATCAGAACTCATTGTAAAGGCGGTACAACAGATAAGGGCAGGCAAGATATTCATGAGCGAGCAGGTCATGTCTCACATGCTGGAGCGTTTCTGCAACAACGCAGGTTGTGAGGCCATAAATGCCATGGAACTGCTTACGGACAGGGAACTGGAGGTCTTCCGCCTCATAGGCATAGGCCTTTCCACGCGGGATATCTCGGAAAGACTGCATCTGAGCATCAAGACCGTGGGCACATATCGGGATCGCATCAAACAGAAGCTGTGTATCAAAAACGCCATGGAACTCACTCGAAAGGCGGTATTATGGGCTGAAAAGGAACAGCTTCTCGATAATAATACTCAATAAAACGCTTGTAAGTAATTTCCCCACAAACTCCATTCCTTTAGCACCTACAATAAAAACAGCATATTACGGCTTTTCTTTCCATTTTTTCTCTCTATGCTGATACTCAACATCCGTAGATATCAGCGATGGGCCTTGACTATTCAGTTTAGCTCAAGATGCCTTCAGCGCATCGCTACTTGAAAAAGGAGGAAGAAGATGGAGAAAATCACGCGAAGGGATTTTCTGGTCATGTCCGGCACCACCGGAGTCGCCCTCTCTGCCTTGGGAGTGAATCTGGCACCGGCCACTGCCTATGCAGCAGGCCTTACCAAGATGGACCGGGTCAAAAGCGCCAAGCAGATCGGCTCCACATGCTGCTATTGTTCTGTGGGCTGTGGCATTCTGGGCAGTGTGGACAACCTGACAGGCAAAATCATCAACATCGAGGGAGACCCTGAACACCCCATAAACGAAGGCTCCCTCTGTGCCAAGGGCGCGGGGCTCTTCGGGCTTTCAGGCGCCAACGAACACCGTTTGAAAAAGGTCCTGTATCGGGCGCCCAAAAGCGACCACTGGGAGGAAAAGGACTGGTCATGGGCGCTGAAACGCATTGCACGGCTTGTCAAAGACACCCGGGACAAGGATTTCATCACGCACAACGCCAAAAACCAGTTGGTAAACCGTGTGGAGACCATAGGTCATTTAGGCACATCCAATGTGGCCAATGAGGAGGCATGGCTCATAAGCATAGCATGTCGTGCCATGAGTCTGGTCTATATCGACCATCAGGCGCGCGTCTGACACAGCCCCTCCGTAGCGGCTCTGGGAGAGTCGTTTGGTCGTGGCTCCATGACAAATCACTACATTGACCTCAAAAACAGCGATTGCATCCTCATAATGGGAAGCAATGCCGCAGAACACCATCCAATAGCCTTCAAGTGGATACTTCGTGCAAGGGATGAACGAAAGGCCACTCTCATTCATGTAGATCCCCGCTACACACGCACCACCGCCCGCTGTGATTATCATGTCCCACTGCGTTCTGGTACCGATATCGCATTGCTCGGCGGCATGATCAAATACATCCTGGACAATAATCTCATTCAGGAAGAGTATGTGAAACACTATACAAATGCCACTTTTATAGTGAACGCCAATTTCAAATCCGAAGACGGACTCTTCTCCGGATTTGATGCGGAAAAGAAGAAATATGACAAGTCCACATGGACCTTTGAAAAGGACGAAACAGGCATTCCCAAGCGCGACCTCACTCTACAACACCCCAATTGCGTCTATCAGCTTCTCAAACAACACTATGCCCGCTACACCATCGAAAAGGTCTCGGCCATCACAGGGGTGCCGGCAGACCTCATCGAACGGGTCTATAAGGACTATGCCTCCACGGGCACAAAGGACAGGGCAGGCACCATCTGCTACGCACTGGGCTGGACACACCACACCGTAGGCAGCCAAAACATACGCGCAATGTCCATTATACAACTGCTTTTGGGCAATATCGGCGTATGCGGAGGCGGCGTAAACGCCCTGCGAGGCGAGCCGAATGTGCAGGGCTCCACTGACCACGCCATCCTCTACAACATTTTGCCAGGCTATCTGAAGATGCCCACGGCCCCCATTCAGACCCTGGCGGAATACAACGAAAAATACACCACCAAGACCAACGACCCCCAGTCAGCCAACTGGTATCAGAACTATCCAAAATACTCCGTGAGCTTTCTAAAGGCCCTGTTCGGCGAGGCAGCCCAGCCTGAAAACGACTTCGGCTACTCATGGCTGCCCAAGATAGAGGACGGCAAGGCATACTCCCTCATGCACCTCTTTGATGAGATGTACAAAGGCAATATCAAGGGGATGTTCTGCTACGGCAGCAACCCTGCATGCAGCGCACCCAACAGCACAAAGGTGCGAGCCGCCCTGCAAAGGCTCAAATGGATGGTGAATGTCAACATCTTCGACAACGAGACCGCCTCCTTCTGGAAAGGCCCTGGTGTGGACTCCAAACAGGTGGAAACCGAGGTCTTTTTGTTGCCTGCGGCCTCCAGCCTGGAGAAGGCAGGCAGCCAGAGCAACAGCGGCCGATGGGTGCAGTGGAAGAACAAGATCGCCAATCCACCTGGAGATGCCCTTTCTGACGGCGACATCGTCATGCGCATTATGGATGAGGTGAGGGCCCTGTATGCAGCCGAGGGCGGTGTATGCCCTGAACCCATTCTCAATCTCAAATGGGACTATCGGGATGCCAAAGGCAACTTTGATTTTCTAAAGACCGCAAAGCAGATCAACGGCTATTATCTCAAGGACAATGAAACCGCCAAAAAGGGCGATTTGGTGCCTTCCTTTGCCCTCTTGGCCGCTGATGGCAGCACAGCCTGCGGAAACTGGCTCATGGCAGGCAGTTTCACGCAAAAAGGTGAAAACAAAATGGCCGCCAGGGGCCTGGACGACCCAACAGGTCTTGGGCTCTATCCAAACTGGTCATACGCATGGCCCCTGAACCGCCGCATCATTTACAACAGGGCCTCCTGCGACCTAAACGGCAAACCCTTCAATCCCAAGATGAAGCTACTGGAATGGACAGGCGAAAAATGGGTGGGAGATGTGCCTGACGGCCCATGGCCGCCTGTAAGCGACAAGAAGGCCGGAAAATACCCATTTATAATGAAACCGGACGGAGTGGCCTCCATCTTCGGCCCAGGCATGGCTGAAGGCCCGTTCCCTGAACACTACGAGCCCATGGAAGGGCCATTGAACAAGAATCTGCTCTCAGGGCAGCTTACCAATCCAATGGTCTCCGTCTTCAAGACAGAACTCGACAAGTTTGCAAACGCAGACACCAAGTTCCCATATGTCTGCACCTCCTACTCCTGCACGGAACACTGGTGCAGCGGTGCATTGACACGCTGGCAGTCCTGGCTCACCGAGATGCAGCCTGAGGCCTATATCGAGATAGGCGAAAAGCTGGCTGCTGAATTGGGCATCAAGAACGGTGAAAAGGTCAGAGTGGATTCGGTGCGCGGTGCGGTCAAGTGTGTGGCCATGGTAACCAAGCGTTTTCAGCCATTTACCATAAACGGCAAGGTGATTCATCAGGTTGGGCTGCCCTTCAATTACGGCTGGCTGTTTCCAAAGGACAGCGGCGACAGCGCCAACTTCCTCACCGCTGCAGTGGGTTGCCCCAACACCTTCTGCCCTGAATACAAGGCCTTCATGGTAAATGTGAGCAAACTTTAAGGAGATGAGCCATGAGTAATATGGAACTGGTGAAGATGATAGACCTCTCGCGATGCACCGCCTGTCGAGGCTGTCAGGTGGCATGCAAACAATGGAATGAACTCCCTGCCTCCAAGACCAAAAACTGGGGTTCTTATCAGAATCCAGCGGATCTGGAGTGGAATACCTGGACACTCATTCGTTTTCAGGAATATGTGGATGCAAAGGGCAGATTTAAGTGGCTCTTCAGAAAGGACGGCTGCATGCACTGTACGGATGCGGCCTGCGTAAAGGTCTGTCCGACTCAGGCGCTTTACCATACGGAATTTGGCACCGTTGCATTTGACCCTGAACGCTGTATCGGGTGCAAGGACTGTATCCCTGCCTGCCCTTTCAACATCCCCAGGTTTAATGAACAGACCAAAAAGATAGGCAAATGCGACCTCTGCCTGTCCCGTCTGCGGGCAAACAAGCCGCCTGCATGTGTGCTCTCCTGCCCCACCGGCGCCCTGAGCATAGGTCCCAAGGCCGAAATGATAGAAAAGGCCTATAAACGGGCAAAGGCACTGGGAGAAGGGGCCTCTGTGTATGGCGATAAATTCGTAGGCGGCACCCATGTGATCTATGTGCTGCCTGAACCAGTCAGTGCCTATCCTGGCCTGCCTGAAAACCCCAGCGTTCCGCTTCCCATTATTTTATGGAAGGATGTCTTGAAACCGGCCTCCGTCATTGCAGGCGGAGGTGTGCTTGCAGCCGCATTTCTACATTACATCCTTCACGGCCCCAAAAGACCCGTTGAAGACACTCAAGAAGGAGGTAGCGAGATATGAAAACTCAAGGCGCTCAAATAGTCACAGTCACCAACGGCTTTGAGCGATTGGTGCATTGGAGTCTTGCCCTGTCCTGCATAGTCCTCTTTCTCACAGGGCTTGCCATGATGTTTCACACACTAAATGCCTTAAGCATGCTGACAGGCGGCATGTATAACCTCAAACAGATTCACAACTACAGCGGCATCGTATTTGCTGTGAGCCTCTTTATCGCCATTCCCATGTGGTGGGCCGAGGCCGGCAGGTTTGAAGAGGGCGATCGCCAATGGATTAGTGCCTTGGGAGGCTACATCGGGCACTCAAAACATGTTCCAGAGGCAGGCAAATACAATGCAGGCCAAAAGCTCTTCTTTCTGGCAGTGGTGGTCTTTGGCCTGTGCATGGTGGTGTCAGGCACTGTCATGTGGTTACAGGCCAAGTTCGACCTGTCCCTCGTGCGCTGGATGTATGCCCTGCATGCACTGGGCTTTACGGTAATCTTCGCCTTCTTCTTCGTGCATCTCTATCTGGCAACCATAGGCGTGCCAGGGTCTGCCTCAGCCATGCTCACAGGCAAGACCACATACGCCTGGCTCAAGACAAACCACGGCAAGTGGCTCAAGGAGCTGGAAAAGACAGGCCTGATCAAGACCAATACGAAAAAATAACAATCTCTCTCTCCCTCCTCTCCTCCAAACCGCAGGGGGCCTTGACTTCAATGCCCCCTGCACCTTATTTAGGACATGCCATGGAAATATCACAACAGTATATGACTCAATTGAACGACACCATAACCCAGCTCATGCAAAAATGGCCTCACCTGCAGCCGATTCTTCATGCCTTTGCACCGTTTCTGTACCTGAAACACCGGCTATTGAAAGAAAAGCTGTTTCAAACGGCCTCGCAGATCAAAATTCATACGGCATCCTTAAATCAGGGCACTCCACTTATACAAGAAAATCCACCTCAAATTTCAGAGGAGGTGTTTAACGAACTGGCAAGACTGCTCTTGACCGCTATGAAAGAGGGTTTTCCCAGCATAAGTAACGAATTAGATTCACTGGCAAATGAACTCACGGCCGGCCGCATGAAAATGGGCGACCTCTTGAGCCTTCAATCAAATGCAGTGTCTAATCCGGCCGTCAAAAACGCAATAGGCATTCAAGTCCTGCAATTATTTACGGCCATGCTGCAAAACCTCATTCTGACTCAATGGCGGGCTGAGGTCTTTGCAACACCTACTGCCCTTAACTGGTCAAGGGGCACTTGCCCTGTCTGCGGGAATCTGCCCGTTCTGTCCGTATCCCGTGGCAAAGGCAGGCCCTGGCTGTATTGCGGAACCTGCGGCCAGGAATGGCAATTTCCTTGGGCGAAATGCCCTGCCTGCGGCCAGGAACAGCATAGCGAGGCGCCATATTTCTTTATTGAAGGCGAAAAGGACGAAAAGGCCTTTGTATGCCGCAACTGCAATCGTTACCTCCTCTCCGTGAGGCGCTACGAAGACGAAGGCAACCTGAATCTGGACCTGTTGGCCATGAGCCTCATACACCTCGACATCCTCATGCAGCAGCAGGGCCTCTTGCCCATGAACTTTTGTCTCTGGAACGACTTCAGAGGCGCTTTAAAATCAGCCTGAAATCCCTTAGAGGCACGACACATGCCGTGCCTTATCCTCTCTCAAAAATCCTTATTCCATCAAGTCCCACAGAAGGCCCTCTCCAGACTCAAATAATTCGAGCAACCCCAACGTACTGACTTCGAAGGGGGCGGCCAATCACTTTTATTTTCTTCAGTCAGCTCGACAATTTCGTCGAAAGATCTAATCATTTGTCGAATAACTCTCCAAAATAGTGCATATAACCATCTGAATTTATTTATTAATTAATTGGCATACACATTGCTTTTTAAATAAAACGAACAGCGGCGCTGCTGAATATCAAACGACAAAGGAGAATAACAAGATGTTTAACAACAAGAAGGCATTGGCTTTGTGTATAGGTATGTTTGCCATAGTAACTGCAAACCAAGTCATGGCAACTGATTACAGCGCATATTCCACTCAGGAATTAGCACAATTCAGAGGAACATTACAAAATGCATCTCAGGAAGAAAAGGATGCATTTAGAAGTGCATGGCAAAGTAAGACAGCAGAAGAAAAACAGATGTATGCCTCACAGAATCAAAAAAATGTTAACAAGGGAACAGGAACCTGCGATGGAACAGGTAAGGGTTCAGGTAAGGGTAGAACAAATAGATAATTTGTGAAAATTAAATGACAAAAAGGAGACTACTATGAAAAACAATAAAAAAATTATTCTAACAACGGCAATCATAATGGGATTAGCAATTCCAACCATCAGTTCAGCAAGAGGGCCTGCGATGGCAACTCCTAAAATGGCTGGTTTTTCATCCACAAATCAAATAATAAACTCCACATACTCTCAATCAATAGCCCTTTCTATGCCATATCAAGAGGTGGATGCAGTTGAACAGGAAGGATTAATAAAAATGAGAGAGGAAGAAAAGCTTGCTAGAGATGTCTATTTAGCGCTATTTGAAAAGTGGGGACTTGCTGTTTTTGATAACATAAGCCAGAGCGAGAACAGACATACAGAGGCAGTCAATGCCCTACTGGATAAATATGGCATAGCAGACCCTGTAACCGATGACACTCCTGGTGTATTTCAAAATCCTGCTGTACAGAAACTGTATAATGATCTTACTGCTCAAGGCAATATATCTATTGTTGAGGCATTGAAGGTGGGTGCAACCATAGAAGATATGGATATCTATGACTTAAACGAAAAATTAGCGGCTACGGATAACGATGACATTACAGCAGTTTATTCAAACCTCAAAAATGGATCGGAAAACCATTTAAGGGCATTTGTATTTCAGCTAACCGCCCTCGGTGCAACTTATACGCCGCAATACATAACATTAGATGAATACAATCAGATTCTGACCAGCTTCAATGGCAAGGCACGCCGAGGCAGATAACAACTACCATACTTATAAGATCAGAGGCACTGGCTCACTCAGCTTCACGGATTGCGTTGTAATTTCAGCCCTATACGCCAGTGCCTCCACTCCGCTTTTCAATGCCCTGAAAAGCGTGGCACAATAGAGCGGGTCTATATGCCCGGCTATGCCAAACCCCTTGCCCTCTGGCCTTGCCACGAAATAAAACATCACCGCCCTGTATCCCATGGCCTTGGCCGCCATAAGCGCCTCCAAGTGTTTCACCCCCCGCTTTGTAACGGCATCCGGAAATATGACCAAATCCCCGTGTAACAGCGTGCAGTTTTTGACCTCCACAAAACATGGAGGCCTGTCAGCTGCCTGCAGACACAGGTCAAACCTGGCGTCCTCAAAGCGCACCTCCCGGCTCACATCTTCGTATCCCATGAGTTCAGGCACTTGACTTGCGACAATGGCTTCATACACCACGCGATTGGGAATCTGTGTATTCACACAGACCAGGCCGGCCTCAGCGGCATAAAGCTCCCAGGTATAGAGGCATTTACGGCCCTTTTTTAGGCTTTTGGAGAGAAAAACCGAATGGCCTGGCTCACAGCAGGTGGCCATGCTGCCGGAATTAGGGCAATGGGCCAGCACCACTGTTTTGTCCATCAACTGCACCTCTGCCAGAAACCTCTTGTATCTGCGCATGAGAATGCCTGAAATCAATGGTTGTTCATATAGCATGTTGATAATATACCCTGAATTGTGTGAAATTTGGAGGGGCATAGAGCTTGAAGCAGGCATAAGATAGAAAAAAGAGCTTTCCCTTGTAGATTTGATTATCCAATAAAAAAAAAGTGATAATTCAATGTATGGGCGGGGGCAGCCGACATTTGTTTCATGCCCCACATAACCGCCCTCCTTGGCGGAGAATGTGACTGTCCTTTTTCTGTCCAGGGAGTTGTCATTGCGCCACGCGCCGAAGGCTTCGCCAGAGGACTCTGCCCGAATGGCGCTCGCGCCGAGGCGAGCGAAGCGAAGCAATCCCCTGCACAAAAGAATGTAGGGGCGACCGGCCGGTCGCCCCTACTTCTAATAACATGTTTTTTTGTTTTTGGGGCGATGAGCAGCCGGCATTTGTTCCATGCCCCACATAACCGCCCTCCTTGGCGGTAATGTGGGGCCGGCGCCCTCCATGGCGCCTATTCCACAAACACCGCCTGCTCATCGCCCTTCCCCACCTCCACATCCTACCTCAGAAGCCGCTTAAAAAAGACATAGACACTTTGGAATTCGATTAACACCCTTTCTGAAACCCCACGCCCAACAGTAAACTACGCTTTAACGCAGCACATACTCTTTGCACTTGAGTGAACATGATGGTAAAGACCAATTCCACTTTTTTATTGGCAGAAGTGCCGGTTCAGCCAGCGATTTTTATTATCAGAAGGGCAAGTTCATTATTCCAACAGGTCAATCCGTTGTCAGTGAGATTGCAGTGGGAATGGATAGGGCACCCGTTATGGACATGGGGTTTCGCAGGGACGAGAAGGGCGGCAGTGGTGGAGTGTTTGTGAAATAGGCGCCACGAGGGCGCCGGCGGCGCATACTGCCAGGGAGGGCAGTTATGCGACGCATGGAACAAATGCTCCACCGCTGCCGCCCAACCTAAAAAATTTAATTAAAAATGTAATTCAAGAATGTGCCTGTCCTTTTTTGTTTTTTTGTTATTTTCCGTTCAAGGGCAGAGGTGTCGGCAGCAGGGTCTTTTCCCTGGCATCAAGGATTTGGTCAAATTTTATAATTTTCATCTGTTTCCCAATTCAATGGGTTGTTCAGAATATATTCTCTAATTTTATTTAATTCAATTTCATTACGGGCAATGTGTTCGTAATAATTGCGTTGCCAAACAGGTATGCCTGGTGTCTGGCGAATTTGGTTTATTCTTTTGGTAAGCGATGATTTATAACCTGCGATAAACGATGATAATGATTTATTTTTTGGTCCGTGTAAATTGTCATAATTGGCCAAATAACCGTTTTGTATGTTTGACCGATTGCGGTTCTGTAGGGGCGACCGGCCGGTCGCCCCTACATTATGGATAACATCCATAACATTTGGATTAATCCAAATAATGCCATGAATGTGATTGGGCATTACAACGAATTCGTTTTCATATAATTCAATTTCGTTTCTGACTTTTGTGGATAGGAACCATTCTTCGTAAACAATTTTGCCATATTCATTCAATATCATTTCATTGTTTACAATTTCTCCAAATAGACATTCCATATCATGCGTGCAAATGGTCACAAAATATGCACCAGGTTGGGAATAATCGTAATGTTTTAAACGGATTGAACGACGGTGGTGGGTATCAGGATTATATGTCATATTTTAGCCTCATTTGTTGTTGCGACCAATTTTGTTCTGTAGGGGCGACCGGCCGGTCGCCCCTACCTTTTTTCAAAACGCATTTTATCTTTCAAATCCCCATTGCATACTGTATATTATAAAGTTTCAAATTTAATCAAAAGGAGGATGTCATGTCTGAACTGAAATTGCTGCTGCATGTAGCACAGGTGGAGCGTTGGGAAGTGGCGGCCACAAACGCCATCAATTTTTTCAGAAGCAGGCAGGAAGGAGACAACCTGCAGGTCTGCATGGTGGCCAATGCAGATGCCGTCACCATCTGTGGGCAGTGCAACAGGCCCGTGTTTGACAAACTCAAACAGATCGTGCTGGATGGCGGCGAGATCTTTTTGTGTGAAAACGCCCTTCAGAAGTTTGAGATCCCCAGCACACGCATCGCAGAGGTCTTCAAGACCACTCCATCGGGCATTCGAAAACTGGTGGAACTCCAGCAAAACGGCTGGATATATGTAAGACCATAAAAAACAAGGAGAACTCTTATTCATGAACGCCCTTCAATACAGAAATGTCGCCATAATTGCCCATGTGGACCACGGCAAAACCACTCTGGTGGATGCCATGCTCTGGCAAAGCGGCGTCTTTAGAGAGAACCAGCGTGTTGAGGAGCGCGTCATGGACTCAAATGCCCTGGAGCGGGAACGGGGCATCACCATTCTGGCCAAGAACACCGCCATTCACTACGGGGATGTAAAGATAAACATAGTGGATACCCCAGGCCATGCAGACTTCGGCGGCGAGGTGGAACGCACCCTTCAGATCGTAGATGGCGTGGTGCTGCTGGTGGATGCAGCGGAAGGCCCCCTGCCTCAGACTCGCTATGTGCTGAAAAAGGCCCTGGAATTGGGGCTTCCCCCCATTCTGGTCATCAACAAGATAGACCGTCAGGATGCCAGGCCACAAGAGGTCTTAAACGAGGTCTATGACCTCTTCATAGACCTGGATGCCACAGACGAGCAACTGGAATTTCCCGTACTCTATACCAACGCCAAAAAGGGGTTTGCCATTCGCGAGCTCACCGATGAGCCAAAGGACATGAAACCCCTGTTCGAAGAGATATTGCGCACCATACCGCCTCCTTCAGGCGACCGGAATGCCCCCCTTCAATTACTCATCACCAGCCTGGATTACAGTGATTTTGTAGGCCGTCTTGCCATAGGTCGAGTCTTCAATGGAGTGCTGAAATCCAAGACCTCCATCGGTATTGCCAAGGAAAACGGCATAATACCGGCACGGGTAAGCGTGCTCTATACACACGACGGCCTCAAACGCATAGAGGTGGACGAGGTGGGAGCAGGCGATATTGTGGCCATTTCCGGTCTGGAAGAGGTCACCATCGGCGATACCATCGTGGAACTGGAACGTCCCAAACCCATGAAACGGATATGTGTGGACGAACCCACCATTGCCATGGTCTTCTCTGTGAACAACTCACCATTTGCAGGCAGAGAGGGCAAATTCGTCACCTCTCGACACCTGCTGGAGAGATTGGAGAAGGAGCTGTTACACAATGTCAGCCTTAAAATGGAAAAGGTCTCCACCGATTCCTTCAAGGTCATGGGCAGAGGGGAACTGCAATTGGCCATACTCATCGAGACCATGCGCAGGGAAGGCTATGAATTGAGTGTAGCCAAGCCAGAGATTCTCACCAAAGAGATAGACGGCGTAGTGAATGAACCCATGGAGCTCATCGTGGTGGATTGCCCTGAAGAATTCATCGGCGTAGTGACACAGGGCCTGGGTTCCAGGCGGGGAAAACTCATAAAAATGACCAATCACGGCCACGGAAGGGCCAGGCTCGAGTTTGAAATACCCTCCCGTGGGCTCATAGGCTATCGTTCCCAGTTTCTGACGGATACCAAGGGCACAGGGCTTTTAAACAGCCTGTTCAACGGCTATAAACCCTGGCAAGGCCAGATCACTGAAAGAGGCACTGGCGCCATGGTGTCAGACCGAATGGGAAAGGCCACCACATACGCACTCTTTCACCTGCAACCCAGGGGTGCCACCTTCATAGAACCAGGCGCAGAGGTCTATGAGGGCATGATCATCGGTGAAAACAGCAAGGGCACGGACCTGGATGTAAATGTCACAAAGGAGAAAAAGCTCACAAACATTCGGGCCGCCGGCTCGGATGAGGCATTAAGACTCATTCCACCGGTCATCATGACCCTGGAAAGGGCGCTGGAATGGATCGCCACAGACGAGCTGGTGGAGGTCACGCCCAAGAGCATCAGGCTACGCAAGAGGGTCTTGAAGGCGTCGGAACGGCCCAGAAGACAGACAACATGAGCATGGGGCATCTAATCCCGTAGCACACACAAGACAAACCTCCCCGAACTGCACCAAGCTTGCAATTAAGCCTGCTTTTTGGGGCATCTAATTCTGTGTACAAGACAAACTTCCCCCTGATTCCGTGGCACGCAATCAACTTCCCCCTTATAAGGGGGAATCGAGGGGGCACAAAATCAACCTCCCCCCTGATAAGGGGGGATTGAGGGGGCGCAAAATCAACCTCCCCCCTGATAAGGGGGGATTGAGGGGGGTTGGTTTCGATTCTGATATGTGAGCATTTTCGCCGGCTGGCACCGCAGTCATCTGGCGAAAGGGCAATTTTTCAAGGTTCCCAAAGGCCATAGGACATAATGCACACCAAAGGTGATATAGGCGGACCACAGGACATCCGAAAGGAAATGCCCTCCCTGCTCCATACGCACCCACCCCAGCAGTCCCCCCCAGACCAATGCAAGCAGCAGCGGTGCGTGCACCGGCAGCCGCAACAACAGGCGCTGGAATAAAAAACCGGATGCCTCGTGGCCGGATTTCAGGTCCCTTCGAATAAACCAAAGGGAAATGAGGCTGAAACCCGCCGAGGCGTGACCACACGGGAATGACCTGCCGTCACCGGCCTCATTGAATTTGAGAGGGGGCACATAGTGTTCGCCGCCGCCGAACTCCACCATGGCCTTGGGTCTGGGCCTGCCCCAGTGGTCCTTGAAGACAACATTGACGAGCAGACCAGGTCCGATGGCGATACCCAGCACCATGAATATGCCGTATCTACGCCATATCCTTATATCTTTTCGAATAAATCCCAGGACTGTAAGAAAACAGCCTGTCGTGACGACAGCTATGCTGATCCACTGAGCGGAGGCATAAACACCCTGCCAGAAAACGCTGTTTACGGCCCACGGTTCTTTCGGGTGCAGGCTGTAAAAAAAATAAGCTACCCGCATGTCCAGGTCCGTCAGCCAGAAGATGAACAGGCTCACCAGGGAGACCGTGAAAAGCAAGAGCACTTCCCTTGCCCACCAGCGTGGAATCATTCAAGGCCTCAAAAGATGGCTGGGCTGTGTACTATAAAGAGCTTCAGTACCTGCTGAGATGTATTTCTGACCCCGTGCTCAATGGTGGCCGGAATCAGGAGGTAATCCCCCTCGTTTATCTCCCGCCATACGCCGTCTATGAATGCCTGGCCCCTTCCGCTCATGACAAGAATGGAATCCAGTTCCTGCTCGTGGGTGTGAACAGGTATCTCCACTCCTGCACCTATCTCCAGCATGGATACGCCTATGGCTTGCCCCTGGTCTTTCGTCACTAATTTTGCGATCCTGACGCCTTCAAACCGTGGATGGGGTCCAAATGCGATCTGCTCATTCTTGTAAAAAATGGTCATATTTTTCCTCCTGTCTTCTACTTCAAAATAGATCGCTGCTGCACCTGAATAGCCACTTCCTCCATACGCTTCAGGTCGGCCACAGGTGTTACGATTATCTCCTGAAAGAGCTCCGTTTCCTGCCCTTTATTCACGGAACGCACTCTTCCCAGCAAAAAACCCTTGGGAAACAGCTTGTCCATGCCTGATGTGATGATTTCATCCCCCTCTGCCACATCAGCGGATTTTTCCACGTATGCAAGCCTACAGGTGCCGTCACCCAATCCCTTCAGAATCCCCTGAACACGTGTACGCTGCACCAGCGCCGCTATTGCACTCTTGGTGTCTGTCAGCAACAGCACCTTGCTGTAACCCATTGAAGGCTCTATGACACGTCCTATAATGCCCTCGCCTGCCATGACGGGCATATCCGGTGCGATACCGTCCTGCACACCTTTGTCGATGCTGATACTCCAGACCCAGGCGGTGAGGTCAGCTCCCACCACATTGGCCACCACAAGCTGAGCCGGAGAACCTTCTTTTATGGCCAGCAGCTTTTTATAGCGCTCATTGGCTATGGTTGCCTCACGATATGCGGTGAGCTCCTGTTTCAGTCTGACTGTTTCCTCACGCAGCCGGCGGTTTTCTTCCTTCAGTTCCAACCACTCCGTCCACACATCGCCCATATGACGCATGGAAAAAAGAGGGGTGGAGACCGTGGACTGCAACCGGCCGGAGAGGTCGCCGGAAAGGTTTGCAAGGGGCAAAAGGGCGCCCCACAGCCCCACTTTCGAGATGAAAGCCACCAATGAAAGCGCCATAAACAAAATGGCGAAGGTCACCAGATATTTCTTTTTTCTTGACGGCTCCAATGCCTGATCACCGTTATTGCGCAGGCAGCTTGACTGAATTGGGGAGAATCATCACAAATCGCTCTTCAGCCTCCTTCAAAAGCTGTCTCACCGCCTGGGCCTCTTCTGTTTGCAGACTCATGTTCAGACGTTGAATATACTGTTCCAGCAGTTCGGTCACATCCTGAAGCCCTGTATAGTTTATGGAATGAATGGACACCTCCGCTCCCCGTGCAAGACGCCGCTTCAGGGAGGCCCTGTTGAATTCGAATTCCGGGTATAGACACTGATAAACCACTCCGCCCGTCATACCAGCGCACAGCCAAGGGCCTGGGTCCCCGAGCACCACAGCCCTGCCTCCTGTCATATACTCAAAGGCAAAACCCTTCAGGTGGGAACGGGCGAACAGGTTTCCGCCATCATCCCGCACAGCGGAGGTGATACGGGCCCCGAACACCACATCTGCGCCGGACATGCGCACACATGCCCTGGAATCAGCATAGTTCTGCACAATAAAAAGCCCTTTTATCGCCCCGTATCCAAAGCTTTTGCCCGCGGAACCGTCTATCCTCCGACCAAGACAATTCATACCCTTCAAGACAGAGACGCCTCCGCCTATGGATCCCTTGGCCACACCATCCTGGGCCCCGCCTTCCACAAGGGTATAAAGCCCTGCTATATTGAAGGCGCACAGCCCGTTTCCAGGCACTGATGAGCGCAGATGCAGCTTCACATGCCTGTTTGTCTCCTGCTGGCCGTCAGACTTGAAATGCCTTACCATATCCCCGGCCAGATATGTCACCACCGCCCGATCGGTGCTTCGAATGTGATCATCCACAAAATATATGTCCTTCACACCCTGGTGAATGGAATCCATTGCCAGATTTGAAATGAGCTTGGTCAGATAATTCAGGGGACGGCGAATCAATGTAGCGCTCCTCTCTTCGGTTACAGGATTCACCTCAACAGAGGCAAGCAGGCTGTCCACACACAGCCTGTCCCTGCGGTCGCACTGGGTCAGGAGATCCGTCCGGCCCACAGCCTCCTGCAATCTGTAAATCCCGAGTTTGGCACACCACATACGAATCTCATCGCCGATGGCCAAAAGCAGTCTGGAAAGATTCTCCACCTCACTTTCAGTTACACGCGGCTGAAAACCCTTGACCCCTCTCGCCTCTGCATCGGCCTTTGTGCGCAGTTGAGTCGAGATGCCTTTGGGACAGCGATCCAGATGACAGCGCTGGCAGCTGATACAGCCGATGCCCATCAGCGCCACGGTGCCCATGCCCACTCGATTTGCGCCAAGCAGTATGAGCTTAACCACATCCGCACCGCTTCTGACACCGCCGTCACACCAGATTTCCACCTTGTCGCGCAAACCGGACGCCACCAGCGCCCTGTGGGCCTCGCTCACACCAACTTCCACGCACATACCCACATACTTCTTGGCATGTTCACGCGCAGCTCCTGTGCCGCCTTCAAATCCACTCAGATTTACGATATCGGCACCGGCCTTGGCGATGCCCACGGCTATGGTGCCCACATTGCCGGTCACAGGTATCTTGACAGAGACCCTGGCGAATGGATTTGCGGTCTTGAGCTCGGTCACAATCTGAGCCAGGTCCTCAATGGAATAGATATCGTGCTGATTGGACGGGGAAATAAGGGCTATGCCCGGCTTGCAGTGTCTGGCCTTGGCCACCATCTCCGAGACCTTGGCCCCTGGCAGATGCCCGCCTTCGCCCGGCTTTGCGCCCTGCCCTATCTTTATCTCCAGATAATCAGCGGAATTCAGAAGGCCCATGAACACACCGAAACGGCCGGAGGCGATCTGCTGCCCCCTGTTGCGGCGATAATGCCCCAGCATATCAGGGATCTCACCGCCCTCTCCGTTGATACAGATGATATTCACCCGTTTTGCCGCCTCTGCGTATGTCCTGAAGGAATTTTCACCCTGAGAACCAAAAGACATGGCTGAAATGAGAATCGGCATGGAATGAATGCCTATACCGATATCCACCGAGGTTATAGAGGACACCGGCATAGCCGTATCCGGTTTGAAATCCAGCAGATGTCGAATGGCGGTGGGGTCCTGGCGCTGGAGTTCCGCCAGCTCTACGGCCATCTCTTCATAACCCTTCTTGCCCTGGGCCACACTGCGCAGGATACGGCCGTATTTCGGATTTTTGTTGGAGTCCACATAGAAACTGGCGGCATTTTCCGATACAGCCAGCTCATATCTCATCCCTGCCTGTTTCTCCAGCCTGTCATAACCAAGCCCCACATTCGTGCTGACGCAAAACGACCGTGTGCCGAAAAGCCCGGCAAACTCCTCTTGCAGACCTATGGATGCGAATATACGGCCATATCCGCACAGCTCATGTATGCCCATGGTGGACATGACCTTTTCTATGCCTTTTTGCAGCACATCCAGCATATTGGACATGGCCTTGCGGCAGGTCATTTCAGATTTTCCGGCCTTTTCGATGCTGTTACAGGTCTCCTGCCACATAAGATATGGAGACAAGGCATCCGCACCCATACCGAGCAGGAACATGATGTCGTGCAGATTGCGGACAGCTCCCGATCTCACCACAATACTGCAATTCCTGCGCAGACCAGCCTCTTCCAATGTCTTCACCACACGCACCGTCAAAAGGCCTGGGTCTATGAAAACCCGGCGGTCATTAAATGAATTGGTGTCGTCCAGCAGCACCAGGGCGGCCCCATTGGAGACAGCCGTCCTGACCTCTTCGCAGATGGCGTCCACACGCTGCTTCAGTCCCTCTTCCAGGGCGTGAGTCGCATCTATGGCCACAAGTCCTGCCGGATTCCGGCCTTTTGCACTGAAGAAATCCAGGACATCCTCCAGGACAGCCACGCCCATCTCCCTTGAAAGCCCGCAAATATCTTCTTGATCGAGAAAACCGGTGAGACAGCCTGCATCCACGAGAAGCGGCTTCTGGAGCACAAAGCCTATGGGATGCACCACTGACAGGCCCTTGCTGCCCAACTCCGGCTTGTTGCCGAGAATCACGGAGGTATCGAAGTGTTCAGCCTCACGTTCCCTATCTATGGCTGGATTGGTGACCACAGCCACCTCTTCTTTGAAGTAGTCAGACACGTTAGGCAGGGCATCTTCGGGCATGAGCGCAGCGAGTGGGCCCTGATGCCCCATGGAACCGATGACATCCTTGCCCTCCAGCGCCGATCTGGTCAGGATATTCATGTCGTAATCATGCCAGCCGAAAGAGGCAAGGAGATTTACACGATGGGTCACAGGAACCGAATATGGCCGCACCGCCCGTGATGTGATATCCTCCTGTGAGACAGTGGAAACAGGGCTCCCGCGCAGAAATTTAATGCAATCCAGCACGCCCTTGCGTTGTTGCATAAGGTGCAGCAGCCTCTCCTGATAGTGATCATAGCCCAGGACATCGGCCCTCTTGCCCCTCGAAGCCAGAATCGCTATCTTTTCTCCAGGCCCAAGAGGCCGGGGGTCGTTTATGGTATATTCCAGGTCTATGACACCCTTCTCGGAAGACAGGAAATAATCGTAATCACTCTCTCCAAACCACAGGGGACGAAGACCCAAGGCGTCCACACTGCCCAGCACAGTATCGCCGTAACGCGCCACTACGGCAGCCGGCCCCTGGGCAGACACCCCCAAGAACCAGCGATAAAAGGCATACATCACTTGAAAATCCCTGGAATAATCCCCGACAATGGTGTGAACCGGCGGGAATACAAGCTCCAGGGCCTCCATCGGATCAAAGCCATAGAGACTGATCAGGCCTTCCAGCAATCTGTTGAGGTCCTGGGAATCGCTGCCTGCCGGCACCGGTTCTATGCCGAGATGCCTGCTGGCACTCCTCAGACGTTCGATGGTGTTGATTTCACCGTTATGACCGAGCACAGTGAAGGGTTGAGCGCGTTCCACCGTGGGCAGGGTGTTGGTGGAATACCTGCTGTGGCCGAGAGAGACAGCGGAACGAGAACCCGCATCAATGAGATCCGGATACACTCGCAAAAGCAGTTCAGGGAGGCCTCGAAGGGTGTAGTTTACGGAGTCGTTGCTGAGGGAAATGACATGCACCTCCGGCATGTGTGTGGCGATCTCCATGTGCAGTTTAAAGAGTTCACGCTGTGCCTTGTGCCTGTCATGTCCGGGCATGACACCCGCAATCTGCCAGAAGATGGGCATATCCTGCCTGGCCCTCGGCCCCAATTCCTCAGATCTCATGTTTTGAGTCAATTCAGTCAGGAGGTCAGCGCCGTATTTTTTGAAGAGTTCCCGCACCCGGTTCATGACAGACGCCGAATCCGATGCCGCTTGTGCCAGGATATAAAAATGCCCCACAAAGAAACCCCTGGCCTCCGCCAGGTGAAAACTCAGGCCGCTCCCCTCTAATTTGGAGGCCCAGATATCCCTTGGGATATCGATGAGGATGCCGCAGCCGTCACCCTCGCCGTTTATATCTCCGGAACGATGAGCCATCTTGCAGAGGGCCTCGATGGTCTTCACTATATTGGCGTGGCTTTGATTACCCCTTTTATCTACAAACGCTATGATTGCACAGGCATCCTTTTCTTCAATAAGTGGTTGTGTTCGATACATATTTCACCTTTTGATTATTGGGAGCCCCAAAAACCCCTGGGTTCTGGGACATCCCGTTATAGTTTTGTAACTTTTGTCAGGGCCTGAAACCGGAGTTCAAGAAAGTTGCATCTCCGGCGTCAAGATAACCGATAAACATAAACAATCATTTCACCCGTGCCAAGACCGAAACAAGCCAATTTTTATCGTTTTTGAAATCTCGCACTTTAGATTTCCTTACGCCCCTACTCCCTGCCTGCAACGCACAGGCAGGGACGAGCAACGCAGTTATTGGGCGGAAAGGCAATTTTTTCGAGATTCCCTTTATTTTTTAAGACATTGGTGGTATGTTATATAAAAAAATACGGGGAGGTAAAACCGATGTTCAATGTTGGTGATATGGCTGTTTATCCTGCCCACGGCGTCGGAGTCATCGAGGCCATAGAAACAAAAAACATCTCCGGCAACGAACATGTCTTTTATATCATGCGGTTGCTTGAAAACGACATGAAGATCATGATCCCCCGTAAAAATGCAGCACAGGTCGGGCTCAGAAACCTCATCTCCAAAGACGACATCGAACGCGTATACGCCATTTTAAACGAAAAAAACATCGAATTCACCACTCAGACATGGAACCGCAGATACCGTGAATACATGGACAAGATCAAGACAGGCTCCATATTTGAATTGGCCGTAGTGTTGAGGGACCTGTATCTGATTCAGGGCATAAAATCCCTTTCTTTCGGCGAAAAAAAGATGTTTGAAACCTCCAGAAACCTTCTCATCAAAGAGCTCGCCCTGGCGCAACAACTGACAGAAAAAGACATCATGGCGCAACTCCAGTCCATCTTCGCCGGTGCGGAATTACTGACGGACCAGGCGGCCAAGCCGTTGGGAAAGGCCATACTACACGCAGTCTGAACACCCCATGGAAACACATACATTCCGTGTTTCCCCGCTCCATCAGGGTGAGCGTCTCGACAGATATCTGACCATTGTCTGCCCCCATATCTCCCGCTCCCGTATTCAGCAACTCATGGAAACAGGTCAAGTCATGCTCAACGGATTCCCTGTGTCAACACGCAGCCACAAGGTAAAGGCAGGCGATTCCATATCCCTTGCAATTCCGCCACCTGTCCCACTAAAACTTCAACCAGTCTCCATGGAGCTCGAAATCATTCATGAAGACGAGCACATAGCCGTCATCAACAAACCAGCCGGACTCGTAGTCCATCCAGGTGCAGGTCAAGAAGCGGATACACTGGTACACGGCCTGTTGCACCACTGCACTGATCTGTCCGGCATAGGAGGCACTGTCCGCCCCGGCATCGTGCACCGGTTAGACAAAGACACCTCAGGCCTGATGGTGATAGCCAAAAACGACCATAGCCACAACGAACTCATGGCCCAGTTCAAGGGACGTCTGGTACAAAAAACCTATCTCGCCCTGGTCAAAGGGGAGATGATGGACCTGTCAGGCATCATTCAGACGCAGTTGGGCAGGCATCCGGTGCATCGCAAAAAGATGGCGGTGGTGACAAACGGCAGGCAGGCGGTAACGGAATGGAAACGCTTAAGGCACCATCAGACGGCAAGCCTTGTATCCGTTCGGCTGCATACCGGCAGGACCCATCAGATTCGCGTGCACATGGCCCATATCGGGCATCCGCTTCTGGGAGACAGCCTTTACGGCGGTCCCATGACCATCCATATAAATGGAGAGGAAATAAAGGTCGTTCGGCATGCACTTCACTCATACCGGCTGCGCATCCTGCACCCAGTCTCGCAACAACCCATGGAATGGACCGTGGAACCGCCTGAAGACATGAGAGAGCTGATCAGTATCTTATTCGGTAAATAGGGGACAGATCTTGTAAAAAATGGGCGAAAGATGACCACGTTCTGCCCTTGGCCAATATCTGGGGGCGATGAGCATTTCAATAGTGAGTCTGTCCTTTTTGGTTTTCGCTATTTCCCTACTTATTTTTTTAACTCTTCAATTGCCTGTTGTATCTCTCCAATTACTTCCCTATTGACTATCACCTTTTTATCACCAGACTTTGAAGAATAAATATAAAACACTTTTCCCCCAAATTTTGCAGAGAATTTTTTGTGGGTTTCTTGTTGCAGACTTTTTTCTTTAAATATCTGAGAAAGCTGAATACCCTGATTAACTGGTTTTATCTGTATTCCAATAAATTTGTCTTTAATTTTTATAAAGAAGTCAACATTGTAAAGTCTGTCCCATTCATCCGGTGCTGGTTCTATTTTTATTCCAATCTCTTTCTCAAGTTGTCCATAAATTGTTTTGATTTCAGTTCGATAACCATCAAAAGTTCGATCAATAACGAGTTGAATCATATAATCAATACAATCTTGCTCTGTTATTTCTTCTACTTCAGCTTGTATGACTTCCGTGATTTTTATATAGAGTTTCTTACCAAGGCTTTCAATATGTTCTTTTGATTTTACATTTTTAAAGTAATATTCACGCCATTCTTCAATTGTTTTAGGAGCGCACTGTCGAATACTCTCAGAAGTTGGACCGACATTTCGTTTGAAATTCAGTTGAAACCTGTTCATTGCGCTATTTAATATCCACTCTTTAGCCACCTCATTTTTTCTCCTATGCTTAAAAATTTATTTTTGTATTTAAAATCAATGGTCGTATCAACTTCTGCCAGTCCTTCTTTTAGTAAATGGGCATTTATAAATGTTTTGTTTTTTAAATACAAATAACAGAGCAATGTGTTTTGTTCGTCGTATTTTTTATTGTCAAATTTAAAAAAAACTTTCTGACCATTAATCTTTTCTTTAAGAAATTTCATCGCTTCGCCATTGACAATTTTCTTCTCTTTTATGCCAAGCAATCGAATAACTAAATTGTTATTTAGTTTGAGTAGAACAGGACTAAGAATTTCTTTTACAGTATAATATTCTTGCCGTTCTGCACTGCTATTTTGGTCAATCCGAGAACCAAACTGTAATTTCTTTGGGTCTATCTTTTTATCAAGTTTATGTGGGTCTTTAAAAATATAGGGTAATTCTGCTATTTCTCTATTAAGGTCAGTCTTTACGCTATCCGTTAAAAATATATATTCAGTCCCTGCAAGATCAGATTGTTTTACCTTCAGTTTTTCTTTTATATTAGACATAAATGCAGTATTAATTTCATATCCTACTGAGTTTCTATCTAAATTTCGTGCCGCAAGGGAAGTAGTTCCACTACCAAGAAACGGGTCTAATATGGTATCGCCTACGAAAGAAAACATTTTTATTAATCTTGCTGGCAATTCTTCTGGGAACATGGCAAGATGGCCGTTTTGTTTTACACCTGCAAAATTCCAGTGACCAGAAAAATATATATTCCATTCATCTTTGGTCATTGCAGATAATTTCTTCTGCTCAGTGGTTGGTTTAGGCGGATTACCTAATTTTTTAAAGATCAAAATGAATTCATAATCAAGTTTTAAAATACCATTGCGTGGATAGGGAAAGCTTCCCATTATCGTAGCGCCGCCTGTTGTATTGGTTGTTGTAACTTTCTGCCAGATAATTGCACCCATATAGTCAAAACCGATGGTCTCACAAAATTTTATTATTTCTGTTCTGATGGGAATGACTTTATATCGCCCATAATAAACAGAACGAGCAAATTGATCGCCAATATTAATACAGAGTCGGCAACCAGGATACAACACCCTATGGCACTCTTTCCACACAAGATTTAGATTATTTATATAGTTCTCGTAACTTTCATTAAAGCCAATTTGTTCGTCTGATCCATAATCTTTGAGTTGCCAATAAGGGGGTGAAGTGATGACGAGGTGAACAGATCTGTCAGGTAAAAGATTCATCTGTCTGCTATCACCATTTATAATTTTATGCAAGGTTTTCAATAGCATTACTCCAGTATATGAAATGGGGGACAGATCACGTTTAGAGCACCTATCTCCCCACATCCTCAGGCTTGATGTCATATTTTTTGATCTTATACCCGATTTGGCGCAGAGTGAGCCCCAACTCCTTGGCGGCCCTTGACTGCACCCAGCGGTTTCTGTGCAGGGCATCCAATATCTTTCGGCGTTCCAGCATCTGAATGGACTCCGGCATGGAGCGGCCTTGGCCAGCGCCTGAAACCTCCTGTGCTATCTCGTAACCGCATTTGCATGCATTCTGTAAAAACGGCGGCAGGGCATGCAGTTCCACCACATCGCTTTCACTCATGATCACCAGCCGCTCCACAAAATTCTGGAGCTCCCGCACGTTTCCAGGCCAGGAATAGGCCATGAATGCCTGCAAGACAGCCGGCGAAAGGGTGATGGAGCGACCGTGCATCTGGCAATATTTTTTGAGAAAAAAGTCGGTCAAGGGCAAAATGTCCTCAGGCCTGTTTCGAAGGGGTGGCAAGAGAATGGGCACGACATTTAGACGGTAGTAGAGATCGGCTCGAAACATCCCCTGTTGAATGGCGTCCTCCAAGGTGCGGTTGGTGGCAGCGATGACCCGTACATCCACATGAATGGTGTTGGTTCCGCCTACCCTTTCAAATTCATATTCCTGAAGCACCCTTAAGAGTTTGGGCTGAAGGGAAAGGGGCAGTTCGCCGATCTCATCCAGAAAGATGGTGCCGCCGTCCGCCAACTCAAACCTGCCCTTTTTCAGGCCCACGGCACCTGTAAAGGCACCCCTTTCATGGCCGAAAAGCTCGCTTTCCAGCAGTTCAGCAGGCAAGGCCGCACAGTTGACCTTGATGAATGGCCCGGCCTTTCGCGGACTGGCATTGTGCACAGCCCTGGCCACCAGCTCCTTGCCGGTCCCTGACTCCCCTGAGATGAGCACCGTCGCCCTGCTCTGTGCCACCCGCTCCACTGACAACAACACATCCCTGATGGCCTTGCTGACGCCGATGATGTTGTGTGTGCCGTAGCGCGCCTGTATCTCGGCCTTGAGACTACGATTTTCCTCTATGAGCAGCTCTTCTTTCAGATGAATGGCCTGATTCAGGCGGAAAAACTGGGCGATGAGCGTGGCCACTACGGTCAAAAAACGAATATCCTCTTCAAAGGACACCTCAGGGCCAAAGAGCCTGTCCACGGAGAGCACGCCTATGGGCGCATTGTTCAATACCACCGGCACACCTATAAACGAGAGCTTTTCTTTGGTGAGGAGGTGGTCCCGAGAGCGCGTCCTGTTTAAAAACATGGGCTCATTTCGAATATCAGGCACCACAAAGGGACAGACATTCTTGAAGACCTGACCAGTAATTCCTTCGCCCAGCTCATAGACACCCCTGGCCTCCTCCTCTTTTGTAAGGCCATAGGAGGCCTTGATCTTCAACTTTTCACTGGTTTTATCCAGCAGAACCAGGGTAGCGCGCTCCATCTGCAGGGTGTCATGCAGGGTCTTTAGAATCTCATAAAGCGTGACCTCCAGGTCCACTGCCTTGCCGATGAGCATGGAGATCTCATACAAGGCCTGAAGCTCTAATGCCTGAAGGCTTTGATTTTGAGCAGTTTTTGAACTATGTGCGATAATCTGCGTTGATTTTGACATAATCTACGGAAAGATCACATGTGATGACGCTATGGGCGGCCTCTCCAAGCCCTAAGTTCAGACGCAGAGTCCACTCCGAAAGCCTCATACGCCCTTTGGCCTGAAGCTCTGCCTCACTTCCAACGCCACAACCGTCTTTCACTATCTGAATGTCGTCTATGAAGAGCTGAATGGTATCCGGATTCAAGGCCACACCAGCCCTTCCGGCCGCAGCCAGGACTCTGCCCCAGTTGGGATCCCTGCCGAAAAAGGCGGTCTTGACCAGAGGCGACTGGGCAATGGTGCGGCTGATGATTTGAGCCTCCTCTTGAGTGCGGCAGCCCTCTACTTGAATGGTCACTGCCATGCCAGCACCCTCGCCGTCCTTTACGATCATCAAGGCCAGTTCCTCACAGACCTGGCTCAATGCCTCCTGAAATGCCGCAGCCTCGGCAAGGGTTTCCGAGATGGGTGTGTTTTCCAGGGCGCCACTTGCCAGGAGATAGACCGTATCATTGGTGCTGGTATCGCCATCCACCAATATGCGATTAAAAGAGGCATCGGCAGCCTGATTCAATGCCTTTTGGGCAAAATCAGGCTCCAAGGCCAGGTCTGTGAGCAAAAAGACCAGCATGGTGGCATGAGGAGGCCCCAACACAGGCCCTATCATGCCCGCACCCTTGGCAATCCCCAGTATTTTGCCTGTCTTCTCAGTTAGTTGCACCATGCGCTCACTGACCTTGGCATGGGAATCCGTGGTCAAAATGGCCTGAGAAAAGGCATCAAACCCATCTGGCCTCAGGCTGTTTACCAACTCAGGCATGGCCCTTTCGATGCGCTCCATGGGCATGGGCGCACCGATCACCCCTGTGGAACACACAAAGACCTCACGGCTGTCTATCTTTAAGGCATCGGCCGCCAACTGCATGGTCTGCACCACATCCTTCAGGCCCTGAGTGCCTGTGCAGGCATTGGCATTGCCGCTGTTCACCACCAGGGCCCTGGCCACAGGTCTTCCAAAGGCCAGGCGCTTCATGCCCATGATCACAGGGGCTGCCTTGATCTCATTTTTTGTAAAGACCCCTGCTATGACCGCAGGACTCTGGGCAAAGATCATGGCCAGGTCCAATCTGTTTTCATATTTGATGCCTGCCTTTACGGCACCGGCCAAAAAACCCTTGACTTCCATAATCACCCCTTTCGATTCAAGAAACCTCCTGAAATTGCCTTTCCGCCTTCATCATGCCTTGCCCTTGAACGAAAATGCCACTTTTGGAGGTTCCCTTTACTTTCATTTCGCCAGAGACCCGATTATCAACGGCTCCAGTTCACTCTCGGAGATCATTCCTGTAAATTTCTTGATGATATTGTGCTCCTTATCCAAAAGGAAGGATGTCGGCAGGGCATACACATTGCCATAATCCTTCACCACCTTGGATGTGGCGATAAGAACCGGATAGTTCATGCCCTTTCTCTTGATGAAATCCGGCAGAACCTCCTTCCAGTCCTCATCCGTGGAGATGCCCACCACAACGAAACCCTTATCCCTGTATTTATCCTGAAGCTTGATAAAATCCGGAATCTCGGCCCTGCAAGGCGGACAATATGTGGCAAAAAAGTTGATCAACACCATCTTGCCCTTGAAGTCGGAGAGGTTCACCATTTTGGAATTGACATCCAGCAGGGTGAAGTCAGGGGCCCTGGTTGAGCCGGCATTACCCTGACAGGCTGAAAAAAACAACGAAAACAACAAGATGACGACTAATTGCAGCTTGGTTAAATTTTTCTTCACGATTACCACCTTTCTTTCATAGATCCTTCAATCGTTAAATCCTTCCAATGTGTTCAACAAATTCATCAGGCCCTTTACCTCATGTTCCAATAAGGCCTCACCCTTTTGCACCGTGGCCTTGGCTGGATCGCCCCATACACCGTTTGGCCAAAACCTGCGCTTGTTGCGGCTCAATATGAAGGGTGGAAACGATGGAAACTCTCGAGGGCTTGTGCCCTGAACATGGTCGGGCCGCAGGTGCAGCATCAAGGCCGTCTCCACCTCTCCCGCGTGGCTGTCCCCTGGAGTTTCGAGAAGACCGGAAGGGACATCCTTTAACAGGTCCAGGACCGACAACACGGCGATTTTCATATCTAAAAAGCGCGAGATGGCCTCTTCTCCTGCATCCACCAAAAAGGCCATGTGAGTGCCGCCCGCATGACCTGAAATCAGCACTAAGTTGCGAATACCCTGGCCGTAGAGTGAGGAGATGATGTCCAGCACAAAGGCCCTGAGATTCAGGCCAGTTACTCCCACTGTGCCTGCATGTTGGCTGGTACTGCGGCACAGGCCATACCACAGGGGAGGAAGTACGAACACGGGCCGCAAGGAAGCGGTCTTTTTGGCCAATTCATAGACATGAATGGTGTCAGTGCCCAAAGGCAGGTGGGCCCCGTGTTCCTCCACAGAGCCCACAGGCAAAATGGCGCTTCTGGTCTGCTTGAGGCCAGCCTCAAAGGCAGGCATGGTAATCTCTTCAACTATCATTTGCTACTCCCAGTGCCCTGGCACCCATCTCCCGCGCAGATCAAAGTGACCTGGCACCCAGATGGCCTTTCTATGGGGCCGGGGCGGCACCGTATCCCAGTATCCATTCCGCCAGCGGTGTTCATCCTCATAATAACCAGGCACCCAGGTCCTGCCGTGTCTCGGCGGTCCATTACAGCTCCAATGCCCTGGAATGAAATAACCTTCACGGGTATAGAAACCATCTATCCATACACAATGAGGCGCCGGCCTTGGAGGTCTTCTTTCACCATAGGCCAAAAATCCATGGCTGACCGTGGGTAAGGAAAGTTCCAAAACCGCCCAACACAGGACAACTGCCAGAGAAAAGACCATCCTTTTCATATAAGCCTCCTAAGAATGCACCCTGTTCAATCCTCCAGGGTGGATGTATCCCCTTTTTCCAGGCCAAGCTCCTCTGCCTTGAGCAGCCTGCGCATGATCTTGCCGGATCTGGTCTTGGGCAGCTTGGCCACAAATTCCACCTCCTGCGGCGTGGCAATGGGGCCCAATTCCATACGCACATGCTGAATAATGGACTTTCTGAGCCCTTCCGATGCCTCCTTGCCAGCCCGCAGCACCACGAACACCTTGATTACCTCGCCCTTGATCTCGTCAGGAATACCTATGGCAGCGGCCTCCGCCACCGCAGGATGCCCGACCAGGGCGTTTTCCACATCGGCGGTGCCGATTCTATGACCAGCCACATTGAGGACATCATCTGACCTCCCTAATACCGAAAAATAACCATCCTCGTCGCAGACAGCTATATCACCGGTCTGATAGCAACCTGGAAACTTGCTCCAAACCTCTTTATAACGCTCAGGATTGCCGTAAATGGTGCGCATCATGTAGGGAAGGGGCTGTCTTAAAACCAGATAGCCACCCTGCCCTGCCGGCACCGAATTGCCATTCTCATCCACCACATCAGCCACCACGCCTGGCATGGGTTTTCCGGCCCTTCCAGGCTTGTTGAACATGGAAGGCAGGGTGCCGAGAATAGGGGATGCAACCTCGGTCTGCCAGAAATTGTCCACACAGTGGCCGTTGTTTTCCAGAATCACCTCCTGGGCAAAACGCCATGCCTCTGGATTCAGCGGCTCGCCTGCACAGGCCAGAATACGCAGCGTGGAACGGTCGAACTTCTCGATGTGTTCCTTGCCAAAACGCATAAACATACGAATGGCGGTGGGTGCAGTAAACATCACGGATACGCCGTATTTCTGCACCTTTTCCCACACTATACCAGGGTGAGGATAGTCAGGCGAACCCTCGCGAATGAGCACGGTAGCGCCTGCACAGAGCGGGCCATAGACGATGTAGGAATGCCCCACTATCCAGCCTATATCAGAGGTGGACCAATAGACATCCGCATCCTTCACATCAAAAAAGGCCTTGGTGAGGTAATAGGTGCCCACCATAAAGCCTCCGTGCACATGCACCACACCCTTGGGCCTGCCGGTGGTGCCAGAGGTATAGAGGATGAAGAGGGGGTCCTCGCTGTCCATGACCTCAGGTTCACACTTATGGCTATTGGCCCTCAAAAGCTCCCAGAAGTCCTCTTCCCACTCGCTCAACTCTATCTGCGGGGTCTGACGTCTGAACACGATGACGGTTTCCACCATGTCCAGGTCCTTGATGGCCTCATCCACCGTCTCCTTGAGCCTTACCACCTTGCCCCTTCTATAGCCTATGTCCGCACAGATCACCGCCTTTGCCTTAGAGTCCTCCACACGGGAGCGCAGGGAGCCGGCGCCCATGCCTGCATACACCACGGAATGAATGGCGCCGATGCGGGCGCAGGCCAGCATGGCGATCACACCTTCGATGACCAACGGCATGTAGATGATGACACGATCACCCTTTTTGATGCCCTTGGACTTGAGGCCGTTTGCGAACTGATTCACCCGGTCGCGCAGCTGGCCGTAGGTGGCCACCTCCTCCCTGCCGTCCTCGGAAAGCCAGATGATGGCCACCTTGTTGCGCCTCCAGGAATTGGCATGGCGGTCCAGGGCATTTAGGGTGATATTGGTCTTGCCGTTCACGAACCACTTGTGCTCGGGCAGATTGAACTCCCGCACGCGTTCCCAAGGGGCAAACCACTCCAATTCATTGGCTATCTGGCCCCAAAACCCCTCTGGATCCCGAATGGAATAGGCATAGACGGCATCGTAATCCTTGATATAGGCATTGTCCTTAACCCGTTGCGGAGGCGCAAACCGCTCCTTTATGCGCGTCAATGCCTCAATCTGTGAAGTGAAATCCTTCTGCATTCATTCCCTCCTCTTGTTATATTTTTATCAACTCCACATCCCCTGCCACTCCCATACGACGGCCCTTTATAATAACCCCGCCAGAGACGCCGTCAATCTTCTTTATATGCTCTACGGCCACACTCATATCCCTTTCATGTCTGACCAGATTGCCTACGGCAGTGGCGGCTGCGTCGGCCAGGGCGGCTGACCCGGCCAGAATGGTCACTGCATCGGCAGTCCCAAGGCTTCTGGAATGTCCGATGGTGCCCGAAGATGTGCAGACCCCCAAGGCCGTTGCACCGGGAATCCTGATGCCTATGCGCATACTGAAGGGCGAATCCCCTGCAAATATGGCCATCTCAAGCCCATCCTTGACGGATACGAAGTTGTCCCCCCCATTTTCCACGATCACCTCGGAAGAACCGGCTGCCAGACACCTCTTGCCTATCTCTTCGGCTATGGCCCCGGCCACCGCCGCCATAGGCCCCACAGCAGCGGTCAAGGCCGCATTGAGCATGGCCCGAGCCACAGGGGGTGCAAATTCATCGTATGGGAGCGGAGTATAACTGGTCAAAAACTGGGGATGCCTGCGAATGTATTCCTCGAGCTGGGATCTGATCTCGATCACCCAGAGGGAAACCTGCTGGCTCATGTCCCTATCCGCCTGGACATGGAGGTCGGTTTCCTTGTGTCTGACCTCAAATGCGGCCAGACCGTTGCGGTGCATGACATTCCGGTAGGTCCTCTGACGATAATCGACCGGCGCTGCCATGATCTATTGTTCAGACAGATGCACATCGAATTCCTGTGCAAGCGGCCTTGTGAGCAATTCCCGCACCACAGTGCGTGAATCCCGGTCTTCATAGAGCACCCGATAGACCTGTTCGGTAATGGGCATGGAAACCTGATGAAGGCGGGCCAGGTCCCAGGCGGATGCGCAGGTCTTCACACCTTCAGCAACCATGCTCATGCCCGCAATGATATCTTTCAGCCGGATACCCCTTCCCAGCTTCACACCCACATGACGATTTCGGCTTAGGGCGCCGGTGCATGTGAGCACCAGGTCTCCAAGCCCGGCAAGGCCTGCAAAGGTCATGGGATTGGCCCCAAGCCTGACACCCAGACGGGCTATCTCCGCCAGGCCGCGAGTGATCAATGCGGCCCTTGCATTGTCTCCCAGTTCCATGCCGTCACAGATCCCTGCGGCTATGGCGATCACGTTTTTGAGGGCACCGGCCAACTGTACACCCATGAGGTCAGCGCTTGCATAACAGCGCATATTCTCAGCTGAAAACAGTCGCTGCAACTCCCCCGCCAATTCGAGATTTGCGGCTGCTATGGTAACGGCTGTGGGCAACCCCTGGGCCACCTCTTTTGCAAAACTCGGCCCGGAAAGGGCTGCCAGGCTGCCATGGAGACTCACAGGCAGGGTCTGCTCCATGACCTGTGTCATGGTGAGGAGCGTGGTATTCTCTATGCCCTTGGAGGCCGAAACCACTGCATCAATGGCCTTTTCCCTGCCTGAGCTTCGCAAAATGCCTGAAACCGCATTCAACACATCCCTCATGCCATGTGAGGGGACCACCATCAAGAGCACATTCGCTTCACAGACAGCGTCTTTTAATGAAGAGGTGATGCAGAGGGAATCTGGCAGGGGAAAACCGGCAAGATATCGCGTATTTTCCCTTTTTTCCTGCAATTGTTGAGCAAAATCCGAATCCCTGGCCCACAGCAGGCATTTCACCCCTTTGCGGGCCAGCAAAATGGCAAGTGCCGTGCCCCAACTGCCTGCACCTATGACAGACACCACCTGCATTCTAATCCTCCAGGCACGGGCTGCTAATCATCCTGTTCCGCCAGACGGGCCACTGATGTGAGACGGTCACCTGGCTCCAGGTTGATGAGCTTGACACCCTGTGTGGAACGGCCGATCTCACGCACATCAGAGACCTTCATGCGAATTACATTGCCGCCGGCCCCTATAAGCATGATCTCGTCCTTTTCCACCACATGAATGACTCCCACTACCTCGCCTATCTTTTCATTTACCTTGATGTTGATGATGCCCTTGCCGGCCCTGGACTGCACCCGATACTCCTCAAGGGCCGTGCGTTTGCCGAAACCATGCTCGGTAACGGTGAGCAGGCTGCCTTCATCTCTTGGAATCACCACCATAGCCACTACAGAGTCACCTTCTTCCAAGTGAATACCCCGCACACCAGCAGCGGTTCTGCCCATGGAGCGAATGTCATCCTCATGAAAACGGATGCTGATGCCCTTTCGCGTAGCAAGGAAGATGTCGGATGCACCGTCGGTGACAGCCGCTGCAATGAGTTCATCGCCTTCGTTGATGGTGGCGGCCCATATCCCGGCTGGCCGCGGCCGTGAAAACGCCTCAAGGGAGGTCTTTTTTACCACACCTGAACGAGTGGCCATGACCAGAAAATGCTTCGCGTCAAAGGTCCTGACAGGCGTTACAGAGGCGATTCTCTCACCGCCCGCTGTATCTATGGGCAGCAGATTGACCAGGGCCTTGCCCTTTGTCGCCCTTGACCCTTCGGGCAATTCATAGACCTTCAGCCAGAACAGATGGCCTTTATTGGTGAGGAACAGAAAATAATCATGCGTGGATGCCACGAACAGGTCGGAGATAAAGTCATCCTCCTTGGCCTGATGCCCTGAAACCCCACGGCCTCCCCGTTTTTGACTTCTATAAAGGGAAAGCGGGCTGCGTTTGATGTAACCCGAATGAGAGATGGTCACTACCATATCCTCCTCTGCTATCAGGTCCTCGACATTTATCTCATCAGGGGCATCTACTATCTCCGTGCGCCTTGCGTCGGCATAATCCCTCTTCAGGGACAGAAGCTCCTCTTCTATGATATCCAACACCAGGGCGTCACTGGAGAGAATGGCCTTGTATCGTTCAATATCCTTCAAGAGTTGGGCATACTCCTCCAGTATCTTGGAGCGCTCCATCGCGGTGAGGCGCTGAAGCCTCATGTCCAGAATGGCCTGCGCCTGAATGACGGAGAGCCCGAACCGCTCCACAAGCCCTGTTTTGGCCTCCTGAGGGTTGCCGGACCGCCGGATCAGGGCCACCACCTCGTCCAGATTCTCCAGGGCTATCTTGAGCCCTTCCAATATATGCGCCCTTTCCTCCGCCTTTTTCAGCTCATAAACCGTTCTTCTGACCACAATGACCCTGCGATGCTGAATAAAATGCTGTAACAGCGCTCGGATACCCAACACCTCCGGCTTGCCGTTGACTATGGCCAGAAAGATGATGCCGAAAGTGACCTCCATGGGCGTATGCTTGTAGAGATGATTCAGAATGACCTGACTCACACCATCCTTTTTGAGTTCCAGTACGATGCGGATGCCCTCTCTGCTGGATTCGTCACGCACCTCCTGAACCCCGTCCATTTTTTTCTCTTTTATGAGCAGGGCGATCTTTTCCACCAGTCTGGCCTTGTTGACCTGATAAGGTATCTCGGTCACCACAATCCGCTCTCTGTCGCCCTTTTTGCTCTCTTCGATATGGCTCCTGGCCCGAATCTTTATGATTCCTCTGCCGGTCTCGTATGCCGAGCGAATGCCTTCCCTGCCGCATATGAACCCGGCCGTTGGAAAGTCAGGACCCGGCAGCATTTTCATGAGCTCTTCAAGGGAAACGGCAGGATTACGCATCAAGGCCACCGCTGCATCAACCACCTCGCCCAGATTGTGAGGGGGGATGTTTGTGGCCATGCCCACCGCTATGCCGGAGGAGCCGTTCACCAGCAGATTGGGCAGTCTGGAGGGCAAGAGCATGGGTTCCTGCAGGGAATTGTCGTAGTTCACCTGAAAATCCACTGTTTCCTTGTCAATATCCGCCAATATCTCATGGGCTATTTTGGCAAGCCTGACCTCGGTATAGCGCATGGCTGCAGGTGCATCACCGTCCAATGACCCAAAGTTTCCCTGGCCATCCACCAAGGGATATCTCATGGCAAAGTCCTGGGCCATGCGCACGATGGTGTCATAGACGGCCGTATCGCCATGGGGATGATATTTACCTATGACATCGCCCACCACACGGGCTGATTTTTTATAGGGTTTATTGAAATCGTTGTTCAACTCATACATCGCATACAGGATGCGGCGATGCACGGGCTTAAGGCCGTCCCGCACATCCGGCAAGGCCCGGCCTACGATAACGCTCATGGCGTAGTCCAGATAACAACGCTTCAGTTCCTCTGCGATATCACAGGTCTTTGCTGCGGTAGTAAAAAGATCCATTTGCTGCTGCATTCAATTCACTCCTTATTAAATCCCTTTGTTGTTTTGTGATACTTATTGGCCTCTGCATCTGACAGTCTTATATAAAGGGGGGTGCAATCCCTCGGTATCATACCGCCTGGGCCGTACTCCTGCAACGCCGCATATCCAACAGCCGCCGCCCCGGGCAGAAAGGCAGGAGGTGCACACACCAAGACATTCGATGGTGAAAACCGGGCTTCCAACACCGGCAAGACCGCCTCTGCCCCATCTCCACACAGGACTATGCGTCTTTGCCCCAAGTTGGCACTGGCTTGAAGCAGTTCTTTCGAGGTTTTCAGAGAATTCAAAAGCTCATGGGGCTGCACCACCGAATAATCCGAATATCTGACGGCCCTTCTGCGAAATCCGGCTGTATTGCAGGCCTCCACTTCATAGCAGGCGGTATATACCTGTGAACGTCTGGCATCCAACACGGCCAGAATCACATCCCCGTGTCTGCAAGCGGAAAGGGCTGCCCACTGCGCCAGGGCATCCAATCCTGCAACCCCTGTTACAGGTATGCCCAAGGCCATGGAAAGGCCCATGGCGGTGGCGATACCCAGCCGGATACCTGTCCACCTGCCAGGCCCCCGATTCACCGCAATGAGGCCCATATCCTGCAATTCGAGCCTTAAAACCCCAAGACCTGATCTTATCACAGGCAAGAGGTTGCTTGAATGAGGTGTGCCATTTTGCCATGAAAGCTCCAGCAGGCATTTCATGCCCTTCAATACAGCGATGGAGCCTGCCTCCCCCACTGTATCCAGGGCTAATATGTGAGTATCTTCAAATCTGTTCAATGGATTATCTGGCAAGAATTCTTTGGAATGGCCTATTATAGCCTATTGTAAGGGAGTTGGCACGCCATCGACCCCAAAAAACAAAAAGATATTTGCCCCGTTAAATCTCCCAAGCAGGTGAATGAATCAGCAGCACACCCTCACTCGCTTCTCAAGGCCTCGATGGGGTTCATTCGAGCCGCCTTTCTGGCAGGGAAATAACCAAAGATAAGCCCCACAGCAACCGAAAATGCAAAGGCCAAGGCCACGATGCCGCCCTTGAACACAAAGGGCACCTGCAAGGCCGAGGACAAAAACAGCGAGGCAGTCAAGGCGATGAAAATGCCCAAAATCCCTCCAAAGGAAGAGAGCACCGCCGCCTCCACCAAAAACTGTAAAAGGACATCCCTCTCCAGGGCGCCAATGGCCAGACGGATTCCAATCTCTCGGGTACGCTCCGTGACCGAGACCAGCATGATGTTCATGATGCCGATGCCTCCCACCAGAAGGCTCACCGCAGCCACGGCGCTCAAAAGGGCGGTCAGCACCTGAGTGGTGGAGGTGAGCATCTTTGTGATCTCCTTCATATCCATCACATTGAAGTTGTTCTCTTCCTGTTCGCTGAGATGCCTTCGCTCTCGAAGAAGATGTTCTATCTCCTGCTGCGCCTTCTCGGTGGCAAAGCCGTCCTTCACCGACACCAAAATGATGTTGACATCCTGATTGCCTGCAATGCGGCGATGAAAGGTGCGAAGGGGTATTATGACCAGGTCGTCCTGATCCGAACCCATGGTGGACTGTCCCTTGGACTCCAACAGCCCCACCACCTCGCATGTCACCTTTTCCAGCCGAATACGGGCGCCAATGGGGTTTTGGGCGCCAAACAGCTTGGTGCGCACGGTCTGGCCCAACACACAAACAGCGGCGCCTGCCCTGAGCTCGCTTTCAGTAAACAGGCGACCAGAGGCCACCTCCCACTGCCTGGCCGTGAAATAATCGTTGGTGGTACCGATGAGCTGAGTGGACCAGTTGGCATTGCCAGACACCGCCATCATGGCGCGAGAAGAGGTGGGGGCCACTGCCGCCAGGGTTGGAATCTCGCGAGCCAATGCCGCCGCATCAGCCATAGTAAATGGCGCTGAACCCACGGTCTGGCCTGGGCCGATGCGCTTTCCTGGGCTGACGATGAGCATGTTTGTGCCCAGGGAGGCGATCTGACGGCTCACCTGCAGGGTAGCGCCCTCGCCCAGGGTCACCATGATGATCACCGCGGCCACTCCGATAAAGATGCCCAGAATGGTGAGAAAAGACCGCAGCAGATTGCGTCTCAAGGCCCTGAAGGCAAGTAAAAAGGCATTCCAGAACATCAGGCTGCCCCTTCTTCGAGAATCACCAGGCCATCCCGAAAGCGCACGATGCGGCCGGCATAGGACGCCATGTCAGGCTCATGAGTCACCATGACGATGGTGATGCCCTGCTCCCTGTTTAAGGTGGTGAGAATATCCATGATCTCCTTGCTGCGTTGCGTGTCCAGATTGCCGGTGGGTTCATCCGCCAGAAGCAAAAACGGCTTGGTGACTATGGCCCTGGCTATGGCCACTCGTTGCTGCTGGCCGCCTGAAAGCTCGGAAGGGGTGTGGTGCTCCCAGCCTGCAAGCCCCACGGAGGCCAGGGCAGCTTGAGCAAATCTCCTGCGCACGGCAGGCGCATCCCCTCGATAGATCAGGGGCAGCTCCACATTTTCAAGGGCCGTGGTGCGAGGCAGCAGATTAAAGCCCTGAAACACAAAACCCAGATAATGACGCCTCAAAAGTGCCCGCTGATTGCGGCTCAAGCCTTCGACGGCCACTCCCTGAAACAGGTAACTGCCCGTGGTGGGCGTATCCAGACAGCCCAGGATGTTCATGCAGGTGCTCTTTCCCGAACCGCTTGCGCCCATCACCGCCACAAACTCCCCCTGCTCTATCACCAGGTCTATTCCACGCAAGGCCTGCACAGCGGCTGCACCCTGACCAAAGGTCTTGGTGACTTTGCGTAACTCCACCAAGGGCGGCTTGCTCATGGCATCAGACACGGCTGTTTTGAGTCTCCAAAAGGTCCACGATCACCTCCGTGCCAGGCCTGATTTCACCGCCTCGAACCTCTGTAAAGATGCCATCGGTGAAGCCGGCTTCCACATTCACTCGCACCGGCATATTGTCTTTCAGGACCCAGACATGGGGTCTCTTGTCCTGTTCAATGGATTGCGCCTTTTGTGAGGTGGGAGGTTTGGGCAAAAGATAGCCCACCAGGCCCCTTTTCTCTGTCTTAGCCTGCATTACAGGGGGATTAAATCTCAAGGCCGCATTGGGCACCAGAAGGGCATTTTGAACCCTGGCTACCGTGATATTGGCCGTGGCGGTCATGCCGGGCCGAAGGGACATCTCCCGATTGTCCACTGTGAGAATGGTCTCATAGGTGACCACACCGGATACGGTCTTGGAGCCCAAACGCACCTGTTTGACCAGGGCTGGAAAGGTCTTGTTGGAATAGGCATCCACCGTAAACACCGCCTGCTGGCCCTCATGCACACGGCCCACATCCGCCTCGTCCACATCTACATGCAGCTCCATTTGAGTCAGGTCCTCGGCCAATGTAAAGAGGATGGGCGTCTGAAAGGTGGCGGCCACTGTCTGGCCTGGTTCAGCAGAACGCTTCAGCACCACGCCGTCTATGGGAGAACGGATCATGGACTTAAAGAGATCGGTCTTCTGGGCAAGTAAAGTGGCCTGTGCCTGGGCTATGGAGGCCTTGGCGCTGGCCTCATCCGCCAGGGCCCGTTCCAGGGAGGCCCTTGCCGCATCCATGTCCAGCTTGGAAGGGGCTCGGCCTTCTGTGGCCTTTTGAGTCTCCAACAGGCGTTCCAGCCTGGCCCGGGCCTCAAAGACCGTGGCCTGTGCCTGCAAAAGGTGAGCTTGAGCGGCCTTCAAGGAGGCCTCTGTCTGCTGAATCTGGGCCTCCAGCTTGGAGGTGTCTATGCGCGCCAGGATCTGGCCCTTTTTTACACGATCGTTGTAATCCACCTCCACGGTGCGAATGGTGCCTGATATCTCACTTCCCACATCCACCTGATTGGTGGGCTGTAGGGTGCCGGTGGCAGAGACGGTCACCACCAAATCCCCCTGCTTCACCTGTTGAGTGCGGTATTTTACCTGTTGCGAAGGGCCACGGCTGTTCCAAAGAAAGAACAGGCCTATCAAGACCATAAATAAGCCCGCACCCCATATGAGATAACGCCATAGAAAACGGCCACCTTCTGCACCGACACCTGTCTCAAGAATGTCCTTAGGTGCCTGTGTCATTCTTTACTCCTGTCTGCCAACCGCCTCCCAAGGCCTTGTAGAGACGCACCAGATTGGTAGTGACATTGGCTTCACTTTGCGTGGCCTGGTCCTGAAGGGCCAAAAGGGAGCGCTGGGTCTCCAAAACCGCCTGAAAGTCCACTATGCCTGCCTTGTATTGGGCGGTCGCTATGTCCACCGCCCTTTGAGCGGCCTGCTCGCCTTCTCTCAGGGCATTCAACCTCTGATACTCCTCGGCAAAGGCAGAAAGGGCGTCTTCCACCTCCCTTAAGGCATTTAAGACCGCTGTCTCATACTGGGCAAGGGCCTGTTCCTGAAGGGCGGTCTGCACCTCTATGTTTCTTCGAATGCTGCCCGCATCAAACACATTCCACTTGACACCAGGGCCTATGCCAAAGGTGCGGCTGTCATACTGAAACAGCTTGTCCAGCTTGAAGGCCTCCAGCCCGATGGAACCGGTGAGAGTGAATTTGGGGTACAGGTCTGCTGTGGCCACACCGATCTGGGCGGTCTGGGCTGCTAACTGGCGCTCCGCCCTGCGCACATCAGGCCTGTTTCGCAAGACATCCGCAGGCACACCTATGGCGATTTCCAAGGAGGCCACAGGAACAGGGGCAGACGCCTCCAACTCCGCCTGAAGCGCGGCAGGCGGAAGACCCAACAAAATGGCGATGCTGTGCTGGGCCTGTGTGATGCCGTTTTTCAAAAGGAATATCTGGGCCTGTGTGTTTTTCAGGTTGTAAACGGCCTGATTCACATCTAATTCTGTGACAAGCCCTGCATCGAAACGGCTTTTGACCAGATTTAGAGTCTCCTGCTGCACGGCTAAGTTCTGTTCGGCAATGCCCAGCCGGTTTTGCTGCGTTCGCAGATTTATATAATTCAAGGCCACCTCTGAGGCCAGGGTCACATATACATTGCGCAGGTTCTCATGGCTTGCCTCCAGATTGGCCTGGGCGGCCTCAATGGCACGCCGGGTGCCGCCGAAGATATCCAGCTCCCAGCCCGCGTCCAGCCCAGCCATGTAGAGGTCTCCCTCCCTGGCCAGGCCTGCATTGGAGCTGTTACGGCTGTGCTGAAGATTGGCTGAGGCATTCACCTGGGGAAAGAGCCTTGACTCAGCAATGCCACTTCGCGCCCGTGCCTCTCGAATGCGGGCAATGGCCTCACGCACACCGGGGTTCTTCTGTAAGGAGCGCGAGATGAGGTCTGTGAGCCTTGAGTCATGAAGGGTGACCCACCACTGGCTCAAATCCTCGGCGGTGTGAGTGGTTTCAGGTAGATCAGGCCGCTTTGTCCAGGTCTCAGGCACAGCCATGGAGGGAGGCGTATAATCAGGGCCAACCGCTGCACAGCCCCCTAAAACAAGGGACATACTTATGATCAGGGCATATGGTTTCATGGAGTGTCTCCCATCAGGATTCATGTGTTGGAGTCGTCTGTTTTTTGTGAAACATGTTGTAGATCACGGCAAAAAAGAGCGGAATAAAGAAGAGGTCGATAAAGGTGGCTGAAAGCATACCTCCTGCCACAGCCGTGCCGATGGCGTTCATGGCCCCTGCGCCTGCCCCTGTTGCCAGGGCCAGAGGCAAGACCCCGAAGAAAAATGCCAGGGATGTCATGATAACAGGCCTGAATCGAATGCGTGCAGCCTCCCAAACCGCCTGAAACACCTCAAGCCCGCTGTCCATGCGCGCCTTGGCGAATTGAATTATGAGGATGGCGTTTTTGGTGGTCAGGCCTAAGGTGGTCAAAAAACCTATCTGAAAATACACATCATTGGCCAGACCCCTGGACCATGTGGCCGTTGTGGCACCCAAAAGCCCCAGGGGCAGAAGCAAAAGATTGGTCAGGGGTATGGTCCAACTCTCAAACAGGGCGGCCACGCACAAAAAGATCACCAAAAGCGAAAAGGCGTAAAGAATGGGCGCCTGATTGGTGGCCATGCGCTCCTGATAGGAAAGCCCGGTCCAGTCGTATCCAATGCCGGCAGGCAGGCGAGAGACCAGCTCCTCCATGGCCTTCATGGCCTCACCACTACTTCTGCCAGGGGCAGGCTCGCCCCAGATGTTCAGGGATGGCACGGCATTAAAACGCTCCAACTTCGGAGAGCCGATGGACCAGTGACCTGAGGCAAAGGCAGAAAACGGCACCATTTTATTAAACATATTGCGCACATAGATGCTGTCCAGGTCTGTGGGGGACATGCGGTACGGCGCATCCAGCTGCACGAACACCCGCTTTACCCGGCCTGCCTGAATGAAGTCGTTTACATAGGCCGAGCCAAAGGAGGCTGCTATGACATTGTTGATGGAGGTGATGGGCACACTCAGGGCCCCTGCCCTCTCCCAGTCCACATCGATGTGGTATTCCGGCACATCCTCCATGCCGTTGGGCCTCACACGGGCCAGTCTCTTGTCCTGCATGGCCATGCCCAACAGTTGATTGCGGGCCTGCATGAGGGCGGCATGTCCCAGGCCTGCCCTATCCAGGAGTTGAAAGTCAAAACCTGTGGCATTTCCCAACTCTATGACCGAAGGCGGAGGAAAGGCAAAGACCATGGCCTCTCGAATACTCCCAAAGTATCGGCTTGCCCTTGCGGCCACTGCCTTGACCTTGAGGTCGGGTTGATTGCGCAAATGCCAGTCCTTGAGCTTTACAAAGACCAGGCCCATGTTCTGGCCCCTACCCGCAAAACTGATGCCTGCCACGGTGAGGCATGAGGCCACTGCATCGCGTTCCTGCTCCAGAAAATACGGCTTTACCTTGTTTTCCAGCAGGTCCTGAGTCTGCTCCAGAGTGGCGTTGGAAGGCAGCATGGCCATGACAAACAAGATGCCCTGGTCTTCATCGGGAAGATAGGCGGTGGGCATTCGAAGCAGCATAAAATTGACGGCGGCCACCAAAATGCAATAGACCAGGATATAAGGCAGTTTGTGCCTGAAGGAAAATCTGACCAGCCTGACATAGACATCCCGCAGCCAGAAAAACATGGCATCAAACCTGCGGAAAAACGGCCTGAGAAAGGAAATGGCATTGTCAGCAGGTTCATGGCCCGGCGGCACAGGCCTTAACAGATTGGCGCACAGCACAGGCGTGAGAATCAGGGCCACCAGAACGGACAGAAGCATGGCGGCTATGACGGTTACTGCGAATTGGCGGTAGATCACACCGGTAGAGCCTGGGAAAAAGGCCATGGGCCCAAAGACCGCAGAAAGCACCAGGCTTATGCCGATGAGGGCGCTGGTGATCTGGTTCATGGACTTGAGAGTGGCCTCGCGAGGACTGATGCCCTCCTCTGCCATGATGCGCTCCACATTCTCCACCACCACTATGGCGTCATCCACCAAAAGACCTATGACCAGGACCATGGCGAACATGGTCAGCATGTTGATGGAGAAACCGGCCAGCCACAGGACCAGGACAGTGCCCATGAGCACCACTGGAATGGCTATGGTGGGAATAAAGGTGGCCCTAAAATTGCCCATGAACAGATAGATGATGACAAACACCAGAAAGACCGCCTCAAAAAGGGTCTTCACCGCCTCAGAAATGGCCACTTGAGTAAAGGGCGTGGTGTCGTATGGATAGATGACCTTCATGCCGGGTGGAAAGTAGCGGCTCATCTCCTCCAGCTTTGCCTTGATGCGTTTGGCGGTATCCAGGGCATTGGCGCCTGATGCCTGGCGAATGGCCATGGCGGCAGCGGGCTTGCCATTATAATGGGCTACCACATCATAAAACTCGGTCCCTAATTCGGCTCGGCCCACATCCCTGATGCGCACCATCGAGCCGTCTTGCTGAATGCGAATGGGTATGGCGGCAAACTCATCAGGGGTCTTCAAAAGGCTCTGCACTATGATGGAGGCATTTAGGCGCTGGCCAGGCGTGGCAGGCGCGCCGCCGAACTGACCCGCGGACACCTCCACATTATATGCCTTGAGCGCGACTATCACATCCTCGATGGTCAGGCCGTAGCTGATGAGCTTGTCGGGATTTAACCAGATGCGCATGGCGTACTGCGTGCCGTAGTTCTCCACCTCGCCCACGCCCTCAATGCGCGCCAACACCTTCTCCAGATTGGACTGGGCATAGTCCCGCAGGTCATTTCCGTCCATGCTGCCGTCTTCGGAGATGAGACTCACTATGAGCAGGTAGTTTTTGGTGGCCTTGCCCACGGTTACCCCGCGCTTTTGAACGGTCTCAGGCAGGCCTGAAAGGGCCAATTGCAGCTTGTTTTGAACCTTTGTCCAGGCGATGTCAGGGTCTGTGCCGGGTTTGAAGGTGAGCTCCAGACGGGCTGTGCCGGAGGAGTCGCTGGTGGCCGACATATATATCATGTCCTCCAGACCCGTCATCTTCTGCTCGATGATCTGCGTCACACTGTTTTCAACGGTCTCAGCCGAGGCCCCTGGATAAAAGGCCGTGATATAGATAGACGGCGGCGCTATGGGAGGGTACTGGGACACCGGAAGGTTATAAATGGCCAGCCCCCCCAATACCACGACTGCTATGGCCAAAACCCAGGCAAATACAGGACGGTCTATGAAAAATCGGGATAACATGGCGGCATTACCTCAATGGGCCCTTGATGACGGCTGCTCTCCTGCCTGGCCCTGCTGTGGAGGGCCAGCCTGGGAATTGCCATGAGGCATGGCCTGTGCATTTCCGTGTGCCTGTGCATTGAAAGGAACGGGCTTTATGGGCATACCAGGCCGAATCCGCTGAAGCCCCTCCAACACGATGCGATCCCCTGGTTTCAGGCCCGACACCACATGCCATTTGTCGCCCACAGGCCTCTCCACAGCAATGATGCGAGGCTCAACACCGCCTTGCTCATTGACCAGCATGACCATAGGCTCACCCTTTGGTGTGCGGGTCACCGCCTGCTGAGGCACCAAAATGGCATCCTCCTTTACACCTTCCTCTATGATTGCCTTTACAAACATGCCTGGCAACAACACATGCCTCTTGTTGGCAAACTCCATGCGCAGGATCACGGAACCCGTGCTCTGGTCCACGGTCACATCCTGAAACCTGAATACACCTGTCTCATCGTAGGAAGAACCGTCCTCCAGCCGCAGCTTTACCAGGTTTCGAGTCTGTTCTGTCAGTTTCATGCGGCCCTTTTCCAGCCGCTGTCGCAGTTGCAGAAGCTCTGCAGTGGACTGAGGCACATCCACATATATGGGGCTCAACTGCTGAATCACAGCCAGTGTTTGAGGCTGATATGCAGCGACCAGGGCGCCCTCCGTCACATTGGACCTGCCGATGCGGCCTGAGATGGGGGCGATTACCTTGGTATAACCCAAATTTATGCGGGCTGTGTCCACCTGTGCCCTCCAGTACTCCACCTCTGCCTCAGCCTGCCGAAGGCCGGAAACAGCGTCGTCGTAGTCCTGCTGGCTCACGGCCCTGGAGGCCACAAGGCCCTGAAAGCGCTGAACACGGGCACGAATCGCGGGCAGACCTGCCTCGGCCTTGGCCAGGGCGGCCTTTGCGTTTCGCAGGGCCGTCTCAAAGGGGGCAGGGTCTATGAGGTAGAGCACCTGGCCTGTCTTTACATCCGCACCCTCCACAAAGAGCCTTTTTTGCAGAAGACCGCTCACCTGAGGCCGAATCTCTGCCACCAAAGAGGCCACAGTCCTGCCAGGCAGCTCTGTGGTAAGGGTAAGGGGTTGGCTTTCCACTGTGATATAGGCCACCTCTGCAGGCGGCATTGAAGGCGGCTGTTTGGGTTTAGCGTCACAGCCCCACACCAGAAAAGCAAAGATCATGCACACGACCATGGAAAATAACGAAGTGCGGCCATTGTTCCACATAATTACCTCGACAGATTTCAAATTTTAAATTACCATTTAAACTAATGAGCCAGTATAATGGCCGTGACAGACCTGTCAAGAATAATTTTTAGGGGCATTCCATGACATTACGAGACGACGGCAAAGAGACACGAGAACGGCTGCTAAATGCGGCATGCGAGGTGTTTGCGGCAAAGGGCTACAGGGACGCCACCATTGCAGCCATCTGCAAAAGCGCCGGCGTAAATGTAGCCCTGGTCAACTATTACTTCGGAGACAAGGCTGGGCTATATGTGGAGGCCTGGCGATACGCCTTTGAAAAGAAGTGCTGCGGCCAGAACCCACTGGAAATGAATGGTCTTTCGCCTGAGGAACAGCTGCATGCCTATGTCCTTTCCATGCTGGAACACTTTTTAGACGAGGGTGAACAGGGGCAGTTCACACGGCTCTACCTCATGGAACTGGCAAACCCCACCGGCCTGATACAGGACATCTGGCACGGCTTGATAGAGCCCAAACGCCGCAGCCTCATCGCTATTCTCTGTAATCTCATGGGCAAAAGGGAGGTGGACGAGACCGTGCTCTTCTGCGAACTCAGCATCATAAACCAGTGCCGCAGCCTGCTCACCATTCGAAGAGAGGACCTGGAATACCTGCTGCGGCAGCCACTTTCCAAGGAACTGGTGCACAGACTGGCAGAACACATAGCGCGTTTCTCGCTGGCAGGGATTCGGGCGGTGTCAAAAGAATGAATAAAAGACACTGGAAAAGGTAGTGTAACCTGAATCACGCAGCAAAAATTAAGGTCAGACATCGCAAATTCACTTGCGAAATTTTGGGATTATAGACAATCCCCACTGTTCTTGTTAAAATCCTAAAATGTGAAAGAAACCTTTAACAAGACGATTTTTGAAGGCATTACTCGAAGCAGATACCAGCACAAGAGAGGGTTCAATGTATAAAGTAACATTTCAACCCAGTGGCGCCACCGTGGAGACCACATCCGACGAAAACCTGTTGCGCACTGCCATGCGCGCAGGCATTCACATAAATGCCTCCTGCGGCGGGGCAGGTGTATGTAACAAGTGCCGAATATTCCTTGAAAAAGGTAAACTTAAAGGGGATGAATTGCCGGATGGCGGCTGGAGGGCCTGCACATCCTATGCGCTGAGCGACCTGGAAATTCGAGTGCCTGTGGAGTCCGAGATGGATCGCAAGGCCCTAAACCGTCCCCTGGCCCGCAAGGCAGCCTCATGGATGCAGAGCTTCGGGCAACAGGCCGTCATAAAACCGAATCCCATCATCTCAAAGACCGTCATAGCATTGCCGCAACCCAGCATTTCAGACAGTATCAGCGACCTGGAAAGGCTGCAAAGGGAACTGGCTCAAGGCCAGATGCAGGGCAAGACCATCGAGGTGGACAGTCAGATATTAAAGACCTTGCCCAAGACACTTAGAGAGGCCGATTGGCGAGTAACCGTCAGCCTGATGGACAGCAGACACCCTGACACCAAGCGACTGGTAAGAGTGGAAAAGGACAGGAACTCATCCTCTCACCTGGCAGTGGCCTTTGATATAGGCACCACCACCATCTCTGGTCAATTGGTGAACCTCAACTCCAATGCGGTGCTGGCAGAATTCTCTGATTACAATCCCCAGGTGAGCTATGGAGAGGATGTCATCTCCCGCATGGAATTTGCCAAAAAGGGAGACGGGCTGACAACCCTTCAGACAAAGGTGGTTAAATGCCTTGACGGCATCGTAGATGAGCTTTGTCGTCGCGCCTCCACACAAAAGGACAGTATAAGCCTTGTAACAGTGGCGGCCAATACGGTCATGACTCATTTTTTATTGGGGCTTGAGACTCAATTTCTAAGGGCACATCCCTACCTTCCTGTGGCCACTCAATTTCCTCCTGTGCGTGCCTCTGAATTGGGATTTCAACTGCCAGAACACGTGCGCATCTTTGCAGCCCCGTGTGTGGCCAGCTATGTTGGAGGAGACATAGTGGCAGGCGTGGTGGGAATAGGGCTGCACAAACAACCTGAGCTCACCCTCTTTATTGACATAGGCACCAATGGCGAGATCGTACTGGGCAATCAGGACTGGATGGCCTGCGCCGCCTGCTCGGCCGGGCCTGCCTTTGAAGGAGGCGGCATCAAACACGGCATGCGTGCCACCACAGGCGCCATAGAGATAGTTCATATCCATTCAGAGACCTATGAACCCATGGCCCTCACCATCGGCGGCAAAAAGGCCAAGGGCATCTGCGGCTCCGGCATCATCAGCCTGCTGGCAGGGCTCTTTATGACAGGGGCATTGGACAAACAGGGCAAGTTCAGGCATAACCTGCCCACAGACCGCATTCGCGAGGACCGCGATGGCTGGGAATATGTGGTTGTGCACAAGGATGCCACAGCCATAGACCAGGACATCGTATTCACAGAGGCGGATGTGGAGAACCTGATTCGAGCCAAGGGCGCCATGTTCGCAGGTTATGTCACACTGCTTGAATCCGTGGGCATGGCCATAGAGGACCTGGAGCGCATCGTTCTGGCAGGTAACTTCGGAAGCTACTTAGACCTGGAACAGGCCATCACCATCGGTTTTTTGCCGGATATCCCCAGGGAGCGCTTCTTCTTTGCAGGCAACACCTCCCTTCTGGGTGCCCGGGCGGCTGCCCTTTCAAAGGAGGTCATGAAGGACATGAAAACTGTAGCGCAAATGATGACTCACTTTGATCTAAGTGAAAATCCAAGATTCATGGAGCATTATGTCTCATCCATGTTCCTGCCGCATACGGATGCAAGCCTGTTCCCAAGCGTAACCATTCAAGAATCAGACCGACCAAAACCATGATCAGGAGGTTATAATGAGAAAAATAATTCTTTTGTTCACAATACTGGCTATATTCTATTGCATGTCGGCATGCAATACCATAAAAGGAGTTGGAAAGGATATAGAAAAAGGCGGCGAAGCCATACAGCGTGTGGCTAAATAATCTTATCAAACAGGAGCGTATCATGAAATCACCACAATCAATCACAAACAAACTGGTTTTGCTCATCATCTTCAGCATGTTTCTGTATCAAAACGCTAATGCCGCATTTCCTCACACACCCAGCGGCCAGCTCAAAAATATCTTCGTCCCTCTTCAGGAGCGGGAAAAGGCCGTAGCAAATGAACAGCCTGCTGTATCCGTAGAAAAACTCCAAAGGCATTTTCTGCTGTATGGAGTCATCTCCGGGCCCGGCGGCCAAACGGCAATGCTCAAGGTCAATCCCAAAGAAACCAGCGACCTGCCGGCAGACCTGAAGGACAAACCATATCTCGTGCTCAAGAAGGGCGAAAAACTTGAGGACTTCACTCTTGCGGAGATCACATCACGTTCAGTGGTTTTTAAAAGAGGCGACAAGACCGTTCAATTTCAACTATTTGAGGCTGACGACAAACCTGAACGCTCCAAGAGCCCCATAGCCCAGGCCACACCCCAGGCCAGTCCGCCGCAGATTCCAGGCCTTGCACAGCCACCGGTCCAGGCATCAGGCGGCCCTGTGCCCATGATGGCGCAGAATCAAGGCCCTCAGCCCAATCAGACACCTGGGCAGCAGCCCAAGACCGATACACCCAAAACAGAGGCCGCACAACCTGCTGCGCAACCGCAACCGCAGTCACAGTTCGGCCCGGCGCCCATTCAACCCCAGCAGGGCGGTGACCTGCCACATGCCAGCGCAGCCCCGCCTCCAACCGCCGATAATCCGTTCCTGAAGGCGCTGGAGCGGGCAAGGGCCAATCAGGGCAGCGCCCCACAGGGCGGCGCAGCCAATCCCTTCATGAACCTGATGAAGAGCAATTGACGGATATACGCCAATGCAGAGACCGTCTCCGTTGGCATGGTGGATTTTTCCCCTGTGCATTCTGCTGTTTTTTTGCATGCATGTCCGAAAATCCCATGCCGCCGGAGACGACTACCCATACATCACCAGTCTGGCCGTAGAAAAAAACGCCAAATATCTTGTGGTGTCATGCAGTGTCAAAAACGGCCTGACCTCCGAGATCATGAACGCCCTGAAAAGCGGCATAACGGTGATATTCAATTATGACCTGGAATTGACGATTCCTGGGTTTATAAAAGATCAAACTATACTGAGCACAACAATCCGCAAGGCCATCAAATTGGATTCCATAAAAAATGAATACAGAATAATGCTGACACAGAATAATACACGCATCATAACCACAACAAATATAAATGATGCAAATGACATACTGTTCAATATAAATCAATATGAACTTGCCCCAATCAAACTTCTGGAAAAAGATAAAGTTTATAAAATCAGAACAAGATTATATACGGATAAAATTGTAACAGATTTACCGTTAAACACCATTCTGAATACTTTTTCTAACTTCGGCTACAAAACAAAATGGTATGAAGTCAATTTTCAGTATTGACAGCGAACAACAGAGAAGAAAAAAAGAACTTGTCATCATACTGTCAGCAGGTGCACTGCTGATTGGATTCTATATCATAGAATTCTTTTTTTTCCCGGCAAGATCAACGCTATCCTTCATCGGAAATCTAATAATATTCGGAATCATAAATTTCAATATCCTGCTGGTCATTCTTATAGGTTTTCTTCTTGTAAGAAATATAAGCAAAATTCTATTTGAAGACCGTCAGGAAATAATAGGACGCAAACTCAGAACCAAACTCGCTATAGCCTTTATCTTCATGTCATTATTGCCGACTGCATTGCTTTTCTGGGCATCTTATCAATTCATAGAAACAAGTCTGACGCGTTGGTTTGACATAAGAATCGCAAATGCATTAAACAATGCTTTATCTATAGGACAGACATTCTATCAAGAAAAAATAAATAAATTACAAGACATCAATAAAGAATTATCGCTACAAATAACAATAAAATGCATTAATCAAGACAACAGTATCAACAAAGAATGTATTGAACAAATAATAGACAATACATTATCAAAATCATTAACTCCAACACTTATCAATAATAATCAGAATATAAATTCTATAGAAATATTTACCGAAAATACTGTTTTTTTCAAAAAGCAATGGTTACCATTAACTCAACTTCCTGAAATAGAAATAGCAACATTAAATAAAAAACAAGAGATATGGATATATACAGATCAATTAGAAATCGGCACACTATTACGAATAATAAGCCCTATAACAAAAGATAACAACACAATAGGATTTTTAGCAGTAGGTTCCTTGATGTCAACCGAGACAGGTCACATGCTGGATGTCATAAAAGTAGGTTACGAAAGTTATAATCAATTTCTGAGCTTTCAAAAACCACTGATGATATCAACATTGACTGCATTGGGTCTCATAGCAATTTTGATAATTTTTATAGCCGTATGGTTTGCCCTGAGAATCAGCAAGACCATTACTGAACCTGTCAAGATGCTGTCAGATGCCACACAGAGAATAGCACAGGGGGATCTGGATTTCACATTGTCCACTCATGGTAGGGATGAACTGCATTATCTAGTAGCTGCGTTCAATACAATGACACAAGACCTAAAGGAAGCCAGAAAAAGGGCGGAAACAGCCTCGATGCAATTACAACAAAACTATATAGAAACTGCTGAAAAAAGAAACTATATCGAAACTATTTTACAAAACATAACAGCAGGTGTTATCTCCCTGGATCGATATGGTACAATAACAACCATGAATAAGGCGGCAGAATTGATATTGGGGAAAAATGCCCAAGACATGATAGGAAAACACTATCAAACTATTCTAACGGCTGAGCAGAAAGAAGAATTTGAACATATCAGGAATGAACTGCTATTGGCTGAGCATGGCCATATAACCAAAACAATAAAAATAATAGTGGATGAAAAACTGATATCGTTACTAATAAATTTCAATATTTTGAGAGACAAAAACAATAAAAGCCAGGGAGTTGTGATTGTTTTTGATGATCTGACAGAAATAGAACGTATTGAAAGACAGGCTGCATGGCGAGAAGTTGCACGAATGATAGCACATGAAATCAAAAATCCTCTTACACCAATCAAATTATCAGCGCAAAGATTACAAAAGAGATGTCAAGACAAATTAGATGAAGAAACAAATAACATACTAATGTTATGCACAAATACGATTATCAATCAGGTGGAAAGCCTTAAAAAACTCGTAACAGATTTTTCGACATTCGCTAAAATGCCTGCGCCAAAATTAATTTATTCAAACATATTGAATCTAATCGATGAAATTTTACCAATGTATCCTGAAGCTCATCCTGAAATAAGATTTGAATATATAAGAAATAAGATTCCAATGACATTAGTAGATCCTGAACAAATAAAAAGGGCGATAATAAATTTATTAGACAATTCAGTAACAGCAGTTTCAGAAACAAAAGACAGCGTAGTTGAAATAGGTACAGATATAGCAGAGGATAAAATAATTATATGGATATCGGATAACGGCACAGGTATATCAAATGAAGATAAAAAACACATATTTGAACCTTATTTTTCAAAGAAAAAAGGCGGAACAGGATTAGGGCTTTCAATAGTCAACTCTATTATCATGGAACATCAAGGCACAATAGAAATAGATGACAACAAACCAAATGGCATAAAATTTATTATAAAACTGCCGATTTTAACAGAAGAAAGTATTGTGACAAACAATTAAAATAATCATAAGGCGACAATGAAAAGTAATAAAACAATCGAAATACTAAAAACTTTGCCAGAAGCGATATTAAAAGCATTGGACAACGGCGACTTGCCATGCCTTTCAGAAACTTATAAAAAAATATTGCTATTAGATATTGAAGATGAATATTCATCACAAAAAATGGTAGAAATTATATTGGAAGACTATGGCTTAATAAGCAAAATTTTATATACGGTCAATTCTTTCTATTATAATCGATGGGGTATGGAGATAAAAAGCATAACACAGTCAGTTTTATTACTTGGATGTAAAGCGATACAAGAAATTACATTGAGTATGAGCATACTGGAATTATTACCGAAAGATTCTAAAAATATGGCCGCTATTGTTATGTCAGAGGCATTTTTAACGGCACATTTAATAAAATCAATAGCATCAAAAAAACATAATATAAAACAGGAGGAGCTATTCCTCATAACATTATTCAATCATCTATCAAGAATAATAATAGTAATATATAGTCAGCCATTGTATGAAGATATGATAGAAATAGAAAAAAATGGAACGCCTGAAGAAAAAGGCATATTAAAAAATATCATAAAAGAAGTAGGGACACAAATCGCCCAAAAATGGAGATTGCCATCAAACATACAACAGAATCTAGAAGGCATCATACCAGATACAGAAGAATATATAAAAATCAACTCTACAATAAAAAAAATCTATAACTTAAGCAATGCGCTTCTGAATTTAGAAAAAGATAAAATAGCAGCCATGATAGAACTTATCAAAAATGAATATAAATTATCACACGAAGAGCTAATAAGATACATCAATGTAGCGCTTGGCGATACCGCAAAATGTTCAAAAAATTTCCAGAAGATCGTGCAGCAAGTCATAAAAAGCAACATATATATCGAAACGTCAACATCGGCTATTCCTGAAAAAAATAAAGAACAGGAACAAGTAAAAACCCAAACCAAAGAAGAAAAATTTATAGAAATTTTAAAACAATTAAATGATGTTGCATCAGACGATACATTAAGCATAGGACACTTTTATTTATTGGCCATAGAAAGCATCTATGATCTCTTAAGTGCAGATAATATCATATTCTTTCTTTTATCAAATGATAAAAAAGAATTGAAGTATAAATATGGAATAGGTCATGACATAAAATCAATAAAATTGAATCTGACGATATCTTTGCCATTCAAAAATCAAAATATCAATGAATCAATGGCAACAAAAAAAGAAATAATATGCAACTGGTCTGATATTTTTACGCCGGTCAAATTAAGGGCATTAGGTATTGAAAACAAATCAATATGTATCAGCCCTATATACATAGATAACAAAACTATTGGTTGCTTCTTGATTGATATGCCGGAAAACAAAATATGTTCTGATATAGACATCAAATATATCAGTACCATCAAACAAATTACTGCAATAGCTACAAAACTGAAGACCTCAGCCCCCAATATCAAACGCCAATAGTAATTTTGTTCATCAACTCCACCAGCCGCTCATTGTCAGGTCTTTTGCGTGGACTTATGCGGATATATTCTTTGCCGTTAACTCCATGAAAATTCTGACAATTTCTTACCAACACCCCATTATTTTCCAAAAAACCCACCAGTTCAGCGGCCTTAATCCCATTTTCAAGCCTGAGCATGAAAAAATGGGTCTGCCCGGGCAGGTATTTAAGCCACGGCATTTGCCCGATCTCTTGTAACAAAAAGGCCTTCTCCCTCTGGCAAAACGCCCTGACCCGAGCCTCGTATTCCTTTTGGCCAAGCAGGTATTCACCTGCAACCTGCGCCAATCGATTTACATTCCAAGGAACAGCGGTCTCTTTAACCACTTCAGCGATCAAGGCCTCATCGCCCACCAGATACCCTAAACGCAAACCAGGAACGGCATATATCTTGGAAAAGGAGCGCAGCACAAAAAGATTGGTGGGAAAAGGCCTGGCAAAAAGTAAAGACGCCTCACTGTCGTCTTGCACGAACTGCACATAGGACTCATCCACCACCCAGAGGTGTTCTCTGGAAGCGGAGCAAATGGCCTCCAGAATCAGCTCGCGAGGCAGGAAACAGCCGGTCGGGTTGTTGGGGTTACAGAGAAAGATGAGGCTCGGCCTGTCCAAGGCCTTCATGATGGATGGAATCAATTGCGAGGGCATCTCTTCGGCCTCATGCAGAAACTCATTTACAAAGCACACCGAAAGCCCCGCCCTTTTGGCGGCGGTCTCATAGTCGGCATAAGTCGGGCTGAGGATGACCGCCTGTTCCCTGCGGAAGAGCCACGGGATGGTATAGATGAATTCGGTGGTGCCGCCGCCCGGCCAAAAACAACCCTCTGGAAGCTCATAACGCATGGACATGGCCCTTCTAAGCCCGAAATTCTCTATATCGGGCAGATGACGAATCTCTGGCAATGCATTGCAAAGAAGCTCTTGAAGACCGGTTTCTGGGATGGGGCTGATATTGCTGCTGAAATCCAGGATTTCCTCTAATGAACAGCCGAACCTGCGGCTGAGGCCGAAGACATCACCGCCGTGGACATTAAACATAAAATCACTCCAGGGTTCCTTGAAAAATTACCTATCACCAAGGAATACTATTTTTAGCATGTTAAGGCTACCTCAGTGTATTTGCCAGTTATATTGGCAGCACATTTTAACTGCCCAACGATGCTATTTCCAGCATAATTCATTGGGTAGTTGTTTGGGCATTGTTATATGGGCCTCTTTCAAGAATAGGGCTATAAGTTTTTCTTCTATACACGCAGAAAATTGTTGCCAGTCCTCCTTTTTTACTGGCGTAACCCCATGCCCTAATATACTATTATTGCGCATAGATAGAAAGTTAAGTAAAATTTTTTCTTGAGATTTGAAAAAATCAACCCAATCTTCCTTGGGAAGTTTTAGTGAAATAAATTTCCAACTATTTAATAATCCGAGCTTAATCTCTTTTTCACCAGTCAGCTCAAGTTTTAATTCTGATTTTAATTCTGATGGTAAAAGTTCTGATGGCATATTGCTTGTTTTTTCATTGAAATATTTATAAATCAACCATTGAGCAATCCATTCAAGTAATCTATATATACGAGCTACTGCATCATCATAGCGTCCTTGAATTGCTCTGCGTTGTGCATTTAACCACAGATCTAATATCTTACATGCCTCTATAGTTTGTTTTTTTTCATTACTATCATTTTCCCTCCTAATAAGAGAATTTACTTGCGGCAAAAGAAAGTTATATTCATTTTTTAATTTAGGAGCATATAATTTTAAGAATGTCTTGGCCTGTTCATGATCAAATTTATCCCATAGATCAAAACAATGTGATAGATTTTGTGCTATATTAAACTCTGCCCGTAATTGTTGATCCCTCGGCGCCTCTATCTGCGATAATCCTTTAAATGCTTCATCATAAGCATATCGCTTCCAGGCATATAGATATGGTGATATTTTTCTCTGATATCTAATCAAATCTATCGATGCAGATATACTTCTTTGTGTATTATCATTTACCTTTATAAGATTAGCACGAGCTCCAGTAACCAATCTCAACTCTATATCTATATCTTCAAGGCATGATATAATAAGACCGGCAGTCATAGATTTAGTACCGCCTGTATAATCAGCAATAATATGCGCATTGGGGAAACGTGTCTTTAATTCCTTTATAATTTTATTAATTTCAATAACTATCTTATCTAAATGATCAGTTGGCACTAATTTTACTTCGAATTCATTTGATTGAAGATTTAATTGAGTTGGAATGTTTGGTAGTGTTTGTTTTTCATTTGGTTTTTTACTTATTACTATGACCTTATCTGTAATTTGAATATGTGATCCTTTGCTTTCTGTTTCAGGATCATCCTCAGAACATATAAAACAGATATAATCAGGTTTTATTTCTTTAATAGTTGTTATGATTGGCTGATGTGAGCCTCCAACAGTACATAATAAGATAGTTTCTGATCTATTTGGCATTGTTTTACTCCTTTTTTTGATTTTAAATCAGTATTTAGTAATTACATAATAGTAAAAGATAGCTCATTGTACAGAATTAACAAGATAATATTATAATGAGACCAATAATAGGCGGAATAAATGCCGCTAAAATTAAAACTGTTGTCATGATAATCTCCTCCTTTTTAAAATTTAAAGTAGAATGCTCAAATGATCTCTGTAGCATTACAGGAAAGCTTTGCCCATATTTTATTATCTTAATCCCTCTAATCGAGTCAAGTGATTCAAATACTTGACATAGTGAAGATAGTGAGGATAAATTGCCATTTTAAATTTCTTTGAAAGAAGGGATTAAAAAATGTTCAAATTATGGAACCATCAGAAAGATGGGGTTGAATTGTTTACAAAATTAAAGAGAATGTATGCTTATTGGGACACAGGCACAGGTAAGACAAGGTTTGCTTGTGCCTGTATGGACGCACTATTGAGTAACTATACACTTATAGTGTGTCCTAAAAATGTCTTTATATCTTGGGAGAGTGAATTGGAATTTTATGGGATAAGAAATCATAGGTTTAGTATAATGTCATATGAAAAATTTAGAAATCATATGACTGAAAGAGAATTTAAACTTTATGATTTCATCATTTTTGATGAAGCACATAGATTAAAATCAAATAAAGCCAAGGTATCTAAATTAGCCTTGCGATTACGGCAGAAGTTTCCTGATATTCCTTGTTTAATGCTATCAGGAACACCAGCTGATAAGTGGCATGAGCTTTTGTTTCCATTCAATATTTTATGTCCTAATCAGCGTCCTTTCATGTCAGGCTATAGTGTGCTTTTGCATAGGTATTTTTTCCTTGATAATTTCTTTAATCCAACAAGATTGAAGGTAAGTGAAGATAATTACATTGCATTATTCAAGCCTTTTCTTAACATTGTTAAACGAGAAGATGTAATAGAGTTACCAGAGTTATCAAATATTGTGATTAAAACAGAACCTATTAGGAAACCTAACGCGATTGAATTAGCTAGTAGCAGTAGCATCAATATTTTAGCACAGTTTATAGCCAAGTATCAAATTGCCCAGGGTGTATGTGATGGGAAAGTTTTTAATCATACAAAATTAGCTTGGGTGATTGAGTTTCTTAAAGATAATCCTGATACAGTAGTATTTAGTAATTTTGTTGCGCCTGTTAAAGAGTTAACCAAACATGTTGATGGTTACTTTATAACAGGTGATGATAAGAAGCAATTAGTAGAGTGTGTTAATAAACAGGATAAACCTTTGATAGCAACTTATTGTATCAAAGAGGGTCTTAATTTACAGAGGTATCGTAATGTAGTATTTTTGTCGTTACCTTTGGCTTATAGGGATTATGTTCAGTCTTTGAGTAGGGTTTATAGAGCTGGACAAAAGAATAAAGTAGTTGTATATCATTTACTTGGTAATGCTATAGATAATAAAGTTTATCAAATTTTACAAGCCAAAAAAGATGTTACTGATGTATTGCGTGATAGTCAATTTAATTTAGAGGAGTTATTATATAAATAACATTATTGATAGTGATAAGTATAGATTAAAGAATTTTCCGCCTCATTCGTGTATGTGGTGTGTTTGTGGTATAAAGGCCGTCTTAATCCCCTCTAATCGGGTCAAGTGATTCGAACAATCGGGATAGCAATACCATACATTATTGCTATCGTGGATGTCTTAATCCCCTCTAATCGGGTCAAGTGATTCGAATGTCTGAATTTATCGGGCAGTCTGTTTTACCATGTCTTAATCCCCTCTAATCGGGTCAAGTGATTCGAATGTTGGACATCGGGTGCCTGTTGTGAATGTTGGGAATGTGTCTTAATCCCCTCTAATCGGGTCAAGTGATTCGAATCGGTGGCTATGAGGCCGCATCCACAGGCCGGCGTCTGCGCACATGGTCTTAATCCCCTCTAATCGGGTCAAGTGATTCTAATATCGCAAAAACCAGTTAATGGAAACTGGGATGTCACTGGTCTTAATCCCCTCTAATCGGGTCAAGTGATTCGAATGAACAATATGAAGAAATA